>NZ_JBBBEN010000093.1:151159-231946 GCF_037137275.1 Streptomyces pratensis | reverse complement strand
GCCCTCCCGCAGGCCCCCGGCCCCGGACGGCTCAGGCCAGCGGGCCCGTGACCGGTTCCACGGCCGCGACCAGGCGTCCCTCCCGGACGAACGTGTCGGCGGCGGCCAGATCCGGGGCGAGGAAGCGGTCCGGGCCAGGCCCCTCGGCCCCGGCGGCCCGCAGCGCGTCGACGGCCGCCCGGGAGGCGGGCGCGGGGGTGAGCCCGTCGGCGGCGCGCAGCTCGACGGCGCGGGTCGCCGCGTACAGCTCGACGGCGACGATCCGGGCCAGGTTGTCCACGGCGGTGCGGAGTTTGCGCGCGGCCGACCAGCCCATGGAGACGTGGTCCTCCTGCATCGCGGAGGACGGGATCGAGTCGACGGACGCGGGGGCGGCGAGCCGCTTCATCTCGCTGACCAGGGCGGCCTGGGTGTACTGGGCGATCATCAGGCCGGAGTCGACCCCCGCGTCGTCCGCGAGGAACGGCGGCAGCCCGTGCGAACGGTTCTTGTCGAGCAGCCGGTCGGTGCGGCGTTCGCAGATCGAGCCGAGGTCGGCGGCGACGATCGCGAGGAAGTCCAGGACGTACCCGACGGGCGCGCCGTGGAAGTTGCCGTTGGACTCGACCCGTCCGTCGGGCAGGACCACCGGATTGTCGACAGAGGAGGCCAGTTCGCGGTCGGCGACGACGGCCGCGTAGTCCAGGGTGTCGCGTCCGGCCCCGTTGACCTGGGGGGCGCAGCGCACCGAGTAGGCGTCCTGGACGCGGGGCGCGGCGTCCTGGTGATGCCCCGTCAGCCCCGAACCGGCCAGCACCCGGAGCATGTTGTCGGCGCTGACGCCCTGACCGGGGTGCGGACGGATCGCGTGCAGCTCGGGCGCGAGGACCCTGTCCGTGCCGAGCAGCGCCTCCAGGGTGAGGGCGGCGGTGATGTCGGCCGAGGTGTAGAGGTTCTTCAGGTCGGCGAGCGCCAGGACCAGCATGCCGAGCATGCCGTCGGTGCCGTTGAGAAGGGCGAGGCCCTCCTTCTCGCGGAGTTCGACCGGGGTGATGCCGTGGGCGGCGAGGAGTTCGCCGGCGGGGCGGACCGTGCCGTCGGGCCCTTCCGCGTCGCCCTCTCCCATCAGGGCCAGGGCGCAGTGCGAGAGGGGGGCCAGGTCGCCGGAGCAGCCGAGGGAGCCGTACTCGTGGACGACAGGCGTGATGCCCGCGTTGAGCAGGTCGGCCATGGTCTGCGCGACTTCGGGGCGTACGCCGGTGTGGCCGGAGGCGACCGTCTTGAGCCGCAGGAACATCAGCGCACGGACGACCTCGCGCTCGACCCGGGGGCCCATGCCCGCGGCGTGCGAGCGGACGATGTTGCGCTGGAGCCGGCCGCGCAGCTCCGGGCTGATGTGGCGGCTGGCGAGGGCCCCGAAGCCTGTGGAGACGCCGTAGACCGGTTCGGGTGCGGCGGCGAGCGCGTCCACGATGAGGCGGGCCGCGGCCAGGGCTTCCACGGCGGCGGCGGAGAGCTCGACCCGGGCCCCGTGGCGGGCCACGGCGACGACGTCCTCCGCGGTGGTCTTGGACGTCCCCACCACAACAGTGTGCATATCCATATTCAGCAGCGTACGGATTGAAACCCTGCGTGTCACTAGTCGATGCGCCCCGGACCCCTTACCGCCGCACCGGCCCCTGACAGCGGCGCGGCGGACCCGGGAGCGGGCGGCACACAGGGGTGGGCGCAGGGCTGACGGAGGGGGCGCAGGACTGACGGGGGGTGGCGCGCCGGGCTCACGGGTGGTTGCCGCGCAGCCTGCGCCGGTCGTGGGTGGGCCTGGGCGGGGAGTCGGCGAGCCGGAGGACCTCGCCGTCCCGTCCGGCCACCACCGGTTTCGTCGAGCGGGCGGCCTTGGCCCGGTACTGGGCGGCGTCCGCCAGCCGGAAGAGGCGGCGGGCCGAGCGCACCGGTCCGATCGGATCGCCGGTCGACGCGACCCCGCAGGCGACCCCGTCGCCGAGCTCCAGCACCGCCGCGCGGTCGCACAGCTCGGTGGCCGCGGCCACCACGGCGTCGGCCGGGGGCCCGGCCGCCAGCAGGCAGAACTCGTCGCCGCCGAGCCGGGCGGCCAGCGCCCGCGGCAGCATCGCCCCGCACCGGGACAGCACGGAGCCGAAACGTTCCAGCAGCCGGTCGCCGACCGCATGGCCGTGGGTGTCGTTCACCGCCTTGAGGCCGTTCAGATCGCAGACCACGAGGCTGACGACGGTGCCGTCGGCGCGGTGCCGCTCGACCGCCTCGTCCAGTCGGAGGTCGACCGCACGGCGGTTGGCCAGCCCGGTCAGCGGGTCGGTGAAGGCGAGCTTGCGGACCTCCTCCAGCCGCTCGGTCTGGGCGATCCCGGAGGCCACGACGGCGGCGAGGACCGTCGCGAAGTCCGCGTCCGCCCGGTCGAAGACCGGCTGCCCGGCGGGCCGGGCCACATACAGCTCACCCCAGGCCCGCCCGTGCAGCACGATCGGCGCGACCACGCAGCAGCCCCGGCCGCGCCGGCGCAGCGCCGCCACCCGCTGGTGGCAGTACGGGCGGGCGCCGCGCGCCGGACCGCCGGCTCCGGCCCGGCCGTCGGCGGTCTCCACCCAGGCGTCGGGCTCGCCGCCGCCGGCCCAGCGCTCGTGCAGGAACTCGGTGATCTCCGGGAACTCGTGGACCGGATAGGCCTCCTCCTCGGGGAACTCCTCCTCCCCCTCGGCCCGCTGCCCGGCGTTCACCAGCACTCGCAGCCGGCCCCGGTCCCGCTCCCACACGGAGAGCGCGGCGAAGCTGCCGCTCAGCGCGGAGCAGGCTCCCAGCGCCGCCGCCCGCCACGAGTCGCGCGGCGTGTAGGCCGCGGCCATGGCCTGCGCCAGAGAAACCACGGCCCTCAGCCGTGCATCGTCACCACCCATCCCTCCAGCCTATGTAGATTTGTTCATTTTTGATCAATTTAATGGCTACGTCATGGCGTCAATTGCTCCATATTCGCTCCCATCGCGTCACTCGCCGGGCCAGTCGGGCCGCCGCTTCTCGTTGAACGCGGCTACCCCCTCCGCCCGGTCCCCGGAGAAGGCCACCGCCCGCCAGGCGGCGTCCTCCACCTCCAGGCCCGCCCGCAGATCGAGCCCCTGCCCCAGCCGCAGCGCCCGCTTGGCCGCCCGCAGCCCGACCGGCGAGTTGGCGGCGATCCGGCCGCCCAGCGCGAGGGCCTCCTCGCGGTCCCGGCCGGCCTCGACCAGCTCGTCCACCAGCCCCAGTGCGCGGGCCTCCGCGGCCTCGACCCGGCGGGCGCTGAAGACCAGCTCGGCCGCGCGCGCCGCCCCCACCCGGCGCGGGAGCAGCTGCGTACCGCCGCCGCCGGGGATGACGCCCACGGACACCTCGGGCAGGCCGACCACGGCGGTGGCGTCGGCGACGATCACGTCGCAGGCCAGGGCCAGCTCGAACCCGCCTCCGAGGGCGAAGCCGTGCACGGCCGCGATCACCGGCATCGGCAGCTCCAGGACCCCGGTGTAGGCGGCGCGGGCCGTCGGCCGCTGGCGCAGCAGCTCGGCGTCGGTGAAGGAGTTGCGCTCCTTGAGGTCCGCGCCGACGCAGAAGGCCCGGTCGTGGCTGGAGGTGAGGACGGTGACCCGGACGTCCCGGTCCGCCCCCAGCGCGTCGCAGGCGGCGGTGAGGGAGCGGGCCATGTCGGAGGAGACGGCGTTCATGGCCTTGGGCCGGTCGAGGACCAGCTCGGCGACGTGCTCCTGCCCCTCGTGCCGCCGGACGACGACGAACTCCCCGAACCGCTGCTCGGACATGACGGTCATGTGCACCCCTGTCGATAGACGACACCGGTCAACGAGCGTTAACCGACAGGAATCCTAGACAGGACGGCCGTCGGACCGACAGACGAGCAGCGGGACGGGAGCCGGGGGGCGGGCCGGCGGCGGCGGCGCGGCGGCGGGCCTACCGGCGCTCGCGACCGGGGGCCGGCGGCGGCGCGCGGCCCGGGCGCCGGAGGACGGCTCAGCCGCCGGGCCTGCCGCGCCGGGCCAGCAGCCACGGTTCCACGACGCCGAGCCCGCGCACGGGGCGCTGCCACATCGGCTGGAGCCCGAAGCGGTACGCGGGCGGCGGCGGCTCGTCGTCGGGCTCCCGGCCCTCCTTCTCGGCCCGCCGGGCACGCTCGGCGGCCTCCTGCGCGGCCTGCGCCTCGGACTCCGGGGCCTGGCCGTGGCGGACCAGTTCCTTGGCGAACGCCCCGTCCACCAGGACGGCGTCCTTCGGGGCTATCGAGGTGAGCCGGCTGGCGAGGTTGACCGTCGTGCCGAAGACATCGCCCATGCGGGTGGTGACGGTGCCGAAGGCGATGCCGACGCGCAGCGCGGGCATCGACTCGTCCTGGGCCATCGCCTCGATCAGCCGGAGCGCTATCTCGGCGGCCGTGCCGGAGTCGTCGGCGGCGAAGAGCACCTCGTCGCCGAGGGTCTTGATGAGCCGACCGCCGTGCGCGGCGACCAGGTCGGCGGCGGTGGTCTCGAAGGACTCGACCAGTTCGCCGAGCGCCTCCTCCTCCAGCCGCCGGGTCAGCCGGGTGAAGCCGACCAGGTCCGCGAAGCCCACGGCGAGCCGCCGGTCGACCATCTCCTCGTCGTCCGCTGCCTGCACGACCCGGCCGGTGGCGGCGGCCAGCTGGCGGCGCCACACGTAGACGAGGAACTCCTGGAGCTCCGGGAGCAGCAGCTCGACCAGCGGGTAGGTGACCTCGGTGCGGGTCATGCCGGGCTCGGGCGGTTCGGTCAGGCCCTCCAGGAACGAGTCGATCTGCCACTCGGCCAGGCGGGCGGTGGTCTGCCCGGTGGAGCGGGCGACCTGGATCGCCATCGGCTCGCTGAGCAGGCCCGCCTCGACGAGACCGGCGAGCCGGCGCAGGGCGAGGACGTCGGCCTCGGTGAGCGCCTTGGCCTGGCCGATGTCGGCGAAGCCCATGGCCCGCCAGAACCGGGAGGCCAGGTCCATGGAGACCCCGGCGGTACGGGCCGCCTGGAAGGGGGTGTAGCGGCGGTCCGCGCCGAGGATCAGCGCTTCGAGCCGGATCGCGAGGGGGTCGTCGGTCGGCTCGGCCGTGTGGTCGACCTCGTGGTGCGGTGTGGCATGGGCCGAGGAGTCCGCCGGAGGCTCCTCGCCTCCACCGGACGTCGTGTCGCCGACGGTCACCAGCCGCCTCCTGCCCGTTCCCTGCGCACTGCCCTGCCGATCTGTCGCTGGATCGCCTCAACGATACGGCAGGTGTGCCCTGGCTCACGTCCTTGGCCGCCCGTCGCGGGTGCGTCGCGCGCGACAGCCGGCCCGGGGCGCTCCTCGTCCCCCCGGCGCCGGGTCCGCCGCCGCGGCCGCGGGGCGGGGGCGCTCCCCGTCAGGTCAGACCGCCCCGGGCGCCCCGCAGGTGCACGATGTCTCCGGCCGACACCGGTTGCTGGAGGCCTCCCTCCGTGGAGAGCACCAGCCGTCCGTCCCCGTCGATCGCGACGGCCTCGCCGACCAGGCTCCGGCCGCCCGGCAGCTCGGCCCGCACCTGCCGGTCGAGGGTCGCGCAGCCCGCCGCGTACGCGGCCTGCAGTCCGCTCGCGGCCGCGTCGCCGCCCGCCGCCCGCCACCGCCCGTACCAGTGCTCCAGCGAGCGCAGGACGGCGCGCAGCAGGGTCTCGCGGTCGGTGGAGACCGCCCCGGCGAGCGCCAGCGACCCGGCGGCCGGGGCGGGCAGCTCGTCGGCGCGCAGCGAGACGTTGACGCCCAGGCCGATGACGACGCCGTTCCCGGCCCGCTCCGCGAGGATGCCGCCCGCCTTGCGTTCCTCGCCGTCCACCGAGGTGAGCAGGTCGTTGGGCCACTTCAGCGCCATGTCGACGCCGGCGGACTTCGCGAGCCCGGTCGCGGCGGCGACTCCGGTCAGCAGCGGCAGCCAGCCCCAGCGCTCGACGGGGACCTCGGCGGGCTCCAGGTAGACGGAGAGGAACAGACCGGAGCGTGGCGGCGCGGTCCAGGTCCGCTCCAGCCGCCCGCGCCCGGCGGTCTGCTCCTCGGCCACCAGCACCGTGCCCTCGGTCAGGGCGTCCGCCCGCGCGGCGAGGTCGGAGTTGGTCGATCCGGTGGACTGGACGACCTCCAGCGCGCTCCACAACGCCTCCGGCCGCACCAGCCCCCGGCGCAGCGCGGTCACGTTCAGGGGCGGTCGGCCCAGGTCCGACCAGCGGTTGCTTGGCGTATCCGGTGGTGTCATGCAACCCACCCTAGGTGTGGCAAAGGACGCACTGCCGAACCGTAGGCGCGCCGCTACCCTACGACTCAGTAGCCAGAGCCCGAGAGACGTCCGGCCGTCCCCCCGTGACCGGTGCCAGACGTCGTCCACCGTGACCAGGCAGGGAGCCGCCCCCCGATGTCCGAGCCGCAAAGCGACATCCACACCACCGCGGGCAAGCTCGCGGACCTGACGCGCCGTATCGACGAGGCGACGCACGCGGGTTCGGCCCGCGCGGTCGAGAAGCAGCACGCCAAGGGCAAGCTGACGGCCCGTGAGCGGGTCGAGCTGCTGCTGGACGAGGGCTCCTTCGTGGAGCTCGACGAGTTCGCCCGACACCGCTCCACCAATTTCGGCATCGAGAAGAACCGCCCGTACGGGGACGGCGTCGTCACCGGTTACGGCACGGTCGACGGCCGCCCGGTCTGCGTGTACTCGCAGGACTTCACCATCTTCGGCGGTTCGCTCGGCGAGGTCTACGGCGAGAAGATCGTCAAGGTCATGGACTTCGCGCTGAAGACCGGCTGTCCGGTCATCGGCATCAACGACGGCGGCGGCGCGCGCATCCAGGAGGGCGTCGCCGCGCTCGGCCTGTTCGCCGAGATCTTCCGCCGCAACGTGCACGCCTCCGGGGTGATCCCGCAGATCTCGCTGATCGTCGGCCCGTGCGCGGGCGGCGCGGTGTACTCCCCCGCGATCACCGACTTCACGGTGATGGTCGACCAGACCTCGCACATGTTCATCACCGGGCCCGACGTCATCAAGACGGTCACCGGCGAGGACGTCGGCTTCGAGGAGCTGGGCGGCGCGCGGACGCACAACGCCACCTCCGGGGTGGCGCACCACATGGCGGGCGACGAGAAGGACGCCATCGAGTACGTCAAGTCGCTGCTGTCCTACCTCCCCTCCAACAACCTCTCCGAGGCCCCGGCCTTCCCGGAGGAGGCGGACCTCGCGACGACGGACGAGGACCGTGAACTGGACACGCTCATCCCGGACTCGGCCAACCAGCCGTACGACATGCACACGGCGATCGAGCACGTGCTGGACGACGGCGAGTTCCTGGAGACCCAGGCCCTGTTCGCGCCGAACATCATCACCGGCTTCGGCCGGGTCGAGGGCCACCCGGTCGGCATCGTCGCCAACCAGCCGATGCAGTTCGCCGGCTGCCTGGACATCGACGCCAGCGAGAAGGCGGCCCGCTTCGTCCGCACCTGCGACGCGTTCAACGTCCCGGTGATCACCTTCGTGGACGTTCCGGGCTTCCTGCCCGGGGTGGACCAGGAGTACGGCGGGATCATCCGGCGCGGGGCGAAGCTGATCTACGCGTACGCGGAGGCGACGGTCCCGCTGATCACCGTCATCACCCGCAAGGCGTTCGGCGGCGCGTACGACGTGATGGGCTCCAAGCACCTGGGCGCGGACCTCAACCTGGCCTGGCCGACCGCCCAGATCGCCGTCATGGGCGCGCAGGGCGCGGTGAACATCCTGCACCGGCGCGCCATCGCGGCGGCCGAGGACCCCGACGCCACCCGCGCCGAGCTGATGGCGGACTACGAGAACGCACTGCTCAACCCGTACGTGGCGGCCGAGCGCGGCTACGTCGACGCGGTGGTCATGCCGTCCGACACCCGGGCCCACATCGTCAAGGGCCTGCGTCAGCTGCGGACGAAACGGGAATCACTGCCTCCGAAGAAGCACGGCAACATCCCCCTGTAGCCGTCGGCCCGCTCGCAGAAAGGTCTGCCCATGATCAAGGTCGTACGGGGCAACCCCACCCCCGAGGAGCTCGCCGCCGCCCTGGCGGTGGTCCGGGCGCGGGCCGCGGCGGCTTCCGCCGTGTCCTCCGGCGCGCCGATGCCGCCCGAGCAGTGGTCCGACCCGGGGCGCATCGCGCGCACGGGCCCCCCGCAGCCGGGCCCGCGGGCCTGGGCCCGGACGTACTGGCCGGTCTGAGCGCCGCGAGCCGCCCCCGCTCGCGGGGGCGGCTTGAGTACCCGTACTCAGGCGGATCGGCGGCCGGCGCGGCAGGATCGGAGGCATGCTGTGGTCCGACCCCGAGAACAGGCCTCCGAAGGAACTGCGCGACGCCCAGGCCATGCTGCGTCGCGCGGGCCTCGTGCTGGCCCTGGCGATGCTCGTGGCGATGCTGGTCATCGGCACCCGCTGAGCCCTGCCGGGGCGGCCGTCCTCTGTGCGCCGAGCGCACGACCGCGCCCAGCGCGCTCCCGCCCCTCCGGGCGCGGTCGGTCCCGGAGGGGCGGGCACCGGTGAGCGCGGCCGGACCCGGGCGCCCCCGGCCCCTTCTACGATGGGCCGCATGACTGATCAGCGCCGCCTCGTGCTCGCCTCCGCCTCCCCCGCCCGCCTCGGTCTGCTGCGGCAGGCCGGTTTCGCCCCCGAGGTGATCGTCAGCGGGGTCGACGAGGACGCCCTGTCCGCGCCGAACCCCGCCGAACTGGCGCTCGTCCTGGCGCGCGCCAAGGCCTCGGCGGTCGCGGAGCGCCCCGCGGCGGCCGGGGCCCTGGTCATCGGCTGCGACTCGGTGCTGGAGCTGGACGGCGAGGCGCTCGGCAAGCCGGCCGACGCCGAGGAGGCCACCGCCCGCTGGAAGTCCATGCGCGGCCGGTCCGGGGTCCTGCGGACGGGGCACAGCGTGATCGACACGGCGACGGGCCGCACGGCGTCGGCGACGGCCTCCACGGTCGTACGGTTCGGCGAGCCGAGCGACGCCGAGGTCGCCGCCTACGTCGCCTCGGGCGAGCCGCTGCACGTCGCGGGGGCCTTCACGCTGGACGGCCGCTCCGCGCCGTTCGTCGATTCCATCGAGGGCGACCACGGCAACGTCATCGGTCTGTCGCTGCCGCTGCTGCGCCGACTGCTCGGCGAACTGGACGTGTCCGTCACAAAGTTGTGGGTCTGAGCAGCAGATGCGGGCCCCGGCCCGGCGCCCCCGGCCGGGGCCGCGCGGCGGCTCAGACCACCGCCGGGGCCGCCCCGTCGCCCACGGCGCCGCCGGCGCGGGGCCCGGGGCCGTACGCGAGCAGCGTGAACACCAGCAGGGCCAAGACGCCCATCAGGAACGCGAAGGCCTCCCAGCCCACCAGGCCGACGGCCACCGCGCCGAGCACCCCGTGCGCGACCGCACAGCCGATCAGGGTGATGCGCCCGACGCGTCCCGGCGCGCGGTCACGGACCCCGGTCAGCAGCGCGATCAGCCCGCACAGGAGCAGCAGCAGGCCGGACACGCCGCCCATCGCCCAGGTGCCGGTGGACATGGCCTTGGGGTCCAGACCCGCGAGCGACATGTTCTGGTTCTCCGCGACGGTGGCCAGGACGGCGTTGACGAACACGATGCCCGCCGCCTCCCCGAACAGCACGAGCGCGGCCACGATCGCCACCGGTCTGCGCAACACGGCGCCACCCTCCTGTTACCTGCGGTACGTGCGTAGCGCGGACCCTACTCAGCGGTACCCCTTCGGACAAGAGGACGGACGCCCCCGCACGCCGGGCAAAGAATCTCCCGGCCGTTCGTAGGGTCTCCACAAAGAATCGCCGTGCGGCGTTGACCTTCAGAACAGAGACCTGCACCACACCGGATGATTACTGTGCGGTTGGGTATCCCGGCGTACCGTGGTGCCACAAGGGATTTCACTACTGGGGCAAGCCTCGGATCACACTCCGTGTGGGCAAGCTCACCATTGGGGACGGGTCGTACGGCCGTGTCGGTAGTCCCTAAACTCAGCTTGTTTCGAGGAGGGAGTCATCGTGCGCAAGGTGCTCATCGCCAACCGTGGCGAAATCGCTGTCCGCGTTGCTCGGGCCTGTCGGGACGCGGGGATCGCGAGCGTGGCGGTCTACGCCGAGCCGGACCGGGACGCGCTGCACGTCCGGGCCGCTGACGAGGCGTTCGCCCTGGGCGGTGACACCCCGTCCGCCAGCTACCTGGACATGGCGAAGGTGCTGCGGGCCGCCGCGGACTCCGGTGCGGACGCCGTCCACCCCGGTTACGGGTTCCTGTCGGAGAACGCGGAGTTCGCCCAGGCCGTCCTGGACGCCGGGCTGACCTGGATCGGACCGCCCCCGCAGGCGATCCGCGACCTCGGCGACAAGGTCGCGGCGCGGCACATCGCCCAGCGGGCGGGCGCCCCCCTGGTGGCCGGCACCCCGGACCCGGTCTCCGGTTCCGCCGAGGTCGTCGCCTTCGCGGAGGAGAACGGGCTGCCGATCGCGATCAAGGCGGCGTTCGGCGGCGGCGGGCGCGGGCTGAAGGTGGCCCGCACCCTGGAGGAGATCCCCGAGCTGTACGACTCCGCCGTCCGCGAGGCCGTCGCCGCGTTCGGCCGGGGCGAGTGCTTCGTCGAGCGCTACCTCGACAAGCCGCGCCACGTGGAGACCCAGTGCCTGGCCGACTCCCACGGCAACGTGGTGGTCGTCTCGACCCGCGACTGCTCGCTCCAGCGCCGCCACCAGAAGCTCGTCGAGGAGGCCCCGGCCCCGTTCCTGACCCAGGAACAGAACGACGAGCTGTACGCGGCGTCCAAGGTGATCCTGAAGGAAGCCGGTTACGTCGGCGCCGGCACGGTCGAGTTCCTCGTGGGCCTGGACGGCACGATCTCCTTCCTGGAGGTCAACACCCGCCTCCAGGTGGAGCACCCCGTCACCGAGGAGGTCACGGGCATCGACCTCGTCCGCGAGATGTTCCGGATCGCCGACGGCGAGGAGCTCGGTTACGGCGACCCCGCGGTGCGCGGTCACTCCTTCGAGTTCCGGATCAACGGGGAGGACCCCGGCCGCGGCTTCCTGCCCGCCCCCGGCACCGTCACCACGTTCGCCCCGCCGAGCGGCCCCGGCGTCCGTCTGGACGCGGGCGTCGAGTCCGGCAGCGTGATCGGCCCCGCCTGGGACTCCCTGCTCGCCAAGCTCATCGTGACCGGGGCGACCCGCGAGCAGGCGCTCCAGCGCGCCGCCCGCGCGCTCGGCGAGTTCACGGTCGAGGGCATGGCCACCGCGATCCCGTTCCACCGGGCCGTCGTCGTGGACCCCGCCTTCACCTCGGACCCGTTCGCCGTCCACACGCGGTGGATCGAGACCGAGTTCGTCAACGAGGTCAAGCCCTTCGCCGCGCCCGCCGACGCGGACGCGGAGGACGAGGCCGGGCGCGAGACCGTCGTCGTCGAGGTCGGCGGCAAGCGCCTGGAGGTCTCGCTGCCGTCCTCGCTGGGCATGTCGCTCGCCCGGACCGGACTCGCCGCCGGGGCGAAGCCGAAGCGCCGCGCGGCGAAGAAGGCCGGTTCCGCGGCCTCGGGCGACAGCCTCGCCTCGCCCATGCAGGGCACGATCGTCAAGATCGCGGTCGAGGAGGGCCAAGAGGTCAAGGAGGGCGACCTCGTCGTCGTCCTGGAGGCCATGAAGATGGAGCAGCCGCTCAACGCGCACCGTGCCGGCACCGTCAAGGGCCTCGCCGCCGAGATCGGCGCCTCCGTCTCCTCCGGCGCCCTGATCTGCGAGATCAAGGACTGACGGCACAGCACGTTCCGCAGGGGCCCGGTCCACGTCGTCATGACGGGGCCGGGCCCCTGTGTCGGCAATGGCATCCTGGAACCGACGAGGGGCCGCGGGCCGAGAGAGGGCGGGAGCCATGGCAGGGGCGATGCCGAGGGAGACGAGCACGGCGCAGCCGCCGGCCCGGCAGATGCGCGCGGACGCGCGCCGCAACCGCGACCGGCTGGTGGGCGAGGCCCGCAGGTCCTTCGCCGACCACGGCACCGACGCCTCGCTGGAGGACATCGCGCGGCGGGCGGGCGTGGGCATCGGCACTCTCTACCGGCACTTCCCCAACCGGCACGCCCTGATGAACGCCGTCTTCCAGGACGCCCTGTGCTCCCTCCTGGACCGCTCCCGGGAGCTGGCGGGCTCGGACCGGCCGTGCGCGGCCCTGGTGGAGTGGCTGGGCGCGATCGTCACACACGCGGGTGAGTACCGCGGCCTGGCCCGCGCACTGATGTCGGCTTCACGTGATGAGTCGTCGGCGCTGGCGCAGTGCCATCTCCCGCTGCGGGAGGCGGGCGCGGGTCTGCTGCGCCGGGCCCAGGAGAGCGGGGCCGTGCGGTCGGACGTCTCCATCGAGGATCTGCTCCAGCTCACGAACGCGATCGCGCTGGCGGCGGAGCAGTCGCCGGACGACCCGGAGCTGGCGGGGCGGTTGCTGCGGCTGACGTTGCGCGGGCTGAAGTAGCCGCCCCCCGGCGGGTCTCCTCTGCGGTCCAGCCCTGACCCTGACGTAGAGGCGCCACGGCCCCCGCCGAGAAGCCGTCACGCCTCCCCCGCCGGGGCGCTGTGCCCGGCGGGAGGCATGGCGGCCCCGCGCGAGCTCCCCGCTTGCCCCGCGCCCTCTCTTCTGGGGTCGCAGCGCCCGGTGGTCGTGACCAGCGCACGGAGGGGGCGGGCTGGGCGTCGTGCGCCCCGCAGAGCCGATCCGCCGTCGCGCCCTCGGCGCCCGTGCCCAGGTGCACCGCCTGCCGACTGCGGGGCCGGTGGGCGCAGAGCCCAGGGGACTCGGTCGCGCCGTACTACGCCTCGGCCCCCCCAGGCGCCCACCGGTGCCGTTATGTTGTTCCGAGCGCGATGGGGGGCGTGACCGGCAGGGGCCTGTCCGTGTACGAGCTGTCGGTGAGGTCGCCCCGAGTTCGGCTCGGTCCCGGAGCGGGGGCGAGAGGCCAGATCACCGCCCGCTCGGGGCGGTAGGGGAGGACCAGACATGCGCGACACCACATGGCGGAGCGGCAGAGGCCTTCTTTCTGTGGCGGGGGCGCTCGCCCTGTCCGCGACGGCTCTGCTCGCCGGCGGCGGGGCGGCCGGCGCCGCCACCGGTTCCGGGACGGCGTCCGTGGGAGCCCGGAGCGCGACCCTCGGCTGGACCTGTACCGGCCCGTCCTACAACCGCGCGTTCACCTTCACCGTCAACTCCACGACCGGGGTGCCCGCCGGCAGCACCTGGAAGTTCACGGTCACCCGGACCAGCTCCTACGGGCTCAAGGTCACCTCCGCATCGGCGTATGTACCGAGCGCTTCGGGCAGCACGGCCCAGGTGAACCTGTCGGCGCCCGGCGGCGTCCCGGCGGGGACCACGGTCGCTCTGCGGCCGACCAACTATCTCGTTCCCACCTCCGGCTACAACACGCTCACGCTCTCCGGCTACGGCGGCTCGGTCAGCTACGCCATGAGCACCGGCAATCCCCCCTGCTGACCGGGGGCCCGGCCAAGGGGGCTGAGGCCGTCCCCCGTCACGGAGGCGGGGAGAGCTGTGCGCGTACCCGTGCGGACTCGGGGTCGACGGGCGGCCGGCCCGCCGCGGCCCCCGGCGGCACGGTCGCGTCGCCGCCGTCGGGCCTCACCACTGCCGCTCTGGCCGGTCGCTCCGGAGGCCGGCCCTGTGCGGGGCCGGCCGCGCCCGGCCAGGTGCGCTACCGCCGCCGGAGGTCCGCGACCCGGGCGCGGTCGCCCGGTACGTCCGCCAGGGCGGAGGCGCTGCGCAGCTGCGGCCCGAGACCGCCGCTCTGCGTGCGCCGCTGGCCGGGCAGCGGCATCTCCCGGCGGGGCCTGCCCCCCGGCGGGGCGCTGTCCCCGGCGGACGCTTCCGTGTCCGGACCGGCCACCGTGATCTCGACGCCCTGGTCCGCCAGGGCCTGGAGCTCGGCGGCGGCGCGCTCGTCGTGGGGCGGGGGCTCGTCCGTGACGAGCCGGGTGATCAGCTCGGTGGGCACGGTCTGGAACATGGTGTCCGCGCCCAGCTTCGTGTGGTCCGCCAGGACGACCACCTCGGCGGCGGCCTGGACCAGGGCCCGGTCGACGCTGGCCGAGAGCATGTTGGAGGTGGACAGGCCGCGCTCGGCCGTGAGGCCGCTCCCGGAGAGGAAGGCACGGGAGACCCGCAGTCCGTGGAGGGACTGCTCGGCCCCGCTGCCCACCAGCGCGTAGTTGCTCCCGCGCAGGGTGCCGCCGGTCATCACCACTTCGACCCGGTTGGCATGGGCCAACGCCTGGGCCACGAGCAGGGAGTTGGTGACGACGGTCAGACCGGGGACCCGTGCGAGCCGGCGGGCCAGCTCCTGCGTGGTCGTGCCGGCGCCGACCACGATGGCCTCGCCCTCGCCGACGAGCCCCGCGGCCAGGTCGGCGATGGCCGTCTTCTCCGCGGTGGACAGGTGGGATTTCTGCGGAAAGCCGGATTCCCGCGTAAAACCGCCCGGCAAGACCGCACCGCCGTGCCGGCGGTCGAGGAGCCCTTCTGCCTCCAGCGCCCGCACGTCCCGCCGTACGGTCACTTCGGAGGTCTGGACGACGCGGGCGAGCTCACGGAGCGATACCGCCCCGTTGGCACGCACCATTTCGAGGATCAGTTGACGACGTTCTGCAGCGAACACGGAACTGACAGTAACGCGGCCGTCGATGGGTTTTCAGCAGTTTGCACCGGATAACGAAAGTTGTACGTCCCCGAGGCCTCCAGGTGGTATAAGAGGCCCCTGTGCCGTCCCACGGCGAGCCCCGGCGGCTCTCCGCACTCCGCGAGGGGCGAGGAGGGCCGCCGGGGTGCCAGGTCTTCGCGGGGCTCAGTCCTCGCCCGTCAGCTTGCGCGTGTGCAGCTGCCGGGCCACTTCGGCGATCGATCCGGACAGCGACGGGTAGACCGTGAAGGTGTTCGCGATCTGCTCCACCGTCAGGTTGTTGTCCACCGCTATCGAGATGGGGTGGATCAGCTCGCTGGCGCGCGGCGCGACGACGCAGCCGCCGACCACGATCCCCGTGCCGGGGCGGCAGAAGATCTTGACGAAGCCGTCGCGGATGCCCTGCATCTTGGCGCGCGGGTTGCGCAGCAGCGGCAGCTTGACCACCCGGGCGTCGATCCTGTGCTCGTCGACGTCGGCCTGGCTGTAGCCGACGGTGGCGATCTCCGGATCGGTGAAGACGTTGGAGGAGACCGTCTTGAGGTCCAGCGGGGCGACCGCGTCGCCGAGGAAGTGGTACATCGCGATCCGGCCCTGCATCGCGGCGACCGAGGCCAGGGCGAAGACCCCGGTGACGTCGCCGGCCGCGTAGACGCCGGGGGCACTGGTGCGCGAGACCCGGTCGGTGAGGATGTGCCCGGACTCCTTGAGCCGGACGCCGGACTCCTCCAGGCCCATCCCCTCGGTGTTCGGGATCGCGCCGACCGCCATCAGGCAGTGCGAACCGGTGATGACCCGGCCGTCGGAGAGGGTGACCTCGACCCGGTCGCCCACGCGCTTGGCGGACTGCGCGCGGGAGCGGGCCATGACGTTCATCCCGCGGCGGCGGAAGACGTCCTCCAGCACGGCCGCGGCGTCCGGGTCCTCGCCGGGCAGCACCCGGTCCCGGGAGGAGACCAGGGTGACGCGCGAACCGAGCGCCTGGTAGGCCCCGGCGAACTCGGCGCCGGTCACACCGGACCCGACCACGATCAGCTCCTCCGGAAGCTCGTCGAGGTCGTAGACCTGGGTCCAGTTCAGGATGCGCTCGCCGTCGGGCTGGGCGTCCGGGATCTCGCGGGGGTGGCCGCCGGTCGCGATCAGCACGGCGTCGGCGGTCAGCCGCTCCTCCGTGCCGTCCGCGGCGGTGACGACGACCTGGCGGGAGCCGTCGGCCGCCTGGAGCCCGTCGAGCCGGCCGCGGCCGCGCATCACGCGGGCGCCGGCCCGGGTGACGGAGGCGGTGATGTCGTGCGACTGGGCGAGCGCGAGGCGCTTGACACGGCGGTTGACCTTGCCCAGATCGACGCCGACCACCCGCGCCGCCTGTTCGATGTGCGGGGTGTCGTCCGCGACGATGATGCCCAGCTCCTCGTAGGAGGAGTCGAAGGTCGTCATCACCTCTGCTGTCGCGATCAGAGTCTTGGAGGGCACGCAGTCGGTGAGCACGGAGGCCCCGCCGAGGCCGTCGCTGTCGACGACTGTCACCTCCGCGCCGAGCTGGGAGCCCACCAGGGCCGCCTCGTAGCCGCCGGGGCCGCCGCCGATGATCACGATCCGGGTCACGAAAAGTCCGCCTCGCGTGGTGTCATCCCGCGGCCGTCTGCCGCCCCGGCCGGGGGTCCGGGGGAGCGCCCCGGGGGAATGCAGTACGTACCCCATTGTCCCGCACCCGCCAAAGAGCTTCGCCCCGGGGCCCTCCATACGGGAACGGGGACCTTCGGCGCTCGGGGACGGAACGCCGGCGCCCCGGGCGCGCGGGCGCCCCCGCGCTCCCCCGACCGGGGCCTTCGTCACAGGAACCCGCGATCGGACGCCCTCCTCCCGTACCCTCGACCCATGTCGCTCTACGCCGCGTACGCCGGCAACCTCGACGCGCGGCTCATGACCCGCCGCGCCCCGCATTCCCCGATGCGCAGCACCGGCTGGCTCAACGGCTGGCGGTTGACGTTCGGCGGCGAGCAGATGGGCTGGGAGGGCGCGCTGCCCACCGTGGTGGAGGCCCCGCGCTCCCAGGTCTTCGTCGCGCTGTACGACCTGGCGCCGATGGACGAGGACTCCATGGACCGCTGGGAGGGCGTCGGCCTCGACGTCTACCGGCGGATGCGGGTGCGCGTGCACACCCTGGACGGCGAGGAGCCGGCCTGGATGTACGTGCTGAACGGGTACGAGGGCGGCCTGCCCTCGGCGCGCTCCCTGGGCGAGATCGCCGACGCCGCGGAATCCGCCGGCGCGCCCCACGACTATGTGATGGAGCTGCGCAAGCGCCCCTGCTGAGGGAGGCCGCCGAGCGCTTTTCGTACGAAGACACGAACAGCTCTCCGCGCTCTGTGCGCAGCGTCATCTACGCGCGTAGGGGTTCAGCGGTTACGCTCATCCGCGTGAACGCATCTGTTATTCCGGACAACATCCAGGGCGACCCGCGGGCAGCCGCCGCCGGGGCCGCCGCACGCCTGCGCGAGCTGACCGGGGCGAAGAGCCATGACGTCGCCCTGGTCATGGGCTCGGGCTGGGCGCCCGCCGCCGAGGCGCTCGGGGCCCCGGAGGCCGAATTCCCGGTCACCGCGCTCCCCGGCTTCCCCGCCCCCGCCGTCGAGGGCCACGGCGGCACGGTCCGCTCGTACCGGATCGGCGAGAAGCGCGCGCTGGTCTTCCTCGGGCGCACCCACTACTACGAGGGCCGGGGCGTCGCCGCCGTCGCCCACGGAGTCCGTACGGCGGTGGCGGCGGGGTGCCGGACCGTCATCCTGACCAACGGCTGCGGCGGTCTGCGCGAGGGCATGCGGCCGGGGCAGCCGGTGCTGATCAGCGACCACCTCAACCTCACGGCCGCGTCCCCGATCATGGGCGCCAACTTCGTCGACCTGACCGACCTGTACTCCCCCCGGCTGCGCGCGCTGTGCCAGGAGATCGACCCCACGCTCGAAGAGGGCGTGTACGTCCAGTTCCCCGGCCCGCACTACGAGACCCCGGCCGAGATCAACATGGTCCGGGTGCTGGGCGGCGACCTGGTCGGCATGTCCACGGTCCTGGAGGCCATCGCGGCCCGCGAGGCGGGCGCAGAGGTGCTCGGCCTCTCCCTCGTCACCAACCTGGCGGCCGGCCTGTCCGGCGAGCCCCTCAACCACGAGGAGGTCCTCCAGGCCGGCCGCGACTCCGCAACCCGGATGGGCGCCCTGCTGGCCCGGGTGCTCGACCGCGTCTGATTCCCGGCGCCCGGGTGCCCGACCGCACCCTCCCCGGCGCCCGGCGGGCGGGCGCGCACCCCGCCCCGGCCGCCCTTGACCACGCCTGAACCCTCCCCCTCCGCACCCCCGAAAGGCGGACCCCGTGCAGCACGACCTCATCGCGCAGGCCAGGACCTGGCTGGCCGAGGACCCCGACCCCGAGACGCGTGAGGAGCTGGGCGCGCTGATCGAGGCCGGCGACACCGCCGAGCTCGCCGCCCGTTTCGCGGGCACGCTCCAGTTCGGCACCGCCGGGCTGCGCGGGGAGCTCGGGGCCGGCCCGATGCGGATGAACCGGTCCGTGGTGATCCGGGCGGCGGCGGGCCTCGCCGCGTACCTGAGGGCCCGGGGGCAGGAGGGCGGGCTCGTCGTCATCGGCTACGACGCCCGCTACAAGTCCGCGGAGTTCGCCCACGACACCGCCTCTGTGATGACCGGGGCCGGGCTGCGCGCCGCCGTGCTGCCCCGCCCGCTGCCCACCCCCGTCCTGGCGTACGCCGTGCGGCATCTGGGCGCCGTGGCCGGGGTCGAGGTCACCGCCAGCCACAACCCGCCGCGCGACAACGGCTACAAGGTCTACCTCGGCGACGGCTCGCAGATCGTGCCCCCGGCCGACGCCGAGATCGCCGCAGCCATCGCGGCGGTCGGCCCACTGGCGGACGTAGCCCGCCCGGAGGACGGCTGGCAGACCCTGGGCGAGGAGGTGCTGGACGCCTACCTGGCGCGTACGGACGCGGTCCTGGCGGACGGGAGCCCCCGGACCGCGCGCACCGTCTACACCGCGCTGCACGGCGTCGGCGCCCCGGTGCTCACCGCCGCGTTCGCACGGGCCGGGTTCCCCGCGCCGGTACTGGTGGCCGAACAGGCCGAGCCGGACCCCGCGTTCCCGACCGTGGCCTTCCCGAACCCCGAGGAGCCCGGCGCGATGGACCTCGCCTTCGCCACCGCGCGCCGGGCCGCGCCGGACCTGGTCATCGCCAACGACCCGGACGCGGACCGCTGCGCCGTCGCCGTGCCGGACGCCTCCACCGAGGCGGGCTGGCGGATGCTGCGCGGCGACGAGGTGGGCGCGCTGCTCGCCGCGCACCTGGTGGAGCGCGGTGTGAGCGGCGTGTTCGCCGAGTCGATCGTGTCGTCCTCGCTGCTCGGCCGGATCGCCCGGAAGGCCGGCCTCGGCCACGAGGAGACGCTGACCGGTTTCAAGTGGATCGCCCGGGTGGACGGTCTGCGGTACGGCTACGAGGAGGCGCTCGGCTACTGCGTCGACCCCGAGGGCGTCCGCGACAAGGACGGCATCACCGCCGCCCTGCTCGTCGCCGAGCTGGCCTCCGTGCTCAAGGAGCGGGGCCGCACCCTCCTGGACCTGCTGGACGATCTGGCCCTGGCCCACGGCCTGTACGCCACCGACCAGCTCTCGGTGCGGGTGGAGGACCTCACGGTCATCGCGAACGCCATGACCCGGCTCCGTGAGCAGCCGCCGACCGCGCTGGCCGGTCTCGCCGTCACCTCGGCGGAGGACCTCTCCCTGGGCACGGACGCCCTGCCGCCCACCGACGGCCTGCGCTACCGCCTGGACGGCGCCCGGGTGATCGTCCGCCCGAGTGGCACAGAGCCGAAGCTGAAGTGCTACCTGGAGGTCGTCGTCCCGGTCGCCGACGCCTCGAAGCTGCCCGCGGCCCGGGCCCGGGGGGCCGAACTGCTCGCCGGGATCAAGCGGGACCTGGCGGCGGCCGCCGGGATCTGAGCCTCAAGCCGCCCGCGCCGTAGGGCCGGCGACCCCGTGGGGGCCGTCGGCCCTACGGCGTTCCCGGCCCCCGGCGCGCGGCCCGGCGCTCCCCCCGGCGAGAGCGCCTCAGCCCAGGGCCCAGACCACCGCGAGCAGGACCGCGCCGGCGGCGGCCGGGGCGATCACCTCGTACGCCCAGCGCACGGAGACGGCGGCCTTCCCCTCGGCCGTCGAGCCCCCCGCCGCTTCGGCCAGGTCCCGCAGGTCCCGGACGGTCTGGTCGGCGGAGGCGGTGCGTGCGGCGGCGTCGCGGACGTCGGCGCTGACCGAGGTGCGGCCGTAGGGGTCGTCGTGCGCCGCGCGGGCCGCGCTGCGCGCCGCGCGCTTGCGGGCCCGCAGCGAGACGGGGATGGCCCACAGCTGGTACTTCACGCCGTCCTGGGCGATCAGCTCGGAGGAGTACGCGGCCCGGACGTCGGCGACCTCGGTCCAGGGCAGCTGGATCGTCCGGAACGGGTTGCGGACGCGGATGCGCTCGTCGTCGACGAACACGGCGGGACGCAGGGTGAACGCCACGACCAGCGGCACGAGGAGCAGCAGCGCGGCCGGCGCCAGCCACGGCGTCCGGCCCTCGCCCCGGATCATGGCGTCGCCGGCCATCCAGCCGATCAGCAGGAGCAGCAGCACCCCGCAGACCGCCCCGGCGACGGAACGGTGGGTCCGCCCGGCGGGCGACGGCGTTTTCGCGGGGGGTGTGGGGCTCGTCATGGGGGCGATTCTGCCTGACGGGCGCGGGTCGCGGCCCGGCGGCCGTCCCGTCGTGGCGGCGCGTCGGGCCGGGTACGGGAGGCGGCGGGGCGGGCCGACGGCGAGGCGCACGGACGAGCCGGCCCCCTGTACAGGTCGCTACGCGCGTAGATATGCTCCTCTGGTGACCATGCCCACCACTGCTCCCACCCCCAGGCTCTCGGCCGCGTCCGGGCACGGCGGTACGCCCTTCTCCGACGCCACCGCGTCCGACAGCGCGCTGCGCCGCTTCCTGTCCGGGCTGCCCGGCGTCGACGCCGTCGGCCTCGAAGCGCGCGCCGCCTCCCTCGGAACCCGTTCGATCAAGACGACGGCCAAGGCGTACGCCATCGATCTCGCCATCTCGATGATCGACCTGACGACGCTGGAAGGCGCGGACACCCCGGGCAAGGTCCGGGCCCTCGCCGCCAAGGCCGTCCGCCCCGACCCGCTCCGCTACGCCGCGCCCCGGCTCGCTTCCGACCCCGTGGATGCCGAGCCCGACCGCACGACCCCGCACACCGCGGCGGTCTGCGTCTACCCCGACATGGTGGCCACCGCCGCCGCCGCGCTCGCCGGCTCCGGCGTGAAGGTGGCGTCCGTGGCGACCGCCTTCCCGGCCGGGCGCGCCGCGCTCGACGTCAAGCTCGCGGACGTCCGCGACGCCGTGGCGGCCGGGGCGGACGAGATCGACATGGTGATCGACCGGGGCGCCTTCCTCTCCGGCCGCTTCCTGAAGGTGTACGAGGAGATCGTCGCCGTGAAGGCGGAGTGCGGCGCCGCCCGCCTGAAGGTGATCTTCGAGACCGGCGAGCTGTCGACGTACGACAACATCCGCCGGGCCTCCTGGCTCGGGATGCTGGCGGGGGCCGACTTCATCAAGACCTCGACCGGCAAGGTGGCTGTCAACGCCACGCCCGCCAACACCCTGTTGATGCTGGAGGCCGTCCGGGACTTCCGGGCGCAGACCGGCATCCAGATCGGCGTGAAGCCGGCCGGCGGCATCCGCACCACCAAGGACGCGGTGAAGTTCCTGGTCCTGGTGAACGAGACCGCGGGCGAGGACTGGCTGGACCCGCACTGGTTCCGGTTCGGCGCCTCCAGCCTCCTCAACGACCTGCTGATGCAGCGCCAGAAGCTCAGCACCGGCCGTTACTCCGGCCCCGATTACGTGACGGTGGACTGATCC
This sequence comes from Streptomyces pratensis, assembly GCF_037137275.1. Taxonomy (GTDB): domain Bacteria; phylum Actinomycetota; class Actinomycetes; order Streptomycetales; family Streptomycetaceae; genus Streptomyces; species Streptomyces pratensis_B. Next base: position 210,249 of record NZ_JBBBEN010000093.1, on the reverse strand, counting down.
CCATGGCATCTGCATTCGAGTACGCACCGGCGCCGGAGTCCCGCTCCGTCGTCGACATCGCCCCCTCCTACGGGCTGTTCATCGACGGCGAGTTCGGCGAGGCGGCCGACGGCAAGGTCTTCAAGACCGTCTCCCCGAGCAGCGAGGAAGTCCTCTCCGAGGTCGCGCGGGCGAGCGCGGCGGACGTGGACCGGGCCGTGAAGGCGGCCCGTGGGGCGTTCGAGAAGTGGGCCGCGCTCCCCGGCTCCGAGCGCGCCAAGTACCTCTTCCGGATCGCACGGTTGATCCAGGAGCGCAGTCGCGAGCTGGCCGTCCTGGAGACCCTCGACAACGGCAAGCCGATCAAGGAGACCCGCGACGTCGACCTGCCTCTGGTCGCGGCCCACTTCTTCTACTACGCGGGCTGGGCCGACAAGCTGGACCACGCGGGCTACGGTCCCGACCCGCGCCCGCTGGGCGTGGCGGGCCAGGTCATCCCGTGGAACTTCCCGCTGCTGATGCTCGCGTGGAAGATCGCCCCGGCGCTCGCCGCGGGCAACACGGTGGTTCTCAAGCCGGCCGAGACGACCCCGCTGAGCGCCCTGTTCTTCGCGGACATCTGCCGTCAGGCCGGTCTGCCGAAGGGCGTCGTCAACATCCTGACCGGATACGGCGACGCGGGCGAGGCGCTCGTCTCCCACCCCGACGTGGACAAGGTTGCCTTCACCGGTTCGACCGCCGTCGGCAAGGCCATCGCCCGCCAGGTCGCGGGGACGGACAAGAAGGTCACCCTGGAGCTCGGCGGCAAGGGCGCGAACATCGTCTTCGACGACGCGCCGATCGACCAGGCCGTCGAGGGCATCGTCACCGGGATCTTCTTCAACCAGGGCCAGGTCTGCTGCGCGGGCTCCCGGCTGCTGGTCCAGGAGTCGGTCCACGACGAGGTGCTGGACGCCCTCAAGCGGCGGCTGTCCACGCTGCGGCTGGGCGACCCGCTGGACAAGAACACCGACATCGGCGCGATCAACTCCGCCGAGCAGCTCGCCCGGATCACGGCCCTGGTGGAGACCGGCGAGAGCGAGGGGGCCCAGCGCTGGTCGGCCCCGTGCGACCTGCCGTCGTCGGGCTTCTGGTTCCCCCCGACCCTCTTCACCGACGTCACCCAGGCGCACACCGTGGCCCGTGACGAGATCTTCGGCCCGGTGCTCTCCGTCCTCACGTTCCGCACCCCGGACGAGGCGGTCGCCAAGGCCAACAACAGTCAGTACGGCCTCTCGGCCGGCATCTGGACGGAGAAGGGTTCGCGCATCCTCGCGGTGGCGGGCAAGCTCCGGGCGGGCGTCGTCTGGGCCAACACGTTCAACAAGCTCGACCCGACGTCGCCCTTCGGCGGCTACAAGGAGTCGGGCTACGGTCGCGAGGGCGGCCGCCACGGCCTGGAGGCGTACCTCGATGTCTGATCAGAACCGCAGAAGCGTCTTCAAGACCTACAAGCTGTACGTCGGGGGCAGGTTCCCCCGCTCCGAGAGCGGCCGGGTGTACGAGGTGACCGACTCCAAGGGCGCGTGGCTGGCCAACGCCCCGCAGTCCTCCCGCAAGGACGCCCGCGACGCGGTCGTGGCCGCCCGCAAGGCCTTCGGCGGCTGGTCGGGGGCGACCGCGTACAACCGCGGCCAGGTCCTCTACCGCGTCGCGGAGATGCTGGAGGGCCGCAGGGAGCAGTTCGCCCGCGAGGTGGCCGCGGCCGAGGGGCTGTCGAAGTCCAGGGCGGCGGACGCGGTGGACGCGGCGATCGACCGCTGGGTCTGGTACGCGGGCTGGACCGACAAGATCGGGCAGATCGCGGGCGGGGCGAACCCGGTCGCGGGCCCCTACTTCAACCTCTCCACCCCGGAGCCGACCGGCGTCGTCGCGGTCCTCGCGCCGCAGGCGTCCTCGCTCCTCGGCCTGGTCTCGGTGATCGCCCCGGTGGTCGCGACGGGCAACACGGCCGTGGTGATCGCCTCCGCCGACGCCCCGCTGCCCGCGCTCTCGCTCGGCGAGGTGCTGGCCACCTCCGACGTGCCGGGCGGCGTGGTCAACATCCTGTCGGGGCGGACGGCGGAGCTCGCGGCCCCGCTCGCGGCCCACAGGGACGTCAACGCGATCGATCTCACCGGCGCCGACGCCGAGCTGGCGAAGGAGCTGGAGACCGCGGCGGCGGACAACCTGAAGCGGGTCCTGCGTCCACGGCCGGCCGACTCCACGGACTGGGCGGCCTCGCCCGGCACCCACCGCCTCACGGCCTTCCTGGAGACCAAGACGGTCTGGCACCCGACCGGCGCGCTGGGGGCCTCCGGCTCCTCGTACTGACACGCGGCCGGCGCCCCGGACGGGGCCGCCCTCCCATCCGGGGCGGCCCCGTCCGCCGTGTTGCGCCGGTCAACCGGTGACCAGTTCGGTCACCCCGCCCACCACCGGCAGATCGCTCAGCGAACCGCCGCTGGTGAGCGGGTCGGTCAGGACGGCCGTGGTCAGCGGCTTGAAGTCGGCGATCTGGGTGCCCACCGCGTTGTCCAGCGGGTCCGTCCCGGTGCCCGCCAGCGGGTCGAGCTGGAGATCGGTGACCGGGGCGATATTGCTGGCCAGCGAGGTTCCGAGCGCGCTGGTCACCGCGGGGCCGGCCGTCTCGCCGACCGCCTGGAGGGCCAGGGCGCCCTGCTCCGGGGCCTCGGCGACCGGGGGCAGCTGGACGGCCTGTGCGGAGCCCGCACCGGCCGTGAGGGCGGTCCCCAGCGCGGAGACGGTCAGACCGGCGCGCAGCAGAGCGCGACGCTGGGGCTTTCGTGCGTGAAGTGCCATTTTTCCACCTGATCGAACCTGGTCGGGTGAGCGTCTGTGCGCGCAGAGTAGTTGAGGTGTGCTGCTCCCCACCAACGAGAGACCCGAGGGGTCCCCTGCGCGGGTCAATGCCTCACACTTGTGTTCTGTGAGTTCCCAACCGATCCCGACCCGCGTCGTGCTGCTCGCGGGCCCCTCCGGCTCCGGCAAGTCCTCCCTCGCCGCCCGCACCGGTCTGCCGGTGCTGCGCCTGGACGACTTCTACAAGGAGGCCGACGACCCGACGCTGCCCCTGGTCCCCGGCTCCACGGACATCGACTGGGACTCCGCCGGCTCCTGGGACGCGGACGCGGCGGTGGCGGCCATCGCCGAGCTGTGCCGGACCGGTCGGACGGACGTTCCGGTGTACGACCTCGCCACCAGCTCCCGTACGGACCACGAGACGTTCCACATCGAGCGCTCGCCGCTGTTCGTGGCCGAGGGCATCTTCGCGGCGGACATCGTCGGGCGCTGCCAGGACCTGGGGCTGCTGGCGGACGCGCTGTGCCTGCGCGGCCGCCCCTCCACGACGTTCCGGCGACGGCTGGTGCGCGATCTGCGCGAGGGCCGCAAGTCGGTGCCGTTCCTGCTGCGGCGCGGCTGGCGGCTGATGCGGTACGAACGCCGCATCGTGGCCCGTCAGACGGCTCTGGGGGCCCACCCCTGCGGCAAGGACGAGGCCCTGGGCCGGCTGGCCGCAGCGGCGGCGGGCCGCTGCCGGCGTACGCCGGTGGGGCGCGGGGCGGCGTAGCGGGGCGGCACCGCTCCCGCACCGCACACCGGGTCGCCCGGCCCGGCGTACGGGTGCCCGGCCGTGCGGGAACACGGGCAGCGGGGTCGTACAGGCCCCCCGACCCGTACGACCCCGCTGCCTTCCCGCTCCCGCGGCTCCCGCCTCCCCCGACGCGCAAAGCCGCGTGTTCCCCCGTCGCCCTCCGCCTCCCCCGAAGCGTCGAGCCGTTCCCCCGTGGCCCCCGCCTCCCCCGAAGCGAAGGGCCTCTCCCCCGTCGGTCCCGGGGCCCTGGAGGGCCCCGGTCCTTCCCTCCCCCGTCGCCTCAGGCCACCAGCTCGCCGAAGGACTCCTGCTCGTCACGTCCGAAGCTGAGGACCTCGTCCTCGCGCAGCCGGCGCAGGGAGCGCCAGATGCTCGACTTCACCGTGCCGACACTGATGTCGAGGATGGACGCGATCTCCGGGTCGGTGCGGCCCTCGTAGTACCGCAGGACCAGCATCGTGCGCTGGGGCTCGGGCAGCCGGGCGAGCGCCTGCCACAGCACCGCCCGCAGCTCCGTGCCGCGCATCGCGTCCGCGTCGCCCACCGTCTCCGGCAGCTCCTCCGTCGGGTATTCGTTGAGCTTGCGCCGCCGCCAGGCACTGATGTGCAGGTTGGTCATGGTCCGGCGCAGATAGCCGCCGACCGCCGCCTTGTCGCTGATCCGGTCCCAGGCCCGGTAGGTCGAGAAGAGGGCGCTTTGAAGCAGGTCCTCTGCCTCGAACCGGTCGCCGGTCAGGTGGTAGGCGGTCGCGTACAGGGAGGCCCGCCGCTCCTGGACGTAGGCCGTGAACACCGCTTCCGTGTCCTCGGCCGGCGTCCGGTTCCGCTCCCCCGCGCCTCCCCCGCCGGCCCCGTTCCCCCCCGCGGGCCCGTCGACCACCGTCATGTACGGCTTGCGCGTCGGCTCCGCCGCCGGCGGGCGCTGGCGCCCGGCGCCGCGGACGCACCCGCGCACTCCCCCGGCTTCCCGGCCGCGTTCCGCCAGGGCGGCCCCTGCGGCGGCGCCGGGCCTCTCGGTGCTCCGGCCGACGTCGTGGAGACGCGTGGCAACTGCGCTTGAGCTGGTGCTGTGCAGTGCGTTCATCTCGCGCCCCCTATCGGTTAAGTCCGTTCGTTCCCGGTGACCACGAGCTTGCCGGGGCAGTTTCATGGCGCTGTCCCCCGTCTGTCACAGCCCTGTCACAGGGGCGGTCGTGGCCGTGCCCGGCAAGGAGATCGGGCCGCGGGTCGAACTGGAGCACCACCATGGGCCAGAATGACGTCCGTGCCTTTCCTGTTGCTGATCGAGGACGACGACGCCATCCGCACGGCCCTCGAACTCTCGTTGTCACGCCAGGGCCACCGTGTGGCCGCCGCGGCGACGGGAGAGGACGGCCTCGAACTGCTGCGCGAGCAGCGGCCCGACCTGGTCGTACTGGATGTGATGCTGCCCGGTATCGACGGTTTCGAGGTGTGCCGGCGTATCCGCCGCACCGACCAGCTGCCGATCATTCTGCTGACCGCGCGCAGCGACGACATCGACGTCGTGGTGGGACTGGAGTCCGGCGCGGACGACTACGTGGTCAAACCCGTCCAGGGCCGGGTGCTGGACGCCCGTATCCGGGCGGTGCTGCGCCGCGGCGAGCGCGAGTCGACCGACTCGGCGACCTTCGGGAACGTGGTCATCGACCGCTCCGCCATGACCGTGACCAAGGACGGCGAGGACCTTCAGCTCACCCCGACGGAGCTGCGGCTCCTGCTGGAGCTGAGCCGCCGGCCCGGTCAGGCCCTCTCCCGGCAGCAGTTGCTGCGCCTGGTGTGGGAGCACGACTACCTGGGCGACTCCCGTCTGGTGGACGCGTGTGTGCAGCGGCTCCGGGCGAAGGTGGAGGACGTGCCGTCCTCGCCGACCCTGATCCGTACGGTGCGGGGCGTGGGTTACCGACTGGACTCGCCTCAGTGACCGAGACCGCCAAACGGTCCCTGCGCGCCGGTCTGCGCTGGACCAGCCTGCGGCTGCGCCTGGTCGTGGTGTTCGCGCTGGTGGCGCTCACCGCCGCGGTCTCCGCGTCGGCGATCGCGTACTGGCTCAACCGCGAGGCCGTGCTCACCCGCACCCAGGACACCGCGCTCGACGACTTCCACCGGCAGATGCAGGACACGGCGGCGGCGCTGCCGGAGCGCTCCACCAAGGACGACCTCCAGCGGGCCGCGGTGAGGATGGCGGGGAACAGCCTCGGTTACAGCGTGCTGCTGGTGGACGAGCGCGAGCGGGGCAAGCCGATCGTCGGCTACTCCGACCTCGACCGGTTCACCCGGGCCGACGTGCCGGACTCGTTGCGCGAGCAGGTGGTCCGCAAGCAGGCCGCCGCGTCGGGCGAGGAGCGCGAGTACCGCCTGTTCTGGCAGCGCACGAGCCTCGCGGACACGCCGTATCTGGTCGCCGGTACGCGGATCACCGGCGGCGGCCCCACCGGTTACATGCTCAAGTCCCTCGACCAGGAGCGGCAGGACCTCAACTCGCTGGCCTGGTCCCTGGGGATCGCCACCGCTCTCGCCCTGGTCGGCTCGGCGCTGCTCGCGCAGGCCGCCGCGACGACGGTGCTGCGGCCGGTGCAGCGGCTCGGCGACGCGGCCCGCAAGCTCGGTGAGGGGAAGCTCGACACCCGGCTCGTGGTCTCCGGCACGGACGAACTCGCCGACCTGTCCCGTACGTTCAACAAGACGGCCGGTTCGCTGGAGAAGAAGGTCGCGGACATGAGCGCCCGCGAGGAGGCCAGCCGCCGGTTCGTCGCCGACATGTCGCACGAGCTGCGCACTCCGCTGACCGCGATCACCGCGGTGGCCGAGGTGCTGGAGGACGAGGCCGACAGCCTCGACCCGATGATCGCGCCCGCCGTGCACCTGGTGGTCAGCGAGACCCGGCGGCTGAACGACCTGGTGGAGAACCTGATGGAGGTGACCCGCTTCGACGCGGGCACCGCCCACCTGGTGCTGGACACGGTCGACGTGGCCGACCAGGTCACCGCGTGCATCGACGCCCGGGCCTGGCTGGACGCGGTGGACCTGGACGCGGAGCGCGGCATGATGGTCCGGCTCGATCCGCGCCGGCTCGACGTGATCCTGGCCAACCTGATAGGCAACGCCCTCAAGCACGGGGGCTCACCGGTGGGGGTCCGGGTGCGCACCGAGGGCGAGGAGCTGGTCATCGAGGTGCGGGACCACGGCCCCGGCATCCCCGAGGAGGTCCTGCCGCACGTGTTCGACCGGTTCTACAAGGCCAGCGCCTCCCGGCCCCGTTCGGAGGGCAGCGGGCTCGGGCTCTCCATCGCGATGGAGAACGCGCACATCCACGGCGGCGACATCACGGCCGCGAACTCCCCCCAGGGCGGGGCCGTCTTCACGCTGCGGCTGCCGCGCGACGCCGAGAAGCTGGCGCGGCGGGACGGCCCGGACGACGAGGACGACCGGGGTGGTCAGGGCACGCGGGAGCGGAACGAGGACGGTGCGACGTGAGGCGCGGCCCTGTCACCCCCGGCCGCCGGGGCGCGGCCTCGCTGGCCGCCTCGCTGGCCGCCGCGGCGTTGATCGCCGGCTGCGGCATCCGTACGACCTCGGTGCCGGTGGACGCGGGTGCCGCGCCGTCGCGGGTGCCGTGCCGGCTCTCCGCTTCCGACGCCGCCACCCGGCCGCCGGGCGGCGTGACGGCCGAGGTGTACCTGGTGTGCGCGTCCGAGCTGGTCCCCGTGGACCGTGCGGTGGAAGCGGGTGCGGTCGGCTCCGACCGGCTTGCGGTCGCCCGCGCCCTGCTGAAGGAGGTCCGGCGGACGCCGACCGCGGGCGAGCGGCGGGCCGGCTTCTCCACCGCTATACCGGCGGGCCTGCGGGTGGGCCCGGCGCGGGACGGCGACCCGGCGGGCGCCGTGCGGCTGAGCAGCCAGCCGGAGGACCTGTCGGCAGAGGCGCTGGCCCAGCTCGTGTGCACGTATGCGGAGAGCGAGGCGCTGGTGACGGACGGCGCCGTGGTCCTGGGCGGCCCCGGGGACTACCCGCCGCGCGGCTATCTGTGCACCTCCCGGACGAAGGCGCGGCCGCAGGACCTGACCACGCCGGACGCGGTCCGGCTGCGCTGACCCGGTCCTTCCCGCACGGCGGCCGGAAAGTCGCGGAACCGATCCTGCGGGTCGAGGCGTCTTGGTGGGCGTGCGTCAAGGCTCGGGCGGTCAGGCCGTCATCCACTTCCGCGCGGCGGGGGTCACCCTCCTCCTCGTGCATCTCCTGCTCGTCGGATGGCTGACGCTGCGCCCCCTGGACGTGCCGTGGATGATGGCCGCGAATTTCGAGCCGTTCGCCGGGATCAGGGCGGACCTCGCACGCGGCCCGGTCGAGGCGGCACGCCGGATCGGGGGCGCGCTGCTGCTGCTGGCCCCGCTCGGCGTCCTGCTGCCGATGGCCGGGGGCCGGGTCTCCGTCCCCTCCTGGGTGTCCCTGCTGCGGACGGTCACCGCGGGGGCGCTGATCTCGCTGGCCATCGAGCTGGGCCAGACCGGGGTGCCCGGCCAGGTGGTCGACGTCGACTCGCTGCTGCTGAACACCGCCGGGGTGGCGCTGGCCCACCTCCTGGTCGTGCCGGTCTGCCGGGCGCGGCTGCGCCGCGGGGGGCTGCCGGGCGTACGGGGCCTCCCTCGGCACGAGGCGGAGACCCGCCTCAGGGACGAGGCCCCTGGGGGATCGACCCCGACGATTACCGGGGTCGGCATCGCACCGTAGAGCGATGCTTTGTCCGTCTTCGCGGGGGCACCATGGAGACACCGGGAGCACAATCGGCTGCTCCTGTGGCAACGGTTCGCGAAGGAGTCCATCATGGCCGCACTCGTCCGCCCCCGCGAAGGCCGCATGATCGGTGGTGTGTGCGCGGCGCTGGCACGGCGCTTCGGCACCTCCGCAGGCACCATGCGCGCCATCTTCGTCGTCTCCTGCCTGCTGCCCGGCCCGCAGTTCCTGCTCTACCTGGCGCTGTGGGCGCTGCTGCCCTCGGAGAAGTCCGCCTCGTCCGCGACGGCCTGGTGACGCGGGCTCCACGGGGAGCGGTGACGATGCGATGGGGCGCACACCCTGGACCGGGGTGTGCGCCCCATCGGCATGACGCGGGACGCGATCAGCCGCCGAGCGGAATCCCGTTGGCGGTGAGGCCCTGGGTGGGCAGGCCGCCGAGCAGCCCGGTGACCGGAGCGGCCGCGTCGGTGGCGTCGCCGCCCAGGACCTTGCCGACGGTCTCCTGGACTGGCGCGGACTGGGCCGACTTGGCGACGGAGTCCAGCGCCATCGTGGAGACGGGGAGCGCCCCGGCCGCGGCGTCGAGCGGCAGGGAGGGGACGGCGGAGGCGCTGCCTGCGGCGGCAGCGGCGAAAGCGGCGCCGAGGGCGGCGACACCGAGAGTCTTGGCGGCAGACTTCTTCATGGCGAATTCATCCTTGGGGAAGGGGACGCGAGCGGCTCTGCAAGCTAGCCACCCCACCGCCGCCTCCGCAAACATCCCGACACGCGGGAAACGGCCCGGATTCCGCTCCCGGGCCGTCTTCCCCACCGGTGACGTCAGCTCGCGGTCCCCGCAGAGCCGCTGGTCACAGCGGTCTGATGGAAAAGCCACTCGGACTTCAGCTCCGCGTATCCGGGCTTGACGACGTCGTTGATCATCGCGAGACGTTCGTTGAAAGGAATGAAAGCTGATTTCATCGCATTGACTGTGAACCACTGCATGTCATCGAGCGTGTATCCGAATGCCTCGGTCAGCTGCTCGAATTCCCGCGTCATGCTCGTCCCGCTCATCAGCCGGTTGTCCGTGTTCACGGTGACGCGGAAGTGGAGCTTCCGCAGCAGTCCGATCGGGTGCTCGGCGAACGAGGCGGCCGCGCCCGTCTGGAGGTTGGAGGACGGGCACATCTCCAGCGGGATGCGCTTGTCGCGTACGTAGGAGGCGAGGCGGCCGAGGGCGACCGAGCCGTCGTCGGCGACCTCGATGTCGTCGATGATCCGCACCCCGTGGCCGAGCCGGTCGGCACCGCACCACTGGAGGGCCTGCCAGATCGACGGGAGGCCGAAGGCCTCGCCCGCGTGGATCGTGAAGTGGTTGTTCTCGCGCTTGAGGTACTCGAAGGCGTCGAGGTGTCGGGTGGGCGGGAAGCCGGCCTCCGCCCCCGCGATGTCGAAGCCGACGACGCCCTGGTCGCGGTAGGCGTTGGCCAGCTCCGCGATCTCCAGCGCGCGGGCCGCGTGCCGCATCGCGGTGAGCAGGGCGCCGACGCGGATGCGGTGGCCGTTGGCGCGGGCGACGCGCTCGCCCTCGCGGAAGCCCGCGTTGACCGCCTCGACGACCTCTTCGAGGGTCAGTCCGCCCTCCAGGTGCTGCTCGGGGGCGTAGCGGATCTCGGCGTAGACGACGCCGTCCTCCGCGAGGTCCTCCGCGCACTCCGCGGCCACCCGGAACAGCGCGTCACGGCTCTGCATGACGGCGCAGGTGTGGGCGAACGTCTCCAGGTAGCGCTCCAGCGAACCGGAGTCGGCCGCCTCGCGGAACCAGGCGCCGAGCTTGTCGGCCTCGGTCTCCGGGAGGGAGTCGTAGCCCTGCGCGCGGGCCAGGTCGACGACTGTGCCCGGCCGCAGGCCGCCGTCGAGGTGGTCGTGGAGGAGCACCTTGGGGGCGCGCCGGATCTGGTCGGAATCGGGAACGTTCGGGGTCTGGCTCGTCATCTGGGCACTCTAGCGCCTACGCGCGTAGAGCGCCGCGTGTCGATGCGCAACAGTGACCGTGAAGTCGGGTGGCGTACACCTGACCTTCTGACACTGTTCTGTCATGGCACAGCGCGCACTCCCCCTGCCCGCACCGAGGCTGGGACGGGCCGTACAGACGGCCGGAGCACCATACGAGGTCAGCGGCGTGGTTCTGCTGCTCCCCGACGGCGAGGCCGATTCACGGCGCCGCCCGTCCTCCCTGTCGTACGCGGCCCAGCTGCCGTTCGCCCGCGCCCTGGCCCGCGCCGGGGAGGGCGACGGGCTCGCGGTGCACGTACTGCGCTACCGCTGGCGCGGCTGGAACGCGGCCGACGCGCATCCGGCCGAGGACGCCGCGTGGGGGGCCGACGAGGTCCAGCGGCTCTACGGGGACGTGCCGGTCTGCCTGGTCGGCCGCGGGATGGGCGGCCGGGCGGCGCTGCGGGCCGCCGGGCACGCCGCGGTCACCTCGGTGCTGGCCATGGCCCCCTGGCTGCCGGAGCAGTCGGCCGCGGAACCGGAGCCGGTGAAGCAGCTCCTGGGGCGGCGGGTGCTGATCGTGCACGGCACCAACGACGAGCGCACCGACCCGGAGCTGTCCTTCCGGCTGGCAGAGCGGGCGAAGAAGTCCAACCGGGACACCTGCCGCTTCGAGGTCCACTCCGACGGGCACGCGCTTCGCCAGCACCGCGCCGAAGTGGTGGCGCTGGCCGCCGACTTCGTCCGCGGGTCGCTGTTCGCCCGGTCCTACGCCCGCCCGGTCACGGACGCGCTCGCCGCGCCGCCGCCGCTCGGGTTGCGGATGCCGCTGGCCGGCGGGTTCGGGCGGTCGCTGCGGCACTGAGGCAGCGGCGGCCGGACGGGCGCGCCGTGGCCGCGGGACGCCCGCACGGACGAGACGCGGACGAGGGCGACAGCCGCCCGCTCGCNGCCCGCGCGGGCTGCGAGCGGGGCTGCCGGCTCAGTCCGGCAGCAGGTGCCCCCGGCGCGAGAGCAGGAAGCGCTTGAAGGCGGCGACCGGCGGCGTGTCGGGGTGCCCGTCCAGCCAGGCGACGCCGATCTCGCGGACCGCGCGCGGAGCGGTGACCGTCAGCTCGACGACCCCGGGGCGCGCGAACGCGGGCGGTGGCAGCAGGGCCACTCCGAGGCCCGCGGCGACCAGACCGCGCAGGGTCTCGGCCTCCTCGCCCTCGAAGGCCACCCGCGGGGTGAAGCCCGCCGCCGCGCAGAGGTCGTCGGTGATCCGGCGCAGCCCGTACCCCGGTTCCAGGGTGACGAACTTCTCCTCCGCGGCCTCCACGAGCCGAATCCGGCGGCGGCCCGCGAGCCGGTGGTCGTCGGGGACCACCAGCCGCAGCCGCTGTTCGTCGAGGCGGCGGGTGACCAGGTCGGGGGCGTCGGGCACCGGAGAGGTGAGGCAGAGGTCGAGGCCGCCCGCGCGCAGCCGCTCGATCATCGCCTCGCCGTAGTTCTGCACGAGCTGGAAGCGGACCCGGGGGTGGTCGACCCGGAACGCGCGGATCAGGGCGGGCACGGTCTCGGAGCCCATGGTGTGCAGGAAGCCGAAGGAGACCCGGCCCGCCGCGGGGTCCGCGTCGGCGCGGACCGAGTCGGCGGCCTTCTCCACCTCCGCCAGAGCCCGTTCGGCCGAGGCGAGGAAGGTGCGGCCCGCCGGGGTGAGCGAGACGGTGCGGCCTGCGCGGGCGAACAGGGCGACTCCCAGGTCCGCTTCGAGCCGGACCATGGCCCGCGAGAGCGTCGACTGGGGCACGCCCAGCTCGTGCGCGGCGCGGGTGACGTGCTCGTGGCGGGCGACCGCCTCGAAGTACGCGAGGCGGGGCGCGAGGACGGCCCGGATGTCTTCTTCGTAACTACTCGGTGACAGCCGGGGCTGTGAGCTGCGTTCATGCGCCATGGGATTGATTATGACGAGTTCGTGCATTGGACGCATGAAACCGGTGGGCCTACTTTCGACGTATGCCTCCCGCCAGTACCGGGGCATCCACCCTCACCGTGGATGCCTCTGCCCCGTCGTCTCCCGCTTCCTCCCCCTCCGGCACCGGGCCGGCTCCCGCGCCCGCGCAGGCCCCCGCGCCCCCGCCGCCTCCGGCGGCCGAGCGCCTGGAGCCCGGCCGCCCCGGCTACCGCCGGATGAGCTTCGCCCTCTTCGCCGCCGGTGTCGCGGCCTTCGCCCTCCTCTACTCCACCCAGGCGCTGCTGCCCGCCGTCTCCGCCGACTTCGGCGCGAGCGCCGGGCAGGCGAGTTGGACGGTCTCGGCGGCGACCGGCGCGCTGGCGCTGTGCGTGCTGCCGCTGAGCGCGCTCTCGGAGCGGTTCGGGCGGCGACAGATGATGACGGCCTCGCTGCTGGTCGCGGTGGCGGTCGGGCTGCTGGTGCCCCTCGCACCGTCGATGGGCTGGCTGATCGCGCTGCGGGCCCTCCAGGGCGCGGCGCTCGCCGGACTCCCGGCCTCCGCGATGGCGTATCTCGCGGAGGAAGTACGGCCCAAGGCACTGATCGCCGCCATCGGACTGTTCGTCGCGGGCAACAGCATCGGCGGCATGAGCGGCCGCATCCTCGCCGGCTGGGTGGCTCAGGTCTGGGGCTGGCGCGCGGCACTCGGCGCCGTCGGGCTGCTGGCACTGGTGTGCGCCCTCGTCTTCCACCTCCTGATTCCCAGGGCCCGGAACTTCCACCCGGGCTCGCTGAACCCGAGGGCCCTGGCCGGGACCGTCGCCGGCCATCTGGCCGACCCGCTGCTGGTCAGGCTGTACGCGATCGGCGCCCTGTTCATGACGGTGTTCGGCGCCGTCTACACGGTGATCGGCTACCGGCTGGTCGAGGAGCCGTTCAGCCTGCCGCAGGGGATCATCGGCTCCATCTTCCTCATCTACCTGGTCGGCACGGTCTCCTCCGCCGCGGCCGGACAGCTGGTGGCACGGCTCGGCCGCCGGGGCGCGCTGTACCTGGCGGTCTCCACGACGACCGCGGGACTCCTGCTCTCGCTGGCCGACCGGCTGGCCGCCGTGCTGCTGGGCCTGGTGCTGATCACGGCCGGCTTCTTCGCCGGGCACGCGGTCGCCTCTTCGTCGGTCAGCCGGACCGCGACGACGGGCCGGGCGCAGGCCTCGGCGCTCTACCAGTCGGCGTACTACCTGGGCTCCAGCGCGGGCGGCACGCTGGGCGCCGTCGCCTTCCACGCGGGGGGCTGGGCGGCGACCGTGGCCCTGGGCCTGCTCGCGGTCCTCTGCGTCGTCTCCATCACGCTGTACGGGACGCGGGTGGCCCGTGCCGAGCGGCGGGCGCTCGTCCCCGCCGCCCGCTGAACCGGCCCGCCGGCCACGCCCGTGGCCGGCCACAGGGCCCGCTGCTACGGTGCGGCGGTGGGACGGGGGCGACCATGGGACGGCTGAGCAGAGGCGCGGACGGGATACTCGAACCGCGGCTGCGCCTGGGCGCGGTCGTGGCCCGCGGCGCGGCGTACGGGGTGGGGGCGGCGGCCTGCGTGGCCGTCGCCGCGTTCGTCCTCCAGGACCACGTCCACCGCGTCGACCTCCTGGAAGCGACCGCCGCCCTGGGGCTGGTGACCGGCGCGGTCTCGCTGCTGACCGGGCTGTTCCTGTGGGCCTGCGGCCTCGGGGACGTCCTGCGCTGGCGCGACTTCGCCACGACGGCCTCCCCCCACGACGTGGTCTCGATCGTCGCGCCCTCCCTCGTCCGGACGGGCGCCTTCCTGCTGGCGCCCGTTCCGGTCGCCTTCGGCCTGGGGGAACTCGTCGCGTCGGCCGCCGTCGGTTCCTGGCTGTGGGGCGCCTGACGGCCTGTGCCGGGACCGGGACCGGCTCGCCGCGCCCTGCCGGGCGGCGAGACGTACGGGAGGCCGCTGCGGGCGTCGGATGTCCGGCGCGGCGGCCACGGCCGCCGTCGCCCCGTGGCCGTTTTCCGCCCGCGCTGTCGGTGGCCTGCGGTAGCTTCCGACGTACCGGGAGACGGATGCCACGGCGCGGCCGCGCGCGACAGGGGTGGAGCGATGAACGATCTGAGCACGACGGCCGCAGGGGCGGCGGCGGACGCCGGCGCCGCCGGAATCGACAGCCGTCTCGAAGGACACCGGACCGAGCTGACCGGCTACTGCTACCGGATGCTCGGCTCCGCCTTCGAGGCCGAGGACGCCGTGCAGGACACCCTGGTCCGCGCCTGGCGCAACTTCGACAAGTTCGAGGGCCGCTCCTCCCTGCGCTCCTGGCTCTACCGGATCGCGACCAACGTCTGCCTCGACATGCTGAGCGCGGGCAACAAGCGGGCCCGCCCGGTCGACCTGTCGGGCCCGACCCCGCTCGCCCAGGCCGCGCTCAACCCGCGCCCGGAGAACGTGTGGCTGGAGCCGATGCCCGACGGCCGCGTCCTGCCCTCGGTCGAGGACCCGGCGGAGGCGGCCGTGGCGCGCGAGTCGGTGCGCCTGGCGTTCGTCGCCGCGCTCCAGCACCTGCCGCCCAAGCAGCGTGCGGTGCTGATCCTGCGCGAGGTGCTGGCCTGGAAGGCCGCGGAGGTCGCGGAGCTGCTGGAGACCTCGGTCGCCTCGGTCAACAGCGCCCTTCAGCGGGCCCGCGCCACACTGACCGAGACCCAGGGCCGGGCCGGTGATCCGGCGGACCCGCTCGACGAGGAGCAGCAGAAGCTGCTGGAGCGCTATGTGAAGGCGTTCGAGGGGTATGACATGGCCGCCCTGACCGCGCTGCTCCACGAGGACGCGGTCATGACGATGCCGCCGTTCGACCTGTGGCTGCGGGGCGCCGGCGACATCACGGGCTTCATGACCACCATCGGCGCCGCGTGCGCGGGCTCGAAGCTGGTGCCCGTGTCGGCCAACGGCTCCCCGGCCTTCGCGCACTACAAGCCCGACGCGGAGGGCCCCGGTTTCGTGCCGTGGGCGGTGCAGGTCATCGACGTCCGGGACGGGGCGATCACCGGGATGCACTGCTTCCTGGACGTGCCGCGCTGGTTCCCGCTGTTCGGGCTGCCGGACCGGCTGCCGGCCGACGCGTAGGAGTCACCGGCCGGGCCCCCCGTCCCGCGAGGCGCCCGGGTCCGCGGGCCCGCCGGCCTCCTCGGGGGACCGGCGGGCCCGTGCCACGGTGGTCCACGACCCCGTACGGGCCCGCCGCCCGTTCCTCCGGCGTCAGTGCGGGCCCGCCGCCCGCTCCTCCGGGCCCTCCCCCAGGGCGACCACGTCGGCCAGCCCCACCAGGGCCAGCAGGGCCCGCAGTTCGGGGGGTACGCGGCGCAGCCGCAGGGTGCGTCCGGACCGGCGGGCGACGAGCCCCAGCCGGGCCACCGCCTCGACAAGGACCAGATCAGGCCGGATCACCCCGCCCACATCGCAGTCGACCGAGGCGCCCGGGGCGAGGGCGGCTCCCCGGGGGCCCGAGAGAGCACGCTCCAGCTCGGCGCAGAGGTCGGGTACGACGGCACGGCTGATCCGGCCGGTCACGGTCAGGGCGATCGGGTTTTCGGCGTCCACACCAGGCAGACCGGACCGGCGGGCCGAATTCATCGGCCCCCTCCGTACGGGCTCGATCACCGCTCCCCCCTTCCTGCCCACGCGGGGCGGCAGTTGGGTGACCTCGGTCGATCAGAAGCTGCCCGGCACCCGCACGCTGTATGTCTCCACCGCGGACGAGGTCGCCTGGACCTTCGACTTCGACCAGCAGGGCCCGGTCGACGCGGACGGCTGGCCGACGTACGAGGCCAACTGCCAGGTCGGCGAGGAGGCGACGGACAAGGCGGGCAAGACGTACACGAAGTCCGTGAACACCGCGGTGTTCGGCCCGCTGGTGGACGAGGACTACGGCGTCGTCCGTGAGGGCGACGAGATCACCGGCGCTCTCCTACCTGTGCAGGTGACCGGGCGCGTGACCGGGCACGTCACCGGGGACGGAAGGTAGTCGCCACTCGCACGACGGCGGCCCGCCGCGGGGACCGTCCATGCCGAACGGGACCGGCGGCAGTCCGCCGGTCCCGTTCACCCGTACGAGGAAAGCGCAGGTCAGGCGATGCGTTCGCGCACCACCTGCGGCGGCGCGAACGACGTGTCGGCCGGGGCGACGTCGTACGCCTCCGGCAGCGCCTTCAGCGCGTAGTCGAACCGTTCCGGCGTGTCCGTGTGCAGCGTCATCAGCGGCTGGCCCTCGGTGACGGTGTCGCCGGGCTTGGCGTGCAGCTCGACGCCCGCGCCCGCCTGCACCGGGTCCTCCTTGCGCGCCCGGCCCGCGCCGAGGCGCCAGGCGGCGACGCCGACGTCGTAGGCGTCCAGGCGGGTCAGCACGCCGGAGGAGCGGGCGGTCACCACGTGCTGCTCGCGGGCGACCGGGAGCGCCGCGTCCGGGTCGCCGCCCTGGGCGGAGACCATCCGGCGCCAGACGTCCATCGCGGACCCGTCGGCGAGCGCCTTCTCCGGGTCGGCGTCCTTGAGGCCGGCCGCGTCCAGCATCTCGCGGGCGAGCGCCAGGGTGAGCTCGACGACGTCCCTGGGGCCGCCGCCGGCGAGCACCTCGACCGACTCGCGGACCTCCAGCGCGTTGCCGGCGGTGAGACCGAGCGGGGTGGACATGTCGGTGAGCAGCGCGACGGTGCGCACCCCGCTGTCGGTGCCCAGCGCGACCATGGTGGAGGCCAGTTCGCGGGCGTCCTCGATGTTCTTCATGAAGGCGCCGGAGCCGACCTTGACGTCCAGGACGAGCGCTCCGGTGCCCTCCGCGATCTTCTTGGACATGATCGAGCTGGCGATCAGCGGGATCGCCTCGACGGTGCCGGTGACGTCGCGCAGCGCGTACAGCTTCTTGTCGGCGGGGGCGAGACCGTCACCTGCGGCGCAGATGACCGCGCCGGTGGTGTCGAGGACGTCCAGCATCTCCTCGTTCGTCAGGTGCGCCCGCCAGCCGGGGATGGACTCCAGCTTGTCCAGCGTGCCGCCGGTGTGGCCGAGGCCGCGTCCGCTGAGCTGCGGCACGGCGGCGCCGCAGGCGGCGACCAGCGGGGCGAGCGGCAGGGTGATCTTGTCGCCGACGCCGCCGGTGGAGTGCTTGTCGGTGGTGGGACGGGAGAGCGCGGCGAAGTCCATCCGCTCGCCCGAGGCGATCATCGCGGCGGTCCAGCGGGCGATCTCGGCGCGGTTCATGCCGTTGAGCAGGATCGCCATGGCCAGGGCGGACATCTGCTCGTCGGCGACCTCGCCGCGGGTGTACGCGTCGATGACCCAGTCGATCTGCTCGGGGGTCAGCTCGCCTCGGTCCCGCTTGGTGCGGATGACGGAGATGGCGTCCATGGGAGTCCTTCCGGCCGGGTGCGTACGCAGAGTCCCGACGACTCTACGCGCATAGAGAGGGAAAACGGCGATGGCCCTTCCGGGAAGGAAGGGCCATCGCCGGGGTCAGGGGTTCATCCGAGGTGCTGCGGGCCGAACGCCTGCGGCAGCATCGCGTCCAGCGTCCGCCGGCCCTCCGGCGTCTCCAGGAGGAGGCCGGGTCCGCCGAACTCGTACAGCAGCTGCCGGCACCTGCCGCACGGCACCAGGATCGCCCCGGCGCCGTCCACGCAGGTGAAGTGGGTCAGCCGGCCGCCGCCGGTGGCGTGGAGCGCGGAGACCAGACCGCACTCGGCGCAGAGCGAGAGGCCGTAGGAGGCGTTCTCCACGTTGCAGCCGGTGATCGTGCGGCCGTCGTCCACCCGGGCAGCGACACCGACCGGGTAACCCGAGTAGGGGGCGTACGCCCGGGACATGGCGTCCCGGGCGGCCTCCCGCAGGGTCTCCCAGTCGGCCTCGCCGAAGGCGGACCGGCCTTCGGGGGAGGGCGGCGTCACTTGCCCTCGCCCTTGCGGTACCGCATGCCGTTCGCCTTCGGCATGCGCAGCCGCTGCGCGGAGAGCGAGAGCACGAGCAGCGTCACGATGTACGGCGTGGCGCTGACGAACTCGGTCGGCACGGTGTCCGTCGCGAGGTACCAGACCAGGACCACCGCGGCGATGACCCCGCTGATCGCGGCGGGCACGAACTTCTTGCGGTAGAGCTTCCAGGCCGCCAGCACGGCCAGCACCACCACGAGGAGCAGCAGCAGCGCGTGGACGGAGTCGCCGCCGTTGCGGAGCTGGAGCGCGTCGGCGAAGCCGAACAGGCCCGCGCCCATGGCGAGTCCGCCGGGCCGCCAGTTGCCGAAGATCATCGCCGCGAGGCCGATGTACCCGCGGCCACCGGTCTGGCCCTCGTTGTAGATGTGCGAGGTGACCAGGGAGAGGAAGGCGCCGCCGAGTCCGGCGAGCCCGCCGGAGGCGATCACTGCGATGTACTTGTAGCGGTAGACGTTCACGCCGAGCGACTCGGCGGCCACGGGGTTCTCGCCGGCCGAGCGCAGCCGCAGCCCGAAGGCCGTCTTCCACAGGATGAAGAAGGTGGCCACGAAGAGAGCGAGGGCCACGAGGGTCAGCACGGAGACGTTGGTGACCAGGCCGCCGAGGACGCCCGCCACGTCGGAGACGAAGAACCAGTGGTGCTGCGCCAGCGAGTGCAGCCAGTCCGAGAGTCCGGGGACCGTCACGGTGGTGATGCTGTCGGCGGGCGGTGACTGTTTGGGGCTGCCGCCCATCGCCGCCGCCTCGCCGGTGTTGAACCAGAGCTTGGCGAGGTAGGTGGTGAAGCCGAGCGCCAGGATGTTGATGGCGATACCGGAGATGATGTGGTCGACACCGAAGGTGACGGTGGCGACGGCGTGCAGCAGCCCGCCGAGCATGCCGCCGACGATGCCGGCGAGGACGCCGATCCAGGGATCGGTCTGCCAGCCGGCCCAGGCGCCGAAGAAGGTGCCCAGGATCATCATTCCCTCTAGGCCGATGTTGACCACACCGGCCCGCTCCGACCAGAGGCCGCCGAGACCGGCGAGGCCGATCGGCACGGCCATGGCCAGCGCGGCGCTGATCTGGCCCGCGGAGGTGACGTCCTGCGCGCCGGTGATGGCCCGCACCGCGGAGAGCGCCAGGAGCGCGCCCGCGACGATCAGCAGGATGACGGGGAGGGAGAACCGAGTACGGCCGCCCTTGCCGCCGGAGACCTTGGAGGCCGGGGGCGGGGTGGAAGTCGCCGTGGCGGTCACGCCGACACCTCCTGCTGGTCGGAGTTACGGGCCTGAGCGGCGAGCTCCTCGCCCACCTTGCTCTGCTGACGCTTGACGCCGTAGCGGCGGACGACTTCGTAGGCGATGACGACGCACAGGACGATGACGCCCTGGATGACGCCGACGATCTCCTTGTCGTACCCCTCGAACTCGAGCTTTCCGGAACCGCGCTCCAGGAAGCCCCACAGCAGCGCGCCGAGGGCGATGCCGACGGGGTGGTTGCGGCCCAGGAGGGCGATGGCGATACCGGTGAAGCCGATGCCGATCGGGAAGTCGCCGCTGTACTCGTAGCTGTCGTTGAGCAGCGTCGGCATGCCGACCAGGCCGGCCACGGCGCCGGAGAGGACCATCGAGGTGACGACCATCTTCTTGACGTCGACGCCGCTGGCCTGCGCGGCGGAGCCGGACTGGCCGACGGTGCGCAGATCGAAGCCGAACCGGGTGCGCGAGAGCACGAACCAGTAGGCGACGCCCGCGACGGCCGCGACCACGATGAAGCCCCAGACCGGGGTCGGCGTGGTCGGGATCTCGAAGAAGTGCGAGGACTCCGGGATCGGGTTGGTGGAGATCTTCGTGCCCGCCTCGTCCAGGTGGCCGAGACGGCCCTGCTGGAGCAGGTAGCCGATGACGGCCGTCGCGATGGCGTTCAGCATGATCGTCGAGACGACCTCGCTGACGCCCCGGGTGACCTTGAGGACACCGGCGATACCGGCCCACATGGCGCCGACGATCATCGCCGTGAGGATGATCAGCGGAATCTGGAGGATGCCGGGCAGGGTCAGCGCGCCTCCGAGCGCGGCGGCGAAGAAGGCCGCCAGGCGGTACTGGCCGTCGACGCCGATGTTGAACAGGTTCATCCGGAAGCCGACGGCCACCGCGAGACCCGCGAGGTAGTAGGTCGTCGCCTTGTTCAGGATGTAGACCTGGCTGTCCGACTTCAGCCCGTAGTCGAACATGATGCCGAAGGCGCTGAAAGGTTCCTTGCCGGTGGCCGCCAGTACGAGCGCGGTCACCAGGAACGCGACCACGATCGCGAGTGCCGGGGCCGCGATGCCCAGGAGCAGCCGCTCCTTGTCGAACTTCTTCATCGGTCCTCTCCCCCGTCCCGGGGGTCGGTGCCGGCGTCGCCGCCGGCGTCCGGTGTTTCGAGATGCCCCGAGGCCGCGCCGGTCATCGCGGAGCCGAGCTCTTCGGGGGTGATGGTGGCCGGGTCGGCGTCGGCGACCAGACGGCCGCGGTACATGACGCACAGGGTGTCGGAGAGCCCGATCAGCTCGTCCAGGTCGGCCGAGATCAGCAGGACGGCCAGCCCTTCGTGGCGGGCCTCGCGGATCTGGTCCCAGATCTGCGCCTGCGCGCCGACGTCCACGCCACGGGTGGGGTGGGCGGCGATCAGGAGCTTGGGGGCGTGGCTCATCTCGCGGCCGACGATCAGCTTCTGCTGGTTCCCGCCGGAGAGGGACGCCGCGGTGACCTCGATGCCCGGGGTGCGGACGTCGTACTCGCGCACGATGCGCTCGGTGTCGGCGCGGGCCGCGCCGTTGTCCAGCATCCAGCCCCGGCTGTTGGGCTTCTCTGTGACGTGCCCCAGGATGCGGTTCTCCCACAGGGGGGCGTTCAGCAGCAGGCCGTGCCGGTGGCGGTCCTCGGGGATGACCGCCATGCCGCCCTCACGCCGCTTGCGGGTGGGGGTGCGCGAGATGTCGGCGCCGTCCAGGGTGAGGACGCCGGTGTCGAGGTGGCGCATGCCCATGATGGAGTCGACCAGCTCGGACTGCCCGTTGCCCTCGACCCCCGCGATGCCCAGCACCTCGCCCTTGCGGATGGTGAAGGTGATGCCGTCGAGCACCGCCCGCACCACGCCGTCCGGGTCGGTGACCGTGAGCCTCAGGTCCTCGACGGTCAGCATCGGGATGTCGGTGACGGTCGACTCACGGGTCTCCGGCGAGGGCAGCTCGCTGCCGACCATCAGCTCCGCGAGCTGTTTGGGCGTGGTCTGCGCGGGGTCCGCGGTGCCCACCGTCGTACCGCGCCGGATCACCGTGATCTCGTCCGCGACGGAGAGCACCTCGCCCAGCTTGTGCGAGATGAAGATGACGGTGAGGCCTTCGGCCTTGAGCTCGCGGAGGTTGTCGAAGAGCGCGTCGACCTCCTGCGGCACGAGCACGGCGGTCGGCTCGTCGAGGATCAGGGTGCGGGCGCCGCGGTAGAGGACCTTGAGGATCTCCACCCGCTGCCGGTCGGCGACCCCGAGGTCCTCGACCATGACGTCCGGGCGGATGCCGAGGCCGTACGCCTCGGAGATCTCCTCGATCTTGGCGCGGGCACGGCCCCCGATCCCGTACGACCGCTCGGAACCGAGAACGACGTTCTCCAGGACCGTGAGGTTGTCGGCGAGCATGAAGTGCTGGTGCACCATGCCGATCCCACGCCCGATGGCGTCGCCGGGGTCGTCGAACGAGACCTGCTCGCCGTCGACCGTGATGGTCCCCTCGTCCGGCTTCTGCATGCCGTAGAGGATCTTCATCAGGGTGGACTTCCCGGCGCCGTTCTCGCCGACGAGGGCGTGCACGGTGCCGCGGCTCACGGTGATGTCGATGTCGTGGTTGGCCACGACCCCGGGGAATCGTTTGGTGATGCCGCGGAGCTCTACGGCATGAGGACTGCTGGACGCTTTGATGACGCACTCTCCTTGACAGGAGCGGAGGGTGGGAGGACGGGGAGGGCGGCGTTGCCGCGATCGGGGGACGGGGCGGTAAGGCGTGGGGCGGGCGTGGCAGGCGGGGTGGCGAAAATACCGCGCCCGACAGAAGCTACGCGCGTAGCGCCACCGATCGGCCGCCGGCCGGCGAGCGGACGACGGACATGTGCCCGCATACCGGGCGCTCCGGTGAGGGCGGGTACGTGCGTCGGGGCCCGGAGAAGCGACCGAAGCCGCGCTTCCGGACCCCGATGCCAGCAGACGGTCAGGTCGTGGTCTTGACCTCGATGGAGCCGTCGACGATCTTCTTCTTCGCCTCGTCGATCTTGCCCTGGATGTCGCTGAGGTGGCCGCCCGTGGTGGTCAGGCTGACACCGTCCTCGGCCAGCGAGTACGCCTGGGTGCCGGACAGCGGCTTGCCCTCCTCGACCGACTTGATGAGGTCGAAGACCCCGCTGTCGACGTTCTTGACGACGGAGGTCAGGATCGAGTCGGCGTACTTCGACAGGGCCGGGTCCTTGGCCTGGTCGGAGTCGACGCCGATGGCCCAGGCGCCCTCCTTGTTGGCCACGGCCTCGATCGCACCGGCGCCAGAACCGCCCGCGGCGGCGAAGATCACGTCGGCGCCCTTGTCGAGCATGCCCTTGGCGGCGGCCCTGCCCTTGTCCGGGCTGCCGAAGCCGGACAGGTCCGAGCCCGTGGACAGGTACTGGATCTGCACCTCGGCCTTCGGGTCCGTGTCCTTCACGCCCTGCTGGAAGCCGGCGGCGAACTTCTTGATCAGCGGAAGGTCGACGCCGCCGATGAAGCCGACCCGGCCGTCCTTGGACTTCAGCGCTGCCGCGACACCGGCCAGGTAGGAGCCCTGCTCCTCCGTGAAGACGATGGAGGCGACGTTCTCGGCGTCGGAGACCGAGTCGATCAGACCGAACGTGGTGTCCGGGTGCGACGTGGCGACCTTCTCGATCGCGGCCTGGTAGGCGAAGCCGACCCCGATGACCGGGTTGTAGCCGCCCTCGGCGAGCGAGGTGAGGCGCTGCTCGCGGTCGGCCGGGGTCTCGCCGCTCTTGGCGGTGAGCTCCTTGGTCTCGACGTCGAGCTCGGCCTTGGCCTTGTCGAGGCCACGGGCCGCGGAGTCGTTGAAGGAGTTGTCCCCCCGACCGCCGACGTCGTAGGCCATGCCGACCTTGAGCTTGCCTTCGGAGCCACTGGACTCGGTGGACGACTCGCCGCACGACGTGGCGGTGAGCGCGAGGGCCGCGGCGACAGCACACGCGGCGGTGATCTTGGATACCCGGCGCACGAGGAGGGTCCCTTCAGACTGGCCGAAAGCGCCTCTTCCGGCGCTGGTTTCGCGGCGATCGTAACGCGCGTAGATATCTGTTTAGCCCCAGTTCATGAGTCGTTACCAGATCGAAGCGCGAGGTCCCCCGGGGTCGTCGGCCCCCTTCGGAAGGCGACGCCCGCGTGACGGGCCCGCCCGTCAGCCTACGACGCCGCGCCCCTCCCCGCCGGGCCCCGGACCCTCCGCCTCCGGGGCCCGGTCGCAGCCCGCGGGCCCCGGAGGCGCTCCGCGCTCCCCCGGGGCGCCGACGACGATCCCGGTCCGGGCGCCGTGGGCGTCCGCGGAGGGCTCCCCCCTTGCGGGGCGGGCCCGCTCAGCGCCTCCCGTCGAACAGCGCCGCGGCGGTGAACAGCTCGACCCCCACCGCGATCGCCTCCTCGTCCACGTCGAAGTTGCCGCGGTGCAGGTCGAGCCCGCGCGTGTCGCCCGGGGTGCGGACGCCGAGGCGGGCCATCGCGCCCGGCACCCGCTCCAGGTACCAGGAGAAGTCCTCGCCGCCCAGGCTCTGCTCGGTGTCCTCGATCGCATACGATCCGCGGCGCTCGGTCATCGCGGCGTCCAGCAGGCCGATGCTCTCGGCGTCGTTCACCACGGGCGGCACCCCGCGCACATAGTTGACGACGGTCTTGGCCCCGTGCATTCCGGCCACCTCGTCCACGGCGGCGTGCACCAGGTCGGGGGCGTCCCGCCAGGCCTCCAGGTTCAGACAGCGGACGGTGCCGGAGAGCTCGGCGTGCTGAGGGATGACGTTGGGGGCGTGCCCCGTCTCCAGCCGTCCCCAGGTCAGCGCGAGCCCCGACCGGGCGTCCACGCGGCGGGCGAGCAGGGCCGGGACGTCGACGGCGACCCGGGCGGCGGCGGTCACCAGGTCGGTGGTCAGGTGCGGCCGGGCGGTGTGCCCGCCGGGCCCGTCGAGCGTGATCTCCAGCCGGTCGCAGGCCGAGGTGATGGCACCGATCCGCAGCCCGATCCGCCCGACGTCCACCTTCGGGTCGCAGTGCACCCCGATGATCCGCCCGACGCCCTCCAGCACCCCCGACTCGATCGCTTCGACCGCTCCGCCGGGGAGCACCTCCTCCGCGGGCTGGAAGACGAGCCTCACGGCGTTCGGCAGCAGCCCCTGCCGGTCGAGGCCGGCGAGCACCAGCCCGGCCCCCAGCACGGCGGCGGTGTGCACGTCGTGGCCGCAGGCGTGGGCCCGGCCGGGCACGGTGGACCGGTAGGCCACGTCCGCCTTGGTGTCCGGGATCGGCAGCGCGTCGATGTCCGCCCGCAACGCCAGCATGGGCGTCGTCCCGTCCCACTCTCCCACGTCACACATGAGCCCGGTACCCACGGCGAGCACCTTCGGCTTCAGCCCGGCCTTCTCCAGCCGGTCCTTGATGGCGGCGGTGGTGCGGAACTCCTGGTTGCCGAGCTCGGGGTGCATGTGCAGATCCCGGCGGAAGGCGATCAGCTCGGCACGGAGTTCGTCGGAGAGCCTGCCGGGCAGCTCACCTCCCCCGGGCCGGCCGGCCGGGTCGTGGGGGCGGGAGGCACGGGACTTCAACTGGTTCACCTGGTGAAGGGTAGGCCCACAGGCCCCCCAACTGGCCACAGATCAACAAAACTTCAGCCGCACAGGCGAATGAAGTTTCCGTAAGGGCGTGTAACGCGTGGTAGCGGCGGGTATACATTGCGCTTTTCCGGTGGGTCGCGGGGCGGGCTCGGGGGCCCGCCCGCCCGGCCGCCTCGTCGCCCGTGGAGCCCTACGTGTCGAGGTGGTCGACGAACACCCCGATGAGGACGCGGCCGCCGAGGCGCTGCTGCGGCAGGCTGAAGTGAATCCGGTTGCGGTGGCGCTCCTTCTTGGCGTGCCATTCGCAGCGGTAGGTCTCCTCCTCGTGCTCGACGTCCCGCTGTCTCATGACCTTGGGCTTGGAGCGGGTCAGGGGGCTCTCCGGCGAGAGGTCGATCCCGTGGCGCCCCAGCTCCGCCTTGACGTCAGAGGGCTTGCCCGCGTGTTTCACCAGGGCCGGAGCGAAGTGGTCGTGCACCACCGACAGCACCTGGACGACCCAGTCGCGCATCTCGCCGTAGGCGCCGTCGAAGGTGCGGAAGGTCAGGGACCGGGCGAAGACCACGTCGGGAAAGGCTTCGCGCGCCCGCTCGAAGAAGGCGTGCTCTGCGACGTCCTCCCGGCTGAACAGCTCCCGCCAGAATCCCGGGAGGGCCGAGGGGTCGGACAGGAAGTAGACGTCCTTCTCGATCGCGGCGGACGCGGGCGCCGCCTTCGCGGCGACCTTCAGCCAGCCACGACGCTCGGCCACCGGGAAGACGAGGCAGCCCACGTGGTGTCCGCGCGTCGCGTGCCACCAGGCGTAGCCGACCGACAGGGCGAACAGGGGGCCGCTCCCCGCCGGCTCCACCTCGTCGGGCAGGCCCGCCGTCTCCGTGTCCCAGGAGGGGCAGCGGTCCATCAGACGGACCATCCTCAGCCGGGCGTCACGGCCCGCCCGGGGCGCCTCCCCCTCGTACAGGACGTCGTAGAGCTGCTTGCCGTCCGCGCACTCGGCCTCGACCCACCAGGGGGAGACGGCGACCGCGTGGCGTTCGGTCAGCTCGGTGAGGGCGTCGGTGAACGCGTCGAGCAGGTCCGTCAGACGCTCTTCCGTCAGCCCCCGGAAGTCGAAGGACGATTCGTCCACCACGAACCGGAACGGCTCATCTGGCCTTGCGCCTGGCACGCGCCAGCCTCCCCAGGTCCCGTTCGATCTGGTCGAAGAAGCCCTCCGGCCAGTCGGTCAGCTCGCCCCTGGAGTTGAGGTCGAGGGGCACGGACCCGGCCTCCCGGTCGCCGAAGTAGTGGATCAGCGTCGCCTCCGGGGCGACCACCCGGTCCTCGGCCACGGCCAGCCGGACGCCGTTGAGCACATGGTCGCTGTGGGTCTCCAGGACCACCTGGGCCCCCGCGCCCGCGACCCTCGCCAGGAAACGGCCCAGCTGGGACTGGCCCCCCGGGTGCAGATGGGCCTCGGGGTTCTCCACCACGAGCACGTCGCCGGGCCGGGAGAGCAGGCCGGCCACGATCACCGGCAGGGCGTAGGAGAAGCCGAAACCCATGTTGGCGGGGCGGATCGCCTCACTCAGCAGCCCCGGCTCCCGGAAGCGGATGGTGCTCGCCGTGATGCCCGGCGGCCACTGGGCGCTGATCTCGATGGGGCGGATGATGTCGGAGGCCCACATCTCGACCTGGGTGCGGACGACGGTGACACCGTGGGTGGACGCCGTGTCGGGGTGCTGCAACTCCTCGCGCACCGGTCTGCTGTCGTGCAGGGCGAGCACTTGGGCGGTGTACTCCCCTCGCACCCCGACGCCGAGGAGGTCCGGGTGCTCCGCCGAGACGTCGAGCTGGTCGCGGGGCCCGAGCCGCTCGGCGCACAGATAGGTGAACGTGCTCAGGTCCCCGCTGAGCTCGTCGGGCGGGGCGTCCTCGGTGGCCGATGCGTCCAGGTAGAGCGCCTGCTCGTCGGGCACGGTGAAACGCATGTCGCACACGGTCCGGCCGCCGTCGCACTCCACGCGCACCCCGATGACCGAGTCCGGGGCGTCGGGGTGCTGGAGTTCGTGCGCCTCGCCGAGCGCCAGCCCGTACGGGCCGTTGAGCTGCACCACCCTGCGGGCGGGGGCGTCGGAGAACTGGCGGGCGAGCAGCAGCGCCTGGATGACCGTGCTCTTCCCGGTCCCGTTGAGGCCGGTGAGCACGGTCAGGGGCCGCAGGGCGAAAGCGGCCTCTGCGAAGCGCTTGAAGTGGCGCAGGGTCAGTGAGGTGATCACCGTCCGGCCTCCGCGGCCTTCGCCGTGGTCTCGAAGCGGTACATCACGCGGCGGGCGTCACCGGTGGAGGAGGTGATGGAGTCCAGGTAGCGGTAGTCCACCGTCATCAGATGGCGGGCCGCGTCGACGATGGCCCCGGACCGGCGGGCCAGATCGCTGGGGTCGTAGTCGTCCAGGGTGATCGCCCACGCTTCGAAGAGGGCACGGTTGATCGGGTACTTCCCCGTGTCGGGCCCTTGCGGCCATTTGCGGAACGCCTGGTCGCCGAAGACGACCCGGGCGTTCTCCATCGCCCGGCGGAAGGCGGCCTCCAACTGCTCCACCGTGGCGTCGTCCACGTCGTTCGGGTGGTCCAGCATGGTGGTGGTGCGCTGGAGGAAGGAGTCCATCGACCCGAAGTCGAGGTACCCGCCCGGCCCGTGCAGCCAGAAGGCGGCGAAGCGCAGGGCCATCTCCCGGTCGTTCATCCGCGTATGACCGCCCAGGCCGTTGGTGGCCGTGTCGAACGCGGCCGTGAGCGTCATCCGCTTGAGGATCGAACGGCTGCGGTCCTTGCTCATGCAGTGCCGGATCTCCTGCGCGTTGAGTGGCGTCCCACCCGTGTTGATCCGCTTGAAGATGTCGTACATGACATCCGGAGGTGTGGTCGGGTCGATGACGTGAGCCATGATCTGCGCGTTGTTGATACGGCGTTTCCACGGCGCGGGCAGGTCGTCGAACCGCTTTCCCTCCACGGTCTCCTGCAGGTATTCGAGACCTTTGAGGGCGAAGCCCTCCTGGCCTCGGACGAAGTCATGGATCGTGGAGAGCCGCTGGAGTCCGTCGACGACCCGCATGAAGCCGTCGGCGTCCTCGGCGAAGTAGAAGGCGGGCAGGGGGATCTGCAGGAGGACCGACTCGATCAGGCGGGACTTCTGCACGTGCTTCCACACCCGGCCGCGCTGGAAGTCGGGAGCGAGTTCGAGCGACTCGTCGTCGATCATGTCCAGGGCGTTGCGCAGCGAGAACTGCTTGGTGTTCACCCGGATCTGCTCGGGTTTCCAGGGCCGTTCGATCTCGGGGACCTCTTCGTCCTCGGTCTCCGCCTCGATGCCTGTGGGGGCGTCGAGGAAGTGCTCCTCCTTGACGTCAGGCGCTGCCGGGCTCTGCGAGGTCGTCATGGCTCCGATCGTATCCGGGGCCTCCGGGGCCCGGAACCGCGAGCGGGCCGGGCCCGTACCGGTCGGGCACGGGGCCCTCAGGTCGCCACCGAGGTCAGCCGCTGCACCCCCCGCGCCGTCTCCGTGACCCCGCTCAGGAACCCGTGGGCGCGGGGCGAGGCGGTGGCGCGCAGCCATTCCGGGGCGATGTCGCAGACGGCGACCCGGACGCCGGTGCCGGCCAGGGCGAGGGGGAGGGTGTGGACGACCGTGGAGGGGAAGCTCACGATCGTGCGGCCGATGGGGCCGCGGCGGGCGATGAGCTCCAGCGGGAGGTCCGGGCGGACGATCTCCAGGCCGGTGGCGGCCTCCAGTGCGTGGAGCTTGTCGGCGGATTCGCGGCGGTGGGCGAAGTAGCGGGTCGCCCCGTGGGTGCGGGCCAGGGCCGAGACCGCCTCCTGGTACGGGGCGGGGTCGACGACGCCCGTCTCGACCAGGGAGGTGCCGACCAGGTCGGCCCCCTTGCCGATGCTCGGCGGGCCGAAGCGGGCGCGGGTCCAGGCGAAGGTGTTGGCGATGACCGCGATGCCGGGCGGAGCCTCGACCGGCATCGCTGTGAACACCTCGACCCTGTGGCCCGCCGTCGGGGTGAAGCGGCGGCGGGCCGTGGCGGTGACCGGGGCCAGGACCAGTTCGCGCGGGCCCGTACGGCCCCGGCGGTGCCAGCGCGTCAGGCGCTCGCCCCGGGACAGCTGGGCGACGAACTCCATGGTGGCCGTGCCGTCGTCGACCACCGTGAGGCGGTCGGCGCGGACCAGGGTGAGCAGGAGCTGGACGTAGCGCGAGAACGGGTCGCCGATCACGATGTGGTCCGCGCGCCTGACCAGCCCGGCCAGGGCGCGCAGGGCCTTCAGGGGCGCGCCGGACTCGCCGCGCGCCTCCTGCCAGCGCACGGTGACGCCCTCGTCGCGGGCCAGCTCCGCCATCCGGCGCAGCTGACCGCGCGACATCGGGTCGACCGGGGGGAGGACGACGACCGTGGTGCCGGCCGGATCGTCTCCCCCCTGGGTGTGAACCCACTCCAGGACGTTCAGGAGCTGGACCGGGCTCTCGACGAAGGCGAGGTTCACCGGTCGGCGCTCAGACCGCGGCCGGCTCGGGGGCCGGGGCGCTCTCGGTCTCGGCGACGACGCCCGCGACGCGGCGGAGCTTCTTCATCGGGCCGAGCTCGGACTCGTACACCTTCTTGACGCCGTCGCCGAGCGACTGCTCGATGGTGCGGATGTCGCGGACCAGACGGCTCAGGCCCTGCGGCTCGACGGAGGCGGCCTGGTCGGAGCCCCACATGGCGCGGTCCAGGGTGATGTGGCGCTCGACGAACGTGGCGCCGAGCGCGACGGCGGCCAGCGTGGTCTGAAGGCCCGTCTCGTGGCCGCTGTAGCCGATCGGGACGTTGGGGTACTCCTGCTGGAGGGTGTTGATGACCCGCAGGTTCAGCTCCTCCGCCTTCGCCGGGTAGGTGGACGTGGCGTGGCAGAGCAGGATGTTGTCGCTGCCCAGGACCTCGACCGCGTGGCGGATCTGCTTCGGGGTCGACATGCCGGTGGAGAGGATCACCGTGCGGCCGGTGGCGCGCAGGGCGCGCAGCAGCTCGTCGTCGGTGAGGGAGGCGGAGGCCACCTTGTGGGCGGGCACGTCGAACTTCTCCAGGAAGGCGACGGCCTCGGTGTCCCACGGGGAGGCGAACCAGTCGATGCCGCGCTTCGCGCAGTGCTCGGAGATGGCCTGGTACTCGGCCTCGCCGAACTCGACGCGGTGGCGGTAGTCGATGTACGTCATCCGGCCCCAGGGGGTGTCGCGCTCGATGTCCCACTGGTCGCGCGGGGTGCAGATCTCCGGGGTGCGCTTCTGGAACTTGACGGCGTCGCAGCCCGCTTCGGCGGCGGCGTCGATCAGCGCGATCGCGTTGTCGAGGTCGCCGTTGTGGTTGATGCCGATCTCGCCCGTGATGTAGACGGGGTTGCCGGGGCCGGCGGTGCGGGAGCCGAAGGTGCGCAGGCGGGAGGTGCTCATGGTGGTGCTTCCTTACGTGGTGGGGACTGTGGGGACAGAGGGGTTCGGGGTGGTGAGGGTGGGGCCCAGCAGCCAGGCCGCGATCTCGCGGACGGCGCCGTAGCCGCCGGGGGTGGTCGTGACGGCGCGCGCCGCGGCGCGCACCGAGTCGTGGGCGTCGGCGACCGCCACGGGCCATCCCGCGAGGGAGAAGCAGGGCAGGTCATTGACGTCGTTGCCGACGTAGAGGACCCGGTCGGGGGCGATGGACTGCTCGTCGCACCACTGCTTGAGCGCCTCGTCCTTGCGGTCGATGCCGTGCAGGACGGGGACCTGGAGCTTGCGGGCGCGGGCGGCGACGACCGGGTTCTGTTCGGTGGAGAGGATCAGCAGCGGCACGCCGGCCCGGCGCAGTGCGGCGATGCCGAGTCCGTCGCCCCGGTGCACGGCGACGGTCTCGCGGCCGTCCGAGTCGATCATGACCCGGTCGTCGGTCTGGGTGCCGTCGAAGTCCAGGACGACCGCGTCCACGTCCGCGCGGGTGGGGAGCGGGGCGGGGTCCAGCAGCGGGGCGAGCGCGCGGGCGCGGGCCAGGTCGTGCGGGTCGTCGATCTCCAGCACCCGCGCCGGGTCGGTGGGCACGAGGGCGGTGTCGCCGAAGAAGCGGTGGCGGTGGGTGCGGAAGCCCGACGCGTCCATGGCGTACGCGGCCCCGGTCTCCAGGTAGTCCTGGGGACGGTCCTGGCGGCGGGGGCGGACGGACTTGTCGTGGTTGACGCCGTACGTGCTCTCCTCGACCGCGTGCCCGTCGCGCCAGACGAAGCCGTGGAACGGGGCGACGGTGACGGCGGTGTCCGCGCCCTCGTGGGCCACCGCCCTGGCGACCCCGTCGATGTCCTCGCGGGAGACGAACGGGCTCGTGCACTGGACGAGCAGGACGACGTCCACGCTCCGGGCGCGCTCGGCCTCGTAGACGTCCAGGGCGTGCAGCACGGCCGCCTCGCTGGTGGCGGTGTCGCCCGCGATGGCGGCGGGGCGCTCGACGCAGTGCAGCCGGTGGGCTTCGCCGAGGTGCGCGGCGGCCGTGCGGGCGGCCTCGGCGATGACCCCGTCGTCGGTGGTGACGACGACGTCGGTGACCTCGGGGGCGCCGAGCGCGGCCCGGACCGCGCGGCCCACCAGGGGGATGCCGCCGACCTCGGCGAGGTTCTTGGCGGGGACGCCCTTCGATCCGCCGCGGGCGGGGATCACGGCGAGGACGGTCGGGGACATGGGGGCTCCTGACGCGGTGGGCTCGGCTTGCCCGGTGGGTGACTTCTCGTCCGGTGCGGCCCCGCTCCGGACGGGGGCGGCGCCGGGTGCGTTCACCGGCGCGCTCACAGCTCGCCCATCCGGCGGATCGCGGGGGCGACGCGCTGGACGCCGTGGCGATAGGCGCCGCGGGCGGCGTTGCGGACGGTCTCCCGCACCGCGCCCCGGACCCGGCCGGTCTGCTGCGGTGCGGCGGCGCCGGGCAGCGGTGTGCCGTCCGGGGCCAGGTGGTGGCGGGCGAGGATGCCCGGGAGGTAGCCAGGGGCGGTGGTGGGCGTGTAGTAGGGCGACAGGCGCGGGAGTTCGCCCGCGTTCAGCAGGGCGGTGACCTTGGCCCGCGCCGTGTCGTAGGCCCGGCCGTACGAGCCGTCGGCGGCGACGCCCTGGCCGGCCAGCCACTGACCGTCGGGGCGCGGGCGGAACCCGCCGTCGAGCCTGTCCCAGGAGGTGAGGAGGCCGGAGCCCACGAAGTGGTGGTTGCCGAGGGGTTCGCGTACGCCGAGGTCGGTGAGGATCGCGGTCGGGATGCGGCGGTGCAGGGACTCCAGCGCGGCGGTCGAGGAGACGGTGACCAGCAGGTCGGTGCGGTCCAGGACCTCGCCCATGTGGCCGTAGACCAGACGGAAGTTGGGCGGCAGGCCGCCGGGCAGCTTCTGGGCGAGGCGCTGGTAGGGCAGCTCCTCGATGTGCGTGGTGTGCTCGCCGGGCTTCGAGCGCAGCTTGAGCAGCACCTCGCGGCGCGGGTGCAGCCGGGCGTGCTCGACGAGCCTGCGGAGCAGGTACGTACGGTCCGCACGGGAGGCCGGCACGGAGGGCTGGGCGGCGAACACCACGGTGTCGCGGCCTTCTTCGCTCCGGTACGGCGCACCGCCGAGGAAGGGCAGGGCGGCCTCCGTCACGGCCGAGGCGTCGGCGCCCACTCCCTCGTACACCGCGCGGAAGCGGTCCGCGTCGTGACGGGAGTTGGCGAGGACGACGTCGGCCCCGTGGCGGAGCAGGAGTCCGTCGGCGAGCTTCTCGTAGACGACGCCGACGTATCCGGTGACGATGACGGGCCGGCGCGGCAGCTCCAGGGCGGCGAGACCGTGCAGCATGGCCTGGACGCCGCCGCCCACGAGCGAGAGGACGACGAGGTCGAACCCCTCGTCGCGCACGGCGTGCAGGAACTCGACCGCGGTCACCTCGCGGACCCGGTCGGCGGCGATCCCGACCTCGCCGACCTCCGCGAGCTGGCGGGGCGTCGGGGTGGCCCGGCCGCGCAGCAGCAGCCCGCTGACCTCGACGGGGCGCGCGCCCCGCCCGTCCGCCTCCGCGGTCAGACGGCGCGCGGTGAGCGCGCCCCACTTCCACCGGGTGTCGGAGTCGGCGAGGACGGCGACCCGCAGCGCCGGGGGTGGCACGGCGGGGGCTTCGGCCGGTTCGGCCGCGTTGCTGGTACGTGAGGGCACGTCTCTGAAGTTAGGAAGGCATTTCGATGCGCGGCCCAACGCGATGGCAACAGATGGTTAACAGCGAGCCGACGCTTGGGGAATCGGCCTTGGAGAAGCGTCAAAAGGCCTGCACTGAAAGGTCGTTCACCTGTTTTCCATTCCCCGTTCATCCTCTGGGCGACGCCCAGGGAGCCGAAAGGGCGACGGGGGGTGTGCGCACATCCGAAGCCCGCAAGGCGGGAGAGGGGAAAGGAAGGAGAAGAAAGGGGGGTCGTACCCCGCGGTCGCGCCGGTTCACCGCTTCGACGGCTGTCGTTCACCTGGCGTCCGCACCGG
The DNA here is from genome assembly GCF_037137275.1 of Streptomyces pratensis. Lineage (GTDB taxonomy): Bacteria > Actinomycetota > Actinomycetes > Streptomycetales > Streptomycetaceae > Streptomyces > Streptomyces pratensis_B. The sequence goes on along the minus strand of NZ_JBBBEN010000093.1, from coordinate 176,591 downwards.
CGACAAGGCAGCGGCCGCCGCCCGCCCTAGCGTGACGCGGGTGGTTAAGCTCTCCGTCATCGTGCCGTTCTTCAACGTGCGGGCCTACGCGCCCGACACGCTCAGAAGCCTGCGGGCCAACGCCCGCGAGGACTTCGAGTTCCTCCTCGTCGACGACTGTTCGTCCGACGGCACGGAGCGGCTGCTCGACCGTGCCGCGGACGAGATCCCCGGCGCCGTGCTGGTGCGGCACACGGCCAACGCGGGGCTGGCGACCGCGCGGAACACCGGTCTGGACGCCGCGCGCGGTGAGTACATCGCGTTCCTCGACGGCGACGACTGGCTGGCCCCCGGGCATTACGGCCGGCTGGTGGCCGACGCCGAGGCGCTCGGCTGTGACTTCGTCCGCACCGACCACGTACAGGCGAACGGCAGGACGCGCACGGTACGGCGGGTTCCGCACGGTCCGCGCGGAACGGTGAGCGATCCGCGGGACGCGATCCTGCCCGCCACCCGCACCACCTCGGTGGACTACGCGTTCGCCTGGGCGGGGCTCTACCGCCGGCGGCTGCTGGAGCGGGGGCTGCTGCACTTCACCGACGGGCTGCGCACGGCGGAGGACCGGCCGTGGATCTGGCGGCTGCACCGGGAGGCGGAGTCCTTCGCCGTCCTCGGCTCGCTGAGCCACTTCTACCGCCGCGGGGTGTCCTCGTCGCTGACCCAGATCGGCGACGCGCGCCAACTCGACTTCCTGCGCGCTTTCGACCAGGTGGTGGAGGAGACGGCCGCCGACCGGGACGCGGACGCCCTGCTGCCGAAAGCCGTGCGCACCTACTGCGCCGTCCTCGCCCACCACCTCGGAGCCCTCGACACGTACGAGCCCGCGGTGGCGCGCGAACTGAAGTCGCGCGGCGGCGCAGCGCTGGGACGCCTGCCGCAGCCGCTGCTGAACGAGGCCCTTGACGCCATGGACGTGCCACGGGCGACCCGGCTGCGCAGGCTGCGCCGCCGTCCGGTCGCCGCCGAGGGGGCTTTCGCCGCATGACCACCCGGATCTTCCACGCCTCCACCGCCGCCGCGACGGCGTTGCTCGCCGCCGCGATCGACGCGGGGTGCTTCGCCGGGCCCGGCCGCCGGCTCCTGCTGCTGTCCCGGACGGGCCCGGTCCCGGAGGCCGTGCCGGACGTGGCCGACACCTCCGGCTTCGAGCGGCTGCGCACCCGGTTCGACGAGGTGGTCTCGTGGAACGACGCGATCTCCCCCTTCCACCCGGACGGCTGGCTGCCCCGCGCCGACGACGTCCCCCTGTGGGAGCGCCACTTCCGGCGCGCTTTCTGCCTCGGCGACCAGGCCGTCGAGCTGGTCGTGGAGTCCCCGCACGCCGGGCCCGCCCGGGCCCTCGCCGAGATCTTCACCGGCGTGCCGATCGACGTGTACGCCGACGGGCCGGCCGCGTACGGGCCGACCGGCGGCAAGGTCCCCCCTCTGGTCGGCACCCGGGTGCGGCGGCTGCTCCATGGGGACCTGGTCGCCGGAGTGCGTCCGCTGCTGCTGGGCGAGTTCGGGGTGGAGCCCGAGTCCGTTCCGGCCGACGCGGTCATGAGGGTCGTGGCTGACATGGCCGACGCCGCTGTGGGGATACCGGACGCCGAGGCGCCGGTGCTGCTGCTCGGGCAGGACCTCGCCGGGGCCGGGCTGGTCTCCGCGGCTGAGGAGGAGGAGCTGCGTCGCTCCATGGTGCGCGGGGCGGCGGCCCTCGGCCACACCCGGATGGTGTTCGCCCCCCACGCCGGCGGTCCGGTGGGGAGCTGGACGGCTCTGCGCGCGGAGGCCGCTCGTCTGGGCGTCGAACTGACCGTGCTGGAGACCCCGTCGCCCGTCGCGACCGACGCCCTTCTGCACCGGCTGCGGCCCGCATTGGTCGTCGGCTGCACCTCGGCCGCACTGCTCCGGGCGGCCCGGTTCCACGGGCTGGCCGCGGCCACCGTCGGCACGGGGATGCTGCTGGAGCGACTGACGCCGTACGAGAACGCGGAGCGGACCGCGGCGACGGTCGTGGACGCCCTGCTGCCCGACCTGGCCGACGCCGACGCGGTCGCCGCACGGAAGCCGGGCGTCGCCGCGGAGGTGGACGGTCTGCTGGCGGCGGTCGGGTTCGCGATGCGGCCGAGGGTCCGGCCTGATCTGCGGCCGGCCGCGGAACGCTATCTGTCCGGGCGCCTGGACGGACACACCTGGCGCTACTTCAAGCGCCGCCGGCTGGCCTCGCTCGCCCTTCCCGGGGTCGTGCCCGCCCGGTTGGCGTTCCTGCGCCGCAACGCGACGCTGCGCCGGGTGGCCCGGCGGGCGCGGGCGTTGAAGGGCTCCGGGCGCGGCTGAGGAGAGGGGCGGGCCGGGCCGGCGGCGCGCCGCGGGGCCCGTGCTCGGTGGGGCCGGGGCGTGCCGTGGTGACCCCGGAGCCGGGGCTCCGTTCAGCCCAGCACCCGGCTCGCCCCCAGGCGGCCCCACAGCAGGGCCGCGGCGAAGGACAGCGCCGTCGTGGCCGCGGCGACCGCGACGACGAGGGCGGCGGCGGCCGGCCCGGTCAGGTCCGCGCGCACGAAGGCGTCGGTGAGGGCCCCGAGGACCAGGACGTGCACCAGGTAGGCCCCGAACGACGCGTCGGACAGCCTGGTCAGGCCGGGGCGCAGCCGCTCCGGGACCCGCAGGCCGTGCAGGGCCAGCAGGACGCCGCAGCTGAACAGGGCCACCAGGACGTGCGCGTACGGGATCGCGTAGTGGACCTCGTGCTGGTACGCGACCACCCCGGCCAGCCCGGCGGCCGCGAGCAGCAGCCACGGCAGACGCCGGAGGCCGAACGTGCCGGCCGGTGCGGCGATCAGCAGCGCGCCCAGCACCGCGTAGATCAGCTGGTACGGGCCGAACGCCCAGCCGAAGCGCGGCAGTTCCCGGCCCGTCGCCTCTGCCAGATCGCCGAACAGCGACGGCGCGGCGGCCAGGACCAGCAGGACAGCGCCGAGGCCCCAGGGCCGCTTGCCCGCCCTGACCAGCACCACGAAGGCCAGGAGCATGATCACGGGGAGGTAGGCGTAGAGGTACCAGAGGTGGTAGGCGGGGCGGACCGAGGCGAACACGGCGTCCAGCGCCAGTTCCCCCACGGGGTCCTCGTTGGTCCCCCGCAGCCGGCCCCAGGCCAGGTAGAGCGCGGTCCAGACGGCGAGCGGCACCGCGATGCGGACGACGCGGCGGCGCATCCGCGAGCCGTCCTTGGGCGGGGCCCCGACGAGGACCGCCCAGCCGGCGATCGCGAAGAAGAGCGGCACCGCGAAACGTCCGGCGGAGTCGGCGGTCAGACCGGCCCAGTAGGCGCCGGGCCCGTGCGACGCCGTGCGGCCGACGGTGTTCACGAACGCGGAGCCGGTGTGGCAGACGATCACGCCGACCGAGCAGAGCAGCCGGATCAGGTCGATGTCGTAGCGGTGTTCGCGTGCGGGGGGAGTCGCCGCCGCCCGCTGCGGGGGCTGGGCCGCCGGCGCGGGGGCGGGAGGTGTGGTGGACATGGTCCTTGAGGGGGTGGGCGGAAGGTCCGGGAGCGGTACGCGGGCGGCGTCCGGTGTCATGCCGGGCCCTGGTGGGCAGCGCGCGCGGGTCCGGCGGACCGCGGGGCGGGGACGGCGGGATCGTCGGGGTTCACGGCGGGGGCGGTATACGGGTCGGGCAGGCCGGTGAGTTCACGCAGCCGGGCGAGGTTGTCCCGGGTCACCGACCACAGCGCCCGCTGCCGGTCGTGGACATCGGCCACCGCTGCCGCATGGTCCTCCAGCACCGCACCGGCCCGCTCCGCGAGGCGGGCGCCCAGCGAGCGCTCGTGGACGGAGACACCCCAGTCCGGGCGGTCGATGTCGGCCAGGAAGTAGGCGAGCTTGGGATGCGAGACCAGGCTGATGACGGGCGTCCCGCAGCCGAAGGGAATCATTCCGGCGTGGCCCCGCATCCCGATCACCAGGCGGGCGCGCCGGTAGAGGTCCCGGATCTCGTCGTTGGAGAGCCGGTACAGCGGCTCCACGGGGAGGACGAGCCCGTGGGCGCGGCGCAGGTCGTCGACGAAGCGTTCGTCGGCGGGCATATGGGCGGCGTAGCGGATCTCCGCCGATGGGCCGAGGGCCCGGATCGCCGCGGCCATCTCCGCGAGGAAGTGCCCGTAGTCGTGGCCGAAGCGCAGCCCGGCCCGGTCGTAGGCGCAGTTGATCAGCACGGTGTCCTCGCGCGGCGCCGGCTCGGCCAGGCGGGGGTCGAGGTGGCGGGCGACCGTCGTGGGGCAGGGCTGGTAGCGCACCCTCGCGCGCAGGGACGCGGGCAGCAGCTCCCGAACGCGGGCCACGGAGCCGTGGTTGCGCAGGCCGAAGAAGGCGGATCGCTCGACCAGGGCCCGCAGGGAGGCCGCGAACCGCTCCCGGCGGTAGCGCTGGCCGTCGAAGACGTTGTAACCGACCGCGAAGACCGCCAGCGGCACGGTGATGCGGGAGAGGACGCCGTCGGGGATGTTCCACTGCCAGCCGCTGTTGCCGTTGGGCGCGGTGTCGGGGAGGAAGAGCCCGCCGCCGCCGACGATCACGGCACGCCGGGCGTTGAGTTCGCCCAGGGCCGCGTCGTCGACCAGCCGGTGCGCGTGCTGCTGGTACCAGCGGTCCGGGCCGGTCGTGGCGGTGAAGCACTGGCGGACCGCCTCCGGCAGCACCTTGTCGCCCGCGTTCTCCTCGCCGTCCGCGAAGAGGGCCACGTGGGCGAGCTGTTCACCGGCCGGGAGGCCGCCGGAGGTCCGGTCGCGGACGCCCGGTTCGGACGTACGGGCGTACCAGGCTCGGCAGTTGGCGTCGGTGGGGTCGGTCTCCAGCCCTGCGAGCGCATAGCCGCGGGCGTCCTCGGTGCGGCCCAGCAGCCAGGCCAGCCGGGCGAGTTGACCGAAGGCGCGGGGGGCGAAGTCCGGTGACGCGGTCGCCAGCAGGAGGTGTGTCTCGGCCTCCTCGTACCGGGAGAGCGCCATCAGGCAGACGCCGAGCGTCTCGTGGCAGCGCGGCAGGTCGGGCCGGCCCGCGATGGCCTCGTCCAGCAGGGCGACCGCCTCGTCGTGCCGGCCGCGCTGCCGGTGGATCTCCGCGATCCGGCGGACGAGGTCGATCGGCGGGCGGGGCCGGGCGGGCAGGGGAAGGGCCACGTGCAGCAGCAGATCGGGGTGGACCGCGCCGGGGAGCGCGAGGCAGGCGGCCCGGAACGCGTCGTCGTCCAGGTCGAAGCGGTCCCGGGCGGCGTACGCGGGCGCGAGGCCGGCACGGTCGGCGGGGGCGTCGGCGAAGTTCAGGACGGCGACGCCCTCGGGGAGGGGCAGGTCGTCGTAGAGCCGCCGCGCCCGGAAGTCGTAGCGGGAGTCGAGGGGGACCAGGAGGTCCTCCGGCACCGCGACGCCCGCCTCCCCGGCGGACGGCACCGGGTCCCAGCCGTCGAGGTCGCGGCGCTGGATCACCAGCAGAGCGTCGTCGCGGAAGCTCCCGCGCGGGTCCGGCCCGCCGTCGTCCGGGGCGGGACGCACCACGGCCGCCACGCCCCTCCGCAGCTTCAGCAGGGGGTCGAGCCGCCCGAGGACGACCATGGCGGGGCCGAGGGCGATCACGGTGTCGTATCCGTCGACGCGGAACAGCGCGTGGCGTCCGGCGGCCGTGCGCGGGACGAGCCGGGGGTGCAGTCGTCGGGCGGCGTCGAAGGCGGTGTCGGGCAGGCCGGGGTGCAGGACGACGAAGTCCTCGCAGAGGTCCGGGTTGCTCAGCGCGAGGCTGCGCAGGAGGGTCAGGAGGCCGGGCAGGGTCGCCGTGTCGGTGTACGCGGCGAAGGCGATCCGTCGCTTCCCGGTCACGGCGCTGCGGTCGTCGGCCAGGGCGGCGGGCGTCGACGCAGTCGGCGTCGCAGCCGTGGCCTGGGCGGCGGGCGTCGACGCAGTCGGCGTCGCAGCCGTGGCCTGGGCCGGGTCTGCCGGTTCCTGTGCCGGGGCGGGGAGCGGTCTGTTCGCGGTCATCGCAGGGTGATCCTCGTTCCGGCGTCGTTCGTGTCGAGGGCCCGTGCCCCGGCCCATTCCCGCTCGCGGGGCGGCAGGGCCGCCGGGCCGTCGAATCCGATGAGGTCCACCCGGGCGGGCGTGCCCAGGAAGTCGAGGAGCCGCAGCACGGCGTAGGCCGTGGTCGGCGGGGAGCCGTCGTCCGCCTCCCCGCCGAGCAGCGCCGGGTCGTGCAGCGGGCGGCGCAGCGAGGCGTCCCCGACGCGGTCCTGCGCGCCGGGGACGAGCCGGCTGCGCAGGGCGAGCCGCCAGTGCGCCAGCGGGTCGCCGAAGACCAGCCGGGTGCCGGCCCGCCGGTCCCACGGGGGGCCGTTCCACGGGGTGTCGCCGCGCAGGGTGAGCGCGTGCAGATCGGTGCGGGCGGTGGGCGCGGCATGACGGAGGGCGTCGCAGCGGACGACGATGTCGTAGCCCTCGATGAGGGCGGCCAGCGGGCTGCCGGCCCGCTGTTCCCGCTCGGCGGTGAGGGGTGTGTCGGCGACCAGGCACACCGTCCGCCCCGCGACGAGGCGGCGCAGCGCGGGCACCCCGATGGGCTCGGCGCCGCCGAGCAAAGGGTCGGCCATCGGGTCGCGCTCCGACAGCCGTCGGTGCTCGGTGTACAGGGCGGCGAGCCGTCGCACCGCGGGGTCGGCGGCGCCGCGTTCGGCCGTGCGGCGGCGGACGAGTGCGGCGAAGGCGGTGCGGGCCTCCGCGGCGGGCAGGTGGCGCGACAGCCCGGCGGCGGGGCGGGAAGCGTCGGAGCGGGGCGCGGCGTCGGTGTGCCGTGCGGCCGTGTCGGCGGCGGAGGTGCTCTCGTCCGGGAAGAGGGCGAGGGCTTCGTCGATGCGGTCCCCCGCGGCGCGCAGGGTGGCGATCCGGCGGGCGACGTCGTGCGAGGCGGCGGGGTTCTGCTGGAGCGTGAGGTGCCGCTCGTACGCCGTGATGGCTTCCTCGCCCCGGCCCAGCGCGTCCAGGGCGCGGCCGCGCAGTCGCCATGCGCCCTTGGAACGGGCGCGCACGGTGATGGCCTCTTCGGCCAGGGCCAGGGCGAGGCGGCTCTCGGCCTCGCCGCCGGTGTCCAGGGCCTGCTGTCCGGTACGCAGCAGCGCGTCGAACCCGTCGGCGCCCGGAGTGGAGCACGCGGTGGTCAGGGCGCCGATCGACGCGATGAGCCGGGTGCGGCGGGCGTCGGTCAGGGGGCCGGAGGCGGCGAGGGCGGCGAGGTGGTCGCCGCAGATCCGCAGCGCGGGGAGGAGGCACGGGTCGGGGCCGCCGGTGGGGCGCCCCGGCCGCGCGGCCATCGCACGTACTGACGTGAGCAGCCCGGTGAGGGTCTGGCCCATGCTCGTTCCGCCGTTCTGTGAGTCGGGCACCGGCCTGGATGCGTCCCGGCGCCGGGTCAGAGGCCCAGGGTGCTGCGGGTGCGCCGTACGGTCCGGCGCAGCCGGACCGCCGCCCCCCGGGGGCCGCCGCCGGGCAGGGTGAGGCTCTGGAGGCGGCGGCGTTTGAAGTAGTGCTGGGTGCTGGGGTCGAGCCGCTCCCGCAGCCACTCCTCCGCGTCGGGGCGCAGCCCGGGGTAGAGCTTGGCCTGCATGCAGTAGCCGACGGTCCGCACCAGCGGGGCGAGGGTCTCCGGTGCGGTGCGCGGCAGGAGGGGGACGGCCCCGGGGCCCTGGGCGTCCAGGTCGGGCACGAGGTGGTCGGTGATCGTCAGGGGGACGCGGTTGCTGTTCTCGTACGGGGTGATGCGGTCCAGGACCAGCCGGGTGCCGACGCGGGCGACGGGGATGCCGTAGTAGGCGGCGGCGGTGAACATCGCGGTGGAGAAGCAGCCGACGACCAGGGTGGGCGCGCACCGCTCGTACAGCGTTTCGGCGAGCAGGGGGCCGTCCAGGGTGGTGAGGCGTACGCCGTCCTCGGCGGCGGCCTCGTCCAGGGCGCGGGAGTAGCGGGCCGGAGCGGTGGGGTGCGGCTTGAAGAGGATCGAGGTGTGTCCGGCGCGGGCCGCTCCGCGCAGCATCCGGATGTGCAGGTCCTCCTCCTCCTCGGCGGTGAGGATGCCGAGGGCGGCGAGGTACTGGCCGAGCAGCATCGCCGTGGGGGCCGCCTCCTCGGCCGCGGCGAGGCGGCGGTCACCCTCGGCCGCGGCGGCGATCTCGGCGAGGACGGCGCGGAAGGCGTCGTCGGGGACGAGCTCGGGTTCGACGCCCGCCTCCGCGAGGAGGAGCGGGCGCAGTCCGGTGACGAGATCGAGGTGGAGGACGCGCCGGATGCGGCAGGCGATGGACTGGGGCAGCCGGTTGCGGGTGGGGCCGTAGCTCATCAGGCCGTCCGCGTAGACGTGCACGGCGCTCTCGGAGAAGATCGCGGCCAGGGCGCGGGCCGGGTTGACCTGGATGGACTCCACGGCCAGGTCGATGGGGGCCTCCGGGTCGACGCCCCAGGCCAGGCGGAAGGCCCGCTGCCACAGGACGGTCTCCTCCGAGCGCGGGCCCCAGCCGCTGGGGTGGTGCGGGCTGATCGCCTCGTTCCAGTCGACGACGGCGTCGAAGCGGGCGGCGAGGGAACCGTAACCGCGCATCTCCTCCAGCCTCAGGGCCGTCTCCGGGACCGCGGCGTTGTTGGAGACCAGCAGGACACGGTGGCAGTCCCGGGCCCGGCCGAACTGGCCGGCGTCGAGCGCGGCGGCGAGGGTGGCCGCCCCGTAGAGGGTGGAGACCTGGAAGATCTGGGTGCGCACGGGCATGGGTCAGGCGGCCTTCTGCTTGGCGCGCAGACGGCTGAGCAGCGTGCCGCGCTTGTGGTCGATCATCGTCAGGGTGCGGTCGAGCACGTCGGGCGGCATCCGGTGCAGCGCGGCGGTCGACTCGGCGCGCAGCCGCCGGGCGGTGGCGGGCTCGTAGTCGTCCGCCTTCTCGTTGTGGAAGGCGATCATCGCGCAGTAGGTGCGGACGGCCTTGGGGAGCAGGACGTCCGCGTCCCGGTCCGCCGCCAGCTGGGCCAGGAGCGTGTCGTAGGCGGGGAAGAAGTCGAGCTGCCGGGCGTCCTTGATCTGGGTCAGGGAGGTGGTGACCCCGCGCCGGTAGAAGACGCCGTACAGCCCGAGCGCCGCGTAGGTGCGGGCGCGCAGGTGCAGCTGCCAGATCCACAACCGGTCCTCGGCGGTGCGCAGTTCGGTGGCGAAGCGCTGGGCGCCGTCCTCGAAGAGCCGCCGGTGGTAGATCCCTGCCCAGACGAACGGGTAGTCGACCATGGTCTCCCGCTCGGGCGCCCCGATCCCGTCGCGCGGGTCGAGCAGGGCGTCCCGGAGCGGGGCGGGGGCACGCCGTATGACGCGGCTGGTCCCGGTGGACTGGACGTGGTCGGTGCGGGCGAAGTCGCAGTCGAGGTCCTGGGCGGCGCGGAGCAGCCGGTTCAGGTGGCCGGGGGCGTACCAGTCGTCACCGTCGAGGAAGGTGAGGTAGTCGCCGCGGGCGGCGTCGATGCCGCTGTTGCGGGCGGCGGCGATGCCGACGTTCGTACCGTGCCGGATCACTTCGGCGCGCGGGAGCCGGTCGGCCCAGTGGTCGACGATGTCCTGCGTCCCGTCGGTGGACGCGTCATCGACCAGCAGGAACTCGATGTCCGGGTCCGCGTTGCGGGCCAGGCTGCCCAGCGTGGCCGGGGCGTAGGCCGCGACATTGTGGAGCGGTACGACGACGGACAGTTTCGGCACGCGTGCCCTCACCTTCGATCATGGTCCGGACAACGTAGTGACGCGGCGGAAGGAACGGGTGACGTCCGGCACGACGGAGGGTGAACTCTGCGCGTCCGCGGGATGACCGGGCCCGGGACCGGGCCACGCCCGCGCCGCCCGTGCCCGCCCCGCCCCGCCCCCGTGGAGCGCGACCGCCGACGGGACTTGATCTCAAGTGGGCTTGAGGTCCTACCGTCCCGAGCATGGACTACTCGCACGACGACGCGGGACTCGCACGTCAGCCGATCGGTTACTGGAGCTGGGCCGCGCACCGGGCGACGGTCGCGCACATCCGGGCCGCACTGGCCGAGCACGGACTCACCCAGCCGGCCTGGTGGGTCCTCGGCCGACTGACCGAGGCGGACGAAAAGGGGCGGGAGAGGGGCGAGTTGGTCGCGATGCTCAGCGGCTTCCTCGACACCGGGACGGACACCATGCAGGAAGCGGTCGACGGCCTTCTGGAACGGGAGCTGGTCACCGAGGACGCCGGGACCCGGCTGCGGTTGACGCCCGCGGGGCGCACGCTGCGCGAGGAGGCGCTCGCGCGGGTCTCGCGGGCCCGCGCCGAGATCCACGAGGGCATCTCGGAAGCGGAGTTCGTCGCCGCCCTCAAGGTGCTCCAGCGGATGATCCACAACGTCGGCGGGCAGACCCGGCCCCACTGAGACCGGCCCGCGCCCGGCCACGGCCGATACCGCGGCCCGTACGAGGGCCACGGCCGGGGCCGCGGCTCCTCATACGCCGCTGAGCGAAAGCTTGGCCGCGAACCCGAGGAACAGCACGCCCGCCGCCGAAGTGGCCCCCGCCGACAGCCGCTTGCGGCGGCGGAAGGCGGCGGCCAGGCGGGTGCCGCCGAAGATCAGGACCGAGAGGTACAGGAAGCTGGCGACCTGGAGCAGCGTGCCCAGCACCAGGAACGACAGGGCCGGGTAGGCGTAGCCGGGGTCGACGAACTGGACGAAGAAGGAGATCAGGAAGAGGATCGCCTTCGGGTTGACCAGGCTGACCGCCAGCGCCCGGCGGTAGGGGTTCTCCGTCGGCGCCCCCGTGCCGGGAGCACCGGCCGGCTCCACCAGCTCGGCGCTACGCCGGTGGCGCTCGCGCCACAGGCCCGCCGCCGCCCGCAGCATCCCGATCGCCATCCAGGTCAGATAGGCCGCGCCCGCGTACTTCACGACGGCGAAGAGCAGGGGCGTGGTCTGAAGCAGGGAGGCGGCCCCCAGCGCGGCGAGCGTCATCAGGACGGCGTCACCGGTCCATACGCCGGCCGCGGCCCGGTAGCCGGTACGCACGCCGCGCCGGGCGGCGACGGAGAGCACGTAAAGCGAATTCGGCCCCGGCAGGAGCACGATCAGCGCCAGGCCGGCGAGATAGGTCGGAAGGTCGGTGACACCCAGCATGGACGGAGTCTCGCACGCCCCGGCCGGTCGCCGTCCAGAGGGTTTCACCGGGCGGTATCAGCCGTGTTGGGCCCTCGCGGGCCGGGGAGGTCTGGACGCGGGCTTCCGTCCGGCGGAGGATTCGGCTACCGGGCCGGGCGGGAATCCGTACAGGAGGCACCGGATCAGCGGGTGAGCAAGGGGGGATGCCGGATGGCGTACACGAACAGCGGCCGCGGCGGGCGGGAAGCCCGGGAGACGGCCGGGGCACGGGAGACGGCCGGGGCGGGCACGGCCACGGGCGAGGGGGCCTCGGTGCCGCGCGGAGCGGCGCTGCCGGTGTCGGCGGCACGAGCAGAACCGCCCGCGACGGAGACGACGTCGCCGCCGGGAGCCGCGATGACCAGGGGGAGGGTCACCGCCGTCTCCGTGCTCGCGGTCGCCGCCCTCGCGACGGGCTGTCAGCCCGTCACCGTCGAAGGGGCGCCGGACGCCCGGACGCCGGCGCGGGCGACGCAGGCCGCCGCGCCGCCCGCGCCCGCGCCCCCCACCACCGAAGCGCCCCCGCCGAGCACCGCGCCGCCCGCGCGCCCGGAGACCGCGGCCCCCGAGCCGGCCCCGTCGACCGCCCGGCCGTCCGCGGAACCGAAGCCGGTGCCGAAGCCGGAGCCGAGCACCGCCCCGCCGCCGCGGGTCCTGATGCGTACCGGTTCCGAGGGCGGCCAGGTGCGTGAACTCCAGGCCCGGCTGCGGCAGATCGGCCACTTCGGGCGCACACCCACCGGCTACTACGGCAGCGTCACGGCCGCCGCCGTACGCTCCTTCCAGACCAAGCGGGAGCTGGCGGCCACCGGCAGCACCGACGCCGTCACCTGGCAGAGGCTGCGGGCCATGACCCGGACGCCGACGGCGACCGAGCTGGACCCGCCGACCCAGCGGCCGGTGGCCGCGCCGGACGAGCGGTGCCTCACGGGCCGGGTCCTGTGCATCAGCAAGAAGAGCCGGACGCTCGCGTGGATGATCGACGGCAAGGTCGTCTCCGCGATGGACGTCCGTTTCGGCTCGGAGTACACCCCCACGCGCGAGGGCGAGTTCTCGGTCTTCTGGAAGTCCCGCGACCACGTGTCGACGCTCTACGACACCCCGATGCCCTACGCCCTGTTCTTCAGCGGCGGCCAGGCCGTGCACTACTCCGCCGACTTCGCGGCCAACGGCTACGGCGGGGCCTCGCACGGCTGCGTCAACGTCCGGGACAAGAAGAAGGTCGCGGCCCTGTTCGACCAGGTGAAGGACGGCGACAAGGTCGTCGTCTACTGGTGAGGCGAGCGATGGCCACAGCCGGTGGGAGAGAGGGCGCGGGTGGGACCGGGGGNGTCCCACCCGCGCCGATGCGCTGAGCCGCAGGTACGGGGGGAACCTCGGCTCGTCGCGCTGCCGATGACCAGTCGGCTCACTCTCTACTGCGCCCGGCCGCCGGAAAACGTCACACCCGGCCCGACGACCGCGCGAAAAGGGCGAAGAAGAGGCAGGTCACCGGGTGTCTCCGGACGCCTGTGCGGGGCTGGTCGTAAGCGACGGCGGTACCGCGCCCACCACGCTCCCCGGGGTCGCGCCGGAGCGGGCGGCGGGGCGGAAGGAGACGGACGGCAGCGAGCCGCCGTCGCCCGCGCCCTTCCCCGGCCCGGCCTGCTCGCCGTCGCCCTTGCCGACGCCGGGGCCACTCTCTCCGGGCCGACCGGTCCCACCCGACCCACCCGACCCACCGGACCCGCCGGGCCCGCCGGGTTTGCCGGACCCGCCGGGTTTGCCGGACCCGCCGGGTTTGCCGGACCCGCCCGGTTCCCCGCTGCCGCCGAGCACGCGGTCGCAGAAGCGCCCCACGTCTCCCTCGCCCTTCGCCAGCTCCGTCAGCCGACGGCGGCTCCGGTCGTCCAGAGTGCCCTCGCGGAAGCCTTCGCAGGTCGTGACGGCCTTCTCGTGCCCGCGCCCCGGCGCGTCGCCGTTCCGGTCCCCGGGGCGCTCCTTGGCGCCCGGCGCATCCCCTGGGGCGCCCTCGCGGCCCGACCCGCCGGGCTGCGAGGAGGCCCCCGGCCGGTCAGAGCCGCCCGGACGGCTTCCGCCGGATGCCGGGCCGGTCGCGCCGGGCCGCGGCCCCCCGGCCCTCTCGGCCTCGTCGGACTTCCGGGCGACCGGCGGGGAGTCCCTCGCGCGCGCGTCCGGCGAGGACGGGCCGGCCGGGGACGCCGGGTCGTCGGCGGGCGGACCGGACACCAGCGGCTCAGGGGTCACGGCCGCCGATACGGAGATGGCCGGCGCGGGCGAGCCCTGACCGCCGAAGGGGCCGGAGAACACACCCGTACCCGCGGCGACCGCCACCCCGCCGAGGGCGCAGCCCGCGAGCGAGACGGCCAGGCCGAAGCGGAGCGGGCGGTTCCAGCGCGTACCTCGAACCGAGGTCCTGGGGGGCGGGCCGATGCGGACGGAGCGCAGCGCGCCGGGCTCTCCGGCGGAGGCGGCTTCGGCGCTGCGACCCGCGGGCCGGTCGGCGCCGCCGCCGTGGGCCGCCTGCCGGAACGCGGCGACCACCGCGTCCTCGCCGGGCAGCGCGCCTCGGGAAGGGCGCAGGCCGCCGCGGGCGGCGCCGAGCGCTTCGGCTAGCCGGACGGCGTCGTCGCGGGCCTGGCCTCCGACGGGGACGACCGGCTCACCGCGGAGGAGCTTCTCCGCGGCGCCCCTGTCCAGCCACTCGTAGTGCTCGTCGGCCATCACATGTCCCTCTGCGTCCACGGTCGCGAATGCGTCACACCGGGCGTGGCCCCGGCGGGCTCCGTCGGGCCGCCCCGGCCGGGGCGCTGCGCGGGCACGGCGCGGAGACCGGTGGTCCCGCCCGCCGCCGGGCCGCCCTCGCTCCCGGCGCCGTCGGCCGGGCCGGGCGGCGGAGCTCCGTCCGGGGCGGGGGCGTCGTCGGTCCGGGGCGGCGGGTGTCCCGCGCCCAGGAGTTCGGCCAGCCGTTTGAGGCCGCGGTGCGCGGCGGTGCGTACGGCGCCGGGGCGCTTGCCCAGCGTCCGCGCCGCGCTCTTCGCGTCCAGCCCCACGACCACGCGCAGCACGACGGCCTCCGCCTGGTCCTGCGGCAGCTGGGCGATGAGCGCCATGGTGCGGTCGGTGTCGAGTGCCTCCATGGCGTCGCCCGCGGTGTCGGACTCGGCGGCCCTGCCGGTCAGCTCGCTCTCGTCGCCGCCGATCGCCGGGCGGCGGCTACGCATCCTCAGGTGGTCGAGTGCGCGGTTGCGGGCGATCCGGGCTGCCCAGCCCCGGAAGCGATCGGCGTCGCCGCTGAAGCGGGCGAGGTCGCGGGCTATCTGGAGCCACGCCTCCGAGGCCACGTCCTCCGCGTCCGGCTCCCCGACCAGCGTCCGTATGTAGCCCAACAGCCGTGGCTGTATGGCGCGGTACACAGCACGGAAGGCGTCCTCGTCCCCGTCCTGCGCCGCGAGCACCGCGGCGGTGAGCTCCGCGTCGTCCCCCAGCACTCCCCAACCCGCCCCGCTGTCCTCGACCGCAGCTGGTCACCACTGCCGCGCCACCCTGCGCGGCTCTGCGCGAACCAGCACGCTACGTGCTGCGCGGGGGCCGCGTCCACGACTTGTACAAGTCGCAACAATTCGCTTTCCGGCCGCGTGGTGTGACAGAAAACGCACCCGCGGCGCTGAGATGAGTACGGGGTCGTGCTGCGGCCCTGTGGAAGACGGCCGGGGCCTCTCCTGTGGGGGGTGGCGGCCCCGGTCGTCGCTCCATTTCATCGGCTTGACCAGGCAATACGTGGGCCTCGGGCCCTCTCCATGACCAACGTGTGACCAACACATCCAGGCGGTCACCCGATCGGCCTGAGGTCAAAGCGCCGCACCGCCCTGGATGCGCGTTCCGGGCCCACGCCCTTAGACGCTCCGGGTACTGGACCATCGCAAGCCGTGAAGTCAGCCATACCGGCACGTGGCGTAGCCGGGTAGTAACCAAGCGCGAGACTGGCGATGCGCTGGCGGGGATGGCAGCCCTCCCCGCCAGTAGGCTTGTTGGATCCGCTCGACGAACTTTCGGAGATCGCATGCTGACGCGCATCGAAGTCCACGGGTTCAAGAACCTCCTGGACCTGTCCATCGACTTCGGACCCTTCACCTGCATCGCAGGGGAGAACGGCACGGGCAAGTCGAACGTTTTCGACGCCATCCAGTTCCTCTCACTCCTCGCCGACCAGTCGATGATGGAGGCAGCCCAGGAGGTTCGGGGCGTGCATGGCGAGCGTCAAGGTGACCCGCGCGACCTCTTTTGGAAAGGCTTTGAGCCTGGCAACCACCGGATGCGGTTCGCTGCCGAGATGATCGTTCCGTTGCACGTGCAGGACGACTTCGGCCGGGCCGCGAAGGCCAGCAGCACCTTCTTGCGGTACGAACTGGAAGTCGGCTACCAGGAGCCGTCCGGACTCGATCGCTTCGGGCGCCTCACGCTCCTCCACGAGACGCTGGCACACATCACCAAGGGCAAAGCTCCGCAGCACCTTCGCTTCCCTCACAGCGCGAAGCAGTTCCGCGACACCGTCATCCAGGGCCACCGTAGCGGCGCGCCTTTCATCTCGACGACCACCGAAGCCGACGAGTCGATCGTCAAAATTCACCAGGACGGTGGCAGCCGAGGCCAGCCCAAGCCGGCTGCGGCATCCCGGGCGCCGGCGACAGTGGTCTCCACCATCACTAGCAGCGATGACCCGACCATCCTCTCGGCTCGCCGTGAGATGCAGTCCTGGCGACGGCTCGCCCTGGAACCATCCGCTCTGCGCCGGTCCGACCGATACGTGGATCCGCACGTGATGGGCGCCGACGGCTCCCACCTGCCAGCGACCCTCTTCCGCGTGGCCCACGACACTCCCGGTGCGGACCCCAGTCAGGTATACGCCCGGGTTGCGGGACGCCTCTCGGACCTGACCGGCATCCATGTCCGTGATCTGGATGTCGATCAAGACGAAGTTCGGCAACTCCTCACGGTCAACGTGCACGAGGTGGCTGGCATGACACTGCCTGCGCGCAGCCTCTCCGAAGGGACCCTGCGCTTCCTGGCACTTTGCGTTCTGCTCGAAGATTCCTCCGTGCGTGGACTGATCTGCATGGAAGAGCCCGAGAACGGCATCCACCCAGCGAACCTCAACGCCATGGTCGACTTGGTACAGGATCTTGCCGTGGATCCGTCGGTAGAACCCGGCACGGACAACCCATTCCGACAGGTGCTGATCAATACGCATTCACCCGGTGTCGTACAACTCGTCGGCAACGAGGATCTCCTGTTCGCCGACACCGCAATGCACAGAGGCGAGAACGGCACTCTCAACCGCGCACTGCGCCTGCGTCCACTCGTCGGCACCTGGCGGGCCAATAAGGATATGAGCGGTAATTTCGTGACGAAAGCCGACATCCTTCCCTATCTCACTACGCCCGTCGGAGCGCAGCTCACGCTCAGCGGGGACGCCGCGTGACCGCTCGTGTCCTCTTCATCGGCGAAGGCAGCAGCGACAATGGCCTCGTCCCGCATATCGAATCGATTGCCGTTCGCAAAGGCCTCGACGTCTCGGTCACAGTCCCCGACTTCGGTCTGCTCCGACTGCCGACCGGGCACTCCGTACCAGACAAGCTCCGGGCCGCCCGCGCACTCGGGGGGAGTTACGACTTGGCAGTGGTGCAACGGGATGCTGACCGAGGCCCTGCCCAGGACCGGAAAGACGAGATCGAGAAAGCGGTGGACGCCGAGTGGCCCGAGCTTCAGCACGTCGCCGTCGTGCCCGTCCGCATGCTGGAAGCTTGGCTCCTCCTAGACGAAGTGTGTCTGCGCCAAGTCGCCGAGAACCCTCGCGGCCGCGTCGGCCTCAATCTCCCCAAAGGCGTTGCGGCGGAGACTGTCGCCGACCCGAAACAGCTCCTCAAGGAGTCGCTCGCGCGGGCGAGCGAGTACAAGGGGCGCCGCCTCGCCCAGTTCCAAAAGCGTTTCTCACAGCATCGGCTGCGCATGCTGGAACTCCTGGACCCTGAGGGTCCCGTCACCTGCCTTCCGTCGTGGCAGGCTTTCGTTGAGGACCTGGACGCTGCATTCGAGGTCCTCGACGGGTGACCCACACGAGCACGCTCCGCTATTCCGTGACCGCTGGAGCGCGCCGACTTGGTGCGCCAGTGTGGCCTAACCCCGCTAGAGGCGTTGTTCACGCGCCGCACAGAGTTATCGGTGTGTCCCGACCAGCCTGAAGGCCGCATCTGCCTCGTCCTCGCCGCCGGCTCCTTAGTCGGTATGGCAACCAAATGGGCTCGCGTCGACCCCGAACGCCTGGCCGGGGCTCTGGCCGGGCACCGCGTCGACGAAAGCCTGCTCGCCTGGCTGGAGAGCAGCGTCGAACGTCTCCCCGGCCTGGCGAACACATCCCCTCAGGAGTGTGTGCCGACCTTCTCGGCGCGGCCATGCGTGTCACCATCAACCTGCTCGACTCGGCCCGCTATGGCGAACCCACCAGCCGCCGCCTGCGTACCGTCCTGGCTCAGGCGGCCCGGAGTCCCGCCTGGCTCCACTTCGACCAAGGCCGCCATGCCTCAGCGCAACGCCACTGGCGCACCGCCCTGCACTCAGCCCACAGCGCCGACGGCCCCGACCTCGGAGCCGGAGTCCTCTCCGACCTCGCCTACTCCGCCACCTGGTTCGGCCATCCCAGTGAGGCGGTGGAAATCCTCTCCCTCGCCCGTACCCGAACCCGCCACGCGACAGCCCGCTCCCTTCTGGACGTACGCCGGGCTCGTGCCCTCGCGGTCCCCCAGGACGATGTGGGCGTCGCCTGCGCACTCAACGACGCCGAACACCAACTGGAGCGCGGCAGAGCCCAATCCGCACCCCCGTGGGTCTCCTGGACGTCCTCCGCCGACCTCGCCTTCGACGCCGGGCGCTGCTGGTTGGATCTGGAAGACCCACGGCGAGCCACCGCCGCGCTAGAGGAGGGCCTGAGCTTGCTGGCTCCCGAACGGGAGAGGACCCGCGCCATCATGCTCACCTATCGTGCCCACGCTGCGGTCGCCGGCCGCGACGTCGACGCAGCCGTGTCGGATACCCGAACGGCGCTGGACACCGCCCTGGGGGACGGGCGCTTCACGGTGCCTCGACCTGGTGCGCAGCACTCTGTGGGATTCACTCGAACCCCACAAGGGCGAAACGGCCGTTCAAGACCTGTGCTCGTACGCACATCAGCGGCTGACGCCCGTGCGTGTGTGAACAGTCTGCCCGGACGCCGGACAGGCTGGGCGGACCGCACGACCAACGCGTGACCAACAGCGCCCGGGAACAGACCGAAACACCTGGAAGCAGGCCGAGGCAATCGGAAGTCGCGAACCCACACCTAAACAGAAAACTTGCAGGTCAGGGCGCATCTCGACCGGGTTCGTCCAGGGGTGGCGGCCCCGGTCGCCGCTCCAACCTGTGGCTCTTTGGGCGCTTTGTAGGCCACCCACCCCTCCGTGACCAACGGCGTGACCAACGCGCCGGCGCATGCTTCTGGTCGGGCACCCTGGCCGAGCTGGACGCCCTGGGCAAGCCCGCCGTATTCATCCCGCTCGCGACGGCGGCCGGAAACGAGCAGGCGCACAACGCCCGCCACCTGGAGGAGTCCGGGGCGGCGGTCGCCCTCCTCGGCGACGTCACCGGCAGGCACCTGCGCGAGGCGGTCGGCCCGCTCCTCGACGATCCGGCGCGCCGGGGTGCTATGGCCGCAGCGGCCAGGGCACACGGTCGCCCGGATGCCGCGCAAAGGCTCGTGGACGTGATCCTGTCCGCAGCGTCCGGGTGACCGCTCGGCCGGGGTGGCGGCCCCGGCAGTCGCTCCGGTCTGCATCGACTCCTGCGGCGCGCCCCCCGGGCCGTCCGCCGCCCCCGCCCCCCACGGCGTGACCGGCCCGCCGGACGAGTTCGTCCGCCGACGCGGCCACGCCCGCCGGGCCCCCCGCTGATGCCCGGGCGGCTCCACCGACGACAACGACCGGCGACGGGGGCCGGCGCCATCAGACCCCGAGGCGTCCCACGCCTCCCGCTTGGCGCATGAGCGTGTCCACCGACCCCGCAACGGTTCATGGTCCGGGCGGGGAAGAATTTCCGATACGTCGCCATAAACGTCCACGGTCGCGATAGCCGCCCCCTGGCCTTTCGCGCCCAAGAGCCTTTCCGCAATACCCGGCGGGCGCACGACGATGAATACGGCACCGCATGGCGGCACGCCCGAATACGTCTCCTATGCGCGCACTCCTCCGCCTTCCGACGCATCACACCGGAGATCACGCGCTATCCGCCGGCCATGACGAACACCCCTGGGCGAGCGGCCGACCAGCACAGACCGCGCAACCGCGGTCGCCATGACGGTTCCGTAACGCTGCGGAGCCGACGGAAGAAGTGATCTTGACCCGCGGCCGACATGCGGGATAGCTTCTGACCGCAATTCAGATGATCTTGAAGAAATCGGTTCGCTTGACTTGCATGTCAACACCATTTGCAGATAAACACAAACACGGGAAATGCTCATGAGACGAACGATGGCAGCGATAATAACGTCCGGCGTGCTCCTGGGAGGATTCTCTCTGCCCGCTCAGGCCGCAGAGGGACAAAACGACACTTCCCGGAGCGAGGCCGTCAAGGCGCTGCTGGAGAAGACGGACAGCAAGATCGCCAGGGCAGGCCTCACCAAGGAGGACAGGACGTGGAGAGTGAGCTCCAAGGAGTTCGAGGAGGCCAGAGCCAAGACGAGAAACGTGCGGGCGAAGAGCAGGGCGAAGGTCAGCAAGGAGGTTCGGGAGTTCGTCCAGGAAGCCGCCGACCGTGGTCACTCGTACCGCACGGAGGACGTCGAGGTGATCCCGCTTCTCGACGGTGAGGTCGAAGCGGTGCTGCCCAAGGAGACGAGCATCGACTTCCTCACGGTCGAGGTCTCCGACGGCGACGTCACCCTGGAGTCCCAGGTGAGCAACCCGGACGAGAGCGACGCGGAGTTCGCCGGACCGGGGATGGCCGACTGGGACAACGACGGAAGCGGGCAGTACATCCTCAGGGTGCCGGGGGTCGGCGAAGGCCACTTCACCTGGAAGCGGAACAAGCTCTCCTCCGACGGCGACAACGCCTACGACTGGTACCAGTACAGCCGTTGGGGCGTGGGGAAGCCGGCCAACGTCAACAACTACCCCGACCCTTACGTCAAGGTTCTCCGCGTCCAGAGCTATCCGTTCGACTCCATCGAGCCCAACCTGGTCACCTGGGAGGACATCGACCCCAAGACGTCGTTCACCGGGGACTGCAACGGTCAGCCCATCACCGTCGGTGTGGCGGCCCCGGTCGCTTCGATCGGTTACAGCTTCCAGGACTGCGACGAGTACGACGTCTGGTACAACTCCTCGAAGCCGGGAAGCCAGTGGATCGAGATGGACCAGGGACTGATCCTCACCGGAGGGGGCGAGGACCGGGAGGCGGCCTACACCCACACCATCAAGGTGAAGCAGGGCACCGCGGGGTCGATGCACGACTTCCAGCGCGTGGTCTTCGAGGACGGCTTCACCGACGCCACCAGCAGTTGTGAGCAGTACGACGCAAGCACCACATGCTAGGGGTTCGTCGTCCCGGCTACGCCGAAGCCGCCCGCTGGTTCGCCGGCGTGGCGGCCTTGGCCGCAGTCATCCTCACCGGTCTGCACTTGTACCAGAACCACGAGCGCGAGCCCGAATCCGGGAATGCGGCAGCCGCCGAGCCCGCCGAACCGCAGCCGTGCGCCGACAGGGCCGTGCGGTGCCATCTGCTTTCCACGGGAGTGTGGGCGGTCGTCTACCCGCCCGCCGCCGGGGGCCCGTCGAACACGTCAGCTGACCGCACACCCGAAGAAGGGGACGGACTGGTCCTCTGGGACCCGGGGGGCCCTGGACTGCGTCCACTCGACGCCCCGACCGTGCGGGCGATTCTTCCCTCCTGGCTGCACCGGCGGACCGTAGCCACGTTCGTCGAGCCGTGGGCCGTCCACGACATCAGCCCCGCATGCCTCAAGGCCGTGGAAAAGGTGTCGGCGGGCGGCGAGCTGTCGGAAGCGCAGGTGAAGAGCTGGCCCGACGCGTTCCGGAACGCCTGCGATATCGACCTGTACCACCTCGACCGCGGCGAATACCAGGAGTCGTTCGAGGAACTCCGCGAGCGAGAGGGAGAGATCTCCGGACTCTACGCGCAGTCGTTCGGTGCGGTCCGGGCGACAGCCGTCATGCCCGCATTGCAGCGCACTGGCGGCTGGACGGTCATGGACGCTCCCGCCCCTCCGCCGGGCGCCTCCGCGACCACCCTGATGGTCGAGCGGAGCCTTGCCGTGGAAGCGGGTCTTCAGGACGTCATGGGATGCGCCGACGGTGACGCGCCCTCCGACTGCCGCGAAAAGCTCCGTGGGACGCTTCGGGACATGGGGGACGACGACACGCCTGGCCTTGCCGGCGGCGTCGAGGAGTACGAGCGGATGACCGCTCTCTTCTCCCTTTCCCATGACCTCGAAAGCAACAAGAAACCGCTGCGTGAGATCCTGACCAACTGGCCGAAGCTCACCGCCAAGGACAAGGACATCATAGAAACAGGAAGCTATAAATACACACGCCGCTACGGCGACGGCCAGGTTCTGCCGGAGTTCGTCGGATATCTGGCCAACGTCTGCCCGGCATACCGAGGGTGGGGGTCGGGCGCGGGGTCGCAGGAGAGAAATCCCCTGGGAGCGGCGCTTTCGCGTATGCACTACCCCTGCGCCGTGATTCCTGGCGACGAGGATTCCACGTGGACGGCGCCTGACGCGGCGGAAGCACCGAGGTTGCTTCTGCTGACGAATACCACGGACCCGGTCACCCCGCCGATCGCGGCGGAAGCGTGGGGCGAGAATTACCCTGACGCCGATCGCCTGGATTACGCGTATTCAGGCCACGCGAAGGCCCCCGAGGAGCTCGCCGAGAAGATCTCGGCCTGGATCGCCGGGCCGGCCGGTCGACCGTGATCGCCCCTGAGTCCCCGCCAGCATGCCGGCGGGGACTCGGCCCCGGTGCGGTGGGGGCCTCCGCGCTGGGGCAGGTCGGGGGGCCCGGCCGCCCTGGCGAGCTGGGGCGCCTCCCGAGGGCGCTGGGACCAGGGCCGGGCGGCGCAGCGGAGCCCGTTCCACGCCTCGCGTGCGGGCTTTGCGGCGGGCCGATGTCCTCAGCCCCGCCCGCGGGCGCGTCGTGACATCACCGCGCAGAGGATTCTGCGTCCCTCCGTGGACAGATCCAGCGCCTTGCGCAGCCCGGCGCCGCTGCCCGTCGTACCGCCGGTCTCCGCGAGGACCTCCAGGACCCGGACCTGCCGCTCCAGCTCCCCCGCGACCAGCGGCCCGACGGCGGCCGGTCCCCCCTTGCGGGCCAATTCCAGCAGGCGCTCCTCGTCGCGCGGGGGACCCTCGCCCGGAGCGTCCAGCCCCCCGTGGACGCGGAGCGCGGCCAGGGAGCAGGCGTCCGCCCACTCCCGCAGCGGTGTGGCGGCGAAGTCGGAGGGGGCCGCCCGAAACATCGCCCGGACGAGCACGGCCGGACCGTCGGTGACGGGTGCGCCGCCCTCCACCGCCGCACGGGCGACGGCCAGCCGTGTGGCCCATTCCCGCCCGTCCTCGCAGCTCGCCCAGAGCGGGCGCAGGGGCTGCGGCCCGGCGGACCCCCCGAGCAGGGGAAGACACCGGTCCAGGCAGGCCAGCGCGCCGGCGGCCAGCGCCCGCTCGTCGGCCCGCCCGATCAGTTCCAGCAGACTCATCGACGCCTCCCTCGGTCTACCGGGTACTGCGCCGAATGGCCGAAAATCGTCACTGCGGCCTGTTCCTGTGACCAGGCGGAGCGCCCGGGCCGGGGCGGAGGCGTCAGGACGGGCGCCGGGCCACGCCGTTCCGGCGGGGGCGGCTCCGGGCCACGCAAGAGGGCAACCGCTCCCCAGCCGCCCCAGGCCCAGCCGCCCCCGGAGCCGGCCACCTCAGGCCCAGCCGCCCCCGGAGCCGGCCGCTTCAGGCCGCGGCCGGCTCCGGGCAGGGCGGCGCCCACCGGGCGGCGGCGCGCTCCATCCGCATGCGGGTCAGGGAGCCCGGCGGCCGCCGGGCTGTCCGCCCCGCATCCTCGCAGGTGGGCGCGGGGGGCGTGACAGCCCGTCCAGCGGCTCCCGTCGGTCAGCCCGCGGTGCCGGTCCGCTGCGCCAGTTCCTGGAACTCCGCCCAGCTCCGTGCGGGCTTTCGCGGGTCCCACAGCTTCTGCGAGGTCGCCGCCAGCGGCATCCTGATGCCGTCGGCCACCTGCTGGGTGGTCTGCGCGTCCGGCAGGTCGCCCCAGACGGCGAACCGGCCGCCGAGGATCTGCGGGGAGTACCGCTTCGCGACGGGCTCGGTGCCACGCAGGACCATCGGCGTCCACTGCTCGTAGATCCGCTGGCCGGTCGGGTAGACGAACTGGTTGGGCTCGCCGAGCACGTAGTAGAGGAACTCGTCGTTGAGGTTGACCACTTGGTAGCCGGCCGCGAGGTACTCCTGCGGCGGGCGGGCGCCGATCTCCTTGCCGGTCCAGTACTCGATCTCGATGTCCTCGTCGGCGGTGACCTTCGTGCCGCGGAAGAGCCCGTCGTTCCAGGCCTTCGGGGTCCGGCCCTTCTGGACGACGACGGCCGCTCGGTCGTTCAGCCAGCCGGTGGCGAGGTCCTCGATGGTGGCGCCGTCGCCGTACCTCCGCTCGGCCGCACGCTGGAGCTGCGGATAGGAGGCGGCGGGGTTCTGCACGGTCAGCGCCTGGTACTCGTCCGCGCCCAGGTGCCAGTACTTTCCGGGGAACAGCTCGGCGTACTCGGCGATCAGCTCGTCGATGATCTCGGCCGCTCCCGGCTCGGAGATGTCGATGGAGCCGCGGGAGGCCACGCCCCGGGTGTCGCGGAGCTGGAGGCCGGGGTGGGCGCGCAGCACCGCGCCGAGGTGTCCGGGCGAGTCGATCTCGGGGACGATCTCGATGTGCCGGTCGGCCGCGAGGTCGACGATGCGGCGGACCTCCGCCTGGGTCAGGGCCTCGTCGGAGACCACCTCGGGGTGGGACTCGGACTCGATCCGGAAGGCCTGGTCGTCGGAGAAGTGCAGGCCGAGCTGGTTGAGTTTGAGGTCGCCCATCTCGCGTATGCGGTCCTCTATCCACTCAGCGCTGTAGTGCTTGCGCGCGATGTCGAGGTTGAGTCCGCGCTGCGGGCGGTCGGGCCGGTCGTTGACGACGCCCTCGGGCATGGTCCCGTCGGCCTTCAGCGCCTGCTTGAGGGTGCGGGTGCCGTAGAAGACGCCGGACTCGTCGGGCCCGGTGATCTTCACTTTCCGGTCGCGCACGGTGAGCGTGTACGACTCGGTTGGGCCCGCGTCCTTCGCGCCGAGGGCCAGCTCGACGTCGCCGGTCCGGGCCGGTTCGGCGCCCCGGTAGGAGATCTTCAGCTCCTTGGCGAGCAGCCGTGCCTCGTCGACGAGCACCTGGCTGCCCCGGGCGACGACGACGGAGCTGTCCTCGCCCGGCTGCCACCCCGGCCCGCGGGCGGGGGTGTGCTCGCGGACCGCGGGGATCGTGCTCGGGGCGCGGGACATCGGGTAGCTGCGGGAGGGCGACGGGGCGGCGGCCTCCGCCGAGGTGCCGGAGGGCGACGCCGTGTCGCCGGACGGCCCGCCGCCGGAGCCGTCCGGCCAGACGGCGACAGTGAGGACGACGGCGGCCGCGGCGGTGACCGCCGCGCCGGTGACGAGGGCACCACGCGTGGGCGACATCGGTCAGATTCCTCCGTTGAGGGGCCAGGGGCAGGTGAAACGTGTGAATGTGCTGAAAGATTGGCATTTTTGCGGACTATGCGCCCATCGAGAGGAGGCTCGGATCGGCTGGACCCCCGACCGACGCAGGTCAGGCACCCCTCATGTGTTCCGAAACTCTCCCGTTCGGGTGATTTCTCTCTGGCGCGGCGGACGGCGACCGACACCTCTCGCTAGCGTGTCGAACGTGCGTCCCTTCCTTCACCCCCTCCGCGCGCAACCTCGTCGCGCTCCCATCCCTCTTCCCTGACACAGATGTCGTAGAAGCGAGGAGTCCACGCTGTCCAGGTCCAGCGAACCCCCCGCCGGCCTGCCGAAGCGATCCGTGCGCCAGGCAGGGCGGCCGC
>NZ_JBBBEN010000093.1:135218-151094 GCF_037137275.1 Streptomyces pratensis | reverse complement strand
CCGGCTCGGCGCCGGCCGGGCACGCCGGGCTCGCCCGGCTCAACGGGCTCCCCTTCCTCGTCGCGGAGGCGGCCTTCCTGGAGTGCTGCGGCAGCCGCCGCTGGGCCCACCGGATGGCCGCGCACCGCCCCTACCCGGATCTGGGGGCCCTATGGGCCGCCTCCGACGAGGCGGGATACGACCTGGCCCCCTCGGACATCGCGGAGGCGCTGGCCGCGGAGCCGGCCCCCTGCCTCCACCACGACGCGCCCCGGGCGGCCCATCTCGCGCTGCGGGCCGCGCACGCGGCGTACGAGAGCAGGTTCGGCCACTCCTTCGTGATCTGCCTGGACGCCTTCCAGCCCGCCCAGCACGTGGACCAGGTGCTGGCCGGCATCCGGGTCCGCCTCACCCATGATCCGGACGAGGAGCGGGCGGTGACCGCGGAGGAGCTGCGGCGACTCGCCCGGAGCCGGATCATGGAGCTGGTGGCCGCGGAGCCCTGGTGACAGCCGGCTCCGGCGGGTGACCGGAAGGCCCCGCTCTAGCCCGTACGTGCCTGTTTGGTTGCCGCTTTGATCACACCACCGGCCCCGGCGTGAACGAACCGACCATGCGTCGCTACGATGGCCGGGGCCGGTGGACCGTACCCGGCCGGGTCAGACCGACAGTCAAGCCGGCCGACCCCCATCCCCGCTCCCGGAGGGTTCTTCCGTGCCGGCTGGAACGCTGTACCGCGGCCGGGAAGGCATGTGGTCCTGGGTGGCTCATCGAGTCACCGGTGTCCTCATTTTCTTCTTCCTGTTCGTACATGTCCTGGACACCGCACTCGTCCGCGTCTCCCCCGAGGCCTACGACGAGGTCGTGGCCACGTACAAGACGCCGATCGTCGCCCTCCTCGAATACGGCCTCGTGGCCGCTGTTCTCTTCCACGCGCTGAACGGTCTGCGGATCATCGCCGTGGACTTCTGGGCCAAGGGCCCGCGACTCCAGAAGCAGATGCTCTGGACCGTGGTGGGCATCTGGACCGTGCTGATGGTCGGGGCCCTGTACCCCCTCCTCGGTCACGCCGTACGCGACGTCTTCGGGAGCTGAGGCCCATGTCCAGCGAGACTTCTTCCGCAGCCGCGATCGGCGACGTCGAGGGCGTGAGCCTCTACGACGTCGACCATCCCGCCCCGGTGATCGAGCCCCCGCGCAAGCGCACGGGCAAGACGCCCAAGGGATCGCGCACCAACTTCGAGATGTACGCCTGGCTCTTCATGCGCCTGTCGGGCATCGTCCTGGTCGTCCTCGTCATCGGCCACCTGCTGATCCAGCTGGTGCTCGACGGCGGCGTCTCCAAGATCGGCTTCGCCTTCGTGGCGGGCCGCTGGGCCTCGCCGTTCTGGCAGGTCTGGGACCTGACGATGCTGTGGCTCGCCATGCTCCACGGCGCCAACGGCCTCCGTACGGTCATCAACGACTACGCCGAACGGGACAACACCCGCTTCTGGCTGAAGATGCTCCTGTACACCGCCACGGTGTTCACCGTCCTGCTGGGCACGCTGGTGATCTTCACCTTCGACCCGAACATCCGCTAGGCGCCGGGACAGAGGGACCAGAGGAAACCATGCAGATCCACAAGTACGACACCGTCATCGTCGGCGCAGGCGGCGCCGGCATGCGCGCGGCCATCGAGTCGACCAAGCGCAGCCGCACCGCCGTGCTGACGAAGCTCTACCCCACCCGATCCCACACCGGTGCGGCGCAGGGCGGCATGGCCGCCGCGCTCGCCAACGTGGAGGAGGACAACTGGGAGTGGCACACCTTCGACACGGTCAAGGGCGGCGACTACCTGGTCGACCAGGACGCCGCCGAGATCCTGGCGAAGGAGGCCATCGACGCCGTCCTCGACCTGGAGAAGATGGGCCTGCCGTTCAACCGGACGCCCGAGGGCCGCATCGACCAGCGCCGCTTCGGCGGTCACACCCGCAGCCACGGCGAGGCCCCGGTGCGCCGGTCCTGCTACGCCGCGGACCGCACCGGTCACATGATCCTCCAGACGCTGTACCAGAACTGCGTCAAGGAGGGCGTGGAGTTCTTCAACGAGTTCTACGTCCTGGACCAGCTGATCACCGAGGTCGACGGGGTCAAGAAGTCCGCCGGCGTCGTCGCGTTCGAGCTGGCGACCGGCGAGATCCACGTCTTCCAGGCGAAGTCGGTCATCTACGCCTCCGGCGGCACCGGCAAGTTCTTCAAGGTGACCTCCAACGCGCACACCCTGACCGGTGACGGACAGGCCGCCTGCTACCGGCGCGGCCTGCCGCTGGAGGACATGGAGTTCTTCCAGTTCCACCCGACGGGCATCTGGCGCATGGGCATCCTGCTGACGGAGGGCGCCCGCGGTGAGGGCGGCATCCTCCGCAACAAGGACGGCGAGCGCTTCATGGAGAAGTACGCGCCGGTCATGAAGGACCTCGCCTCCCGTGACGTCGTCTCCCGGTCCATCTACACCGAGATCCGCGAGGGCCGCGGCTGCGGTCCCGCCGGCGACCACGTCTACCTCGACCTCACCCACCTGCCGCCGGAGCAGCTGGACGCCAAGCTGCCGGACATCACCGAGTTCGCGCGGACCTACCTCGGCATCGAGCCCTACACGGACCCGATCCCGATCCAGCCGACCGCGCACTACGCCATGGGCGGCATCCCGACCAACGTCGAGGGCGAGGTGCTGGCCGACAACACCACCGTCGTGCCGGGCCTGTACGCCGCCGGCGAGGTCGCCTGCGTCTCGGTGCACGGGGCCAACCGCCTGGGCACCAACTCGCTGCTCGACATCAACGTCTTCGGCAAGCGGTCGGGCATCGCCGCCGCCGAGTACGCGGCGAAGAACGACTACGTCGACCTCCCGGAGAACCCGGCCCAGCTCGTCGCAGACCAGGTCGAGCGACTGCGCAACTCCACCGGCACCGAGCGCGTCTCCACGCTGCGCACGGAGCTCCAGGAGTGCATGGACGCCAACGTGATGGTGTTCCGCACCGAGCAGACGATCAAGACGGCGGTCGACAAGATCGCCGAGCTGCGCGAGCGGTACCTCAACGTGTCCATCCAGGACAAGGGCAAGCGGTTCAACACCGACCTGCTGGAGGCCATCGAGCTGGGCAACCTGCTCGACCTGGCCGAGGTCATGGCGGTCTCCGCGCTCGCCCGCAAGGAGTCCCGCGGCGGTCACTACCGCGAGGACTTCCCGAACCGCGACGACGTCAACTTCATGCGCCACACCATGGCGTACCGCGAGGTGGCCGCCGACGGCGCCGAGTCGATCCGGCTCGACTACAAGCCGGTCGTGACGACCCGCTACCAGCCGATGGAGCGTAAGTACTGATGGCTACCCCGACCCTGGACAAGACCGACAAGGCCGAGGCCGGTTTCGCCGACTCGCCCTTCATCACGGCCACGTTCCGGATTCGCCGCTTCAACCCGGAGATCTCCGACGAGGCCCAGTGGCAGGACTTCCAGATCGAGATCGACCCGAAGGAGCGAGTCCTCGACGCCCTTCACAAGATCAAGTGGGAGCTGGACGGGACGCTGACGTTCCGCCGTTCCTGTGCGCACGGCATCTGCGGCTCCGACGCGATGCGGATCAACGGCAAGAACAGGCTCGCCTGCAAGACGCTGATCAAGGACATCAACCCGGAGAAGCCGATCATGGTGGAGGCCATCAAGGGCCTCACGGTCCTCAAGGACCTCGTGGTCGACATGGACCCGTTCTTCCAGGCGTACCGCGACGTCATGCCGTTCCTCGTCGCCAAGGGGAACGAGCCGACCCGCGAGCGTCTTCAGTCCGCCGAGGACCGCGAGCGCTTCGACGACACCACCAAGTGCATCCTGTGCGCCGCGTGCACGTCCTCGTGCCCGGTCTTCTGGAACGACGGCCAGTACTTCGGCCCGGCGGCGATCGTCAACGCGCACCGCTTCATCTTCGACTCGCGCGACGACGCCGGCGAGCAGCGGCTGGAGATCCTCAACGACCGTGACGGCGTGTGGCGCTGCCGCACCACGTTCAACTGCACGGACGCCTGCCCGCGTGGCATCGAGGTCACCAAGGCGATCCAGGAGGTGAAGCGCGCGCTCATCACGCGTCGCTTCTGACCTCTGCGGGTCCGCCCCGTACGTCGACGGGCCCCGTCCCCCGCAGCTCGTGCGCTGCGGGGGGGGGCGGGGCCCGTCCGCGTACCGGCCCCGGGGCTGTGCGGGACCGGGCGCGGGCGGTACGGTTCAGCGGAGCCGAAGACCGGAGCAGGAGAACGGGGACCTCGTGAGCGAGCCGAATCCGTACGCGGACGACGCGTACACGTGGGGCCCGCCCCAGCAGCCCGGTCACCCGCCGACCGTCGCGGACGGCCGGGGACACGGCTTCCCGGCCCCCGGCGCCACCCCGGCGTACGGCTATCCGCAGCCGCTGCCCGAGTCCGCGTCCCAGCCCGGCCCGGCCTACGGATACCCGAGCCCTCACGCGGCCCCTGGGACGCTGCCCGGTCAGTACCTACCCGTGCCGCAGGACGTGCCGGGCCAGGGCGGCGTGCCGGTGCTGTCGATCGGCGACATCACCGTCATGAACGACGCGATCGTCACCCCGTCCGGGCCCATGCCGCTCAAGGGGGCGGTCTGGACGGCGACGGACATGTCGCGCACGGAGGAGAAGATCCCCGCGCACGCGATCGTGCTGGCGATCGTCTTCGCCCTGTTCTGTCTGATCGGCCTGCTGTTCCTGCTGATGAAGGAGAAGCGGACGACCGGCTTCGTCCAGGTCACGGTCACCAGCGGCGGTCGGCATCACTCCACGATGATCCCGGCCGTGGACCCGCACACCTTCCCCGCCGTGATGGGCCTGCTGAACACGGCCCGCTCGATGAGCGTCTGAGCCGCGGGGCCCGTTGTGGCGCGCTTCGAGCACACCGTCACGGTGGCGGCTGTGGACCGCGACCGGTTCGAGGAGGCCGCCGGGGCGCTGGTGGACCTCTTCGACGCCTCCCGTGAGCGGGGCGGCGCGATCCTGCTGCCCGACGGGCGCCCGGTCCACGGCCTGCGGCTGCTGAAGGGTCGCCACCTGGAGCCGGGGGCGCGCTACGGGGAGCGTCCCGACGAGCAGGGGCCTGACGAGGAGGGCCCGGCGGACGGGGCGGCAGGCGCCCCGGAGCCGACGGAGTGGACCGTCCTGCGCGAGTGGCGGCCCTCCCGCGCCGTCGAGGTGGAGAACTTCATGGCGGAGGAGGGCGTGTCCGTGCGGGTCAGGGTGCGGCTGCGCGAGCCCCGCGGGCCCAGGGCGCTGGACGTGACCCTCGACGGGCACAACCCCGGGGGCGGTTCGCTGTACCGCTTCTCGGGCCGCGTCGGGGCCGACCTGCGCGCCTGGTGGGCGGCGGTGGAACGGCCCCTCCCGGCAGGCCGGGCGCCCGTCGTCGGGCGGGCGGCGCACCGGCTCGGCAAGGCCCGCCTCACCGTCGTTCCGCGCCCGGCTGAGGACGGCTGCTGGCGGGTGTCCGTCGTCCTGAGCGTGCGCGGGCGGTGGCTGCTGCGGCCGGTCGTGGCGGTGGCGCTGGCTCTCGCCCGCGGGCGGGTCGAGCGGAAGTTCGGGGCGGCGGTGGACAGCGCGGCCGCGGGATGGGCCGTGGTGGCGGCGCAGTGGCCGTCCCTGCGCGGCGCGGCGCTGCGCGCGGAGATCGCGGACGCGCTGACCGGGCCGCCGGGGCTTCCCGGGCCGCCGGAGGAGGAGCCGGCGTTGCGGTAGCGGTCGGTGCGCGGTGCCGCCCGGGGCCCCGGAGGGCCCGGCTAATCTGGGGCCGTGGCCAAGGAAGAGAAGAACGTGCAGGAGAACAGGCCGGCGAGGGCCGCGAAGAGCGAGCAGACCCGCACGCTGATCCTCGAAACAGCGCTCCGGCTCTTCGCCGAGCGCGGCTACGACCGCACGACCATGCGGGCCATCGCCCAGGAGGCGGGCGTCTCGGTCGGCAACGCCTACTACTACTTCTCCTCCAAGGAACACCTGGTCCAGGGCTTCTACGACCGGATCGCCGCCGAACACGCCGCGGCGGTCCGGCCCGTCCTGGAGGGCGACGGGGACCTGGCCGTACGCATCAGGGGAGTGCTGCTCGGCTGGCTGGACGTGGCGGAGCCCTACCACCGGTTCGCCGCCCAGTTCTTCAAGAACGCGGCCGACCCGCAGAGCCCGCTCTCCCCGTTCTCCGAGGACTCGGCCGCCGCGCGCGAGGCGGCGATCTCCATCCACGAGCGCTGCGTCGCCGGGGCGGACGTCACCGGCGACCCCGCGCTGGCGCCGCTGCTTCCGCAGGTGATGTGGCTGATGCAGATGGGGCTGGTGCTCTTCTGGGTGTACGACCGCACGGAGGGCGCCGAGAAGAGCCGCCGGCTCGTCGAACGCGTCGCGCCGATCGCCGCGCGGGCGATCGCGCTCTCCCGGTTCCGGGTGCTGCGTCCGCTCGTGCGTCAGGTGCACGCGCTGCTGGTGGAGTTCCTGCCGGGCGCGGCGGCCGGGGCCCCGCCCCGGCCGGCCGGCTGACCGGTCAGATGCGGCCCAGCTCCCACAGGCGCCAGATCCCGGTGCCGTCGGAGAGGTACTGGGAGCCGGAGACGTCCGCCGTCGCGACGACGTAGTCCTTCTTCTGCCACAGCGGCAGCAGCGGGACGTCCTCGCCGACCAGCGACTGCACGGCCTTGAAGTCGTTCGCGGTGCGGCTGCGGTCGCTGAACTGCTGCGTGGCGGCGATCAGCTTGTCCATCTGCTTGCTGGAGTACGCGCTGTGCAGGACGTTGCCGGTGCCGACGAGCGGCTGGGTGAAGGTGTCGGGGTCCGGGAAGTCGGGGAGCCAGCCGACGGTGTACATGTCGTACTCCCCGGCCGCGTAGCCCTTCTGGTACTGCGTCCACTCGACGGCCTTCACGGAGACCTTGAAGAGGCCGTCCTTCTCCAGCTGACGGCGGATCTCCGCGGTCTCCGCGGTGTAGGCGTCGTCGGCGCGGTAGGCGAACTCGACGGCGACCGGCGTCTCCACGCCCGCCTCTTCGAGCAGTCGCTCCGCCCGCTTCGGGTCGGCCGACGGGTAGAGGTCGAAGAAGGGAGTGCTGTGCCCGATGTAGCCCTGCGGGACCAGCGAGTAGAGCGGTTCGACGGTGCTCTTGTAGACGTCCCGGACCAGCGGGCCGCGGTCGATGACCGAGGCGACGGCCTGACGGACCTTCTTGTCGGCGAACGGCGAGTCGTCGCGGACGTTGAAGATGATGTTGCGGATCTCGGCGCTGTCCGCCTCGGTGACCCGCAGCTCCGGATCGCCCGCGTACAGCTCGGCGAGCCGGGCCGGCGGGAGCTGGCGGTGGGTCACCTCGACCTCGCCGTTGTTCCAGCCGGACAGGAGCTCCTCCGAGCCCTTGTAGTAGCGGATGTCGACGGCTCCGCCGGTCTTCTTGAGGGCGCCCTTGTACTTCAGGTTGGGCACCAGCTCGGCGCGCGCGCCCGCCTCGTACGACTTCAGCACGTAGGGGCCGGAGCCGTCGACCTGGTTGCCGGTGCGGAGCTTGTCCTCCGGGTACTTCGTCGAGTCGACGATCGACCCGGCGCCGGTCGCGATCTTCTGCGGGAAGGTCGCGTCCTTCCCGGACAGGTTGAAGGTGATGGTGCGGCCCTCGGACACCACGGTGTCGAGGGTCGGGAACAGTCCGGCCGGGCCGACGTCCGCCTTGATCCGCAGCATCCGCTTGAAGGAGTACGTGACGTCCTCAGCGGTGATCTTCCTGCCGTTGGAGAACGTCAGGTCGTCGCGGAGCTTGCACTGGTACGTCTGGAGCTTCTGCCCGACGAACCCGCAGCTCTCGGCGGCGTCCGGCTCCGGTGTGACGGCCCCGGCCTTGAAGGTCATCAGCGACTGGTAGAGGTTGCTGTAGATGGCCCAGGAGCCCGCGTCGTACGCGCCGGCCGGGTCGAGCGAGGTCACCGAATCCGACGTCCCGACGGTGACCGCGTCGGAGTTCGCCTCCCCTGAGGGGAGGAGTTGCCAGGCGCCGACGCCTGCGATGACCACTACCGCGAGAATCGCGAGAATCCGTACCCGGACCGACCGCATTGCCGTGCTCTCCCTTACCAGCCCCACCTCGGCAGTTGTGCCAAGACGCGCACATTGCCGCATGTTCGCGCTTACCCAATCACACGATTTTCACATCTGGAAGAGTAAATGGGGCTCTCACAGCCTTTTGTTGGACAGCCGTGGCACACCCTGTCCGAAAAGGCCGTTTCCCCGCCCCCACCTGCGGTTTCTCGTAGCTGAGGGTGACTCTTCGGTGTGGATTTCATGATGGGGGCCGCCGGTCGCCGGGTGATCGCACACGCAACGTGCAGGGCCGGTTCTACGCCTGACGCGAGGCCAGTTCCACGACGGTGACGTCGGACGGGGCGCCGACCCGGACCGGCGGCCCCCAGGCGCCCGCGCCGCGGGAGACGAAGAGCTGGGTGTCGCCGTAGCGTTCGAGCCCGGCGACGGTGGGGTTGGCCAGTTCGGCGAGGAAGTTCCCGGGCCAGAGCTGGCCGCCGTGGGTGTGGCCGGAGAGCTGGAGGTCGACGCCGTGCTCGACGGCGTCGTGGATCACGACGGGCTGGTGGGCGAGGAGGACGGCGGCGCGGCCGCGGTCCCGGTCGCCGAGCGCGCGGGCGAAGTCCGGGCCCTGGCCCTCGGACTCCCCCGCCACGTCGTTGACCCCGGCCAGGTCGAAGCCCTCGATCTCGACCCGGGCGTTCTCCAGCGGGTGCAGACCCAGTTCGCGGACGTGGTCGACCCACTCGCCCGCACCGGAGAAGTACTCGTGGTTGCCGGTGACGAAGAAGCTGCCGTGCCGTGAGCGCAGGGCGGACAGCGGTTCGGCGGCGGAGCCCAGGTCCGCGACGGACCCGTCGACGAGGTCGCCGACGACGGCGACGAGGTCGGGCGAGGTCGCGTTGATCGTGTCGACGATGCGACGGGTGTGGGCGCGGCCGAGGATCGGGCCGATGTGGATGTCGCTGACCACGGCGATCCGGAAGCCGTGGGCCGCGCGGGGCAGTTTGGCCAGCGGCACGGTGATCCGCCGGACGCTCGGCCCGCGCAGCACGCCGTAGGCCCCGTACCCGACGGTGGCGAGCCCGGCGGCGGCCGCGGCGCCGCCGACGACCCGGGAGACGAAGAGCCGCCGGGACGGGCCGGGGTCGGTGGGCGCGGGGGCCGCGGCTTCGGCGGCCGGCGGCGCCATGGATTCCGCTTCCGGTTCCGCTTCCGCTTCCGGTTCGCGTGTCGCCACGGTCTCCGTCGCGGTGCGTGCCGACGTCTCCGGGGCGGCCGGGGCCGTCCCGGAGCCGGAGCGCGCCGGCTCTCCGCTACGGGGGCCGGCCGCGCCCGGGGCCCCGGCGAGGGTTCCGGCAGCTGCTCCGCCCGCGGCCGCCGACGCCGCCGGGGCGGCCTGCGGGGCCGCCTCGTCCCGCCGGGCGAGGACCCGCAGAAGCACCGGCCTGACGACTTCGCCCACGAGCAGCGCCAGCGTCAGGTAGAGCAGGGCGGCCAGCCACAGGAACCCCGGCCAGGCGAACACCTGCTGGAGCCAGAAGGGCGCGCCCATCCGGCCGGAGGTCATGGCGCCGACGCTCAGCAGGGGGAGCACGAAGGCGGCGACGGTGCCCGCCCGGCGCAGCGGGCTGCCCGGCGCCGTCGTGTCACCGACGAAGCGCCGCCACACGTACCGGTGCACGGTGGCGAGCAACGCCAGCACCACGAGCGCCACCAGGACGAAGACCACTGCTGTCATCCGCTTTCCCTACTTCTTCTCTTCAGGCCTGCCGTCAGGTGCGCTGGTCGCGCAAAGCCCGGACCCCGCGCAACCCGATCGCGCCGACCGCCGTCCCCAGAAGAAAGGACGTGATGGCGAGCAGCAGGTGCACCCAGAAGTACCCGGTCGGTTCGCCCGCGTCGTCGAAGGCGAGCCCGCTGCCGTCCTGCCACAGGTTCTTGACGAAAGTGATCCAGATGAACCAGCTCCACACCCCGAACGCGAGCAGGAACCAGGAGACGGGGCGGCTGAGCTTCATGGGTCCAGTATCGCCGCCGCCGTCCGTCCCCCTCGCGCGGGGGCGGGTCCGCGGCAGGGAGCGCGGGGCCCTCCCGGGAGGGCTGTCCCGGCGATCTCTGCGGCGGGTCAGCCGTTCCGGGTCCCCATCCGTATCGGCGCCCTGTACGTTTCCGACCGTGCCTGCTCTGAAAAAGATCGCTCTGACGGTCGCCTCCGCCGCTTTGCTGCCCGGTCTGGTGCTCAGCCCCGCCTCGGCGGCCGACAAGGACAAGAGCGACGACAGACAGCCCAAGCCGCCTGCCACGATGTCGAGCCTCGGCGGGGAGCGTCTCGCCCGGGCCGGCACCCAGGTGGCCCTGGGGCCGGGAGCGCCGGTGCTGCCCAAGGAGCTGACCGGCCGGTCGTGGATCGTGGCGAACGCGGAGAGCGGCGAGGTCCTGGCGGCGCACAACGCGCACTGGCGGCTGCCGCCCGCCTCCACCATGAAGATGCTGTTCGCCGACACGCTGCTTCCGGCTCTCCGGCCCACCACCTCGACGTACACGGTGAAGGACAGCGATCTGGCGGCGATCGGCGAGGGCAGCAGCCTGGTCGGGGTCAAGGAGGACCACACCTACACGGTCCACGACCTGTGGCTCGGCGTCTTCCTCCGCTCGGGCAACGACGCGGTGCACGTCCTGGCCCAGATGTACGGCGGCATGCCGCGGACGGTGGCCGCGATGCAGAAGCACGCCGAGGAGCTCCAGGCGCTGGACACCCGGGTGGTCTCGCCGGACGGTTACGACGCGCCGGGCCAGGTCTCCAGCGCCTACGACCTGACCCTGATCGCCCGCAGCGGGCTCCAGAAGAAGGACTTCCGCGAGTACGCGGCGACGGCCTCCGCCGACTTCCCGGGCGAGCAGAAGACGGGGAAGAAGCGCGAGAACTTCGAGATCCAGAACACCAACCGGCTGCTCACCGGGGGCCTCGGCGTGGACCCGTACCAGGGCATCGCGGGCGTCAAGAACGGCTACACCACGCACGCGGGCAACACCTTCACCGGAGTCGCGGAACGCGACGGCACGGTGCTGCTGGTCACGGTCATGAACCCGTCGGCGGAGGAGAGCCACGCCGTCTACAAGGAGGCCGCCCACCTCCTGGACTGGGGCTTCGCCGCGAGTGGCAAGGTGACCCCGGTGGGCGAGCTGGTGCCGCCGAAGTCCGTGGACACCGGCACCGCTCCCAGCGCCGGTCCCACGAGCGGCGGGAAGGGCGCACAGCCGGCCGCGGGGGCGGACCAGGGCTCCGGCGGCCCGGCGGACACCGCACACGCCTCGGCGGCCGGTGGCTCCAGCGGCGTCGGGACCGCTCTGGCGGTCATCGGCGGGGCGTTGGCGGTGCTGGCCGCCGGAGTCTTCCTGGTCAACCGGCGTTGGCCGCTGCACCTGCCCCGCC
This sequence comes from Streptomyces pratensis, assembly GCF_037137275.1. Lineage (GTDB taxonomy): Bacteria > Actinomycetota > Actinomycetes > Streptomycetales > Streptomycetaceae > Streptomyces > Streptomyces pratensis_B. The sequence continues at coordinate 139,595 of NZ_JBBBEN010000093.1, read as the reverse complement.
GCTGATCCCGCCGGGCGGGCCGCCTCCGCCGCCGGGCGGCCCGCCGCGCCGCCCGGCCCGCGGCCGTCGCGACGCCCGCCGCGCTCATCCGGCCCGGGTCGAGCCGCCCGGCCCCCGGCCGCCCGTCCGGGCGGCCGCTTCGGGGCCGGCCGCCCGGGGCGCGCTCTCCTCGGGGACGCTCCTCGTCGCGGCGCCCCCCTCCGGGCTGCTCTCCCCCGTGGCCTTCTCCTCTGCGGCGCTCTCCTCCAGGACGTCCTCGCCCTTGTCGCGGGTCGCCGTCCAGGCGGCGCAGAACAACAGCAGTTTCGCGGTGAAGTTGATCCACAGGAGCAGGGCGATCGGCACGCCGAACGCGCCGTACATGCTCTTGCCCGCGACGCCCTTCATATAGCTGCCGAGCAGCAGCTTGAGCAGTTCGAAACCGACCGAGCCGAGCAGCGCCGCGACCACCAGCCGCCGCCGGGGCGGCTCCACGCCGGGCAGCAGCGACAGCAGGTAGAGCAGCAGCAGGAAGTCCGCGGCGACCGCGACCACCAGCGCGGCGACCCGCAGCAGGACGCCGCCCGCTCCGTCCTCGGGGATGCCGAGCAGATCGGCGGTCCACCCGACGGCCGTCGATCCGACGGTGGAGACGGCCAGCGTGGCGAGCGCCGCGCCGCCGAGACCGACCAGCAGCACGGCGTCCTTGAGCTTGAGGACGACCGGGTTGGCCTCCTGGACATCGTCCAACTCCCAGACCGCGCGCAGACATTCACGCATCGATCCGATCCACCGGATGCCGGTGAAGAGCAGCAGCGCACCGGCCACCAGCCCGACGGCCCCGGCGTTGGCGACCAGCCCGTCGATGCCGAGCTGGTCGGAGATGCCGGGCACCTGGTCGGCGAGCTTGTCCTTGATGGTGTCGAGCTGCTCGTCGGACAGCAGCGCGGCGGCGGCGGCAGCGCCGACCGCGATCAGCGGGAAGAGGGCGAGGAAGCTGATGAAGGTGATCGCCGCGGCGAGCCTGTCCCAGTGGACCCGCTCCAGCGTCTCGTAGGAACGCCATGCGTGCGTCTCCGTCAACCGGGCGACCAGGGGACCGATGACCGGGAGTTTTTTGAGCCAGTCCATGACGTACGCCTACCCTCCTGGGCCCGGAACACCAGCGGCCCGCCCCGGACTCTCGCGGAGCCGCCCGGCAGATCGCCGTCACGCTGCGCTGACACTCGCTCCATCACCCGTTCCGGCGAGTCAGTCCACCAATGCCCCGAAGGGGTTTTTCCGGACGATACGGTCACATCCATGTCCGTCGACACGGTGTCCTTGACCGGCTGGGGCCGCACCGCCCCGACGACCGCCGTGCGGTTTCGGCCCCGTACGTACGAGGAAGCGTCGGCCGCCGTCCGGGGGCGCGGGCCTCGGGGCGCCCTCGCCCGCGGACTGGGCCGGGCCCCCGGTGACGCCGCGCAGAACGCGGGCGGCTCGGTGCTCGACATGACCGGCCTGGCCCGGATCGGCGGCGTGGACCCGGCCGCCGGCACGGTGCGCTGCGAGGCGGGGGTGAGCCTGGAGCGGCTGCTGCGGGTGCTGACGCCGCTCGGCTGGTTCCCGCCGGTCGTGCCGGGGACCGGCAGGGTCACGGTCGGCGGCGCCATCGCCTCCGACCTGGACGGCCGCAACCACCGCGGAGCCGGCTCCCTCACCCGGCACGTGAGCGCCCTGGAACTGCTCACCGCCGACGGCGAGGTGCGCACCGTGCTGCCCGGCACCGCCGTCTTCGACGCCACCGCGGGAGGTCTCGGGCTGACCGGGGTCGTCCTGTCCGCCACGCTCCGCCTCCGGCGCGTCGCCACCTCGCTGATGTCCGTCACCACGGAGCGCGCCGGGGACCTGGACGACCTGCTGGCCCGCTTCACGGCGGGCGGTGACCGACTGCCGTACGCCTCCGCCTGGGTCGACCTGCTGGCACGGGGCCGGGCGACGGGGCGCGGAATCCTCACCCGGGGGGAGCACGCACTTCCTGACATGCTCCCGGCGCACGCCCGGCGCACACTGTTCCCCCTGCGCACCGCAGGTCAAGGGCGGCCGCTCGCCGCCGACCGGGTGCCGATGCCCGGCGGGCCGCTCGGCCGGGCCACCGCCGCCCTCGGCAACGAGGTCCGCTATCGCGGTGCGCCCCGCGCACGGACCGGCGAGCTGCGCTCCGCCTCGCGCTTCTTCCACGCGCCGGACGCACTCCCCTCCCCCGGCCCGCCCCCCGGCGGTCTGGTGCGCTACCGGTTCAGCGTCGGGTACGGCCAGGAGGAGACCCTGCACCGGGTGGTGCGCCGGATCTCGGCGGGCCGGGGCGCCGCTTCGCGAGCCGTGCTCCAGCGGTGCGGGGCCCCGGCCCCCGGCCCGTTGTCGTTCCCGGCGCCGGGCTGGGCGCTCGCCCTCGACCTCCCCGCGGCCCTGCCCGGCCTCGCCCGCCTCTTGGACGGGGTCGACGAGGAGGTGGCGGCCGCCGGAGGCCGGGTCTGTCTGGCGAGCGACTCCCGGATGCGTCCGGAGACGGCCTCCGCGATGTACCCGCGGCTGGCGGAGTTCCGCGAGCTGCGGGCCGCGCTGGACCCGACGGACGCGTTCCGCTCCGACCTGTCGCGGCGGCTCTGCCTGTGACGCCCGCGGGCGTGCGGAGGCGGGGAGCGCGCCCCGGCGGGCAGAAACCGGCCGACGTGCGCCCGGCACCCGCGCGCCCCGCTGACGGGCGGCCGGAGCCCGGCCGTCCGGCCCGCGAGAGCCCCGCCCGCACACGCTGACGTAAACCCCCCGCCCCGGGTGTCTCCCGGGTGCCCCCGCCCCTGAACAGGAGTGTCCCGTGAAGGATGCCTTCGGCGCCCCGCAGTCCCTGCTCGTCCTCGGCGGCGCCTCCGAGATCGCCCTGGCCACCGCGCGCCGGCTGGTCGCCCTGCGCACCCGCCGCGTCTGGCTGGCCGGGCGGCCCTCCGCCGCCCTGGACGCGGCCGTCGCCGAGCTGCGCGGGCGGGGGGCGGAGGCACGCACGGTCGACTTCGACGCCCTGGACCCCGCCTCGCACGAGACCGCTCTCGGCAAGGTGTTCGCGGAGGGCGACATCGACGTGGTGCTGATGGCCTTCGGCGTCCTCGGCGACCAGGCGCGCGACGAGGAGGAGCCGATGGCGGCGGTCCGGGTCGTCCAGACCAACTACACCGGGGCGGTCTCGGCGGGGCTGGTGTGCGCGGGCGCGTTGCAGGCGCAGGGGCACGGCTCGCTGGTGGTGCTCTCGTCCGTGGCCGGGGAGCGCGCCCGGCGCTCCGACTTCATCTACGGATCGAGCAAGGCGGGCCTGGACGTGTTCGCGCAGGGGCTGGGCGACGCGCTCCAGGGCACGGGGGTGCAGGTGATGGTCGTCCGTCCCGGGTTCGTCCGGACCCGCGCCACGGCGGGGCGGCCCGAGCAGCCGCTCGCGACCGGCCCGGAGGCCGTGGCGAAGGCGATCGTCACGGGGCTGCGGAGGCGCTCGGAGACGGTGTGGGCGCCCGGGTCGCTCCGGATGGTGATGACGGCGCTGCGCCATGTGCCCCGCCCGCTGTTCCGGCGGCTGCCGTTGTGAGAGCGGCGGAGGGCGGGGGGCGGGCACGGCGTGCGGGCAGGCGGGCAGCGGCGGGAGGACCGGTGCGGCGACGGCGTGGCGGGGTGTACGGGGACGCGCGCGCCAGTCGGGGGAGCGTACGGGCGGCGCCCCGCTCCCCCGGCGGAGGGTCAGGGCCGCAGCGACGGCGCGTTGACCGTGTAACCGCTCTGGGCGGGCACCGCGGGCGCGCCGCCTCCGGACCCGAACGGGAAGTCCCTGATCTTGCGCCAGACCGCGTCCGTGCCCTGTTCGTACAGCGCGAAGGACTCGCAGCTCCAGGCCGCCTCGTAGTCCGCCAGCTCCGCGAAGGCCCGGTCCATGGCCTCCTCCGCGATGCCGTGGGCCACGGTGACGTGCGGGTGGTAGGGGAACTGGAGCTCGCGCACCAGCGGCCCCGAGGCGTCCCTGACCCGCTTCTGGAGCCAGGAGCAGGCGGACGCGCCCTCGACGACCTGGACGAAGACCACCGGGGACAGCGGCCGGAACGTGCCGGTGCCGGACAGCCGCATCGGAAACGGCCGTCCGGCCGCGGCGATCTCGCCGAGGTGCGTCTCGATCGCCGGGAGGTCGGCCGCCTGCGCCTCGGTCGGCGGGAGCAGGGTGACGTGGGTGGGAATGCCGAAGGCGGCAGGGTCCCCGAAGCTCGCGCGGCGCTCCTGGAGCAGGCTGCCGTAGGGCTCCGGGACCGCGATCGAAACGCCGAGCGTTACGGTCCCCACGTCGTTCTCCTCCATCGTCGATGGTCGTTTTCCGGTCATGCCGTG
>NZ_JBBBEN010000093.1:112701-135213 GCF_037137275.1 Streptomyces pratensis | reverse complement strand
CACGTCCTGTCGCCGCAAGTGTGGCCCCTCGGGCCGCGATCTCGCCAGGGCCCTTGGACTCAGTGCTTCGCGGGCAGGAGGCCCATCCGGTCGTACGTCTGCGCCAGGGTCTCCGCCGCGACGGCCCTGGCCTTCTCCGCGCCCTTGGCCAGGATCGAGTCCAGCGTCTCGGAGTCGTCCAGATATTCCTGGGTGCGGGCCCGGAACGGAGTGACGAACTCCACCATCGCCTCGGCGAGGTCGGTCTTCAGCGCGCCGTAGCCCTTGCCCTCGTACGACCGCACCAGGTCCTCGACCGGGCTGCCGGAGAGGGTGGAGAGGATGGTGAGGAGATTGCTGACGCCGGGCTTCTTCTCCTCGTCGTAGCGGATCACCGTGTCGGTGTCGGTGACGGCGCTCTTCACCTTCTTCGCCGTGGCCTTCGGGTCGTCCAGCAGGTTGACGAGGCCCTTCGGCGTGGAGGCCGACTTGCTCATCTTGACCGCCGGGTCCTGGAGGTCGAGGATCTTCGCCGTCTCCTTGAGGATGTACGGAGCCGGCACGGTGAACGTCTGTCCGTATCGGCCGTTGAAGCGCTCGGCGAGATCGCGGGTCAGCTCGACGTGCTGGCGCTGGTCGCCTCCGACCGGGACCTGGTCGGCCTGGTAGAGCAGGATGTCGGCGACCTGGAGGACCGGGTAGGTGAAAAGGCCGACGGTGGCGCGGTCGGCGCCCTGCTTGGCGGACTTGTCCTTGAACTGGGTCATCCGGGAGGCCTCGCCGAAGCCGGTGAGGCAGTTCATCACCCAGCCGAGCTGGGCGTGCTCGGGCACATGGCTCTGGACGAAGAGCGTGCACCGCTCCGGGTCCAGGCCGGCCGCGAGCAGCTGTGCCGCGGCGAGCCGGGTGTTGGCCCGCAGCTCGGCGGGGTCCTGCGGCACCGTGATCGCGTGCAGGTCCACGACCATGTAGAACGCGTCATGGGATTCCTGCAACGCCACCCACTGGCGCACCGCGCCCAGGTAGTTGCCGAGGTGGAACGAGCCTGCGGTGGGCTGGATTCCGGAGAGCACGCGCGGGCGGGCGGCCGCACCGGCGCGGCCCGTCTGCGGCTGGTCCGTGGTGAGCGAAGGGCGATCAGAGGCCATGGGCCCATTGTCTCAGGTGCCCGCCCCGTCCCCGGCAGCCGGTACGGGGCGGAACGGGCGCGTACCGGCCGGAGCCTGGAGCACGCGGGCGCACGGCTGGGACGGGCCGCACCCGCGGACCGCCGGGCGTGCGACGGCGGGCGCGCCGCGTGGTGGAGGTTTCCCGGCGCGGCATCCGACCGACGATACAAAGTGGGCACCACCCTCGCCCCCACCGCACGACGAACGGAGATCCCGTGTCGACCACGGAAACCGCCATCGCCTCCGCCGAGGCGCACAGCGCGCACAACTACCACCCGTTGCCGGTCGTCGTGGCGTCGGCGGACGGCGCGTGGATGACCGATGTCGAGGGCCGCCGGTACCTCGATCTGCTCGCCGGGTACTCAGCACTCAATTTCGGCCACGGCAACCGCCGCCTCGTCGACGCGGCCAAGGCCCAGCTGGACCGGGTGACGCTGACCTCCCGGGCCTTCCACCACGACCGGTTCGCCGACTTCTGCACCCGGCTGGCCGAGCTGTGCGGCATGGAGATGGTCCTGCCGATGAACACCGGGGCGGAAGCGGTGGAGACCGCGGTCAAGACCGCCCGCAAGTGGGGCTACCGGGTCAAGGGCGTCCCGGACGGCATGGCGAAGATCATCGTGGCCTCGGACAACTTCCACGGCCGCACGACCACGATCGTCAGCTTCTCCACGGACCAGGAGGCGCGGGCCGACTACGGCCCGTACACCCCGGGCTTCGAGATCGTGCCGTACGGGGACCTCACCGCGCTCCGTGAGGCGATGACCGAGAACACCGTGGCGGTGCTGATCGAGCCGATCCAGGGTGAGGCCGGGGTGCTGGTGCCGCCGGCCGGCTATCTGCCCGGGGTGCGGGAGCTGACCCGCGAGCGGAACGTGCTGTTCATCGCGGACGAGATCCAGTCGGGCCTCGGCCGGACCGGGAAGACCTTCGCGTGCGAGCACGAGGGCGTGACGCCGGACATGTACGTCCTCGGCAAGGCGCTGGGCGGCGGAGTGGTGCCCGTCTCCGCGGTGGTCTCGTCGGCGGACGTGCTGGGGGTCTTCCGGCCGGGTGAGCACGGCTCCACCTTCGGCGGGAACCCGCTGGCGTGCGCGGTGGCCCTGGAGGTCATCGCGATGCTGCGGACCGGCGAGTACCAGGAGCGGGCCGCGGAGCTGGGCGACCACCTCCACCGGGAGCTGGGGCTGCTGGCGGACGACGGCGCGGTGGAGGCGGTGCGCGGCCGGGGCCTGTGGGCGGGCGTCGATCTCGCGCCCGCGCTGGGCACCGGCCGGCAGATCTCCGAGAGGCTCATGGAGCAGGGGGTGCTGGTGAAGGACACCCACGGCTCCACGATCCGGATCGCGCCGCCGCTGGTGATCGGCAAGGAGGACCTGGACTGGGGGCTGGACCGGCTCCGGGCGGTGCTGAGCGCCTGAGCCGGTCCGGCGGGCTCAGAGGATGACGTGGGGCAGGAAACGGGCGTACTCGTCCGTGACCAGCCCCGCGGACTCCCGGATGCCGAGCCCGGCCGCCTCGTCCTCCACGACCCACGCGCCGAGCACCACCCGGTTGCCGTCGACCTCGGGCAGCGGGGCCAGCTCCTGGTAGCAGCACGGCTCGTCGCGCAGGACGGCAGGGGAGCCGGGGCCGTGCACGTCGACCCCGGCGCCCTCGCGGCCGAGCAGCGGCTTGGACACGTATCCGGCCCCGCCCGGCCCGGCCAGCTCCCGGGGGCCGTCGAGGTGGGCCGGCAGCAGGTTCGGGTGGCCGGGGTAGAGCTCCCACAGGATGGCGAGCAGCGCCTTGTTGGAGAGCAGCATCTTCCACGCGGGCTCGATCCAGCAGGTGGTTCCGGTGCCGCCGCCGTTGTCGAGGGTGTCCAGCACCTGCGGCCCGAAGCGGTCCGTGACGAGCCACTCCCAGGGGTAGAGCTTGAAGCAGCTGCGGAGGAAGCGGAGGCGGTCGTCGACGAACCGGCCGGACAGCCGGTCCCAGCCGATCTCCTCGACGGACAGCGCCTCGGTGTCGATCCCGGCCTGCTGGGCGGTCTCGCGGAGGTACGCGACCGTCATCAGGTCCTCGCCCATCTCGTCGCCGTCCGAGTGCACGAAGTGCAGGGGCCCGGGCGGCAGCAGCGGCGCCTGCCGCTTCCAGGCGTCGACCAGCCGCTCGTGCAGGGAGTTCCACTGGTCGGCCCCGGGGAACCGTTCCTCCATCCAGAACCACTGCGCGCTCGCCGCCTCCACCAGCGAGGTGGGCGTGTCGGCGTTGTACTCCAGCATCTTCGCCGGGCCGCTCCCGTCGTACCGCAGGTCGAACCTGCCGTACACGGAGGGCAGTTCCGCGCGCCGCCGCCAGGACTCCGCGACCAGCGAGGCCAGTCGCGGGTCGGTGATGCCGAGCTCGGCGAAGCGGTCGTGCTCGACGATGTGCGCGGCGGCGGCCAGGCACATCGTGTGCAGTTCCCCGACGGTCTCCTCCAATGCCTCGACCTCCGGCAGCGAGAAGACGTAGTAGGCGCTCTCGTCCCAATAGGGGCGCAGCGAGCCGTCCGGATAGCGGGTGAGCGGGTAGACGAGGCCCTGCGCCTCGACGGTCTCCTGCCAGCCGGGGCGCGGGTCCAGGGTGCGGCGCCGCACGACGCTCAGCCTCCGCCGGACCGGGTGCAGCCGAAGCCGCCGCGGTCGACCGCGGACTTGTCGAAGCTCCCGCCCTTGACCCTGCCGTCGGACGACTCGCCGCCGTAGTAGTACGCTCCGCGGCTTCCGCCGCCCGTGCCGCCGGCCCCGCCACTGCCGCCGCTGCCGCCCCGGCACTCGTGACCGGGCAGCGTCTCGCGGGTCGTGCGGTCGGCGCACCGCCGGTCCGGCTCCGATCCGCAGGACGAGAGCGCCAGGGCGAGCAGCCCCATGCCCCCGAGCACGACCGTGCTCGATCTCAGCCGTCGCTTGTTCATGAGCAGTTCTCCCCCGTCGTACGCAAGCGGCCCCGGCTGTCCTTCCGTCGCCGGTGCCGTTCATCAGAATAGGTGGATGCCCGGCCCGGTCGGAACCCGCGACGAGCCGCCTCCCCCGCCTCGGGGGCGTGCTCCGGGGCCGGGGGCCCGTCGTCGGCGACGGGACGTCAGAAGGGGGTGCCGTACGGCTCGAAGTGCGTCACGGCGGTGTCGAGGATCTCCTCGTGGCGCGGCCAGTCGTCGGCGGGGGCGGCGACCAGCACCGCGTAGAGCCGGCCGTCGGCGGCGGTGAAGACCCGCTCGACGACCTGGCGGCGGCCGCCCGTCTCCGCGTGGTCGTACGCGTACACCAGCTCGGCCGCCTCGCCGCCCGCCGGGTTGTCGACCACACCGACGCGGACCTCGTCGAAGCCGGGGCTGCCCCTGCGCTCCGCGGAGGCGGCGCGGACCGCTTCCAGCGCGGTCATGCCCGGTTCGGCGACCCGGAAGACCTGGAGCAGCTCCGGGCCCGCGGCGGGTTTGTAGAAGACCGCGCCGGCGCTCCGCGTGCGCTCGTCCCACTCCTTCGGCACGGCGATCCGGAAGCCCTCCTCGTCGTCCCGCGTCCGGTATCCGGCCGGCGGGGCGCCGCCCGGCGACGCGGCGCCGGATACGTCGAGGGCCTCGGAGGGGGCGTCCCCGGTGCGGGCGGGGTCCGGGCCGGCCGTCTGCGCGGACCGGTCCGCGGCGACGCTGGACGTGTGGCCCCGGGCGTCGTCCCGCCGGCCGTCCTCGCCGCCCGTGGCGGCGAACCATAGCGAGGCGGCCGCCGCGGCGAGCACCGCCACGGCGAGCCCTGCGGTCAGCGGGGTGATCCGGGCACGCGCCGGCCCGGCGGCGGTCACCGCCCCGTCCGGGTCGAGGGCCTCGCCGTACGGGGCCGGAGTCCCTTGCGCGCTGTACGGGTCGGACTCCGGGTACGGGCCGGGCACCGCGGACGGGTACGGGCCGGGCCGCGCGGGCGGGTACGAGGCGGGCTCTGCGGGCGGGTAGGGGCCGGGAGGCGCGGGCGGCGGCGCCGGGGCGGCGGTGGGCGGGTACGGGGCGGGCGCCGCCGGCGGCGGGGTCGGGACGCGCGCCGGTTCGGTCTCCCAGCTCTGGGTCTCGTCGTTCCAGCGCACGCCGCCGCCCCGGGCCATCGTTCAGCCTCCCAGCAGGGCGGTGAGCGCGTCGGCCACCGCGACGCCGGACGCCAGGCTCCCGGTGAGGGCGCCGGCCGCGGTGAGCGCCGTGCGCAGGCCTGCCAGGCGGCCCGGCTCCGCCGCGCCGGAGGTCTCGATCTCGTCCTCGACGCGGACCAGTTCCGCGTCGAGGACTGCCGTGGTGTCGGAGGCGACGAACCGGGCCAGGTCGGCGCGGAGTTCCCGGACGGCCCGCAGCAGTTCGGCCTGGGCCGCGTCGGCCGGTCCCGTGTGCTGGTGCTGGGTGACGGTGTTGTGGTCGCCGACGGCGAAGGCGCTGCCGGTCACCGAGCCGATGTGCACGGTGCGCTGCGGCTGCTGGTGGTCGGGGCTCGGTCCGGTCATGTCTCTCCTGCCTTCGGCTGTCGGTCCTGGGCTGGTGCGGGGCCCTTCGGTCCACGCGGTCCGGGGACGCCCTGCTCGCCGCCGAGGCTCTTCGTCCCGGGGCTCCGGCCGGGGCCGGACGGACCGCCCGGCGGGCCGGAGCGCCTGACGTCGTTGTGGTCGCCGATCCCGATGGCGCTGTCCTTCGCGGTCCCGATGAACACGCCGCCCGCGCCGATGTTGACGATCTTCTGCTCGAACTCGTCGGTCTTCCAGCCGGCTTCGCGCAGCGCGAGTCTGACGCCGCCCGCGACCCGGTCCTCGATGCTCTTCAGATACCGGTTGACGTCCATGTCCTGGAAGAGCGACGCCGTCTCGTCGGCGCCCAGTTCCCGGACGGACAGCGCGGGGCCCTCGGCCAGCGCGCCGCTGTTCCCGGCCGTGAGCAGCTGCCAGGAACTCACCACGCCCCGCCCCAGGGTGACGATCGAGCGCACCAGCGAGGACGGGGTGCGGGAGAGCGCCCAGACGGCTTTGCCGAACCCGTTGTTGTGGTGGTGGCGGTGGGCGATCCGGTCGGCGTCACGGAACAGCGGGTGGATGGGCATCAGCACGTGGGGGGCCACTTCCAGCATCAGCATCCCGCCCTGGGTGTGGACCCGCACGAAGACGGTGACGACGACCTCCTCGTTCCAGCCGCCGACCCGGATGCGCAGGAAGTGCCGCCGGCTCTCCCCGCCCTCCTCGACGGCGCGGCCGCGGTGCGCCTCGAACTCCTCGGGGCCGTACGGGGCGTCCTCGCGCCGGGGCATGCCGGCCACCGGCAGGAAGACGCACTCGTCGATCACCAGCTCCCGCAGCCGGTCCCGGACGGCCGCCGCCCCCTCGGGCGAACCGTGCGGGGAGGGCACCCTGAGGGCCTCCAGCAGCGGCACGATCCGCCGCAGGATGCGGGCGTTGTCGAGCGGCTCCGTGGGGCCGTCCTCGCTCGGCCGGAGCTCGACCGCCAGATTCCAGGGGCGGTAGGGGGCGCCCGCGCCGCAGAACGGCTCCCGCTCGCCGTACATGATGAGCGGTGCGTGCTGTTCCCGCCGTATCCGCTGCTGGAGCCGCCGGAAGCGGGCGCCGGCCGCACGTTCGGCCGGATCGGCGGCGAGGTCGGGGAAGTTACTCCGGGACAGCTCTTCCCGCATCACCCGGGTGAACTGGCCGCGCTGGAGGCCGACCAGACCCGCGATCAGGGCGAGGAAGAAGAGAGCGGCCCAGGCGGAGCCGGTGGCGGACCGGCCGGAGGGGTCGCCGACGATCAGGGAGAGGCCCAGGTCGAAGGCGCCCGGAAACCCCTCGGAGAAGCCGCCGGGACCGGTGCCGTCCGTGCCGTACGGGCCGGACGGCACGCCCGGCTCCTCGTCGTCCGCGAAGAGGCCGAACAGGGCCTGTCCCCCCATCCACAGTCCGGCGACGAGCAGCAGGAAACGCCCGTACCAGCGCAGCAGGAAGGCCGGAACCCGCCGGTGGAAGGGAGGGGTGCGCGCGGTACCGCGGACCCACGGCGCGACGGCCAGCAGGACGGAGGGGAAGAACAGCGCGCCGACGAACCCCTGACTGACGGCCGCGCCCAGCAGCCAGGCGCCCAGGATGCCCGCCGCCCACCCGAGTTCGGCGCGGCGGGCGCGCAGCGCGTGCGCGAGGACCCGGGCGGCGTCGAAACCGGACGACGGGGCGACGACGCGCTGCTCCTGGACGTACAGCTGGTCGATGACCGCGTCCCGGTAGCCGTCGTGCAGATGGACTCCGGCGCACAGCAGCCTGCACGCCTCGCTCACGGCCGGGTGCACGGGCGGTTTCCCGAGCAGATCGCCCTGGCCCTGCGACGGCCGCGGCACGGCACTCCCGGTCACCGGCTCCTCTTTTCCCTGGCGCTGCGCGCTGCCTCACGGCCCGCAGCCGCACGGGCGCAGGGGCCGGAGATCGAAGGGGGCCAATGTAACGGGGCCAGGGCCGTCGGGCGAGGCGATTGTCGGCCACCCTTTCCGGGCCCTCGGCGGAAAACGCGAGCGTCCCCGTCGGCACAGGCCGACGAGGACGCTTCGCACTCCGAGGCCGGACGACGCCGCGGCCGCCCGGACCGGGCCGTACGGTCAGATCAGGCCGAGCTCGCGGACCGCGTCGCGCTCCTCGGTGAGCTCCTTGACCGACGCGTCGATGCGCGCACGGGAGAACTCGTTGATGTCCAGGCCCTGGACGATCTCGTACGAGCCGTTCTTCGTGGTGACCGGGAACGAGGAGATGATGCCCTCGGGGACGCCGTAGGAGCCGTCCGACGGGATGCCCATCGAGGTCCAGTCGCCCTCGGCGGTGCCGTTGACCCAGGTGTGCACGTGGTCGATGGCGGCGTTGGCGGCCGACGCCGCCGAGGACGCACCGCGGGCCTCGATGATCGCCGCGCCGCGCTTGGCGACGGTCGGGATGAAGGTGTCGGCCAGCCACGCCTCGTCGTCGACGACCTCCGCGGCGTTCTTGCCGGCGATCTCCGCGTGGAAGATGTCCGGGTACTGGGTGGCCGAGTGGTTGCCCCAGATCGTCAGCTTCTTGATGTCGGAGACGGCGGCGCCGGTCCGGGCGGCCAGCTGCGAGATGGCGCGGTTGTGGTCCAGGCGGGTCATCGCGGTGAAGCGCTCGGCCGGTACGTCCGGGGCGGCGGCCTGCGCGATGAGCGCGTTGGTGTTGGCCGGGTTGCCGACGACGAGGACCTTGATGTCGTCCGCGGCGTTGTCGTTGATGGCCTTGCCCTGCGGCTTGAAGATGCCGCCGTTGGCGGCGAGCAGGTCGCCGCGCTCCATGCCCTTGGTGCGCGGGCGCGCGCCGACGAGCAGGGCGACGTTCGCACCGGCGAAGGCGACGTTCGGGTCGTCGGAGATCTCGATGCCGCGGAGCAGCGGGAAGGCGCAGTCGTCGAGCTCCATCGCGGTGCCCTCGGCGGCCTTGACGCCCTGCGGGATCTCCAGAAGGCGCAGGTTGACCGGCACGTCGGGGCCGAGCAGGTGGCCGGAGGCGATGCGGAAGAGCAGCGCGTAGCCGATCTGGCCGGCTGCGCCGGTCACGGTGACATTCACGGGAGTGCGGGTCATGGCGGTCTCCGTTAGACAGCTGGCGGTGGGGGTCCCGGCCCCTGGTGCCGGACCCTGGTGCTGGACACCTCTCCGCGCCTCTCTGACATCTTGACGTGAAGAGACATCCGGCGGTCAGGCTATCGGACCCCGCCGCGCGGGGCCGCCCGGCCCCCTGTGGCACCGCGCACAACCGGTCGCGTACCGCACGCGCGGAAGCCGTTTCCGCCGGGGCGCACGCCTGTCCGCAGGACCGTCGCCGGGCGCACGCCCGCCTGGCGTGCCAGCACCGCGCACGCCCGTGTGCCGGGCCCCGCAGACGGGCGTGCGCTCCGGGCCCGGCGTCGCTCCCGCGGGTCCCGGAGTCACGCACGCGGGAGCCGGCGTCACTCCTGCCGGGTGGTGCACCCCCGCGTGCCGGAGGTGAGCGTCGCGCAGGCCTGCGCGTCGCCCGCGCTCTTCACGGCGACCATCGGGGTGTACGCGTCGGAGTCCCCCATGACCTCGCTGTCCTGCCCGTCCGCCTCGTCCCCGCCCGCGGTGATCCGCACGGTGTCGCCGAGGGCCGCCTCGGTGAGCCGGGCCCACGCGGCGGAGCAGACCTCGCTGTAGCGGACCTCGATACGGCTGCCGCCGACCTCGGCGCTCGACACCGTACGGGCGTACTCCCCGCCGCAGCCCATCGCCTCCGGGTCCTGGCCGACGCAGTCGTCACCGTCGCACTCGACGCCGACGGGCCGCTCCGGCGCGGCCGTGGTGGGGGCGGACGAGGGGGACACGGCGGCTTTGGCGGAGTCGTCGCCCGGCGCGAGGAGCACCGCACTGACCACGACGATCAACGCGCCGACGGCCCCCACGGACAGCATGACCGCCTTACGGCGTCCGTCGGCGGTCTTCCCCCCGGCGTTCCGGTTCGCCCGGCGCCCGCCCTGCGGACGCTGGGGGGCGGACGGCGCGGCGCGGCGCTGGGCGGGGACGGACGGCAGCCCGCCCTCACCCCGGCCGCCGCCATGGAGGTCGGCTCCGTGGACGTCGGCCGGGCGGCCGCCCGGAACGTGGCCGTACGCCTCACGACCGGGGGCCCCGGCCGCGCGCGGCGGGGCGCCGGCGTGGCCCGTCGCTGCCGGGACCTGCGCGGCGGGGCCCGCCGCGCTGTGCCGACCGCCCGAGGGCCTGCCGGACCGGGCGCCGCGGCCCGCCGCGCCCATCCCGCCGAGCGCCTCGCGGGCCTCGGTGATGCGGATGGCCTCCATCGTCATGTCGTGGCGCATCTCGGCCCGGCTCCAGGCACGCTCCGCCAGCTCCCACATCGTCATGAGGTGGTGCTGCGGGGTGTCCGTCACCTCGGCGAGGGCGACGACGGCCCTGCGCGGGGCGAGCAGTCGGCCGTTGAGATACCGCTCCCAGGACGTCTTGCTGTAACCCGTGCGGTCGGCCACCGCGTTGACGCTCAGCCCGCTGCGGTCGACGAGCCTGCGCAGCTGGCCGGTGAACTCCCTGATCTGCGGGTCGAGCTCTTCGGGCAGTGCCTTCCAACGAGGCATCGCGTGTTCCCCCCTCATGTCCCCCGGACGTGCTTGCTGTGCCCCGCTGCGGCCGGTCCCCCCCGGCCCTCGCGCCCCGCGGTCCGGGCCGACCGGATTCTTCCGGACCGCTCGGCTGGACTACCCACGAGGATGCGCGAAGCCAGGGTGTCAGTTCCTGACGAGGGGGCGCACAGGAGCGTTCAGGCCGGGGTGCGCGTCTCGACGCGCCCCGTTTCGCCGCTCTGTCCGCTCCGTGCTGCTCTGTGCGCCGTGCCAGTCTGCCATCGTTGCGCGACGATCACACCGTGCCGGAATGGTCACTTCCGTGCCACAGGCCCCAGGGGGCCCTTGAAGCCGCCCTCCGCGTCCACGACGCTGGAAGCAGGACGGGGCAAGGCCGCTCATTCCGCCCGGACCAGGATCTTCTGCTCTGGGGCCCCGATCCGTGGCGCCCGTCCCTCCTCGGGGGTGGGGACGGGCGCCGGGGGCGGGCGGCGGTGCCGCCCCCGGCTCAGCGGGCCGGGGGCGGCTTGGCCCAGCGGACCGCGAAGACGGACACGACCTAGCGGATCGTGAAGTGGACCGCGTCCTCCAGGACCGGTACGTCCAGCCAGGGCCTCGGCTGCGCGACCAGGGCGAGCAGGACGATGAGGGTGCCCATCAGCCCGTACGTGACCAGGTCGGTGAAGCGGGAACGCACCGCCAGCATGCCGACCGAGGGCACGGCCCAGCGCAGCACGGCACCGGCGATCAGTGCGCCGCCGATCAGGACGGCGCCGATGCGGAACGCCTCCTGGAACGGGTCCAGGGCCACGATCAGCAGGCCGACGCCCGCCGCGCAGAGCACGGTGAGCAGCGGCCACTGCCGGGCCGGAGCGGGCGCGTCGCCCGGCGCCGCCCGGCCGCCTCCCTCGGGACGTGCGGTGTCCCGGGTGAACAGCGGGAACCGCCGGGACCGGCGCGGCGCGGCGCCTCCGCCGGGCCCCGATGCGGCCTGCGCATCGGAGCCGCCCTCGATGCTCGCCTCGGCCCCGGTCCCGGCCCCCGTGCCGGACCCGGCTCCGGCCTCGGTGCCGGACCCGGCTGCGGCTCCAGTTCCGGTTCCGGTTACGCGCGAGGGCTCCTCGGCTCCGCGCGCAGCCCCCTCGTCACGGTCGTCGGCGCCGGCGTCACCGCCGGTCCCCGCCCCGCTGCCCGCGGCCGGGCTCGTACCAGCACCCATGACGTTCCCTCCGCGTCCGGCCGTCAGCCCGCGGCGGCGGCGTCGGCCGCCTCCGCGGCGGTCCGCTCGGCCGCTTCGACCACGTTGACCAGCAGTTGCGCGCGGGTCATCGGGCCGACCCCGCCCGGGTTCGGGGCCACCCAGGCGGCCACCTCCCGGACCCCCGGGTGCACATCGCCGACGATCTTGCCGTTCTCGTCCCGGCTGACGCCGACGTCGAGCACCGCGGCGCCCGGCTTCACGTCCTCCGGCTTGATCAGGTGCGGCACCCCGGCGGCGGCGACGATGATGTCCGCCTGCCGCAGGTGGGAGGCGAGGTCCCGGGTGCCGGTGTGGCACTGGGTCACCGTGGCGTTCTCCGACTTGCGCGTCAGCAGCAGCGGGATCGACCGGCCGATGGTGACGCCGCGTCCGACGACCACCACGTGCGCCCCGTCGATCTCCACGTCGTGCGCGCGCAGGAGCTGGACGACGCCCTGCGGGGTGCAGGGCAGCGGGCCCGTCTCGTTGAGGACGAGGCGTCCGAGGCTCATCGGGTGCAGCCCGTCGGCGTCCTTGGCCGGGTCCATCAGCTCCAGGACGCGGTTGGTGTCGATGCCCTTGGGCAGCGGCAGCTGGACGATGTAGCCGGTGCACTCCGGGTTGGCGTTCAGCTCCCGTACGACGTCCTCGATCTCCTCCTGGGTGGCGGTGCCGGGGAGTTCGCGCTGGATGGAGCCGATGCCGACCTGCGCGCAGTCACGGTGCTTGCCGTTGACGTACCACCGGCTGCCCGGGTCGTCGCCGACGAGCAGGGTCCCCAGGCCAGGGGTGATGCCCTGCGCCTTGAGGGCCGCCACACGGACGGTCAGATCGGATTTGATCGCGGCAGCGGTGGCCTTGCCATCGAGAATCTGGGCAGTCATGGCCCCATCCTCGCGGATGACCCCGCCCGCATACCAATTGCCCGCGCCTCCCCGGACGTCGGAGTGGCCCGGAGATTGCACTTGCACAACGTCTGAGGCTCCGGACTGGACAAACCCCGGCTCCGCTCATAACGATGAGGGCCGCGGTTGTACGGGGGGTGGGCCGCTGAACGTCGTCCTTCCTCCGTGTGGCCATCTCGTCCCCACGCCTGTTGAAGGAACACCCCATATGAGCTTCGGCGACCCGAACAACCCGTACGGGCAGCAGCCCGGCCAGCCGCCCCAGGGGCCGCCGCAGGGCCAGCCCGGTTACGGTTACCCGCAGCAGGCTCCGCAGGGCGTCCCGCCGCAGGGCTACGGCTACCCCCAGCAACCCGGTCAGCCCGGGCAGCCCTACGGCGCGTACCCGCAGCAGCAGCCGGGGCAGGGCGGCGGCATGCCGGAGCTGGCCCACTGGGGCCTGCGGTTCGGCGGGTTGATCGTCGACGGGCTCGTCATGATGGTGCCGTACATCCTCGTCATCATCGGTGGCGCGGTCGGCGACGCCGTCGGGGCGATCCTGGCGGTCGTCGGTTTCCTCGGCCTCATAGCCGTGGCCGTCTGGCAGCTGTACCAGGAGGGCACCACCGGTCAGACGATCGGCAAGAAGGCCGTGGGCATCCGCCTGCTGCGCGAGTCCGACGGCCGCCCGCTGGGCTTCGGCATGGCCTTCGTGCGCCGCCTGGCCCACTTCCTGGACAGCATCGCCTGCTACATCGGCTGGCTGTGGCCGCTGTGGGACCAGAAGAAGCAGACGTTCGCGGACAAGGTCTGCTCGTCGGTCGTGGTCAAGGCCAACTGACCTCTCCGGCACACCGGTGCTCACCGCGCCGGGCCGTACACGCGAAGGCCGCACCCGCNCGCCGGGTGCGGCCTTCGCGTGTACGGCCCGGGCCCGCCCGGGCTCAGCGGTCCTCGCGGACGCCCGGGAGCCGGGGCGGCTTTGGTGTCGTCCGCTCCATCACGACGAAGCTGCCGCCCCGGTGCTTGAGGCGGTAGCGCGCCTCCGGGTGCAGTTGCTCCGCGTACGCCACCGGGTCCTGGATCGGGCGGGACCAGCCGAAGTCCAGGTTGATGGCGACGATGTCGGGCGCGGTGCCCGGCGCTCCCCCGACCCAGTAGACGGTGCGGTCGGAGGTGAGGTGCGCCATCAGCGTGATGTCGGTCTCGACCCGCGCCCCGGCCGGGATGGCTTCCAGCGCCTGGCGGGCCGCCAGGGTGCGGGCGTCGGTGCGGTAGGTCTCCGGCCGCAGCAGGTCGCGCAGCGGCAGGTGCTGGGTCATCGCGACGGCGATCGCGGCCGCCACGGGCATGGCGGCCTTCGCGTACGAGGCGAGCCAGGGGCGGTGCGAGTCCCGGCTGCGGCGGACGCCGTCGGCCATCGCGAGGAACAGCACCGGCATGAGGATCGCGCTGTAGTGCCAGACCATGCCCCAGTGGTTGCTGTCCTGCGACAGCAACCGCCAGCCGAGCGTGGGGATGATCAGCAGCGTCAGCGGCGAGCGCAGCGCCATGAACGCGGTGATGCCGATCAGGAAGACCAGCATCTCGATCTTGACGGAGGAGTTGAGGAGCCCGAGGACCGAGTCGGCCATCGAGACGTCCTGCTCGCCCTTCTTGTCGATCTTCTGCCAGTAGTCGTAACGTCCCGCGCTGCTGGCCGCCGGGATGAGGACGACGAGGGTGACGACGAAGGCCGCCACACCGAAGGCGGCGAGCAGCGCGCCCTGGAGGCGGCGGCCGTACACGAAGAGCAGGAAGCCGACGACCGCGACGGTGGCGCCGAGGTCCTCCTTGACCAGGACCAGCGGCAGCGACCAGAGCAGCGCGGCCGTCCACCGCCGCAGGAGCAGCGCGCGGCAGACGAGCGCCAGCAGCGGAACGGCGAAGGCGATCTCGTGGAAGTCGGACTTCACCGCTTCCTGGATTCCCCAGGACAGCCCGTACGCGATGGTGACGCACAGCCCGGAGCGGCCGCCCAGGAGCTGCTGGGTGGTGCGGCCGACCACGACCGCGCCCACCGCGAACAGTGCGGCCTGGGCGAACAGCAGGGCCTCGGCCGAGGGCCAGAGCCAGTACAGGGGGGCGAGCAGGGCCACGATCGGGCTGAAGTGGTCGCCGAGGATCAGATAGCCGGGGCCCTTGATGTCGACGATCGGGGCGTCGAACCCGGCGTAGGCCCTGACCTCCTGTTCGAAGATCCCGAGGTCCCAGGAGGGCGAGCCGAAGCGGCCGTACTGGAGGGAGGAGTAGAGGAAGTACAGCGCGCACAGGACCGCGGCGGCGATGACGTACGGGCGCAGCGGGACCCGTTCGGCGGTGCCCCTCAGGTCGCCGCCGGGGCGTGGCGGGGGGTCGGCCGCCGGTGAGGCGTCGGGCCCCGGCCCTTGCGCGGGCAACCGTCCCGACCGGTCCGTTCCACTCTTGTTCAGCTCAAGCACGGTGCCCCCGCTGCGGTCTCTCGGGCCGTTCGGATGTCTGCGGCCGTTCATTAGAACAGAGCGGCGGCCCTCGTCCCCACGGCGGACACGGCGGGTCTCCCGGCGGGACCCCGTCGCGCGGTCTCCCAGGGGCCTTTGGCCTGCGCGGTCCGGCAGAAAGGCCGCTGGGCCGCGTCCCGGTGCGGGACGCGGCCCAGGGGCGTCGGCGGGTGCGGCCGATCGGGCCGGTCAGTGGAAGAAGTGGCGCGTACCGGTGAAGTACATGGTGACGCCGGCCTTCTTCGCGGCCTCGACGACCAGCTCGTCACGGACGGACCCGCCGGGCTGGACGACGGCCTTGATACCGGCCGCCGTGAGGATCTCCAGGCCGTCCGGGAACGGGAAGAACGCGTCGGAGGCGGCGTACGCCCCCCGCGCCCGCTCCTCGCCCGCCCGCTCGACGGCGAGCTTGGCGGAGTCGACACGGTTGACCTGTCCCATGCCGACGCCGACCGACGCGCCGTCCTTGGCGAGGAGGATCGCGTTGGACTTCACGGCGCGGCACGCCTTCCAGGCGAAGGAGAGCTCCTTCAGCTCGTCGGCCGGGAGGGCGTCCCCCGTGGCGAGGGTCCAGCCGGCCGGGTCGTCGCCCTCGGCCTGGAGCCGGTCCGCGGCCTGGAGGAGCGCGCCACCGTCGATCGGCTTGACCTCGAACGCGGAGGCCGGGGCCTCGGGGCAGCGCAGCACCCGGATGTTCTTCTTCCGGGCGAGTACCTCCACGGCGCCGTCCTCGTACGCCGGGGCGACGATGACCTCGGTGAAGATCTCCGCGACCTGCTCCGCCAGCTCGACGGTCACCGGTCGGTTGACGGCGATGACGCCGCCGAACGCGGAGAGCGGGTCGCAGGCGTGCGCGTTGCGGTGGGCCGTCGCGACGTCGTCGGCGATCGCGATGCCGCACGGGTTGGCGTGCTTGATGATCGCGACGCACGGCTCGGCGTGGTCGTAGGCGGCGCGGCGTGCGGCGTCGGTGTCCGTGTAGTTGTTGTAGGACATCTCCTTGCCGTGCAGCTGCTCGGCCTCGGCGAGTCCGCCGCCGCCCTCGGTGTAGAGCGCGGCGGGCTGGTGCGGGTTCTCGCCGTAGCGCAGCACGCTCTTGCGGACGAAGGTGTCGCCGAGGAACGCCGGGAGGCCGGAGTCGTCGTCGGCCGCGTAGCCGTCGGCGAACCACGAGGCGACGGCCACGTCGTACGCGGCGGTGTGCCGGAACGCCTCGGCGGCCAGCCGCTTGCGGGCGGTGAGGTCGAAGCCGCCCGACCGGACCGCGGCGAGGACGTCCCCGTACCGCTCGGGGCTGGTGACGACGGCGACCGACGGGTGGTTCTTGGCGGCGGCGCGGACCATGGAGGGGCCGCCGATGTCGATCTGCTCCACGCACGCGTCGTCGGAGGCGCCGGAGGCGACAGTCTCCGTGAACGGGTAGAGGTTGACCACGACCAGGTCGAACGGCTCCACGCCCAGCTCGGCGAGCTGCTCGCGGTGGGCGTCCAGGCGGAGGTCGGCGAGGATGCCGGCGTGCACCCGGGGGTGCAGCGTCTTGACGCGGCCGTCCAGGCACTCGGGGAAGCCGGTCAGCTCCTCGACCTTGGTGACCGGCACTCCGGCGCCGGCGATCCTCCCGGCGGTGGAGCCGGTGGAGACGAGTTCGACGCCCGCCTCGTGCAGGCCGCGGGCGAGGTCTTCGAGCCCCGTCTTGTCGTAGACACTGACCAGAGCGCGGCGGATGGGCTTATTCACCGACATGACCGAGATGAACCTTTCGTCCCTCAATGCGATGACCGTCACGGGCGATCCGCCCCACGGCCTCGACGAGCAGCGTGCGCTCGACTTCCTTGATGCGTTCGTGGAGGGCGGCTTCGCCCTCCGGCGTGTCCTCCTCGGTCACCTCGACCACGCCCTGCGCGATGATCGGACCGGTGTCGACGCCGTCGTCGACGAAGTGGACGGTGCACCCGGTGACCTTCACGCCGTACGCGAGCGCGTCACGCACGCCATGGGCACCGGGAAAACTGGGCAGCAGGGCGGGGTGGGTGTTGACGACCCGGCCGCCGAAGGCGGCGAGGAACGCCGGGCCCACGATCTTCATGAAGCCGGCGGAGACGACGAGGTCCGGCCGGTGCCCGGCGACGTGCGCGGTGAGCGCCTCGTCCCAGGCTGCGCGGGTGGCGTGGTCCTTGAGCTTGCACACGAACGTGGGGATGCCCGCCCGCTCGGCGCGCTCCAGGCCGCCGGTTCCCTCGCGGTCCGCGCCGACCGCGACGATCCGCGCCCCGTATCCGGGGTCCTCCGCGATGGCGTCGAGCAGGGCCTGGAGGTTCGTACCGGAGCCGGAGACCAGCACGACCAGCCGGACGGGGGCGGCGGAGGAGGGCGGGGAGGCCACGTGGGGGGCCCTTTCTCGCGTGATGACCGCGTGGTGACGCAGGTGCGGGATGTGCGGGGGATGCGGCGGCGTGCGTACGGCGCACATTTGTACGGTCGTACGAAAGAATCGCTTCGCCCGATACGGGGAACCCTACGAACGAGCCGACCGTCAGCAACGATACCGGCACACCCGACGGCCCCCACGGGACGGGGGCGGGGCCGGGAGGTAGCGTCAGGGGACAGCGCACCGTCCACCGGGCGGACGAACCGCCCTCCGGGCGGACATGACGAGATGGGGAAGACGTTCACCACATGCCGGACCGACGCCGTCGCACCGCCTTCCGCCTCCCCCTGCCCGAGCGGGCCGCCCCGCTGATGCGGGAACGCCCTTCCTCTTCGCCGGACTCCTCCGCGGGCCCGCCCTCCTCCCCTTCCGGCTCCGGCTCCGCCCCGGCCTCCGGCTCCGCCGCGAAGCCGGAGGACGACAACCCGTTCGCCGCACCGCCCGCGGACCGGCCGGACCAGCCGTGGCAGCCGCGCCTCCCGGCCGGGTCCGGCGGCGACGGCGGCGAGGACTCCGGGCCCGGTGACGGCTCCTCCTCCGGTGGCCGCTCCGGGTGGGGCAGCCAGTGGAGCAGCAAGCAGCCCGGCCGGGGCAGCGGCGGTTTCGGCGGCCGGCCCGGCGCGAACGGTGCGGGAGGCAAGGGCGGGCCGGGCGGCGGCCCGGCCGGGCCCCGCTGGGACCCGACCGACCCCACCCAGCGCCGCGCCCGCTATGCGTTGCTCGGCGGCATGTGGGCCTTCTTCTTCGCGCTCTTCGACTTCCCCGAGATCGCCCTGCTGCTGGGCGCGCTCTCGGTGTACTGGGCGGTCAGTGCGCTGCGCGCCCCGCAGAAGAGCGCCTTGGCGACGGACTCCACGGCAGACGACGGCACGAGAGCGACCGCTCCCGCGACCGGGGACGACGTGGGCACGGAGGGCGGCGTCCGCCCCGGCCCGACTCCCCTGTCCGCCGCCCCCCGCAACGTCAGCAGCAGGCAGCAGACCACGGCGGCGGTCAGTGGTCTGGTGACGGCCCTGCTGGCGCTGCTCATCGTGGTGACGTCGTACACCGTGCAGCTCGTCTACCGCGACTACTACACGTGTGTGAACGACGCCCTGACCAAGACCGGCGCGCTGGCCTGCAACGAACACCTGCCGAAGCCGCTGGAGCCGCTCTTCGGCGTCAAGGAGTGACCTCCGCGCCGGTCGGCTCCCCCCGGCCCGCCTCCTGACCGGGCCCACCGACCCGGCCGGGAGGCAGGTGCACCGTTCACGTCGTCCGTCAGGAACAGGCCTGGAGGACGACCGGGCAGCGGGATGACGGGGCCAGGCCGGCCGGGGCCGCGGGGCCCGGCCCGCCGCGGAACTCAGCCCGCCGGGGCCCCGCCGGAGGGCGGCCCGTCCCCTCCGGCCCCCCGGGACTCCTTCTCGTGCCAGGGGTCGGCCGGCAGGAAGTCGTACGGCTCGAACCCTCCGCCGTTCCGCCCGTCCCCCGCCGGGGAGAGTGCTGCGCCGGGGGCCGGGACGGAGGTCGCGGCCGAGCCTCCCGGCACCGCCGTCCCGCGGTCGCCGCCCTTCCCCACGCCGCTTCCCGTACGCCACGGCGCCCACCAGCGGCGCGACCGCTGGACGGGGACCTTCTCCCCCCCGGCGGCCGACTCGGAGGACTCAGGCGCTTCGGAGGCCTCGGGCTTCTCCGGGAGGGCGGACTTCTCGGGACACCCGGGCTTCCCGGAGCCCTCAGGCGCTTCGGGGGCCTCGGGCGCTCCAACGGCCTGCTGACCGCCCCCGGCCCGACGGGCCGGCGCAGGGGCGTCCCGCTGTTCGGCCGTCGTCGCCGAGGACGCCTCGGGCACGCTCCCGCGCCACGCCGTCCAGCCCGGCTCGCGCAGTCGCCACGCCCGTAGCAGCAGGGCCGCCGGTACGCCGACGAACCCCGTCCACGCCATCGCCGCCGGACCGGTCAGCCACCACACGGGCCCGAAGGCGCTGAGCACGCCGGTGCC
Organism: Streptomyces pratensis; assembly: GCF_037137275.1. Taxonomy (GTDB): domain Bacteria; phylum Actinomycetota; class Actinomycetes; order Streptomycetales; family Streptomycetaceae; genus Streptomyces; species Streptomyces pratensis_B. The sequence goes on along the minus strand of NZ_JBBBEN010000093.1, from coordinate 115,886 downwards.
GAGAGGGCCGCCCGCGACCGCCGTGAGCAACGCCGTGCCCGCACCGCACCCCGCCGCGGCCGACAGGGTCACCAGCACCGTCTCGCGCGGGCTCCAGGCCCGTGCGCGCGGGACGCCGACGGGCGCCGCCCTGCGGACGGTGAACCAGGCGACCGCCAGCGCCGCCGCCGCCGGCACCGCCAGGGCCGCCCCGTTGAGCGCCGAGCCGGGGCCCTGCGCGGGCAGCGCGGCCAGCAACGGGAACTCGGGCGCCGCCGGGGCCCCGTCAAGACCCAGCAAAGTGGCCGTGGCCCCCGTGCCCAGCGAGAAGCCGGGCCCGAGCCCGTACGAGGCCCCCCACAGCGCGGCGTTCGGCACGAGCGACACGGCGAGCAGCAGGACCGCGCACCTCCCCGACCAGTCGCCCGCGAGCGCCAGGAACGAGTCCTGCGCCGCCTCCGCGTTCCGGCCCAGGGCCACCGCGACCAGCAACGCGCCACCCCCGAGCAGCACCATCACCCCGGCCGCGGCCGACCGGCACACCGCCTCGGCCCGGTCGCGGAAGAGCGTGCGCGCGACGGCCTCCTGAAGCGCCAGGGGCGACCAGGACGGCATCGGGCCGAGGGGCCGCCCGGCCGCCGACCACACCCCGGCCGCCGCCGCTCCGGCCACCACCAGCGCTGCGGGGAACGCCAGCGCGTCCGGCTCCACCCGCAGCGAACCACCTCGCGCGTAGGCCGCCGCCCCCGCCATCACCAGCAGATAACCCGCCGTCACCGCACAGAACGCCCTCGCCGGCGAAGGCCGGGCCCGCCCCGCCTCCGCCACCGCCGCACCGCGTGCCGCACGGTGCGCGAGCCAGACCGGGCCCACCACGAGCAGCAACGGCACCATCGCGACAGGGGCGGGACCGCCCGCGAGGGCGCCGGTGCGCACGAGGCCTGCGCCGTGCGCGAGCAGCCAGATTCCGGCCGCGGCGCGCAGCGCGCCGTCGGGTCCGCCGTCCGGGAACGGGGAGCTGATCCACAGCACTGTGCCCAGCACAGCCAGCGCCCCGAGGCCGAGCCCCGCGGCGACGACGCCTCTGGCCAGCGCGGAGGCCAGGACGGCCGTCCGGTTCTGCTCGGCCGGCGCCTTCGGGCTGCGATGCGTCATCTGGGTCACGCGGCCATGCTGCCAACGACACGCGCTGATATCGCGTAACGCACGAAGAGCCGCTGTGTCGCTCAATATACGTTTATGTACTTTTTCACCCCGTGCAGCGCCGCCGGGGGTCACCCATGACCCGGAGCACCACCGACGAGGCCGCCGCGCCGCCGCTGCCCTCCCCCAAGGAGCGGCGCAGACTGCGTGAGGCGAAGTCGCTGAGCGAGGAGCAGGTGGCGGCGGCCGTCGGCGTCACTCGCGCCACCGTGCGCTCCTGGGAGACGGGGCGCACGAGCCCGCGCGGACGAAAGCGCGCCCTGTACGCCGAGCTGATCAGCCCGGCATCGACCGTGGGAGCCATCCCGGAGAAGCCGCCACGGCGGGCGCGGAAGGGGGCGCGGGCCGGTGCGCGAAACGGAAAGCCGACGCCGACGCCGACGCCCGCGATGCCGCCTTGCGCCCCGTCGCCTTCCGCGAGACCGACGACCGCTCCCGCCTCGGCCATGCGGGCGAAGCCGGAGCCGTGCCGACCGGACGTGGCGGGGGAAGGCACGCGTCCGCGCGCAGGCAGCGCCGCGGAGGCGGACCGGCGGACAGGGGCGGGGGCGGGAACAGGAGCGAGGGCGAGGGCGAGGGCGGAGACCAGGGCGTCGGGCGCGCCGACGAGCACCCCGACGAGGGCCGGGGCAGGGGCCAGGGCGGGGGCCCCGGAAGGAACGGGTGCCAGGACCAGGGCGGGAACCGGGACGGCAACCGCCGCCGGGGCCGGGGCAGGAACCACCGCCGGTACCGGGGTGGAAACCCTTGCCCGGGCAGGCACGAGGCCCGAGAGCCCGGCCGGCGAGCCCGGCGCGAAAGCGGCTCCGGGGCCGGCGGCCGGGCCGGTCACCGTACCCGGCACGGTCACCGCCCCCGGGCCGGGCACGGTCACCACCCCCGGAGCCGGAGCGGAGCCGCCCCCCGGCTTCGAAGCCGAGCCGCCCCTTCGGCCCGGCACCGGAGCAGAGCCGACCCCCGGGACTGGCACCGGAGCGGAGCCGCCCCCCGGCCTCACCACGCGGGGCGCCGAGGAACCCGGACCGGAGCCCGCTCACTCGCCCGCCGCCGCCTTCGACGACCTGTACGCCCGCACCGCCCCCGCGCTCGTCCGGCAGACCTACCTGCTGACCGGCCGTCGCGGGCTGGCCCGCGAGTCCGTGGAGCGCGCCTTCCAGCTGGCCTGGCATCGGTGGCCCGAGGTGGCCGTCGACCGTGACCCGGCCGGCTGGGTGCGCGCGGCGGCGTACGAGTACGCGCTGTCCCCCTGGCACCGGCTGCGCCGCGCGCACCGGCACCCCGACGCGCCGCCCACAGAACCGGGAAAGCGGGCGCTGTTCGACGCGCTGATCGACCTGCCTCCGGCCTACCGGCGCACGCTGCTCCTGTACGACGGGGTCGGCCTGGACCTCCCGGAGACCGCGGCGGAGACGGAGGCGAGCACTCCGGCCGCTGCGGGCCGGCTGATGACCGCCCGCGCCGCCGTCGCCGAACGGCTGCCGGAACTGGCGGACGCCGGTTCACCGGCCGAGCAGTCCGCCCTGCTGCACGACCGGCTCGGTCGGCTGGCGCGCGCCGAGCACGTGCCCGTGCCGCCGCCCGCGATGACCGTGCGCACCGGGAGCGAGAAGAAGGCGAAGCTGTGGACCAGGGCCGCCATCGCCTTCGCGGCTCTCCTCGTCGGGGCGACCGGGCTGACCCTGCACACCGCGCCCACGCACTACGAGCAACCGATCTCCCCCGCCGAACGGGTCGGGGGCGTGCCGCCGCGCGGTGGCCCCCAGAAGCTCACCGCCCAGGACCTGGAGTTGCAGAAGGCGCTCCGCGAGCATGTGGCCCACGGGCCGGAACGACTGGTTCCGCAGGCGCGGTGAGGCCAGCGCCTCCCAGGGGCGAGGGGCCGGCGCCGCCACCGCCGGCCCGGCAGGGCAAGGGCGGCGCCAACGCCGGCCCGGCAGGGGCAGGGGCGGTGCCCTGGCTCTGCTGCCGGGGGAGAGCAGTGGCGGGGGCGCGAACGGCGCGGG
>NZ_JBBBEN010000093.1:36350-112686 GCF_037137275.1 Streptomyces pratensis | reverse complement strand
GGACGAAGGGGTGCGGGCCCGCGCCGTTCAGGAGTCCGTGACGCCTTTCGCGCTCTGTTCCCCTCAGGCGCCGAGGATCTCGCGCGCCAGCTTGGCGGTCTCGGTCGGCGTCTTGCCGACCTTGACGCCGGCGGCCTCGAGGGCCTCCTTCTTCGCCTGGGCGGTGCCCGAGGAGCCGGAGACGATGGCGCCGGCGTGGCCCATGGTCTTGCCCTCGGGGGCCGTGAAGCCCGCGACGTAACCGACGACCGGCTTCGTGACGTTCTTGGCGATGAAGTCGGCGGCACGCTCCTCTGCGTCACCGCCGATCTCGCCGATCATCACGATGAGGTCGGTCTCGGGGTCGGCCTCGAACGCGGCGAGGGCGTCGATGTGCGTCGTGCCGATGACCGGGTCGCCACCGATGCCGACGGCGGAGGAGAAGCCGATGTCACGGAGCTCGTACATCATCTGGTAGGTCAGCGTGCCGGACTTGGACACGAGACCGATGCGGCCGGGCTTGGTGATGTCACCCGGGATGATGCCGGCGTTGGACTGGCCGGGGGTGATGAGACCCGGGCAGTTCGGGCCGATGATCCGCGTCTTGTTGCCCTTCTCGCCCGCGTACGCCCAGAAGGCGGCGGAGTCGTGAACGGCGATGCCCTCGGTGATGACGACCGCGAGGGGGATCTCGGCGTCGATCGCCTCGACGACGGCGGCCTTCGAGAACGCCGGCGGCACGAAGAGGACCGACACGTTGGCGCCCGTCTTCTCCATCGCTTCCTTGACGGAGCCGAAGACCGGGACCTCGGTGCCGTCGAAGTCGACGGACGTGCCCGCCTTGCGCGGGTTCACGCCACCGACGATGTTGGTGCCGTCGGCCAGCATGAGCTTGGTGTGCTTCATGCCCGTGGCGCCGGTCATCCCCTGGACGATGACCTTGCTGTCCTTGGTGAGGAAGATAGCCATGGTGTTGGAGTCCCTCGTCCTTTACTTCGCAGCCGCGGCGAGCTCGGCGGCCTTGTCGGCCGCGCCGTCCATGGTGTCCACGCGCTGCACGAGCGGGTGGTTGGCGTCGGAAAGGATCTTGCGACCCAGCTCCGCGTTGTTGCCGTCGAGACGCACGACCAGCGGCTTCTCGACCTTCTCGCCCTTGGACTCGAGCAGCGCGAGCGCCTGCACGATGCCGTTGGCGACCTCGTCGCAGGCGGTGATGCCACCGAAGACGTTGACGAAGACGGACTTGACGTCCGAGTCGCCGAGAATGATCTCCAGGCCGTTCGCCATGACCTCGGCCGAGGCGCCGCCACCGATGTCGAGGAAGTTGGCGGGCTTCACGTCGCCGTGCTTCTCACCGGCGTACGCGACGACGTCCAGGGTCGACATGACCAGGCCGGCGCCGTTGCCGATGATGCCGACCTCGCCGTCGAGCTTGACGTAGTTGAGGTTCTTGGCCTTGGCGGCAGCCTCGAGCGGGTTGGCTGCGGCCTTGTCCTCGAGGGCCTCGTGGTCGGGCTGGCGGAAGTCGGCGTTCTCGTCGAGCGAGACCTTGCCGTCCAGCGCCAGGATGTCGCCGGAGGCGACCTTGGCCAGCGGGTTCACCTCGACGAGGAGCGCGTCCTCCGCGACGAAGGTCTTCCAGAGCGTCACCAGGACCTCGGCGACCTTCTCGGCCACCTCGGCCGGGAACTTCGCCTGGGCCACGATCTCGCGGGCCTTGACGATGTCGACGCCGGAGTTGGAGTCGACCGGCACCTTCGCGAGGGCCTCGGGGGTCTTCTCCGCGACCTCCTCGATGTCCACGCCGCCCTGCACCGAGGCCATGGCCAGGAAGGTGCGGTTGGTGCGGTCGAGGAGGTAGGAGACGTAGTACTCGTCCAGGATCTCCGGGGCCGTCTCGGCGATCATCACCTTGTGGACCGTGTGGCCCTTGATGTCCATGCCGAGAATGTCGGTCGCCCGGGCGACCGCCTCGTCGGGGGTGGCGGCCAGCTTGACGCCGCCGGCCTTGCCGCGGCCGCCGACCTTCACCTGCGCCTTGACGACAGACTTGCCGCCCAGCTTCTCGGTCGCCTCGCGGGCTGCCTCAGGCGTGTCGATCACTTCACCGGCCAGCACCGGTACACCGTGCTTGGCGAAGAGGTCCCTCGCCTGGTACTCGAACAGGTCCACGCGCGTCCGTCCCTTTTAGTGGTATCGCGGTTCGTTCTTCTGCGTGGGCGTGCCGCGAAGGGCAACGTGACTGCGCTGTCACCAGGAAGGCGTACACGGTGTCCGAGTACGCGGCATGTCCATCCGGCAGGTTATCCCCGCGCTCGGTGTGACCCTAAATCGCAGATCACACCTGAGCGGTGATAACCGTCACAGACGGCGCCCAGCGGCCGGGTCGCCCGGGGCGGAAGAGTCGCCCGGGACGGGAGACCTGCCAGGGCCCCCCGCCCGTGTCAGGGCCCCGGACGGGCTGCGGGCAGGCATCGGGCGGACTGCGGGCAGGCGCCGGGCGGCGGTGGACGGACGCCGGGCTCGCCGCGGAGCCCCGCGGCGAGTCCGGGTCACCGGTGGCTCTCCCGGTCCGGTATCGGCAGGGGCCTCTTCTCGATCGCGGCCGCCATCACGTCCGGGAAGAGGTCCGGCGTACAGGCGAACGCGGGCGCGCCCAGTGCCCCCAGCGCCGCCGCGTGCTCGCGGTCGTACGAGGGCGCGCCCTCGTCGGAGAGGGCGAGCAGCGCCACGAACTGCACGCCGGAGGCCTTCATCGCGGCGACCCGCTTGAGCATCTCGTCGCGTATGCCGCCCTCGTAGAGGTCGCTGATCAGGACGACCACGGTGTCCGCGGGACGGGTGATCCTCGACTGGCAGTAGGCGAGCGCCCGGTTGATGTCGGTGCCCCCGCCGAGCTGGGTGCCGAACAGGACGTCGACCGGATCGTCCAGCCGGTCCGTGAGGTCGACGACCGCCGTGTCGAAGACGACGAGCCGGGTCGCGAGGCTGCGCAGGGAGGCGAGCACCGCGCCGAAGACCGAGGCGTGGACGACCGACGCCGCCATCGAGCCCGACTGGTCGACGCACAGGATGATCTCCTTCGTGGCGCACCGGGCCGCACGCCCGTAGCCGATGAGGCGCTCCGGCACGACCGTGCCCGTCGCCGCCCGGCCGTCCCGGCCGGGGACGGTCAGGTAGTTCTTGAGGTTGGCCCGGATGGTGCGGTCCCAGTCGATGTCCCGGTGGCGCGGCCGGCCGATCCGCGCCGAGCGGTCCAGCGCCCCGGTGAGCGCGGTCCTGGTCCGGCTCTCCAGGCGCTTCTCCAGGTCTTCGACGACGGTGCGGACGACGGCGCGTGCGGTCTCCCTCGTCGTCTCGGGCATGGCTTTGCCGAGGGAGAGCAGGGTGCCGACGAGGTGGACGTCCGCCTCGACCGCCTCCAGCATCTCCGGCTCCAGCAGCAGCGCCTCCAGTCCGAGCCGGTCGATCGCGTCGCGCTGCATGATCTGGACCACGGTGCTCGGGAAGTACGTCCGGATGTCGCCGAGCCAGCGGGCGACGGACGGGGCCGACGCTCCGAGCCCGGCCGAACGCCCGCCGCCCCGGCCCGCGGGCTTCTTTTCCCCTGCCCCGCCGTACAGCGCGCTCAACGCACCGTCCATCGCGGCGTCCTTGCCGGTGAGGGCGGGGCCGGTGCTGTCCGCGCCCTCCGGTCCGAGCACCATCCGCCAGCGACGCAGCCGTTCCCCTTCGGCCGCCTGCGGGGGCTGCACGGGCTGCGGGCTGTGCGAGGTCTGCGGGGAATGCGGGGGCTGCGGGGAATGCGGCGGGCTTACGGGGCACGGGGCCTGCGGCGTCCGGATCTGTGGAGCCTGCGTGGCCGAGGTGGCCGGAGTGGGTGGGGTGGCTGGAGGGGCTGCGGTGGCTGGAGGGGCCTGTGCCGCTCGGTTCATCGTCTCCCCCGGCTGGTCCGTCCCCGCCGGTTCCGGCGTCGGGGACATGGTGGTCGTCGCAGTGGTCACAGTCGTCGTGGTGCCAGTGGTGCCTGTGGTGCCTGTGGTGCCTGTGGTGCCTGTGGTGCCTGTGGTGCCTGTGGTGCCAGTGGTGTCCGTCATCCCGTCGCCCCCGTCGTCGCCCTGCCCACCGGTGCCCCTGGGCGTCGGCCGAGCAGCAGGCACAGCACCGGCTCCACCGCTTCGGCCCTGCCCTGGTCGAGGCCGGGTCCGAACCCGGGCACACGGACGCCGCCGACGCGGCGTCCGCCTTCGGCGGCGGGGCCGCGCCGGGCCAGCTCGCCCAACGTGCGGCGTGCGGCCGGCTCGTAGGCGGAGAACGTGCGGCGCAGGAGCGGCAGGACATCAGTGAACGTGTCGGCCGGCACGCCCGTCAGCCAGGCGTCGAGCAGCTGGAGCAGTCGCTCGTCGTGGATCAGGAGCGTGCCGCCCCCCGAAGCACCGCCGAAGAAGCCTTCGATCCAGGCGGCGGCCTCGGTGGGCGGGGCCCCGGGGGAGAGCGCCAGACCCATCAGACGGGCTGCCCCGTCCTCTGCCAGCCGCCCCTCGTCCAGGAGCAGCCGGGCAGCCCGGCCCCGGACGACCCCGGCGACGCCCTCGCGGTGTGCGAGCTTGCTCAGGACGGCGTCCCAGCGGGCCCGCAGCCCTGCGGAGGGCGCTGCCCCGGCGAGCAGCAGCCCGATCGCGCCGTGGACGGCCTCCACCTGGCGGCGCGCTTCTTCGGCCCCCTTCCCGTCGAGTCCGGTGCAGGCGGCAGGGAGGCCGACGCAGATGCGGTCGGCGATGCCTGCGGCGACCTCGGCGAGGGCGGCGGTGTCGGTGGCGCGCACGTCCCCGTACCGCAGGGAGCGGGCCAGGGCGGGCAGCGCGTCCGCGAGGTGGCCGACGTCCGCGTCGAGCGCCGCGCGGTCGGCGAGGGCCTGCATCACGACGGGCAGTGCCTCCGGCAGCCCGGCGAGGAGGCAGTGCTCGGCGAGGGCCGTCACCTCCGAGAGCGAGGTGGCCTCCGCTGCCCGCGCCTCGGCCTTCGCCGTCGCCGCGGTGAGGACGGTGGTGCCCCATACTCCGGCCTCCGCGACCCGGACGTGCAGCTCCGGGTCCCAGCGCAGCCGCCAGCTCTCCCGGAAGGTGCCGGTGCTGCCCCGCCCGGCGACCGGTTCGCCCCACTCCACGCCGAGGAGGCGCAGCCGGTGCAGGAGTCTGCTGCGGGTGGCGTCGGTGTCCTTGCGCAGATCGAGGTCCAGCTCGCGCTCCGGGGCCTCCGGTCTGAGCCGGAGGGTGCGCTGGGTGCGGGCGAGGTCCCGTTGCAGCGGGACGGCGGGGGCGGTGTCCGGCACCTCTCCGAGGGCCTCACCGACGATCAGCCGGTCCTGGACGAGGGCCAGGGGGACGTCGGACCCCTCACACATGACGGCCCGCACCGCGTCGGTCGCCTCACCGAGCCCGGCCAGGGGCCGGCCGCGCAGGGCTGCGAGGGTCTCGGCCAGGCGGACGGCCTCGATGACGTGGGCGGTGGAGACGGACCGGTCTTCGTCGCGCAGCAGTCCGGCGACCTTGGTCATCCACCGCTCGATCGGCCGGTCGGCGGCGGCGAAGAGGTGGCCGTACCAGCCGGGTGCGTCGATGCCGGCCCCGTAGCCGCTGTGCCGGGAGAGTCTGCGGTGGGTCCACGGCACCCACGTGAGCTCGGTCCTGACCTTGGGGAGCCCCTTGAGGAGGGCGCGGTCGGCGGCGAGTGTGGTGCGCGTGGCGAGCGCGGGGACGTGCCAGGCGCCGCAGACCACGGCGACGGAGTCCCCGAACTCCTTGCGTGCGGAGCGCAGCCGCATCCGCATACAGGCCTCGCGTACGGCGTCCCGTGGCCGCCCGCCGTCTCCGTAGGCCTCGCGGAGAGCCGCCATGGCCTCCGCCAGCGCGGCGAACGGCGCGAGCGCGTCGCCCGGCTCCCCCGCCGCGGCTCCGGCTGCCCCGGCCGCCCAGGAGCGTTCGGCGTCCCACGAGTGCGGACCTGCGGCGCGGCCCGGCGAACGGTGCTCGACGACGTCCTCCCACCAGCGCTCCGGGTCGTCGTACCCGGCGGTCTCGGCGAGTACGCGGATCGGGTCGAGGACCGGCGTGGCCTCTTCCGTCTCCTCCTTCCGCGGGGCCGCCGCGCCGGTCGGCCGGCCCGGGCCCGGTGCGGCGGCCGTGAGGGCCAGTGTGTGGGCGGCCGGGAGGTCGATGAAGCGCACCGGAACGCCATGGCCGAGGGCCCACCGGAGCGCCACCCACTCGGGCGAGAACGCGGCCAGCGGCCAGAAGGCGGCCCGGCCGGGATCGTCCACGGCGTGCGCGAGCAACGCGACGGGGGGCCGCATCCCCGGGTCCGCGGCGAGCGGCAGCAGCGCGTCGCCCTCGGACGGCCCCTCGATGAGGACGGCGGCAGGGCGGGCCGCAGAGAGAGCCGCGAGGACCGCGCGAGCCGAACCGGGCCCGTGGTGCCGCACCCCGAGGAACACCGGCCCGCCCGCCGCGTCACCCCGCGCCCCGACGGGGCCGGCCGCGCCGGTGCCGGCGGCGAGGGCGCCGGTCGTGACAGCGTCGGTCATGGCGGTGCCGGTCGTGCCGGCTGTGGCGGTGCCGGCGGTGCCGGTCGTCGCCGGGCCGGTGGCCTCGGCGCGGGGGCCCGCGGGGCCGGAGCTCTCGGCGCCGGCGACCGCAGCGCTCCTCATGCCGATACCTCGCGGCAGGCGCGGTAGAAGTCCTTCCAACCGTCGCGCTCGCGGACCACGGCCTCCAGATACTCCTGCCAGACCACGCGGTCCGCCGCCGGGTCCCGGACGACCGCGCCGAGTATGCCGGCCGCCACGTCGCCGGGGCGCAGCACACCGTCGCCGAAGTGAGCGGCCAGGGCGAGGCCGTTGGTGACGACGGAGATCGCCTCTGCCGTGGAGAGCGTCCCGGAGGGCGACTTGAGCTTCGTGCGCCCGTCGACGGTCACCCCGTCGCGCAGCTCGCGGAAGACCGTCACCACACGGCGGATCTCGGCCAGCCCCTCCGGCGCCGCGGGCAGGTCGAGCGAACGTCCGATCTGGTCGACGCGCCGGGACACGATGTCGACCTCGGCCTCCGGGGTGGCCGGCAGCGGCAGCACGACGGTGTTGAACCGGCGGCGCAGCGCACTGGACAACTCGTTGACCCCCCGGTCCCGGTCGTTGGCCGTGGCGATGACGTTGAACCCGCGGACCGCCTGGACCTCCTGCCCCAGCTCGGGGACGGGGAGCGTCTTCTCCGACAGGATCGTGATGAGCGAGTCCTGCACGTCGGCGGGGATGCGGGTCAGCTCCTCGACCCGGGCGGTCATGCCCTCGGACATGGCCCGCATGAGCGGGCTGGGCACGAGCGCGTCGCGGCTGGGGCCGTGCGCGAGCAACTGCGCGTAGTTCCACCCGTAGCGGACGGCTTCCTCCGGAGTCCCCGCGGTGCCCTGCACGAGGAGCGTCGAGTCGCCGCTGACCGCTGCGGCAAGGTGCTCGGACACCCAGGTCTTGGCCGTCCCGGGAACGCCGAGGAGGAGCAGCGCACGGTCCGTGGCCAGGGTCGTCACGGCGACCTCGACGAGTCGCCGCGGCCCCACGTACTTCGGTGTGATCACCGTCCCGTCCGGGAGCGTCCCGCCCCGCAGGTAGGTGGCGACGGCCCAGGGCGAGAGCCGCCAGCGGGCGGGCCGGGGCCGGTCGTCGGCGGCGGCGAGCGCCTTCAGCTCGTCGGCGAAGGCGTCCTCCGCATGCGGGCGCAGCGCCTGGCCTCCGGCCGCCGGTTCGACGGCAGCGGTGGTTACGGACACGGTCATGAGTCCCCCTCCAGATCGGTCGACCTGATGTGGTTCCCACCGTGCACCATGGCACTGACAACGGGCCCTGACCGCAGGTCAGAGCCCGTGCAGCGGCCGCGTGAAGCGTGGCCGGGAGGGCCGGGGGCGACGGGCCTCCGGCGGGCGGGTCAGCCCACGATGGGCGAGACGGCGACACAGCCGCCCGCCGTGAGCATGCCCTCCCCCTTCGCCTCCTTGATGACCTTGCCCTTGTACGTGATGGAGCACGTGATCTCCGCGCCGCCCGCGTCCACCGCCATCGGCGTGACGGCGGGCGGCATGATGCCGCGCAGGGTCACCGTCTTCTTCCACGGCAGGGTCGGCGAGGTGACGGTCTCCAGCTCGGGCTCCATCGCATCGCCGCCGCCTCCGTGGAACATGATCTCGTCGACGCTCTCCCCGGTGACCTCGTAGGTGACCTCGTACGTCTCGTCCACGGTCTCGTCGACCACCTTGCCGACCGCGTCGTCCACCGATTCGGTCGAACAGGCGCCGAGCCCGAACACGAGACCGGTGACCGCGAGGGCGCAGGCAACGGTGCGCACGGGGCGCGTGGTTCGGCCGGTACGAGTGGTGCGAATGATGCGGTTCATCTGAGATCCCCCCTGGATCGTTCCGCCGGATGGATTCCGTACGCGGAACCCGCAGAGAAGCCCAGCGGAGCAGCAAAGTCAAGTCGCCCTGGAAACAGCAGCGTCGCAGGTCGGAGCGGATTGTCAGTGGCGCCGCCTACCGTCGTTCCCATGCTGCGATCTCACGGGGGAGGTCCCTCGCCCGCCGGCACACCGGTGGCGAGCTGGACGGTGGATCAGGTGCTGGCACTGGCACCTGACGAGAAGTCACGCACGGCGGGGGTCAGGCTCGGCATCCCGGGGTCGTGGTCCGGCACCGGCCTCGACCGGGCAGGCGCGGTGTGGGGGGCGTGCGAGGGGAGCGGAAGCGCGCCCTGTCGGACCGTGGTCGACACCGCCGGCCCGGCGTACCGGTGCAGCTGCCCGAGCCGGAAGTCCCCGTGCGAACACGCGCTGGGGCTGCTGCTGCTCCGGGCCTCCGACGGGGCGGTGTTCCCCCGGGGCGAGCCGGCCGACTGGGCGGCCCCGTGGATCGAGGCCCGGCGTCGGCGCGCGGCGGAGCCTCCGGCCGCGACGGGCGGGAGCGCGACCGGTGGGGGCGCGACGGGCGAGGGCGGCGAGGCCGCTCCGGGGTCCCCGGGCTCCGCCGCCGCGCGGAAGCGGGCGGAGCGCCGGGCCACGCGGGTCACCGCCGGGGCCCAGGAGCTGGAGCAGCGCCTGGCCGACCTGCTCCGGGGCGGCCTGGCGGCCGCGGAGCCCTCGGGTCACGCCCTGTGGGAGGAGACCGCGGCCCGCATGGTCGACGCCCAGGCCCCCGGGCTGGCGGCCCGGGTGCGGGAGTTGGGCGCGATCGCCGGGTCGGGGCCGGACTGGCCGACGCGGCTGCTGGAGGAGTGCGCTCTCCTCCATCTGCTGAACACGGCATGGCTGGGCCGGGAGCAGTTGCCCGGCCCTCTGGCCGCGACGGTGCGTACGAGGGTGGGGCTCCCCACCTCCGCCGAAGGCCCCCCGATCCGCGATCACTGGCTGGTCCTCGCGCAGTACGACACCCCCGACGGCAGGATCGTCACCCGGCGGATCTGGTTGTACGGGCGGGGTTCGGACCGCACGGCGCTGCTTCTCTCCTTCGGCGCTGCGGGCCGGTCACCGGCCCAGGCGCTGCCGGTGGGCGTGACGATCGAGGCGGAGCTGACCCCGTATCCGGGCGGCGGGCAGCTCCGGGCCGAGCTGGGGCAGCACTTCGGGCCGCCCGCTCCCCTCGCCGCCCCTCCGCCGGGCGTCGACGCCGCCGCCGCCCCTGTCGTGTACGGGGAGGCGCTGCGGCACGATCCGTGGCTGGACGCATATCCGGTCACCCTGCGCGACGTCATACCCGTGCCGTCCGAGGGCGGCTGGCAACTGGCCGATGCCGAAGCCGACGCGGCCCTGCCGATCGCTCCGGCCGCCCTGTCCCGACCGGGCCTGTGGAAGCTCGTGGCCCTTTCGGGCGGGGGCCCGGTGACCGTGTTCGGCGAGATGGGCCACCACGGCTTCGACCCGTTGGCGGCCTGGGACCCGGAGAGCCGGGGCGGGGAGGGCGGAGACACGGCGCCTACCGAAGGGCTCGCGACCGGGGCCGGGGCACTCGTGCGACTGGTCTGACGCGGTCGGCCCGGACCCGCGAACCGCCGGCCGCGCCGGACCACGCACTGCCCCGTTTCTCACCACACCCCACCGCGCACCACCCCTCCGCCCGCCACCCGTCCGGCCCTCATCCTCCGCCCGCCACCCATCCGGCCGGCCTCCTTCCTCCTGTCGTCCGTCCGCCCGTCATCCGCCCGCTCACCGCCCGAGTCCGACGTCCGCGCACTGGTGCGCGCGCTGCTGCCCTTGGAGGGGCACGATGCCTCGTACGACCACCGCCCCGGCTCAGTACCCGACACCCCGCCCGCCCCGGAGCACGATGACCGCAGCGGTGCGCGCCGACCGGCCCGTCGAAGTGCCCTCCGGCCTCGTCCACTCGGGTGCGGGAGCCGCTCAGGGCCAGGCGGCCGCCGCTGTCGACCGCCTGCCCTGGGAGGAGCTGCTCACCTCGGCGCTGCTCGGCACCGACCGCCGACCACCCACGTCGTGCGAGGCCCCCGGTCCGGCCGGCGCCCCGGCCGCCTTGCTGGACGCCGCCGCGTCGCACACCGTGAGGCAGCGGGCCGGGTTGCTGCCCGCCGTACCGGAGGCCCGCCCGGAGTCCGCCGCCCCCGATCCGCGCCCGCCGCTTCCCGAGGCCGCCCGGCACCGGCTCGCCCATCTGCTCGCCGGCCGGGCCGCCTCCCCGGGCGGTGGACGGCGCGGTACGACCCCCGACCTCACCGAACTCATCCCGCAGTGGCTGGCCATCGCGAACCGACGGGGTTTCCGGGCGCCGGCCGCCCTGCTGCCGCCGCTGCTGGACGCGGCCCGCGCCCGGACGGACCTGCGGCCGGCGGCCCTGGCGTTCGCCGGGCCGCGCGGGTTGTGGCTGGCCGGACTGAACCCCGAATGGAAGTTCGCCCTGCGCGGCTCCGCGAGCGGCTCGCTGCGGCCCGACACCACCGATCCAGAAGTCGTGCGACGCCTGTGGGAGGAGGGCCTGTTCGCGGAGCGGATCGCCCTGCTCGACGCCGTACGGGCGCAGGACCCACCGGCCGCGCTCGCCCTCCTCGCCTCCACCTGGCCCACCGAGCGGGCAGAAGACCGGCTGATGTTCCTGGACTCCCTGCGGAGTGGGCTGCAAGACGCCGACGAACCCTTCCTGGAGCAGGCCTTGTCGGACCGCAGCCGCAACGTCCGCGCCACCGCCGCCGAGTTGCTCTCCGCCCTGCCCGCTTCCGCCTTCGCAGGACGGATGGCAGCCCGCGCGACGTCCTGTGTGAACCCGGACCGTACGGGAGGCGCCGCCGCGATCGCCGTGGAGGCGCCCCACGAGTGCGACCCCGGCATGCAGCGGGACGGCGTCGTCGCGGTCCCGCCGACGGGGCGCGGCGAACGGTCCTGGTGGCTGGGGCAGCTGGTGGAGTCCACGCCGCTGGACGTCTGGGAGCAGCAGTTCGGCGGACGTCCGGCGCAGGACATCGTGGCCCTGCCCGTCGCCGACGACTGGGCAGGCGAGCTGCACGCCGCATGGCGCCGGGCCGCGGTGCGGCAGCGGAATTCCTCATGGGGGCGGGCCCTGCTCGGCGCCCCCTCCGCTCCTCCGGCGAGCAGTCCGGGGGCGGCCTCGATCGCCGAACGCTCCCAGCTCCTCGCCATCCTGCCCGAGCTCGAACGCGCTGACTGGACAGCCGCCTTCATCGCCGCACACGGCCTGTCGGATGCGTTCCAGCTGCTCGGCGTGTGCGCGGTTCCCTGGTCCGGCGCCCTGGGGCGCGCGGTGGTCGACGCACTCGACATCGCCCGCGACGGCGGGAGTTACCCATGGAGCTTCAGCGGCGTGATGGGGCTGGCGGAGCGCTGTCTGGAACCGGCCGAGGCCGAGCGGCTGGAGGTCCTGACGGCGGTGCCGGACGAGCAGGAGGGGGCGTCGCCCGGGGCGGGCGGGTATTGGTCGGAGGCCTTCCAGCGCCTGGTCTCCACCCTGCGGCTGCGCGCCGCGATGGAGGCGGAGCTCCTGGGCTGACGCCCGCCGCGACGCTCCGTACGCACAAGCCCGCCGCGGCCCGCGGCGCTCCGTACGCACAGGCCCACCGGCGCGGGCCTCGGCCCCGTACGCCCAGGCCCCACCCCGGCCGCACAGGCCCACCGCGGCCCGCATTCCCAGCCCGCGCCCAGGTCCGTGCCCAGCCCGCATTCCCAGCCGCGCCCAGGCGGGACGTCAGGTGGGCCGGCTCGCCGGGTGCGCGCGCCGCCCCGGGCCCGTACCGCCGACGGCAGGCGGGCGGGCGGGCGGAGCCAGGCAGCACGGCCTCCCGCGTGGGCGGGCGCGCCCGGTCCCGTCCGCACGCCGACGGGCCCACGCCGCCTCCTCAGGCGACCCCTGGCGTCACACGGGCACCCCCGGCTCGCCCGGCTCGTGAAGCACCGGACGCATGCCGGCGCCCGCACCACGCAGCGCCGGGCGCACGCGGTCCCGCTCAGGCGGGGCCGGGCGCGCGGGCGCCGTGGTCAGGCCTGGGCGGGCTGACGGACGTGGGTGTTCACCCAGGAGACGATCTCGGTCGTCGTCGCACCCGGCGTGAAGAGCTCCGCCACGCCCAGCTCCTTCAGCGGCGGGATGTCCGCCTCCGGGATGATCCCGCCGCCGAACACCTTGATGTCCTCCGCCTCCCGTTCCCTCAGCAACTCGATCACCTTCGCGAAGAGCGTGTTGTGCGCTCCGGAGAGAATCGAGAGGCCGATGGCGTCGGCGTCCTCCTGGATCGCCGTGTCGACGATCTGCTCGGGCGTCTGGTGGAGCCCCGTATAGATCACTTCCATACCGGCGTCCCGCAACGCCCGCGCGATCACCTTGGCCCCGCGATCGTGGCCGTCGAGTCCCGGTTTGGCCACCACCACACGGATCGGACCGGTCACACCCATCACTGCCTCCACATGGTCTCCCGTGCCTGAAGGGCCGGGGATGTGAACGAACGTTATCCACAGCATCCCGCAAGCCGCAGTTTCGCGGCAGCCGGGGAGGGGGAAATCACACGAGGGACCTGCGCGCCAGGCGCCGTCCCCGTCCACGCGGTCCTCCGGGCCGCGCGGGCCCGGCGCGAGGAGAGCCGCTACGAGGTCGCCGTACCCCCGCGCCGCCAGCCGCGCGGCACGGTGGTACGGCCCGTCGCCGCCGCACTGCTCGGGCGGCATGCAGAGGAGACCTGCACGCGCACCGGATGCCGCCGGGCCGACACCATCGGGGGCAACGCCTCGGCGGACTCGTCGCCCGGTATGACGTCCAGCGGCTCGGCGGCGACGGCCGGGGGCGCACCCCGGTGAGGCTCGGGAGGCCGCACGACGGCCGCGACACCGCCCTCGCTCCCCCGGGGCCCGGGGCTCCCCCTCGTGCTCGTACGGCAGATACGCACCGGTTCCTCCCTGGTCGTGAAGCTGCGGAGCCCCGCGCCCGGCCGCCGGAAGCGGTCCGTCAGCTTCTGGAGCGAGCCGGACCAGGTCATGGCCCCGCCGAGACGGCGTGCGCCGGCCGCCCCGGCCTCGACGCGGTGAACTCGCGCGTCACCGGCCTCGGTCTCCTCGCGCTGCCGGTCCGTTCGCTCGCGCTGCCGGTCCGTCCGGCCATGGCCTCAGCCGTCCGCCCGGCACTCAAGGCTCAGGCGACGGCGCAGGCGGCGGGGACCGCACGGGAAACGGAGGCGACAGGAACGGCAGAGCCGCCAAGGAGCACGGGGGCGCAGGAGGGTTC
Source organism: Streptomyces pratensis (assembly GCF_037137275.1). Lineage (GTDB taxonomy): Bacteria > Actinomycetota > Actinomycetes > Streptomycetales > Streptomycetaceae > Streptomyces > Streptomyces pratensis_B. The sequence goes on along the minus strand of NZ_JBBBEN010000093.1, from coordinate 98,934 downwards.
ACCCCCTCAACCGGAACGACTCCAGCGGCCAGGAATAGAACGTTTCTCGAACGCAGGGCCAAGCCCGGGTCTAGTGCCCCTCGAAAGACGGCCGATTGCCCGTTTCTTGCGAACGTAAAACCTGTCGAAGATTGTCGTCCTCACATACCGCCGGGTACAGTCGCGGCCACTGCTTCCCCCGTGGGACCTCCCGACCGGGATTCAGACCAGTCCTGCCGCCGAGGCGAGAGAGAAGTTGGTGAACGACCAGCACCCCCACGCCGGGCACGTCGGGTACGACAGTCAGCCGACCGGCAGCTATGACACCGACCCCCTCTTCGGCTCACTGCCGGGCGGCCACCGCCCTGGCGACGACGCCGGATACGACGCGGTACACCAGGCCAACGGTTACGCCGGCTCCCCCTACGACGGCGGTTACGAGACCTCGTACACCACCGGACAGCCGAACCACAGCGGCCAGTTCGACTCCTCGTCCTGGGACACGGGCGCTCAGCGGACCGCCCCCTACGACGGCCACGGCTACGCCGCCGCGGAGCCGGCCGACCACCGGGCCCACCAGCAGTGGGACTCCTCCGCCGCATGGCAGCAGAGCACCGACCAGGACGGCGCCGGCCAGTGGACGACCACCGACAGCGGCGCGTTCCCCGCGGCCGCCTTCCCCTCCGCCCCGTACGACACGGGCGCCTACGACACCGGGACGTACGACACGGGGGCGTACGACACCGGGACGTACCCGGCCGGCACCGCGTACGGGACCGGTGACGCCTACGGGACGGCGGACGCCTACGACACCGGGGCCTACCCGGTCGGCACGTACAGCGCCACCGTCGTCGCGGACACCGGGACGTACGCCACCACGGCCCTCAACACCGGCGGCTACGAGACCGGCACGCACAGCACGGGCGCGTACGGCACCGACACGTACGACACCGGGGCCTACGACGCGACCGCCTGGAACTCCGGCGCCACGCCCGAGGACGCCCGCTACGAACCCGAACATACGTCGTATCCGCTGTACGAACACCAGGCCCCCGAGGCGACAGCGACCACGACGTCACCGGCCGCGATGGCCGGTCCGGACGGTGGACCGCAGGAAGAGGAGGCGTCCCAGGGCCCGTCCTCCACCGCCGAACTCCCCGTCCTGACGGCAAAGGAGACGCCGGAGCCGGGCGACGCGGGCGGTTTCCCCGACCCGTACTCGGTGAGCCGCGCCGCCCCCCGGCCCCCCGGCCCCCGCAACCGCGCCCGCCGCCGCAGCCCCGCCAAGCGGTCCGCCCTCCTGACCGTCGCGGTGCCCTCCGCCTGCGTGATGGGGGTGGCGGGCATCGCCGCCGCGTCCGTCAGCGGAATGACCGGCGGCGAGGAGAAGCAGGGCGAGACCACCACCTCGCTCGCGGTCGCCGACCCCAGCACGGTCAAGCCGGTCGCCGCCAACAACCAGCTGGACAGCCAGCTGGAACAGCTGGACGAGGGAAGCAACGACTTCCGCGAGCGCGCGAGCCGCACCCAGGAGCGCATCGACCTGCGGGAGCGGCAGGCGGCGGAGAAGAAGAAGCGCGAGGAGGAGGCCGCACGCCGTGAGGCGCTGCGCCCCAAGTTCGTCATGCCGGTCAAGCAGCACGGGCTCAGCGCCTACTACGGCCAGGCGGGCATCAACTGGATGTCCGTCCACACGGGCATCGACTTCCCCGTCGGGTACGGCGCTCCGGTGATGGCGGCCACCGACGGCACCGTGCGCACCCAGTGGAACAGCGCCTACGGCAACATGGCGATCGTGACCATGGCCGACGGTACCGAGACCTGGTACTGCCACCTCAGCAGCACCAAGATCCGCTCAGGCCCGGTCAAGGCCGGCGACGTCATCGGGTACGCCGGCGACTCGGGCAACTCCACCGGGCCGCACCTGCACTTCGAGGTCCGGCCCGGCGGCGGCGCGTCGATCGATCCCCTGGTGTGGCTGCGCAGCCACGGCGTCAACCCGACCTGAGCGGCCACCCGGGCCGAGGGCCGGACGCCGGCGCGGCGGTGGTGAGCGGCCTTGGGAGGGGGCGGGGCGGTCTGAAGGCCGCACCGCCCCCTCCGGCGTTCCCGCCCCTAAAGCTTCTCGACCGGCGCGTAGCGCAGAAGCAGCTTCTTCGGGCGCTCGCCGCCGAAGTCGACCGTCGCCTTGGCCTGGTCGCCGAAGCCCTCGACGGCGGTCACCGTGCCGAGCCCGAACTGGTCGTGCGTGACGCGGTCCCCCGCCACCAGGGTGACGACCGGCTTCTCCGCGCCGCGCCGGGTCGCGAAACCCGAGGGGCCGGAGCGGGAGCGGGAGGAGGACAGCGAGGACGTGATGCCGGACGTCGGCCCGGCCGGGGCGGCCATCGGCCCCCTGCGCTTCCACTCCAGGTGCTGGTCCGGGATCTCCTCCAGGAACCGTGACGCCGGGTTGTACGCGGGCTGGCCCCAGGCGCTGCGCATCGCGGCGCGGGTGAGATAGAGGCGTTCACGGGCGCGGGTGATCCCGACGTAGGCGAGCCGCCGCTCCTCCTCCAGCTCCTTGGTCTGGCCGAGGGCGCGCATGTGCGGGAAGACGCCGTCCTCCATGCCGGTGAGGAAGACGACCGGGAACTCCAGGCCCTTGGCGGTGTGCAGGGTCATCAGCGTGATGACCCCGGAGCCGTCCTCGTCCTCGTCGGGGATCTGGTCCGAGTCGGCGACGAGCGCGACCTTCTCCAGGAACTCCGCGAGCGTGCCCGCGCCCTCCTCCTCGCCGCGCTCCTGCTCGAATTCGAGGGCGACGGCGGCGAGTTCCTGGAGGTTCTCGACGCGGGTCTCGTCCTGCGGGTCGGTGGACGCCTGGAGCTCGGCAAGATAGCCCGTGCGCTCCAGGACTGCTTCCAGCACGACGGCGGGCCCGGCGCCGGACTCGACGATCGTGCGCAGCTCCTCCATCAGCGTGTTGAACCGCTTCACGGCGTTGGCAGAGCGGGCGGCCATGCCGTAGGCCTCGTCGACGCGGCGCAGCGCCTGCGGGAAGGAGATCTTCTCGCGCAGCGACAGCGCGTCGATCATCGCTTCGGCGCGGTCGCCGATGCCGCGCTTGGGCACGTTGAGGATGCGGCGCAGCGGGACGGTGTCCTCGGGGTTGGCGAGGACCCGGAGGTAGGCCAGGACGTCCCGGACCTCCTTGCGCTCGTAGAACCGCACGCCGCCGACGACCTTGTAGGGCAGGCCGACGCGGATGAAGATCTCCTCGAAGACCCGGGACTGGGCGTTGGTCCGGTAGAAGACGGCGACGTCGCCCGCCTTGGCGTCGCCGGCGTCGGTGAGCCGGTCGATCTCGTCGGCGACGAACTGGGCCTCGTCGTGCTCGGTGTCGGCGACGTAACCGGTGATGCGGGCGCCTGCCCCGGCGTTCGTCCAGAGGTTCTTGGGGCGGCGGCTCTCGTTGCGCTCGATGACCGCGTTGGCGGCGGAGAGGATCGTCTGGGAGGAGCGGTAGTTCTGCTCCAGCAGGATCGTCGTCGCGTCGGGGTAGTCCTCCTCGAACTGGAGGATGTTGCGGATGGTCGCGCCCCGGAAGGCGTAGATCGACTGGTCCGCGTCGCCGACGACGCACAGCTCGGCCGGGGCGTCGGCCTCTCCTGCCGGGCCGACCAGCTCGCGCACGAGGGTGTACTGGGCGTGGTTGGTGTCCTGGTACTCGTCGACCAGGACGTGCCGGAAGCGCCGGCGGTAGTGCTCGGCGACGTCCGGGAAGGCCTGGAGCAGGTGGACCGTCGTCATGATGATGTCGTCGAAGTCCAGGGCGTTGGCCTCGCGCAGCCGGGCCTGGTAGAGCGCGTACGCCTGGGCGAGGGTCTTCTCGAAGCCGTCGGCCGCCTGCCCGGCGAAGGTCTCCTCGTCGATGAGCTCGTTCTTGAGGTTGGAGACCTTGGCGGTGAAGGACTTCGGCGGGTAGCGCTTGGGGTCCAGGTCGAGGTCGCGGCAGACCAGGGCCATCAGGCGCTTGGAGTCGGCGGCGTCGTAGATGGAGAACGACGAGGTGAAGCCGAGCTTCTTCGACTCGCGGCGCAGGATGCGCACGCAGGCGCTGTGGAAGGTCATGACCCACATGGCGTTGGCGCGCGGGCCGACGAGCTGCTCGACGCGCTCCTTCATCTCGCCCGCGGCCTTGTTCGTGAAGGTGATCGCGAGGATCTGCCCGGGGTGGACTCCGCGCTCGGCCAGCAGGTGGGCGATGCGGTGGGTGAGCACCCGGGTCTTGCCGGAACCGGCCCCGGCGACGATGAGCAGCGGGGACCCGGCGTGCACGACGGCGGCGCGCTGCTCGGTGTTCAGCCCTTCGAGCAGCGCGGCGGAGTCGATCACCGGGCGGGGGCGCCCGTCGCGGTAGTACCCGTCCCGGGGCGGCGGGGGCGCGTCGAAGACGCCCTCGAAGAGGCCCTCCGGCACCGCCTCGGGGGCATGGTCCTCCGGGGGCGGGGGGGCGCCGTCCTCCGCGGGCTGGAGGCCGGTCAGGAAACTGTCGTCAAAGAGGCTGCTCATCGCTTTCCGAGTCTAGAGGGCCGCACGGACATCCTTCCGCCGAAGTCCGCACCCGGTGGCCGCCCACGACGCGCCGACGCGAACGCACAGCGAGCGGACGTCCACCTTCCGCGCACAAGGGCCCGGTCGGCGGGGCGCACGGCTACGGAAGCAGGTCGACTCCCTCTCCGGGCAACGGGGCGCGCGGCCGCCCCAAGGCCCTCAGGTCCGGCCGGGGCCCAGCCTCGGGTCCGAGGCTGGGCCCCGGGGCTCAGGTCCAGACCGTGGCGATGAAGATGTTGGCCACCGTCAGCCCGCCGACCGCGGCGAACGCGGCCTTGTCGACTTTCTCGTCGTCCCGCTTGACGTAGACCAGGGCGAGGACGGCGACCAGGATCAGCAGCTTGACGCCGATCTTGACGTTGTTCACGGCCTGGTCGTCGGCCTGGTTGAGGCCGACCAGGGCGATGCCGGTGACGAGCATCGTCAGCGCGCCGTGGAGCATGGCGGGCACGAAGCGGGCGGTGCCCGCCCCCATGGCCTTCATCTGGGTCAGGAAACCGCCCAGCAGCGAGGCGATGCCGATGATGTGAAGGGCGACGACAACATTGATGAGTACGTCCATGGTTGCGGAGCCTAGCCAGGGCCGCTCCCTCTCCGGCCGGTGAGGCATGCCTTCCTCGGCGCTTCCCTCCCGCGGGCGGCCTGAGGACGCCCGGGCCTCAGACCAGCCTGCGCGCCGTCGCCCACCGGGTCAGCTCGTGCCGGTTGGAGAGCTGGAGCTTCCTCAGGACCGCCGAGACGTGCGACTCGACCGTCTTCACCGAGATGAACAGCTGCTTGGCGATCTCCTTGTAGGCGTAGCCGCGCGCGATCAGCCGCAGCACCTCGCGCTCCCGCTGGGTGAGACGGTCCAGGTCCTCGTCGACCGGCGGGGCGTCCGTGGAGGCGAAGGCGTCGAGGACGAAGCCGGCCAGGCGGGGCGAGAAGACCGCGTCGCCCTCCTGGACCCGGAAGACCGAGTCGACCAGGTCGGCGCCGGTGATCGTCTTGGTGACGTAGCCCCGCGCGCCGCCCCGGATGACGCCGATGACGTCCTCCGCGGCGTCCGAGACGGACAGCGCGAGGAAGCGGACCGGGTTCTCGGCCGTGCCCATCAGGGGAGCACAGCGGCGGAGCACCTCGACGCCGCCGCCGCCCGGCAGGTGGACGTCGAGGAGGACGACCTCGGGGCGGGTCGCCGTGATGACGGTGACCGCCTGGTCGACGTCGGCGGCCTCGCCCACCACCTCGACGCCGGTCTCCTCCGTGCGGCCGATCTCGGCCTGCACCCCGGTGCGGAACATCCGGTGGTCGTCGACGAGGACGACCCGTACCCGTCGCTCCGGGCCCCCGGTGGCTTCGGTGTTCTCGGTCATGCGCCCGCCCTTTCCATTTCCAGCTCGACCTCGGTGCCCTCGCCGGGCGCCGAACGCAGCCGGGCGGTGCCGCCGTTGCGCCGCATCCGGCCGATGATTGATTCTCGTACGCCCATCCGGTCCCCGGGAACCTCGTCCAGGTCGAACCCCGGGCCCCGGTCACGTACGGACACGAAGACCGTAGTTCCCTCCACCTCCGCGAAGACCTGTACGGCGCCGCCCTCGCCACCGTACTTGGCGGCGTTCACCATCGCCTCGCGCGCGGCCTGCAACTGGGCGGCCAGCTTGTCGTCGAGGGGGCAGTCGCCGACGACGACGACCTCCAGCGGGACGCCGTGCGTGTCCTCGACCTCGGCGGCGGCCCGCTTGACCGCCTCGGCCAGGGTCTCCGGCTCGTCGTCCTCGTCCTTGCCGGTGCCCTCGGGGTTGTAGAGCCAGTTGCGCAGCTCCCTTTCCTGGGCGCGGGCGAGGCGCCTGACCTCGCCGCCGTCGTCCGCGCTGCGCTGGATCAGGGTGAGCGTGTGCAGCACCGAGTCATGGACGTGCGCGGCCACTTCGGCCCGCTCCTGGGCCCGGATGCGCATCAGGCGTTCCTCGGAGAGGTCCTGGGTCATCCGCACCAGGTAGGGGCCGGCGAGCAGGGCGATGCCGGTCAGCACGGCGATGGCGGCGGTGAGCACGTTGCCGAGCTGGGCGGCCGAGCCGCGGACCACGATGAACACGGCGAGACCGAGGCCGACGAGGGCGACCCCGGCCAGGCCGCGGGCCAGGTGGAGCAGCTTGCGGTGGCGGCCGACCTCCATCCAGCGGGCCCGCCGGGCGTTGTCCGCCTGCCGCCAGACCAGGACGGAGCCCGCGCCGATGAGGAGGGTCGGCCAGATGTAGCGGTCGGCCTCGCTGCCCATGTCGACGTTGGCGACGAAGGCGACGGCCCCGACAGCCAGCGCGACCAGGGCGAACACCTGGCCCTTGTCCGGCTTTCGGAGCCGGCGGCGGCCGTCCGCCGCCATCTCGAACACCGAGCGCGGCGCCTCGACGCCGCCGACGCCCAGCGGCACCACGATCCAGAACACCGCGTACAGCACCGCGCCGAGGCCGTCGGTGAGGAACAGCCCCAGGAACACCAGCCGCACCCAGACGACGGGCAGCCCCAGGTGCCCGGCGAGCCCGCGCGCGACGCCGCCGAGCAGCCGCCCGTCGGCGCTCCGGTAGAGCTTGCGCAGGGGCGGCTCCTCCGGGTCGGCGGCGAGGGAGCTGGCGGCGGCTCGGGCGGTGGCGGCTGGCATACCCCGATCGTCACACGTGCGGGCGCGGACGGGCATCAGGGTCGGTCCCCCACAGGACCCTGAGGGTCTGCGGTCCGGACGTCCGGTTCCTCCCCGTCGGCGCGGAGGCGGCAGGCCCGACCCCGAGGGGCGCCCACGGGCAATATCAGGGACGGTCCAGGGTCGGCGCGGGTCCCGGCGGGCGGCCCGGCCCGTCACCATGGAGGCATGACCGCTCCTTCGGACGCCCCTCCCGGCGTCGCGCCCCCCGACGCGCCGAAACCGCAGCTGCGGCGCACCCCGCGGCAGAAGGTCGTCGCCGGGGTGTGCGGCGGTCTCGGCCGGTACTGCGACGTGGACCCGGTGATCTTCCGGATCGTGCTCGGCGTGCTGGCGGTGACCGGCGGCATCGGTCTGGTCTTCTACGGCTTCGCCTGGCTCCTGCTGCCCGCGGACGGCGACGAGGAGAACGAGGCGCGCAAGCTGCTGTCGGGCCGGGTGGACGGGGCGTCGCTGGTGGCGCTGCTGCTGGCGCTGATCGGCTGCGGGCTGTTCCTGTCGATGCTGCACAACCGGGACATGCTGTCGTTCGCCTCGCTGCTGGCGCTGGCCGTGGTCGGCTTCTCCGTGTGGACGCAGTCCCGCCGGCCGGCGGCCCCAAAGGGCCCGGTGGCCCCGCCCGGCGCGCCGGCCGCCCCCGCGGGGGCCGCGCACACCGGCGGGCTCGGCACGCCCCCGCCGGAGGTGAAGGCCCCGCCGAGGCCGGGCAGCCCCTCGTGGTGGCGGGACCCGATCGTCAAGGACGGGACGACGGGGCCGGTGGGCTCCGGCTATCTGTGGGGCCCGGCCGATACGGACCTGGGCGCGGCGGACGCCGGGGCGCGGGCCGGGAAGCCCAGTGCGGAGGCGCCGTTCCGGGTGCCGCAGCCGTCGGCCGGTGCGCGCGGTCCGCGGTCGATCGGCGGTGCCGTCCTCCTGGCGGCGCTGGTGGCGGGCGGCCTCGGCACCGGCCTGAGCTGGGAGCACCAGCCGCTGGGGACCGCTCTGCAAGTCGGCCTGGCCGCCGCCCTCGGGGTGTTCGGGCTGGGGCTGCTGGTCGCCTCTGTGCTGGGCCGGACCGGTTTCGGCACGGTCCTGACGGCGATGGTCACGGCGGGTCTGCTCGCGGGCGCGTCGGCGCTGCCGAAGGACATCGGCACGACCTGGGACCGCCGGGAGTGGCGTCCGGCCTCGGTGTCCGCCGTGCGGCCGCACTACGAGCTGAACGCGGGTGACGCCCGGCTGGACCTGTCGGGTCTGACGGTCCCCGCGGGCGGGAGTGTGAGCACCGGGGTCGACGTGGCGGCGGGGCGGATCGCCGTCGTCGTGCCGAGGGGCGTGACGGTGAAGGTGCGTGCGGAGGCGGGCCTCGGGGAGATCCGGCTGGAGGAGGGGCAGCGGGTCCAGGTCCGGATCAGCAGCGACGCCTCGACCCGCCGTACGCTGCCGCCGCCCGAGGGCGGGGAGCCGGCGGGCACGATCGAACTGGTACTGGAAGTGGGCGTCGGACAGGTGGAGGTCACCCGTGCTGCTGCATGAGTTCCGGCCGGGCCGCGCGGTGGCGGGCCTGGCGATGCTGGCCCTGGCCGGGGGGTACGCGGCCGACGCCGCCGGGGTGTGGGAGGCCCCGTGGACGTTCTTCCTCCCGCTGTTTCTCGGCGGTCTGGGGCTGGCCGCGACGGCGACCTGGGGCGCTTACCTGATCCGGCGGCGGCGCGCGGCGAGGAAGGCGTCGGCGGAGAACACGGCCGCGCCCGCGAGCACCAGCGGCAGCCAGGCCATCAGATAGGGCAGATCGTTGCCGTAGTAGTACGGCGTCGCCTGCCAGCTCACGGTCAGCCAGAGGCTCAGCGAGATCAGGGCGCCGCCGAGCGCCGCGAGCCGGGCCCAGAGGCCGACGAGGGTGCCGAGGCCTACGAGGAGTTCGCCGAGGGCGATGGCGTAACCGAAGCCCTCGGGGCTCCTGAGCGCCAGGTCGACGAGGGCGGGGATCGCCGAGGAGTCGCGTACCCCTCGCATCATCTCGCCGACGGACCCGGTGCCGGTGGCGGAGAGGAAGGCGCTGTCCGTCAGCTTGTCCAGGCCCGCGTAGACGAAGGTGACGCCGAGGAAGATCCGCAGCGGGAGCAGCGCGTACTCCCGTGCCCGCTCCCGCGGGCCCCTGGGTTCGCCCCGGCCGTACGAACCGCTGCCGCCGTAACCGCGCATCACGCCGCCCCGCTTCCCGAAGTCCCGTCGTCCCGACCATACGTACGCCTCGGGAGCCCCGCTCACCAGGGGGCGGGAGCGATCGGCGGCGGAAACCGCCCGGGGGCCGGCCCGGCCGGTCCGTCACGCGCGAGGGCCGGTCAGTCCGTCACGTCGATCGGGCAGCGGTCGGTCTCCACGCCGGTGGCGGTGATGACCTGGACGTCGACCGTGCCGGGCTCGACCTCGACCGGGACCGGCACGGTGAGGACGGTGTCGGTCGGGTTGGCGAAGCCTCCGGGGACCGGGATCAGCGGCACGTGGACGTGGACGGTGCCGATCCGCACGACGAGCCGGGCCAGCAGGTCGGGGCGCTCCGCGCCGGGCGGCACGAAGCCGGCGCCCCGGATCTCGATGTCGTCGCCGGTCCGGATCGGGGCGTCCAGGTCCCCGGCCTCCCGGGCCCGTACGACGGACAGCACGACGGGGCGGCCGCCCTCCGCGTACTTGCCTGCGAAATAGGTCGCGGCCGAGACCGCCACGAGCAGGGCGAGCCCCCACGGGAGGTCGGGCAGCTGCTCGGGGCGGCGGGCCAGGCGGACCGCGGCGAACAGCACGGCGACGGCGCTGACCAGCACGTACTGCACATCGGTGAAGGAGCCGCGCCCCGAGTCGTCGGTCAGCAGGTCGGCGGCGCGCGGCCGGTCGGCGCGCAGCTTCTGGAGCCGCTGGGCCAGCACTCGTACGGTCACCACCCGGCGGACGACGACGGCGACCGCGCACACCAGCGCCAGCACGCACAGCACTCCGGCGGACCGCACGAGGTCGAGGCCCTCGATCAGCGCGTCCCGTTCGGCGGGGTCGGAGGCTCCGGCCAGCTGGAGGGCGAGGACGAGGACGGCGAAGACGGCGAACAGCACCCACGCGGCGGCGACCGTGCGGGAGGTGGAGAGCCGGTTGTCCTCGCCGATCAGCGGGGCGAGGAGGCCGCCGCGGGCACGGTGGAAGCGGGCCGCGGCACTGAGGAGGGCCGCGGTGACGAGGGCGGCGAGCAGGGAGGCGGTGCGGGCGGTGGTCCAGCCGGCCCCGATCGCGGTGACGCTCGCACCGACGAGGAGGGCGACGACCGCGCCCCAGACCGTGAACAGAGTGGTCCGCCAGACCCGGTGGAGCCAGGCGTCACCGGCCTGTTGGGCCCGTTCGGCGACGGCGCGGGCCGACCCGGTCAGCTCGTCGGAGACCCACTGCCGGGACGCGGAGGCGGACTGGGCGACGCCGGCGGGCAGGCCGCTCCCCGCCGCCAGTTCGTCGCGCTTGGCGAGGAACGCGGCGACCGCGCGCCGGTGCCCCTCGCGTGCTCCGTGCGGACAGTCACCGCAGGCGCAGCCGCCTCGGTGGGTGCCGTTCGTCCTTGCCTCGTCCAGCGCCACGGAGGTTTACGCCCTTTCACGCCCCGGTACAGCCAACTCGCCTGCGATTCCTGCGAATTGTGCCGTATCAGGAGGCCGTCCCGCTCGGCGGGGCGGGCCGGGGCACCAGTCGCGGAAACGTTCGACCGATGCCCCGCCGGGGCCCCGTCGGGCGGGAAGGGGCGCCGGGCCCGCCGTCCTCCCGTGACGCGCCCCGGGGGGGGCGTGCCGGGGGGCTGCACGGGTGCGTCACCGGGTCGGGCTCGTCACCGCTCGGCGTGACCAGCCGGTACGACCGTGCCGCCGCCCGGACGGACGAGCGACGGCATCGGCGCGGACCCAGGGGCCTGGAGGCCCGTGGGGAGCGGGGAGGTCACTCCCACTCGATGGTCCCCGGCGGCTTGCTCGTCACGTCGAGGACGACGCGGTTGACGTCGGCGACCTCGTTGGTGATGCGGGTGGAGATCTTCGCCAGCGTCTCGTACGGCAGTCGGGACCAGTCGGCCGTCATGGCGTCCTCCGAGGAGACCGGGCGCAGCACGATCGGGTGACCGTAGGTGCGGCCGTCACCTTGGACGCCGACGGAGCGGACGTCGGCGAGGAGGACCACCGGGCACTGCCAGATGTCGCGGTCCAGGCCGGCCGCGGTGAGCTCCTCGCGGGCGATGGCGTCGGCCTCGCGCAGCAGGTCCAGGCGCTCCTTGGTGACCTCGCCGACGATGCGGATGCCGAGGCCGGGGCCGGGGAACGGCTGGCGCTGGACGATCTCCTCGGGCAGGCCCAGCTCCTGGCCGACCATCCGGACCTCGTCCTTGAACAGCTGGCGCAGCGGCTCGACGAGCTGGAACTCGATGTCGTCAGGGAGGCCGCCCACGTTGTGGTGGGACTTGATGTTGGCGGTGCCGGTGCCGCCGCCGGACTCGACGACGTCCGGGTAGAGCGTGCCCTGGACGAGGAAGGCGACGTCCTCGCCGGCCGCGCCCGCCTCGGCGACGAGCTCGGCCTGGGCCTGCTCGAAGACGCGGATGAACTCGCGGCCGATGATCTTCCGCTTCTGCTCGGGGTCAAAGACGCCCGCCAGTGCGTCGAGGAAGCGCTTCTCGGCGTCGACCACCTTGAGCTTGACGCCGGTGGCGGCGACGAAGTCCTTCTCGACCTGCTCGGTCTCGCCCTTGCGCATCAGCCCGTGGTCGACGTAGACGCAGGTCAGCTGGGACCCGATGGCCTTCTGGACGAGGGCCGCGGCGACGGCGGAGTCGACGCCGCCGGAGAGGCCGCAGATGGCGCGCTTGGCGCCGACCTGCTCGCGGATGAGGGCGACCTGCTCCTCGACCACGTTGGTGGTGGTCCAGTTCGGCTCGATGCCCGCGCCGCGGTAGAGGAAGTGCTCCAGGACCTGCTGGCCGTGGGTCGAGTGCATGACCTCCGGGTGGTACTGGACGCCGTAGAGCTTCTTCTCGTCGTTCTCGAAGGCGGCGACCGGGACGACGTCGGTGGACGCGGTGACGGTGAAGCCCTCGGGGGCGGCCGAGCAGGCGTCGCCGTGCGACATCCACACCGGCTGCTCGGTGGGCGTGCCCTCGAAGAGCGTCGAGCCCGCCTTGGTGACGTGCAGCGGGGTGCGGCCGTACTCCCGGGCCCCGTTGTCGTCGACCGTGCCGCCGAGCGTGGTCGCCATCAGCTGGAAGCCGTAGCACATGCCGAAGACGGGGACCCCGGCCTCGAACAGCGAGCGGTCCAGGGAGGGGGCGCCCTCCGCGTACACCGACGACGGGCCGCCGGAGAGGATGATCGCGCGGGGGTTCTTGGCCAGCATCTCGGCCACCGGCATGGTGGACGGGACGATCTCGCTGTAGACCCGGGCCTCGCGGACGCGGCGGGCGATGAGCTGGGCGTACTGCGCGCCGAAGTCGACGACGAGGACCACGTCGGCCGTGGCGTCGGGGGCGGCGGGGGGTGCTGCTGGCACGGGGGCGGCCTTCCGGCGGTGGTGAAGGGGGTCGGTCCTCCCGATTCTACCGGCCGCCCGCCGTCGCTCCCCGCGCCCCGGAATCCACCGGCCGCCGCGACCTGAGCGCATCCGGGGAGCCGGGGGCCGCGCCGGGCCTCCGGGGCGCCAGGGGCTCCAGGGAGCCGGACCCCCGGCCCCGGCAGGGGGCGCGGGGCCGGGCCGTGCTCGCCGGGGCTGGGGCCCCGGGACGGCCCGTCTCACCATACGGGCCCCGCGTTGGTACGCGGAGGGGGCCGGGGCATACTGTCCCCCATGCGTCAGCACACGACCTTCGTCTTTACCTATGGCACCCGGCCCGCCGGCTGCCATGGTCGTGTTGCGTGAGTCACTGACGAGCAACGTTCCAGGCGCCCCGGGCCGACAGGCCCGGGGCGTTCTGCGTGTCCGGGCCACTCGCCCCGGGGGCCGTCACCCACCGGGAGTCACCATCATGAGCAGCACCGGCGCCACCGCCCCCACCAGCCCCGCCGCCACCGCCGCCGAGCGGACCGGGGCGCGCACCGACGAGGCCGCCGCCCTCGTCGGCGGCGCCCGGGAGCGCATCGACGCCCTCGACGACCGGATCATCGGACTCGTCCAGGAACGGATGGCCGTCTCGGCCGTGATCCAGGAGACCCGGATCGCCTCGGGCGGCCGCCGGGTCAGCCTCTCCCGCGAGACGGCCGTGCTCGGCCACTTCCGGGACGCGCTGGGCAAGCCGGGCACCGCGCTGGCCATGACGCTGCTGGAGCTGTGCCGCGGCCGGGTGTGAGGACGGGCGGGCGACACCGTCCGTCGCCCGCAGGACGGGCCCGCATCTGCGTTCGGGCCCCGTCTCACCCGTACGGCGCGTGACCGGGACGGCGGTGTCTTCGTTGATCCCGGTGTCCGTGCCAACCAGGGGCGGCATCGGTAGGAAAACCACGCGTGGCTCTGCCGGGGCGTGAGACGTACTGCACGTATGTCGTGGGACCACATCCCGGCACATGTGACCGGTCCGCAGGGGACAGCGGACCGGTCACCCCTGTGCGGCCGGACCCGGGGACGCCCGGGTTCCGGTCGTATCGGAAGGTACTTCGGCGGTGATCCGTCCCCCTCCCCGCCGCTCCCGCACCGCAGCCGTCGAGAACCCGCCGACGGACGGGCGCGGGCGGGTCTGCCCGCCCGCGCCCGTCGGCCGGTCCGCGGGTGATCAGGCCCGCGCGCGCCGCCGGGCCGCCACGTACAGCACCAGGCCCGCGGCCAGCGCCGCGGCCGCCACGCCGGAAGCGGTCAGCACGGTCGTTCCGGTCAGGGCCAGGTTGCCGCCGTCGGACGTGCCCGAGCCGCCCGTGGCCGTGCCCGTGGCGCCCGTCGAGCCGCCGCCGGAGGTGGTGGACGCGGAGGACCCGGACGTGCTGTCGTCCGGGGCCGGAGCCGTGGTCGGCGGGGTGGAGGGCGTGCCGGAGCCACCGTCGGAGCCGCCGGAACCGGTCGTCGTGCCGCCGGAGTCGGCGACGCCGCCCTCGGCGTTCAGGATGACCAGCGCGGTGTTGTTGGCGGGCTTCGGGTCGAAGGGCAGCGCCGGCTTCTGCACCCACGTGTCGCGGACGACGACCTCGCCGGTCGCGCCGATCGAGGACGCGTCGATCCGCAGCTCGAACGGCAGGTCGAGGCCGCCGCCGTCGCGCACGCTCATCGAGGTCGGGCAGACATAGCGCGGCGCGGGGCTCTCCTGGTCCTCGCGGTACCCGCCCTCGGCGGTCACCGCGCGGCAGCGGTCCGGCTTGGCGGTGACGGACGTGCCCTGCGGGACGGTGAAGTCGACGGCGGCGACGTCCTCGCCGGAGCGGATGTAGCCGATCCAGGCCGGGCCCTCGTTGCGGAAGCCGATGTCCACCTTCACGGTGCTTCCCTCGGCTCCGGCCGCCTGGTCGCCGTATGCCACGAAGTCGGCCGTGTTCTTCGTACGGAAGTCGACGTCCTGCTGGTTGTCGTACGGGGCGAGGTCCAGGCTCCGGGCGGCGGCGCCGCTCTTCTTCTTGACCTCGACCGCCTTCAGCACGCCGCCGGTCCCCCGCTCGACGGGGGCGCCGGCGCGCTGGGCGGTGCGCTGGGCGGCACTGTCCTCGTGGACGCGGTAGAGGAAGGTGTCGTAGAAGGCGCGGGTGGTCGCCTCGATGGTGAGCGGGGACGCCAGGGTGTACGTCGCGCCGGGCTCGAAGGACCCCTCGACGGAGCAGAGGACGGTGGTCGAGCCGAAGTCGGGCTCGGCCGTGCCGTCCTCGGTGTACTCGCAGTTGGAGTAGCGCTGCGGGATGTCGAGACCGCGGGAGTACATCAGGGTGAGCAGGACGCCGTCGGCGGCCCGGCTGCCCCGGTTGTGGAAGGTGATCGGGGCCTGCTGCCGGTCGCCCGGGTTCAGCTCCTGGTCGAAGGGGAGCTGCTCCATCACGAGGTCGGGGCCGCCGACCGTGAGCCGGGTGGTGAACGGGGTGAAGGTCACGCCCTCCGCCTCGCCGGTCACCGTGATCGTGCCGGAGTCGCCGTCCTCGCTGCCCTTGGCGGCGGTGGCGACGAGGTCGGCGACGCCCTGGAGGCCGGGCCAGAGGCCCCAGTCCTCGCAGACCAGCTTGGTGCCGGTGGTCTCGCAGTCCGCGCTGGTGGCCTCGCCGTCGACGCGGACGTCGGCGACGCCCGCGACGCCGCTGAGATCGAAGGTGAGGGTGTAGTAGCCCCCGTAGCCGCCGTTGTCCTCGTCCTCGGACGGGTTGTTGACGGTGAACCCGATCGTGGAGCTCTGCGGCTCGCCAGTCGCGGGGTAGGGGTGCAGACCGGTCTCGGCGGGGCCGCCGAGCGTGAAGGCCGGGGCGTCGGCGGCCTGCGCCGGGGCGGCCGGTCCGACCAGGGCGGCCGCGGCCAGCAGGCCGGCGGCGGCGAGACCGCCGGCCGTACGGCCCAGGGTGGTTCTCGGGGACAAGCGTGTCATCGGGAGCCCTCTGATACTCGGGGTGAGCTGTGTGACTGCTGTGACGCAGTACGGGTTCGACCGCACAGCCCCCCGGAGAGTTGCCCCTGACAAGATCACGAATTGGGTACGGGTGTGTCTCCGGCGTCCCGCACGTCGCCGCCGGCGTCCGCGGCCCGCTTGGGCGGCACCGCCGGGATGCCGAGGAACGGCAGCTTCAGCGCGCCGAAGGCCTCCTTCGGGACGGCGGGCGCGAGCGGCTCCACCGGGGCGAGGCGCTCGTAGGGCGCGTCCTGGTCCGGGCGCGGGTCGGCCTCGCCCTTGTTGGGCCAGAAGGACATCGCGCGCTCCGCCTGGGCGGTGATGGTCAGCGAGGGGTTGACGCCCAGGTTGGCGGAGACGGCGGACCCGTCGACGACGCTGATGCCGGGGTGGCCGTACAGCCGGTGGTAGGCGTCGATGACGCCTTCGGCGGGGCTCGCGCCGATCGGGCAGCCGCCGAGGAAGTGGGCGGTGAGCGGGGTGCCCATCAGCTCGCCGACGTTGGACCCGGCGAAGCCGTTGATCTCCTCGGCGAGCAGGGAGGCGCCGCGGGTCGCCTCCCGGATCTGGGTCGGGTTGGGCGCGCCGTGCCCCTGCCGGGCGGTGAGCAGGCCCTTCCCGATGCCGCCGGTCTTGCGGTAGGTCGTCAGGGAGTTGTCCAGGGACTGCATGACGAGCCCGATGATGGTGTGCTCGGACCAGCGGCGGTTGGAGAGCGAACGGGCCGCGAGGGCGGGGTGCCTGGCCATGTTGGCGAGCCAGCCGAGGACCCGGCGGCCGCCGTAGGGGACCTGGAGGATCGACAGCGCACCCATGGCGTTGGAGCCCTTGCCGTACCGCACGGGCTCGATGTGGGTGTTGGCGTTCGGGTGGATCGATGAGGTGATCGCGACGCCCTGGGAGAAGTCGGCCTTCGGGATGCCGTGCTTCTTCCGGTAGCGGCGGTCGCTGGTCTGGGAGCCCACCAGCGCCTCGGAGTTGGTCCGGGTCAGTTCGCCGAGCCGCGGGGAGATCCGGGGCAGCAGGCCGCGGTCCTTCATGGTGTGCAGCAGGGTCTGGGTGCCGTACGTCCCGGCCGCGACGACGACCTTGCGGGCGCGCAGCCGGGTGGGCCCGGCCGTGCGACGGCGGTCGGTGGGGACGGTGAGGACCCGGTAGCCGCCGTCGGGGTGGTCGGTGACCGCGACGACGGAGGTCATCGGGTGGATGACGGCTCCGGCCCGTTCGGCGAGGTGGAGGTAGTTCTCGTTGAGGGTGTTCTTCGCGCCGTGGCGGCAGCCCGTCATGCACTCGCCGCACTCGGTGCAGGCCTTGCGGGCGGGGCCGGCCCCGCCGAAGTACGGGTCGGGCACGGTGGCGCCGGGTGTGGCCGGCGCGGTGCCGTCGGCGTCCTTGCCGTCGCCGAAGAAGACGCCGACCGGGGCCAGGTGGAAGGTGTCGCCGACGCCCATCGCCTCCGCGGTGGCCTTGAGGTGGATGTCGGAGGGGGTCATGGTCGGGTTGAGCCGGACGCCGAGCATGCGGCGGGCCTGGTCGTAGTACGGCTTCAGCTCCTCCTGCCAGTCGGTGATCGAGGCCCACTGGCGGTCCTGGAAGAACGGGGCGGGCGGCACGTAGAGCGTGTTGGCGTAGTTGAGCGACCCGCCGCCGACCCCGGCCCCGGCGAGGACCATGACCTTGCCGAGGAGGTGGACGCGCTGGATGCCGAAGAGGCCGAGGGCGGGGGCCCACAGGTAGTTCCTCAGGTCCCAGGAGTTCTTCGGGAGCGTGGCGCGGGTGAAGCGGCGGCCCGCCTCCAGGACGCCGACCCGGTAGCCCTTCTCGGTCAGCCGGAGGGCCGACACCGCGCCGCCGAATCCCGAGCCGACCACGAGGACATCGTAGTCGTACGCGGCGTCGTCGTCGGCCGGCGCCCGGTTCGCGGCCTGTTCTGGGGCAGGGCTTTCCTGGGGCATGGCTCTCCTCGGTACGAAAAGGGCGGGAGGTTCGGCGGTGGTGCGGGCCGCCGCGGGGCGGGCCCCGGCCGGCGGCCCCGGCTCAGCGCAGCCGGAGCGCCTTCATCGCCCTGAGGCTGCGGGTCATGAGCGCGGCGTACTTCTCGTCGTCCATTCCGAACGCGGGCGCGAGCGGGATCAGCCGCTGCTGGGCGACGGTCTGGGCCTCGGTGTACTTGAGGATGCCCTCGGAACCGTGCCGCCGGCCGAGACCGGACTCCTTCATGCCGCCCATCGGGGAGCGGACGCTGCCGTAGGCGGGGGCGTACCCCTCGTTGATGTTGACGGTGCCGGTCCGCATCCGGGCGGCGACCCGGTGGCCGCGCCGGGAGTCGGTGGTCCAGACGCTGGAGTTGAGGCCGTAGGGCGTGGCGTTGGCCAGGGTGATCGCCTCGTCCTCGTCGCTGAAGCGGTAGATGGAGACGACCGGCCCGAAGGTCTCCTCCGTGCAGACGGCCATCGGGGCCTGGACGCCGTCGAGGATGGTCGGCTCGTAGAACAGCGGGCCGATGTCGGGCCGGGGAACGCCGCCCGCGACGAGCTTCGCACCCTTCTCGACGGCTTCGGCGACGTGCCGGGCGACCGTCTCCAGTTGCCGTTCGCCGACCAGGGAGCCCATGTCGGCCCCGTAGGCGAGGGCGGTGCCGAGCCGCATGGCCTTCGTCCGGGTCGCGAAGCGCTCGACGAACACGTCGGCGATCGACTCGTGGACGTACAGCCGCTCGATGGAGATGCACAGCTGCCCGGCGGAGGAGAAGCAGGCGCGGACGGCCCCGGCGGCGGCCTTCTCCACATCGGCGTCCTCAAGGACGAGCATGGCGTTCTTGCCGCCGAGCTCCAGGGACACGCCGACGAGCCGGGAGGCCGCCCCCACGGCGACCTCGCGGCCGGTGCGGGTGGAGCCGGTGAAGGAGACGTAGTCGGCGCGGCGGACGACCTCGGGGCCGACGACGGGCCCCTCTCCCAGTACGACCTGGAAGACCTCGGAGGGCAGCCCGGCCTCGACGAGCAGGTCGCGGGCCCACAGCGCGGTGAGCGCGGTCTCCGTGTCGGGCTTCATCACGACGGCGTTGCCGGAGACGAACGCGGGCAGGGCGTCGCCCACCGACAGTTCGAGGGGGTAGTTCCAGGGGGCGATCTGCCCGACGACACCGCGCGGCTGGCGCAGTTCGGTGACCTTGGTGAGAGTGGGGACGACGCCGGTGTGCCGCCGGGGCCTGAGGTACGCGGCCGCCGCGCGCCCGTAGTGGCGGGCGGCGACGGCGACGGCCTGCACCTCTTCGTGGGCGTGCAGGCGGGCCTTGCCGGTCTCCAGCTGGATGAGGTCGAGGACCTCCGACTGGCGGCCGATGACGAGGTCGTGGAAGCGCAGCAGGACGGCGGCCCGCTGCCGCACGGGGGTGGCGGCCCACACGGGCTGGGCGGCGCGGGCCCGGTCGAAGGCGGTGGCGACGTCCTCCGGGGTGGACTCGGGCAGGTCGGCCAGCTTCTCCCCGGTGAAGGGGGTGTGGTTGGCCGTACGGCCCGATCCGACGACGCCACGGGTCAGCTGGGCGATCACCTCGGGGGTGACCACGTCGGCGACCGTGCGCACACCGGCGGGGGCGACCGCCACGGGGTTCGTACGGAGAGGGGCGGCAGGAGCCTGCGAGTCCGTCATGAGGCCGAGAGTATGTCCAGCCGCAGCCTTTGGGTACCCGTCGGTAACAGTTTTTCACCGGGCCCTGCGACCCCTTCCGTCCGCTCACACGATCAAGCCAGTCATCACTGGCTACATAACCGCTGATCAGTGGCTATGCGGCGGACCGTACGACGGCGGCGGGGCCGTCGCCCGCCAAGACCGCGGATCTCAGCCCGGGGCGCGCCAACTGCGCAGCATGGTGTCGAACCGCTCGCGGCTCCTCTCCCAGCCCTCCTCCGGGGCCGTGAGGTACAGCGCGTATTCGGGGCCGCCCGGCCCGCCGTAGTACATCTGGTCGATCCCGTGCCGGGGGCCGGGATGGTCCTTGGTCTCGTGCCAGGTGAACTCCCAGAGCGAGCCCGGCCGGTCGCGGAAGGTGTTCTTCTCCAGCACGATCCGCCGGTAGCCGGGCAGCCGTGCGGACAGCTGCCCCTCCATGTTCCGCATGTGCAGGTACGGGTGGTCGAAGTCCGGGTCCGCATCGACGCTGATCCGGATGCGGTGCGCCCCGCCGTCCGGCGTGTAGTCGATCTGCCCGTCCTGCACCCGGCGCACCCAGTCCTTGGGCACGACCAGGCTGAAGCCCTCCGGGTCCTCGACCCGGTGCCAGCCGTCGGGTATCCGCCCGCCGCCCTCTGCGGAGGCGGTGGGCCCGGAGGCGGCCGGCGGGGTGGCGGGCGTGGTGGCGGCGGCCGCCCGGCCGCCCGGGGCCTCCGGCCCGGAGGACGCGCCGGAGCTCTTCCCGTACTCCATCGCGGCCAGCCCGGCCCCGCCTCCCAGGACCGCGGCGGCGACGACCACGACGAGCGCGGTGCGCCGGCGGGAGCCGCCGCGCCGGGTCACCGGGGCGAAGGCGGACCCGGCGGCGGGGACCGTGCCCGGGCCGAACCCGCCGGGGCCCGGTGCGTCGGGTGTGGCCGGCCCCGGCCCCGGCGCCGTCTGCTGGGCCGCACGGGGCAGCCGGGCCGTGGAGCCGTCGGAGCCCGGGTACCCGTAGCGGGCGTCCTCGGGGAGGCGCTGGGTGGGAACATGCGCCTGGGCGGCGCGGGGCTCGCGGCCCTCCATGGCGGCCAGCAGCATCTGCTCGGTCTCGGCGGCCGTGGGGCGGTCGTCGGGGTCCTTGCGGAGCAGTGCGGTGATCACGGACCCGAGGGGGCCGGCGTTGACCGGGGCGGGCGGCTCCTCCGTGACCACGGCCTGCATGGTGGAGATCGGGGACGTACGGCGGAACGGGGAGCTTCCCTCGACCGCCGTGTACAGCGTCGCGCCGAGCGACCAGAGGTCGGAGGCGGGGCCCGGATCGCCGCCGCGCACCCGCTCCGGGGCCAGGTAGTCGATGGAGCCGACCAGTTCCCCGGTGCGGGTGATGGTGGAGTCGCCCTCGATCGCGGCGATCCCGAAGTCGGTCAGCAGCACCTGACCGTCGCGCGCCAGCAGGACGTTGCCCGGCTTGACGTCGCGGTGCAGCACCCCGGCCCCGTGCGCGGCGCGCAGCGCGCTGAGCACGTGCAGCCCGATCCGCGCCGCCTCGCGCGGGGCGACCTCGCCGCTCTCCTTGGCCGCGTCGGCGAGCGAGGGCCCGTCGACGTACTGCATGACGATCCAGGGGCGGTTGTCGTACTCGATCACGTCGTGGACGGTGACGACGCCGGGGTGGGTGATGCGGGCCGCGGCCCGAGCCTCCTTCTGCGTACGCGCGTGCAGCACGAGCCGGTCGGCCTCGGCCACGTACAGCCCGGCGGTCAACTCCTTGACGGCGACCGTGCGGTGCAGCACCTCGTCATGAGCGCGCCAGACCTTCCCCATGCCGCCGCGGCCCAGCACCTCGCCCAGCCGGTAGCGCCCCGCCAGCACCAGACCCGCAGCCGTGCCCTGTGATCGATCCACGTGATGTCCCCGCCCCGTTCCTCGGCTGCCAGATTACGGAGCGGGGACGGGGAGGCGGAACGGGGGATCGCCCATGAGACCGCACTGTGATGCGGGGCGTCCGGCCGACCGGCGCGCGGTGCACGGCCGGTGACCGAACGTCAGGCGCCGGGCCGGTACGAGGCGATGGCCTGCTCGT
Organism: Streptomyces pratensis; assembly: GCF_037137275.1. GTDB lineage: Bacteria > Actinomycetota > Actinomycetes > Streptomycetales > Streptomycetaceae > Streptomyces > Streptomyces pratensis_B. The sequence continues at coordinate 77,385 of NZ_JBBBEN010000093.1, read as the reverse complement.
AGATCTCGGTGACCCGGTCCCGGTCGCTCTCCGGCCCGATGACCTGGATGACGTGGTACCGGCCGTCGACGATCATGGCGAGGTTGCGGACGAACACCTCGCGCCCCCCGCTCTCCTGCCAGGTGAACTGGCCCTCGGCCATGGCCTGCCGGCCGACGTCGACGCGGCGCAGCCCGGAGGACGAGGACCAGCTGGAGTCCCGGAACGGCTGGAGTTCGGGCTCCTTGTCGCGCTGGTAGGCCAGCGGGTCGTCGCCGCTCGCCTTCACGGTGTCCCGGCCGGGCACCACGAGGAGGGTGAAACCGTCGCTCCCGTAACGGATCTGACGGTCGGCGTTGGCGGGGCTGCGCTGCCAGTCCTTCGGCACGCCGACCACGAAGCCCTCCGGGTCCTCGCGCATCGTGTAGCCGGGGGCGAGCGCGACGGCGGAACGGCTGGTCTGCGGCTGCTGCGAGCCGGGGGCGGTGGAGCCCGCGTCGGGCACGGAGCCCTCGTCGGGGGCGGACGGCTGCGGCGTGGCCGGGGCGGCGGAGCCGGCCGGGGCGCCCTGCGCTCCGCCGTCCCCCGCCGGCTCCCGCTGGGGCATGAACATCACGGCGTACGCGATGGCTGCGGCCATCAGCGCCAGGACGAGGAGCAGCAGCAGACGGCCGAGGCGGCGGGGGGCGGCGCCCTCGCCCCGGCGCGGCGGCTCCCGCAGCACCCGGGGGCCCTTGGGCGTGTGCGGGGCGCGGGCGGGGCGCTCGTCCTCCCACGCCTCGACGGGCAGGTGCGCGGACCGCTCGGGCGGCAGCAGCGCGTCACCGCGTTCCGGCCGGCCGGCCCCCCCGCCCCTCGGCGGCTGCCGCCGCTTGCCCTGGCGGTGCCGGCCGGGCGCGGCGCCCTGACCGAAGCGGCCCCAGCGCCTGCGGACCAGCTCGCCCCGGCGGCGTACGACGGGGAGCCGGGCGGCGTCGGCGGGCAGCGGGACGACGTCCACGCCCGCCTCCGGCTCCGGGGCGGACCGCACCAGCGAGCGCAGCCAGCCGCTCAGCTCCTCGACGTCCGGGCGCTCGGTGGGGTCCTGGCGCAGCAGCGACTCGACGACGGGCCGGAGCGGGCCGCACTCCTCCGCGAAGGCGGGCGGCTCGCCGCACACCATCTGGACGAGCTCGGCCGCGCTCTCCTCCGGGTAGGGGGCGTGGCCCTGGACGGCGCGGTAGAGCAGCGCGCCGAGGGCCCACAGGTCGGTGGAGGGGCCGATCGGGGGCGCGAGCCGCCAGTTCTCGTGGACGGGCCCCGCCTGTTCTGGCGCCCAGCGCTCGGTGACGGCCCCGACGACGGCGATCCGCGCCTGACGGGCGCGTTCGGAAGCGAGGGGGGTGGTGGGGCCGCGGTAGACGTCGCTCTCACGGCCGTCCGCGACTGCGTCCTCCCAGGTCCCGGAGGAGCCCCGCCCGGCCGGGAGCCGGGGGGCCGGGGCCGGTTGCGTGACGGCGGCCCGGGCCGGCGGGCCGGGCCGCCGCGCGTCGGCGCGCAGCGACTCCGCGCCGGAGCCGCCCGCGGAGACCGAGCGGCCGGAGCCGGGCCCGTCGTCCCAGATCCCGGCGAGGTGGACCCGGCGCCCGGGCGGGCGGGGGCCCTCCTCTTCGTCCTCGTCGTCCTCGTCGTCCTCGCCGTCGTAGGGGCTTGCGGCGGGGCTCGTCCAGGGGCCGGCCAGCCGGGGGGCGGCGGGCGCGTCGGCGTCCGGGCCGGGAGCGGCCGGGCGCGGGAGGGGGAGCACCCCGGTGTCGGCGTCGGCGGTGCTCCGGCGGGCCCCGTCCCCGTGCGCCCCGGGGGCGGGCGGCTGCGCGGGACCGGCCGGCGGCGGCTTCGTCAGGTCGGCCGGCGCGTGGTCGGACCGCTCCCGGTCGTCGCCCCGGGCCGCGGCGCGCGCGCCCGCACGGTAGGCGGCGATAGCCCCGGCGCGGGCGGCCCGCAGCTCGGCGGCGCTCGTCGCGCCCTCTCCGGCGGGCGACGCGGCGGCGTACGGGACGGCGGGGGCGGCGGGGCGCGGGACGAGGTCCTGCCCGGCGGGCGACGGGTACGGGCCCTCGGGCCGGGGGGTGTACGGGCCGTGCGGGCCCTCGTCGCGGGGGCCGTCGGACGCGGGCGCGCCGGGCGCCTCGTACGGGTCGTGCGCCTCGTACGCCTCCTGCGGCCCGGCGTCGTACGCGTCCTGCGGTGCGGGGCCGAGCGTTGGGGCCGCGTCCTCCTGGTCGGCGCGCCGTCCCGGGCGGGCGCCGTGCACCGGCTCGGGAGAGGGCTCGTCGCGGTCGTCGCGGCGCGGGGTGTACCCCTGCGGCAGCGGGGGGACGGAGACCTGGGCCGGCGGGAGCGGGTAGGCGCCGTGGACGTCCCTCGACGGTGCGGGTTCGACGACCGGCACGCCCTGGGTCGTGACGGCGTCCGCCGGGTCGGCGTCGGGGTGGGGTGCGGTGGCGTAGCCGCAGAGCGCCTCCTCGGCGGCCCCCGCCGCGAGGCCGGTCAGGACGACGCGACCGTCGTCGCAGACCAGGACCGTGCGGACGGTGATGTTGCGGTGGGTCCAGCCGTGGGCGTGCAGCACCCGCAGGGCGGTCAGCACGTCGGAGCCGATCTCGGCGGCCCGGTAGGGGTTCAGGGGCCGTTCTGCCAGGAGAGCGGCCAGCGGACGTGCCGCGACCAGCTCGCTGACTATCCACAGCGAACCCGCTTCGGCGAACACGTCGAAGACCTGGTCGAGCCGTGGGTGGTCGGGCACCTGGGCGGCCGCCTGGGCGGCCTCGATCGCCCGCCGCACGGCGGGGTCCGTGCTGCGACGGACCGCGCGGCCGGTGGCGCCGCGCCCGGAGGCCTGGGAGCGGCCGTCCAAGTCCAGCACCTCGGCGTCGACGATCTCCGGCAACGGCACCTGGCGCAGGAGGACTTCCTGTCCGCTGTAGGTGTCGAACGCCCGGGTCTCGACCAGTTCGTACCCGTCGGACGGGGGCAGCGGAAGGCGGTAGCGGTCGGCGAGCACCCGACCCGCGTAGTCGTCCACGACGCCTCCCCAGAGCGCGCTGTTCCCCCGGCCGTCACGGCCGCGCGTGCGGCCGTTCGACCGTACGCATCCGTCAGGCGCGGTCATGCGGTGGTCGATTGACCCGCGAACCGGCTGCGTACGGTCTCCAGCCTCTTACGATACGGGGCGATGCGGGCCGACGGGCGGGGTAGCGCCAACCCGGCCCGAACAAACGTCCCCCGGGCCTTCCCGCGCCCCTCCGGGCCCGCCGTCAGCCCTTCGGGGCGAACGTGGCGAACGCCGTCTCGCGGAGCGTCCGGCACGCGTCGGCGTCCCACTCGTCCACCGCGCAACTGATCATGATCGAGTAGCCGCGCCGGGCGTCGACCTTGAAGCCGCGGTTCAGCACCCGGACCCGGACGCCGTTGTGGCTGCGCTCGAACGACCAGTCGGCCACGGTCGGATAGCCGTTGTACTCGACCTTCTTTATGCCGCCGTGCCGGTAGCCGTCGCTCAGGACCTTCACGCTCGCGACGGCGGAGCGCCAGGCGGCGGCCGCGTCGTCCTTGGGCGAGCTGTTGAAGTCGACCTGGACCCGGGGGAAGCTGCCCTGCCCGGCGTTGTAGATGCCCCCGGAGTTGGCGCCCGCGATGGCGGTGCGCCGGAAGTTCTGGGGCATCGCCATGCTGAAGCGGAACCGGTCGTCGGTGACGGACTCGTAGCCGGCGGGCAGTGCGTCGTCGTCCGCGTCCTCGCCGTCCTCGCCGTCCGGCTCGTCGGTCCCCTCGCCCGGGGACGGGTCGGCGGAGGGGACCCGGGACGGGTCCTCCGGGGCCCGGCCGTCCTGCTCGCCCTGGCCCTCTTTCCGGCCGTCGCCCTTGGCGCTTCCCGTGTCGCCTCCCCGGTCGTCGGCTCCGCCGGCGGTTCCGGCAGAGGCGGCGGTGTCGTTCGAGCCGCTCTTCTCCCCGTCGCCGCCGAGCGTGAGGGCGAGGACCGTGCCGAGGATGGCCAGCGCGACGACGGCCGCGATGATCGCGAGGGTGCGGCGGGGCACCACGTCGGTGATCGAGGCGCGGGGGGACGCGGCCGAGGACGGGGGCCGCTGCCCCGGTACGGAGGCGCTCGACGCGACCGCGGTCCGGGGCGCTCCGGCGGCGCTCCTCGCGGGGGCCGCCGCCCCTGCGGTCGCGGTCGCCGTCGCGGCCTTCTCGCCGCGGACGGGCCTGCCCGGCGGTGTCGCGGGCTTCGGCGGGGCCGGGGGCGGACCGGCAGCGGCGGCCGGAGAGGCCGCCGCTCCCGCCGCCGCGCCGGCGGCCGCGGCTGGCCCGGCCTTCGCGTTGCGCACGGAGCGCAGCGCCCCGCGCAGCCGGTCGCGGGCCCCCTCCCCGGGCTCGCCCGACGCGGTGGCCTGCTTCGGCGGCTTCGGGGCCTTGGCCGGCTTCGTCCGCTTGATGAGGGAGTCGGCTGCGGTGGCCGGGGGCAGCGCCATGACCTGGGTGGAGTCGGCGGGCGGCGCGGGGGCGTCGGGGGCGTTGATCACGGCGTTGAGCAGCGCCCGCGCCCCGGCGTCGTCGAGGCGCTCGTCGGGGTCCCGGGCGAGCAGCCCGTAGATGACCTCACTGAGCGGCCCCGCGTTCTTCGGCGGGTCGAGCGGTTCGGTCATCACGGCCGTCAGGGTGGCGATGGCCGAGCCCTTGTCGTAAGGGGGGCAGCCCTCGACGCTCGCGTACAGCAGTCCGCCGAGCGACCAGAGGTCGGCGGGCGGTCCCGGCTTGTGGCCGCGGGCCCGCTCCGGCGAGATGTAGGAGGGGGCTCCGACGAGCATGCCGGTGGAGGTGACCGAGGGGTCTCCCTCGACCTGGGCGATGCCGAAGTCGGTGAGCACGACGCGCCCGTCCTCGGAGATGAGCACGTTGGACGGCTTCACGTCCCGGTGCAGGATGCCCTCGCGGTGCGCCGACCGCAGCACGTCGAGGACGGCGAGCCCGACCTCGGCGGCCCGTCGGGGCGTCAGCGTGCCGTCCTCGCGGATCACTTCGGCCAGGGACTTGCCCTCGATCAGCTCCATGACGATCCACGGGCGGTCGTCCTCGTCGACCACGTCGTAGACGGTCACCGCGCTGGTGTTGCGGATGCGTGCGATCGCCTTCGCCTCACGCAGGGTGCGCGTGATCAGCCGGCGCTTCTCGTCCTCGTCGATGGCTGACGGGAACCGCAGTTCCTTGACGGCGACCGTGCGGCCGAGCGTCTCGTCGTCAGCGCGCCAGACCGTGCCCATGCCGCCTCGACCGAGCACCTCCCCGAGCCGGTAGCGCCCCGCGAGGAGACGACCGTTCTTGTCCCGTTGGGGCTCTTGTGCCTGCTCCGCCTCCGACATGCGTCCCCTCTGCGATCAACCCGCCCTGGCAGAGCGTTCATTGTCCCTCACCCCAGGACCGGTCCTGGGGCCGGGTCCGGGCTCCGCCGCGATCCGGCCCGACGGGGGGAGGCCCCCTCGTCGCACCGGCTTCCCGGGGACCGCCGTCCGCTTCTCGGCGCGTTCGCCGGCCGGCCGCACGGTTGCGGGCCCGCCCAGCGAACCACACCTCGCCCCCCAGCCTCCTACCGACCCGCCTCCCCGTCCAGCGCCGCTCCCCCGGGCCCCCCGCGCACGCCCGGACCCCGCCGGGCCAACTGGGCAGGCCGCACCGGCCGGTGGGCGGCGCGGGAGCAGCCGCCCCGGCGCGGCCGGCCACGGCCCGCCGGGGCGCGGCACTCAGCTCGGCGCGATGTCCGGAGCGCCGAGGCGGGCCGCGTCCGCCGTCAGGTCGTCGGGCTGCCGCTGCGATTCGCGCTCGGCCTCCACGCGCTTCTCGTAGTGCGCGACCTCCCGGTCGACCTGGTCCTGGCTCCAGCCCAGTACCGGCGCCATCAGCTCCGCGCAGTCCCGGGCGCTGCGGGCGCCCCGGTCGAAGGTCTCGATGGAGATCCGGGTGCGCCGCGTCAGCACGTCGTCGAGGTGCCGGGCCCCCTCGTGCGAGGCGGCGTAGACGATCTCGGCACGCAGGTAGTCGTCGGCGGCGGGCAGGGGTTCGCCCAGCGAGGGGTCGGCCACGATCAGTTCGAGAATCTCCTCGGTCGTTGAGCCGTACCGGTTGAGCAGGTGCTCCACCCGGGCGACGTGCAGCCCGGTGCGGGCCGCGATCCTGGCACGGGCGTTCCACAGGGCCCGGTACCCCTCCGCTCCCAGCAGCGGGATCTCCTCGGTGACGCAGGCGGCGACCCGCTGGTCGAGCCCGTGCACCGCCTCGTCCACCGCGTCCTTGGCCATGACCCGGTACGTCGTGTACTTGCCGCCCGCCACGACGACCAGGCCGGGGACGGGGTGGGCCACCGTGTGTTCGCGCGACAGCTTGCTGGTCGCGTCCGACTCGCCGGCCAGCAACGGGCGCAGTCCGGCGTAGACGCCCTGGACGTCGTCCCTGGTCAGCGGGGTGTTCAGGACGGCGTTGACGTGCTGGAGGAGGTAGTCGATGTCGGCGCTGGAGGCGGCCGGGTGGGCCTTGTCCAGGTCCCAGTCGGTGTCCGTGGTGCCGATGATCCAGTGCCGGCCCCAGGGGATCACGAAGAGCACGGACTTCTCGGTGCGCAGGATGAGGCCGGTGGAGGAGTGGATGCGGTCCTTGGGGACGACGAGGTGGATGCCCTTGGAGGCGCGGACGTGGAACTGGCCGCGCTCGGCGATGAGCCCCTGGGTGTCGTCGGTCCACACGCCCGTCGCGTTGACCACCTGCTTGGCCCGGATCTCGTACTCCGGGCCGCCCTCGACGTCCCGTACGCGCGCGCCGACGACCCGCTCGCCCTCGCGGAGGAAGCCCACGACCCGGGCCCGGTTCGCCACCCGTGCCCCGTAGGACGAGGCGGTGCGCACCAGCTCGGTGACGAAGCGGGCGTCGTCCATCTGGGCGTCGTAGTACTGGAGCGCGCCGACCAGGGCGTCCTTCCTCAGCGCGGGGGCGACCCGCAGGGCGTGGCGGCGGGAGAGGTGGCGGTGCACGGGGAGGCCCCTGCCGTGGCCGGAGGAGACCGACATCGCGTCGTACAGTGCGACGCCGGAGCCCGCGTAGAGCCGCTCCCAGCCCTTGTGCTGCAAGGGGTAGAGGAAGGGGACCGGCTTCACCAGGTGCGGGGCGAGCCGCTCCAGCAGCAGTCCGCGCTCCTTGAGCGCCTCCCGGACCAGGGCGAAGTCCAGCATCTCCAGATAGCGCAGCCCGCCGTGGATCAGCTTGCTCGACCTGCTCGACGTGCCGGACGCCCAGTCGCGCGCCTCGACGAGGCCGGTCGAGAGCCCTCTGGTCGCGGCGTCCAGCGCGGTGCCCGCTCCGACCACGCCCGCCCCCACGACCAGCACGTCCAGTTCGCGCTCGGCCATGGCGTCGAGCGCGGCGGTGCGCTCGGCGGGTCCCAGTGTCGCTGTCCTCACTGCTGCCTCCCGGTGGATCGGGGTGGTCGGACACGGGAGTGCCACCCGGCCGAGGGGCCGGCCGCCCGCGTCCACTCCTCGATTCTGTCCGCGCTCACCGACTTCAGCCACCGGCTGTGGACAACACCCGCACGACCGGAACTCCCCAATACGACATATAGGTCATATTTACGCCTAGTCTGACATTGCGCTGCCCACAGCAGTGGCGATCCTCGTTCTCCGGTCTCAGGGAAGGACGGCCTTCTAGATGCCCGCAGACCTCGCCGTCATCGGACTCGGTCACCTCGGCCTGCCCCTCGCCCAGGCCGCCGTGACCGCCGGAATCGACACCGTTGGCTACGACACCGACCCACGCCCTCACACGGAGCTCCGGGCGGGCCGCACCCCCGTGGAGGGGACCCTCACCGCCTCGGAGATCCGCCGCTTGCTCTCCGGCGGTTTCCGGACCACCACGAGCGCCGCCGAGCTGGGCCGGGTCCGTACCGCCGTGATCTGCTCCCCCACCCCGCTCGGCCCCGACCGCGCACTGGACCTCACCGCCCTCGGCGACGCCGCCCGCGCGCTGGCGGCACGGCTGCGCCCGCACACCACCGTGCTGCTCGAATCCGCCGTACCGCCCGGCACCACGGAGGACTTCCTGCGCCCGCTGCTCGAAGAGGGCTCCGGACTCGTCGCCGGGCGCGACTTCCACCTCGCCTGCTCCCCCAGCCGGCTCGATCCGGGCAACCGCACCCACCACTACGCCAACACCCCCAAGGTCATCGGCGGCCTCACCCCCGCCTGCACCGAGTCGGCCGCGGCCTTCTACGGGCGGCTCACCGACAAGGTGGTCCGGGCCCGCGGGCCGCGCGAGGCGGAGATGACGAAGGTGCTGGAGACCAACTTCCGGCACGTCAACATCGCGCTGGTCAACGAGATGGCGGTGCTCTGCCACGACCTCGGCGTCGACCTGTGGGACGTCATCCGGTGCGCCGAGACCAAGCCCTTCGGCTTCCAGCCCTTCCGCCCCGGGCCCGGCGTCGGCGGCCACGGCGTCCCGGTGGACCCGGGCTGCCTGCCCCGCACCACCCGCACACCCGGCCCCCCGCTGCGGATGGTCTCGCTGGCGCAGGAGATCAACGACCGGATGCCCAGCTACGTCATCCAGCGCTGCGCCACCCTGCTGAACGAGCACGGCAAGTCCGTCCGGGGCGCCCGCGTGCTGCTGCTGGGCGTCACCTACAAGCCGGACAGCGCCGACCAGGAGGCCGCCCCCGCCCGCGAGATCGCCACCCGGCTGATGGACATGGGCGCGCAGATCGGCTACCACGACCCGCACGTCCCGGACTGGCGGGTGCGCGAACGCCCCGTGCCCCGCGCGGACTCGCTGTACGAGGCGGCCGCCGCGGCGGACCTCACCGTCCTGCTCCAGCAGCACCGCACCTACGATCTCCAGGGCCTCGCGGTCAAGGCCCAGCTCCTCCTGGACACCCGGGGAGCCACCCCGGCAGGGGCCGCGCACCGGCTCTGAGGCGGCCAGAGGCCCGGAAAACGGCCGGTGACCGTTCCGGAGGGTGCTGCTACCCTGCGGCGTCACAGCTCGCACAGCCGTGCGTAGTGTCGTCCCAGGGGGAGACCCACCGTGAGCCAGCCCGTACCGCCGCCGCACCAGCCCCAGCAGCCGTACGGCGGTCGGCCCGCCGAGGGCAACCCGTACGCCGGCCAGCCGACTCAGCCCCAGGCCCCCACCGGCAACCCGTACGGCCAGCAGCCCCCCGCCCCCACCGGCAACCCCTTCGGGGGCCAGCAGCCCGGTCCGTACGGCGGCGCGCCGTTCGCCCCGGCGCCCCCGTCGGCCCCGGCGCGCAACAACATCGCGCTCGGCGTGCTGGCCGCCTTCGGCGCGGCGATCGTCGCGGGCATCCTGTACGGCGTGATCGCGGGCTCCATCGAGCGCGAGATCGGATACGCGGCGGTCGGCGTCGGCTTCCTGGTCGGCTTCGCCTCCAGCAAGGTCGGCGGCTCCCACCCGGTCGTCGTCGGCGCGGCGGTCCTCTTCGCGCTCGGCGCGGTCTACCTCGGCCAGCTGGTCGGCATGTCGATGGTGATGGCGGACGTGGCGCAGGCGTCCTTCTCCGAGGTGTTCTTCGGCCACTTCGACACCGTGACGCGGTTCTGGAAGGAGGAGGCCGACTTCATGACGTACCTCTTCCTGGCCCTCGGCCCGATCGCCGCCATCGGCGGCGCCAAGAAGGCGGGCTGACGCCCCACACCACCACGCGGAAGGGGCCGGCACTGTCACCCTGTGACGGCGCCGGCCCCTTCCGCGTGCGCGGCGGCAGTCAGCGGCGGTGCTGCGAGTCCGCCACCGTCACCTCGACGCGCTGGAACTCCTTCAGGTCGCTGTAGCCGGTGGTGGCCATCGCGCGGCGCAGCGCGCCGAAGATGTTCATCGATCCGTCGGGGGTGTGCGAAGGCCCGGTGAGGACCTCCTCCGTCGTCCCGACCGGGCCGAGGTCGACCAGCTTGCCGCGCGGCACGTCCTCGTGGACGGCCTCCATGCCCCAGTGCCGGCCGCGGCCCGGCGCGTCCGACGCGCGGGCGAGCGGGGAGCCCATCATCACGGCGTCCGCGCCGCAGGCGATGGCCTTCGGCAGGTCGCCGGACCAGCCGACGCCGCCGTCCGCGATGACGTGCACGTAGCGGCCGCCGGACTCGTCCATGTAGTCCCGGCGGGCCCCGGCCACGTCCGCGACGGCGGTCGCCATCGGGACCTGGATGCCGAAGACGTTGCGCGTGGTGTGCGCGGCGCCGCCGCCGAAGCCGACGAGGACACCGGCCGCGCCGGTCCGCATCAGGTGCAGGGCCGCGGTGTACGTGGCACAGCCGCCGACGATGACCGGAACGTCCAGCTCGTAGATGAACTGCTTCAGGTTGAGCGGCTCCGCCGCGCCCGACACGTGCTCGGCCGAGACCGTCGTGCCGCGGATCACGAAGATGTCGACGCCCGCGTCGACGACGGCCTTGGAGAACTGGGCGGTGCGCTGCGGGGAGAGCGCGGCGGCGGTGACGACGCCGGAGTCGCGCACCTCCTTGATGCGCTGCCCGATCAGCTCCTCCTGGATGGGGGCGGAGTAGATCTCCTGGAGACGGCGGGTCGCTGACTCGACCGGCATCTCGGAGATCTCGTCCAGCAGCGGCTGCGGGTCGGCGTGCCGGGTCCACAGGCCTTCCAGGTTCAGCACTCCCAGCCCGCCGAGCTCGCCGATCCGGATGGCGTGCTGCGGGGAGACCACGGAGTCCATGGGAGCGGCCAGGAACGGCAGCTCGAAGCGGTAGGCATCGATCTGCCAGGCGATCGAGACCTCCTTCGGGTCCCGGGTGCGGCGGCTCGGAACGACAGCGATGTCGTCGAATGCGTAAGCCCGGCGGCCGCGCTTGCCGCGCCCGATCTCGATCTCAGTCACGATGTGTGGCCTTTCCCTCTACGTCTGCGCTGACCAGTATCCCCGACACGTGGCAAAGGGGCGGTACCGGGAACTCCGGTCCGCCCCTCACCTGCGCTGATGTGTCACTTCCTGCTGTAGTTCGGCGCTTCCACCGTCATCTGGATGTCGTGCGGGTGGCTCTCCTTGAGACCCGCGGAGGTGATCCGGACGAAGCGGCCCTTGCTCTCCATCTGGTCGACGGACTCCGCGCCGACGTAGCCCATGGTCTGGCGGAGGCCGCCGACCAGCTGGTGGAGGACGTTGGCCAGCGGACCGCGGTAGGGCACCTGTCCCTCGATGCCCTCGGGGACGAGCTTGTCGTCCGAGGCCACCTCCGCCTGGAAGTAGCGGTCCTTGGAGTACGAACGGCCCTGTCCGCGGGACTGCATGGCGCCCAGCGAGCCCATGCCGCGGTACGACTTGAACTGCTTGCCGTTGATGAACATCAGCTCGCCCGGGGACTCCTCGCAGCCCGCCAGGAGGCTGCCCAGCATCACGCTGTCCGCCCCGGCGGCGAGCGCCTTGCCGATGTCGCCCGAATACTGGAGGCCGCCGTCGCCGATCACGGGGACGCCCGCGGCACGCGCGGCGAGCGCGGCCTCGTAGATCGCGGTGACCTGCGGGACGCCGATGCCGGCGACCACACGGGTGGTGCAGATCGAGCCGGGCCCGACGCCGACCTTCACCCCGTCGACGCCGGCGTCGATGAGGGCCTGGGCACCGTCGCGGGTGGCGATGTTGCCGCCGATGACGTCGACGCCGACGCTCGACTTGATCTTCGCCATCCAGTCGAGGGCGTTGCTGTTGTGCCCGTGCGAGGTGTCGACGATCAGGAAGTCGACCCCGGCGGACGCGAGCGCCTGTGCGCGGTCCAGCGCCTCGGGGCTCGCGCCGACGGCCGCGCCGACCAGCAGGCGGCCCTCGGCGTCCTTGGCGGCGTTCGGGTACTGCTCGGCCTTCTTGAAGTCCTTGACGGTGATGAGGCCCTTGAGGATTCCCGCGTCGTCGACCAGCGGAAGCTTCTCGATCTTGTGGCGGCGCAGCAGCTCCATGGCCTCCACGCCGGAGATCCCGACCCGCCCGGTGACCAGCGGCATCGGCGTCATGACCTCGCGCACCTGGCGCGAGCGGTCCGACTCGAAGGCCATGTCGCGGTTGGTCACGATGCCCAGCAGCTTGCCCGCGGTGTCGGTGACCGGGACCCCGCTGATGCGGAACTTCGCGCAGAGCGCGTCCGCCTCGCCGAGCGTCGCGTCGGGGTGCACGGTGATGGGGTCGGTGACCATCCCCGACTCGGACCGCTTGACCAGGTCGACCTGGTTCACCTGGTCCTCGACGGAGAGGTTGCGGTGCAGCACGCCCACACCGCCCTGCCGGGCCATGGCGATGGCCATGCGGGCCTCGGTCACCTTGTCCATGGCGGCGGACAGCAGGGGGATGTTCACCCGTACGTTGCGCGAGATGAGCGACGAGGTGTCGACCGCGTTGGGCAGCACCGCGGAGGCACCGGGCAGCAGCAGCACGTCGTCGTACGTCAGCCCGAGCGTCGCGAACTTCTCGGGCACTCCGTCGACGTTCACAGTCATGACACCTTCCCCAAATGGCCTTGATCGGTGCGGATGTCCATGCTAACGGCCTCTGAACGTGTCTCATTCCACGATCAAGATCACCCGGCCGTTCCGTGGCTTCCTACGGAGGACCCCCCGGGGGCTCCCGCGCGGGCGCGCCCCCGCTGCGCTACTGCTCGGCCAAGGCCCGCAGCCTGCTGAGCGCGCGGTGCTGGGCGACCCGGACCGCGCCCGGCGACATCCCGAGCATCTGTCCGGTCTCCTCCGCGGTCAGCCCGACCGCGACCCGCAGGACCAGTAGCTCGCGCTGGTTCTCCGGGAGGTTGGCGAGGAGCTTCTTGGCCCAGGCGGCGTCGCTGCTGAGCAGGGCGCGCTCCTCCGGCCCGAGGGAGTCGTCGGGCCGCTCCGGCATCTCGTCGGAGGGCACGGCGGTCGACCCGGGGTGGCGCATCGCGGCCCGCTGGAGGTCGGCGACCTTGTGGCCGGCGATGGCGAAGACGAAGGCCTCGAAGGGCCTGCCGGTGTCCTTGTAGCGCGGCAGTGCCATCAGCACGGCGACGCAGACCTCCTGCGCGAGGTCCTCCACGAAGTGGCGAGCATCACCGGGCAGCCGGTTCAGCCGGGAACGGCAGTAGCGCAGGGCGAGGGGGTGGACGTGGGCCAGCAGGTCATGGGTGGCCTGCGCGTCGCCGTCGACGGCGCGGTGCACGAGGGCACCGATCACCGTGGTTTCGTCGTCGCGCATCGGACCATGGTGCCCTGGCCCCGTCCGATCCGCGCCATCGCGTCCCGGGTTGTGCACCGAAGCGTTATGAGCGGGTGCGCCGGATGTCATGTCCTGCGCCCTCCCCTTCCGCTCGACCGAATCGTTCCTGAGGAACTCCACGACTCAAGGATGCGTCATCGGCCGGGAAGCGTCACATGGCGCCGCTGAGCGGCCGCCCGGACACGGGGTGCGAAGCCGGCGCGGCCCGGCCCGCGGCCCCGTCCGCCGACCGCGGACGGGGGGCTCGGGAGAGTCCGGCCGCGATGCTCCGCCGGGCGCCCCCTCGGGCCGGTCGTCAGCGGACCAGGCCCCAGCGGAACCCGAGGGCCACCGCGTGGGCGCGGTCGGAGGCGCCGAGCTTCTTGAAGAGCCGTCGGGCATGGGTCTTGACCGTGTCCTCCGAGAGGAACAGCTCACGGCCGATCTCCGCGTTGGAGCGGCCGTGGCTCATGCCTTCGAGCACCTGGATCTCGCGGGCGGTGAGCGTCGGGGCCGCCCCCATCTCGGCGGACCGCAGCCGGCGTGGGGCGAGCCGCCACGTCGGGTCGGCCAGCGCCTGGGTGACGGTGGCCCGCAGCTCGGCGCGCGAGGCGTCCTTGTGCAGGTATCCGCGAGCGCCCGCGGCGACCGCGAGCGCGACGCCGTCCAGGTCCTCCGCGACGGTCAGCATGATGATCCGGGCCCCGGGGTCGGCGGAGAGCAGCCGCCGGACGGTCTCCACTCCCCCCAGGCCGGGCATGCGTACGTCCATCAGGATCAGATCCGAACGGTCGGCCCCCCAGCGGCGGAGGACCTCCTCGCCGTTGGCCGCCGTCGTCACGCGCTCGACGCCGGGCACGGTGGCCACCGCGCGACGGAGCGCCTCTCGGGCAAGCGGGGAGTCGTCGCAGACGAGAACGGATGTCATGGCCGTCCTCCGCAGCTGATGCGCGTCACCTTGAGCCTCCAGGCTGATACATGTCGTCACCTGTGCGGTCGACCCCCTCGGACACGTGCCCGAGCTCGATCTCCGTCAACCGCATCCGCTCTCTTAACGATGGTCACTCGAAAGAGTTACGGGGCGGACCGTCGGGTTCGGCACTCTACGTGCCGGGCCGCTCACGGAGGAGAACGGCACGGGTGATTCACCCGTCAACCGAATTTTCACTCGATGGCGTGCCCTATTGGGCGCTATTTCTTCCCTTTTAAGGGTGTCTGAGGCTAGATTCGCAGACAGTCATATTTACATCTACTAACACCGTAGATGTACGGTCGAGAGTCCAGTCACAACGATCACAGACGGTCGAACCCAGAGGGCCGTTGATCACAGACGGTCGAGGATGCCGCTTCCGACGCAGCACAGCTCCGAGGGGACAAGCAATGGCAGATTTCTCCCGCCTTCCCGGACCCAACGCAGACCTGTGGGACTGGCAGTTGCTCGCCGCCTGCCGAGGCGTGGACAGCTCCCTGTTCTTTCACCCGGAGGGGGAGCGCGGCGCGGCCCGGAGCGCCCGCGAGGCCTCCGCGAAGGAGGTGTGCATGCGCTGCCCGGTACGGGCGGAGTGCGCGGCGCACGCCCTGGCCGTACGGGAGCCGTACGGGGTGTGGGGCGGCCTGACCGAGGACGAGCGCGAGGAGCTCATGGGCCGCGCCAGGTCCCGGCTCGTCACCGCGACGCCGTCGAGGGCCGCCACCGGCCCCGGACCTTCCTGACCCCAACGGCGCAGCCTGATCGCAGAAACGTTTCTTCGCAATCTTCATCCATGCGGCCGCAGCCGACCCGGCCGTTCCCCCGGGGAGCCTCCCCGGGGTAGGGCGGTCGGCTGCTCAGCGCGCGGCGGCCCGGGACAGCTGGTCGAGGGTGGCCGCCACCGCGGGGACCCTGGCCAGGTCGGGCAGGGTGAGCGCGACGATCTCCCGCTCGATCGCGGGCTCCACCGCGATGGTCCTGACCCCCTTGGGGCGTACCGACTCGACGGCCAGCTCCGGCAGCACCGCCACCCCGAGCCCCGCTCCGACGAGGCCCATCACCGCCGGGTAGTCGTCGGTGGCGAAGTCGATGCGCGGGACGAAGCCCGCCTCCTCGCAGACCTCGACCAGCTGCCGGCGGCAGCGCGGGCAGCCGGCGATCCACGACTCCTCGGCCAGCTCCCCGATCTCCGCGCTCGACGCGTCGGCCAACCGGTGCCCCTGGGGGACCAGGCCGATCAGCCGGTCGGTGAGGAGCGGCCGGACCACCAGATCGTCCCACTCGCCGCCGGACGCCCCGTAGCGGAAGGCCAGGGCGATGTCGCAGTCGCCGTCGCGCAGCAGGTCCACCGAGCGCGGCGGCTCGGCCTCGACGAGCGAGACGCGGGTGCCGGGGTGCTCGGCGCGCAGGGCGGCCAGGGCTCCCGGGACCAGGGTGGAGCTGCCGCTCGGGAAGGAGACCAGGCGGACCCGGCCGGCCCGCAGTCCGGCGATGGCCGCGACCTCCTCCTCCGCCGCGGTCAGCCCCGCGAGGATGCCGGAGGCGTGCCGCACCAGCGCCTCACCCGCCTGGGTGAGGCGCATCTCGCGCCCGGTGCGGATCAGCAGCGGGGTGCCCGCGGAGGTCTCCAGGGCCTTCATCTGCTGGCTGACCGCGGGCTGGGTGCAGCCGAGCTCACGGGCGGCGGCGGAGAACGAACCGGCGGCGGACACGGCGCGCAGGACACGGAGGTGGCGGGCTTCGATCACCCCTCCACCATAAGCGGCTCTTGGGATATGAGCCAGATAATGGCAGAGCCCTTTGAGTTCTCGGCGGTTAGCGTGAGCACATGAAGCTGCTGACCGTGAACACCGGGCGCTGCCGCCCCACCCGTCGAGCCGGGGACTCCGCGGGCTCCACCGGAATCGACAAGCGGCCGGCCGAGGGGCCCGTGGCGGTCCAGGACCCCGGCCCCAAGGGCACGGGCGGCAGCGGCCTCGCCGGGGACGCGGTGTGCGACCTGCGCCATCACGGCGGCAGTGACCAGGCGGTGTACGCCTTCGCCCGGGAGGAACTGGACGGCTGGGAGCGGGAGCTGGGCGGCCGGAGACTGGCCAACGGGGCGTTCGGGGAGAACCTCACCACGCTGGGGCTCGACGTGAGCGCCGCGCGGATCGGCGAGCGCTGGCGGGTGGGGGCGGACCTGGTGCTGGAGGTCACCTCGGGGCGCATCCCGTGCCGGACGTTCGCCGATCACCTCGGGGAGGAGGACTGGGTGCGCCGGTTCACCCGGGAGGCCGTCACCGGCGCGTACCTGCGGGTCGTGGAACCGGGCTCGGTACGGTCCGGGGACCCCGTCGAGATCGTGCGCCGCCCGGATCACGACGTCACCGTGGCCCTCCAGTTCCGGGCCGTGACGACCGAACGCACCCTGCTGCCCCGCATTCTGGCCGCCGGCGAGGCGCTGCACCCCGAGGCACTGCGCCAGGCTCGGGCGTACGTCGCGCGGCGGAGCTGAGGACGGGCCCGGGCGGGCGGCGCCGCTCGACCGCCGCCCCCTCCGGGCGGGGCGACGGGGTGTCATCGAGGCGGGTGGCGGCCCCGTCGACGACATCATGCTCCCGCCCGCCGGGGGAACTGCGGCGGTGCGCGGCGCGTCCCCCTCCAGTGACCCGTGCTCTGCCGAGCCGACGGTGAGCGGGGCCCCGGCCGGGGCCCCGCTGCCACCCGACGCCGACGGGGCGCATCCCCGGCATCGGAGTCCAGGTGGTCGCCGCCCGCGTCGTGATGCTCCCCGGCAGCTCGCCCGACCGTCCCGCCGCGCCCGGCGCCGGAGGCGGTCCCGTGAGCCGACGGAGTTCGCTCCCGCCCGGCATCATCCGGACCTGAGGGCCGGAGAACCGATACCGATCCCGACACCACGTCCCAGGGGGGACCCATGCCCAACCCGCCGCAGCCCTGGTACACCCCGGGCCCGCCGCAAGAGCCCGTTCCCGGCAACCCGTACGCGTCACAGGGCTACGGGCCGCAGCCCGGGCCGCCGCCGCCTCGACGGCGCTCGCACCGGGGGCCGGTCATCGCCGCGGTCGTCGCGTTCGTGCTCGTGGCGGCGGGAGGAGCGGGGCACGTCCTCCTCGACCGGGGGGACGACGGGCCCGCCGCCCCCGTGGCCGGGGAATCTCCCGGCGCCGTGGCGTCGCCCTCTCCGCCAGGTTCCCCCGCGCCCGGCGCGTCGCGGGCCGGGCTCCCCACGACGCGGGAGATCAACGCCGCACGGAAGCCGGGGGACGCGGCGGCGTGGATCGTCGACGACCCGACCGACCTGCCCGGCGGAAACAACAAGGTCCACGACCTGTGGATCGTCGGCGACCTCGCCGTCCAGGCCCTGCACCGGAAGGTCACGGCCTACCGTCTCTCGGACGGCGCCGAGGTCTGGAGCGTGGCGCTGCCCTCCACCGTCTGCGAGACGCCGGCCGACCCCACGCCTGACGGCAAGGTCGTGCTCCTCCACCGCAGGAGCGCCGCCGCCGAGCGGATGAACCCGTGCGACCAGTTGCAGATGATCGACCTGAAGACGGGTGAGAAGGGGTGGCACAAGGAACTCGCCGCCACTGACCCCGACGACTCCAGGCTCCTCGTGTACAGCGCGATCAGCGGTGGCGCCTTCGCGATCGCCCATGACATGCGGGCGGCCGCCTACCGGGTGGACGACGGGAGCAAGCTCTACGACATCCCCTGGGAGGAGCCGAAGTGCTTCCCGGACGGAGTGGCGGGCGGGGCCCGGCTCCTGGTGATCTCCGACTGCGCGGTCTCCGCCGACCGGAGGGAGAACTTCAGCCAGCTCCGGGAGATCGACCCGCGTACCGGAAAGGTCCTGTGGCGTCACCGCACCCCCGCGGGCTGGAAGTCCGGCAGGGTGATCTCCGTCGACCCCGTCGTCTTCACCACGGTTCACGCGGAGAGGACGGCCACCGACTGGCGCGTCTTTGTCCTGGGCCCCGGAGGGAAGCTCCGCACCACCTTCGACGCGCGGGAGAAGGGTTTCGAACACTGCGCCGGGGACGGGGCCGGCAGCGACGCCCAGCCGTGTCGCGGCACCGCGGTCGGCCATGGCCACCTCGTCCTGGGGGGCACCGACCGGATCGGCACGTACGACCTGTCCACCGGGAAGTTCCTGTGGGGCGTCAAGTCCGACGAGCCCCGCAGGCTGCACCCCCTGCGCGCGGAGGCCGGCAAGGCGATGCTCGTCTACGAGACGGCCTCACCGAGCCGCCCCGGCCGGGTCTACCGGATGGGGCCGCGGGGCGCGGGCACGGAGAAGGAGGTCCTGCGCCACCCGGCGGCCTCCGCGGAGCCCGAGTACAAGACGTTCGGCGGGCGGCTGGCCTATGCGGACGGGCGGCTCGTCATGACGTCGGCGGGCGTGGACGGGGACGACGACCGGCGCGAGGCCCGCATGCTGTCCTTCGCCCCGGGCCCGTCCTGACCGGCCGGCCCGGCGGGCCCGCCGCCCGGGGCCGCCCGTGCGCGTGACGGGGTCAAGGACGGCGGGCGGGCGCGCCCCGGCGTGGGCGGGGCACTAACGTGCCGCGTATGACGACTGCACTGATCACGGGCGCGACGGCGGGTATCGGGGCTGCCTTCGCGCGGCGGCTCGCGGCCCAGGGACACAACCTGGTGCTGGTGGCACGGGACATCGCACGGCTGCGCGAGCAGGCCACCGAGCTGCATGACCGGCACGGCATCGAGGCCGAGGTGCTGAGCGCGGACCTGTCCGCGGACGAGGGTATCGAGGCGGTCGAGAAGCGGTTGGCGGACCGCAGGCACCCGGTCGAACTGCTGGTGAACAACGCGGGGTTCGGCAACAAGGGGCGCTTCCTGGAGGTGTCCATGGCCGATGAGCTGACGATGCTGAAGGTGCACTGCGAGGCGGTGCTGCGGCTGACGTCGGCCGCGGCCGTCGGCATGCGGGAGCGCGGCCGGGGCGCGGTGATCAACGTGGCGTCCGTGGCGGCGTTCCTGCCGCGCGGGACCTACGGGGCGTCCAAGGCGTGGGTCGTGCAGTTCACCCAGGGCACGGCGAAGGACATGGCCGGGTCGGGGGTGCGGCTGATGGCGCTGTGCCCCGGCTTCGTACGGACCGAGTTCCACGAGCGGGCCGGGATGGGCACGGACAACATCCCGGGCTGGATGTGGCTGGACGCGGACAAGGTGGTGGCCGCGGCGCTGACGGACCTGGCGAGGGGGAGGTCCGTGTCGATCCCGGACCCGCGCTACAAGGCGCTGATGGGGCTGGCCAAGGTCACCCCGCGCACCCTGCTGAGCGGGGTCAGCTCGCGGGCGGGGCGCTCGTACGGCCCTCGGTAGGCGGCCCGGCCGCGCCCGGGCGGGCCGCGGCGGCGGCCGGGAACGCGAGAGGCCCGGTACCCCCGCGACGGGGGTACCGGGCCTCGGACGCGTACCGGAGCAGCACGCGTGGCGGAGGTACTAGTGGGAGTGGCCGTGGCCGCCGTGACCGGCGTCGGCCTCTTCCTCCGCCGGCTTCTCGACGACCAGGGTCTCGGTCGTGAGCAGCAGCGACGCGATGGACGCGGCGTTCTCCAGGGCGGAGCGGGTGACCTTGACCGGGTCGATGACGCCGGCCTTGACCAGGTCGCCGTACTCGCCGGTGGCGGCGTTGAAGCCCTGGCCCTTGTCGAGCTCGGAGACCTTGGAGGTGATGACGTAACCCTCCAGGCCGGCGTTCTCGGCGATCCAGCGCAGCGGCTCGACGGCGGCGCGGCGGACGACCGCGACACCGGTGGCCTCGTCGCCGGTCTTGCCGAGGTTGCCCTCCAGGACCTTCACGGCGTGGACGAGGGAGGAGCCACCGCCGGAGACGATGCCCTCCTCGACCGCGGCGCGGGTCGCGGAGATGGCGTCCTCGAGGCGGTGCTTCTTCTCCTTGAGCTCCACCTCGGTGGCGGCGCCGACGCGGATGACGCACACGCCGCCGGCCAGCTTCGCGAGGCGCTCCTGGAGCTTCTCGCGGTCCCAGTCGGAGTCCGTGGACTCGATCTCGGCCTTGATCTGGTTGACGCGGCCCTTGACGTCGTCGGAGTTGCCTCCGCCGTCGACGATGGTCGTGTCGTCCTTGGAGACGGTGACGCGGCGGGCGGTGCCGAGCACGTCCAGGCCGGCCTGGTCGAGCTTGAGGCCGACCTCCTCGGCGATGACGGTGGCGCCGGTGAGGGTGGCGATGTCGCCGAGCATGGCCTTGCGGCGGTCGCCGAAGCCAGGGGCCTTCACCGCGACGGCGTTGAAGGTGCCGCGGATCTTGTTGACGACGAGGGTGGAGAGCGCCTCGCCCTCGACGTCCTCCGCGATGATCAGGAGCGGCTTGGAGCTACCGGCCTGGATGACCTTCTCCAGCAGCGGGAGCAGCTCCTGGATGGAACCGATCTTGCCCTGGTGGATCAGGATGTACGGGTCGTCGAGGACGGCCTCCATACGCTCCTGGTCGCTCACCATGTACGGGGACAGGTAGCCCTTGTCGAAGGCCATGCCCTCGGTGAACTCCAGGTCCAGCCCGAAGGTGTTGGACTCCTCGACGGTGATGACACCGTCCTTGCCGACCTTGTCCATCGCGTCCGCGATGAGCTCGCCGACCTGCGGGTCCTGCGCGGAGAGCCCGGCGACGGCCGCGATGTCGGCCTTGTCGTCGATCGGGCGGGCGGTCGCGAGGAGCTCCTCGGACACGGCCTTGACGGCGGCGTCGATGCCCTTCTTCAGGGCGGCCGGGGAGGCGCCCGCGGCGACGTTGCGCAGGCCCTCGCGGACGAGCGCCTGGGCCAGGACGGTCGCGGTGGTGGTGCCGTCACCCGCTACGTCGTTGGTCTTGGTCGCCACCTCCTTGACGAGCTGGGCGCCGAGGTTCTCGTACGGGTCGTCGAGCTCGACCTCGCGGGCGATCGTGACACCGTCGTTGGTGATGGTGGGAGCACCGAACTTCTTGTCGATGACGACGTTGCGGCCCTTGGGGCCGATCGTCACCTTGACCGTGTCGGCAAGCTTGTTGACGCCGCGCTCAAGGGCGCGACGGGCGTCCTCGTCGAACTTCAGAATCTTCGCCATGGGCTGATCTTCCCTCTCAAACGAACTGCGCCCCTCGCCACCCGGCTAGTTATTTCGCAGGGGGCCAGGGGCGCAGAACACAAGCAAACGTGGGTGAATTACTTCTCGACGATCGCGAGCACGTCGCGGGCCGAGAGGACGAGGTACTCCTCGCTGTTGTACTTCACCTCGGTGCCGCCGTACTTGCTGTACAGGACGACGTCGCCGGCCTTGACGTCGAGCGGAAGCCGCTCGCCGTTCTCGAAGCGGCCCGGGCCCACGGCGAGGACGACGCCCTCCTGGGGCTTCTCCTTCGCGGTGTCCGGAATGACCAGGCCGGAAGCCGTGGTCTGCTCGGCGTCGAGCGGCTGGACCACAATGCGGTCCTCAAGCGGCTTGATCGCAACCTTGGAGCTGGTGGTCGACACGATCCGGTCTCCCCCTTCGGAGATCTCACGGGGTTTAACAGTCTGTGGGGTGGCGACCAGACCGATCCGTCGTCGCGGGTGCCGGACCTGCCTTGTCGCACAGTGTGCTGCTGGCACTCTCCAGGGGGGAGTGCCAGACCTGAGACTATGACCGCGATTAGCACTCGGTCAAGCGGAGTGCCAATTCACCACCCGCGCGTCGCCCCCGCGCCGCCGTGCGCCGTACCGCGGACCGCGGTACGGGGTCCGGGCGCGGGGGCGCGGATTCCGGCGGGTCAGACGTAGTCCTCCAGGCGCGCCACCGCGTATCCCTTGCTCGTGATGGTCTCCATGACCTGGCGGATCATGTCCGGCATCGAGCCCTTCCAGTCGCCCTCGCCCCGGAAATGGGTGAGGACGATGTCGCCGGGGTGCAGGTCCCGGTCCCACTCGCGCCACTCCATGTGGTCGGGGAAGGCCTCGGCGGACCACAGGGGCACGGCGGTGATCCCGCAGGACTTGGCGACGACGAGGGTGTCGCGGTTGTAGTTGCCGTACGGCGGACGGAACAGCGTCGGGCGCTTCCCGTAGCGCTTGCGCATCTTCTCCTGCTGGCCGCAGATCTCCTTCCGCTGCTCGGCACGGGACAGGCCGGGCAGGTAGCGGTGGTTGAGGGTGTGGTTGCTGAGGGTCACTCCGCGCTTCTGCATCCGCTCGAAGTAGCCGTAGTCGTCGTTGATGACGTAGTCGCTGAGGAACGCGCTGTAGGGGATGTCCAGTTCGGTCATCATCCGCAGCAGGTCGGGGTCCTTCTCCGCCCCGTCGTCCATCGTCAGGAAGACGATCTTCTCCTTGGTCGGGACGGTGGTGAAGACGGGCGGCAGCCCGGCGTCGTCCGGGACCTCGAACCCCTCGCGGGTGGTGATGCGCGGCTTCGCCTTCGGCGGCTCCGGGGCCGCGAGGGGCGTCCTGGACAGCCCCCACTTCTTCGCGGCGACGGCCCGTGCGGCCTGTTTCCGCTTCAGCCCCTCCGCGTACGCGTCCAGGGCGCGGGCGGGCCCGGCCTGCGGTGCGGCGGCCTCGCCCGCCTGGCCGGCGGCGAGTTCCGCGGGTCCGCCGGGGGCTCCCGTGCCGCCGGCGTCCGCCTCCGCCGCGCATCCGGAGGCGAGGGCGGCGACCAGGAGGAGCACCGTCAGGGCGGTGACCGATCCGGGGCGATTTCCGACTGATGAGTACTTTTGTCGTACTAGCTGCATGGCGCCGCATCCTGCCAGCCGCCCGTCCGCCTCCCGCCCCGACACCGCGAGCCGCCCCACGCCGTCCCCCGCCCGGCCCACTGGCGCCCGGCGGCACGCGGGGGCCCGGCGGCGCCTTCCGCTGGACCACAATGGACCGGATGAACGCAACGACCTCCCCCGCTTCCGCGGACGACCCCGCCCGCGGGGCCTTCGCCGCCCTGCGCACCCCCGAGGGCGAGCGCCTGCTGGCCGCGCTGCGCGACCACGATCCCGCCGACGAGCTGGCCACCGCCACCCGGCTGCGCCGCGCCCACCCGGCGGAGCTGGTGTCGGCGGCCCTGGGCCAGGCGCGGCTGCGGCAGCGGGCGGTGGCGAAGTTCGGCGCGGAGGACGCGTACCGGATGTTCTTCACGCCCAACGGGGTCGAGCAGGCCACCCGCACCTCGGTCGCCGAGCACCGCGCCGCGCGGTTCGCCGGGCTCGGCGTGCGCAGCGTGGCCGACCTGTGCTGCGGCATCGGCGGCGACGCCGTCGCGCTCGCCCGCGCCGGGATCTCCGTCCTCGCCGTCGACCGCGACCCGCTGACGGCGGAGGTGGCCCGCGCCAACGCGGAGGCGCTGGGGCTCGGGGACCTGATCGAGGTGCGGTGCGCCGACGTCACGGAGGTCGACGCGTCCCCGTACGACGCGGTCTTCGTGGACCCGGCGCGGCGCGGCAGCCGGGGCCGGGTCTTCGACCCGGAGGCCTACTCGCCGCCGCTGTCCTGGGCGACGGCCGCCGCGCTGAAGGCCCCGCGGGCGGCGCTGAAGATCGCCCCGGGCGTTCCGCACGAGGCGATCGGCCCGGAGGCGGAAGCCGAGTGGATCTCGCACGGCGGCGACGTGAAGGAGGCGGTGCTCTGGTACGGGAAGGGCTTCGCGCCCGGTGCGTTCCGGGCCACGCTGCTGCCCTCCGGGGCCACCGTCACCGCCTCGGCCCCGCTGCCCGCGCCGCCGGTGGGCCCGGTCGGGCGCTATCTGTACGAGCCGGACGGGGCGGTGATCCGGGCCCACCTGGTCGCCGACATCGTGGAGCGGTGCGGCGGGCGGCTGGTGGACGAGACGATCGCGTACGTCACGAGCGACACGCCGTACTCCTCCCCCTGCGTCTCCGGGTACGAGATCACCGACCGGCTGCCGTTCAACATGAAGCGGCTGAAGGCGCTGCTGCGCGAGCGGGGGGTCGGCGTGCTGACCGTGAAGAAGCGCGGCTCCGCCGTCGAGCCGGAGGAGCTGCGCCGCCGCATGAAGCTGAGCGGCCCGAACGCGGCGACGGTGTTCCTGACCCGGGTGGCCGGGGCCCCGACCATGTTGATCGGCCGCCCGCTGGTCTGAGCGGCCGCGGCGGTCGCCGCCGGCCTGGGCGCGGGGCAGGCCCCCGGCGCCCGGGTCAGGCGTCCCGCAGCGCCTGGATGTCCAGCTTGCCCATGCCGAGCATCGCCGTCATCGTCCGCTTCGCCTTCGCCGGGTCGGGGTCGGCCAGCAGCTGGGGCAGCTCCCTCGGGACGATCTGCCAGGACACGCCGTACCTGTCCTTGAGCCAGCCGCACCGGCTCTCCTCGCCGCCCTCGGAGAGCGCCGCCCACAGCCGGTCCACCTCGGCCTGGTCGGCGCAGTCCACGGAGAGCGAGATCGCCTCGGTGAACGAGAACTGCGGCCCGCCGTTGAGCGCGATGTACTCCTGCCCCGCGAGGCGGAAGCCGACGGTGAGCACGGAGCCCGGCTCGCCGGGGCCCGCCTCGCCGTAGCGGCTGACGTCCAGGATGCGGGAGTCCCCGCCGAAGACCGCGATGTAGTGCTCGGCCGCCTCCTCGGCCGTGCCGTCGTACCAGAGGCAGGGGGTGATCTTCTGCATGGCTATTCTCCTCGTCGAGCGGTCCGCCGTGCGGGCCGGCCGGCCCGCACCTCGTGGAAGGTAGACCGGCCCCGCCGCCCGGACTCATCGGACGCGCGGGGACCGGTCCGTCACGCGCCGGTCAGGGCCGTCCGGCGGAAGGCGGCCAGCGCGTCGTCGATGGGGTGGCGCAGCGGCCTGCCCGCGCGATCCAGCGTGTTCCACCGTGCGAGGTTCATCGCGACGGACATCTGCCGCTCGCCGTCGGCGCGGGTCCAGGAGAGCGTGAGGGCGCCCCAGACCGAGCCGTCGTGGCCCCAGAAGACGCCGCCGCCCGGGAGCTTCGTCGGGTACAGGCCGAGTCCGTAGTCGATCAGCTTTCCCTCCTGGTCGATGACGGGGACCGTGCTCCGCATCTGGGCCAGCGACGCCCGGCCGACGATCCGGCCGGCGAGCAGCAGGCCGTAGAAGCGGTTGAGGTCCTCCGTGGTGGAGACGAGGCCGGCCCCGGTCGTCACCCAGGACGGGGTGTAGACGCTGTAGTCGCGCGGCGGGTCGATCAGGCCGAACAGCGCCTCGTACATCCGCGCGTGCGGCCCGTCGACCCGCGGCCCGGCCGGGAACCCGGTGTGCCGGAGTCCGGCGCGGTCGATGACGTTCCGCGTGATGCAGTGCTCCGCCGTGGCCCCGGTGACCTCTTCCAGGAGGCGGCCCAGGAGCAGGTAGTTGGTGTTCGAGTACACCCCAGGGGTGCTGCCCGGCTCACCCGTGGGCGGGGCCGCCACGCCCATGCTGATCAGTTCGGCGCGGTCGAACCCGCAAAAGCGGTTGTCGTCCAGGCTCGTGGGCGACAGGTCCGGGAGGGAGGGCCACGCCCCCAGCGACGGGAACGCGTACGGGAGGTATTCGGCGAGGCCGCTGGTGTGGTTCAACAGCATCCGCACGGTGATCCGCCGGCCGCGCTCGCCCGGCGCCGTCTGCGGCAGGTAGTCGCCGATCGGGGCGTCGAGCCGGATGCGGCCCCGTTCGGCCTGCTGGAGGACCGCGGCGGCGGTGAACGTCTTGGTGACGCTGCCGACGCGCTGCCGCATGCCGGGGCCGACGGGCCGGCCGGTCTCCAGGTCGGCGACCCCGGACGCCCCGCGCCACACCTGGCGTCCGGCGCGCACCTCCGCGTACACCCCCGGCACCCCGGCGCGGTGGACGCCGTCCAGGGCGGTCGCGAGCTGTTCGGCGTCCAGGCCGTCCGGCGGGCCGGGGAGGTGCTCCGCGCTCTTCGGCACCGCCCGTCACCCGGCCAGGGCGCGGCGCAGGACGTCGCCGAGCTCGGTGAGCTGCCGCTGCGAGACGTCGGCGGACAGGAGGGCCTGCGATCCGTGGAAGGCGCCGGGCCACTGGTGCAGCTCGACCGGGACGCCCGCCTGCATCAGACGCAGCGCGTAGGCGATGTCCTCGTCGCGGTTCGGGCAGAACTCCGCCGTCGCGATGTAGGCGGGCGGCAGGCCGGACAGGTCGGTGGCCCGCGCCGGGGCGGCGTACGGCGTGGCGGGCGTGGAACCCAGGTAATGCCGCCAGGACGCGGCGACCGTGTCGCGGTTCATCCAGGGCGTGTCGGTGAAGTTCCGCCTGGACCAGGTGTCCTGCCGGTCGTCGAGACCCGGTTGGTTGAGCAGTTGGAAGCGGATCGGCGGCCCCTGTTCCGCCCGTGCCCGCAGCGCCACCGCGGCCGCGATGCCCGCGCCGGAGCTGTGCCCGCCGACCGCGATCCGCTCCGGGTCGACGCCGAGCTCCGCCGCGTGCTCGGCCGTCCAGGCCAGCGCGGCGTGGGCGTCGTCCAGGGCGGCCGGGAAACGGTTCTCCGGCGCCAGGCGGTAGGCCACCGATACCACCACCGCACCGGAGCCCTCCGCGAGCCGGGCGGCCCACGGGTGCTCGGTGTCCAGGCTGCCCATGACGAACCCGCCGCCGTGCAGCCAGAGAACGGCGCCCCGGGCCCGGTGCGGCCGGTAGATCCGTACCGGCACGTCCGGATCGCCGGGCACCGTGCGGTCCTCGATCTCCATGCCGGAGGTGTCCGGCGGCGGGACGGCGGCGGACAGTTCGGCCAGGCGTTCGCGCTGGGCCGGCGGGTCGGACAGGTCGGCGCGGGGGAACAGCGGGACGAATGCTTCGAGTTCGGGGTCCATGGCGGCCATCCTGGCGGCCGGTGCTCGGGGGGTCATCCGCCGTTCGTCGGGCGTCGCGGCCGAACGGCGCGGCGTTCGTCGCTCCCTCCGCCCGCCGTGTCGGCCCTATCCTCCTGCCATGGAGGCACTGGCCGCGCGGCTGTCCCACCTGGATTCCCGAGCCGAGGGCGCGATCCGGGTGGTCATGTTCTACGACACGCTGATGCGCCGCCGGGTGGATCTCCCGGCGCTCGTCCGGGCGTCGGCGGGCCTGGCGGAGTGCGTGGCGGGGCTGCGCCTGCACGGCGCCGGGCGGACCACACGGTGCGCGCCCGACGGCCGGGAGACGTCCGCGCCGCCGCGGCCCGCGTCCGCCGCGGCGCCGATCACCCTCGACGGGGAGGAGATCGGCACGGTCTGGCTGGAGCGCCCCGGCGACGCGGGCCCGATCGGGCTGGACGAGCTGCTGCTGGACCGGTTCGCCATCGCCTCCGCGGCGGTGGTCGAGCGGTACGGCCCGGCCCGCACCACCATGGCCGACCCCGCCCTCGTCGAGCTGGCGATCAGCGCCGACAGCGACGAGGCGGCGCGGGCTCGGGCGCTGCGGCTCCTGGGCTTCGCCGTCGGCGTGCCGGTCCACGCCGTCGCCGTGCGGGCGGGGCTGCCGCTCGACCGGATCGGCGCCCTGGTGTGCCCGGGGCGTCCGGTGAAGGCGGCGCCGCTCTCCGACGTGGGGGTCCTCCTGGCCGCCGCCGTCGACCCGGCGCGGTTCCCCTCGGGCGTACGGGCCGGAGTCGGCGGCGCGGCCGGCCCCGACCGGTCCTGGCGGCAAGCGCGCACCGCCCTCCGCTTCGCCACCGCACGGGAACCGGTCGTCGTGCACGCGGCCCTGGGGGCGCTCGCCCTGCTGGCCGACGTCCCCCCGGACGTCGCGCGGGGCAACGCCGACGTGGCCGCCGTCGCCCGGATCGCCGAGGTCCCCGATGACCTGGCGACGCTGGACGCCTACTGCGCCACCGGCTCCCTGCGCGGCGCGGCCGGCCTGCTGCACCTGCACCACAGCAGCGTGGCCCGCCGACTGGGGCAGCTCGGCAAAGCCCTGGGCTTCGGTCTCACCGAGCCCGGCGGAACGCTGCGGGCCCAGCTCGCCCTCACCGCCTGGCGACTGCTGGAGGACTGAGGGGACGGGCCCTCAGCCCAGGGACTCGAACCGCCACCGGTGCACGGGGCGGGTGATCAGCGCGGTGTCGGGCTCGGGGAGTTCGGGGAGGTCGTCACCCCAGGACGCCTCCTGCCACCACGTCATCACCAGGACCCGGTCCTGCGGGGCGCGCAGCAGCTCCGTGCGGTGCGGTTCGCGGGCCAGTTCGCCGGCGCGCGCCCGCGCCCACTCCAGCAGCTCGCCGCCGCCCCCCGCCACGGCGCGGGCCTCCCACATGAGGACGATGGTCGCGGTGCTCATGAGTACAGGTTGTCCTTGCTGACCTCGTGCACGTGGTCGTGGTCGTGGGCGTGGCCGTGCGCGGTGCCCGGCACGTGGGGCTCGGTCACCGGCAGCGAGGAGTCCGCCGACAGCTCCAGGTCGGAGGGGCGGCGGTTGCGGGCGACCATCTCCGCGCCGAGCGCCGCGACCATCGCGCCGTTGTCGGTGCAGAGGCCGGGGCGCGGCACCCGCAGCCGGATGCCCGCCCGCTCGCACCGCTCCTCCGCGAGCGCCCGCAGCCGGGAGTTGGCCGCGACGCCGCCGCCGATCATCAGGTGGTCGACGCCCTGGTCCGTGCAGGCCCGGACCGCCTTGCGGGTGAGCACGTCGACCACGGCCTCCTGGAAGGACGCCGCCACGTCCCGCAGCGGCACGTCCTCGCCCGCCGCGCGCTTCGCCTCGATCCAGCGGGCGACGGAGGTCTTGAGCCCGGAGAAGGAGAAGTCGTAGGGGGCGTCGCGCGGGCCGGTCAGTCCGCGCGGGAACGCGATGGCCGCCGGGTCGCCCTCCTTGGCCAGCCGGTCGATGACCGGGCCGCCGGGGAAGCCGAGGTTCAGCACCCGGGCGATCTTGTCGAACGCCTCTCCCGCCGCGTCGTCGATCGTCGCGCCGAGCGGCCGTACGTCGCTGGTGATGTCGGGGGCCAGCAGCAGCGAGGAGTGGCCGCCGCTGACCAGGAGCGCCATGGTGGGCTCGGGGAGCGGCCCGTGCTCCAGCTGGTCGACGCAGATGTGCGAGGCGAGGTGGTTGACCCCGTAGAGCGGCTTGCCCAGGGCGTACGCGTACGCCTTGGCGGCCGAGACGCCGACGAGCAGCGCGCCCGCGAGTCCGGGGCCGGAGGTGACGGCGATCCCGTCGAGGTCGCGGGCGGCGACCCCGGCGTCCTTCAGGGCGCGTTCGATGGTGGGGACCATCGCCTCCAGGTGGGCCCGGGAGGCGATCTCGGGGACGACGCCGCCGAAGCGGGCGTGCGTGTCGACGCTGGAGGCGACGGCGTCCGCGAGCAGGGTCGTCCCCCGCACGACGCCGACTCCGGTCTCGTCGCAGGAGGTCTCGATGCCGAGTACGAGGGGTTCGTCGGCAGCCATCATTCAGTCCCGGTTTCTGGTGCGTGCTCTTGCATGGTGAGGCGCATGACGAGGGCGTCGACGTTGCCCGGCTGGTAGTAGCCGCGCCGGAAGCCGATCGGCTCGAAGCCGAAGCGTTCGTAGAGCTTCTGCGCCCGGAGGTTGTCGACCCGGACCTCCAGGAGCACGGTGGCGCACTCGAAGGCCGTGGCGTGCTTCAGCAGGTCGGTGAGGAGTTCGGAGCCGAGGCCGCTGCCCCAGTGGTCGCTGCTGACCGCGATGGTCTGGACGTCGGCGAGGTCGCCGAGGGCGGCGAGCCCGGCGTAGCCGACGATGTGCCCGGTGACGGGCTCCTCGGCGACGACGTAGCGCCGGGTGGCCCCGGGGCCGCGGGCGTGGGCCAGCTCGGACCAGAACATCCCCGGCGACCAGGCGTCGTCGGGGAACAGGGCGTGTTCGAGCTCCAGCACGGGCTCGATGTCCCACCAGCGCATCTCCCGCAGTACGGCGGCGGTGGCGGCGCTCACTGGGGGGTGACCACCTTGTAGTTCTTCGGGACCTGCGCGTCGGGCCTGCGCAGGTACAGCGGCCGGGGCTCCTCCAGCTCCTGCCCCGCGGCCAGCCGCTCGGCGGCGAGCGCGGCCAGCGCCCCCGCGGCGACGTGCTCGGGGCCCCGGGCGTCGGGGAAGGCCTGCGGATACAGGAGCGCGCCGGCGCCGACCACGGGCAGCCCGGCGAGCGCGGGGGCGATGTCGGCGGGCCGGTCGACGGCGGGTTCACCCGCACGGGTGCGGGCGTCCTCGTACCGCGCCCAGTAGACCTCCTTGCGGCGTGCGTCCGTCGCCACGGCGAAGGGCCCCTCCAGCCCGTCCAGACCGGCGGCGTACGCGAGGCCGTCCAGGGTGCACAGACCGTGCACCGGTACGGAGAGGGCGGAGCCGAAGGTCGCGGCGGTGACGAGGCCGACCCGCAGGCCGGTGTAGGGGCCGGGGCCGACGCCCACGACCACGCCCGTCACGGCGTCGAGTGCCGTCCCGGCCTCGGCGAGGACCCGGTCGACGGCGGGCAGCAGCAGCTCCCCGTGGCGGCGGGCGTCGACCTGTCCGGACGCGGCGACGACGGACGTGCCGTCGTGCAGGGCGACGGTGACGGCTGGGGTGGCGGTATCCATGGCGAGCAAGAGCACGCGAACAGCCTACGGCTCCGCCGACGGCGTTACCGCGTCCGTACGGCGTCCCGGCCCGTGCCCCGGCTGCTGCTACCGTCACCGGGTATCCGCGGGTACGACGTAAACGCTTGTACGACATGCGGCACGCAGCCGCCGAAAGGGGAGTGCACGGTGGCAAGGAGCAGCTCGGGAATCGTGGCCGGGCTCACCGCCGCGGCCGTCGCCGCGGTCGCCTTCCTCGCCTACCAGGCCTCGGCGAACGCCCCCGAGTCGGTGGCCTCCACGCACGGCTCCCCGCCCTCCGTCTCGGCCTCCGCCTCGGCCGGGCCGTCTGCCGCGCCCACGCCCACGGCCGATCCGCTGGCGGTCCCGGCCGAGTCCGGCGCCGGGGAGCGCGTGGTCTACGCCCTGGAGGCGCGCCGGGTGTGGCTGGTCGGCGAGGACGACGAGGCGATCCGCACGTTCACGGTGATGCCGAGCACGGTCAGCCCGCCGCCCGGGACCTACCGGGTCACCTCGCGTTCCGGCACCGTGCAGGGTTCGGACGGCGTGCCCGTCGAGCATGTGGTGCGCTTCGCGAACGTCGACGACGTGACGGTGGGGTTCAGCGCGGCGCAGGACGGCTCGATGGCGAGCCCGGACCCGACGACGAAGACCGGGGGCGTCCGGATGAAGCGCGCGGACGGCGACGCGGTGTGGACGTTCGCGACGGTCGGCGCGACGGTCGTCGTCGTTCCGTAGCGGCGCCGTTGCGCCGCGTCGAGCGCCCGGCACGGCGGGCGACGGGCCGCTGTCGCTCCCCCGACGCCCCCGCACGGTGTGCGGGGGCCGCTGTCACGCCGCGCTGCGGCGGACCGGCGGTCGCGCCGCGGAGTGCGGTTCCCGCTCCTCGTCGGCGGCGGGCTCCCGCGGCCCCCCTGCGGCCTCTTCCGGCGGGGTGGAGACGGCGGTGGCCGCGGCGCACGAGGCCAGCAGGTCCTTCATCGACAGGGCGGACGGAGTCGGCTGCGGCCGGGGCCGCGCTGCGCGCTCTGGCGTCGGCATGGGTGCCTCCTGGGTGCTCCGACGGAGGTCGTAGTTAGGTAGACCTAACCACATGGTGCCCTCCATGTGACCACGCCCACCGCCCCCCGCGCAACAATTTACCGACGCCCTGTCGGGAAAGCGAACGCCGGACGACGCCGCGGGTTCCGCGCGGCCGGCGGCGCCGGCGCCGGAACGGCCCCCCGCCGGACGCGCCGGAGGCCGGGCGGCGGCTTCCGGCCGGAGGGCCCGGCCGCGCGCACGCCCGTTACGCCAGCTCGTCCCGCAGACCCGCCCAGCGCGGGCCGATGCCGACCAGGGTCACCTCGCGCCGCTCGTCGTCGGTGTCCCCGGTGGCACGGTCGATGAGCACCCGCAGCCGGTCGTCGGACAGCTCCTCGACCTTGCCGTCGCCCCATTCCACGACCACCACCGACTCCGGCAGCGACACGTCGAGGTCGAGGTCCTCCATCTCGTCGAGCCCGCCGCCCAGCCGGTAGGCGTCGACGTGGACCAGGGCCGGGCCGGAGCCGAGCGGGGGATGGACGCGGGCGATCACGAAGGTGGGCGAGGTGACCGCGCCGCGCACGCCGAGGCCCTCGCCCAGGCCGCGGGTCAGCGTCGTCTTCCCGGCTCCCAGCTCTCCGGTGAGCATGACCAGGTCGCCGGCGGCCAGCACACGGGCGAGGCGGCGGCCCAGGTCCCGCATCTGCTCGGGGGAGTCGACGGAGATCCCTACGGTGACGGCGGCCGGTGCGGCGTCGTGCGGAACGGTCCGGGCGGGGCTCTCGGCGGCCGGGCCGCGGTGCGGTGCTTCCATGCTCGCCAACGTTAGCGTGCGGGACTTCCTGGCTGGTCGGCGTCGGCGGCCGGCGCCGTGCCGCTGCGCACCAGCAGGTCCGCCAGCCGGTCGGTGACCGTCTCCGGGTGCTCCAGCATCACCAGGTGCCCGCCGTCCGCCACGATGACCAGCTCGGCGTCGGGCAGCACGTCCCCGATGGCCTCGCTGTGGGAGCTGGGGGTGATCAGGTCGTTCTCCCCGGCCAGGATCAGCACCGGGACGTCCCCGAACGCGGGCAGCGCCCCGCTCTTGTCGTGCTCGGTGAAGGCCGGGAAGAACTCGGCGACCACGTCGATCGGGGTGGACTCGATCAGCCGCTCCGCGAAGCGGGCGACCGCCGGGTCCACGTCCCGCGAACTGAAGGCGTACCGCTTGATCAGCCCGGCGAACAGGTCGGCGGTGGCCCGCCGCCCCCGCTCCACCAGCTCCGTCTGGGAGCCGAGCGCCCTCAGCACCCCGGGCAGCACCCGGCGCACCGCTTTGACACCGGCCACCGGCAGCCCGAAGTCCACCTCCGCGAGCCTGCCGCCCGAGGTGCCGATCAGAGCGACGGCGGCGACCCGGTCGCGGATCAGCGCCGGGTACTGGTCGGCGAGCGCCATCACCGTCATGCCACCCATCGAGTGGCCGACGAGCACCAGCGGGCCATCGGGGGCCGCCGCGTCGATGACCGCCTTCAGGTCCCGGCCGAGCAGGTCGATGCCGGCGGGCACGCCCTCCGCCTGCGCGCGGCCCCGGCCGGAGCGGCCGTGGCTGCGCTGGTCCCAGTACACCGTGCGCACCAGACCGCGCAGCGCCGCCCGCTGGAAGTGCCAGGAGTCCTGGCCGAGGCAGTAGCCGTGACTGAAGACGACGGTGACCGGGGCGAGGGCCTTGTCCCCGAAGAGGCGGCGGCGCCGGGTGTCGAGGGCGCTGTCGGGGTCGGCTCCGCCGTCGGGCGGCGCGGCCTCCACCTCGTCGACCTCGTAGTACAGCTCGGTGCCGTCGTCGGCGACGGCCCGGCCCGGCGTGCCGCGCAGGGCGCCGTAGGGGCCCGTCGCGTCCAGGGCGAGGCGGGCCTTCTTGCGCATGCCGCGCCCCACGGTGAGCCGCTCGACCGCGACTCCGGCCGCCGCGCCCGCGGCGAGCACTCCTATCGCGGCCCCGGCGAGACCCGCCCGGCGCCACCCCGCGGCCGTCGCCGCGACCGCCTCCCCCGCGCTGTCCCCGCTCACCGCGCCGCGCCTTCCGCCGCCCCCGCGGCCTCGTCCACGTACACCCTCGGCACGCGGGCTCCGATGCGGGTGACGATCTCGTATCCGATGGTGCCGGCGGCCACCGCCCAGTCCTCCACGCTCGGCTCGCCCCGGTCACCGGGGCCGAACAGCACCGCGTCCGCACCCGGCTCGGGGCGGTCGCCGCCGAGGTCGACGACGAACTGGTCCATGGCGACCCGGCCCGCGACCGTGCGCACCTTCCCGTCGACCAGGACGGGGCCCCGGCCCGACGCGTGGCGCGGGACGCCGTCCGCGTAGCCGACGGGGACCAGGCCGAGGGTCGTTCCGGCGGGCGTCGTGTAGTGGTGGCCGTAGCTGATGCCGTGCCCGGCGGGCACGTCCTTGACCAGGGCGAGGGACGCGGCGAGCGTCATCACCGGACGCAGCCCGAAGTCGGCGGGCTCGCCCAGCTCGGGGCTGGGCGAGACGCCGTACATCGCGATGCCGGTGCGCACGAGGTCGAAGTGCGACTCGGGCAGGGTGAGCGTGGCCGGGGAGTTGGCCATGTGCCGCACCTCCGGCTCCACGCCCTCCTTCTCCGCGTACGCGACCATGTCCCGGAACACGCCGAGCTGGGCGGCGATCGAGGGGTGGCCCGGTTCGTCGGCGCAGGCGAAGTGCGACCACAGGCCGGTGACGCGGACGCGGCCGGTCCGCTCGGCGGCGCGGGCCTCAGCGACCAGTTCGGGCCAGTCGACGGGCTGGCAGCCGTTGCGGCCGAGGCCGGTGTCGGCCTTGAGCTGGATTCTGGCCGGCCGGCCGGCCGCGGCGGCTGCCGCGACGACCTCGCGCAGCGCCCACATGCCGCTGACCGACACGTCGACGTCGGCCTCGATCGCCTCGCGCCAGGGACCGCCGGGCGTCCAGAGCCAGCACATGATCCGGCCGTCGAGACCGGCCGCCCGCAGCGCGAAGGCCTCCTGCGGGGTGGCGGTGCCCAGCCAGGCCGCCCCGGCCTCCCGTGCGGCCCTGGCGCAGGGCACCGCGCCGTGCCCGTAGGCGTCCGACTTCAGGACGGCCATGAGCTGCGCCCCGGCCGCCCGCTCGCGCAGGACGCGCACGTTGGCGCGCAGCGCGGCGAGGTCGATCTCGGCACGGGCTCTCAAGGACGCTGTCTCGTTCATCGCGCCCAGTGTCTCAGAGGCGTCCGCCGCCTCCCGGGCGCCGCAAGCCCTCATCCGCCCGTGTGTACGGTTCGTCACATGCGGCCGGGGCCGGGGGGCGCGTCGACCCGTCGTCCGGCGGTTCGTTCCCGTCGGGGTGTGTCAGCCCGCCGTCCGCTTCCGCATCTGCTCCAGGTGGTCGACCAGCACCGGGACGTGGCTGTCGGCGACGTCCTTGGCGGCCGTGACCAGGGTGACCGGGCCGCCCTCGCGCAGCAGGGAGAGGAGCCGGTCGACGCCTTCCGTGCGGGACGCGTCGTCCAGTTCGGCGCGGTAGCGCTCCACGAACGCGTCATGGCGCGCCTCACGGTCGTGGTGGTACCACGAGCGCAGTTCGTCCGAGGGGGTGACGTCCTTCAGCCACACGTCGATCGCCGCCCGTTCCCTGGAGACGCCCCGGGGCCAGAGCCGGTCGACCAGGACCCGGGCGCCGTCGTCGTCCTCCACCGGGTCGTACGCCCTGCGTACGCGTACGGCTGACGTTGCGCTCACGGTCCGCACCTCCCTCTCCTCATGGCCTCCACCCTGGCCCGGCCTCAGCCCTGCCGCACGTCGCGCCAGGCCGCCGGGATGCCGTCCGCGACGTCCTGCGCGGAGACCGGCGCGCCGTGCGAGCCGTGCCGGGCCGCGAGCCCGTGGAGGTACGCGCCCACGGACGCCGCGTCGCGCGGGGGGAGACCGGCCGCGAGCAGGGAGCCGGTGAGCCCGGACAGCACGTCGCCGCTGCCCGCGGTGGCCAGCCAGGACGTGCCGGTCGGGTTGACCCGTACGGGGGTGTCCCGGGCCTCCGCGACCAGGGTGGTGGAGCCCTTGAGCAGCACGGTGGCGCGGTAGCGGGCGGCCAGTTCGCGGACGGCGGCCAGCCGCCCGGCCTCGACCTCCTCGCGGGCGGCGCCGAGCAGGGCCGCGGCCTCTCCGGCGTGCGGGGTCAGGACGGTCGCGGCGGTCCGGGTCCGCACGGTCCCCGCGTCCAGCAACCGCAGCCCGTCCGCGTCGACCAGCACGGGGACGTCGGCGGCCAGCACGTCGGCGACGGCGCTCCGGGCGTCCCCGCCGTCCCCGAGCCCCGGCCCCACCACCCAGGCCTGCACGCGCCCGGCCTCCGAGGGCGGCCCGGCGTGCACCAGCGCCTCGGGGAAGCGGGCGATGACCGCGTCCGCCCCCGGTCCGACGTACCGCACGGCCCCCGCCCCGCCGCGCAGCGCGCCCGCGACCGCGAGGACCGCGGCGCCCGGGTAGCGCTCGGAACCGGCGACGACGCCGACGACGCCGCGCCGGTACTTGTCGCTCTCGGCGCCCGGCAGGGGCAGCAGCGCCGCCACGTCCGCGTACTGGAGGGCCTCCAGGTCCGGCGGCTCCGGCAGTTCGGGGCCCAGCCCGATGTCCACCAGCCGCAGCGCGCCCGCGTGCTCCGCGGCGGGGTCGATGAGGAGGCCGGGCTTGTACGTGCCGAAGGTGACCGTCGCGTCCGCCCGGACGGCCTCGCCCTGCACCTGGCCGGTGTCGGCCTCCACCCCGCTGGGCAGGTCGACGGCGATGACCGGGGCACGGGAGCGGGTCACCGTGCGCACCAGCTCGGCGGCGTCCTCGCGCAGCCCGCCGCGTCCGCCGATCCCGGTGATGCCGTCCACGACGAGGTCGAGCGCGCCGAGCCCGTCCGGGCCGTCGGCCACCTGTCCCCCGGCGGCGAGCAGCGCGGCCAGCCCGCCCTCGTGGACCCGGTCGGGCGCGAGCAGCAGGGCCCGGACGCCCGCGCCCCGGCGGGCCAGGCGGGAGCCCGCGTACAGCGCGTCGCCGCCGTTGTCGCCGCTGCCGACCAGGAGCAGGACCCGCGAGCCGTACACCCGGCCCCTGCGGCGCAGCAGATCGCCGCAGGCCACGGCGAGCCCGGCGGCGGCGCGCTGCATCAGGGCCCCTTCCGGCAGCCGCTGCATGAGGGCGGCCTCCGCGGCCCGTACGGTCTCCACACTGTAGGCACGTCGCATACGGCCAACCCTGGGCGATCACACCGGCGAGCGCCACCCCCGGCGGGGCGGCGGGGCGGCTGAAGCGCTTCCCGTGGCGGTCGTCGCACGCCGTGCCGCGACCGCCGCCAGGACGCGGCGGAGCGCGCGCCCCCGCCCCGGGCCCCGGTCGCGCTCCGGCCTCACCCCTCCGCGATCACCACGGCCGAGGCCACCCCCGCGTCGTGGCTGAGGGAGACGTGCCAGCCGCGCACCCCCAACTCGGCGGCGCGGGCGGCGACCGTGCCCCGCACCCGCAGCCGGGGCTGTCCGCTCTCCTCCACCCAGACCTCCGCGTCGCTCCAGAGCAGCCCGCCGGGCGCGCCGAGCGCCTTGGCCAGGGCCTCCTTGGCGGCGAACCGGGCGGCGAGCGAGGCGATGCCGCGCCGCTCGCCGCTGGGCAGCGTCATCTCCCGCTCGGCGAAGAGCCGCGCCGCCAACTGGGGCGTACGCTCCAGCGCCGCGCCGAACCGCTCGATCTCCGCCACGTCGATCCCGACCCCAATGATCACGAACCCACCCTCGTCACCTCTGTCACCCTCGCGCCCCGGGGGCGCCCCGGGTCACTCCACGGTCACGGACTTCGCCAGATTGCGCGGCTGGTCCACTTCGTTGCCGCGGGCCGTCGCCAGCTCGCAGGCGAAGACCTGGAGCGGCACGGTGGCGACCAGCGGCTGAAGCAGCGTAGGCGTTGCGGGGACGGTGATGAGGTGGTCGGCGTACGGGACGACGGCCTGGTCGCCCTCCTCCGCGACGACGATGGTGCGCGCGCCCCGGGCCCGGATCTCCTGGATGTTCGACACGATCTTGTCGTGCAGCACGGAGCGCCCGCGGGGCGAGGGGGCGATGACGACGACGGGCAGGCCCTTCTCGACGAGCGCGATCGGCCCGTGCTTCAGCTCGCCGGCCGCGAACCCCTCGGCGTGCATGTAGGCCAGTTCCTTGAGCTTGAGCGCTCCTTCGAGGGCGACCGGGTAGCCGACGTGCCGGCCGAGGAACAGCACGGTGTCGTGGTGGGCGAGGGACCGGGCCAGCTCGCGGACCGGTTCCATGGTCTCCAGTACGCGTTCGACCTCGCCGGGGACGGCGGAGAGCTGGCGCACGACGGTGCGGATCTCGTCGCCCCACTTGGTGCCGCGCAGCTGGCCGAGGTAGAGGGCCACGAGGTAGCAGGCGACGAGCTGGGTGAGGAAGGCCTTGGTGGAGGCGACGGCGACCTCGGGGCCCGCGTGCGTGTAGAGGACGGCGTCGGACTCCCGGGGGATGGTCGAGCCGTTGGTGTTGCAGATGGCGAGCACCTTGGCGCCCTGTTCACGGGCGTGCCGCAGCGCCATGAGGGTGTCCATGGTCTCGCCGGACTGCGAGATGGCGACGACGAGGGTGCGTTGGTCCAGGATCGGGTCCCGGTAGCGGAACTCGCTGGCCAGCTCGGTCTCGCAGGGCAGCCGGGTCCAGTGCTCGATGGCGTACTTGGCGATCATCCCGGCGTGGAAGGCCGTTCCGCAGGCGACGATGACGACCTTGTCGACCTCCCGCAGGTCGGCGTCCGGGATGCGCACCTCGTCGAGGTGGAGGGAACCCTCGCCGTCGATCCGGCCGAGGAGGGTGTCGGCGACGGCCCGGGGCTGGTCGGCGATCTCCTTGAGCATGAAGGAGGCGTATCCGCCCTTCTCCGCGGCGGAGGCGTCCCAGTCGACGTGGTACGCGTGCACCTCGGCGAGGGCCCCGTCGAACCCGGTGACGGTGACGCCCTCGCGGTTCAGCTCGACGACCTGGTCCTGGCCCAGTTCGATGGCGGAGCGGGTGTGCGCGATGAACGCGGCGACGTCGGAGGCGAGGAACCACTCGTCCTGCCCGACGCCGACGACGAGCGGCGAGTTGCGCCGCGCGCCGACGACCGCGCCGGGCTGGTCGGCGTGCACGGCCACCAGGGTGAACGCCCCCTCCAGCCGCCGGCACACCTGCCGCATCGCCTCCGCGAGGTCCCCGCACGCCGAGAACGCCTCGGCCAGCAGGTGGGCGACGACCTCGGTGTCGGTCTCCGACTCCAGGGCGTGCCCGCGCCCGGTCAGCTCGCGCCGCAGGGCCGCGAAGTTCTCGATGATCCCGTTGTGCACGACGGCGACCCGGCCCGCGTTGTCCAGGTGCGGGTGGGCGTTCTCGTCGGTGGGCGCACCGTGCGTCGCCCAGCGGGTGTGCCCGATGCCGGTCCGCCCGGCCGGCAGGGGCCGCCGCGCCAGCTCCTTCTCCAGATTGACGAGCTTGCCCGCCTTCTTCGCGGCGGCGAGCCCGCCGTCCGCGAGCACGGCGACGCCCGCCGAGTCGTAGCCCCGGTATTCGAGGCGCTTGAGACCTGCGACGACGACGTCCTGCGCCGACTGTCCACCGACATAACCTACGATTCCGCACATAGCGGCACCCTAAGGCCGTCCGTCCCGGGAGGCGCATGTTGGCGGCACGCATTTCTCCGCCGACGTGGTGGGAGGCGAGCGGGGCCGGAGCGGCCCCCTCCGGGGCCGGGGCGTGGCGCCGCCGCGTGGCTGTGCCGGCAGGCGGCGTCCGTCTCGACGTGCTGCGCCGCTGAACACTGGGTACGCGGGAGGGGACCGAGGTCGCGCCGGTTTCGCGCGGCCAGGTGATCTCCGGGGACATTCGGCCGCGTTCCGCGCGGCATGAGCGCGGGGCCACGGGGTGGCGCGGCGGAAGGACAGGCACAGCACAGTGACGATCGCCGACGCGGTGTTCGCGTGGTTCGGAGCGGGAGCGCTGCTCGCGGCAGTGCTCCCCCGCGTGGTGGCCGGACGCCCGCTCTCGATGCCGCTGATGTTCTTGGCGGCCGGCGTCGGCGTGTATCTGCTGCCCCTGCCGCTGCCCGTGATCGATCCGGTGGAGAACCGGCAGCTGACGGAGCACATCACAGAGATCGGCGTGATCATCGCGCTGATGGGCGCGGGGCTGGCGCTCAACCGACCCGTCGGCCTGCGCCGGTGGGGCACGACCTGGCGGCTGCTGGGCGTCACGATGACGCTGACCGTCGTGGCCACCGCCCTGGTGGCGTGGTGGCTGCTGGGCTGGCC
Source organism: Streptomyces pratensis (assembly GCF_037137275.1). Lineage (GTDB taxonomy): Bacteria > Actinomycetota > Actinomycetes > Streptomycetales > Streptomycetaceae > Streptomyces > Streptomyces pratensis_B. The sequence goes on along the minus strand of NZ_JBBBEN010000093.1, from coordinate 37,338 downwards.
GCCGGCAGCCGCCCTGTTGCTGGCCGCCGTCCTCGCCCCGACCGATCCGGTGCTCGCCTCGGAGGTGCGGGTGGGCGAGCCCACCGAGGACGCGTACGACGAGGACGAGGTCCGCTTCGCCCTGACCAGCGAGGCGGGCCTCAACGACGGGCTCGCCTTCCCCCTGACGTACGCGGCTGTCGCGCTGGCCGCTGCCGCGGGAAGCGGCTGGTCGGCCTCCTGGGTCGGCGCCTGGGCGGTGGAGGACGTCGCCTTCAAGTGCACCGTGGGTGTGCTGAGCGGGTTGCTCATCGGCCGGCTGCTGGGCTGGCTGTTCTTCCGCGCCCGCTCGCCGATGCTGCGCATGTCCGAACACCGGGACGGTTTCGTCGCGCTGGGCGCCACCTTCCTGTCCTACGGGGTGACCGAGGTGATGGGGGGCTACGGCTTTCTCGCCGTGTTCACCACCGCGTGCGCGATCCGGGCGGCGGAACGCGCCCACGGCTTCCACAACATCCTTCACGACTTCGTGGAACAGATCGAGCGCCTGTTCACCGCGGCTCTGCTGTTTCTGCTGGGCGCGTTCATCGCCCTGGGCGGCCTTGCCCCTCTGACCTGGCAGGGCGCTGTCACCGCGCTGGTGCTCCTGCTGGTGATCCGGCCGCTGTCCGGGTGGGCCGGGCTGCTCGGGAGCTCCATGCGCGCCAAGGAGCGCTGGGTGGTCGCGGGTTACGGCATCCGAGGCATCGGTTCGCTGTACTACCTCGCCTACGCTCTGGGACAGGGCGACTTCCCGGTGCCGGCGCGGGAGCTGTGGGCGGTGGTGACGTTCACCGTGCTCGCCTCCGTGGTGCTGCATGGCGTCACAGCAGGTCCGGTCGTCACCCGGCTCGACCGGCTGCGGACCGCGGAGAAGGCCTCGGGGAGATGACCCCACCGGGCCGCGCGCCCCGGCGGGGAAGCCCTGTCGCGGCCCCCGGGCCTGTCGCGGCCCCCGGGCCGTCCGGGG
>NZ_JBBBEN010000093.1:0-36326 GCF_037137275.1 Streptomyces pratensis | reverse complement strand
TGAGGGGCCGGGGGCCGCGCCGCCGCTCAGGAGCAGTACTGCGCCTCCTTGCCGATCGACCGGTACATGCAGTCCGCGTTCTCGATCAGCTGGAGCACCGCGTCCCGGTTGCGGGAGGTCTCGCGCTCGATGACCTCGTCCGGCGGGTAGAAGCCGCCGCTCCAGGAGGAGCGGGGATACATCTCGAAGGTGTAGCCGAAGATCCTCTGCGCGCCCCACAGCCAGTCGTCGATCGACCCGTCGGTGATGTAGAGGTCGCTGGACTGCTCGGCGGTGTAGCCGTTGCTCGCGGCCATCTTGCGGCCCACGGCGGCGAACGCGTCGCGGTCGTCGGCCGTCATGCCGGGGGCGGTGTCGTCGTAGGTGTAGCCGAAGGGCCACAGCACCAGTTCGCTGTAGGTGTGGAAGTCGATGGCCGCGGTGATCTGCTGCTTCCCGCCGACCACCCGGCTGCGGACGAAGTCCGCCACGACCCGCGTCTCGGGCGCGGACTCGGGGCCCGCCCCGCGATAGGTGTCGGACGAGGGGCTGGTGGAGGAACCGCCGCAGCAGCCCCACTTGTAGGCCCAGTTGCGGTTGAGGTCGGTGCCCACGGCGGAGGTGCCGGAGTTGGGCTGCCGGTTCTTGCGCCAGCTGCGGTACGAGCCGGATGCGATGTCGTACTCGCCGCCGTCGGGGTTCATGTCCGGCACGATCCACAGTTCGCGGCCGTTGACGGCCCGGGTGATCCGGGAGTCGGAGCCGTAGCCCTGGCCCAGCTCGCGGAGCAGGTAGAGCGACATCTCCACGGTCAGGTGCTCACGGGCGTGCTGGTGGGCGGTGAAGAGGACCTCGGGCTCGGCCTCGTCGGAGCCCACGTTGTCGCTGACCTTGACCGCGACGATGTCCCGGCCCTGGTAGGTCCTGCCGATGACGCGCTTGCTCATGATCGAGGGGTGGGCGGCGATGCGCGCGTCGATCTCCGCGCTCATCTCGGCGTAGTTGTGGTAGCGGGAGTCGGCGGGCGGGAAGTCGCGCACGCCGACGCCGTCCGCCGCGTGCGGTTCCGCGACGGGCGCGGGCAGGGCCTCCAGTACGTGGCCGCGCGCCCGGAGCTTCCTGGCCTGTGCGGCGTCCGCGGTGATCACGACGCCGTGGTCGTGCACCTCGTCGATCGAGACGCCCGCGCGGGCGATGTCGGTCCGGGCGGCGGGGGTGGTGCGCCCGGTGATCTCGTACTGGAGCGTCCGCTCGTCCGCGGCGACGGCCGCGCTCGGGGCCGAGGTCTCGGCGGTGGCCACGGCGGTGGCGGGGGCCGCGAGGCCGAGGGCGAGCAGGACGGCGAGTGCGGCGTGGCGTCTGGTCTTCGTCGGACGGGGTGTCCGTGGGGTGACGAGTCGCATGCTGGCAGTCTCCTGAGTCCGTCGGGGTGGGGGGTGGAGCTGTGCGACGGGCACAGAATCGTGCGATGTCATGGTCAGGTCAAGATAGGCGTTCCGGCCATCCCACCGCGGCCGGCGCCCGGCACGGGCCCGCGCGCGCACCGATCCGCCCCGCCCCCGCCCCACGGCCACCGCGGACGCCGGCCGTCACAGGGGCCGGGCCCGCGTCACCCGGAGCCGCCCGCGCCCCCGCGCCCCGCCTCCTCCTCATGGGCCAGTTTCCGCCGCAGCGCCGCCCTCTCCGGCTCGGCCCCGGCCAGCTCCAGCGCCTCCCGGTACGCCTCCGCGGCCGCCGCGCGCCGCCCCAGCCGGCTCAGCAGGTCCCCCCGCGCCGCGGCGTACGGGTGGTACGCGCGGAGCCTCGGCTCCCCCGCCAACGCGTCGAGCAGCGCCAGCCCCGCGCCCGGCCCGTCCCGCATCGCCACCGCCACGGCGCGGTTCACCGCCACCACGGGGGACGGGGCGAGGGTGAGCAGCACGTCGTACAGGGCCACGATCTGCGGCCAGTCCGTGGTGGCCACGTCCGCCGCCTCGTCGTGCAGGGCGGCGATGGCGGACTGCACCCCGTACGGCCCGGCCGGTCCGCCCGTGAGCGCCGCGACCACCAGCGCCCGGCCCTCCTCGATCATCGCCCGGTCCCAGCGCGCCCGGTCCTGGGCGTCCAGGAGCACCGGCTCCCCGCCCGGCCCGCTGCGCGCGTCGCGCCGGGCGTGGACCAGGAGCAGCAGCGCCAGGAGCCCGGCGCTCTCCCGCTCCGCGGGCAGCAGGCGGTGCAGTATCCGGGCCAGCCGGATCGCCTCCTCCGCCAGGTCCAGCCGCTGGAGACGCGGCCCTGAGCTGGCCGCGTAGCCCTCCGTGAAGACCGAGTAGACGACCTGGAGGACCCCCGGCAGCCGCTCCGGCAGCTCGTCGGGGCCCGGCACCCGGAACGGGATGCGGGCCTCGCGGATCTTCTTCTTGGCCCGCACGATGCGCTGGGCCATGGTGGCCGTCGGCACGAGGAAGGCCCGCGCCACCTCGGGCGTGGTGAGCCCGGCGAGGCAGCGCAGGGTGAGGGCGACGCGGTCCTCCGCGGCGAGGGCGGGGTGGGCGCAGGTGAAGAACAACTGGAGCCTCTCGTCGGCCGGTTCGCCCGCCCCGGCTCCGGCCGCGTCGGCCGGCGGCGCGGGTTCCGCCCGGACCGCGTCGGCCTGGAGGACGGCGAGCCGGGCCGCGTAGGCCGTCTCCCGCCGCAGCCGGTCCACCGCCTTGCGCCGGGCGGTCGTCAGCAGCCAGGCCCCGGGGCGGGCGGGGACGCCCTCGGCGGGCCAGTGGCGCAGGGCCGCCTCGATCGCCTCCGAGGTCACCTCCTCGGCCAGGTCGAGGTCCCCGAACCGGCGGACGAGGGAGGCGAGCAGCAGCCCGCGCTCCTCCCGGAAGACGGCCTCGACGGCCTCCCCCGCCGGACCGGAGAGGCCGTCCGCCCCGGAGAGCCCGTCCTCCCCGAAGACCGCTCCCTCGCCCGCCACCGCGCTCAGGCCCCGAAGTCCGCGACGGGCCGGACGACGACCGTGCCGCCGTCCCGTGCGCCGGGGCAACGGGCGGCCCAGTCGAGGGCGGCGTCCAGGTCGGGCACGTCGATCACGAGGAACCCGCCCAGCAGCTCCCGCGTCTCCGCGAACGGCCCGTCGGTCACGGTCCGCTCCCCCGCCGGTGAGACCCGCACGGTGGTCGCGGTCACCAGGTCGGCCAGCGACTCCCCGGAGACGAAGATCCCCGCGTCGCGTACGTCCTTGTCGTAGGCCATCCAGTCCTCGACGGTGCACTGGGGCGCGCCGCCCTGCTCGTCGGCGGCCCCGCTGTGGATCAGCAGCATGTACTTCATGGTTCGACTCCTGTCGTCGGTGTGTCGCCCCCGCCGTGCGGGGCGTCCTTCACCATGACGACGAACGGGGTCGGGGTCGATCGACACGCCGCCCGACTTTTTCTTCCCCGGCCTCGGGGAAGAGGCGGCGGCCCCTCCGGCAGCGGAGACCCGTGCGCCCCCGGGCGGGCAGGGCGGCGCCGCTCTCACGCGCTCACGAGATGCGGCCCGGCGCCCTCCGCACGGGCCTCGCGGCACTCCCGGCACACCCCCGGCACGGTCGACCGGAAGGCCCGGTCGCAGCCGTCGCAGGTCTGGAGGGGCACGACGGGCGCGGCGACCGGCAGCGGCGGCGGCAGGAGGGCGATCAGCCGGTGCCGCAGCAGCTTCGCCGGGTGCCGGAGGGGTACGGGCGGGTCGTCGGTGAGGGCCGCCCGTACCGCCTCCGGCCGCACCCCCCTCTCCAGCCAGGCCGCGACCCCGGGGCTGAGCCGCCGCACGTCCGCCTCTGTGAGGACGAACAGGGGCGCGGTGCGCCTGAGCCCGGCGAGGAGGTCGGCGGCCTGGCCGAGCAGCGCGGCGGTGGGACGGCAGGGGGCGGGGAGCGGCGCGGGCGGCGGCTTGGGCGCGGTGGGCGGCGGCACGGGACGGGGAGCGGGGGCGGGCTCCTCCCGTACGGCTGCGGCCCCGGGCGCCCGGACGAACACGGGCTCAGGCGCCGCTACGGGCGCGGGAACGGTCACCGGCGCGCGTACGGGCTCCGGGACGCGTACGGGCTCCGGCGCGGGCGCGGGGCGCGGGGCGGGCGCGGGCTTCGATGCGGGCGCGGGGCGCGGGGCGGGCGCGGCTTCACGCTGTGGTGCGAGCGCACACTCCGGCGCGGGCTCACGGCGCGGGGCGGGCGGGGGCGCGGCCCTCGTGCCGGAGACGGCGGCGTCGTCCGCCCGGCCGCCGCCTCCGGGTGGTTGTAGAACTCCGTACGCGTGGTGAACCGCCCGCCTCCGACGCGTTCACGGATGCGGCGCAGGAAGCCGTGGTGCTCCAGTTCCCGCAGGGCGGCGGCGATGCGGGCCTCGCTCTCCGGGAAGGCGTTCGCCAGCACCTTGACGCCCACCTTGGACCCGGGCGGCAGCGACTGGATGTGGGTGCCGAGGCCGATGGCCAGCAAGGACATGCCCCGGCGCTGGGAGAGCCGGTTGGAGATGATCGTGAAGCCGCCGGTGAGCCGGACGTTGATGTGCACGACACCGGAGGACGGTGCGTGCGAGGGCGCGCTAATGTGCACGGTATCCATCAGGAAGGCTCTCTCTTCCTCGGTGGTCAGGCCTTCGGTCGGGATGCCAGTCCCGGCCGGGGGCCGTCTCATGTCTGGGGTTGTGGTGAACGTGAGCATATGCCCGCCAACCGGCCCGGAATCCAGTCAGGTTGGCAAACCTCACCCGCGCGAGTGACGAGGCGTGCGCACGCACGCACCCGGGGTCGAACGGTCACAGAGGGGTGGGGTGGGGTGTTTCCCCCGCTCTTGAAGAGGTACTGAAAAGCCTTTACGTCGCGGGCCGCCACGACGCGGCCCACCACGTCCTCGTCCCCCGGGTCGCGGTGGTCCGGGTCGCGGTGGTCCGGGTCGCGGCGGTCCGGGTCGCGGCGGTCACGATCCGGTGAGCGCCACCTCCGCCCAGACCGTCTTGCGGGGGAACGGCCCGTGCTCCGTGCCCCACCTCACCGACAGCGCCTCGACGAGCAACAGCCCGCGCCCGCTCTCGGAGTCGACGGAGGGGGCCTGTGTGCACGGCAGGTGGCCGCCCCGGGTGTCGACGGCCTCGATGCGGAGGATGTCGTCGTACACGCTGAGCAGGATGCGGAAGTCCCGGCCCGGGACGCAGCCGTGGAGCGCGGCGTTGGTCGCCAGCTCGCCGATGACCAGGCTCGCGTCCTCCAGCGGCAGCCCCCAGGACCGCAGTTGCTCCGTCGCGAGGAGACGGGCGAGCCGAGCGCCGCGGCGGGTGGCGGAGAGCTGCACGGCGAACTGTCCGGTGCGGGCACGCGATGGGGTGATTTTTCGGTTCACGTCACTCAGAGTGGCCGACCGTACCTACTCTGAGAAGCACTGACGCGGGTACGGCCCGCCGCTGTCCCCGAAGTGCGGGGGACGTCCACGCCGTACGCGTCCGGCACACGTAGACGGGGTGGAGGCATCGGCCGCATGACTGACGTGAACAACCGGGTCCGTGAGGACCTCTCGGCGCTCGACGGGGACGACGAGGACAGGGACTTCGGCCTGGAGGACGACTCGGGCGCGGTCATCGCCGCCGTCGGCCGGCAGATCAAGCTGTGGCGGGAGGCCGCCGGGTTGCGCGCCGCCGAGCTGGGCGCGGCGATCGGATACAGCGAGAACCTCGTCTTCAAGGTCGAGGGCGGACGCCGCATCCCCAAGCCGGAGTTCCTCGACAGGACGGACGAGGTCGTGGGCGCGGGCGGCAAGGTCGCGGCGATGAAGAAGGACGTGGCGGAGGCGCGGTATCCGAGAAAAGTCCGCGACTTGACGAAGCTGGAGGCTGAAGCCGTCGAGATCGGCTCGTACGCGGGAGTGGTGATCGACGGGCTGCTCCAGACCGAGGAGTACACCCGCGCGCTGTACCGGGAGCGGCGGCCCGCGTACAGCGAGGACGACATCGACCGTCTGGTGGCCGCGCGGATGGCCCGCCAGGTGGTCTTCGACCGGAGGCCCGCGCCCCTGCTGACCTTCGTCCAGGAGGAGTCGACGCTGAGGCGGCGGACCGGAGGCAGAATGGTCCTGCGCCGCCAGCTCGAACACCTGCTTGAGCTGAGCCTGTTGAGGCATGTCGAGATCCAGGTCATGCCGATGGAGGCGGAGGAGCACGCAGGGCTGGGCGGTTCGCATGAGGTGATTAAGCTCAGGGACGGAAAGACCGTCGGGCACAACGAGGTGCAGCTCATCAGCGGGCTGATCACCAACCCGCGCGAGGTGCAGATCCTGGAGATGCGCTACAACCTGCTCCGGGCGCAGGCCCTCACACCCCGGCTGTCACGGCAATTCATCGAGAAACTGCTGGGAGAGACATGAGCACCGAATTGACCTGGTTCAAGAGCAGCTACAGCACCAATGACGGGCCTCAGTGCGTCGAGATCGCCACCACCCCCGCGACCGTCCACGTACGCGACTCCAAGCAGCTCCCGGCCGAAGGCCCGCACCTCGGCTTCGCACCGGCCGCCTGGACGGACTTCGTCGCTTACGCCTCCAAGGGCTGAGGAGTCAGGTCCCGGCCGGGCGCGCCGCCGGTCGGGGCGGAGGGGCGGGCCGCCGGGTGTGAACCTTTCCGGCCGCTGCGGGCAACAGGGGTGACCGACACCGACCGACGCACCCCTGGAGGCGCAGTGACCGGACCACCTCCGGCCCGCCCCGGCCCCGAGGAAGACAGCCGGGACGACGCCGACGTCATCGCGCAGTCCCTGGAGGAGCCCGAGCTGTTCTCCGGGCTCTACGACCGGCACGCCCCGGACATCCACCGGTATGCCGCCCGCCGGCTGGGGGAGGGCCCGGCGGACGACATCACGGCGGAGACGTTCCTCATCGCGTTCCGCACCCGGCACCGTTACGACACCGCCCACCGGCTGGCCCGGCCCTGGCTGTACGGCATCGCCGCCAACCTGATCGGCAGGCACCGGCGCAGCGAGGTGCGCGCGCTGAAGGCCCTGGCCCGGACCGGGCACGACTCCGTCGCCGCGTCGTGGAGCGACCGGGCGGACGACCGGATCGCCGTCCAGGCCCCCCTGGCGGGGGCGCTCGCCGCGCTCTCCTCCGGGGACCGGCACGTCCTGCTGCTCGTCGCCTGGGCGGACCTGGGCTACCAGGAGGTGGCCGAGGCGCTGCGCATCCCGGTCGGCACCGTCAGGTCCCGGCTGAACCGGGCCCGCCGCAAGGTCCGTGAGGCGCTGAGCGCCGATCCCGCGTTCGCCTCGGCAGAAGAGGAGCTGACTCCGTCATGGACGAAATGACCCGGCTGCGCGAGCTGCGTGCCGACGCGCCCGTGCCCGACCGCGCCGCCCTCGCCCCCGGCCGCAAGCGCCTGACCGACGCCATCGCGGGCGAGGGCCGCCGCGCCTTCCGGCTGCGGGCCCACTGGCGCGTGGCCTCGCTCGGGGCGGCGGCGGCGATCACCGCGGCGGTCCTGGTCCTCACCCAGGCCGTCGGCGGCCCCCCGCCCCGGCCCGCAGGTCCGGCGACCGTCGCGGGCGACCTCGACCTGTCCGGCCCGGCCGCCGCGCTGAACCGGGCCGCCGAGCACCTGGAGCTGCTGGAGGTCCCGCCGGAGCCGCGCCCCGACCAGTGGATCTACGTCCGGGAGGTCCACGGGCAGCCGGACCGGCCGACCCTGCCGGACGGGTCCGAGTTCCCGGTCTCCTTCGGGGGCGGCGAGCCCGACTCCTGGGTCCCGTACGACGACGAGGCGGCGGCGGACGACACCTCCGACACCGACTACCGGACGGCCCGCGAGTCCTACCGGATCGCCGCCGCGCTGCCGGACGACCCGAAGGCGCTGCTCTCCGAGCTCCGCGAGGCGTTCCCCACCGGGGACGGGACGAACGGCGAGGCGGAGGGCGAGGACGAGCACACCTTCCGGGCCGCCTCCGTCCTGCTCGGCTCGTATCCGCTCCCGCCGGACGCGCTGGCCCGGATCTACCGGGCGCTCGCCACGGTCGGCGGCGTCGACGTGACCGACCACCTGGTGAAGGACGCGGCGGGCCGTGAGGTCATCGCGGTGACCCGGGAGCACGACGAACAGCCCACGCGGCGGGAGATCCTGATCGACCCGGTGGGCTACGGCTACGCCGGGACGCGCGACGTCGTCACCGAGGAGCACGCGCTCACCGTCCCCGGAGGCCTGTCGACTGAGCCGTCCCCGGTCCACCACCCCGGGGACGTCCTGTACTCCGTCGCCCGCACTCACGCCGCCGTCGTCGACGCCAAGGGCGAGAAGCCCTGACCCCAAGGGCCGCAGGGGCACAGGGGTACAGGGGCGGGCGCCTATCGGCCGACCGTACCGAGGGGCCGCCGCGGGTCCGGTGTCCGGCGCAGGGGAGCGGACACCGGGCTCTCGGCGGCCCCTCGGCGGGCCGCCGGGCCGGCGGCCGGTTCACCCACGTGACCGAGCCCACCCTCCGCCCCGGCAGAACTCCCGTACGACTCCCGTGACAATGAACGGGTGATCACTTCGCCGGCACGGAGCCCCCAGCGTCGCACCGAGCATGCGGCGACCCCCTACGTCGACCTCGCGCGCGAGGAGTGGAGCGCGCTGCGGGACAGGACGCCGCTGCCGCTGACCGCGGAGGAGGTCGAGCGGCTGCGGGGGCTCGGCGACGTCATCGACCTGGACGAGGTGCGGGACGTCTACCTGCCGCTCTCCCGGCTCCTCAACCTCTACGTGCAGGCCACCTCGGGCCTGCGGGGCGCGCTGAACACCTTCCTCGGCGACGCCGGGAACGGGCACGGCGCCCAGAGCGGCACCCCGTTCGTCATAGGGGTCGCGGGCAGTGTCGCCGTCGGCAAGTCCACCAGCGCCCGCATCCTCCAGGCGCTGCTGGCCCGCTGGCCGGAGCACCCGAGCGTCGAGCTGGTCACCACCGACGGGTTCCTGCTGCCGATGAAGGAGCTCCAGGCGCGCGGCCTGACGTCCCGCAAGGGGTTCCCCGAGTCCTACGACCGGCGCGCCCTGACCCGCTTCGTCGCCGACATCAAGGCGGGCAAGGACGAGGTGACCGCCCCCGTCTACTCGCACCTGATCTACGACATCGTCCCCGGCGAACGGCTCACCGTCCGCCGCCCCGACATCCTCATCGTCGAGGGGCTCAACGTCCTCCAGCCCGCGCTCCCCGGCAAGGACGGCCGCACCCGCGTCGGGCTCGCCGACTATTTCGACTTCAGCGTGTACGTGGACGCGCGCGCCGAGGACATCGAGACCTGGTACCTGAGCCGTTTCCGCAAGCTGCGCGCGACGGCGTTCCAGGACCCGTCCTCGTACTTCCGCAAGTACACCCAGGTCTCGGAGGAGGAGGCCCTGGACTACGCGCGCACCATGTGGCGGACCATCAACAAGCCGAACCTGCTGGAGAACGTGGCTCCGACCCGCGGCCGTGCCACCCTGGTGCTCCGCAAGGGCCCTGACCACAAAGTCCAGAGGCTGTCCCTGCGCAAACTCTGACACGCCGCTCGCCGGCGACGGGAGGGCGACCGCCGCCGTGCTGCACCTGCGTCTGATCGTGCCGGCCGACACCACTCAGGAGGTCGTCTCCCTCCTGGAGTCCACCGCCGGCACCGCCCACCTGGTGGTCCTGCCCGGCGCGGCCCGCAGCCCGGCCGGGGACGTGGTGGAGTGCGACATGGCACGGGCGGCGGGTGAGGAGCTGATCGGTGCGCTGCGCCGCCTGGGGATCGACGAGTCCGGGGCGATCGCCGTGGAGTCGCAGGACCTCACGCTGTCCTCCTACGCCGATCGGGCCGAGCGCGACGCGCCGGGCGACAGCGCTGACGCGGTGCTGTGGGAGGAGCTGAGCGAGGCGACGAACGAGGAGTCGACGTTCAGCGTCACCTATGTGGCCTTCCTCGCCGTCGCCACCATGCTGGCCGCCTGCGGTGTGATGCTCGACAACCCGATCCTGATCGTGGGCGCGATGGCGGTCGGCCCGGAGTTCGGGCCGCTGGCCGGGATCTCGACGGCCCTGGTGCAGCGCGCCCCGCGCCTGGCGGGGCGCTCGCTGTGGGCGCTGCTCGGCGGCTTCGCCGCGGCGTTGGTCATCACCGCGGGCTTCGTGGGGCTGATGGACGCCTGCGGCCTGTTCGACCGCACGATGGCGGACCGGCCCCGCCCCAACACCGGCTTCATCTGGCACCCGGACTGGACGTCGTTCGTGGTGGCGTTCCTGGCCGGCGTCGCCGGGACGCTCTCGCTCACCTCGGCGAAGTCGGGGGCGCTGATCGGCGTGGCCATCTCGGTGACGACGGTCCCGGCGGCGGCCAACGCCGCGGTCGCCTTCAGCTACGGGGACTACGCCCAGACGGTGGGCTCGTCCCAGCAGCTCCTCGCCAACCTCGGCGGCATCGTGCTGGCCGGCACCCTGACCCTGCTGCTCCAGAAGGGCCTGTGGGCGGCGCGCCGGCGCCGGGCGGGCCACGACCCGGTCCGGCCCCCGAGCGGCCGGGCCCCGTCCGTCTGACCAGCCGCCGTCCGGGCCCACGACGACGGCCGGGCTCGCACCGGGGGGCCAGGACGGCCCTGGGCTCGGCCGCGCGGCCCGGCCTCCGCCGGGCGCCGCCGGACCTCACCGGGCCCGGCAGCGCCCGCCCGTCAGCCGAGCGCGGACTTCACCACATCCGCCAGCCGGCCGGCGACGGCCCGCGCCTGCTCGATGTCGGCCGCCTCGACCATGACCCGCACCAGCGGTTCCGTGCCCGAGGGGCGCAGCAGCACGCGGCCCGTGGCGCCCAGCTCCCGCTCCGCGTCGGACACCGCGGCGGCCAGTTCGGCGGAGGTCTTCACCCGCGACTTGTCGACGTCCGGCACGTTGACGAGGACCTGCGGCAGCCGCCGCATGACCCCGGCCAGCTCGGCGAGGCCGCGGCCGGTCGCGGCGACCCGGGCGGCCAGCATCAGGCCGGTCAGGGTGCCGTCGCCGGTGGTGGCGTGGTCCAGGACGATGACGTGCCCGGACTGCTCGCCGCCGAGCGCGTACCCCTCGGCCTTCATCGACTCCAGGACGTACCGGTCGCCCACGCCCGTCTGGACGAGCTGGATGCCCTCCCGCTCCATGGCGATCTTGAAGCCGAGGTTCGACATCACGGTGCCGACCACGGTGTCCTTGCGCAGCTGGCCGGCCTCCCGCATCGCGAGGGCCAGCACGGCGAGGATCTGGTCGCCGTCGACCTCCTCGCCCGACGCGTCCACGGCCAGGCAGCGGTCGGCGTCGCCGTCGTGCGCGATGCCGAGGTCGGCCCCGTGCTCGACGACGGCGGCGCGCAGCAGCGCCAGGTGGGTGGAGCCGCAGCCGTCGTTGATGTTCAGGCCGTCCGGCTCGGCCCCGATGGTGACGACCTCCGCGCCGGCGCGTGCGAACGCCTCGGGCGAGACCCGGGCGGCGGCGCCGTGCGCCTCGTCCAGGACGACCTTCAGCCCGTCGAGCCGGTTGGGCAGGACGCCGATGAGGTGGGCGACGTACCGGTCGAAGCCCTCCGCGTAGTCGGTGACCCGGCCCACGCCCGCGCCGGTCGGGCGGTTCCAGGGCTCACCGGTGCGGTGCTGCTCGTAGACCGTCTCGATGCGGTCCTCCAGCTCGTCGGCGAGCTTGTGGCCGCCGCGCGCGAAGAACTTGACGCCGTTGTCGGGCATCGCGTTGTGACTGGCGGAGAGCATCACGCCGATGTCCGCGCCGAGCGCGCCGGTGAGGTAGGCCACGGCGGGCGTCGGGAGCACGCCGACGCGCAGCACGTCCACCCCCGCGCTGGCCAGGCCCGCCACGACGGCGGCCTCCAGGAACTCTCCGGAGGCCCGGGGGTCCCGGCCGACCACCGCGGTCGCGCGATGGCCGGCGAACGTGCCCGCTTCGGCGAGTACGTGCGCCGCGGCGACCGAGAGCCCGAGCGCGAGCTCGGCCGTCAGATCGGCGTTGGCGACACCGCGCACTCCGTCCGTACCGAAGAGTCGTCCCACTGGTGTCCTCCGAAAGTGCTCCGAAACCACAAATCACAGCAAAGCAAGCGAACTACACAACCAAACAGCGAAAGCTGCGAAAACTACGAAAAAGCGCAAAAAGGCACGTCGGACGGCATGGCGCGGCCGAGATGAGACATGCGCGGCGGCGCTCCCCGGCCCGGTCCCGTCCGGGCCGATGAACGTCTTATGCCGTTATACGCCCGAGCGGGGCGATAGACGAACGCCCCGGCAGCACGAAGTGTGCCGCCGGGGCGAACGTGGCAGTCGAGCAGGCGTGATTAACGCTTGCTGTACTGCGGGGCCTTACGGGCCTTCTTGAGACCGGCCTTCTTGCGCTCGACCGCACGGTCGTCGCGGGACAGGAAGCCGTTCTTCTTCAGCGTGGCGCGGTTGTTGTCCACGTCCGCCTCGTTCAGCGCGCGGGCCACACCGAGGCGCAGGGCGCCGGCCTGACCGGAGACACCGCCACCCGAGATGCGGGCGACGACGTCGTAGCGGCCGTCGAGCTCGAGCACCTTGAAGGGCTCGTTGACTTCCTGCTGGTGCACCTTGTTGGGGAAGTAGTCCTCAAGGGTGCGACCGTTGATCTTCCACTTGCCGGTGCCCGGAACGATCCGGACGCGGGCGATGGCGTTCTTGCGACGGCCAAGGCCGGCCGCGGGCTGCGGGTCGCCGAAGCGGCCGGCGAGGGACTCGCTGGTGTACTCGCCCTCGACGGGAACCTCCGACTCGAAGGTGGTCACCTCGGCGAAGGTCTCCTCGCCCTCGGTGCCCTCGACGGGGGTCTCAACAGTGGTCTCGGCCACGATTCTCCTCAGATCTTTCTGTATGTCTTAGGGGGTGGCCGGAACTACTGCGCGACCTGGGTGATCTCGAACGGGACCGGCTGCTGAGCAGCGTGCGGGTGCTGGTCGCCCGCGTAGACCTTGAGCTTCGAGAGCATCTGACGACCCAGGGTGTTCTTGGGGATCATGCCCTTGATGGCCTTCTCGACAGCCTTCTCGGGGTTCTTCGAGAGCAGCTCGTCGTAGCGCACCGAACGGAGACCGCCCGGGAAACCGGAGTGGCGGTACGCCATCTTCTGGGTCTTCTTGTTGCCGGACAGGTGGACCTTGTCGGCGTTGATGATGATGACGAAGTCGCCCATGTCCATGTGGGGGGCGTAGATCGCCTTGTGCTTGCCTCGGAGGAGGTTCGCAGCCGTGGTGGCCAGACGGCCCAGGACGATGTCCTGAGCGTCAATGATGTGCCACTGGCGCGTCACATCTCCGGGCTTGGGGCTGTACGTGCGCACTTCGTAGCCTTCGCTTCTTCAGTGGATGAGGTCCAGACACATGGCACCCCTGAAGCGATCATGCAGCTGGGGCTCACAGTGCCGGGGACACTGCCCGTATGCGAGCCACTGGTAACTGCTCCAGAGAACCTGCGCACCGGCCCTTCGTGTGAAAACGACGGAGCCAATACGCGTAACAAACCCCGACACTACCCGTCCCGCCCCGGACGGGTCAAAACGCCTCCGCCCCTACCGGGCCCGCTCCACCCTCCGCTCGTCCCACACCGGCTCCGCCGTCTCCCGGACCACCCCGTCCGACCCGAAGACCAGATAGCGGTCGAAGGACTTCGCGAACCACCGGTCGTGCGTGACGGCCATCACCGTGCCGTCGTACACCTCCAGGCCGTCCTGCAACGCCTCCGCCGACTCCAGGTCCAGGTTGTCCGTCGGCTCGTCCAGCAGCAGCGCCGTGGTGCCGGCCAGCTCCAGAAGCAGGATCTGGAACCGCGCCTGCTGTCCGCCCGAGAGCTTCTCGAACGGCTGGTCCCCCTGACGCTCCAGCTCGTACCGCCGCAGCACCGACATCGCCCCGCCCCGGTCCTTGGCCTGCTCGGTCCACAGGATCTCCACCAGCGTCCTGCCGAGCAGCTCCGGATGCGCGTGCGTCTGGGCGAAGTGCCCCGGCACGACCCGCGCCCCCAGCCTCCACTCCCCCGTGTGCGCCACGGGCTCCCCCGCCAGCAGCCGCAGGAAGTGCGACTTGCCCGAGCCGTTGGAACCGAGGACCGCGACCCGCTCCCCGTAGTAGATCTCCAGGTCGAACGGCTTCATCAGGCCGGTCAGCTCCAGCTTCTCGCAGGTCACCGCACGCACCCCGGTCCGCCCGCCGCGCAACCGCATCCGGATGTCCTGCTCGCGCGGCGGCTCCGGCGGCGGGCCCGCCTCCTCGAACTTCTTGAAACGGGTCTGCATCGCGTGGTAGCGGTTGGCCATGTCCGGGCTGTTGGCCGCCTGCTGCCGCATCCGCAGGACCAGCGCCTTCAGCCGGGCGTGCTCCTCCTGCCAGCGCCGCAGCAGCTCCTCGAACCGCGCGAACCGCTCCTTGCGCGCCTGGTGGTAGGTGGCGAAGCCGCCGCCGTGCACCCACACGTCGCTGCCCGCAGGGCTCGGCTCGACGCTGACGATCTTCTCGGCGGCCCGGGACAGCAGCTCCCGGTCGTGGGAGACGAAGAGGACCGTCTTACGGGTCTCCTTCAGCCTCTCCTCCAGCCACCGCTTGCCGGGCACGTCCAGATAGTTGTCCGGCTCGTCCAGCAGCAGGACCTCCTCGGGCCCGCGCAGCAGCGCCTCCAGCACCAGCCGCTTCTGCTCGCCGCCGCTGAGCGTGCGCACCTCGCGCCACTGCGCCTTCTCGTACGGAACGCCCAGCGCGGCCAACGTGCACATGTCCCAGACGGTCTCGGCCTCGTAGCCCCGCGCCTCCGCCCAGTCGCTCAGCGCCTGCGCGTACGCCATCTGGGCCGCCTCGTCGTCGACGGTGAGGATCTTCTCCTCTGCCGCGTCCACCGCACGGGCCGCGTCCCTGATGCGCGGCTGCGCCACCGACACCAGCAGGTCCCGCACGGTCCGCTCGTCCCGCACCGAGCCCACGAACTGCGGCATCACGCCCAGTCCGCCGCTCACGGACACCGTGCCGCCGTGCGGCTGGAGCTCACCGGACAGCAGCCTCAGCAGGGTCGTCTTGCCCGCTCCGTTGGCCCCGACGAGGGCGACGACGGCTCCGTCGGCCACCCGGAACGAGGCGTCGCCGAGCAGCACCCGCCCGTCCGGTAGGTAGTACTCCAGGTGGCCTGCTTCAAGATGTCCCATACCCAGCATTGTCACGGCCCGCGAAGCTCCGGCCCAACCGGTTTACGGCAGGCTCCGGAACCGCCCCGCCGCCCCCGGGCGGATCAGCGCGCTGTCGTCGTGCGCCCGCCGGGGGCGGGGGGCAGCCCTTAGGATGCGCGCATGAGCTTTGGGCAAGGGGGGCCCTCCTGGGGGCCCGGGGGCGGCGGGACTCCGGACTGGGCGGCGCTGGCGGAGGAGTCCGCGGCACGCGCCCGCCGCAGGAAGCTGCTGATGATCGGCGGCGGTGTGCTGGCCACCCTGGCGGTCGGGGCGATCGTGACGACCGCGGTCGTCATGACCGACAGCGGGGGCAAGGGCCCGGCCGCCGGCGAAGCGAGCCGGCTGCCCGACCCCGCCGGCCTCCCGGAGGACCCCTCCGCGCCGGCCCCCACCTTCTCCCCGGTCGAGCCGCCGCCCCCGCCGGACCCCGAGGACTACATATCCAGCGCCCGCAAGGACACGGCGCCCGTCACCGTCGACGGGTTCTTCCCCGGCAGGAAGCTCACCATGGGCGACCGCGTCCACCTCAAGGGCGCGACGCACCTCACCGACGCCTGCGCGGCGGGCGCCCAGGGCGCGCTCGGCGCGGTCCTCACGGACAACGGCTGCCGGCAGCTCCTCCGCGCCACCTACCGCAAGGACGGGGTGGCCGTGACCGTCGGCATCGCCGTCTTCGACACAAAGGCCCACGCGAAGAAGACCGTCGACCAGGCCTCCGGCGGCATCGCCTCGCTCAGCGGCGGGGGCGTCGACACCTTCTGCCGCGGCGGCACGGTCTGCCGCCGCACCGCCAACTCCCACGGCCGCTACGCCTACTTCACCGTCGGCGGGTTCCTCGACGGCAAGCGGGTCACCACCAGGGACGAGAACGTGTACACGGTCGGCGACGACCTGGCGGAGTTCACCTTCCGCCAGATCCACCAACGGGGCCGGCTCCAGGCCTCCCAGGCGGCCGCCGACCCCCACGGCTGACCCCGCCCGCCGCGCCCCGCCGACCGCGGCTGCCGGCCGCCGCCTCGGCTCAGCAGCAGCCCGCGCCCGGCAGCGTCCGGACGTTGCGCGCCTCCAGGGCCCGGGCGGCGAGCAGGTCGTCCGCCGGGTAGGCCACCTCCTCCAGCGTCAGCCCGTGCGGCCGCACCACGTGCACGGCGGGGTCGCGCACCTTCGCCGCGAGCACCTCGGCGGGCCAGCCGGCCGGCCGCCGCCCGTCCCCGACGAACAACGCCGCCCCGATCAGCGCACGCACCATGTTGTGGCAGAACGCGTCCGCCTGGACGGTCGCGGTGAGCACACCGGAGTCCGCGTCCCGCGCCCAGCTCAGCCTCTGGAGCGTACGGATGGTGGTCGCGCCCTCGCGCTTCTTGCAGTACGCCGCGAAGTCGTGCTCCCCGACCATCGGCGCGGCCGCCTCGTTCATCGCGTCCACGTCCAGCGGCCGGTCGTGCCACAGCACGTGCCCCCGGGTCAGCGGGTCCACCCCGCCGGGGCGGTCCCCCACCCGGTACGCGTAGCGCCGCCACAGCGCGGAGAACCGCGCGTTGAACCCGGCCGGGGCCACCGCCGCCCGCCAGACCCGTACGTCCAGCGGCAGCCGGCCCGCGAGCCGCCGCAGCAGCTTCTCCTCGTGCTCGGCCCACACCGCCTCCGGCAGGTCCACGTGCGCCACCTGACCGCGCGCGTGCACCCCGGCGTCCGTGCGGCCGGCCACCGTCAGGTCGTAGGTCACCGCCGAGCGGGTCACGGTCCGCAGCGCGCCCTCGATCTCCCCCTGCACCGTGCGCCGGCCGGTCTGCTTCGCCCAGCCGGAGAAGTCCTTGCCGTCGTAGGACAGGTCCAGCCGCACCCGTACGAAACCGGGCTCCGCCTCGTCACTCACCCGCATCTCCTCATCCACCCCTGCTCAGCAGAACGGGCCCGCACCGCCCCGAAGGGAGATGCGGGCCCGCCTGTGGTCGCCGCTACGCTCAGGCGTCCTTGGACTCCGCGTCGTCGGCCTTCTCGACGGCCTCGGACTCGGCCGGGGCCTCGTCCTTCTTGAGGGCGTCTTCCTTGACCGCGCGCTTCGTGGCGGCCTCGGCCTCACCGGTGGCCTGCTGGGCCACGGTCAGCGCCTCGACCAGCTCGATGACGGCCATCGGGGCGTTGTCGCCACGACGGTTGCCGATCTTGGTGATACGGGTGTAACCACCGGGGCGGTTCTCGTACCGGGGGGCGATCTCGGTGAAGAGCGTGTGCACGATGCTCTTGTCCGTGATCGTCTGGAGCACCAGGCGACGGTTGTGGATGTCGCCCTTCTTCGCCTTGGTGACGAGGCGCTCGGCGACCGGACGCAGGCGGCGGGCCTTGGCCTCGGTCGTCGTGATGCGGCCGTGCTCGAACAGCGACTTCGCCAGGTTGGCGAGGAGCAGACGCTCGTGCGCGGCGCTGCCGCCCAGACGGGCACCCTTTGCGGGACGCGGCATGGTGATTCTCCTTGTGTGCTGCACCGGCCGTATCAGGTACCGGTGTCAGTTCCCGCGAGGCGGACGCCTCACGGAAGTCTTGCGGGTGCTGCTCAGTACTGCTCGGTCTCCACGAAGCCGGCGTCCGCGTCGTCGTCGGCGCCGAAGGCGTCGGCGGCGGCGGTCGGGTCGAAGCCGGGAGGCGAGTCCTTCAGCGCGAGGCCCATACCGGCCAGCTTCGCCTTGACCTCGTCGATCGACTTCGCACCGAAGTTGCGGATGTCGAGCAGGTCCGCCTCGGAGCGGGCCACGAGCTCGCCCACGGAGTGGATGCCCTCGCGCTTGAGGCAGTTGTACGACCGGACCGTGAGCTCCAGCTCCTCGATCGGCAGCGCCAGATCGGCGGCGAGAGCGGCGTCCGTCGGGGACGGGCCCATGTCGATGCCCTCGGCGTCGATGTTGAGCTCGCGCGCCAGACCGAACAGCTCGACCAGGGTCTTGCCGGCCGACGCCATGGCGTCACGGGGACGCATGGCCTGCTTGGTCTCGACGTCGACGATCAGCTTGTCGAAGTCGGTGCGCTGCTCGACACGGGTCGCCTCGACCTTGTACGTGACCTTGAGCACCGGGGAGTAGATGGAGTCGACCGGAATCCGGCCGATCTCCTGGCCCAGCTGCTTGTTCTGGACGGCGGAGACGTAGCCGCGACCGCGCTCGACGGTCAGCTCCATCTCCAGCTTGCCCTTGCCGTTCAGCGTGGCGAGGACGAGGTCGGGGTTGTGGACCTCGACACCGGCCGGGGGCGCGATGTCGGCGGCGGTGACCAGACCCGGGCCCTGCTTGCGCAGGTACATCACGACGGGCTCGTCGTGCTCGGAGGAGACGACCAGCTGCTTGATGTTGAGGATGAGGTCGGTGACGTCCTCCTTGACGCCCGGCACGGTGGTGAACTCGTGCAGGACGCCGTCGATCCGGATGCTGGTGACGGCGGCGCCGGGGATCGAGGAGAGGAGGGTACGGCGCAGGGAGTTACCGAGGGTGTAGCCGAAGCCCGGCTCCAGCGGCTCGATCACGAACCGGGAGCGGAACTCGTCGACGACCTCTTCGGTCAGCGACGGACGCTGAGCGATAAGCATGGGGTGATCCTTCAGTCGTGGGCACCCGCTATTTGATGCCCGACAGATGAGACAAGGATACGGGCGGCACGCCCCCGAAGGGACATACCGCCCGCATCCAGCGTTACTGACGCACGGCCGTCACCGGCCGTGACGGGTCAGACGCGGCGACGCTTCGGCGGACGGCAGCCGTTGTGCGGCGTCGGGGTGACGTCCTGGATCGAACCGACCTCGAGGCCCGTGGCCTGGAGGGAGCGGATCGCGGTCTCACGGCCGGAGCCGGGACCCTTGACGAAGACGTCGACCTTGCGCATGCCGTGCTCCTGCGCGCGACGGGCAGCCGACTCGGCGGCCATCTGCGCGGCGAACGGAGTGGACTTGCGCGAGCCCTTGAAGCCGACGTGGCCGGCGGAGGCCCAGGAGATCACGTTGCCCGAGGGGTCCGTGATCGAGACGATGGTGTTGTTGAACGTGCTCTTGATGTGCGCGTGGCCGTGAGCGACGTTCTTCTTTTCCTTGCGACGCACCTTCTTGGCTGCGCCCTGACGACCCTTGGGGGGCATGTCTTGACTCCAGATGGAGAGGGGAGGTGATCGGTCCTACAGCGAAGACCGCTGGTTGCTGCGGGGCCCGGAAAACCGGACGTCCGCAGTGCGTCCGCTGAGGACTACTTCTTGCCCGGCTTCTTCTTACCGGCGATGGCGCGACGCGGGCCCTTGCGGGTACGCGCGTTCGTGCTCGTGCGCTGACCGCGGACCGGCAGACCACGGCGGTGTCGGATGCCCTGGTAGGAGCCGATCTCGACCTTGCGGCGGATGTTCGCCTGGACCTCACGGCGGAGGTCGCCCTCGGTGCGGAGGTTGGCGTCCACGTGCTCGCGGATCTTGACGAGGTCTTCCTCGGCCAGGTCGCGAACGCGGGTGTCCGGGTTCACGCCGGTGCTGGCGAGGATCTCCTTGGACCGGGTGCGCCCGATGCCGAAGACGTAGGTGAGGGCAACCTCCACGCGCTTTTCGCGCGGGATGTCAACACCTGAAACGCGTGCCATTCAATGGCTCCAGTTGTTAGATCGGGGGTCTTCCGCAGTGCCACTCCCGACCGCCGACCGCTCCCGAGGAGCGGTGGTACGCCCGGGTCCCCGGCCCCCGCCGGAGGTGTCGTCAGCCGTGGCTTGGACGGGCTCTGCGTATGTACGTATGACGTGCGTCGCGCGAAGAACTGCGAGATGCAGGCGGTCGTGCGTCAGCCCTGGCGCTGCTTGTGGCGCAGGTTGTCGCAGATGACCATGACCCGACCGTGACGGCGGATCACCTTGCACTTGTCGCAGATCTTCTTGACGCTCGGCTTGACCTTCATGGGATGTCAGGTTCTCCGGGTCAGTGCCATCACCCGCCGAAACGGGATGCGGGCAAGATCTACTTGTATCGGTAGACGATCCGGCCACGCGTCAGGTCGTACGGAGAGAGCTCCACCACGACCCGGTCATCCGGGAGAATACGGATGTAGTGCATCCGCATCTTGCCGCTGATGTGCGCCAGGACCTTGTGACCGTTCTGGAGCTCCACCTTGAACATTGCGTTCGGGAGGGACTCGATCACGGTGCCCTCAATCTCGATGGCACCTTGCTTCTTGGCCACGCTTCGCCTTTCGAATCGGCTACCTTGATCGACTCTTGTTTCTCGATGTGCCGTACATGCGGGCACACTGATGCACGAGAGCCGACGCGTCAGTCTACTTGAGCGGACTCCAAAAGACGAATCCGTCAAGTTTGCCCAGCCGGAGTGATCCTTAGACCTGCCGGAAGGGTCGCATCAGGCCAGAGGATCGGGCGCCGCTTCCACGCCGTACTCCGCCAGCTTGGCCCGGCCGCAGTCGGGAGCGGTCAGCACCAGCGGGCCCTGCTCGGTCAGCGCGATGGAGTGCTCCCAGTGCGAGGACCACGAGCCGTCCGTCGTGACGACCGTCCAGTCGTCGCTGAGGACGTCCGTGCGGGCCGTGCCGAGCGAGACCATCGGCTCGATCGCCAGGCAGACGCCCGGGACCAGCTTGATGCCCTTGCCGCGCTTGCGGGAGACGTAGTTCAGCAGGTGCGGGTCCATGTGCATCTCGGTGCCGATGCCGTGGCCGCCGTAGTCCTCGATGATCCCGTACTTCCCGGTCGCCGGGCGGGGCTGGCGGCGGATGTAGGACTCGATCGCCTTGGAGATGTCGATGAGGCGGTTGTTCACCTTCATCGCGGCGATCCCGGCCCACATGGACTCCTCGGTCACCCGGGACAGCTCGACGAGCTCCGGGGCGTGGCCGGTCCCCACGAAGGCGGTGTACGCGGCGTCGCCGTGCCAGCCGTCGACGATCGCGCCGGCGTCGATCGAGATGATGTCGCCGTCCTTGAGGACCGTCTTGTCGTCGGGGATGCCGTGGACGACGACCTCGTTGACCGAGGTGCAGATGGTCGCGGGGAACCCGCCGTACCCGAGGAAGTTCGACGTGGCCCCGTGGTCGGCGATCACCTTGCGGGCGGCCTGGTCCAGGTCGCGGGTGGTGGCCCCGGGGACGGCCGCCTCACGGGTGGCGGCGTGAATGGCAGCGACCACCAGGCCCGCCTCGCGCATCTTCGCGATCTGCTCGGGGGTCTTGATCTGCACCATTGCTCGGCGCCTCTCTGTGTCGACGGGGGAGATTCACCGCTCGGGGTGACGGGGACGGCTGCGCCGTACTCCACGATACGGGCGCAAGCAGTCGGCCGCGGCGCCCNGGGGCGCCGCGGCCGACTGCCATGCGGTGGTGCGGAAGGTGACGCTCAGCTCTCGACGGGCTGGTTCAGCGCCGCCATGGCGCGCTCGGTCACCTCGGAGACCTTGCCGAGCGCGGAGATCGTCGCCACCAGGCCCTGGGCCCGGTAGTAGTCGATGATCGGCTCGGTCTGCGTGTGGTAGACCTCCAGCCGCGTGCGGACCGTCTCCTCGCTGTCGTCGTCCCGCTGGTACAGCTCGCCGCCGCAGACGTCGCAGACGCCCTCGGTCTTCGGCTGGTTGTACGCGACGTGGAAGACGTGCGCGCTGTCCTTGCGGCAGATGCGGCGGCCCGCGATCCGCTTCACGACCTCGTCCTCCGGGACCTCCAGATCGAGGACCGCGTCCAGCTTCACGCCCTCGCCCTTGAGCATCACGTCGAGAGCCTCTGCCTGGCCCACGTTGCGCGGGAAGCCGTCCAGCAGGAAGCCGTTCTCGGCGTCCGGCTGAGCCATGCGGTCCTTGGCCATCTCGATGGTGACCTCGTTCGGCACCAGCTGCCCGGCGTCCATGTAGGCGCGGGCCTGCTTGCCAAGGTCGGTGCCCTGGCTGATGTTGGCGCGGAAGAGGTCGCCCGTGGCGATGTGCGGAATCGACAGGTTGTTGGCAAGGTACGCAGCCTGCGTTCCCTTGCCGGCACCCGGAGGCCCGACGAGGACGATGCGCATCAGCGGAGGAACCCTTCGTAATTGCGCTGCTGGAGCTGACTCTCGATCTGCTTCACGGTCTCCAGACCCACACCCACGATGATGAGGATGCTCGTCCCGCCGAACGGGAAGTTCTGGTTAGCACCGCCGAAGCCTGCCAACGCCATCGTCGGCACCAGAGCGATCAGACCCAGGTACAGCGAGCCCGGCCAAGTGATCCTGTTGAGCACGTAGCTCAGGTACTCGGCAGTAGGTCGACCTGCCCGGATACCCGGGATGAACCCACCATACTTCTTCATGTTGTCGGCGACTTCGTCGGGGTTGAACGAAATGGCCACGTAGAAGAAGGCGAAGAAGACGATGAGCACGAAGTACGTGGCGATGTAGTACGGGTGCGTCCCGTCCACGAAGTGGTCCTGAATCCAGGTCGACCAGCCCGCGGTCGAGCCGGAGAACTGGACGATCAGCGCCGGGATGTAGAGCAGCGACGAGGCGAAGATGACCGGGATCACACCCGCCTGGTTCACCTTCAGCGGGATGTACGTCGACGTGCCGCCGTAGGACCTGCGTCCGATCATGCGCTTCGCGTACTGCACCGGGATGCGGCGCTGGGCCTGCTCGACGAAGACGACGAGGCCGACCATCACGAAGCCGATGAGGATGACCGTGCCGAACTCGATCCAGCCGTCGGCCAGCTTGCCGCTCTCCTTGATGGCCCACAGGGCGCCGGGGAACGTGGCGGCGATCGAGATGAACATCAGGATCGACATGCCGTTGCCGATGCCGCGGTCGGTGATCAGCTCACCGAGCCACATGACCGCGGCCGTGCCGGCGGTCATCGTGAGGACCATGATGATCGTGGTGAAGATCGACTTGTCCGCCACGATCTGACTGGACACGGAGCAGTTCTGGAACAGCGCCCCGCTCCGGGCCGTGGCGACCAGGCCGGTGCCCTGGAGGATGGCAAGCGCGACGGTCAGGTAACGCGTGTACTGCGTGATCTTGGCCGTGCCGGACTGCCCCTCCTTCTTGAGGGCCTCCAGGCGCGGGATCACGACGGTCAGCAGTTGGAGAATGATGCTGGCCGTGATGTACGGCATGATGCCGAGCGCGAAGATGGTGATCTGCAACAGGGCGCCACCGCTGAACATCTGCATCAGACCGAGGAGGCCACCCGAATCGGCCTGGTCGATGCACTGCTGCACCTTCGCGTAGTCGACTCCGGGGGCCGGGACATGCGCCCCGAGCCGGTAGATCACGATGATGCCGAGCGTGAAGAGCAGCTTCTTGCGCAGGTCGGGCGTCTTGAACGCTCGGGCGAACGCGGTGAACACGGTGCCTCCTGCGACCCCCGCGCTATGCGTCAGAGGCGACGGGTCTGGATGGGATCGGATACAGGGCAGCCCTACATCGTAAGGAGGCCACAAAGATTAACGGCGCCACCCTACCCGGCGGAGCACGGGGCGGGAAATACGCGTCGGCCCCCCAGTGCGCGGGTGAGGGCCCCCACGACGGGCGATAAGGCCGCAGAAGCCACGCCGCGGCCCGCCTCAGCGGTCCCCCGTTTCCCGTACACCCCTACCACGGACGACGCGGTGGACCGGCCTTCGGGCCTCACCGTGCACGGCCGCGTGTGTACGCCGAGTGAGGGCGCCTCCGGGTCCGGCCGCGCCAGGACCGCCGACGGACCGCTGAGCGGACGGTGAGCGGCCTTCTCGGGCCCGCGCCCCGACGGGCCGGGCGGGCAGAGGCGCACCGGGACGCGGAAAAGCCCGGTCGGCCACCTCGCAAGAGGCAGCCGACCGGGCTCAGTTCTGTCCCGCGGCTCAGACGAGCTCGGTGACCGTACCGCCGGCGGCGGTGATCTTCTCCTTGGCGGAGCCGGAGACGGCGTCAACCGAAACCTGCAGCGCCACGGAGATCTCGCCCTGTCCGAGGACCTTGACGAGGTGGTTGTTGCGCACAGCGCCCTTGGCGACCAGGTCGGCCACCGTGACCTCTCCACCCTCGGGGTAGAGCGTCGCGAGCTTGTCCAGGTTCACGACCTGGTACTCCGTGCGGAACGGGTTCTTGAAGCCCTTGAGCTTCGGGAGACGCATGTGGAGGGGCATCTGGCCACCCTCGAAGCGCTCCGGAACCTGGTAACGAGCCTTCGTACCCTTGGTACCACGGCCTGCGGTCTTACCCTTGGACGCCTCACCACGACCCACACGGGTCTTGGCGGTCTTGGCGCCCGGGGCAGGCCGGAGGTTGTGGGCCTTCAGCGGGCTGTTCTCCGCCATGTCAGTCAACCTCCTCTACCGTCACGAGGTGGCGGACGGTGTGCACCATTCCGCGGAACTCGGGGCGGTCCTCCTTGACAACCGAGTCGTTCAGGCGCTTGAGCCCGAGCGAACGCAGGGTGTCGCGGTGGTTCTGCTTGCTGCCGATGTACGACTTCGTCTGCGTGATCTTGAGGCGAGCCATTACGCACCCGCTCCCGCACGTGCCCGCAGCAGAGCCGCGGGGGCGACGTCCTCGAGGGGCAGACCACGGCGAGCCGCGATCTCCTCGGGACGCTGCAGGCCCTGAAGGGCCGCCACGGTCGCGTGCACGATGTTGATCGCGTTGGACGAGCCGAGCGACTTCGACAGGATGTCGTGAACGCCGGCGCACTCAAGAACGGCGCGCACCGGGCCACCGGCGATCACACCGGTACCGGGGGAAGCCGGCTTGAGCATGACGACGCCCGCAGCCTTCTCGCCCTGGATCGGGTGAGGGATGGTGCCCTGGATACGCGGAACCTTGAAGAAGTTCTTCTTGGCCTCTTCAACGCCCTTGGCGATGGCCGCGGGAACTTCCTTGGCCTTGCCGTATCCGACACCGACGGTGCCGTCACCATCGCCCACCACGACCAGCGCGGTAAAGCTGAAGCGACGACCACCCTTCACAACCTTGGCGACACGGTTGATCGCGACGACGCGCTCGACGTACGCGGTCTTCTCGGCGGCACCGCCACCGTCACGGCCCTTCCGGTCCCGCCGCTCGCCGCCACCGGCACCGCTTCCGCGGCGCTGGGGTCCAGCCATGGGAATTACCTCTCTCTGTTACGTCCGCTGTGCGTAGGAACCGGGGCTTAGAACTTCAGCCCGGCTTCACGGGCGGCGTCAGCCAGAGCGGCAATCCGCCCGGCGTACTGGTTACCACCGCGGTCAAACACGACGGCCTCGACGCCTGCAGCCTTGGCACGCTCGGCGACCAGGGCGCCGACCTGCTTGGCCTGGGCGCTCTTGTCGCCCTCGCCACCACGGATCGAGGTGTCCAGGGTCGACGCCGACGCGAGCGTGTGGCCCGCGATGTCGTCGATGACCTGGGCCACGATGTGGCGGTTGGAACGCGTCACGACCAAGCGGGGACGCTCCGGCGAACCGGAGATGTGCTTGCGGACGCGGATGTGCCGCCGCTTGAGAGCGGCACGCTTGTAAGCGTCGCCCTTGGCGATCTTCACACCGTATGCCATGGCTACTTACCAGCCTTTCCGACCTTGCGGCGGATGACCTCGCCCGCGTACTTGACGCCCTTGGCCTTGTACGGGTCGGGCTTCCGCAGCTTGCGGATGTTGGCGGCTACCTCGCCGACCTTCTGCTTGTCGATGCCCTCGACGCTGAGCTTCGTGGGCGACTCGACCTTGAAGGTGATGCCTTCCGGAGCCTCGATGAGGATCGGGTGGCTGTAGCCCAGGGCGAACTCCAGGTTGGAGCCCTTCGCCTGGACGCGGTAACCGACACCGCTGATCTCGAGCGCCTTCGTGTAACCCGTGGTCACGCCGGTGATCATGTTCGCCACCAGCGTGCGGGACAGGCCGTGGAGGGCCTTGTTCTGACGCTCGTCGTTCGGGCGGGTGACGTTGAGCACGCCGTCCTCGCCCTTGGTGACCTCGATCGGCGCGGCGACGGTGTGCGAGAGGGAACCCTTGGGGCCCTTCACCGCGACCGTGCGGCCATCGATGGTGACGTCCACACCGGCGGGAACCTGGATGGGGAGCTTGCCGATTCGCGACATGAGCTTTCCTTCCTTTCCCGACTACCAGACGTAGGCGAGGACTTCCCCACCTACGCCCTTCTTGCCTGCCTGCTGGCCGGTCAGGAGGCCGTGGGACGTGGAGATGATCGCCACGCCCAGACCGCCGAGGACCTTCGGCAGGTTGGTGGACTTCGCGTAAACACGCAGACCCGGCTTCGAGATCCGCTTGATGCCGGCGATCGAGCGCTCGCGGTTCGGGCCGAACTTCAGCTCGAGGACGAGGTTCTTGCCGACCTCGGCGTCCTCGACCTTCCAGCCGGTGATGAAGCCCTCCTGCTGGAGGATCTCCGCGATGTGCGACTTGATCTTGCTGTGCGGCATCACGACGGAGTCGTGGTACGCCGAGTTCGCGTTACGCAGACGCGTGAGCATGTCTGCGATGGGATCAGTCATGGTCATGAATTGGCCTTCGGCCTCTCTCGCCGGGGTTTCCTGTATGCGCCATCCCTCTCCCCACTCAGTGGCGGGACGGGTGCGGTGCGGGGACCTACGGCGTAGTAAGTCGGTCTTGGGCGGCAGGCGCCCAACCCTTCAAGCCTACGGCATGAAAGGCCGGGCTCCTGCCGACCAGATGCTTACCGAGAGTCTCCGGGTACTTCCAACGCCCAGGGGGCGAAGGAGAGTTACCAGGAGCTCTTGGTCACGCCCGGCAGCTCGCCACGGTGAGCCATCTCACGAAGGCACACGCGGCACAGGCCGAACTTGCGGTAGACGGAGTGGGGCCGGCCGCAGCGCTGGCAGCGGGTGTACCCGCGCACGCCGAACTTCGGCTTACGGGCGGCCTTAGCGATCAGAGCCTTCTTCGCCACGGTCAGTTCTCCTTGAACGGGAAGCCGAGGTGACGAAGGAGGGCACGACCCTCGTCGTCGTTGGTCGCCGTGGTGACCACGGTGATGTCCATGCCCCGGACCCGGTCGATCTTGTCCTGGTCGATCTCGTGGAACATGACCTGCTCCGTGAGACCGAAGGTGTAGTTGCCACGGCCGTCGAACTGCTTCGGCGACAGACCGCGGAAGTCACGGATACGCGGCAGCGCGAGCGACAGCGTACGGTCCAGGAACTCCCACATCCGGTCACCGCGGAGGGTGACGTGGCAGCCGATCGGCTGGCCCTCGCGCAGCTTGAACTGCGCGATGGACTTGCGGGCCTTGGTGACGGCCGGCTTCTGACCGGTGATCGTGGTGAGGTCCTTGACGGCCCCGTCGATCAGCTTGGAGTCGCGGGCGGCGTCGCCCACACCCATGTTGACCACGATCTTGACCAGACCGGGAACCTGCATGACGTTCTCGTACGAGAACTCCTCACGCAGCTTGCCGGCGATTTCCTCGCGGTAGCGCGTCTTGAGACGCGGCGCAGTGGTGGCAGTCATCAGATGTCCTCACCGGTCCGCTTGGCAACGCGGATCTTGTTGCCCTCGTCGTCAAAGCGGTAGCCGACGCGGGTGACAACCTTGTTGCCGTCCTTCTCCACGACCAGCTGTACGTTGCTGACGTGGATCGGGGCCTCAGTGGTGACGATGCCACCCGTCTGCGAACCGCGAGCCGTCTGACCGGCCTTGGTGTGCTTCTTGACCCGGTTGACACCCTCGACGAGGACGCGGTCCTGAGCGGGGTAGGCCACGATGACCTTGCCCTGCTTGCCCTTGTCCTTACCGGTGATGACCTGAACCAGGTCGCCCTTCTTGATCTTCATGCTTACAGCACCTCCGGCGCGAGCGAGATGATCTTCATGAACTTCTTCTCGCGCAGCTCTCGGCCCACCGGGCCGAAGATGCGGGTGCCGCGGGGGTCGCCGTCGTTCTTCAGAATGACGGCGGCGTTCTCGTCGAAGCGGATGTACGAGCCATCCTGACGGCGACGCTCCTTGACGGTGCGAACGATGACGGCCTTGACGACGTCACCCTTCTTCACGTTGCCACCGGGGATCGCGTCCTTGACGGTGGCGACGATGACGTCACCGATACCCGCGTAGCGGCGACCCGAGCCACCGAGAACACGAATGGTGAGAATTTCCTTCGCACCCGTGTTGTCGGCGACACGCAGTCGCGACTCCTGCTGGATCACGTCTATCTCCTGATCGTCTGCCGGTTCCCGGCGGGTGCCNCCTCTCCGTTACCGGAGAGGCACCTCACCGAGCCTGGCGGAACTGACCTGAGGGGAATGCCCCTCAGGAATTACTTGGCCTTCTCGAGGATCTCGACGATGCGCCAGCGCTTCGTGGCGGACAGCGGACGCGTCTCCATGATGAGGACGCGGTCGCCGACGCCGGCGGAGTTCTGCTCGTCGTGGGCCTTGAGCTTGTTCGTACGGCGGATGACCTTGCCGTACAGCGCGTGCTTGACGCGGTCCTCGACGGCGACGACGACGGTCTTGTCCATCTTGTCGCCGACGACCAGGCCCTCACGGGTCTTGCGGAAGCCGCGGTCGGTCTTGCTGGTCTCAGTCACAGTCTTCTCGCTCATCAGGCGCTCTCCACCGTCTCGATGCCCAGCTCGCGCTCACGCATCAGGGTGTAGATCCGGGCGATGTCCTTACGGACGGACTTGAGCCGGCCGTGGTTCTCGAGCTGGCCCGTCGCCGCCTGGAAGCGGAGGTTGAACAGCTCTTCCTTGGCTTCGCGGAGCTTGTTGAGGAGCTCCTCGTCGCCCAGCTCGCGCAGCTCGGACGCCTTGGTACCGGCCGACATCACGACTCACCTGCCTCGCGCCGAACGATCCGGCACTTCATCGGAAGCTTGTGAGCAGCGCGGGTGAGCGCCTCACGAGCAATCTTCTCGTTCGGGTAGGACAGCTCGAACATCACCCGGCCCGGCTTGACGTTCGCGATCCACCACTCGGGGGAACCCTTACCGGAACCCATGCGGGTCTCGGCAGGCTTCTTGGTGAGGGGGCGGTCCGGGTAGATGTTGATCCAGACCTTGCCGCCACGCTTGATGTGACGGGTCATCGCGATACGAGCGGACTCGATCTGACGGTTCGTCACGTAGGCCGGGGTCAGCGCCTGGATGCCGTACTCGCCGAACGCAACCTGCGTGCCACCCTTGGACATACCGCTGCGCTTCGGGTGGTGCTGCTTGCGGTGCTTGACCCTACGGGGGATCAGCATTTCGGTCAGGCCTCCGTTCCGGTGCTCTCAGCAGCCGGAGCAGCGGCGGCGGGAGCGTCGGCCTTGGGGGCCTCGGCTGCCGGAGCCGACTGCTGCGGCTTACGGCCGCGACCGCCACGCTCGCCACCACGGCCACCGCGGCCGGCCGGGCGGTCAGCGCCGCCACGAGCCGGACGGTTGCCGGCGCGGGCCGCGGCGTTCTCGGCGCGAACCTCGGCGATGTTCTTGACGTCGCCCTTGTAGATCCAGACCTTCACGCCGATGCGGCCGAAGGTCGTCTTGGCCTCGAAGAAGCCGTAGTCGACGTTGGCGCGGAGCGTGTGCAGGGGCACGCGGCCCTCGCGGTAGAACTCCGAGCGGGACATCTCGGCGCCGCCGAGGCGACCGCCGCACTGGATCTTGATGCCCTTGGCGCCGGCCTTCATCGAGCTCTGCATGCTCTTGCGCATGGCACGACGGAAGGAGACGCGGGAGGAGAGCTGCTCGGCGACGGCCTGGGCCACCAGCTGAGCGTCCACCTCGGGGTTCTTGACCTCGAGGATGTTCAGCTGGACCTGCTTGCCGGTCAGCTTCTCCAGCTCGCCGCGGATGCGATCGGCCTCGGCGCCGCGGCGACCGATGACGATGCCCGGGCGGGCGGTGTGGATGTCAACGCGGACGCGGTCGCGGGTGCGCTCGATCTCGACCTTCGAGATGCCGGCCCGCTCCATGCCCTTCGTCATCATGCGACGAATGGCGACGTCTTCCTTGACGTAGTCCTTGTACAGCTTGTCGGCGTACCAGCGGGACTTGAAGTCCGTGGTGATGCCGAGCCGGAACCCGTGCGGGTTTACCTTCTGGCCCATTACCGGGTTCCTTCCTTGCTGCTGACGACCACGGTGATGTGGCTGGTCCGCTTACGGATCCGGTAGGCACGGCCCTGAGCGCGCGGACGGAACCGCTTCAGGGTCGGGCCCTCGTCCACGTACGCCTCGCTGATGACCAGCGAAGAGGCGTCGGTGTGGTCGTAGTTGTGTGCAGCGTTGGCGATGGCGCTGTCCAGCACCTTGCCAACCGGCACGCTCGCGGCCTGCGGAGCGAAACGCAGGACCGCCTGAGCCTCCGTGGCATCCATGCCACGGATGAGGTCCACCACTCGGCGGGCCTTCATGGGCGTGACGCGGATGTACCGCGCCTGGGCCCTGGCTTCCATGGTTGTCCCTTCGGTGTAAGTCATAGTCGTTTCCACCCCGCGCTAGCGGCGCTTCGACTTCCGGTCGTCCTTGACGTGGCCGCGGAAGGTGCGAGTCGGCGAGAACTCGCCGAGCTTGTGGCCGACCATCGACTCGGTGACGAACACCGGGACGTGGATCTTGCCGTTGTGCACCGCGATGGTGTGACCCAGCATCGCCGGGACGATCATCGAGCGACGGGACCAGGTCTTGATGACGTTCTTGGTCCCCGCGTCGTTCTGTACGTCCACCTTCTTGATGAGGTGGCCGTCGACGAAGGGCCCCTTCTTGAGACTGCGCGGCATCTAAACCCGCTCCTAGCGCTTCTTGTTCGTCTTGCGGCGGCGGACGATGTACTTGCTGCTCGCCTTCTTGGGAGAGCGCGTACGACCCTCCTTCTGACCCCACGGCGAGACCGGGTGACGACCACCGGAGGTCTTGCCTTCACCACCACCGTGCGGGTGGTCAACCGGGTTCATCGCGACACCGCGGACGGTCGGGCGAACGCCCTTCCAGCGCATGCGGCCGGCCTTGCCCCAGTTGATGTTCGACTGCTCGGCGTTGCCGACCTCACCGATCGTGGCGCGGCAGCGGGCGTCGACCAGGCGGATCTCACCCGACGGCATACGAAGGTGGGCCATGGTGCCCTCCTTCGCCAGCAGCTGCACGGAGGCGCCCGCGGAACGGGCGAACTTCGCGCCGCCGCCGGGCCGCAGCTCGATGGCGTGGATGGTCGTACCGACCGGGATGTTGCGCAGCGCCAGGTTGTTGCCGGGCTTGATGTCGGCGGCCGGGCCGTTCTCGACACGGTCACCCTGCGACAGGCCACGGGGAGCGACGATGTAGCGCTTCTCGCCGTCCGCGTAGTGCAGCAGCGCGATGCGCGCGGTGCGGTTCGGGTCGTACTCGATGTGCGCGACCTTGGCCGGCACGCCGTCCTTGTCGTGACGACGGAAGTCGATCACGCGGTAGGCGCGCTTGTGGCCACCACCCTGGTGGCGAACGGTCACACGACCGGCGTTGTTACGGCCGCCCTTGCTGTGCAGGGGGCGGACCAGCGACTTCTCCGGCGTGGACCGCGTGATCTCGACAAAGTCGGCGACGCTGGAGCCACGACGGCCCGGGGTCGTCGGCTTGTACTTGCGGATACCCATTTCTCAGTCCTCGTCCGATTCCGGACGACTCGACCTCACTTAAGAGGTCGGGCCGCCGAAGATGTCGATACGGTCGCCCTCGGCGAGGGTCACGATGGCGCGCTTCGTGTCGGCGCGCTTGCCGAAACCGGTCTTGGTGCGCTTGCGCTTACCCTGCCGGTTGATCGTGTTGACCCCGGTGACCTTGACCGAGAAGACCGCTTCCACGGCCTGCTTGATCTGGGTCTTGTTGGAGCCGGGCGCGACGATGAACGTGTACTTGTTCTCGTCGAGCAGCGCGTAGCTCTTCTCGGAGACCACGGGCTTGACGAGAACGTCACGCGGGTCCGAGTACGTCTTGCTGGTAACGGTCGCCTCGCTCATCAGGCGTCGCTCCCTTCGGTCTCAGCGGTCTGGGGGCCAGACACGAAGGACTCGAAAGCGGCCTGGGTGAAGACCACGTCGTCAGAGACGATCACGTCGTACGTGTTGAGCTGGCCCGGCTCCAGGATGTGCACCTGGGGCAGGTTGCGCGCGGACAGCCACGCGGCCTCGTCGGCACGGTCGACGACCAGGAGCAGGTTCTGGCGCTCCGAGATCTTGCCGAACAGCGTCTTGGCGGCCTTGGTGGAGACGGCACCCTCGACCACGCCGGTGACGACGTGGATGCGGGAGTGACGGGCCCGGTCGGAGAGGGCACCGCGTAGGGCGGCGGCCTTCATCTTCTTCGGGGTCCGCTGCGAGTAGTCACGCGGCTGCGGGCCGTGGACGACGCCACCGCCGGCGAACTGCGGGGCGCGGGTCGAACCCTGGCGGGCGCGGCCGGTGCCCTTCTGGCGGTAAGGCTTCTTACCACCACCGCGGACTTCACCGCGGCGCTTGGTCTTGTGCGTGCCCTGGCGGGCAGCCGCCAGCTGAGCGACAACGACCTGGTGGATCAGCGGGACGCTGGTCTTCGCGTCGAAGATCTCCGCGGGGAGGTCGACGGTACCGGCCTTGTCGCCTGCCGGCGAAAGGATGTCAATGGTGCTCATTACCTCAAGCCCCCTTGGCCGCGGTACGGACCAGGACGAGGCCGCCGTTCGGACCGGGGACCGCGCCCTTGATGAGGAGCAGACCCTTCTCCGCGTCAACCGCGTGGATGGTCAGGTTCTGGGTGGTGACGCGCTCGTTACCCATACGGCCCGCCATGCGCATGCCCTTGAAGACACGCCCAGGGGTGGCGCAGCCACCGATGGAACCGGGGGAACGGTGCTTGCGCTGGGTGCCGTGCCCGGCGCCGAGGCCCTTGAAGTTGTGACGCTTCATGACACCGGCGAAGCCCTTGCCCTTGCTCTTGCCCGTGACGTCGACCTTGACGCCGGACTCGAACACCTCGGCGGTGACCTCCTGGCCCAGCGTGTACTCGCTGGCGTCAGGGGTGCGGAGCTCCACCAGGTGGCGGCGCGGGGTGACGTCGGCCTTGGCGAAGTGACCCTTGAGGGGCTTGTTCACCTTGCGCGGGTCGATCTCGCCGAAGGCGATCTGGACCGCTTCGTAGCCGTCGCTGTCGTTCGTACGGACCTGCGTCACGACGCACGGCCCGGCCTTGACGACGGTCACCGGAACGACCCGGTTGTTCTCGTCCCAGACCTGGGTCATGCCGAGCTTCTCGCCCAGGACGCCCTTGATGTTCTTGCTCATCTCGGCCCGTCCCCTCAGAGCTTGATCTCGATGTCGACGCCCGCCGGGAGGTCGAGGCGCATCAGCGAGTCAACCGTCTTCGGCGTGGGGTCGAGGATGTCGATGAGGCGCTTGTGCGTGCGCATCTCGAAGTGCTCGCGAGAGTCCTTGTACTTGTGCGGCGACTTGATGACGCAGTACACGTTCTTCTCAGTGGGCAGCGGCACCGGGCCCGCGACCGACGCACCAGTGCGGGTCACCGTCTCGACGATCTTCTTCGCCGAGGAGTCGATGACCTCGTGGTCGTAGGCCTTGAGCCGGATGCGGATCTTCTGTCCCGCCATGGCTACTAGTAGTCCTGTCTCTCGTAACGCTCTGGAACCCGGGGGTTCTCTGGACTCCCCCTCCGACCCACGCGGTCGGGCGTGTCGCATCCCCTCTACGAAAATCTCCCGAAGAAGATCCCAACCAAGGGGGTGCGGGCCCGAGGACCGCGGAACCGGGGGCGGAACACCCACCGGGTGCCTGGCCGGCGCCCTGCCTTGCTTCCCGAAAGATTCCCGTACGTCCGGCCCTTACAGAGCCGACGAGTACTGTGGGACTCGCTTCCGGTCCCCCCGGCGGGAGGCGCGCAGCATTGACACTCAACCGAGCAACCTGGTCAGTGTGCCATACGGGTCGCGGGCCTGGCCAATCGAGTCGGGAATACTACCCCGACCAGGCACGGACTCAAACGCGGGCGCGCACGCCGGGGCGCCGAGGGGCCCACAAGCGTCCCGCCGAGCGCGTGCGGGCGCGCACGGGGGTCCGAGGATCAGTGACCGGCGGCGTACGGGACGAAGCCCGCCCAGGCGCCGGGGGCGATGGCGAGCCGGGGGCCCTGGGCGTTCTTGGAGTCGCGGACGTGGACGGCGTCGAGGGCGACGGCCACCTGGACGCACTCATTGCTGTTGCTGCTGTCGCTGTAGCTGCTCTTGACCCACTCCAGCGCGGGAGCATCTCCGGCAGAGGTCTCGCTGATCATGTCTCTCCCAGCACGTGCTCGATGAAGGCCCGCGACTCTCTCGGGTTGAGAGCCTGCGCCCGGATGATGCCACACCGCAGCTCGATGATCCGGAGGTGTTTCGGATCGGAGACCGGCCGACTGCCGAAGTCGCCTTCGGAGCGCCCCACCGCCGTACCGTCCTTGAACTTCAGCACCTGCATCTCGCCACCCATTCCGGCGTGCTCGTCGCGACCGGTCGGCATCACCTGAATTTCGACGTTCCTCAACTGCCCGACTTCCAGAAGGCGTTCGAGCTGTCGTCGCCACACCATTCTGCCTCCGAGGTGACGCCGAAGCGTCACCTCTTCCTGGACAAAGCTGAGCTCCGGCGCGGGCGAACGGCCGAAGACGGCCTGTCGGGCCATGCGAGCGGCCACCAGCCGCTCCACCTCGTTTTGGGAGAAGGCGGGCCGCCGCATCTCGAACAGCGCCCGCGCATAGTCTTCGGTCTGCAAAAGGCCGTGGACGTTGTGATTGCCGTACGCCAGGAGCTCCACCGCCGCAGCCTCCAGCTTCGCCAGCTCCCGGATCTTCTTCGGGTACCGCACCTCCGCCACGTCCGGCTTCATCGAGGCGATCCTGCCGCCCGCGCCCAGGACCCGGTCCGCGCGGTCCAGGAACTCCGGCCGGGGGATGCGCCGGCCGCACTCCACCTTGTAGATCAGGTCCTCGCCGTATCCCATCGCCGCGCCGAACTCGCCCGCCCGCATCCCCGCCGCCTCGCGCCAGGCCTTGATCTGGCGGCCCACGGCGGCGACCACCGCCACCCCCGACTCGTCGTCCGGGTCGACGTCCCAGCCAGGCTCGTCCGCCCCGGCGTCCCTGCGCTCCGTACCGTCGCCCACCACGCTCACACGAGCCCCACTTCCGACGTGCGTACCGTTCCCGTCTCAACCGCGTCCGTTCCCCGTGCGTCACGCCGGACAGCCCGGACAGCACCGGACAAGCACCGGACAGTCACCGTACGCAAGGGCTCGATCGCTGTGCACGGTAGGCGGACGCAGCCACGCTGAGTGACATGAATCAGGAGACCGTTCTCACCCAACAACCGTCTATCGAACGAGCGTTCACCGTTCTGCTCTCGCCCACCCGGCGGGGTGCCCGGCTCGCCCGGCTGCTCACCGTGGCCCACCTCGGCGCGTGGGGGCTCCCTGCGGAGTCGGCCGCGCACATCGTCGCGGAGCTGGCGACGAACGCGGTGGTGCACGGCCGCGTACGGGGACGGGACTTCCAGCTGGGCCTGGCGGTGAGCGGGGGCGTCCTGCTCCGGATCGAGGTCACCGACACCCGGGGCGACCGCCTGCCGCCCGGTCCGGGCTCCGGAGAAGCGCCCCTGGCCGACGAGGAGACCGGGCGGGGCCTGCTCATCGTCGACGCGCTGGCCGACCGCTGGGGCGTCGCCGCCGGGCCCGTCCCACGCAAGACCGTCTGGGCCGAGCTGGACCTCGCGGACTGACGGCGCCACCGGGTCGTGCGCGGGCGCGATCCGGTACGTCCCGACCGGATCGCGCGAAACCGCGTCCCGGTGGCGCGCGACATCACCTACTCAAAGAACCAGGGAAATGACCCCACCCCACCCCACCCGGCGTGTACCTGACGGGTCCCGAGGGGCGCATCACCCGCACGGGTGAGTTTTGCCAACTCGACTGGATTTCGTACCGGTTGGCAGGCATATGCTCACGCCACCACACATCAGACGTACGTCGGCCCCCGGCCGGGACTGCAATCCCGATCGAGGGCCTGACCACCAAGGAAGTTCGGAGCTTCCCTATGGCTACCCAGCAGAATACTGCGCTCACGCGCGCCCTGGCAGAGGTTCCCGGGCCTCACCCGAGGTCCGGCGTGATCCACGTCGTCATCCCGCACACCACCCGCTTCACCGTCGTCGGCAACCACCTCGCCCAGCACCCCGACCTCAGCTGCACCGCCGTGGGCATCGCCGTACGCATCCAGTCCCTGCC
>NZ_JBBBEN010000092.1:520581-561014 GCF_037137275.1 Streptomyces pratensis | reverse complement strand
GGTGACCTGTCGCAGAAGATCGACGTGGACGCGCGCGGCGAGATCCTGGAGCTGAAGAACACCCTCAACACGATGGTGGACCAGCTGTCCAACTTCGCCGAACAGGTGACACGGGTCGCCCGCGAGGTGGGCACGGAGGGCATCCTCGGCGGACAGGCCGAGGTGCAGGGGGTGTCCGGTACCTGGAAGGACCTCACCCAGTCCGTCAACGGCATGGCGAACAACCTGACCCTCCAGGTCCGCAACATCGCCGAGGTCACCACGGCGGTCGCCAAGGGCGACCTCTCCAAGAAGATCACCGTCGACGCCAAGGGCGAGATCCTCGAACTGGTCACGACCGTCAACACGATGGTCGACCAGTTGCTGAACTTCGCCGACGAGGTGACGCGGGTGGCCCGCGAGGTCGGCACCGAGGGCATCCTCGGTGGCCAGGCACGGGTGCGCGGGGCGACCGGCATCTGGAAGGACCTCAGCGACAACGTCAACCTGATGGCCAACAACTTGACCAGTCAGGTGCGCAACATCTCCCGGGTCTCCTCCGCGGTCGCCAACGGGGACCTGACGAAGAAGGTCACCGTCGAGGCGCGCGGCGAGGTCGCAGAGCTGGCGGACACCGTCAACACGATGGTGACGACGCTGTCCTCGTTCGCGGACGAGGTGACGCGGGTGGCCCGCGAGGTGGGCACGGAGGGCGAGCTGGGCGGCCAGGCCCGGGTGCCGGGAGTCTCCGGTACGTGGAAGGACCTCACCGAGTCCGTGAACTCGATGGCCTCCAACCTGACCGGCCAGGTGCGGCAGATCGCCACGGTCACCACGGCCATCGCCAAGGGCGACCTGACCAAGAAGATCGACATCGACGCACGCGGTGAGATCCAGGAGCTGAAGAACACCATCAACACGATGGTCGACCAGCTGTCCTCGTTCGCCGAGCAGGTGACCCGGGTGGCCCGGGAGGTGGGCACCGAGGGGCAGCTGGGCGGGCAGGCGCGGGTCCGGGACGTGGACGGCACCTGGCGTGACCTCACCGAGTCGGTGAACGAGATGGCCGGGAACCTTACCCGTCAGGTCCGTGCCATCGCGGCCGTCGCCACCGCGGTGACCCGGGGGGATCTGAACCTGAAGATCGACGTGGACGCGGCCGGGGAGATCCAGGTCCTCCAGGACAACATCAACACGATGATCGCGAACCTCCGCGACACGACGCTCGCCAACAAGGAGCAGGACTGGCTGAAGGGCAACCTGGCCCGGATCTCCGGTCTGATGCAGGGCCGCCGGGACCTGGAGGACGTGGCGTCGCTGATCATGAGCGAGCTGACTCCGGTGGTGTCGGCGCAGCACGGCGCGTTCTTCCTGGCGATGGCGCCCGACTCCGACGAAGTGGGCCCGGACGACGCCGACGACGGTTCGTACGAGCTGCGGATGCGGGGGAGCTACGGCTACTCCGCCGGCTCGATGCCGACCTCGTTCCGGCCCGGTGAGACGCTCATCGGGACGGCGGCCGAGGAGAAGCGGACGATCCAGGTGGACAACGTGCCGCCGGGCTACCTGAAGATCTCCTCCGGTCTGGGCGAGGCGCCGCCCGCGCATGTCATCGTGCTGCCGGTGCTCTTCGAGGGCAAGGTCCTCGGCGTCATCGAGCTGGCCTCGTTCCAGCCGTTCACGCACATCCAGCGGGACTTCCTCAACCAGCTCGCCGAGATGATCGCGACGAGCGTCAACACGATCAGCGTCAACACCAAGACGGAGAAGCTCCTTGAGCAGTCGCAGGAGCTGACCGAGCAACTCCGCGACCGGTCGCAGGAGCTGGAGAACCGGCAGAAGGCCCTCCAGGCGTCCAACGCGGAACTGGAGGAGAAGGCCGAGCTGCTGGCCCAGCAGAACCGCGACATCGAGGTGAAGAACACCGAGATCGAAGAGGCCCGGCAGGTGCTGGAGGAGCGCGCCGAGCAGCTCGCGGTGTCGATGCGCTACAAGTCGGAGTTCCTGGCGAACATGTCGCACGAGCTGCGGACGCCGCTCAACTCGCTGCTGATCCTGGCGAAGCTGCTCGCGGACAACGCCGAGGGCAACCTCTCGCCGAAGCAGGTGGAGTTCGCCGAGACGATCCACGGGGCCGGCTCCGACCTGCTCCAGCTCATCAACGACATCCTCGACCTGTCGAAGGTCGAGGCGGGCAAGATGGACGTCAGCCCGACCAGGATCGCCCTGGTCCAGCTGGTCGACTACGTGGAGGCCACCTTCCGGCCGCTCACCGCGGAGAAGGGGCTCGACTTCTCCGTACGGGTGTCTCCGGAGCTTCCCGCGACGCTGCACACGGACGAGCAGCGGTTGCTCCAGGTGCTGCGCAACCTGCTGTCCAACGCGGTGAAGTTCACCGACAGCGGCGCGGTGGAGCTGGTGATCCGGCCGGCCGGCCCCAACGTGCCGAACGGCATTCGGGAGCATCTGCTGGAGGCGGGCTCACTGCGGGACGCGGAAGCCGAGCTGATCGCCTTCTCCGTGACCGACACGGGGATCGGGATCGCGTCGAGCAAGATGCTGGTGATCTTCGAGGCGTTCAAGCAGGCGGACGGCACGACGAGCCGCAAGTACGGCGGGACGGGGCTCGGCCTCTCCATCAGCCGGGAGATCGCGCGGCTGCTCGGCGGGGAGATCCACGCGGCGAGCGAGCCGGGTCGCGGCTCCACCTTCACCCTGTACCTGCCGCTGCACCGTGCCGAACTGCCGCCCCCCGGGTACCCCCAGGTGGGTTCCGGTTCCGCCGAGGCGCTGGGCGGCGCGGACGAATACGGCCCCGACCCGTCTCCGCGGGGCGACTCGGCTCCGCTGGGGGACCCGGCCAACTCCGCCGGGCTCTTCCGGCGCAGGCGCAAGGCGCTGGGGGACACGGCACGACGGCCGGCGCTGCCGACGGGCCGGACGGCCGCTGTCGAGGGTGCACCGCAGCCGGAGGAGTGGGTGCAGGGCGGCCAGGGGCAGGAGCGGGCGGCGGAGGAGCCGGAGCCCCGGCGGACGTTCCGCTTCCGAGGCGAGAAGGTGCTCATCGTCGACGACGACATCCGCAACGTGTTCGCGCTCACCAGCGTGCTGGAGCAGCACGGACTGGCGGTGCTGTACGCGGAGAACGGCCGCGAGGGGATCGAAGTCCTGGAGCAGCACGACGATGTGACGGTCGTTCTGATGGACATCATGATGCCGGAGATGGACGGCTACGCGACGACGACCGCGATCCGGCGGATGCCGCAGTTCGCCGGCCTGCCGATCGTCGCGCTCACCGCGAAGGCTATGAAGGGCGACCGGGAGAAGGCGATCGACTGCGGCGCTTCCGACTATGTGACGAAACCGGTTGATCCTGACCACCTGCTTTCGGTGATGGAGCAGTGGATGCACGGAGAGTGATCAGGTCTGGAGCGAACTGCCGTGATTTGTTGACCGACTGTGCTCGAACGGGTGTGAACACCCTGTATCCGGGGAACTTTCCGGTCTCCCACCGCGTTTTCGGTGTGTGCACGGTGACATCGCGGTGACAGGGTGTGGTGCCGGGCGGGGTGCGGCTACCATGACCGGCACAAGGACGGACGGCGTAAGGGAGTCGTCCCCTGGGGCGGCACCCGGTGCATTTCCGGGGCGAGGAGGACGGGCCATGGTGCAGAAGGCCAAGATCCTCCTGGTCGATGACCGGCCGGAGAATCTGCTGGCGCTGGAGGCCATCCTCTCTGCGCTCGATCAGACACTGGTCCGGGCATCGTCAGGGGAGGAGGCGCTCAAAGCGCTGCTCACGGACGACTTCGCGGTGATCCTGCTGGACGTCCAGATGCCGGGCATGGACGGTTTCGAGACCGCCGCGCACATCAAGCGGCGGGAGCGGACCCGGGACATCCCCATCATCTTCCTGACCGCGATCAACCACGGCCCGCATCACACCTTCCGCGGATACGCCGCGGGTGCGGTGGACTACATCTCGAAGCCGTTCGACCCATGGGTGCTGCGGGCCAAGGTGTCGGTCTTCGTCGAGCTCTAC
Organism: Streptomyces pratensis; assembly: GCF_037137275.1. Classification (GTDB taxonomy): domain Bacteria; phylum Actinomycetota; class Actinomycetes; order Streptomycetales; family Streptomycetaceae; genus Streptomyces; species Streptomyces pratensis_B. The sequence goes on along the minus strand of NZ_JBBBEN010000092.1, from coordinate 556,993 downwards.
ATGAAGAACTGCAAGCTCCGCGAGCAGGCCGCACTGCTGCGGCTCCAGTTGGAGGGCGACGGCCACACAGGCGGTGAGCCGGCCGGCCTGCTGGCCGAACTGTCCGCGCGGCTCGCGGCGGTCGAGGAGCAGGCGGAAGCGCTCTCCAAGCAGCTCGACGACGAGTCCGCGGACGCCGCGGCCGTCGCCACGGCGGCCCACCTGGAACGCAAGCTGACCGGCCTGCGCCGCGCGCTCGACGCGCTGGAGCCGGGCACGGGCGGCAGCGCGGGTGTACTGCCCGCTCAGAGCTGAGGCCCTTCGACGTCACGGCCCTGCGCGCCGGGCCACGGTCCCGGAGTTCCCCGGACTTCCGGTCCCCGGGCGCGGCGCGCTGCTGTGATCAGGCGTCAGTTCCCCGCCTCCGGGAGGCGACACGGGCGGGTGAACCAGTAGGCGAACATGTTCACGGGCGGCGACAGCGGTAACCTCGGCACCATGGCCTCACGTACGTCCGGCAAGGGTTCCCAGGGCACGGCGGGCACCGCGAAGAGCGTCGGCCGTACCCCGGGCCCGGCGAAGAAGACCGCGCCCGCCAAGAAGACCGCGCCGAAGAAGTCCGCCGCCCCCGCCAAGAAGGCTCCGGCGAAGAAGGCGGCGGCCAGGAAGCCCTCGCCCAGGCCTGCCCCGTCGCCCACCGGTGGCGTCTACCGTCTGGTGCGCGCCGTCTGGCTGGGGGCCGCGCACGGCATCGGGGCGGTGTTCCGCTCGATAGGACGCGGGGCGAAGGGACTTGACCCGGCCCACCGCAAGGACGGCCTCGCGCTGCTGCTCCTCGGCCTGGCCCTGATCGTCGCGGCGGGGACCTGGTCCCATCTCCAGGGGCCGGTCGGCGACCTGGTCGCGATGCTGGTCACCGGGGCCTTCGGCCGGCTCGACCTGCTCGCGCCGATACTGCTGGGCGTGATGGCCGTACGGCTGATCCTCTATCCGGAACGGCCGGAGGCGAACGGCCGCATCGTCATCGGGCTGTCCGCCCTGGTCCTCGGCATCCTGGGACAGGTCCACATCGCCTGCGGTTCGCCGGGCCGGGACGCGGGCACCGAGGCGATGCAGGGCGCGGGCGGGCTGGTGGGCTGGGCCACGTCCACGCCGCTGATCTTCATGATGGGCGAGGTCCTCGCCGTGCCGCTGCTGGTGCTGCTGACCGTGTTCGGGCTCCTCGTCGTCACCGCCACCCCGGTCAACGCCATCCCCCGGCGGCTGCGTCAGCTCGGTGTCAGGCTGGGCGTCGTGGAGGCCGCGCCCGCGCCCGGGGACCCGTACGGCGACGACGACGAGCGCTACGACGAGCAGTGGCGCGAGGCGCTCCCCGACCGGTCGCGCCGGGGCGCCGCACGCCGGCGGAGCGACGGGCCGGACCACGACCAGGCGGAGGCGGAAGCGCTCACCCGCCGCAGGAGGCCTCGCCGCCCCTCGGCCCAGCCCGCGATGAACCGCTCGATGGACGCGGTGGACGTCGCGGCCGCCGCCGCCGCGGCGCTGGACGGAGCCGTGCTCAACGGCATCTCGCCCTCACCGGTCGTCGCCGACCTCACCCAGGGCGTCTCCGCCGAGCGTGAGCGCACCCAGACGCCCGTGCCCGGGGCCCGCGAGGGCGCCGGCCGCTCCGGCCGTCCGGGTGGCACGCCCGGCCGCGCCGCCGCGGCAGACGGCCCTTCCGGGGGTGTGCCCGACCTGACGAAGCCCGCGCCGGAGCGCTCGGGCGCGCTTCCCGCCAGAGCCGAGCAGCTTCGGCTGTCCGGTGACGTCACGTACGCCCTGCCCTCCCTCGACCTGTTGGAGCGCGGCGGGCCGGGCAAGACCCGCAGCGCCGCCAACGACGCCGTGGTGAACTCGCTGACGACGGTGTTCACCGAGTTCAAGGTCGACGCCGTGGTCACCGGCTTCACCCGGGGCCCGACGGTCACCCGCTACGAGATCGAGCTGGGACCGGCGGTGAAGGTCGAGAAGATCACGGCCCTCGCCAAGAACATCGCGTATGCCGTGGCGAGTCCGGATGTGCGGATCATCTCGCCGATCCCGGGGAAGTCCGCCGTCGGCATCGAGATCCCCAACTCGGACCGGGAGATGGTCAACCTCGGCGACGTGCTGCGTCTCGCCGACGCGGCCGAGGACGACCACCCGATGCTCGTCGCGCTGGGCAAGAACGTCGAGGGCGGCTACGAGATGGCCAACCTCGCCAACATGCCGCACGTCCTGGTCGCGGGCGCCACCGGTTCCGGCAAGTCCTCCTGCATCAACTGCCTGATCACCTCGATCATGGTGCGGGCCACCCCCGACGACGTGCGGATGGTCCTCGTCGACCCCAAGCGCGTGGAGCTCACCGCGTACGAGGGCATCCCGCACCTGATCACGCCCATCATCACCAACCCCAAGAAGGCCGCCGAAGCGCTCCAGTGGGTCGTCCGGGAGATGGACCTGCGCTACGACGATCTCGCGGCCTACGGCTACCGGCACATCGACGACTTCAACCACGCCGTGCGCAACGGGAAGTGCAAGGCGCCCGAGGGCAGTGAGCGGGAGCTCTCCCCGTACCCGTATCTGCTGGTGATCGTCGACGAGCTGGCCGACCTGATGATGGTCGCCCCGCGCGACGTCGAGGACTCGATCGTCCGCATCACCCAGTTGGCCCGCGCGGCCGGCATCCACCTGGTGCTCGCCACCCAGCGGCCCTCTGTCGACGTGGTGACCGGCCTGATCAAGGCCAACGTGCCCTCCCGGCTCGCCTTCGCCACGTCTTCCCTCGCCGACAGCCGGGTCATTCTCGACCAGCCCGGCGCGGAGAAGCTGATCGGCAAGGGCGACGGCCTGTTCCTTCCGATGGGGGCCAACAAACCCACGCGCATGCAGGGGGCTTTCGTCACCGAGGGCGAGATCGGCGCGATCGTCCAGCACTGCAAGGACCAGATGGCCCCCGTCTTCCGCGACGACGTCGTGGTCGGCACCAAGCAGAAGAAGGAGATCGACGAGGACATCGGCGACGACCTGGACCTGCTCTGCCAGGCGGCCGAGCTGGTCGTCTCGACCCAGTTCGGATCGACCTCGATGCTCCAGCGCAAGCTCCGGGTCGGCTTCGCCAAGGCGGGCCGGCTGATGGACCTGATGGAGTCCCGCAACATCGTCGGACCCAGCGAGGGGTCCAAGGCCCGCGACGTGCTCGTCACATCCGACGAACTCGACGGGGTACTGGCCGTCATCCGCGGGGAATCAGTTCCGTAAAGCTTTTGTGGGCAACCGTTTCGTGCGGTCGTCCGTCCAGTTGTAGGGAGGGACGACCGCTGCCCCTCCCGGCTGTTCCGTCCGTCCTCCCACCCCGTTCGGCCCACCACCGGTTGCCCAGTCCTCGATCGGGGCCGTGCTCCGTGCCCGCTCCGCCCGCGGGACCGGCGGCAGGGCCGTCCGGCGAACCCGATGGCGTACAAAGTCGTCCCTCCCGGTTGCCCCACCCTTTCGCACCCCCTCTAGACTGAACATCCAGCAGGTGGCTCACGCTCGAAAGGCGCCCCCGTGTCCATCGGCAACTCCCCCGAAGACGACCGGCCTTCGATCGGTCGTGCCCTTCAGCAGGCCCGTGTCGCCGCAGGTCTGACGGCTGAGGAAGTCAGCAGCTCCACCCGGGTGCGCATCCCCATCGTGCACGCGATCGAGCAGGACGACTTCTCCCGCTGCGGCGGCGACGTCTACGCCCGCGGCCACATCCGCACCCTCGCCCGTGCCGTCGGCCTCGATCCGGAACCGCTGGTCGAGGAGTACGACGCCGACCACGGCGGCCGCCCCGCGCCGACCCCCGCGGCACCGCTCTTCGAAGCGGAACGCATCCGCTCCGAACCCCGGCGGCCCAACTGGAACGCCGCCATGGCCGCGGCCATCGTCGTCGTGGTCGGGTTCGTCGGCTTCACGCTCTTCAGCGGTGACGACGAACCCGCGAGCACCGCCCAGGTCGCGGAGGGCTCGGAGCCCGACGAAGCCACGGCCGAGCCCACCGCCACCAAGCCCTCCGACCCCAAGCCCGCGCCGTCCGAGAGCGCCATCGCCGCCGCCCCCCGGGACAAGGTGACGGTCAAGCTCAGCGCGACCCGGGACGAGAGCTGGATCTCCGCGAAGGACCACAACGGGCGGATGCTCTTCGACGGGCTGCTGCTCAAGGGCGAGTCCAAGACCTTCCAGGACGAGGAGCGCATCGACCTCGTCCTCGGCAACGCGGGAGTGATCGAGCTCTTCGTGAACGGCAAGGAGGTCCAGGACCGCTTCGCTACGGGCCAGGTCGAGCGGCTCTCGTACACCAAGGGCGACCCCGAGGCCGGCTGACCCGCCGCCCCCCGACCACGTCCCGCCCCGGAGGGCGCCCGGCCCGTGCCGGGCGCCCTCAGGCGTTCCCCGGCTCGGGACTCCGCTGCTCCCCGTAGCCGGCGGGGGAGTGGGGAACCCTGCACGGCAGGGGCGCCGCCGGGACAAAGTAGTCTTGAGTCCATGCCCGAACGCCGTACCGTCGCCCTTGTCACTCTTGGCTGCGCCCGTAACGAGGTGGACTCGGAGGAGCTTGCAGGCCGCTTGGCAGCGGACGGCTGGGACCTCGTCGAGGATGCCTCCGACGCGGATGTCGCAGTCGTCAACACCTGTGGGTTCGTCGAAGCCGCCAAGAAGGACTCCGTCGACGCCCTGCTCGAAGCCAACGATCTCAAGGACCACGGCCGCACCCAGGCCGTCGTCGCCGTCGGCTGCATGGCCGAGCGCTACGGCAAGGACCTCGCAGAGGCCCTGCCGGAGGCGGACGGCGTCCTGGGATTCGACGACTACTCCGACATCTCCGACCGCCTCCAGACCATCCTCAACGGCGGTATCCACGCCTCGCACACCCCGCGCGACCGCCGCAAGCTCCTGCCGATCAGCCCGGCGGAGCGGCAGGACGCCGCCGTGGCCCTGCCGGGCCACGCCCAGGAGGCCGAGCCGGCCCTCGTTCCCGCCGACCTCCCGGAGGGCGTCGCACCGGTCTCCGGACCGCGTGCGCCCCTGCGCCGCAGGCTCGGCACCAGCCCCGTCGCCTCGGTGAAGCTCGCCTCCGGCTGTGACCGCCGCTGCTCCTTCTGCGCCATCCCCTCCTTCCGCGGATCGTTCATCTCCCGGCGGCCGTCGGACGTGCTCCAGGAGACCCGCTGGCTGGCCGAGCAGGGCGTCAAGGAGGTCATGCTCGTCTCCGAGAACAACACCTCGTACGGCAAGGACCTCGGCGACATCAGGTTGCTGGAGACGCTGCTGCCGGAGCTGGCCGGGGTGGACGGCATCGAGCGGGTCCGGGTCAGCTACCTCCAGCCCGCCGAGATGCGCCCGGGGCTCATCGACGTCCTCACCTCGACCCCCAAGGTCGCCCCGTACTTCGACCTGTCCTTCCAGCACTCCGCCCCCGGTGTGCTGCGTGCGATGCGGCGCTTCGGCGACACCGACCGCTTCCTGGAGCTGCTGGACACCATCCGGAGCAAGGCCCCGGAGGCCGGAGCCCGATCCAACTTCATCGTCGGCTTCCCCGGTGAGACCGAGGCCGACCTGGCCGAGCTGGAACGCTTCCTCACCGGCGCCCGGCTCGACGCGATCGGCGTCTTCGGATACTCGGACGAGGACGGCACCGAGGCGGTGGGTTACGAGAACAAGCTCGACGCCGACGTCATCGCGGAGCGGCTCGCCCATATCTCCCAGCTGGCCGAGGAACTGACCTCGCAGCGGGCCGAGGAGCGGGTGGGCCAGACCCTTCAGGTGCTGGTGGAGTCCGTCGAGTCGGAGGACGAGGGCGAGGTCGCCGTCGGGCGGGCGGCGCACCAGGCGCCCGAAACGGACGGCCAGGTGCTCTTCACCACACGCGAGGGCCTCGTGCCGGGCCGTATGGTCGAGGCGAAGGCAGTGGGCACCGAGGGCGTCGACCTGGTGGCCGAACACCACGAGCTTGCGGAGGCGGCCAGATGACCGGAGCCCCGGCATCCGCGGCAGGCGGGCCCGGCGCGAAGCCGGCCCGCGGCGGCAAGCTGGGCACTGCGGCCGTCAACCAGGCCGGCCTGTGGAACATCGCCAACATCCTGACCATGGTGCGGCTGCTGCTCGTGCCCGGTTTCGTCCTGCTGTTGTTCCACGACGGCGGTCACGACCCCGTCTGGCGCTCTTTCGCCTGGGCGGCCTTCGCCGTCGCGATGATCACCGACCTGTTCGACGGCCACCTGGCACGGGCGTACGACCTCGTCACCGACTTCGGGAAGATCGCCGATCCGATCGCCGACAAAGCGATCATGGGCGCGGCGCTCGTATCGCTCTCCGTCCTGGGCGATCTGCCCTGGTGGATCACCGGGGTGATCCTCGCCCGTGAGCTGGGTATCACGCTGATGCGGTTCTGGGTGATCCGGCACGCGGTCATTCCGGCCAGCCGCGGCGGCAAACTGAAGACGCTCGCCCAGGGGACGGCCGCCGGAATGTATGTCCTGGCGCTCACCGGACCGCTGGCGACCCTGCGCTTCTGGGTGATGATGGTCGCCGTCGTGCTCACGGTCGTCACCGGACTCGACTACGTCCGCCAGGCCGTCGTCCTGCGCCGCAGAGGCATCGCCGCCGAGCGCGCCGCTGCCGCCGGACGATCCGTGGCGGCGGGCCACCGGTCGGTGGCGACGGATGTGCGAGTGGCCCGGACACGGAACGCGGCGGAGGCCGAACGGTGACCGTGGCCGCCCGGGTGCTCCGGCTGCTCGGGGAGCGGGGAGACACGCTTGCCGTCGCCGAATCGTTGACAGGCGGCCTGGTCGCCGCGGAGCTGACGTCCGTACCGGGCGCCTCCCGGTCCTTCCGAGGATCGGTGACGGCGTACGCCACCCCGCTCAAGCACGAGGTGCTGGGCGTGGACGGGGCGCTTCTGGCGGAGCGTGGAGCGGTCGACCCGGAGGTCGCACGGCAGATGGCCACGGGCGTGCGCCGCGCTCTCGACACGGACTGGGGCATTTCCACGACGGGTGTCGCGGGCCCTGAGCCACAGGACGGGCAGCCCGTCGGAACGGTCTGGATCGCCGTCGCGGGACCTTCCGGCGTCGAGAAAGTGACGGCTCTGCGGTTGAATGGGGAGAGGGCGGATATCCGTAGAGAGAGTGTGCGAAGAGTCCTCGAACTGCTCGCGGGCGAACTCGGGGGGAACGCGCGGGCACAGGATACGGAACACAACGGGGGGAAGGGATGTTTGCAGCCCTGAGTGAACACGACATCGCTCCCCGCACGGCCGCTGCGCGAGGCGGTACGGTAGGGCGTGAAGGATGCGGCTACGCGGTCCGAGGAGGGAGCCACCGATGATTCTGCTCCGTCGCCTGCTGGGTGACGTGCTGCGTCGGCAGCGCCAGCGTCAAGGCCGTACTCTGCGCGAAGTCTCCTCGTCGGCCCGGGTCTCGCTCGGTTACCTCTCCGAGGTGGAGCGGGGGCAGAAGGAGGCGTCCTCCGAGCTGCTCTCCGCGATTTGCGACGCGCTTGACGTACGGATGTCCGAGCTGATGCGTGAAGTGAGCGACGAGCTCTCGCTCGCTGAGCTGGCCGAGTCGGCAGCTGTCAGTGATCCGGTCCCCGTGCCGGTTCGTCCCATGCTCAATTCCGTCTCCGTTTCGTCGGTCGCAGGCGTGCCGTCGGGACGGGTGACCATCAAGGCGCCCGCGGAAGCGGTGGACGTCGTCGCCGCCTGACACACGCGGCGCTGTCGCCTGATCGGAGTCCCGGTCGGCCCCCATGGGGGCCGACCGGGACTTTTTGTGTGAGTTGTCCGATCGAGGAGTGTGAGCCGCCCGGCGCTGGGCATCCGACAGACAAGGCCCACATGACCGTTTTGCTTCATATGTGCCATCGTGGGTGATGCACCGAGACGGTCAGTGAAGCGTCCGACGGATAGGAGAAGCGCACATGTCTGTGGTCAAGAGCACGCTGTCCGAGGGAGATCTCAAGGCCGTGGGTGGAGCGTTGCGAGGTGCCTTGGTGGACCTCGTGGACCTCTCTCTCGTGGCCAAGCAGGTCCACTGGAACGTGGTCGGTCCGCGCTTTCGATCCGTCCACCTCCAGCTCGACGACGTCGTCACCACGGCCCGGCAGCACTCCGACACGGTGGCCGAGCGCGCCTCGGCCATGGGAGTCAACCCGGACGGACGCTCCGGCACGGTCGCCGCCGAGACCGCCATCGCGTCCGTGCCCGAGGGCTGGATCAAGGACGTCGACGCCGTGAAGATCCTGGTGGACGCTCTGAGCGTGGTCATCGGCCGCATGCGCGAGCGCATCGCGACGACGGACGAGCCGGACCCGGTGACCCAGGACCTGCTGATCGCGCTGACGGCAGACCTCGAGAAGCACGCCTGGATGTTCCAAGCGGAAAGCGCCTGAGGAGCCCCCGAACAGCGGTTGACCCGAACAGCGGTTGAGCGGAAGGAAGTGACATCGTGAGTGGTGACAGCGCCATGGACAAGATCAAGGGCAAGGGCAAGGAAGCGGTCGGCAAGCTGACCGGCGACCGCCGCAAGGAGACCGAGGGCAAGACCGATCAGGTCAAGGGCCAGGCCAGGGACGCGATGGACGAGGCCGGCGAACGGGGGAAGGGCGTCAAGGACTCCCTCCGCCGGGACGACGAGCAGTAGGCCGATCTGCTCCTGCGGCTGGGCCGGCGAAACCGTCGGGAACCGCGTCCGGTGTCGTGTCCCGCCGCCTCCCGCCGTGAGCGCTCCGCGCGACCGGCCGTCCCCAGCACCGAGTGCCCCCCGCCGTTCCGGCGGGGGGCACTCCTGCGTGGGCGGCACGGCGGCCGGGCGTTCTGGGTGCAGCACCGCAACGGCCAGGGGAAACTGCCGGAAGGACTTCGGCCGCAGGAGGCAGGCATGGGACGGCGGTGGACGCCTGCGCTGCTTCTCGGCGCGCTGTGGTGGTGGGCAGTGCTCCGACTGGTGGTGGCGCCCGACCAGGCGGGGGCGGTGGAGGCGACGGTGGCGGCGGGCGGTTGGGGGCTGAGTCTGCTGCCGGTCCACGTGGCCTCGGTGCTCCCGCCGGGCGAGCGGGGCCGAGCGGTGGGCGGTGGGTGGGCAGGAAGGTGGAGACGGTCGGCCAGGGCAGGGCGAAGCCGCCGTTCGGGCGGAGGGTCTCACCCCCGCTGAAGCCGGAGACGGCCGAGGCCTGGCGGACGCGAGTCGAGGGCTGGCCGGATGTGAGCCGGGGGGCCGGACGGAACGGAGTCCGAGGTCGGGCGGACGCGACGCCGGGGGCACCGGCCCGGCAGCTGTACAGCGCCCCCACCGCGTGGAGCGGGTCCTGGTCGGTCAGTGCCCTCCCATCTGCCGGGACGGCGGTCAGGGGGTCGGGCCCGCCTGGCACCCGGGACACCAGAAGGTGGGCCGGTCGTCCTGGTCGGCCACCCGGACCGGGGCGCCGCACCGCAGACAGGGGCGCTGGGCCCGCCCGTAGACGTACAGCCGCTCCTGTACGCGGACGGACGGTCGTGGCCGGGCACGGCTCGGCATCGGCGATGAGGCGGGTTCCGGTGCGGTGGGCGGTGGCGGGGCGTTCCGCTCAGCGGCGGGTGGACCGGGCGGACCGGGCTGGATGCGGCGTTCGGCGGTGATCGTGGTGGTCCGCGTCGGACGGTCCCGGTTGGCGTGCAGCAGCCGCTCGGCCAGGGTGACCAGCCGGGGGAGTACGTCCTCGGGGAGAGCGCCCACCGGGAGCCAGGGGGTGACGCGGGCCAGGAAACAGAGCTCGCACTTGTAGACGTTCCCGATGCCCGCGAGATTGCGCTGGTCCAGCAGAGCCTCGCCGAGAGGGCGGTCCGGGTCGGCGTGCAACCGGGTCAGGGCGATGCCCGGGTCCCAGTCGGGGCCCAGCAGATCAGGCCCCAGATGCCCCACGGCCCGGCTCTCCTCGCTGGTGCGCAGCAGTTCGAGGACGGGAAGCCGGTAGCCGACGGCCGTCTTGTCCGCGTTGGCCAGGATCGCGCGGATCTGGTGCCCGGGGCCGCCCCGCCAGCGCTCCTGTGGTGAGTACACCCGCCAGGCGCCGTCCATCCGCAGGTGGCTGTGGAGGGTCAGGCCCCCCTCGATGCGGGCCAGCAGGTGCTTGCCGCGCGCGGTGACGTCCAGCACGCTCCGGCCGGTGAGGTCGGCGGTGGCGTACCGGGGGACGCGCAGATCGGTCCGGGTCAGCACCCGTCCCGCGAGCGCGGCGTGCAGACGTGCGGCGGTCTGTAGGACGGTGTCTCCTTCGGGCATGCCTCCATGATGGGCGCGCCGGAGCCCGCGCGTCCCGGCCCTGCGCCCGCGCGCCCCCGAGGAGTCTCACGGGCGGTGGAGGCCGGTCGGCCCCGGGTCGCGCGCCGCGGCGCGACAGGGAGCCGGCCTCAGGCGCGCAGGCGCAGACCCCTGGGCGTGGCGAGGAACCCGGCTGCCTCCAGCGCCCGGCCCAGCGGGGAGGAGAGGGAGGAGACGCCGTTCGTCCGCTCCACCGTCACGGTGCCCAGGGCTCCGCCGCGCGCCGAGGCGGCCAGCGCCTCCGCCGCCGCTCGCAGCGCGGGGGCATCCGGGTCGGAAGGCCAGGCCAGGAGGGTCTTCCCGCCGCGCTCCATGTAGAGCGTCAGCTCGCCGTCGACGAGGACGACGAGAGCCCCCGCCTTGCGGCCCGGCTTGTGGGTGGCCCCGTCCGGGGGCTCCGGCCACGGCAGCGCCGCGCCGTACGCGTTGGCCGGGTCGGCCGCGGCGAGCACCAGGGCCTGGGGCGGGGCGCCCGGATCGCGGCGGTCCCGAGCCGTGGACGCCGCCCGCAGCCGGTCCACCGCGCCGTCCATCGCGAACTGCGCCGCCCCCAGCCCCTCGACGACATAGCCGCGCCGCGCCCGCCCGTTGTCCTCGAAGGCTGCCAGCACGCGGTACGTCGCGGAGAAGCCGCCCTCCACCCCCTCGGCCTGCACCGCGCCGCGGGTGACCACGCCGTGCCGGTCCAGGAGGGTTCTGGCCAGGGCGTGGGCCCGGTGGGTCGCCTCCGGTTCGCCCGGAGGCAGCAGGGACCAGCGGCCCGAGACGGTCGGGGGACCGGTGCGCGAGGCAGGCCGGCCGGCGGCGGTGAGCGAGCCGTAGCGCCCGCGCGGGACGTTGCGCCGGGAGCGGTGTGCGGTGGAGCCCGCTGTCTTTCCGGAGCCCAGGAGCGAGCGCAGCGGGGCCAGCGTGTCGTTGGTGAGCCTCCCGGACCAGGCCAGCTCCCACAGGGCGTCGGCCAGCTGCTGGTCGGTGCAGTCCGGGTGGGTCGTCGCGCGGACCTGGTCGGCGATCTGACGGAAGAAGAGGCCGTACCCGCCCTGGAGCGTGGTGAGCACGGACTCGTGGAGCGACGACAGCTCCAGCGGATGCGGGGCGGGCACGAGGAGCGGCGCACTGTCGGCGAGGTAGAGGGAGACCCAGCCGTCCTTGCCCGGCAGCGCCCCCGCACCGGCCCACAGCACCTCGCCCGTGGTCGTCAGCTCGTCGAGCATCGCCGGGTTGTAGCCCGTGACCCGGCTCGGCAGGACCAGCTTCTCCAGGGCCGACGCCGGCACGGGCGCCCCTTGGAGCTGTTCGACCGCCCGGGCCAGCCCGTCGAGGCCGCGCAGGCTGTTGCCGCCGAAGTGCTGCCACTGCGGGAGGAAGGACGCGAGGGCCGCGGGCGGCACCGGCTCCAGCTCCTGGCGGAGCGCGGCCAGCGAACGGCGGCGGAGCCGGCGCAGCACCGTGGCGTCGCACCACTCCTGGCCGATGCCCGCTGGGTGGAACTCGCCCTGGACCGTTCTGCCGGACGCCGCGAGCCGCTGCAGCGCGCCGTCGGTGACGGCGGTGCCGAGCCCGAAGCGCTCGGCGGCCCGGGCGGCGGTGAACGGGCCGTGGGTCCGCGCGAAGCGGGCGAGGAGATCGCCGAGCGGGTCTTTCACCGGTTCGGTGAACGCCTCGGGCACCCCGACGGGCAGCGCGGTGCCCAGGGCGTCGCGCAGCCGGCCCGCGTCCTCGATCGCCGCCCAGCGGGCCGCCCCGGCGATCCGGACCTGGATCGCGCGGCGGGCCGACGCGAGCTGCGGCGCCCAGGCGGGCTCGGCGCCTCGCTCCGCCAGCTCCGCGTCGGTGAGCGGACCGAGCACGCGCAACAGGTCCGCCACCCCCTCGACGTCCTTGATCCGCCGGTCCTCCGTGAGCCACTGCAGCTCCCGCTCCAGCTCGGTGAGGACCTCCGGGTCGAGCAACTCGCGCAGCTCGGCGCGGCCCAGGAGCTCGGCGAGGAGGTGGGAGTCCAGGGAGAGGGCGGCCGCCCGCCGCTCGGCGAGCGGCGAGTCGCCCTCGTACAGGAACTGGGCGACGTATCCGAAGAGGAGCGAGCGGGCGAACGGCGAGGGCTCCTGGGTGGTCACTTCGACCAGCCGGACCCGCCGCGCCTCCAGGTCGCCCATCAGCTCGGTGAGGCCGGGCACGTCGAACACGTCCTGGAGGCATTCGCGGACGGCCTCCAGGACGATCGGGAACGAGCCGAACTCGGAAGCGACCTGGAGCAGCTGGGAGGCGCGCTGACGCTGCTGCCAGAGAGGGGTGCGCTTGCCGGGGGAGCGCCGGGGCAGCAGCAGGGCGCGCGCGGCGCATTCCCGGAACCGGGCGGCGAACAGCGCGGAACCGCCCACCTGGTCGGTGACGATCTGCTGGACCTCGCCCCGGTCGAAGACGACGTCGGCGGCCGCGACCGGCGGCTGGTCGCTGTCGTACGCCGGGCCGCCCGGCCCGGCGTCGCCGCCGGAGGCGTCCGGTGACGGCGCGTCGAAGTCGAACAGGTCGAGACCCATCAGATCGGCGTCCGGCAGCCGCAGGACGATGCCGTCGTCGGCGTGCATGACCTGGGCGTCCATCCCGTACCGCTCGCCGAGGCGGGCGGAGAGGGCGAGCGCCCACGGGGCGTGCACCTGGGCTCCGAACGGGGAGTGCACGACCACCCGCCAGTCGCCCAGCTCGTCCCTGAACCGCTCGACCAGGATGGTCCGGTCGTCCGGGACATGACCGCAGGCCCGGCGTTGCTCGTCCAGGTAGGCCACGATGTTGTCCGCCGCCCACGCGTCGAGCCCGGCGGCACGCAGCCGGAGCCGGGCGTCCTCCTCCGACAGGCCGCCGATCTCCCGGAGAAAGGCGCCCAGCGCCCGGCCGAGCTCCAGCGGGCGCCCCAACTGGTCGCCCTTCCAGAACGGCAGCCGTCCCGGAACGCCCGGGGCGGGCGAGACCAGGACACGGTCCCGGGTGATGTCCTCGATCCGCCAGGACGTGGTGCCCAGGGTGAAGACATCGCCGACCCGGGATTCGTAGACCATCTCCTCGTCCAGCTCGCCGACCCGACCGCCGCCCTTCTTCGGGTCGGCTCCGGCCAGGAAGACCCCGAAGAGCCCGCGGTCGGGGATGGTGCCGCCGGAGGTGACGGCGAGCCGCTGTGCCCCGGGCCGTCCCGTGACCGTACCGGCGACCCGGTCCCACACCACGCGCGGGCGCAGCTCCGCGAAGGCGTCCGAGGGATAGCGTCCGGCGAGCATGTCGAGCACGGCGGTGAACGCCGACTCGGGCAGTGAGGCGAACGGGGCGGCCCGTCGGACCAGCGCCAGCAGGTCGTCTGCCTGCAGGCTGTCCAGCGCCACCATGGCGACCAGCTGCTGGGCCAGGACGTCCAGCGGATTCGACGGGATGCGCAGCGCCTCGATGGCCCCTTCGCGCATCCGTTCGGTGACCACCGCTGCCTGCACCAGGTCGCCGCGGTACTTCGGGAAGACCACTCCGGTGGAGACCGCGCCCACCTGGTGCCCCGCCCGGCCCACCCGCTGGAGGCCGGAGGCGACGGAGGGCGGCGACTCGACCTGGATCACCAGATCGACCGCGCCCATGTCGATGCCGAGCTCCAGGCTGGAGGTGGCGACCACGGCGGGCAGCCGGCCCGCCTTGAGGTCCTCCTCGACCTGGGCCCGCTGCTCTTTGGAGACCGAGCCGTGGTGCGCTCGGGCGAGGAGGGCGGGCGCCCCCCTGGCCGCCCCGGACTGGGCCATGATCTCCGCGGGGGCATGCGCCTCCGGCAGGTCCGGGGCCGGGGCGTCCGGGTCGAAGGCGGTGCCGGTCGCCCGCTCGTACGCGATCTCGTTCAGCCGGTTGCACAGCCGCTCCGCCAGCCGGCGCGAGTTGGCGAAGACGATGGTGGAGCGGTGCGCCTGGACGAGGTCGGCGATGCGCTCCTCGACATGCGGCCAGATCGAGGGCTTCTCCGCCTGGCCCGAGTCGCTGTCGGTGGCGGGGGAGCCGCCCAGCTCGCCCAGGTCCTCGACCGGGACCACCACCGAGAGGTCGAACTCCTTGGCGGACCGGGGCTGGACGATCTCCACCCTGCGCTGCGGCGACAGGAAACGGGCCACCTCGTCGACCGGCCGGACCGTCGCGGACAGCCCGATACGCCGCGCGGGCCGGGGGAGCAGCTCGTCCAGGCGCTCCAGGGACAGGGCGAGATGAGCGCCGCGCTTCGTTCCGGCGACGGCGTGCACCTCGTCGAGGATCACCGTCTCGACCCCCGCGAGGGCGTCCCGCGCGGAGGACGTCAGCATCAGGAACAGGGACTCGGGCGTCGTGATCAGGATGTCCGGCGGCCGGGTCACCAGGGAGCGCCGCTCGGCGGGCGGGGTGTCGCCGGACCGGATGCCCACCCGCACCTCGGGCTCCGGCAGGCCCAGACGCACCGACTCCTGGCGGATGCCCGTCAGCGGCGAGCGCAGGTTGCGCTCGACGTCGACCGCGAGCGCCTTGAGCGGGGAGATGTACAGCACGCGGCAGCGCTTCTTCGCCTCCGCGGGCGGCGGTCCCGCGGCCAGCCGGTCCAGCGAGGCGAGGAACGCGGCCAGCGTCTTGCCGGAGCCGGTCGGCGCGACGACGAGCACGTCACTGCCCTCGCCGATGGCCCGCCAGGCGCCCTCCTGCGCTGCGGTGGGCACGCTGAAAGCGCCGGCGAACCAACTGCGGGTCGCGGGCGAGAACGCATCGAGTGCGGAGCCGGTCATGCCCCCATCGTGCACCCCGCCACTGACAACCGGCCGGTGACACCGCCCCCCGCCGGCCGCTCACCCCCGGGCGTACGCCCGGGACCTGCGAGAATGGCCGCATGCCGGAAGCGGACGACGTGCGGGAGTGGGCGAGGCACTGGCAGTACGCGGAACTGCCCGACCTCGATCTGCTGCGTGCCCGGTACGTCCGCCACGCCTTCCCCCGGCACAGCCACGAGGGGTACGTCCTGGGGGCGGTCACGGGCGGGGTGGAGGACGTGGGCCTGCCCGGCGGCACGGTGCACGCGGTCCCCGGTACCGTCGTCATGATCAACCCGGAGGTGCCCCACACCGCCCGCTCCGGAGCGCCAGAGGGCTGGACGTACGCCACGCTGTACCCCTCCACCCAGGTCGTCAACGCCATAGCGGCCGAGCTGACGTCCTTGCGGGGCACGGTCGGCTTCACCGAGAACCGGGTGACCGACCCCCGTGCCTCCCGGCTGATCAGCGAGATCCACCGGGCCGCGGAGGAGGGCAACGCGCTGGCGGCCGACAGTCTTCTGCGGGTGCTGGTCGCCCGACTCCTCAGTCGGCACGGCAGTCCACTGCCCCTCCCGCTCCCGCACGCCGGGGGCGTGCAAAACGCCGTGCGAGCCCGCGCCGCGCTGGAGGAACGGATGGCCGCACCTCCCACGCTGGAAGCCCTCGCCGCTGAGCTGGGCACCGGCCCGTTCGCGCTGCTGAGAGCCTTCAAGAAGCAGTACGGAATGCCGCCCCACACCTGGCTCACCGACGCCCGGGTGCGCCGGGCCCGCCGCCTGCTGGACACGGGCGTCGCTCCCGCGGACGCCGCGGCAGCCGTCGGTTTCTCGGACCAGCCCCATCTCAACCGGCACTTCACCCGGATCGTGGGCGTTCCGCCCGGCGCGTACCAGCGTGAGCGCAGCGTGATCCGGAGTGAGCCCGGTGCGTGACGGCCCGAGCCTCTCGCGCGGCGGTGCGCTGCGCGACGGCCCCGGGGTGGCCCGGGCGGCCGGACGGAAACGGCGCGTACCGGCGTGCGCCTTCGGGCGTACGGCGCCGAGGACACCGACGCGCCCGCCAGCCCCGGTGCCGGCGCGGGCGTGCAAGAACGTACAAGACCGGGGCGGGCGGCCCCCGTAGCGTGCCGGTCGTGACAGAACAGACAGCTCCCCGAGAGAGCACCGGCGCCACCGTCGGCGGGCCGCCCGGCCCGGCTGCCGAGGCCCGCATCGAAAAACCGGACTCGGCCGTGGTCAGGGACGCGCTCGGCGTCGGCATCGCTGTCGGGCTGTCGGGCTTCGCCTTCGGCGTCACCTCCGCCGGGGCCGGGCTCAGCCTGCTCCAGACCTGCGCCCTGAGCCTCCTCGTCTTCACCGGCGCCTCGCAGTTCGCCCTGGTCGGAGCGCTGGCCGCGGGCGGCAACCCGTACACGGCGGCGGCCGGGGCGTTCTTCCTCGGCGTCCGGAACGCCTTCTACGGTCTGCGGCTCTCGCAACTGCTCGCGCTGCCGCGCTCCATACGGCCCCTCGCCGCCCACTGGGTGATCGACGAGACGACCGCGGTGACCCTTTCCCAGCCCACCCGGCGTGCCGCCCGCATCGGCTTCACGGTCACCGGGCTCACCCTCTACGTCCTGTGGAACCTCACCACCCTGGCGGGAGCGCTCGGGGCGGGCGCTCTGGGCGACACCGACGCCTGGGGGCTGGACGCGGCGAGCCCCGCGGTGTTCCTCGCCCTGCTCTCTCCGATGCTCAGGAGCACCGGTGAACGCCTCACGGCCGGGCTCGCCGTACTGCTGGCGCTCGGCCTGCTGCCGGTCCTGCCCGCAGGCGTTCCGGTACTCCTGTCCGCGCTCGCCGCTCCCCTCGTCCTCTGCCTCATGGGGCGTCCGAAGCGGCCGACGCCCCCCACGGACGGTGCGCAGAGCGATGGAGGACGACGGTGAGTGTGTGGATCGCGATCGGCCTCACCTTCGTGGGCTGCTACCTCGCCAAACTCCTCGGTCTGCTGGTGCCCGCCGGTTTCCTGGAGCGGCCGCTCGTCCAACGGATGGCCGCACTGCTCCCGGTGGCGCTGCTCGCCGCGCTCACGGCGCAACAGACCTTCGGCGCCGGCCAGGAACTGGTCTGGGACGCCCGGGGAGCAGGACTCGCGGCCGCCGCCCTCGCCCTGGTGCTGCGCGCGCACTTCCTGGTCGTCGTCGCGGCTGCCGTGCTCGTGACAGCCCTCGTGCGCGCGCTGGGGTGAGCGGGTCAGCCGAGCGCCCGGCCGTACGAACGCAGGGTCTCCAGCGCCCTGAGCGTCACCAGAGGGCGTCCTTCCAGGGCGGTGCCCGGCGCCCACGGCCGTCGGCTCACGGGCCAGCCGCCGTCGTCGAGCTGTTCGGCTGCCAGATGGTCGAGCGAGCGCTCCAGCTCCTCGTCCGTGAACCACTGGCGGGCCAGTGATCGAGGCGTACGGGCGTAGTCGTGCGGGAAGCGGTGCTCTGCCGGGGGGCAGCCCTCCGCCACGGGGTACTCCGCCCGGCGGGACGGGTCGAGCACCGCGAGCCGCTGGTCGCGCACCAGCCGGCCGAGCCGGTCCGCCGCGGCCTCGGCGCGGGCCCGGTCCGGAGCGCCGTCCAGGAAGGCGACCGCGGCTTCGATCTCGCAGGGGTGTGACTGCTCCAGGGACTCGACGGCGCTCCAGCAGAAGTCCGTGGCCCTGAACAGCCAGGCGTGCCACACCTCATTGCGGTGCAGCAGGCCGACGACCGGACCGGTGGCCAGCAACTCCGCCGGCGGTGCGTCGACGATCGCAAGGAACGGAGCCGCGGGATAGCCGCGCTGCGCGGGGAGCAGCGCGGGCAGCGCCCCTTCCCTGGTGGACGCCTCGGTCAGAAAACGACAGATCCGGTCCGCCCGCAGTCCGTCACAGCGGCCGATCGAGTCGAGGACGCTCAGTGCGTGGGCGGTGTGCAGCGGCTGGCTCACGGGGCCGCGCAGGTCGGGTTCCAGCCCGTGACCGTAGCCGCCGTCCTCGTTGAGATAGGCGGCGAGGGCCGTCTCGACGGCCTCGGGATCTCCGCCCAGGAAGCGATGGGCGAACCGCCGCTGTTCGAGGACGCGGGCCGTGAGCCAGATGAACTGCTCGGCGCGGGAGAGGGGGGTTGCTCCGGTTCCAGCCATGGAGCGACCGTAGAACGCCCCGAGGCCCGGGCACAGGCCCGGACGACCGGCTGCACTCTCAGGAGCGCGATACTGAGGGCATGCGGTTGACGATTTTCTGGGAACGGATGGCGGACCACTTCGGCGCGGTCTACGCGGACTCCTTCGCGCGCGACCACGTGATGGCCGCACTCGGCGGCCGGACGGTGCACCAGGCCCTGGACGCCGGCTGGGACGCGAAAGACGTGTGGCGCGCCGTCTGCACCGCCATGGACGTACCCGCGGACAAGCGCTGACCCGGTCCCGCCGTGTCCGGCCCCGACCGGAGTGCGTGTGATCCAGGTGGGGGACCGGTTGTCGGTGGCGTAGGCGAGACTTGTTCCGTGCCATCGACAGACGAGACCGTCCCGGACCAGCCGTCCGCCGCCCCGCCCCTCCCGCCCGCCCCGCCGACCGTGCCGTCGTCCGGCGGCGGGGTTCGCATGCCCGGCTGGCTGCCGCGTGCGATGGTGCTGGCCCTGGCGCTCTACGCCTGTTTCCAGCTCGGCAGCTGGGCGTTCGACCAGCTCATCGGGTTGCTCACGAACGTGCTGATCGCGTTCTTCCTCGCGCTCGCCGTAGAGCCCGCGGTGGGCCGGATGGCGGGGCGAGGCATGCGGCGTGGGCTCGCCACGTTCCTGGTCTTCCTCGGCCTGCTGATCTTCGGCATCGGGTTCGTCGTGCTGCTGGGGTCGATGATCGCGGGCCAGATCGTCGACATGGTCGACGACTTCCCCCAGTACATCGACTCGGTGATCCACTGGGTCAACCAGACCTTCCGCACCGACCTCTCCAGGGTCGAGGTCCAAGACAGCCTGCTGCACTCCGACTGGCTCCAGAAGTACGTCCAGAACAGTGCCACCGGGGTGCTCGACGTCTCCACCACGGTCCTGGGCGGCCTCTTCCGGCTGCTGACGGTCTTCCTGTTCTCCTTCTATTTCGCGGCCGACGGGCCCCGGCTGCGCCGGGCCCTCTGCTCGGTGCTGCCGCCGGCCCGCCAGACCGAGGTGCTGCGGGCCTGGGAGATCGCCGTCGACAAGACCGGCGGCTACATCTACTCCCGCGGCCTGATGGCGTTGATCTCCGGTGTCGCGCACTACATCCTGCTGGTGAGCCTCGGGGTGCCCTACGCCCCGGCGCTCGCGGTCTGGGTCGGACTCGTCTCCCAGTTCATCCCCACCATCGGCACGTATCTGGCGGGCGCCCTGCCCATGCTGGTCGCCTTCACGGTCGACCCCTGGTACGCGGTCTGGGTGCTCGGCTTCGTCGTGGTCTACCAGCAGTTCGAGAACTACGTGCTCCAGCCCAAGCTGACCGCGAAGACCGTCGACATCCACCCCGCGGTCGCCTTCGGCTCCGTCGTCGCGGGCACGGCCCTGCTGGGCGCGGTCGGCGCGCTGATCGCCATCCCCGCCGTCGCCACGCTCCAGGCGTTCCTCGGCGCCTACGTGAAGCGGTACGACGTCACCGACGACCCGCGCGTGCACGGGGGGCAGAGCCGGCCGCGGGGGAGGTCGATGCTGTCACGGATACGCCGGGCACCGGTCGCCCCCGGCCGAGCGGCGTGTACGGGGGGAGCGGAAGGCGAGGCGGACGAGCCGCTGCCGGGCCGGCCGGACGGCTGACCGGCGCTGGGCGGCCGGACGGGCGGGCGGTGACAGAGGCGACGGCCCGCCGGCGGCCGGTCCGTAGGGGCTGCGCAGGGGCTCGCCGACCGGCTGAGGGCGAGGCGACCGGCGAGCCCCGCCGCGGTCGTGCCACGGGTAGACCCGTAGGGGCGGCCGGGAGCGCCGACGGGCAGGGCGTGGGGCCCGCGGTCGCGCTTCAGCGGTACCCCGTCACGTCGGCCGGCCGACCCGGGTTCTGGACCTCGGTCAGGTAGCGCCAGGCGTCGGGGCGGCTCCCGTCGGCATCGGTGAACCCGTACACCTGGGCGAGCTGCCCGCTGGAGAGCGACTTTCCGTTCCAGCGCGCCATGTCGGGGTCGCGGGCGAGGGCGGCCACGGCGCGGCCGATGTACGCGGGGGACTCGGAGACCGCGAAGTGGGGCGACCGCGCGATCGCGTCGCGCCAGGTCGCCTCGGTGACGCCGTGGGCCTGGAGCATGGCCTCGGACCGGAGCCAGCCCGGGGTGAGTGCCACGGCGGTCGCGCGGTGCGGCGCGAGCTCATGGGCGAGCGCGAAGGCCATGCGGTTCACGGCGGCCTTGGCCAGGTCGTAGAAGAACGAGACGCGGTAGTGGGACGCGTTGTATTCGTCCGTGCCGTCGGTCACCTCGACGACCAGGCCGCCCGGAGTCTCGATCAGCAACGGCAGAGCGAAGTGACTGGTGATGGCGTGGGTGTCGACGGCCTGCCGCAGGGTGTGCAGACCGTTGTCGAGCGAGGACTCCCAGACCGTCCTGTTCCACTCGATCTCGGCGCCCCAGATGTCGTTCACCAGGATGTGCAGGGCCCCCTGCTCGCCGGCGATGCGGGCCAGAAGGGCGCTGACCCGGTCGGGCACCAGATGGTCGACCTGCACGGGGATGCCCCGGCCCCCCGCCGCGTCCACCAGGGCCGCCGTCTCCTCGATCGTTTCGGGCCGGTCCATCTCGGAACGCTCGTCACCGCTCGTGCGGCCGGTGACGTACACGGTGGCCCCGGCGGCGCCGAGCTGGACGGCGATCCCGCGCCCGGCTCCGCGGGTGCCTCCCGCGACGAGCGCCACCCGGCCGGCCAGGTCGGGCCCGAGGCCGGGCTCACCGTCGGTCCCCGGTTCGGCTGTCGCTCCCATAGTGACCGAATATAAGTCGATATGACCTCGGGTGCAGATGTGACCTGCGCGGCGGTCGCGGAGGCGCTGTGCGCGTCGGAGTCTCTCACCGCTGTCGGCCTGCGGGGCTGTGCTTCCGTGCGGCCGGGGGCGGCGGGTCCCGGCCCGGCGTGAGGCGCGCCGGGGCGAGTGGCGTCCGCCGCTTGTGGCGGGCGGGGCCCGCGTGGCGCGCTTGACAGGGAAATCGAACATCCATTCTGATGAGAATCCGGCCCGGTTTTCCCCAGGCTCGACCGTGGAGTTGTCCACAGGCCGGCAGGACGTCGAGGCCCATTGTCAGTGGCAGGGGTTAGCGTCTGAGACGTGAAGCGATCGACTCAAGCAAATCGGGTGGAACCCATGGCAGGAACCGACCGCGAGAAGGCGTTGGACGCCGCACTCGCGCAGATTGAACGACAGTTCGGCAAGGGCGCGGTGATGCGCCTGGGTGAGCGGCCCAACGAACCCATCGAGGTCATCCCCACGGGATCGACCGCCCTCGACGTCGCGCTCGGCGTCGGCGGTCTGCCGCGCGGCCGCGTGGTGGAGGTGTACGGCCCGGAGTCCTCCGGTAAGACGACGCTGACGCTGCACGCCGTGGCGAACGCGCAGAAGCTCGGTGGCTCGGTGGCGTTCATCGACGCCGAACACGCGCTGGACCCGGAGTACGCGAAGAAGCTCGGCGTCGACATCGACAACCTCATCCTGTCCCAGCCGGACAACGGTGAGCAGGCGCTGGAGATCGTCGACATGCTGGTGCGCTCCGGCGCCCTGGACCTGATCGTGATCGACTCCGTCGCGGCCCTGGTGCCCCGTGCGGAGATCGAGGGTGAGATGGGCGACTCGCACGTGGGTCTCCAGGCCCGGCTGATGAGCCAGGCCCTCCGCAAGATCACCAGCGCGCTCAACCAGTCCAAGACCACCGCGATCTTCATCAACCAGCTCCGCGAGAAGATCGGCGTGATGTTCGGCTCTCCGGAGACCACGACCGGTGGCCGGGCGCTGAAGTTCTACGCCTCGGTGCGCCTGGACATCCGGCGGATCGAGACGCTCAAGGACGGCACCGACGCCGTCGGCAACCGCACCCGCGTCAAGGTCGTCAAGAACAAGGTCGCCCCGCCGTTCAAGCAGGCCGAGTTCGACATCCTCTACGGCCAGGGGATCAGCCGTGAGGGCGGCCTGATCGACATGGGCGTGGAGCACGGCTTCGTCCGAAAGGCCGGCGCCTGGTACACGTACGAGGGCGACCAGCTCGGCCAGGGCAAGGAGAACGCCCGCAACTTCCTCAAGGACAACCCCGACCTCGCCAACGAGATCGAGAAGAAGATCCTGGAGAAGCTGGGCGTCGGCGTCCGCCCGGACGCCCCGGTGGACGAGCCCCCCGCGGAGACCGCTGCGGGCCCGGCGGCCGAGGGGGCGGCGAAGCCGGTGACCGCTGCGGCGGCCAAGGCCAAGCCGGCGAAGACCGCGGCGGCCAAGAGCTAGGCCGTGACGCGTCGTACGGAATGGCCGGGCAGCCCAGCTGAACCCGGCGTCGCCCCCGGATTCGGTGACGGATTCGGCGACGGACTCTGCGAGGAGTCCGCCCCCGAGCCGGAGGCCGGCGCCGCAGGGCGGTCCGGACGCCGCTCGCGCGGCGGGGCGGACACGGGCGGCGGGTTCGGCGAAGGATCGGGCCGCCGTGCCCGTTCCGGCACCAGAAGCAGCGGCTCCCCTTCCTCGTCGAGGGCCGAGAAGGGGGAGCCGCGTGACCCGGTCGAGCAGGCGCGCAACATCTGCCTGCGGCTGCTCACCGGCACGCCGAGAACGCGCAAACAGCTCGCGGACGCTCTACGCAAGAGAGAGATCCCGGACGAGGCCGCCGAAGAGGTTCTCGCACGCTTCGAGGACGTCGGGCTGATCGACGACGCGGCGTTCGCCGGGGCATGGGTGGAGTCACGGCACCACGGCCGGGGGCTCGCCCGTCGCGCGCTGGTCCGTGAGCTGCGCACGAAGGGCGTGGACTCCGCTGTGATCGACGAGGCGGTCGGGAAGCTCGACGCCGACCAGGAGGAGGAGAGGGCCCGCGAGCTGGTGGCCCGCAAGTTGCGCTCCACACGGGGCTTGGAGCGGGACAAGCGGCTGCGTCGCCTGGCGGGGATGCTCGCCCGCAAGGGGTACGGGGAGGGCATGGCCCTGCGGGTGGTGCGTCAGGCGCTGGAGGAAGAAGGCCAGGACACAGAGGGCCTGGACGAGCCCTTCTGAGGCGGAGGGGCGTGGACGGGTGGCGGAGGCGCACGGCCTGAGGCGCTCGCCCCGAGCCGGAAGACCCACGAGGCGGGCAGCCCGGCGGGGCGGTCTCAGGCGCGCGACCCACGCGGGGCGTGAGGTGGACGGCGGTGCGGTAGCGCCCCCTCCCGGAGGAGGCCTCCTCCGGGAGGACGGACCGTGGGCCCGGGCGCGCGGGCCCGCAAGGTCAGGCGGCTCCGGCCCGGACCGGCCCGGAGCCGCCTGGCGTGGCGGCACGGGTGCGCCGTCCCGGCCACAGAAGCCAGGCTGTCAGGCAGGTCATGAGCGAGGACCCGGCCGGCCGGGCCGTCCCGAGATGTCGTTGTAGCTGTTCCGCTCTGTCGCTACCGTCCGGGGCATGACGATTCAACGCATGGAGAACGTGGGCATCGTGGTCGAGGACCTTGAGGCCGCGAAGGCTTTCTTCGTCGAACTCGGTCTCAAGGTGTTGGGCGAGGGACCGGTCGAGGGTGATTGGGTGGATCGCGTGGTGGGACTCGACGGCGTGCGCGTGGAAGTCGTGATGGTCGGGACTCCGGACGGCCACGGACGGCTCGAGCTGATGAAGTTCCGTGCCCCGAAGGCGAGGGTCGGCGACGGGCACGCGCCGGCCAACACCCTGGGCATCCGCCGCATCGCCTTCGCCGTCGATGACATCGACGCCGCCGTGGCCGGGCTGCGGGCCCGTGGTGTGCAGCTCGTGGGTGGAGTGGAGCGCTACGAAGACAGCTACCGGCTCTGCTATGTCCGGGGCCCGGAGGGGATCATCATCATGCTTTCCGAGCAGATCGGCTGAGGGCTCCGGCACGTCCAGCCGGGGCCTCGGCGGAGAGGCGGCGCCGCTCCGCGACGGCTGTGTCCCGGCCCCGGCGCAAGCCCTGCGGGCAAGGGCACGGGGACCGGCGCGGAACCGGGGCCCGCTGGTTCAGGAGGGATCACGACGAGCCGGTGGCGTCGCACGCTCAAGGGTTCGTCGCTCAGTGTCCGGCCAGGGAGGCGCGGCGGATAGTGGCGTCGAGGAGAGCGAGGGCGTCTGCGGCCGTGCGGCCGGGGTGGCGGTTCCAGGGGCCGATCAGCCCGGGCCACCCCTGGGAGCGCAGTTCGGTGATCAACCACGCGCCGGCCCGGTTCACGGTGTCGAGCGAGCCATATCCGAGCCGGTGCGCGGAGAGCAGAGCGCCGCAGACGCAGCGTGCGCCGCGGGCGTCGCGCAGCCGGTACGGGGTGTTCTGCCAACCCCACTCGGTCAGGATCTGCCGGGCGTAGCCGAGATGGGTAGAGGGCCGTAGATCGGCCTGGCCGACCCGACGCCAGACGTGAACCAGGTCGGGGAGCATCGCGCCCAGCCGTCCCGGCAGCGGGCGCTCGTGCGGCGGAGCCGCCGGCAGTGCTCGCAGGGAGTCCTCGACGAGCCGGTCCACGGGCATGGAGAGCAGGGCCCGCCAGTCGGCGGTCCGCCCGGCTGCCCGCTCCTTCGGTCGCCCGGGTCTCGCCGGCTCCGCCGGGGCGAGCGCAGGCTCCGGCGCGGTGTACTCCCAGCCCGTGACGATCTGCTGCCACGCCTGACTGTCGTGCAGCCGGGCAGCTTCGTCGTCGAGCTGGCCGGGGGTGAGGACGGGGGTCGCCATGAGTGCGTCATCTCCGTACATTTCGGGCCTCTGTGTGAGGTGAATGTCGGTCACGCGTGGCGATCGCTCCACTGGAACGTGGCGTTCGGGTGTGTGGCGTGCGAGGCGGGCCGGCGAGAACAGCCGGCCTCGAACAGTCGTCTGGAGCCCGCGGGGGAGGGGCCGCAGGGGAGGGGGCAGCCCCACCAGGGCGGTGGCTGCCCTTCCCCGGCCTGGACGCACCGGGTCTTCTTCCTCCGCTCGGGCACCGTGGCTCCCCGCGGTGGAGCGGGACCCCGGGGAGGAGCTTCTGCCTGCTCCCGGGAGCCCTGCTGCCGGGAGTCTCGCGGTCGGGAAGCGGGAAGCGGTCATGAGGCGGACGGCCCGGTGCGGTCCCCGCTGCCGCAGCGGGGTGCTCGCCAAGCCCGTCGGGTGCCTCTCGTCGCCCACGACCGCCTTCCGCGAGCCGCGGCCGAGCCTTTCCGGGCATGGTGGCCGCCCCGGAGCCCGCGCCCGCCGCTGCGGCGCCTCGTATTCGGTGAACGGTGTCCCGGGAGGAACCGGCTGCCCACCAAGGCCCCCGACCAGTCAGGCCCCCCGACCGGTCGGCCTTCCGGCCTCAGCGCCTCCGACGGACCGCCGGTCCGTCGGAGGCGCGCGTCGGCGACGGCCACGTGCCACAGCGCGCCGTACGAGGCTGTGACGGCAGACGGCGGGTCAGTTCACGTCGGCGGTTCCGTCGGCGTGAACCCGTGCCGGGAAGCGGGGAGCACGTCCCGCACTCAGCTCGCCCGCGGCCCCGTCGCCGCGCCCGCCAAGGCGCTCGCCCCCGTCGGTCAGTCGGCTCCGGCCCGGCTGCCAGCTCCCACTGGGCGGCTCCTCCCGGCCCGGCAGCCCGTCACGGTCCGGTCCGTCTCCGCCCGGGGGCCCGTCGCGCCCCGGCCCGGCCTCCGAGGGCCCACGCCCGCAGCACTCCCCGCCGCCCCCCTCGCCCTCCGCGGAAGGCGCCTCGGCGCCGGGAGCGCCGCCCAGTGCGGCCCGCGCCGCGGCGAGCAGCTCCGCGGGGCGCACGCCGCCGAAGGCCGCCACCAGGTGGCCGTCCGGCCTGACAAGGAGGACGGTGTGGGCCGATGCCCCCGGGTAGCTCTCCGTGACCAGCAGCTCCGCGGCGACGGGCAGCGCCGCCACAGCCTCCGTGAGGCGCGGCATGACGCCCGCCCGCTGCCAGTGCCGCCGGTCCCACACACCCGTGCCCGGCGCGACCAGGACGACCAGCGGGCGCCCTTGTCCGAGCCGCTCCCGCAGCCGGGTCACCGTCCCGTCCGGGGCCGTGACCCGTACATCGGTCACCGGCGCACCGGGGGGCGTACCCACGGCCGTGTGCGCCTCGACGTGCGGAGGCGACAGCGGTGAGTGCGAGTACGACGGAGGCGCGCCGAGGGCTCCGCACCCCAGGTGGCTGTCGGCGAGCAGGGTGTCGTGGCTGCGGGCGGCCCCACGGACCAGGGTCCGCAGCCCTCCGCCGCCGCGCAGTATCGGCAGCGACTGGTCGGCGGCCCGCAGCCGGGCGGCCACCGCTGCCCGGCGCTCGGCCTGGTAGCTGTCGAGGAGCTGGTCGGCGTGGCCGTGGTGCCAGGAGTGGGCCAGCTTCCACGCCAGGTTCTCGGCGTCCCTGAGGCCTTCGTCCAGGCCCTGGGCGCCCAGGGCCCCCAGCAGATGCGCGGCGTCCCCCGCCAGGAAGGCCCGCTGCCGCCGCCAGCGCCGGGCGAGGCGGTGGTGCAGCGTGTGGACGCCGGTGTCCAGCAGTTCGTACGCCGGGGTCTCGCCGCACCAGCCGGCCAGGGTGTCGCGGATGCGGGTGACCAGGGCTTCCGGGGTGACCAGTTCGCCGCGCGGCGGCAGCAGCCAGTCCACCCGCCAGACCCCGTCCGGAAGCGGCCGGGCGGTGACCTCGGGGCCCCCGGTCCGCCAGGGGGGCTGCCGGTGCAGCACGGCCTCGCCGGGCCAGGGCAGTTCGGCCCGCAGAGCCGCGACGGCGTGCCGCTCCACCGCCGTACGGCCGGGGAACCGGATGTCGAGCAGCTTGCGCACGGTGGACCGGGCCCCGTCGCAGCCGACCAGATAACTTCCGCGCCACCTCGGGCCGGACCCCCCGCTGTGCACGGTGACCCCGGCCGGGTCCTGCTCCAGGGCGCCGACCCGGCTCGTCGGCACCAGCCGGACCAGTTCGGTCGCGGCGACCGCCGTGCGCAGGGCGGCGCTCAGCGCATGCTGCGGAACATGCAGCGGGGCGGGCGGCAGCGTGCTGAGCGGCCCGTCGCCCTCACCCCCCGGGCCCCCGCCCAGCGGCACGTCACGGACCAGCTGTTTCCGGCGGACCGAGCGCCAGCCGGTCCAGCGCAGCCCGGCCCGGTCCAGGTCCCGGCAGCCGAGACGGCTCACCAGGTCGGCGGTGTCCTCGCGCAGGACCACCGTGCGGGCGAGACGGGGCTCCTTGGCTCCGGCCCCCTCGTCGAGGACGACCGAGGGGACGCCCTGGGCGGCGAGGGCGAGCGACAGCGTCAGACCGACGGGCCCGGCGCCGACGACGATCACCGGGTCCACGGCGCGTACCCTCCGGCCCGTACGGTCAAGCGGAACGTGGCAGTGGAAGCCGGGTGCGTGATCACAGAACGTATGCAACCCACTGGTGGTGCTTGCGTCAAGTGACCAAGGCAGCGACGCGTGCGCCGCTGCCTCGTACGATCGCGCCGACGGGCGTCAGTCCTTCGCCACGCCGGTCCCGCCGGCGCCGTCGGCCCTCGGGTCTGCGCCCCCTGCGCCCCCCGGCTGCGGGCCGGTGGCCGCGCCCGCCTCCGTGATGCCGGGCGTCTCGATCCCGGGGGCCACCGTGATGCCGGTCCTGGCTCGGCGGCCCCGCTTCTCGACCCAGGTCGCCAGTGCCGACAGCAGCAGGCACATGCCGATGTAGAGGGTGCCGATGACGGCGATCGTCGAGACGTAGGGGTACTGGGAGTTGACCAGGGTGTTGGAGGCGATCAGCCGCGCGGTCTGGAGCAGCTCCGGGTAGAGAATGATGAAGCCGAGGGAGGTGTCCTTGAGCGTCACCACGAGCTGGCTGATGATCGTCGGCAGCATGGACCGGACGGCCTGCGGTATGAGGACGCTGACCATGACCTGGGTCTTGCCCATGCCGAGCGCGTACGCGGCCTCGCTCTGGCCCTTGGGCACCGCGTTGATGCCGGCCCGCAGCACCTCGGCCTGCACGCAGCCGTTGTAGATGGACAGGCCCAGCGCCAGCGCCCACATCGAGTAGTCGGTGAGGAAGCCGACCCAGATGGCGTAGATGGTGATCAGGAGCGGCAGCGAGCGGAACAGCTCGATGAAGGTGGTCGCCGCCCAGCTGACGGGCCGGTGGTCGGAGAGGCGTCCGACCGCGAGCACCACGCCGAGGACGAGCGAGCCGACCGCGGCCAGTCCGAACGCCTTGAGCGTGGCGACCAGGGCGTCGGCGATGTTCTGCCGGATGCCCGTGTAGTTGAAGATGTCCCACATCTCAGGGGCCAGATGGCCCTTGGCGCTCAGTCGCAGCAGGCTCACCGTGATCAGCGCCGCGATGACGAGGGTGCCGACGACGGCGTAGATCCGGTTGCGGACGACGGCCTTGGGCCCCGGGGCGTCGTAGAGAACGCTGGCGCTCATCGGGCGACCTCCATACGACGCTCCAGCAGCCGGAAGAGGCCGCTGATGGTAAACGTGACGACCAGGTAGCCGAGGGCCACCCAGAGGAAGACGGGGACGATGTCGTAGCCCCGGTCGCTCATCAGCTTCTGCCAGCCGAAGAGCTCGGCGACGCTGAAGGCGCCGGCGATCGCGGAGTTCTTGGTGAGTGCGATGAAGATGCTGCTCAGCGGGGCGATGACGATCCGGGTCGCCTGCGGGA
This sequence comes from Streptomyces pratensis, assembly GCF_037137275.1. Classification (GTDB taxonomy): domain Bacteria; phylum Actinomycetota; class Actinomycetes; order Streptomycetales; family Streptomycetaceae; genus Streptomyces; species Streptomyces pratensis_B. Next base: position 528,091 of record NZ_JBBBEN010000092.1, on the reverse strand, counting down.
ACACCACGATGCGCAGGGTCTGGGCGAACGTCATGCCGATGGACCGTGCCGCCTCGGCCTGGCCCAGCGGCACGGTGTTGATGCCGGAGCGGACCGCCTCGCAGACGAACGAGGAGGTGTAGAAGCCGAGTGCCAGCGAGCCGAGGACGAACGAGCTCATCCCCGGAAACAGGATCTCCGGCACGACGAAGAAGAAGATGAGGAAGAGCAGGGTCAGCGGGGTGTTCCGCATCAGCGTCACCCAGGCGGTGCCGAAGAAGCGCAGCGGCGGCACGGGCGACACCCGGAATCCGGCGATGAGCACACCGAGGACCAGGGCGATAACCGAGCTGACGGCGGTGATCGACACGGTTCCTATGAAGCCGTCGCGGAACTCTGGGAAATTGTCGAGCAGTACGTTCATGAGGTCTCCGCGTCGGCGGTCAGCGGCATCAGGGCAGGGGAAGGCGCGCCCCGTACGCCCGCCGCGCCCGAGAGGGCTCGGGCAGCGGCGGGGTACGGGACGCCCGGGTCACGCGTGCGGCGTCAGGGACGCGCGGTCGGCCGGGGGACGGCGGACGGCGTCAGTAGCGCTCGATGGCCGGCGGGGCGGAGTACTCCGAACCGGACAGACCCAGCGTGGCGTCGTAGATCTTCTTGTAGGTGCCGTCCTTGATGTGGTTCTCCAGCGAGTCGCTGATCGCCTCGCGCAGCACCTTGTCGTCCTTGTTCAGGCCGACGCCGTAGGGCTCGTCGGTGAACGGCTTGCCGACGACCCGGAGCTTCTCGGGGTTGGAGGCCGCGTAGCCCTTGAGGATCGAGTCGTCGGTGGTGACGGCGTCGACCTGCTTGGTCAGCAGCTGCTGCACGCAGTCGGAGTACTTGGCCAGCTCGACGACGCTCGCGCCGTACTCCGGCTTCTTGATCTCCTGGAGCGGGGTGGAGCCGACGATCGAGCAGACCTTCTTGCCCTTCACCGACTCCTTGCCGGTGATCGACGTGTCGTCCTTGCGCACCAGGAGGTCCGCGCCGGCCTTGTAGTACGGACCGGCGAAGCCGACCTGCTTCTTGCGCTCGTCGTTGATCGTGTACGTACCGACGAAGTAGTCGACCTGACCCTTGGAGATCGCCGTCTCGCGGATGCCGGAGTCGACGGTCTTCCACTCGATCTGCTCGTCGGAGAAGCCCAGGTCCGCCGCGATCATCCTGGCGATCTCGATGTCGAAGCCGGAGCGCTCCTTGGTCGACTGGTCCTCGAAGCCGAGGTAGGGCTGGTCGGCCTTGGCGCCGATGATCAGCTTGCCGCGCTCCTTCGCCTTCTTGAAGACCGGCGAGTCGAGGTCGACGTCCTTGGCCACCGTGTACGTGGGCAGCTCGGGGGCCTCGGAGGAACCGGGCTTGGTGCCGCCCGGCTTGTCGCCGGCGGAGCCCTCCTTGCCGCCACAGGCGGTCGCGGTCAGGGCCAGCACGGCGATGGCCGCGACGGCGGCCGACTTGCGGAGCTTCATGGGAACAGTCCTTAGGTCGTAGGTCGTAGGCGTCAGTGGTGAAGGATCTTCGACAGGAAGTCCTTGGCCCGGTCGCTGCGCGGATTGCTGAAGAACTGGTCGGGCGCGGCCTCTTCGACGATCTTGCCGTCGGCCATGAACACGACGCGGTTGGCGGCGGAACGGGCGAAGCCCATCTCGTGGGTGACGACGATCATCGTCATCCCGTCCCGGGCCAGCTGCTGCATGACTTCGAGGACCTCGTTGATCATCTCCGGGTCGAGAGCCGACGTGGGCTCGTCGAAGAGCATGACCTTCGGGTCCATCGCCAACGCCCGCGCGATGGCGACGCGTTGCTGCTGGCCACCGGAGAGCTGCGCCGGGTACTTGTCGGCCTGCACGCCGACGCCCACCCGGTCGAGCAGGGCCCGGGCCTTCTGCTCCGCGGCCTTCTTCTCCGCCTTGCGGACCTTGACCTGGCCCAGCATGACGTTCTCCAGCACCGTCTTGTGCGCGAAGAGATTGAACGACTGGAAGACCATGCCCACGTCGGCGCGCAGCCGGGCCAGCTCCTTGCCCTCCTGGGGCAGGGGCTTGCCGTCGATCGTGATCGCGCCCGAATCGATCGTCTCCAAGCGGTTGATCGTGCGGCACAGCGTGGACTTGCCGGACCCGGAAGGCCCGATGACGACCACGACCTCGCCACGGGCGATGGTCAGATCGATGTCCTGGAGCACATGCAGCGCGCCGAAGTGCTTGTTGACGTCGCTCAGTACGACCAGGTCGTTCGCCGCAGGCGCGGCATCCTCGGCGGCCTTGGTCACTGAAACTCCGCTCATCGGCTTCTTGCTCCGTCCTCCTCGGTTGCCACAGGACACTAATGACGCGGTGCGACCAGCGTCATTACATCTGAGCGGAAATTGAGCATAACGATCCGGCCTCACCCGGACACACCGTGTGAACGGGGCGCCACACCTCGTCCCGGGGTGTACCGGGTGCATAACGGAACCCCGGAGGCGGCCTGCGGGCCCTTGACTGGCGCGCCGCTCATCGGCGTGGATGCCTGGAGCGAAGGTGGTCCCGGGCGCGGACCGGACGAAAGCCCCCACCGGGAACCGGGTGGACGGCGCGCGGGTTAATGTCGGGCCTCACCAGGTGACGCACTGCCGCGGTCACAGGAACACGAGCGGAACCCGAGGGGCCGAAGGGCCCGGAGGACGGAGAGGGGAGGGCCATGAGACTGCTGCTCGTCGAGGACGACGACCACGTCGCGGCGGCCCTGTCCGCCGTGCTCGCGCGCCACGGGTTCCAGGTCGTGCACGCCCGCAACGGCGAGGACGCCCTGCGCGCGCTGCTGCCCCCGGAGAAGGAGCCCTTCGGGGTGATCCTCCTCGACCTCGGCCTGCCCGACCAGGACGGCTACGAGGTCTGCGGCAAGATCCGCAAGCGCACCGCCACCCCGGTGATCATGGTGACCGCCCGCGCCGATGTCCGCTCACGCATCCACGGGCTCAATCTCGGCGCCGACGACTACGTGGTCAAGCCCTACGACACCGGCGAGCTCCTCGCCCGTATCCACGCGGTCGCCCGGCGCACCACCGGGGGCGAGGACACCGGGCCGATGCCGGTCGCCGCGCTGCGCCTGGGGCCCGTCCACATCGAGATGCCGACCCGGCGGGTCAGCGTCCATGACGCCGAAGTCCAGCTCACGCGCAAGGAGTTCGACCTGCTGGCCCTCCTCGCCCAGCGACCCGGTGTCGTCTTCCGCCGTGAGCAGATCATCAGCGAGGTCTGGCGCACCAGTTGGGAGGGGACCGGACGCACCCTGGAGGTCCACGTCGCCTCCCTGCGGTCCAAGCTGCGGCTGCCCGCCCTGATCGAGACCGTACGGGGCGTCGGCTACCGGCTCGTCGCGCCGTCCGCGTAGCGGGCGGCCCGAGCCCCGGTGCGCACCCGTCTGCTTCCGCTGCTCATCATCCTGATGGCCGCCATCCTGCTCACCCTCGGCCTCCCGCTCGGGGTGAGCGTGGCCGCCGCGGAACAGCAGCGCCTGGTGATCGACCGGATCGACGACACCGCACGCTTCGCCGCCCTGGCGCAGTCCATCACCGACACCTCCCCGGACAGCCACGAGCGACGGCGGACCCTCCAGACCGACCTGGACCTCTACGCCTCGGTGTACGACATCAGGGCGGGCGTCTTCTACCGGGACGACCGCGCCCTGGCGAAGGCCCCCGGCTCCTGGAGTCTTCCCGCGGAAGGGGAGGGGCGCACGGCCTTCAACGAGGCGCTGCTCGGGCGCCGGTCCCACGACCCCCCGCAGATCTGGCCCTGGCGCGACGGCCGTGTCGTCGTCGCCTCGCCCGTCGTGCGGGACGGTGACGTGGTCGCCGTCGTCGTGCTCGACTCGCCCACCGGCCAGATGCGGTCCCGGACCCTGCGGATCTGGTGGGCCATCGGTCTCGGCGAGGCCCTGGCCCTGCTGGTGGCGATCGGCGCGGCCTTCCGGCTCACCGGCTGGGTGCTGCTGCCGGTGCGGACCCTTGACGCCGCCACCCACGACATCGCCGGCGGCCGCATGCGCTCGCGGGTCGCCGCCTCGGCCGGACCGCCGGAGCTCCGACGCCTGGCACGCTCGTTCAACGAGATGGCGGACAACGTCGAGGACGTGCTGGAGCAGCAGCGCGCCTTCGTCGCCGACGCCTCGCACCAACTGCGCAACCCGCTCGCCGCCCTCCTCCTGCGCATCGAGCTCCTCGCCCTGGAGATGCCCGAGGGCAGCGAGGAGATCGCCGCCGTGCGCACCGAGGGCAAGCGGCTGGCCCGGGTCCTCGACGATCTCCTCGACCTGGCGCTGGCCGAGCACGCGGAGGCGGACCTCCAGCTCATCGACATCGTCCCGCTCACCGCCGAGCGGATCGCCTCCTGGCGCCCGATGGCCGATGACAAGGGGGTGCGCCTCACCCTGGGCGGGGCCCCGGCCGCCACCGCCTGGGCCGACCCCGTGGCGCTCTCCAGCGCACTGGACGCGGTCGTCGACAACGCCCTGAAGTTCACGCCCGCCGGGGAGGAGGTACGGGTCACGGTCGCCCCGGGCGCCGCCGCGACCACCGTCGTGGTCGCCGACCGGGGGCCCGGCCTCACCCCGCAGGAGCTGGAGCGCGTCGGGGACCGCTTCTGGCGCAGCACCCGCCACCAGAACGTCAGCGGGTCGGGGCTGGGCCTGTCCATCGCCAGGGTGCTCCTCGCGGCGGGCGGCGGCTCGCTCGCGTACGACCGCGAGGAACCGCACGGCCTGCGCGTGACCGTCTCCCTGCCCCGCGAGCTGCCGCAGGGGTGAGCGCCCCGAGCGGGGCCCGGGCCGGGCGCGAGCCTCAGGGCTTCACCGAGCGGTAGTAGTTCTTCGCCCCGTCGTGCACGTCCAGCGGGTCCGTGTAGATCGCCGTCCGCAGGTCCACCAGCTGCGCCGCGTGGACCTCGCGGCCGATCCGGTCCCGGCTGTTGATCACCGTCCGGGTGAAGGCCTCCGTCATCGCCGGGTCCGTGCGGTCGGTCGTCACGAGCAGATTGGCGACGGCGACCGTGGGCACCGGCTGGGCCTGCTGGGCCTTCGGGTAGGCGTCGCCGGGCATCATGGCCGACCGGTAGAACCGGGTGGGGCCGGACGCCGCCTGCAACTTCGCGACCAGGGAGGCCTCCAAGGGGACGAGCCGGATGTCGAAGCTCCGGGACAGCTCCTGCACCGCCGCGGTCGGCAGCCCGCCCGACCAGAAGAAGGCGTCGAGCCCGCCCTGCACCAGCCGCACCGGCATGGTGTCGATGCCCACCGGCACCGGGGTGATGTCCTCGGACGGGTCCAGACCCGCCACCGTCAGCAGCCGGTCCGCGATCAGCCGGACCCCGGACCCCTCCTGGCCGACGCCGACCCGCTTGCCGCGCAGATCCGAGACCGCGCGGACGTCGGAGCCGCGGGGGACGACCAGCTGGACGTAGTCGTCGTACAGCCGGACACAGCCGCGCAGCCGCTGGGCCCCCGGCCTGCCTTCCCGCAGATAGGTCGCCACGGCGTCGGCGGTGGCGATGGTGAAGTCGGCCTCGCCCGCCGCCACCCGGGCGAGGTTCTGCTGCGAGCCCTCGCTGGTGCGCAGCCGTATCGAGACCTCCGGCATGTCCTTGGCCAGCGCGCCTTCGAGACGCTCCCCGTACCGCTGGTAGACGCCGCTGGGCACCCCGGTGGAGAAGGTGAGTCGCCCGCTCGGCCGGCTCTCCCGCTGGGGCAGCAGCCACCAGGCGAGCAACCCGAGCACCACCGCGAGCACGGCGCCCGCCTGGACGGGGCGCCGGAGGGCGGATCGGGACGGGGCGTGGGACATGCGCGCGATCCTGCCAGTTCACCCGCCCCGCTGGCCAGGCCTCCCATGGGGCCCGGCCGGCGGCGGACGGGGAAGGGAGGGGCCTGCCCGGCAACCGCCTACCCTTGTCCCATGAGCAGCGGCAACCGGAGCGAAGCAGTGGACGTCAAGAAGAGCTACGAAGTGCGCACCTACGGGTGCCAGATGAACGTCCACGACTCCGAACGGCTGTCGGGTCTCCTGGAGGGCGCCGGTTACGTCCGCGCCCCCGAAGGCTCTGACGGTGACGCCGACGTCGTCGTCTTCAACACCTGCGCGGTCCGTGAGAACGCCGACAACAAGCTGTACGGAAACCTCGGGCGGCTCGCGCCCATGAAGACCAAGCGCCCCGGGATGCAGATCGCCGTCGGCGGCTGTCTCGCCCAGAAGGACCGCGACACCATCGTCGAGCGGGCCCCCTGGGTCGACGTCGTCTTCGGCACCCACAACATCGGCAAGCTGCCGGTCCTCCTGGAGCGCGCCCGCGTCCAGGAGGAGGCGCAGATCGAGATCGCCGAATCCCTGGAGGCCTTCCCCTCCACCCTCCCCACCCGCCGCGAGTCCGCCTACGCCGCGTGGGTCTCCATCTCCGTCGGCTGCAACAACACCTGCACCTTCTGCATCGTCCCGGCGCTGCGCGGCAAGGAGAAGGACCGCCGCACCGGCGACATCCTCGCCGAGATCGAGGCCCTGGTCGCCGAGGGCGTCTCCGAGATCACGCTGCTCGGCCAGAACGTCAACGCCTACGGCTCCGACATCGGCGACCGCGAGGCCTTCTCCAAGCTGCTGCGCGCCTGCGGGAGGATCGACGGCCTGGAGCGCGTCCGCTTCACCTCGCCCCACCCCCGCGACTTCACCGACGACGTCATCGCCGCCATGGCCGAGACGCCGAACGTGATGCCGCAGCTGCACATGCCGATGCAGTCCGGCTCCGACCGGGTGCTGAAGGCGATGCGTCGCTCCTACCGTCAGGAGCGCTTCCTCGGCATCATCGAGAAGGTGCGCGCCGCGATGCCGGACGCCGCCATCTCCACCGACATCATCGTGGGATTCCCCGGCGAGACCGACGAGGACTTCGAGGAGACCATGCACGCGGTCCGCGAGGCCCGCTTCGCCAACGCGTTCACCTTCCAGTACTCCAAGCGCCCCGGGACCCCGGCCGCCGACATGGACGGCCAGATCCCCAAGGAGGTCGTCCAGGAGCGGTACATGCGCCTGTCCGCCCTTCAGGAGCAGATCTCCTGGGACGAGAACAAGAAGCAGGTCGGCCGCACCCTGGACGTCATGGTCGCCGAGGGCGAGGGCCGCAAGGACGGTGCCACGCGGCGCCTCTCCGGGCGCGCCCCCGACAACCGCCTCGTCCACTTCGCCCAGCCCGGGCAGGCCGTGCGCCCCGGCGACGTGGTGACCGTCGAGATCACCTACGCGGCCCCGCACCACCTCCTCGCCGAGGGCCCGCCGCTCGCCGTACGGTCCACCCGCGCGGGCGACGCCTGGGAGAGGCGCACCGCCGCCGCCCCGTCGGCCGGGGTGATGCTCGGCCTGCCCGGCATCGGCGTCCCCGCCCCGCTCCCGGCCGCCGCAGAGCCGGCCTGCGGCCTGGGCTGACGGCACACGGCCCCCGGCCGTGCCGGGTCTGCGTCGCCGGTCGGG
>NZ_JBBBEN010000092.1:393096-520571 GCF_037137275.1 Streptomyces pratensis | reverse complement strand
CCCGGCACGGCCCGACCGGCCCGAGGAAGGGCGGGGGCCTACGTCCCGCGGGGGCGGCCTCGCCGAGCCGCCCCGGCAAGTACGCTGACCGGCATGCTTGTCGCCGCCGCCGTGTGCCCCTGTCCGCCCCTCCTGGTGCCCGAGGTCGCCGCTGGGGCCGCCCCGGAGCTCGACGCCGCGCGTGCCGCCTGCCTCGACGCCCTCGGGGTGCTGGCCGCCGCGCGCCCGGAGCTGCTCGTCCTCGTCGGCCCGGGGGACGGCCGGGCCGCCGGGACCCGCGCGGTGAACGGGCGCGGTACCTTCCGGGGGGTCGGCGTCGACCTCGACGTGACGCTGGGCGACGCGCCGGAGGAGGGCGCGGCGGCCGGCCGGCCGCCGCTGCCCCAGTCCCTGGCGGTGGGCGCGTGGCTGCTGGGCCGGGCCCGCTGGGCGGGCGCCCCCGTCGAAGGGCTGGCCGTCGGCGTACGGACCGATGCCGAGGAGTGCGAGACGGCAGGGCGCGCCCTGGCCCGGCGGGCCGGGCGCGTCGCGCTCCTGGTGATGGGGGACGGCAGCGCCTGCCGCACGCTCAAGGCCCCCGGCTACCTCGACGAGCGGGCGGCCGCCTTCGACGCGCGGGCCGCCGCCGCCCTCGGCGCCGCGGACCTCGAAGCGCTGACCAGCCTGGACATGACACTCGCGGACGAACTCCAGGCGGCCGGCCGCGCCCCCTGGCAGCTGCTCGCCGGCGCCGCACGGGGCGCCGGGCTCACCGGACGGCTGCTGTACGAGGACGCCCCGTACGGCGTGGGCTACACGGTGGCCGTCTGGTCCTGAACACGCCGGTGGCGGGGACGGAACGCCGCGTTCCGTCCCCGCCACCGGCGTGGCGTCACCGGGTCAGGGGGCGGGCGGCGGCGGAGGGGTGCCGCCGTCCTTCTGGCCCAGCTTGTCCACGGCCTCCTTGGCCTTGCGCGTGCCGCTGTCGATCTTGCCGCTGTACTTGCCCTTGGTCTTCTGGTCGACCGTGCGCGCGGCCCTGTCGAGGCCCTGCTCGATCTTGCCCCCGTGCTGCTGTGCGAGGTCGCCGACCTTCTCCTTGGCCGGTCCCAGCTTTGCCTTCAGGTTGTCCAGGAACCCCATTGGGTCACCTTCCGTGCAGTGAGGACTGTCTGCGGGAGTGTTCTCCCCACCCCATTGTCCGTCACCTGTCCCCTTCCGCCGACTTCACGCGTCCCCGCGCGCCGCCACCGGCCGCGGGGCGACGCCGGTCCCCAGCTCACGGCAGCCGCGCGTTTAGGGAAGGACGGGGGAGTTTGGGACACTGTGCCGGTGACCCCTCCCGACCCCGCCCCCCGCGTCATCACCGTCGTCGGCCCCACCGCGGCCGGAAAATCGGACCTGGGCGTGTTTCTCGCCCAGCGGCTCGGGGGCGAGGTGATCAACGCCGACTCCATGCAGCTCTACCGGGGCATGGACATCGGCACGGCGAAGCTGACGGTTCCCGAACGCGACGGCGTGCCGCACCGGCTGCTGGACATCTGGGAGGTCACCCAGGCCGCCAGCGTCGCCGAATACCAGCGCCTCGCCCGACGGGAGATCGACCGGCTGCTCGCCGAGGGCCGCACACCGGTCCTGGTCGGCGGCTCCGGACTCTACGTGAAGGGCGCCATCGACGCCCTGGAGTTCCCAGGCACCGACCCCGGGGTGCGCGCCCGCCTCGAAGAGGAGCTGGCAGAGCGCGGCCCCGGCCCTCTGCACGCACGCCTCGCCGCCGCGGACCCGGACGCCGCCCGGTCGATCCTGCCGAGCAACGGCCGCCGGATCGTCCGCGCCCTCGAAGTCATCGAGATCACCGGCAAGCCCTTCACCGCCAATCTCCCCGGCGACGAGCCCGTCTACGACGCCGTGCAGATCGGGGTCGACGTGGACCGCCCGGAGCTGGACGAGCGCATCGCTCTGCGGGTGGACCGGATGTGGGAGGCGGGACTCCTGGACGAGGTGCGGCGGCTGGAGGCGGCCGGCCTGCGCGAGGGTCTCACCGCCTCCCGCGCCCTCGGCTACCAGCAGATCCTCGCGGCGCTCGCGGGGGAGTGCACCGAGGACCAGGCGCGGGCCGAGACCGTGCGCGCCACCAAACGCTTCGCCCGCCGTCAGGACTCCTGGTTCCGCCGCGACCCGCGCGTCGTGTGGCTCGGCGGGGGCCACCGTGACCGGGGGGAACTCCCGCACCGTGCCCTGACGTTGGTCGAACGGGCGGTCACAGCCTGATCACGTGATGGCATCGGGAAGCTCAGCCCGTCAATACGGCGCCCCCGGCCGTGCCATCATCGAGCATCGATCCACCAGTGGAGTCCGAGTTGGGAGGGCGCGTGGCGATGGAGGCCGGCCCTCGCGACACGGAGCAGCGCGACACAGAGCACGACGTACCGTCACCGCGGGAGAGCGAGGGGCGGCTGAGCCCGGACGGGCCGGAGGAGCAGGACGTGGCCCCCGAGGTCGAGGTCGAGCTGCGGCCCGCCCGCAGGCTTCGGATCTGGCAGCTCGCCCCCATCGTCGTGCTGGCCGCGGTCGGCTCGCTGATGTTCGCCTTCCCCCTCGCCTTCGAGTTCGGCGACGGCGGCGCGGTGGTCGCCATGCTCGGTCTGCTGATCAGCTGCTGCGCGGCCGGCTGGGGCATGATGGCGGCCCGCCGCGTCGGCCACACCTGGCCCGGTCTGCCCGCCCGCGGTTCGGGTGACCGCCCGGACTGGCGGGTGATCGCGCTGTACGTCGCGGTGGCCGTGGCACTGGTCGCCCTAGCCGTCTGGCGCGTGGACCGGCTGCGTTGACGCCGCACCCACCGGGGCCGCGCCCGCCCGGCACGGGCGATACGGCCGCACCCGGGGCACGGGTCCGGCCGTGCGGACGGCCGGCGCAGCCTCGTACAGTTGGCGTGTGAGCACTCCGCAGATCGCCTTCCTCAAGGGTCACGGCACCGAGAACGACTTCGTGATCGTCCCCGACCCGGACAACGCCCTCACCCTGACCGCGTCCGCCGTCGCCCGGCTCTGCGACCGCCGGGCCGGCATCGGCGGGGACGGGCTGCTGCACGTCGTACGGTCCGCGGCCCACCCCGAGGCGCGGGACATGGCGGACGCCGCCGAGTGGTTCATGGACTACCGCAACGCCGACGGCTCGATCGCCGAGATGTGCGGCAACGGGGTACGTGTCTTCGCCCACTACCTCCGGCGCGCGGGCCTCGCAGAGGACGGCGACCTCACCGTCGCCACCCGAGGCGGCGCCAAGCGGGTCCACCTTGCCAAGAACGGCGACATCACGGTCTCCATGGGCCGCGCCCTGTTGCCCGCCGACGGCGTCACGGTCAGCGTCGGCGGCCGCAGCTGGCCCGCCCGCAACGTCAACATGGGCAACCCGCACGCGGTCGTCTTCGTCGACGACCTGGTCCACGCCGGCGACCTGCTCACCGCCCCGCCGGTCAGTCCGGAGGCCGTCTACCCCGACGGCGTCAACGTCGAGTTCGTCGTCGACCGGGGACCGCGCCACGTCGGCATGCGCGTCCACGAGCGAGGCTCCGGCGAGACCCGGTCCTGCGGCACGGGCGCCTGCGCCGTCGCCGTCGCCGCCGCGCGCCGGGACGGCAGCGACCCCGCCACGACCGGCCTCCCCGTCACCTACACCGTGGACCTCCCCGGCGGCACCCTGGTCGTCACCGAGCACCCGGACGGCGCCGTCGACATGACCGGACCCGCGGTGATCGTCGCCGAGGGCGTCATCGACCCGGCGTGGCTCTCCACGACGACCGGGTAGAGCCCGCGGCGACCACGGCCCCCCTGCGCGGCGGGACGACCGCTCCGCCGGAAGCGGTGATCGGCCGCAGCTTCGCTCGAATGGGTGATCCGTTTCACGCTGAGCGGGAGCTGGACTGCGCCACGTGGTGGGGTCGATAGCATCAAGCACCGGCCCCGAGGCGCGTCCGCCCCTCCCCCGTGCCGGTCGACGTCGCCGGAGGTGCCCATGAGTGCAGAGGCCGCCGATCCGGGCGCTCCCCTTCGCAGGCGGAGCCGCCCCCGGATCGACCTGCGCAGACTGGGCCGGGTGGCCCTGCTCGGCCCGGCCTCCCGCGACCGGCTGCCCGACGCCATCGGCCATGTCGCCGAGGCCCACCGCGCCCACCACCCCGACGCCGACCTCACCCTCCTGCGCAGGGCCTACGTCCTCGCGGAGTCCTCGCACCGCGGCCAGACCCGCAAGAGCGGCGAGCCGTACATCACGCACCCGCTCGCCGTGACCCTGATCCTCGCCGAGCTGGGCGCGGAGACCACCACCCTGACCGCCTCCCTGCTCCACGACACCGTCGAGGACACCGAGGTGACCCTCGACCAGGTGCGCGAAGAGTTCGGCGACGAAGTCTGTTATCTCGTCGACGGCGTCACCAAACTGGAGAAGGTCGACTACGGCGCGGCAGCCGAACCCGAGACCTTCCGCAAGATGCTCGTCGCCACCGGCAGCGACGTCCGGGTCATGTCGATCAAGCTCGCCGACCGGCTGCACAACATGCGCACCCTCGGGGTGATGCGCCCCGAGAAGCAGGCCAGGATCGCCAAGGTCACCCGCGACGTCCTCATTCCGCTGGCCGAACGGCTCGGCGTACAGGCGCTCAAGACCGAGCTGGAGGACCTGGTCTTCGCGATCCTGCACCCCGAGGAGTACGAGCGCACCCGCGCCCTGATCAGCGCCGCGACGGACGCCGACGCCCCCCTCGACACCATCGCGGGCGACGTCCGCGACGCCCTGCGCGACGCGGGCATCAGCGCCGAGGTCCTCATCAGGCCCCGCCACTTCGTCTCCGTGCACCGGGTCCGCGGAAAACGCGGCGAACTGCGCGGGACCGACTTCGGCCGCCTGCTCGTCCTGGTCGCGGAGGACGCCGACTGCTACGCCGTCCTCGGCGAGCTGCACACCTGCTTCACCCCGGTGATCTCCGAGTTCAAGGACTTCATCGCCGCCCCCAAGTTCAACCTGTACCAGTCGCTGCACACCGCCGTCGTCGGACCCGGGGGCGCGGTCGCCGAAGTCCTCATCCGCACCCACCGGATGCACAAGGTCGCAGAGGCGGGCGTCGTCGCCCTGGGCAACCCGTACGCCCCGGACGCCACCGCCTCCCAGCAGGCCGAGGCGTTCGACGAGCGCGCCGACCCCACCCGGCCCGGCTGGCTCTCCCGGCTGCTGGACTGGCAGGAGTCCGCCACCGATCCCGACACCTTCTGGACCACGCTGCGCGACGACCTCGCCCAGGACCGCGAGATCACCGTGTTCCGTACCGACGGCGGCACCCTCGGGCTGCCCGCCGGGGCCAGTTGCGTCGACGCCGCCTACGCGCAGTACGGCGACCGGGCGCACACCTGCATCGGCGCCCGGGTGAACGGCCGCCTCGCCACCCTCAGCACCGTCCTGAGCGACGGCGACACCGTCCAGCCGCTGCTCTCCCACGACACCGCCTCCGGCCCCTCGCCCGACTGGCTCGACCACGTCCGCACCCCCGCCGCCCGGATCGCGATCACCGGCTGGCTCCAGACCCACCCCGACGCGGCGAAGCCCGGCCCGGAGACCCTGGAGGCGGCCGGGCACGGCGCGGGGGAGCCGCCGGCCGTCGCGCCGGTCCGCAGGCCCGGCCCACGCCCCGCCGACGTCGTGGTCGACGGCCCCCACGCCTCCGTGCGCCTGGCCGGCTGCTGCACGCCGGTGCCGCCCGACGACCTCACCGGCTTCGTCGTCCGCGGCGGCACGGTCACCGTGCACCGCGGCCAGTGCCCCTCGGTGGCCCGGATGCGGGAGACCGGACGCGCCCCGGTCGGCGTCCGCTGGGCGGACGACGAGAGCCCGCAGTCGCCCGCGGGGTGCCGGGTCACGCTCGTCGCCGAGTCCTTCGGCCGCCCTCGGCTCCTCGCCGACCTCACCGAGGCCATCGCCGGCGCCGACGCGGCGATCGTCTCCGCCACCGTCGAACCGCCCAGCCAACAGCGGGTCCGCCACACCTACACCCTCCAGCTCCCCGACGCCGCCGAGCTCCCCGCCCTGATGCGCGCCATGCGCGACGTGGCCGGCGTCTACGACGTCAGCCGCGCGCAGCACCCCGCCTCCACCGCCTGACCCCCGCCCCGGACGGCCGCCTCGTTCGGGTGGTGCGGCGCGCGGCTCCCCGGCGGGACGGCCGCGCGCTGATAGCGGTAGTCCATGCCGCTCCTCTCCCGCCGTCTGCGGGCCGCCCTGCTGGCCACCGCATCGGCCTCCCTCGTCGCCGCCGCCCTGCCCGCCCCCGAGCCCCTGGGCATCGGCGACCGGCTCTTCCCCGAGCTGGGCAACCCCGGCTACGACGTCCTCGCGTACGACATCGCCCTCGGCTACGGCGGCGGCAACACCGCACCCCTGGATGCGGTCACCAGGATCTCGGCCCGGACCACCGCCCCGCTGGACCGGATCAACCTCGACTTCGCCCGGGGGACCGTCCACGGCATCGAGGTCAACGGGCGTCCCGCCGACTTCGGCTCCAAGAACGAGGACCTGGTCGTCCAGGCCCCCCGCCGCCTCCCCGCGGGCGTCCCGCTCGACATCACCGTTCGCCACACCAGCGACCCGGGCGGGCCCGCGGACGACGAAGGCTGGGTGCGTACCGCCGACGGGCTCGCCATGGCCAACCAGGCGGACGCCGCGCACCGGGTCTTCCCGGGCAACGACCACCCCTCGGACAAGGCGTACTTCACCTTCCGGATCACCGCCCCGAAGGAGCTCACCGCGGTCGCGTCCGGCCTGCCCGCAGGACGGACCCGGCACGGCGCCACGACCACCTGGACCTACCGCACCCGGCACCCCATGGCCACCGAGCTGGCCCAGGTCTCCATCGGCGCCTCCGCCGTCCCGCGCCGCACCGGCCCGCACGGCCTGCCGATCCGCGACGTCGTCCCTGCCGCCGACCGGAAGGAGCTGGAGCCCTGGCTGGAGAAGACCCCCGCCCAGCTGGCCTGGATGGAGGAGCAGGTCGGCCGCTACCCCTTCGAGACGTATGGGGTGCTCGTCGCCGACAGCCCCATCGGATTCGCCCTGGAGACCCAGACGCTGTCCCTGTTCGGCAAGTCCTTCTTCACGGAGCCCGCCTACCCGCGGTGGTACGTCGAGTCGGTCATGATCCACGAGCTGGCCCACCAGTGGTTCGGCAACAGCGTCTCACCGGAGACCTGGTCCGACCTGTGGCTCAACGAAGGCCATGCCAGCTGGTACGAGGCCCGCTACGCCGAGGAACACGGGGGCGGGAGTCAGGAGCGGCGGATGCGTGAGGCGTACAGGCTCTCCGACGGCTGGCGGGCGGACGCCGGCCCGCCGGCGCACCCGGACGGCCCCGCCCCCGGGCAGAAACTCAGCCTGTTCCGCCCGGTCATGTACGACGGCAGCGCGCTGGTGCTCTACGCCCTGCGCCAGGAGATCGGCGCGGCGGCCTTCGACCGCCTGGAACGCACCTGGGTCCGGGCGCACCGGGACTCCACCGCCACCACCGCGGACTTCACCCGGCTGGCCTCCCGTATCGCGGGGCGCGATCTGACCGCCTTCTTCGACGGCTGGCTGTACGGGAAGAAGACCCCGCCGATGCCCGGGCACCCCGACTGGCGCAGCGCCGACCCCGCCGCCCCGTGACGCGGAGACGCCCGGCCCGCGACGAAACCCACGTGACGGGCCCGGCGGGGCCGTGCCACTATCGACGCGTCGGCCCGGCGGACCGCACCGGAGTCTCCCTGGAGGGAATCATCCGGGCGGCTCACACGTTGTGACTGACGTAACGACTTCAATCGACGTAAGGACCCAATGACCTCCTCTTCTTCCCTTCCCCAGGACGCGCGGGACGCGCAGAGCGCCACGGAGAACACCACCGAGAGCCTCACCGAAAGCCTTCGGGCCGACGCCCTGATGGAAGAGGACGTCGCCTGGAGCCAGGAAAACGACGGAGCACGGGACGGCGAGCAGCTGGACCGCTCCGAGCGTGCCGCGCTGCGGCGTGTCGCCGGACTCTCCACCGAGCTGGAGGACGTCACCGAGGTCGAGTACCGCCAGCTGCGCCTGGAGCGCGTCGTGCTGGTCGGTGTCTGGACCTCGGGGACGGTGCGCGACGCGGAGATCTCCCTCGCGGAGCTGGCCGCGCTCGCCGAGACGGCGGGCGCCCAGGTGCTGGACGCGGTCTACCAGCGGCGCGACAAGCCGGACCCGGCCACCTACATCGGCTCGGGCAAGGCGCTGGAGCTGCGCGACATCGTGCTCGAGTCCGGGGCCGACACCGTCGTCTGCGACGGTGAGCTCAGCCCCGGCCAGCTGATCCACCTGGAAGACGTCGTCAAGGTGAAGGTGGTCGACCGGACCGCGCTCATCCTCGACATCTTCGCCCAGCACGCCAAGTCCCGGGAGGGCAAGGCGCAGGTCTCGCTGGCGCAGATGCAGTACATGCTGCCGAGGCTGCGCGGCTGGGGCCAGTCGCTCTCCCGTCAGATGGGCGGCGGCGGTTCCAGCGGCGGTGGCGGCATGGCCACCCGCGGCCCCGGTGAGACCAAGATCGAGACGGACCGGCGCCGGATTCGCGAGAAGATGGCGAAGATGCGCCGGGAGATCGCGGAGATGAAGACCGGCCGTGAGATCAAGCGCCAGGAGCGCAAGCGCAACAAGGTGCCCTCGGTCGCCATCGCCGGGTACACCAACGCGGGCAAGTCCTCGCTGCTCAACCGCCTGACCGGGGCCGGAGTCCTGGTGGAGAACGCCCTGTTCGCCACCCTGGACCCGACCGTCCGCCGGGCGGAGACGCCGAGCGGCCGGGTCTACACGCTCGCCGACACCGTCGGGTTCGTCCGGCACCTCCCGCACCACCTCGTCGAGGCGTTCCGCTCCACCATGGAGGAGGTCGGGGAGTCCGACCTCATCCTGCACGTGGTGGACGGCTCCCACCCGGTCCCCGAGGAGCAGCTCGCAGCGGTGCGCGAGGTCATCCGGGACGTCGGCGCGGTCAACGTGCGCGAGATCGTCGTGGTCAACAAGGCGGACGCCGCGGACCCGCTGGTCCTCCAGCGGCTGCTGCGCACCGAGAAGCACGCCATCGCGGTCTCGGCACGGAGCGGCGCGGGCATCGAGGAGCTGCTGGCGCTCATCGACTCCGAGCTGCCCCACCCGTCCGTGGAGATCGAGGCGCTCGTGCCGTTCATCCAGGGGGCTCTCGTCTCCCGGGTGCACGCCGAGGGGGAGGTCCTCTCCGAGGAGCACACCCCCGAGGGCACCGTGCTCAAGGCGCGGGTCCACGAGGAGCTGGCCGCGGAGCTCGCGGTCTTCGTCCCCGTAGCGCACTGACCACCCCGGTGCGGGACGCGCCCTGACGCGGCCCGGTCGCAAGGCCGCCGAACGCGGCGCTCGTACGCATCGAAGGCCCGGCCCCCCTGGGGCCGGGCCTTCGGCACGCTGCCGGGCAGCCGGCGTGCGAAGGGCCCGGCACGGCACGGCCACCCGGCAGGCGACCGCCGTGCCGGGAGCCGCGGGACGCGTCGTGCGCCGAGGCCGGCGTCCTACCGGCCCGCGTACTTCTTACTGACCGAGAGGTAGACGCCCTCGGCCTCCTCGCCGAGCCGCGGTCCGGCCAGCCAGCCCCCGGCGACCGGGCCGATCGAGGTGTTCGAGACCAGAGCGGGCTTGCCGTCCCGGCCCGCCGCGACCCAGCCGCCGCCGGAGGAACCGCCGGTCATGGTGCAGCCGATGCGGTGCATCGTCGGCTGGTCCGTGCGGACCGAGAGACGGCCCGGCTTGCCGTCGCACCGGAGCAGCTGCTGGCCGTCGAACGGCGGTGCGGCCGGGTAGCCGGTCGCGCTCAGGCCGGTGATCTGGGCCGCGGCGGGAGCGTCGAACTCGACCGGCAGCGCCGCACCGACCGTCTCCTCCAGCGACTTGCCGCCCGAGCCCTTCTCCGGCGTCACGTGCAGCACCGCGAAGTCGTACGGAGCGCCCTGCCCGCCGACGGCCGCGCCCTCGGCGATCCACTGCTCGGAGGTCTGGGCCCACTGGCCCCACCACACGCCGTAGGGCGCGATCTTCTCCTTGGGCGCGGTCTCCAGCTCGCTCAGCGACAGGCCGTCGTTGTTGTACGCCGGGACGAAGGCGATATTGCGGTACCAGCCGCCCTTCTTCCCCGCGTGCACGCAGTGCCCGGCGGTCCACACCATGTTGGACCTGCCCGGGTTCGCCGGGTCCCGCACCACGGTCGCGGAACAGACCATCGACCCCTGCGGGCCGTCGAAGAGCAGCTTCCCGGACTCCGGCGCGTTGTCGTGGTAGGGCGTCGCGACACCGGCGGCCCGGACCGGAGCCGGCGTCGGGTCCGTCACGCCGCCGTCGCCGGCGATGTCGTCCTCCACCGGGGTCTTCGGAGGCTCGTCGGCCTCCCGCATCCGGTCGGGGTCCCAGAGGCCCTCGATGATCGGGTTGACGAAGTCCTTGGCCTCACGCAGCCATGTTTCCTTGTCCCAGTTCTTCCACTCGCCGTCCCGCCACTTGTCCGGGTCGATCCCGTGCTCCTTGAGCCGGTTCTTCCAATCGTCCGGAAGGGTGACCTTGCCGTCGGAGGACCCGTCGGCGGAGGCGGTCGGCACCACGGCCGCGTTGTCCTCCTTCGGACCGCAGGCGGTGGCGGTGAGCGCCAGGACCGCGGCGACGGCCGTCGCGGCGAGGGCGCCGGCGGGCGCTCGCCGGGCGCGCCTGACGCGGCGTGTGGTGTCGGTCGGGCGAATGGGTCGCATCTGGTGATCCCCCTGGGAACTTCGTCACTCGGTCTGCTCGGTGCGGTACGTCGGGCATGCGGGAGCGACGGCTCCGGCCCGCGGTGCGGCCCCCACTATGCCGGTGCCGATGGTGACGGTACGAGGCAGGTCCGCGGTTCCGCCGCCACGAGGATGTTCCGATTCACCCGTGCTCCATCGCGCTCGGCGTCGTTGGTACGTGCGGGGGAACCAGGACAGCGTTCACCCCCTCGTTCCGTCCGCGTTCTCTCGCACCCATGTGCGACGCGACTGTCACCGCAGGAGGACCCACAGCCGTGGCCGTGATCGAACCCGTTCCCGTGGTCCAGCCTCCCCCGCACGAGGGCATCCTCCGCCGGCAGGCGCTGCGCGAGTCCGCCGCCCGTACCTACGCGCGGTCCCTCCCCATCGTCCCGGTGCGCGCTCGCGGGCTCACTATCGAGGGCGCTGACGGGCGGCGTTACCTCGACTGCCTCTCCGGTGCGGGGACCCTGGCGCTCGGGCACAACCACCCCGTCGTGCTCGAGGCGATCAGGAAGGTCCTCGACTCCGGAGCGCCGCTGCACGTGCTGGACCTCGCCACCCCGGTCAAGGACGCCTTCACGACCGAGCTGTTCGCCACCCTGCCGCGGGAGTTCGCCGACAACGCCCGCATCCAGTTCTGCGGCCCCGCCGGCACGGACGCCGTCGAGGCCGCGTTCACCCTGGTCCGTACCGCGACCGGGCGGACCGGCCTGCTCACCTTCACCGGCGCGTACCACGGTATGACCACCGGGGCGCTGGAGGCCTCCGGCGGGGCGAGGGACGTCCGGGTGACCCGGTTGCCCTTCCCACAGGACTACCGCTGCCCGTTCGGCACCGGCGGCGAACAGGGCGCGGCGCTCGCCGCCCGCTGGACGAAGCACCTGCTGGACGACCGGAAGGGTGGATTGCCGACCCCGGCCGGGATGATCGTGGAGCCGGTCCAGGGCGAGGGCGGCGTCCTCCCCGCCCCCGACTCCTGGCTGCGCGACATGCGCCGGATCACCGCGGACCGGTCCATTCCGCTCATCGCGGACGAAGTGCAGACCGGCGTCGGCAGGACCGGAGCGTTCTGGGCCGTCGAACACAGCGGCATCGTGCCGGACGTCATGGTCCTCTCCAAGGCGATCGGCGGCTCCCTCCCGCTCGCCGTCATCGTCTACCGCGCTGAACTGGATCTCTGGCAGCCGGGCGCGCACGCGGGTACGTTTCGCGGTAATCAGCTCGCCATGGCGGCGGGCGCGGCCACGCTCGCGTACGTCAGGGAGAACCGCCTGGCGGACCGCGCGGCGGTCCTGGGGGAGCGGATGCTCGCCCGTCTGAGGGAGTTGCGGACGCACCATCCGGGGATCGGCGACGTGCGGGGGCGTGGACTGATGATCGGCGTGGAACTGGTGGACCCCGAGCGCGCGCCCCTGCCCGCCGAGGCCGACGACCACGCCCCCGCGCCGCCGCCCGACCCGGCTCTCGCCCGCGCCGTCCAGCAGGAGTGCCTGCGCCGCGGCCTCATCGTCGAACTGGGCGGTCGCCACGGCGCCGTGGTCCGCCTCCTGCCGCCCCTCACGCTCACCGACGAACAGGCGAGTGCCGTCGTCGACCGTCTCGCCGACGCGCTGGCAGCCGCAGAACGCTCCCCGCACCGTCGGACCACCACCGGGCCCATCAGCTGATCCCGGGCCCCACACAAGGAAGAACGCCGTGAACCCCACCCCCGCGCCCGAGGCCGACGGCCCCGGCGCCCCCCAGCACCGAGGGCAGGACGGACCGGCCGCCCCCGGCACGGTCGAGGCGACGACCGTGCCCCGTCAGAAAGCGGCGCTCCACGGCACCGCGACCCCCCCGTCGCCCGCCGCCGGTTCCGGGTCCGCGCCGGGGCACGGAAGCCCGCACGCCCCCGGCGACCGTGCGCGGCCGTCGGACCCGGCCCACGGCCTCGCACGGACGCCCGAAGCGCCGCATGAGCCGACCGGACCGCCCGCTGCGCCCCGGGGCCCGGGCGGACCACCGGACGCACTCGACGACCCGGACCCGCTGCGGGCCGCCGACGCGGCCGGCACGGAGAGCCTGCTGCGCTGCTGGGCCCGGGAGACGAACGTGCCCCGCCCCAGGGGCGACACCCTGCGTCTGCCGTTCCCCGCGAGCGGCACCGCCCTGCGCGTCCCCGTGCGCTACTGGTCCGCCACCGGCGCCCACCGTTTCGGGCCGCCCGCCCTCGAGAACGCCCCCGCTGACGCCCCGCCCGCCGACGCCGTCGCCCTCGCCGTCCTCATCGCCCGTGAGGCGGACCGCGACGGCGCAGCCGACCTGGTCGCCCGGGTGGCCGACTCGGTACGCCGCACCGCGAGCTTCATCGACCAGCGGCGGCGCAGCCCGGCCGACCCCGAAGGAGGCGATCTCTTCCTCACGGCCGAGCAGTCCCTGCTGCTCGGCCACCCCCTCCACCCGACCCCCAAGAGCCGCGAAGGACTCTCCGACGCGGAGTCACACCGCTACTCCCCGGAGCTCCACGGGTCCTTCCCGCTCCACTGGTTCGCCGTGGACCGGTCCCTGATCGCCACCGACTCCGCGTGGACCGAAGGGGGCCCCGCCACCGCGGAGGAGCTGCTCGCCCCGCATGCCGAAGGAGTCCAGACCCCGCCCGGGACCGTCGCCGTCCCGCTGCACCCCTGGCAGGCCGCCGACCTGCTCCACCGCCCCCGGGTCCGCGCCCTGGCCGACACCGGACTGCTGCACGACCTCGGTCCGCACGGTGCGCCCTGGCACCCCACCTCCTCCATCCGCACCGTGCACCGGCCGGGCGCGCGGGTCATGCTCAAGCTCTCCCTCGGCGTACGCATCACCAACTCCAGCCGGGAGAACCTGCGCAAGGAGCTGCACCGGGGCGTGGAGGTCCACCGCCTCCTGGCGAGCGGGCTGGCGGAACGCTGGCAGCTGGAGCACCCCGGCTTCGACATCGTCCGCGACCCCGCCTGGCTCGCCGTCGACGACCCCGAGGGAGTCCCCGTCACCGGACTCGACGTGATGATCCGCCAGAACCCCTTCGGCGCGGCCGACGACGCCGTCTGCATCGCCGGACTCACCGCGGGCCGCCCCCGGCCGGGACAGCCCGCCATGCGCTCCCGACTCGCCGAGGCCGTGACCCACCTCGCCCTGAGCACCGGCCGCGACGTCCACACCGTCTCCGCCGAGTGGTTCCGGCGCTACCTGGACCGCGTCGTGCGCCCGGTCCTGTGGCTCGACGCCCACGCCGGGGTCGCGCTCGAAGCCCACCAGCAGAACACCCTGGTCCTGCTCGACCGGGACGGCTGGCCCGTCGGCGGACGCTACCGGGACAACCAGGGCTACTACTTCCGCTCGTCCCGCCGCGCCGAACTGGAACAGCGGCTTCCCGGCATCGGCGCGGTCAGCGACACGTTCGTCTCCGACCCGGTCACCGACGAACGGTTCGCCTACTACCTCGGCATCAACAACGTGCTCGGTCTGATCGGCGCGTTCGGGTCCCAACGCCTGGCCGACGAGCGGGAACTCCTCGCCGTCCTGCGCCGATTCCTCACGGAGACCGCGGAACTGGGCTCGCCCCTGCCCGCGTACCTCCTGGAGAACCCCCGGCTGCGCTGCAAGGCCAACCTGCTGACCCGTCTGCACGGCCTCGACGAGCTGGTCGGGCCGGTCGACACCCAGTCCGTCTACGTCAGCATCGCCAACCCGCTGCACAGCTGAGCCCCCCGAGAGACTCCGGCCGCGCCCGCACCGGAGAAGCTCACCGGCCGCACCAGGTCCAGAGAGGAGAGCGCCGCCGTGCCTCCCGCCGACGCCTCAGCGGAACCCGACGCCGCACCGGACGACCAAGGCCCCGCCGCTCCGCCGGGCGGCAGGGCCGTCGGCGCCGGCGTCGAGGACACCCTCGACCTGAAGCTGACCGAAGAGCTCCTGGCCCTCATCGCGCAGCAGCGGGACCCGGAGCCGCGCGACGTACGGGCGGCCCGGCCGGCCCCCGGGGACGAGCTGCTGGGCGACCCCGGGGCCTGGCCGCCCGCCGCCACCGGCGCCGGGGAGTTCCGGCTCCTCCCGGTACGGCCGGAGCGCGATCTCGCCCTTCTCAGCCGCTGGATGAACGACCCCGCCGTGGCCGCCTTCTGGGAGCTCGCGGGGCCCGAGTCCGTCACCGCCGAGCACCTGGGGCGACAGCTCGAAGGAGACGGCCGCAGCATCCCCTGCCTCGGCGTGCTCGACGGTGCTCCGATGAGCTACTGGGAGATCTACCGCGCCGACCTCGATCCGCTGGCCCGCCACTACCCGGCCCGCCCCCACGACACCGGCCTGCACCTCCTCATCGGAGGCGTGGAGAACCGGGGCCGGGGCGTGGGCGCCACCCTGCTCCGCGCCGTCGCCGACCTCGTCCTGGACAACCTCCCGCGGTGCGGGCGGGTCGTCGCCGAGCCGGATCTGCGCAACACCCCGTCCGTATCCGCGTTCCTCAGCGCCGGCTTCCGCTTCTCCGCCGAAGTGGACCTCCCCGACAAGCGTGCCGCCCTGATGATGCGCGACCGACCGTACCGAGCCCACCTGTGACCTACTCGCCGCACCGTCCACACCGCTCGAACCTCATAGGTTCCTTCCGGAGGAGTCCCCGTGTCGACATATCCATATTCCGCGAGCCCTGATGCGGCCGTGTCCCCGCAACTGCTCAGCCCTCCGGAACTGAACCGGCGGGACTGGGACCGGGCCGCGGCCCGGCTGCTCGCCAAGATGCTCGGCGAGTTCGCCTACGAGAAGATCATCGAGCCCGTCCGGCAGCCCGGCGACGGCGGACGCCACCGGCTGACCCTCGACGACGGGGGCGTGATCGGCTTCACGGCCCGCCGCGGCGTCTACGGCAGCTGGCGCGTCGACCCGGACTCGATCGAGGTGACCGAAGCGCCCCGAGCGGCCGGGGCGTCCCCGTCCGCGCACTCCAACGGCTCGTCCGCCGCCGCCCCCGCCGGTGATCCATCCGCGCTCGTACTCTCCGACGGCTTCCCGGAGGCCCTGGCCAACGGCTCGCCGCCCGGCCCCCGGCCCTTCCGCGACCCCCTGCGCTTCCTCACCCGGGCCCGTGGCCTGCTCGGCCTCGACGGCGCCACGCTCGGCCATCTCATCCGCGAGCTGACCCGCACCCTTTCCGCCGACGCCCGCCTCGACCACACCGCGCTCACCGCGGACCGGCTCGCGACCTTGGACTACGCGGAGCTGGAAGGTCACCAGACCGGCCACCCCTGGCTGGTGGCCAGCAAGGGACGGCTCGGTTTCTCCGCCGCCGACGCGGCGCACTTCACCCCCGAGACCCGCGTCCCCGTCCGGCTGCCGTGGATCGCGGTCAGCACGCGCATCGCGCAGTACCGGGGCGTCGGCCGCCTCACCGAGCCGGGCCGCCTCTACGCCGAGGAGCTGGACCCCTCCGTCCGTACCGCCTTCGCCGACGTGCTGCGCGCCAGGGGACTCGACCCGGAGCGCTATCTCTACCTCCCCGTGCACCCCTGGCAGTGGGACGAGTGGATCGTCCCGCTCTTCGCCCCGGCCATCGCCGACGGCGACATCGTCGCCCTGCACACCGACGGCGACGCCCGGCTCCCGCAGCAGTCGATCCGTACGTTTTCCAACGTGGAGCACCCCGGACGCCACTCCGTGAAACTGCCGCTGTCCATCCTCAACACCCTCGTCTGGCGAGGGCTGCCGACCGAGCGAACGCTCGCCGCCCCCGCCGTCACCGCCTGGGTCCAGGGGCTGTGCGCCGACGACCCGTTCCTGCGCGACACGTGCCGGGTCGTCCTCCTGGGCGAGGTCGCCTCCGTTACCGTCGAGCACCCGCTCTACGACCACCTGCCCGAAGCGCCCTACCAGTACAAGGAGATCCTGGGGGCGATCTGGCGCGAGCCGCTGCCGCCCCGGCTCGAACCGGGAGAACGGGCCCGCACGCTCGCCTCCCTCCTGCACACGGACCCGGCGGGCCGCGCCTTCACCGCGGAGCTGGTCGAGCGGTCCCGGATGAGCCCGGCCGCCTGGCTCACCCGGCTCTTCGCCGCCCTCCTGCCGCCCCTGCTGCATTTCCTGTACCGCTACGGCACCGTCTTCTCCCCGCACGGTGAGAACGCCATCGTCGTCTTCGACGAGAACGACGTGCCCGTACGGCTGGCCATCAAGGACTTCGTCGACGACGTCAACATCAGCGCCCAGCCACTGCCGGAACACGCCAGCATGTCCGCAGAGGTGCGCGCCGTGCTCCTCACAGAGGAGCCGGCCTTCCTCACCCAGTTCATCCACTCCGGACTCTTCGTCGGCGTCTTCCGCTATCTGTCCCCGCTCTGCGAGGAGCAGCTGGGCGTCTCCGAGGAAGCGTTCTGGTCACTCGTCCGGGCGGAGATCCTCCGCCACCACGCCCGCTTCCCGGAGCTGACGGAACGGTTCGCGATGTTCGACATGCTCACTCCGGAGATCGAGCGCCTCTGCCTGAACCGCAACCGTCTGCTCGTCGACGGCTACCGCGACCGGGCCAGCCGCCCTCACGCGGCCGTCCACGGCATGGTCCCGAACCCGCTGCACCCCGCCGGACGCGTCCGGGAGTGATCGGTGTTGTCGGTGGCGCGCCGTAGGCTGGTCGGGCTATGACGAAGCCACCCCTCCCCGAGCTCCTGCACGCCGCCGTCACCGCCGTCGGCGGTACGG
The DNA here is from genome assembly GCF_037137275.1 of Streptomyces pratensis. Lineage (GTDB taxonomy): Bacteria > Actinomycetota > Actinomycetes > Streptomycetales > Streptomycetaceae > Streptomyces > Streptomyces pratensis_B. The sequence goes on along the minus strand of NZ_JBBBEN010000092.1, from coordinate 503,055 downwards.
AAAGGCCCGGCCAGGCCGCGATGGCCGCAGCCGTCGCCGAGGCCGTCGACGACCAATCCCACCTGCTCGTCCAGGCCGGCACCGGCACCGGCAAGTCGCTCGGCTATCTGGTGCCGGCCCTGGCGCACGGCGAGCGCGTCGTCGTGGCCACGGCCACTCTCGCCCTCCAGCGGCAGCTCGTGGAGCGCGACCTGCCCCGCACGGTCGACGCCCTGCATCCGCTGCTGCGCCGTCGCCCGCAGTTCGCGATGCTCAAGGGCCGGTCGAACTACCTCTGCCTGCACCGGCTCCACGAAGGAGTTCCGCAGGACGAGGAGGAGGGGCTGTTCGACCAGTTCGAGGCCGCGGCGCCCTCCAGCAAGCTGGGCCAGGACCTGTTGCGACTGCGGGACTGGTCGGACGAGACGGAGACGGGCGACCGGGACGACCTGACCCCCGGCGTCTCGGACCGGGCCTGGGCGCAGATCTCCGTCTCCTCGCGTGAGTGCGTGGGCGCGACGAAATGCGCGTACGGCGCGGAGTGCTTCGCGGAGGCGGCACGCGAGCGCGCCAAGCTCGCGGACGTGGTCGTCACCAACCACGCGCTGCTGGCGATCGACGCGATCGAGGGTGCGCCGGTGCTGCCGCAGCACGAGGTGCTGATCGTGGACGAGGCCCACGAGCTGGTCTCGCGGGTCACCGGCGTCGCCACCGGCGAGCTGACCCCGGCGCAGGTCAACCGGGCGGCCCGCCGGGCGGCGAAGCTGGTCGACGAGAAGGCGGCCGACGCTCTGCAGACGGCCGCCGAGGGTTTCGAGCGAGTCATGGAGCTGGCTCTTCCCGGGCGGCTGGAGGAGGTGCCGGAGGACCTCGGGTACGCGCTGATGGCCCTGCGTGACGCGGCGCGCACGGTGATCTCGGCGATGGGCGCCACCCGCGACAAGTCGGTCCAGGACGAGGACGCCGTCCGCAAGCAGGCCCTGGCCTCGGTCGAGTCGATCCACGGCGTCGCCGAGCGCATTACCCAGGGTTCCGAATACGACGTCGTCTGGTACGAGCAGCACGACCGGTTCGGGGCCTCCGTCCGGGTGGCTCCGCTCTCGGTCTCCGGGCTGCTGCGCGAGAAGCTGTTCGCCGAGCGGTCCGTGGTGCTGACGTCGGCGACGCTGAAGCTCGGCGGAGACTTCAACGGCGTGGGCGCGTCCCTCGGCCTGGCCCCGGAAGGCACCGTGGCCGAGGACGTTCCGCAGTGGAAGGGCCTGGACGTCGGGTCCCCCTTCGACTACCCGAAGCAGGGCATCCTGTATGTCGCCCGGCACCTGGCGACGCCGGGACGCGAAGGATCGCGGACGGACATGCTGGACGAGCTGACCGAGCTGGTGGAGGCGGCAGGGGGGCGCACGCTGGGGCTGTTCTCGTCGATGCGGGGGGCCAAGGCGGCGGCCGAGGAGCTGCGCGGCCGACTGGACAAGCCGATTCTGCTCCAGGGCGAGGAGACGCTGGGCGAGTTGATCAAGAATTTCGCGGCCGACCCGGAGACCTGTCTGTTCGGCACCCTCTCGCTCTGGCAGGGCGTCGACGTCCCGGGCCCGAGCTGCCAGTTGGTGATCATGGACCGGATTCCGTTCCCCCGGCCCGACGACCCGCTGATGAGCGCGCGGCAGCGAGCGGTGGAGCAGGCCGGCGGCAACGGGTTCATGGCGGTGGCGGCGACGCACGCGGCCCTGCTGATGGCCCAGGGGGCAGGCCGGCTGGTCCGGGCGACGGGGGACAAGGGCGTCGTAGCGGTGCTGGACCCCCGCCTCGCCAACGCGCGGTACGGGAGTTATCTGCGGGCCTCGCTGCCCGACTTCTGGTACACGACGGACCGCAACCAGGCCCGCCGCTCCCTGGCAGCCATCGACGCGCGGGCCAAGGCCGAGGGTGCGTAGCCGCAGCGCCCTGCCGACCACCCGAGTCCTGCCGGCTGGTCGGCTCCGGAGGGCACGGCTGGGCCGAGACGTCGTTCTGGCGGCATGGCGAAGCCCCGGAGCCGACGTCGAACGGATGACGTCCTAGGCAGGGCCCCGGGGCCGACGGCCGTGACCGGTGCGCTCTTCAGACCCGACGCAGCACCGCCACCACCTTGCCCAGGATGGTCGCCTCGTCGCCGGGGATCGGCTGGTAGGCGGCGTTGTGCGGGAGCAGCCACACGTGGCCGTCCTCCCGGCGGAAGCGTTTCACCGTGGCCTCGCCGTCGAGCATGGCGGCGACGATGTCCCCGTTCTCCGCGACGGGCTGGCGGCGCACGGTGACCCAGTCGCCGTCGCAGATCGCGGCCTCGATCATCGAGTCGCCGACGACCTTCAGGACGAACAGCTCGCCGTCGCCGACGAGCTGGCGGGGGAGCGGGAACACGTCCTCGACGGACTCCTCCGCGAGGATGGGTCCGCCGGCGGCGATGCGGCCCACCAGCGGGACGTAGGACGCGGCGGGCTTGCCCGTCGTGTCGGTGGGCTGGGTGCTGGGCTGGTCGGAGCCGCGCACCTCGTAGGCGCGGGGGCGGTGCGGGTCCCGCCGGAGGAAGCCCTTGCGCTCCAGGGCCATCAGCTGATGGGCGACGGACGACGTGCTGGACAGGCCCACCGCCTGACCGATCTCCCGCATGGACGGCGGGTAGCCCCGGCGCTGCACGGAGTCGCGGATGACCTCGATGACGCGTCGTTGCCGGTCCGTGAGCCCCGAGCTGTCCGCCCGGATGCCTGGCGGCCTCCCGGGCAGGGAACGCCCGGAGCGCACGGGCTCGGGCCCGTCCGAGTTGGTGACTGTGTCATTCATGGCGTGCACCGGCTCAAGTCGGCTCTGGGAGCGGTGGTCCCGGGCGGTGATGGTGGCACTGTCTGCGGTGGTGGTCACGTCGGCCCCTCTCGAATGTTCTCCCTAGCTGGACAACGGTAGTAGCTTTCGAAAGGTTGCGCCAAACACACGTTCGAGTGAAAAACGAATAAAGGGCTGCCGGGATGCTTCTCGCAGGTGTATGAGCTAACGGAGCCAGGCTCCGTGGCGCGCTCGGGCCGGTGCTCCGCGGTACCCCGCCCCAGCCTTTCATCCCCACCTGGCGCCCGAGTGCGGGGCCCTGCCCCGGCCCCTCGGCGGCCGCGCGTCTCCCGTACCCTCTTGTCCTGACCCCCGCTTCCCCCCGACCGCCCGTCCAGGGCGTCGAAGGCGCGACACGCGATGGGGTCGAAAAGGCGGCTCAACCCTAGATCTAGTGGTTGGATCGCCTCTGTCGCCCAGAGGTTGTGGTCTCGGTTCATCCGGGCTGTGGCCATCGCCTATGCTGGGGACTGCCTCCAGGGGCCCGCGACGGGCCCTGAAGAGGCTATTCAGTCGTACGCACGAAGGAGGGTTGGGAGCCATGCACTGCCCCTTCTGCAGGCACCCCGACAGCCGCGTCGTCGACAGTCGCACGACCGATGACGGGACGTCGATCCGTCGCCGCCGGCAGTGCCCCGACTGCTCCCGCCGTTTCACCACGGTGGAGACCTGCTCGTTGATGGTGGTCAAGCGCAGCGGGGTGACCGAGCCCTTCAGTCGCACCAAGGTGATCTCCGGTGTGCGCAAGGCGTGCCAGGGCCGGCCTGTCACGGAGGACGCCCTCGCCAAGCTCGGCCAGCGGGTCGAGGAGGCGGTGCGCGCCACGGGCAGCGCCGAGCTGACCACCCACGACGTGGGTCTGGCCATATTGGGCCCGCTGCAGGAGCTCGACCTCGTCGCGTACCTGCGCTTCGCGTCCGTGTACCGGGCGTTCGACTCCTTGGAAGACTTCGAGGCCGCCATCGTGGAGCTGCGCGCGCAGCGGCCTCGTGCAGAGGACAGCGGGAGCGGCGAGGCCCTTGAGGTCCCCGCCCCCGCCATCGCCGCCGACTGAGCGGTACCCGCCCCGGGTGGCCGGGTCCGCAGACGTGTCTGCGGACCCGACGTCGGGGCGACATGAGACTTGCTACCGGAGGCCGAGGGAGGCCGCCGGGGCATCGCACACACTGTGCCTGGGAAGATCTGGGCACTTCAGGGCGTTTTTGCCCACATATGGGAGGCGGCATGACAGAGACGGCGAGCGGCCCGGCACGAGGTTCCCGCACCAAGGGCGCCAAGACGAGCAAGGGTCTGCGTATCGAGCGCATCCACACCACCCCCGGCGTGCACCCGTACGACGAGGTGGAGTGGGAGCGCCGGGACGTCGTCATGACCAACTGGCGCGACGGCTCGGTCAATTTCGAGCAGCGTGGCGTCGAGTTCCCCGGCTTCTGGTCGGTGAACGCGGTCAACATCGTCACCAGCAAGTACTTCCGCGGGGCGGTCGGCACGCCCCAGCGCGAGACCGGCCTCAAGCAGCTGATCGACCGGATCGTGAAGACGTACCGGAAGGCCGGCGAGGACCACGGCTACTTCGCGTCTCCCGCGGACGCCGAGATCTTCGAGCACGAGCTGGCCTACGCCCTCCTGCACCAGGTCTTCAGCTTCAATTCCCCGGTCTGGTTCAACGTCGGCACGCCCCAGCCGCAGCAGGTCTCCGCCTGCTTCATCCTGGCCGTCGACGACTCCATGGAGTCGATCCTCGACTGGTACAAGGAAGAGGGCATGATCTTCAAGGGAGGTTCCGGCGCCGGCCTGAACCTCTCCCGCATCCGCTCCTCCAAGGAGCTGCTCTCCTCCGGCGGCAACGCCTCCGGCCCGGTCTCGTTCATGCGCGGCGCCGACGCGTCCGCCGGAACGATCAAGTCCGGCGGCGCCACCCGCCGTGCGGCCAAGATGGTCATTCTCGATGTCGACCACCCCGACATCGAGAACTTCATCGAGACCAAGGTCAAGGAGGAGGAGAAGATCCGCGCCCTGCGTGACGCGGGCTTCGACATGGACCTGGGCGGGGACGACATCACGTCCGTCCAGTACCAGAACGCGAACAACTCGGTCCGCGTGAACGACGAGTTCATGAAGGCCGTGGAGTCCGGCGGCAAGTTCGGGCTGCGGGCCAGGATGACCGGAGACGTCATCGAGGAGGTCGAGGCCAAGTCCCTCTTCCGCAAGATGGCCGAGGCGGCCTGGGCCTGTGCCGACCCCGGCATCCAGTACGACGACACCATCAACCGGTGGCACACCTGCCCGGAGTCCGGCCGGATCAACGGCTCGAACCCCTGCAGCGAGTACATGCACCTGGACAACACCTCGTGCAACCTGGCCTCGCTGAACCTGATGAAGTTCCTCAAGGACGACGGCGAGGGCCACCAGTCCTTCGAGTCCGAGCGCTTCTCCAAGGTCGTCGAGCTGGTCATCACCGCGATGGACATCTCGATCTGCTTCGCGGACTTCCCGACGCAGAAGATCGGCGAGAACACCCGCGCCTACCGTCAGCTGGGCATCGGTTACGCCAACCTCGGCGCCCTGCTGATGGCGACCGGCCACGCCTACGACAGCGACGGCGGCCGCGCGCTCGCCGGCGCCATCACGTCGCTGATGACGGGCACCTCGTACAAGCGTTCCGCGGAGCTCGCGGCAGTCGTCGGCGCGTACGACGGCTACGCCCGCAACGCCGAGCCGCACCAGCGCGTCATGAAGCAGCACTCCGACGCCAACGCCGCCGCCGTGCACATCGACGACCTGGACTCGCCGATCTGGGCCGCGGCCACGGAGGCCTGGCAGGACGTGCTCCGGCTGGGCGCGAAGAACGGTTTCCGTAACGCGCAGGCATCGGTCATCGCCCCCACCGGCACCATCGGTCTCGCGATGTCCTGCGACACCACCGGCCTGGAGCCCGACCTCGCCCTGGTCAAGTTCAAGAAGCTCGTCGGCGGCGGATCGATGCAGATCGTCAACGGCACCGTCCCGCAGGCGCTCCGCCGCCTCGGCTACCAGCCGGAGCAGATCGAGGCGATCGTCGCCCACATCGCCGAGAACGGCAACGTGATCGACGCCCCCGGCCTGAAGCCCGAGCACTACGAGGTCTTCGACTGCGCGATGGGCGAGCGCTCCATCTCCGCGATGGGTCACGTCCGGATGATGGCGGCCATCCAGCCGTGGATCTCCGGGGCTCTCTCCAAGACGGTGAACCTCCCCGAGACGGCCACCGTCGAGGACGTCGAGGAGGTCTACTTCGAGGCGTGGAAGATGGGCGTCAAGGCGCTCGCGATCTACCGCGACAACTGCAAGGTCGGCCAGCCCCTCTCCGCCAAGACCCGGGACAAGGAGAAGGAAGAGGTCACCGCGAAGGCCGAGGAGACCATCCGTACGGCGGTCGAGAAGGTCGTCGAGTACCGCCCGGTCCGCAAGCGCCTGCCCAAGGGCCGCCCCGGCATCACCACCTCGTTCACGGTGGGCGGCGCCGAGGGGTACATGACCGCCAACTCCTACCCGGACGACGGGCTCGGCGAGGTCTTCCTGAAGATGTCCAAGCAGGGCTCGACGCTCGCGGGCATGATGGACGCCTTCTCCATCGCCGTCTCGGTCGGCCTCCAGTACGGCGTCCCGCTGGAGACGTACGTCTCGAAGTTCACGAACATGCGCTTCGAGCCGGCCGGTATGACGGACGACCCCGACGTGCGGATGGCGCAGTCGATCGTCGACTACATCTTCCGTCGCCTGGCGCTGGACTTCCTGCCCTTCGAGACCCGTTCGGCCCTCGGTATCCACTCCGCAGAGGAGCGGCAGCGCCACCTGGACACCGGTTCCTACGAGCCGTCCTACGAGACGGACGGACTGGACGCCGAGAGCCTGGCCCAGTCCGCGCCGGTTCAGGAGGAGCCGCTGAAGGCGGTGGCGGCCCCCCGCGAGTCCGCGGAGAAGACCGCTCCGGCGACGGCGCACACCTCGGCCGAGCTGGTCGAGATGCAGCTCGGCATCAGCGCCGACGCCCCGCTCTGCTTCTCCTGCGGGACGAAGATGCAGCGCGCCGGTTCCTGCTACATCTGCGAGGGCTGCGGCTCGACCAGCGGTTGCAGCTGAAACTAGGCGGAATTGCATCGAGTGCATCACTCGGCAACCGCAACCCTGACAAGTAATCCCTGATGAGAGGGGCGTCAGCCTCGTGCTGACGCCCCTCCCGCGTAGCGGCTGGCCTGGGGATACACCCGCCGCTCAAGCGCACGCAACAATGTTGCATCCAGCGCAACCGCCTACAGGTCCCCGGTGAAGGTGATACAGAGGAAAACCCATGGACTACGCAGTCCACGATCTCGGCCGTCAGCCCAAGGGCGCGACCGCAGTCATCAACCTGTCCGGAAGTGCAGCCAATGTGCGCCTGATGGACTCCAGCAACTATCAGAAGTACAAAAACGGACGAAACCACCGGTGTATCGGTGGGCTGGCAAGGCGCTCACCAGTACGTCTTGTGATTCCGAGTAGCGGCCACTGGTACGTGACCGTCGACCTGATGGGCCTCAAGGGAAAAGTCAGGTCCTCGGTCTCCGTCGAACCGCCGCCACTGCCCGTGCTGCGCCCGAGTAGCGCTGGTTCTCTGACCGAGATCAGGCATGAGCCGCCGCCTTACTCCGCAGGCCGTGGTGAGCCCGTACGAGATGTCTTCATCTCCCATGCCAGTGAAGACAAAGAGACCGTGGCTCGACCGCTGGCGCAGTATCTGCAAGAAGCCGGCATCTCTGTGTGGCTCGACGTTCTCGAACTGAGGATCGGCGACAGCCTCCGCCGCAAGATCGACCACGGGTTGGCTAACAGCCAGTTCGGCATCGTAATTCTCTCGCGCCCCTTCTTCGAGAAGGGGTGGCCCCAGTATGAACTTGACGGCTTGGTGACGAGGTACGTGACGGGGCAACAGAACCTGCTGCCCATCTGGCACAACGTCACCAAAGACGAGGTCATGGCGCAAAGCCCGTCCCTGGCCGACAAGTTGGCGAGAAGCACCGCTCAGTTCACGGTCGAGGAGATCGCCAGCGAGATTGCTGATGTGATTCGAGAGAGCCGAGAGGGTGGTGCCCAGCGTGATGCTGGGTAACTCGAATCTCATACCTGAGAATTCCGGCGGAAAAGCCGCCGGATTGTGATCGGCTGACCCTTCGGAGGGGTCAGCCGATCACCGCAGCCAGAACGAGACGTCCTGTACCGCATCCAGGCATGCATGACATCACGTTCTGAGCTGCAACGCAAAGTGGCACGAAAGGAACTGTGATCATGTCCAAGAACCCACGCCAGACAGGTAAGAAGGCCGCGTCGGCCGCAGCCAAGGTCCTGGCCAACCCGAAGTCGACCAAGGCCGAGAAGTCTGCGGCGGCAAGCGCGCTGTCGCAGACGCCGTCCAAGAAGAAGTAACACCTGAAGGTGCCCAGGGCCTGCGCCCTGGGCACCCCAATCCTCAAGGGCACCCATGGCAGGCCCAGCGTAACCAACTCAACGATGATGCGTTGCGTTAGACGCAACATGAGCAGTGGGGTGGGCCTGCCAGGTGCTGCGCATCTGATGCTTGCTGACGGGGTCGTACATCTGGACCCCGAGACAGCCGTCTTCGAGGCGATGCTGGAGGGGTGGGCCCGGCAGCAGCGGGCCAGGTTTCTGGACTGGGATGGAACGATCAAACCGCGCCTCGCCCTTATCAGGCGATTTGCCGACTTCACCAATGAGTACCCATGGCAATGGCAGCCTGCCGAAGTCGACGCCTTCATGAATTCCCTTCGGGATAGGCGGCCAACTTTCGCGGCGTCAACTGGGCGGAGCTATCAGAACGCGCTGCGAATGTTCTGCGGTTACGTCACGGATGCTCGTTATGGCTGGCCGGTAAAGTGCTTTGATTCCTTTGGTCAAGCGCCAGCGCAGATTCTGCACGAGTGGAACACCATCGGCCACTCTAGCGAATATGAAGGTGATTCGGAGCGGCGCCCCCTCACTTATGACGAGGTGCAAGCTCTATTCGACGCAGCGGATGGACGGGTCGAGGACATCAGAGCCCGTCGCCGCAAGGGCGCTTTGGCGGCCATGAGGGATGCCGTATTACTCAAAACGGTATACGCATACGGGCTGCGTCGGCAGGAGGCTGTGCGCCTAGATCTACATGATCTGAGAAAGGAATCCCAAGGCTCCCTCGTATGGGCGCTTCGGAGCGATTTTTATTCGCTACGGTAAATCTTCAAAGGGCGGTCCGCCGAAGCGGCGAACCGTGCTCACGGTTCCCAAGTCCGACTGGGTGGTTGAATTACTGGATCACTACATTGAAGAGGTTCGGCCGCTTGCGTCACCAGGTAAGCACCCAGCCCTGTGGATTACCGAGCGTCTAAGCCGTATCTCTATGCGCCGACTGGACGAGGTATTCGAAACGGCTCGAACCATGGCAGGGCTGCCTGAAGAGCTAAATCTCCACTGCCTTCGGCATAGCTATGTTACGCATCTCATCGAATTCGATTACCCGGAGCGATTCGTGCAGGATCAGGTAGGTCATGAATATGCTTCCACTACAGCCATCTACTCAGGCGTATCTGACGAATATCGGAATCGCCTAGTTCAGAGATCCCTGAAGGCCAGGTACTCCGACCTGTGGGGGACCTCGTCGTGATCAAGAAGATGGGGATCCGATGGAACCTGCGCCAACTTATGGCAGCTCGCGAGATGTTTCAAACCACGGACTTGGTTCCCTTGCTTGCGGAGAGGGGAATCCACCTCTCTCGCGAGCAGGTATTTCGCCTAGTGACTCAACCACCGCAGCGGTTGTCTATGGATACGTTGGCTGCTCTCTGTGACATCCTTGGATGCACTCCCAACGACCTCATCGGCGTTGAGGTTGTTCATTCGGAGGTACGAAAGGTTTCTGGGGCTGACGCCAATCCTGTTCCACTGATGCGGCGTACCACTATCCGTCGCCCTGGCCAACGATGAGCAGCCGCGATCGTCAGCTGTCCGAGAAGCGTTGGCAGCGAGTGCTACAGCATATTTCGTCAACGCTGCCTAGCCTCGATGAAGAGGGTGCGGCGGAGATTCTTCGGACTGCTAACGCCTTGAGACTTGGTCAAAGAACCTGCTAGTGGGCAAGCCTGCTCATCACGTGCGCTTGGTGCGCCCATTCATCCAATGGCACATCATCCTCCGAGTTCGACGTAAGGTTCAGCGTCACCAACTCAGTTATGGTGCGGCTCAATCGACTCGGCGACGAATTAGCATTGCCTTTCAGTTTTTGGATTGGCTAGATCGACGAGGTCGTTTATTTGAGGAGATCAGCCAGGAAGACGTCGACCGCTGGCTCGCAGAAGGTTCGACTATGCGATATCAGATTCGATACTTTATTGGTTGGGCTGTGAGTCGGCATTTGATTGATCCGGTATTCGTGCCATGCCGCACGCAAGCGAATCCTGAAGTTGTCCTTGACGAGTATGACCACATCCGGCAGATTCACCGATGCGTAAATGATGGTGAAATTCCGCTGGATGTTCGGGTGGCCGGAGCGCTGGTTCTTGTCTTCGGGGCCACTCTCGCTCGGATTGTTTGCTTGACCGTCGGTGACCTAATTCATGAGGATGGGGAGAGTTACGTTTCTCTCGGCAGGAAGCCACTGCTCCTACCTCCACAGCTTGCCTGCCTTGCTGTGGAACTCGCTGACACTCCCCGGAGCTTGTCGGTCATTGGGGCGGCAGCGGGGGCGTCGCATTGGCTGTTCCCGGGAAGAAGGGCTGGCATGCATCTTGCCGCTGGAACCCTTGCTCAGAGGCTGAGGAGATTCGGAATCACGCCCCCGGGCCCTCGTAACGCTGCTCGAATGTCTCTCGCGACTGACCTGCCGGCGCCTGTGATTGCCGAACTCTTCGGCATGCATATCAACACGGCAGTTCGGTGGGTTCGCTTCGCAAAGCGTGACTGGGGAGGGTACGTGGCGGCTCGTGTTGAGGATGCGGAGAGCAATACCCGTGGGCAGCAGTAGGTGCTCTGCATCAGTGTTCGGACGTCATCGACGTGTGGAACAGTTGGTCAGGAAAGTGAACTGGACTTCGGAACTACTGCCCTCGGGCTTCTTTGCGACTGGCGGTTGGGTCTGATGCGACATGGCTGCCGCCTATCGCAACCTGACCCCGCGGCCGCGAGATGGTGCAGAAGTTGATCGACGCTGTCAGTGACGGTGTGCCGGCGCATTGACCGAGGTCATAACACTGAGCCGGACGTTGGTCACGCCCACCGCCGATGTCCTGGCCTACTTCGGCCAGCCCGGACCGAACGAGGGCAGCCAACGGTCGACTTGAGCACCTGCGCGGCTCCGCCCTCGTGTTCCGCGCCCTCACAAGTTACATCGCCAGGTGTGCTCGAAGCTGGCGGGTTCAGACCGCAGCCGTACTCTCAACTCTGAAGAGCCTGCAAACTCCTGTAAGTCCAGCGCTTGGCTCTCTTTGCCTGCGCTTCACGCTGCTCGAAATCCTGCATTTCCATGTCGGTCAGGTAGCCGTCCAACCATCCCTGAAAGTGCAATGTTCGGTCCATTTCGGATGGTTCATCTCGATGCCACATGTATAGGTCGATGCTGGGGTGTGCGACCGAGCCAAGGCGCCGTAGGGCGGCGGGTGTTACCCCTCCAAACACGCAGAGGATGCCACGGTCGACGCGTAGGTCGAGGAGCTTGCCGATGAACTCCTCGGCAGTGGCGATACCTACAGCGCGCTTGTGGAGCTTGCACTCAAAGGCGATGCGCAGGGTTCCACCGATGGCTGGCACCGATGCGAGTACGTCGATCTGGCGTTCGGCCTTGCTGTGGATGCCGGTCAGCTTAGCGTCGTGGTGCACGGTTGCGTTGGCGTCGAGTTCGCGGACCTGCTGCGCGACCAGTCGCTCGAACGACCGCCAATCGTCGGCCTCGGTGGACCAGAACGGCATCCGGATGCTCATCATGTTTCCCACGCGGCAAGAGTAGGCGCAGGGACTGACACTCTCCCTTGGAGAGTCTGCCCCTCCCTCAAGTCGACGGGCAGTCGGCCGCTCACTCCCTGGCCTTCACCTCGATCGTTGCCAGTCGTGTGAGTCGACCGTCCTCGGCAGCGAGCCCTACACGCTGCCCCAAACCAGTCGTCTCTGCGCTGTGGTATCGGAAGTCAACTCGTGGCCCTACGGCACGACAGGCCGAGACGAGGGGAATAGCGCACGTCAGGAATAAGTGCTCTCCACCAGTACAGCGGACTGAGCTGCGACGCCAGAAGGGGACCGGCCCGGGCCGGTCCCCTTCGTCGTTCCGGAGGACGGACGGGCCCCCAAACTTCGTGCTTTCCGGCAGTACGGCCCGTGGCCGGGAACGCGTAAGACTGCCGGCCACGGGCTTCGGCACGCCCCCTGACCGGAGCCGCCGAAGCCGAGGGCATGACGAGGCAGGGGGGAACGACGGCACGATGGGCACGCAGCAGTACGACGAGATCGGTGAGGCCTTCGAGGGCTTCAAGACCCTGCCTCTGGCGCACTACGCGGAGGTGCCCGGCTTCCTGGGGCTGGTGGGGGACGTGCGCGGCAAGTCGGTTCTCGACCTGGCCTGCGGCACGGGCTTCTACAGCAGGCAGTTCATGCGGCGCGGCGCGAGAGAGGTCCTCGGCATCGACATCTCAGGGGCGATGGTCGCCGCGGCCAAGGAGGCGGAGAGGCGTGATCCGCTGGGCGTGCGCTACGAGGTGGGCGACGTGTCCGCGCTGCGGCCCCTCGGGCGGCGCTTGGACGTCGCCGTGGCGGTCCAGCTGCTCAACTACGCGAAGGACGTCGCCGCCATGGAGCGGATGTGCCGCGCCATCCACCGGAGCCTGGCGACCGGAGCCGGGTTCTTCCTCCTCGCCATGGCGCCCGGCTTCCGCTTCGACGGGCCGTCCCCGAGCGCGTACGGCTTTCTCGCCGAGCACACCGGGGAGGAAGCCGAGGCCGGGCCCCGCGTCCGGGTGACGGCGCTGCTCGACCCGCCGATCGCGTTCGTCAGCACCCTTCCGCGCCGAGAGGTCTACGAGAAGTGCCTGCGGGCGGCCGGATTCACCGAGCTGACCTGGGAACCCCTGGAGGTGGGCGGGCTTCCGGGCCAACCCCCCCCAATGGAGATGCTGCGCTGCCGGGCCTGACGGGCGAGCGGAGGCCCTGGTGGCCGGCCTCCGGGGCCGACGAACCCCGGCCGCCTGGCCGACAGGCTGCTCACCGTCGCCAGGCTGTTCACCGAAGGGGCAGCCGGGGTGCCGGCTCTCCGCGGAGTTCGGCCGCTCGCCCTCACAGGGTTGGCCGGAACCGGCCGGTGAGGGTCAGGCTTCGGCGGGCCGGCTGCCCATCTCCATGGCGAACGAGTCGGGGTCTCCGTCGAAGCCGCGCACGGCCGACCGGAACTGCCAGAGCCCGGAGCCGTCACGGACGAACTCGCCGATGACCGCCGCTGTCGCCCCGGCGACGCCCGCGAAGTCGTCCTCGACCAGACGCGTGTAGCCCTCAAGGATCTCCATGGCCGTGTTCGCGATGTCGCCGAAGGTCTTGCGGCCTTCGCGCTGCTGGATGGCGACGCCGACCACGACCCGCCCGTACCTCTCCGCCAGCCGGTTCAGCTCGATGGTCATGACCTCATCGAAACCGAACCCCTGGCCGTTCCTGCTGTCACGGTTCAGCGTGATCGTGCCGTCGGGCGAGCGCCGGTCGAAGTGCACCAGGTAGGCGGGGCCGCCGTACGGCTCCTGGATCGGGTAGGTCGCCGCGATGATGTCGAGGTCGTTGGCCGGCGCCCCGTGGGGGCTCGGGTCCCACTTGACCCGCACTTCGACCTTCTCGATGTCCTTGTTAGGAGTGCTCAACGGACTTCCCTCCCGGCCGACGGCCCACCGACCGTTCCCCTCACCCGATACCTGTCCACCCGATCATGTACGGAACCGGCCGCGGAGCCAACTGTCCCGTTCTCGGACGGCGGATTCGGGCCACGGGCCGGCCACGGGTGACCGGGAAAGGGTGGGACGCCCGGGGGCCGAGCAGCGGTACGGCCGAGCCGGCCGCGGGCGAAGGCGGGGGCCCGGAGGCCGGGCTCCGGGAGCGTGCGCCGGTGCGGGGCGCCCCCCTCTCCCGGGAGGGTGACCCGGGCCACGCTTCGCGCCGTACGATGGCGCGGTGCTGGTGAAGTGGATTCGCTGCTCCGTGGTGGACCGTCATGGTTTCGATCGGGGTCAGCGAGAGTGGGCGGGGCTGCTCGGCGAGCCGGGTTTCAGGGGGCAGAGCGGCGGATGGAGCCGCACGCGCCCCGGTGTCGCCCATGTCTTCGCGTTCTGGGAGAACCGGGTCTTCTACGACTCCTTCATGGCCCGCGGGCACGACCGGCTGGCGGCCGGCCAGGCCGGCATGTTCCGCGATATGCAGGTGGCGCTGTTCGAGCGTCGATTCGATGTGAAGACGGGCTTCGAACCCCACTTCGCCGAAGCGGACGTCGCCAGGGTCGCGCACAGCCGGGTGCACGAGGACCGGGCCGAACATTTCGTGCTGATGCAGCAGCAGGTGTGGAACCCGGCGATGGCCGGATCGCCCGGGATGCTGCGCGGGGTCTTCGGCGAGGCCCCCGGCAACGAGTTCCTGGTGCTCTCCCTGTGGAAGTCGAGCGCCGAGCGGGGCAAGTACCGCGCCGGCGGTGCGGAACGCCTGGCCGCCCGCGCGCAGACCGAGACGGACGTGGCCGACCTCACGGGGGACGTCGTGGAGCTCGAACCCTCCTGGACGGTCTGACCCCGCGGTCCAGGGGCGCCCGCCCCTGATCCGTCGGACGCCCCCTGGTCCGGGCGTTTCGTCCGTATGGCCCGCGCGGGGGCCTCCCGTCTGTCGCAAGCGCCTGCCGGAGCCCGAGGCAGGCTCGGGGACGGCCCCGGGGCCCGGTCGTCCGGCTCCACGAGCGGTGCAGCCCGCCCGGCGGGACGCTGAAGCCGGCGCGGCGGGGCACTAGGGTCGGTGTATGGCACGACCGCAGCGCATTGTCCTCGTCCGGCACGGCGAGTCGGAGGGCAACGCCGACGACACGGTGTACGAGCGGGAGCCCGACCACGCGCTGCGGCTCACCGCCACGGGCCTGCGGCAGGCCCGGGAGACCGGAGAGCGGCTTCGCGAGCAGTTCGGCGAGGAAAGGGTGAGCGTCTACGTCTCGCCGTACCGCCGCACCCACGAGACGTTCCGGGCCTTCGGCCTGGACCTCGCACGGGTCCGGATACGGGAGGAGCCCCGACTGCGTGAACAGGACTGGGGCAACTGGCAGGACCGGGACGACGTACAGCTGCAGAAGGCGTACCGGGACGCCTACGGGCACTTCTTCTACCGCTTCGCCCAGGGCGAGTCCGGTGCCGACGTCTATGACCGGGTCGGGGCGTTCCTGGAGAGTCTGCACCGCAGTTTCGAGGAGCGCGACCATCCGGAGAACGTCCTGCTCGTCACCCACGGGCTGACGATGCGGCTGTTCTGCATGCGCTGGTTCCACTGGTCGGTCGCGGAGTTCGAATCGCTGTCCAACCCGGGCAACGGCGAGTCCAGAACCCTGCTCCTCGGGGCGAACGGCCGCTACACGCTCGATCGGCCCTTCCAGCGCTGGCGTACCCCGGAGCCCTACGGCATCACCGGATAGAGTGGCAGGGCGATGACCGTTGATTCTGCTTCCGAGCGGCGCTTCGAACGCGCCCTGGACAGCCTGCGTGGGCTGTCCGTGGGAGACGCCCTGGGCTCCCAGTTCTTCGTTCCGGCTCATTACCCCCTGCTGAAGGAGCGGACCCTGCCGCCCGGCCCCTGGCAGTGGACCGACGACACCGAGATGGCCTGCTCGGTCCTGGCTGTGCTGGCCTCGCACGGCCGCGTCGACCAGGACGCCCTTGCCCACTCCTTCGCCGAGCACCACGACTTCGACCGGGGCTACGGCCCCGCCGTCAACCGGCTCCTCAGACTGGTCCGGGAGGGCGGCGACTGGCGGGAGCTGGCCTCGGCGCTGTTCCAGGGCCAGGGCTCCTGGGGCAATGGCTCGGCGATGCGCATCGCGCCGCTCGGCGCCTGGTACGCGGACGATCCGGAACAGGCCACGCACCAGGCCGAGATCTCCTCGTACACCACGCACCAGCACCGCGAGGCCGTCGTCGGCGCCATGGCCGTGGCGGCCGCCGCCTCGCTCGCCGCGGCTCCGGACGGGCCGCCCGGCCCGGAGGCCCTCCTCGACGGCGTCATCGCCCTCGTCCCCCGCAGCGCCGTGGGCGCGGGGCTGCGCCGCGCCCGCGACATGCTGGACTACCAGGACCCGGGGACGGTGGCCGCGGTCCTCGGCAACGGACGCCGGACCAGCGCCCACGACACCGTGCCGTTCGCCCTCTGGTCGGCGGCCCGGAGCCTCTGCGACTTCGAGGAGGCGTTCTGGGTGACGGCCCAGGCGGGCGGCGACATCGACACGACCTGCGCCATCGTCGGCGGGGTCGTCGCCTCCGGGCGAGCCGGAGCGCCGCCGGCCGACTGGCTGACGCAGACCGAGGAACCGCCGGCGTGGCTGGCCACGACCCTGCGCTGACCTGCTGACCTGCTGACCTGCTGACCTGCTGACCTGCTGACCTGCTGACCTGCACGGCCGCTCGTCGGTTCGGCGGCTCGTCGTCGGCCGGCGGGCGGGATCGGTGGACTGTCACGGTCCTGCCACAGCAGCACGCCGCGTGCGTACGAACGCGGGTTCGGGACTACCCTTTCGGCCACGCCGCCCTCGTTGATCTTGAGGGGCGTGCGCCGAATGAGACACCGGGACGAGCGCGGGCCCCCGTGGCCGCGCCCGGGCCCGGTGCGGGAGGGGCCCCATGTCCGATCAGCAGTCCGAGGCCTCCGGCCCGCCGGAGAAGACCGGGGAGGCCGCCGTGTCGCGGTCGCCGCAGCCGACGTCAGCCCGGAGCTCCGGCCCGCTGCCCGCGGAGGGGCAGGAGGCGGACGTAGCGGCCGAGAGCGAGCGGGAGACCGACGCGCCCGCCGCCGACGCACCCGCCCCCGGGAGGCCTGCCGCCGACACACCCGCTGCGCAAGCGCCGGCCGCCGACGTGTCTGTACCGCGCCCGCGGACCGACGACGACCGCGCGCCGGGTGCGCCGGGCGCCGGCGCACCCGTAGCGGAGGGGGTGGGCCCTGGAGGGGATGCCCCTGGCGCCCAGACGCAGCGCCCGGGGACACGAACGGGTCTCTCGCCCGGCCAGCGGGGCGACCCCTGGCAGTACGGGGCCGGGACGCCCCGCAAGAACGGCGGGGTGACGGAGCTGATCCGGCCGGCCGCGCCCTCATCGATGCGGCCCGCGGTCCTCTGGTCGGTGCTGGCCACCGCTGTTCTCAGCGCGCTCCTCCTGGGCGACGGCCTCGCGCTCAACCTCTTGATCGTGGCGGCCCCCGCCGCGCTGGCCGCCTTCTTCTCGGCGCGGTCGGCGGGCCGTCGCCTGCGGCCGTGGACCGCCGCCTGGGCGGTCGGAGGCCTCGCCCTGCTCGGGGTGCCAGCACTCCGGGACGCCGGCTGGCCGACGTTCCTGGCCGTGGTCTCGGCCTTCGCCCTCGGCTCGCTCGCGCTGCACGGGAGCCGCAGCTGGCCGGGCGTCCTGATCGGCTCGATGGGCATGCTCGACTCGATCGTCCCGGGCGCTGTCTGGGGCTGGCGGGCCGTGCGCGAACGGGCCGGCGGCTCCCGGGCGCGCTGGGGAACCGCCGTGCGCACCACGGCGGTGGCCCTCGTGCTGCTGGTGGTCTTCGGAACGCTCTTCGCCAGCGCGGACCCCGCCTTCGCCGATCTGCTGAGCGGCCTCGTCCCCGACGCCTCGGTCGGAGACGGGCCATGGCGGGGCTTCCTGTTCGTGCTGGGACTGACCGGCGCGCTGGCGGCCGCCTACACCGCTGCGGCCCCGGTCCGCTGGGACCGGATCACCGTGCGCCCCGGCAAGCCCCGGGGGCGGGCGGAGTGGGCTCTTCCGCTGATCGTGCTCAATCTGCTCTTCGCCGCGTTCATCGCCCTCCAGCTCGTCGTGCTCTTCGGCGGATACGACAAGGTGCGGTCGGAGACCGGGCTCAGCCACGCGGACTATGCCCGTCAGGGCTTCTGGCAACTGCTCTGGGCCACCCTGCTCACCCTCCTCGTGATCGCCCTGGCCCGGCGCTGGGCGCCCCGCGGCGGGCGTCGGGACCGCACGCTGGTACGCGCGGTGCTCGGCCCCCTCTGCGTGCTCACTCTCGTCGTCGTCGCCTCAGCCCTGCGGCGGATGGACCTGTATGTGGAGGAGTACGGCCTGACCAGGCTCCGGATCTCCGTGGCCGCGATGGAGCTCTGGCTCGGCGTCGTCCTGGTCCTGATCCTGGCGGCCGGCGTCTTCGGAGCGCGCTTCCTGCCGCGGGCGATCGCTGTCAGCGCGGCAGCCGGGGTCCTGGCGTTCGGGCTCCTCTCGCCGGACGGACTGGTCGCCGAACAGAACGTCCAGCGCTTCGAGGACGGCGGCTCGATCGACATCGACTACGTGGAGGACCTGTCCGCCGACGCCGTCCCGGCCCTGGACCGGCTCCCCGAACCGGAGCGCTCCTGCGCGCTGCGTCTCGTGCAGGCCGACATCCTTTCCGCCAACACGCCCTGGTACGCCACCAGTTGGGGAGAGGCGCGTGCCAAGGAGATCCTGAAGAAGCGTCCGGTGGCCCTGGCCGGCCGCAGTTGCTTCTCCCTGGGCGCGGACGGTGTCCGCGACGGTGACCGACCGGGCGGAGGCGACTACGACCCGTACTGATCCCGCCGGACGCGCTGCGCCCCCCAGGCCCGCAAGTGCCTGGAGCCGGCGGCCCCGGCCGCTGAACGCGCCTCTCGGCACGGATTCTCGGCATGTACGGCGCCCCGGGGTGTTGCTGCCGCGGCTCTCGGCGTACGCTGGCTGGCGCCATGCCGTACGAACCACCCACGCACACCGTCGAGCGCTCGCTGCGCGCTACCACCGGTGCCAGGACCGTCGCCGGTGTCGACGAGGTCGGACGCGGTGCGTGGGCCGGTCCCGTCACCGTGTGTGCGGCGATCACCGGACTGCGTCGACCGCCCGAAGGCCTCACCGACTCCAAGCTGTTGACCCCCCGGCGACGTGCGGAGCTCGCTCCCGTGCTGGAGAACTGGGTCACCGCCCACGCGCTGGGCGACGCCTCACCCCAGGAGATCGACGCCCTCGGTATGACCGCCGCGCTCCGGCTGGCCGCCGTGCGGGCCCTGGAAGGGCTGCCGGTGCGGCCCGACGCGGTGATCCTCGACGGCAAGCACGACTACCTGGGCGATCCGTGGAAGGTCCGCACCGTGATCAAGGGCGACCAGTCCTGCATCGCGGTCGCGGCCGCCTCGGTGATCGCGAAGGTGTACCGGGACCGGATGATGGCCGACCTGGGCGGCCCGTCCGAGGACTACACCGACTTCGCCTTCGGTGCCAACGCGGGGTACCCCTCGCCCGTGCACCGGGCCGCACTGGAGGAGCGGGGTCCCACGCCCCATCACCGCCTCTCCTGGGCGTATCTGGACGCGCTGCCCCGGTGGCAGCACCTGAAGAAGGTCCGTTTTTCCGCCGAGGCGGCCGCACTCGAAAGCGGGGGCCAGCTCGGCTTCGAATTCTGATCGCGCACACGCGCCCCTTTCCTGACGCCGACGTCGTCGGCGTGCGACACAGACCATCGTCACGCCTCTGATCTCCGAGGAGCCTCAGATTCCCGAGAGTGCCCAGGGTCCCCGCGTCACTCCGGCCGCCGGCCGGACCACGCCGACCCCCCGTCCCGTACCCGGCCCGCGTTCCGCGGCCACACCGCGCCCCGGCCCCCCGCGCCCCGCGCCCCCGGCGCAGCGCGCCCGCCCCGCCTCCGCGGCGCCCGCTCCCGCAGCCCCGGCGCCGAAGCGTCCGCAGCAGGCGGAGAACGGCACCGCGCCGCAGGTCCAGCTGATTCCGTCGCCTCCCGCCGGCGCACTCGACGCAGCCGAAGAAGCGGTCGACCTGCTGCTGGAATCCGGTCGCGCACCGGGCGACATCCTGGTGCTCACCACCGGGGAGCAGCACCCGTGGGCGGCCCACGAGCTGTCCTTCGGCGAGAGCGCCTACTGGGCCCAGCACGACGCTCGCGACGATGTCTTCTTCGCGGACGCCGCGGCGGCCGGCCGGGCGGTCTCCCGTCCCGTGGTCGTTGTCGCGGTCAACAGCGACGCCGACGACACCGTGGCCCGGGCCCTGCCCGTCGCCCGCGATCGGGCCACCGCCCTGCTGATCGTCTGCGGAGCCCCGCAGACGGTCAACTCCGTCCTGGGCGCCGGGGTCTGAACCCCTCCGTCCGGGAGACCGCGGCGCCCTGCCCGGGGCGCGCGGTGGTCTCCCGGACGGTGCTGCGCCCGCACCACCGCAACACGTGAACGGCTTCCGTCTGCCGGTGCCCACGTCCGGCCCGCCCCGGGTCCCGTCTGCTCCGGCGCCTCGGGGTGGAGCGGGCCCGGTCGTCGTCGCACCCCAGTCGAGCCCGCATGCGGTCCGGCCAGTAGTGCCCCTCCCACCAAGGCATCCCGCGCCACCTCAGTCGATGGACTCAGCTCCGCCCCGGCTCCCACGACCCCAGTCCGTCACGGACAAGCCGGGCCCCCACGGGCCCCGTACCGGCTCGGTCCCGTACGGACTCGGCTCCGTACCGACTCGGCCCTGTACGAGCCCGGTCCGGGACAGCGCCCCGCACGGCCAGGACCGATCCGGATCAGTCCCCGCTGGGTCCGGGGGTGCTCAGATCAGCGGGCGGCCGTGTGGCGCAGCGCGTTCGCCGCACCGCCGCCCGTCCGGGACGGAGCGGGCCCGGCAGCCACGTCGGCGGCAACGGCGTCGGCCAGGCGGACCGGCTCCGACAGCGAACTGGGCCGTCGGCCCCCCCTTCCCTCTCCGAGCACCTGCCAGCCTCCGCGGGTCAAAGTGATGTAGGCCCCGCACCGAAGCCCGTGCAGGGTGCAGGCGTCCCGCAGCCCCCACATCCACGCGCCGTCCTCCTCGGTCCAGCGTTCATCGCCGTCCCGGCAGTACATGAGCACCGCGGTACGGACGGGAGTGCGCCGCCGCAGATCGTGCGGGACGACCCGCCGCAGGTGGGAGAGCAGGGCATTGCGGAACTCCCAGCCGTCCGCGGACACCGTCGCCCGGCGGACGAACGACGCGCTGGCGGTGAGCCGTTCCTCATGGTCGAGGACCGCGACGACCGCGGTGGCCGGCGTCGGCCGGTGCCGGGAGTGCAGGCCGCTGACGACCTCCCGCGGGCTACGGAGGAGCGGTATGCCGGCCGAGGCCCACTCGGCGGGTTCGAGTGTCCGGGCCAGGCGGTTGACGGGGTCTGCGGAAACCGAGGTCGCCGCTGTGGAAGTGGCTGCGGACGGAGCGAATCCGAAGGTCACGGTCCTCCCTTCGCTACGCGCCCGTGGACGGGCAGGGTCGAGTGAGGGCGCGCCGCAACACAGCCCTTCCGGGCCCGATCAGGAACTGTGCGGGGGCGTCTCCAATTCTTCCTGGCCTGTCGACGGGCGGCAACGAGCAATTGTTGTGGCTGACGGAAATCTGGCGGAATGCTAGAGATATCCCTGCCCAGGCCGACCCGGGATGACTCCCCTCGTCACCCTTGAACCGCGAGGACCAGCGGAAACACCCCCCGCGCTCCGGCCCGTCGCAGCAACCTCGCGGCGACGGCAAGGGTCCAGCCGGTGTCGGACAGGTCGTCCACCAGCAGGACGGGGCCGTCCGTCGCGGCCAGTGCCTGGGCCAGGGCGGGCTCGACGACCAGGGTGTCGTGCAGGGCTCGTACCCGCTGAGCGCTGTTGGTCTGCGACATCCGTACGTCCTCGGACCCCGGTGCGTAGGAGACCGTCCCCAGCAGCGGCATCCGACCTATCTCGGCGATACGGCCGCCGAGCGACTGGACCAGTTGCGGTCTGCGGCGCGAGGCGACGGTCACCACACCGGCCGGGCGCGGAGCCGAGTCCGCCGAGCCCGAGGCCCAACCGCCCGGTCCCTTCGCCCAGTCGGTGAGCACGGTGACCACGGCGTCCGTCACGTCGTCCGGCACCGGGGTGTCCGGGGCCTGGGCCGCGAGCATGGGACGCAACCGGTTGCCCCAGCCGATGTCGGAGAGGCGGCCGAGCGCCCGGCCGGTGAAGGCCAGCTCACTCGCGGGGATGCGCCCCTTGAGGTCGATGCCCACGGCAGGCAGCCCGGTCGGCCACATCTTGCGGGGGTCCACCTCGACGCCCGGCCGCCCCAACTCGTGACGTGCCCCGTCGAGGGCGGCGGTGGAGACCTTGTCGTCGAACCGGGCCCCCGCGCAGTTGTCGCAGCGTCCGCAGGCCGTGGCCTCCTCGTCGTCGAGCCGCAGGCGCAGGAACTCCATCCTGCACGCCGTCGTCGAGGCGTAATCCCGCATGGCCTGCTGCTCGGCCTCCCGCTGCCGGGCGACCCATGCATAGCGCTCGGCGTCGTAGACCCAGGGCTCGCCGGTGGAGGTCCACCCGCCCTTGACCCTCTTCACCGCACCGTCGACGTCCAGCACCTTGAGCATCGTCTCCAGCCGGGTCCGCCGCAGATCGACCAGCGGCTCCAGCGCCGGGAGGGAGACCGGCCGCTCCGAGCCGGCCAGCACATCCAGGGTGCGCCGCACCTGCTCCTCGGGAGGGAAGGCGACGGAGGCGAAGTACTGCCAGATCGCCTCGTCCTCCTTCCCCGGCAGAAGCAGCACCTCCGCGTGCTCGACGCCACGGCCCGCACGTCCGACCTGCTGGTAGTAGGCGATGGGGGAGGAGGGCGAGCCCAGATGCACGACGAAGCCGAGGTCGGGCTTGTCGAAACCCATGCCCAGCGCGGAGGTGGCGACCAGCGCCTTGACCCGGTTGGCCAGCAGATCGTCCTCGGCCTGCTGCCGCTCGGCGTTCTCGGTCCGTCCGGTGTAGGAGGCGACCTGGTGCCCGTTCTGCCGCAGGTAGGCCGTGACCTCCTCGGCCGCCGCGACCGTCAGGGTGTAGATGATGCCGGAGCCGGGAAGCTCGCCGAGGTGATCGCCCAGCCAGGCCAGCCGGTGAGCCGCGTTGGGCAGTCGCAGCACGCTCAGGCTCAGGCTCTCCCGGTCCAGGGGCCCCCGCAGGACCAGAGCGTCGGTGCCCACGCCGGTGCCCAACTGCTCCGCCACGTCCGCCGTCACCCGCGCGTTGGCTGTGGCAGTGGTCGCGAGCACCGGCACTCCGCTCGGCAGATCGGCGAGCATGGTCCGCAGCCGTCGGTAGTCGGGCCGGAAGTCATGGCCCCAGTCGGAGATGCAGTGCGCCTCGTCGACCACCAACAGCCCGGTCGCGGCGGAGAGCTTCGGAAGAACCTGGTCGCGGAAGTCGGGGTTGTTCAGCCGCTCGGGGCTGACCAGCAGCACGTCCACCTCGCCGGCCGCCACCTCCTCCTGGACGCTCTCCCACTCCTCCGTGTTGGACGAGTTGATCGTCCGGGCGCTGATACCGGCACGGGCCGCCGCCGCCACCTGGTTGCGCATCAGGGCGAGCAGAGGGGAGACGATCACGGTCGGCCCGCTGCCCTGGGCGCGGAGCAGGGATGTCGCCACGAAGTAGACCGCGGACTTGCCCCACCCGGTGCGCTGGACCACCAGCGCTCTGCGCTTGTCGGCGACGAGGGCTTCGATGGCCACCCACTGGTCCTCGCGCAGCTTGGCCCTGCCGGTGGCGTCGCCGACGAGACGGGCGAGGACGGAGTCGGCCGTAGCTCTGAGCGCCGCACGATCTGTGTTGGTCATCCCCCCATGCAACCCGATGGCCACGGCAAACCGCGAACGACGGGGCGAGCCTGTGGATAACGTTATCCACAGGGGTCGCGGGATTCGGCGGAGCGCGGGACCGTCGAGCCATGAACAAGCACCGAGAATCCACTGGCCCGGCCGACGGGCAGCAGGTCACCCTGCGCGGTCCCGCCGAGCTCGCCGACGCCCTCCCCTACCTCATGGGGTTCTACCCCAACGACAGCGTCGTGATGGTGGCCCTGCACGGAGGCCGCGGCCGCTTCGGCGGCCGGCTCCGGCTCGGGATTCCGCAGGCGCCGGGCGAGTGGGGGCCGGTCGCCGACCAGCTCGCGGAGTGCCTGGTCTCGGGGAGCGAGCGCCGCGAGGGGCGGCCCGACGCGATCTTGCTCTTCCTCTGCCAGGACTCGCCGGACGGGGCGGGCGGCCAGCGCACCATGGAGCGCCTCCGTCCGTTCGCCCAGCGCCTGCGCACGGCGTGCGGAGCGCTCGACGTCCCGGTCCTCGAAGCGCTCTGCATCTCCGACGGGCGCTACTGGTCCTACTGCTGCCCCGACGCCCGGTGTTGCCCGGACCAGGGCACACCGCTGGCCATGCCCGGCACCACGGTCATGGCGGCGGCGGCCGCCTACGCCGGAGTCCATGTGCGGGGCACGCTGCGCGACATGGAAGCGCGGCTCCAGCCCTGGCGGGCGCCGTCAGCGGTGTCCGTGCAGGAGAGGGCGCTCGACGAGGCCGGGCCGTCCCTGGTGGCCAGAATGCTCGACGACCGGGCCAGGCAGCAGGTCGCAGCCGAGACCTTGGAGCTGGCACGTGCGCTCATGAGCCGCATCGCGGAGGCGCAGCCCGCGCCACCGGCCCTGGCGGACGCGGGGGACGACCAGCTGATCGGCCCGGGCGAGGCCGCCGCCGTCATCCTCGGGCTCCAGGACCGGGAGACGCGGGACAAGGCCGCCGCATGGATGGAAGGACCG
Organism: Streptomyces pratensis; assembly: GCF_037137275.1. Lineage (GTDB taxonomy): Bacteria > Actinomycetota > Actinomycetes > Streptomycetales > Streptomycetaceae > Streptomyces > Streptomyces pratensis_B. Next base: position 478,372 of record NZ_JBBBEN010000092.1, on the reverse strand, counting down.
ACAGCGCAGTCGGCACTGCGTCTGTGGCGGACGCTGGCGCGGCGCTGCGTCGGAGCATACGGGGAGCACGCCGCCGCTCCGCTCACCCTGGCGGGCTGGGTGTCCTGGTCCACGGGAGACGAGCCGGGCGCGCGAGTCGCTCTGACGCTGGCCCTGCGTGCCGACCCGGCCTACACGTTCGCCCAACTGCTGCACCGGGCCTGCAATGAAGGGCTCGACCCCGAAGCCCTGCGCCGCTGCCTGCGCGAAGCGCTGACGGAAGAGGCGGGCCCGCAACCTCCGGCCACTGGGGCCCCGGCCACCGGAGCGGCGGCCAGCGGAGCAGTGGCCGGCGCGGTCGCCGGCAGGGCGGTGGCCCCGCGCGTCCGCAAGGCCCGTCCGCTGCCGAGCGGGGGGCGGCGACGAGGCGGTGTCCTCCGGCCGGCAGGCACCGGGCAGGGGGCCCCGCCCCACGGCCCCGTCCCGCCCGGGGCCGCCACCCGGCGGCGGATGCGGGAGGCCCGGCGCTACGGCCGACGCGGGACGAGGACCCGCCGGTGACGAGCGTGAGCACACGCCGTGCGGAGGCGTTCCCGCGGTGTCGGCGCGGTAGCCGTACGGCTGGTGTCACGGCGGACCCCGCCGCCCGGAGCGGGGAGGAGGAGTGCCCGGGTTCCCGATCGCGTAGCCGGTGACACGACCGGCCAGGGGCGACCGGTCCCGCAGGCCTCGGCCCTCCGTCGCCGCCGGCCCGGCGTCCCAGGGAGTGCCCGCGAACACGGGGCGGTCGCTCCCGGGCGACTGGAGGGGGCCCGCTCCCAAGGGCGGGGAGCCGGGGGAGACGGCGAAGGCGGGCAGGCAACCCGAGAGGGAAGGGAGCGAGGGGGGCGAGTGGGACGGGGGTGACCGGGGAGCCGCGAGGGGGAGCGGGGAGGGCGAGGAGCGGCGAAAGGCGGGTGCTTGGCCGAGCGGCCGTGCGGGACCGCCCGGATCTTGCCACACCGGGCGGACGACCGATCGTCAGGATGCTGAAGGGAGTGTTTATCGTCAGGCAGACGACTATGATCGCGGCATGCCGCCCTACGACCCGTCGACCTTCCCGCCCTTCGCTGTCACCGTTGATCTGGTCGTGCTCACGGTGCGTCGTCACGCGCTCTGCGCGCTGGTCGTCCGGCGAGGAGAGACTCCGTTCCAGGGCCGTTGGGCGCTGCCCGGTGGCTTCGTCAGGGCCGACGAGGACCTCGGTTCGGCGGCTGCGCGTGAACTCGTCGAGGAGACCGGCCTCTGCGCGCACGACCCGGCGAGGCCGTCCCTCGGCAACGGTGCGCATCTGGAGCAGCTGGCGACCTACGGCGACCCCGCCCGCGACCCCCGGATGCGGGTGGTCAGCGTCGCGCACCTCGCCCTCGCGCCCGACCTGCCCGCGCCCCGGGCAGGCGGCGATGCCAACAGCGCACGGTGGGCACCGGTCGAGGACCTGCTGCGTCCGGGCGCGGGGCGGGACGGCGAGCAGGCGGCACCGCTGGCCTTCGACCATGCGAGGATTCTGGCCGACGGAGTGGAGCGAGCCCGATCGAAGATCGAGTACTCCTCGCTGGCCACGGCGTTCTGCCCGCCCGAGTTCACGGTCGGCGAGCTGCGCCGGGTGTACGAGGCGGTGTGGGGCGTGGTCCTCGACCCCCGCAACTTCCACCGCAAGGTCACCGGCACCCCTGGTTTCCTGGTGCCCTCAGGAGGGACGACCACGCGGCAGGGCGGGCGGCCCGCGCAGTTGTTCCGGGCCGGGGCCGCCACGGTGCTCAATCCGCCCATGCTGCGGCCCGAGGTCTGAGGTCGCCGAACCGGGCACTGCGAAGACGCCGGGCACTGCGAAGACGCCGGGCCCTGTGAAGGCGTCGGCACCCCGAGATCCGGGCCTCTCGGAGAAGCCGGGTGCCCCGAGGTGATGGTCCCCGGAACGCCCGTTGAACCACCCCTGCGCAAAAAGTCCTAAATGTCGCGTTATGTTGCTGCGGTACCCCTGCCGCCGAGCGGTCTCACCTTCCGCGAGAGACGCGAGAGAAGCGATGCTCCAGGCCATCGGACTCACCAGCACCCCCCGTCGCGACGCTCCGCCCGCCGTGCACGATCTGACCTTCGAGGCTCCGCCCGGTCAGGTCACCGCACTGCTCGGCGCCACGGGTTCGGGCAAGACCGCGGCCCTGCGCCTCATGCTCGAACTCGACGCGGGACGCGGCGTCGCCTACTTCCGGGGGCGCCCGCTGCACCGCATCGCCCACCCGGCGCGAGAGGTCGGCGTGCTGCTCGGCGACGTTCCGGGGCACCCCTCGCGGACGGCCCGCGGGCAGCTCCGCATGCTCTGCGCGGCGGTGGGCGTGCCGGCGACCCGGGCCGACGAGGTGCTCGAGGTCGTCGGGCTCGCCGGGCTCGGGGACCAGCGCCTGGGCGTCCTCTCGGTGGGCATGGACCGGCGGCTCGGCCTCGCCTCCGCTCTGCTCGGCGATCCGCACACCCTGGTCCTCGACGAGCCCGCCGAAGGGCTCTCTCCGCGTGAGAACGCCTGGCTGTACGGGCTGCTGCGTGCCCACGCCGCCCAGGGCGGCACGGTCCTGTGCACCACTGCCGACCCCAAGGAGGCGGCCCGTACCGCCGACCGTGTCATCACCCTCCATGACGGACGCCTCGTCGCCGACCAGGACGTCGCCGACTTCGCCCGTACCCGACTGAGGCCCAGGGTCGCCGTCCGCACGCCGCACGCCGCCCGGCTGGCCGCCGTCGTCGGCAGGGAGGCGCGCGCCGCCCGGCGCTCCGTCGAGGTGGTCGAAGAGGCGAGCGGCCGGCTGACGGTCTACGGCAGCAACTGCGCGGAGATCGGCGACACCGCCCACCGGCACGGCATCCCGGTGCACCGGCTCGCCGAAGAGACCGGCGACACCGGGCCGGAGTCCCTTACGGGAGCGGCGCGGCCGGCCGCAGCTGTCGGCCTCTCCGAGCTGCCGCCCCCGACCAGGGCGCGCCCCGCGCGCGGCCCGCTGCGTCCGCTCCGCTACGAACTGCGGCGTTCTCTCGGTGTGCGCACAACCGTCCTGATCGCGGCGGCCGTTGTTCTGCTGTCCGTGGCGCTCTCCCTCCTGCTCGCACGTACGGACGGCACCGCGCTGCCCCACCTGCTCGCAGCCTGGCCCACACTGCTGCCCCTGCCCCCGGCCGCTCTGGGGGCGGGTCTGCTCGGTGCGCTGTCCTTCGGGGACGAGTTCCGCTACCCGGCGCTGGCCGCCGGCCGGGGCACCGTGCCTCGGAGGATCGGGCTGTTGCTGGCAAAACTCGTCGTGACCGCGGGCTTCGCGCTCCTGCTCGCGGGCCTCGTGGTCGTGTGCGACGCCCAGAGCCTCCGTCTCGTGTACGGGCCGGAGTTGGTCACGGTGCCGGAAAACCTGCCGGCGCTCGGGGCGAGTTGGTTCGGCCTCACGGTCGGCTGCGCCTGGGCCGGGCTGCTGGCGGCCGGGGTCTTCCGGGTGGCCGGCGCCGGTGTCGCCGCGGTGCTGGCCGTGCCGGTCCTGGTCGTTCCGCTCGTGCAGAAGGTCTTCGCCGCGCCGTCCGCACGGTCGGTCGCCGGGCTCCCCGGCCGACTGCGGGATCTGGTCTGGTGGCAGTTCCCACAGGAGGCGGACCGGTGGGTTCTGGCCGTCGGGCGGATGGTGGCGCACCCCGTGGGCAGCGCTCTCGCCCTGTCGTTGTCCGCGTTGGTCTGCGCGTATCTGTTCACCAGCCTTCGAGGGAAGGTGCGTTGGTGACCGCTGCGACCTCGCGCCCAGGAGAGAGGACGGCGACTCTCTAAAAAATGGCTGATTTGTAGGTATATGACGTCAATTGCTGAGCGAGCGGCGATCACCCTTTCGTGTGCTTTTCACCAAAGACCTCAAGGGCCGGGCGAGCCGCGCCGACAAAGGATGCGTGAGTACCCTTGCGCACACCATGATGACCGCCGCCCGCTCCGCCGACTCCGGCCTGGCCGCCCCGGGCGAACGCGACCGCTACCCCTATACGGAGGCGCCGGCCGGCGAGCGTGCCGCGGCCCGGGCCTGGGGCGGTTCCGATTCCGAGCTGGGGCGGGCGAGCCGACGGGGGGCTGCCAGCCGCGGGCGCGGTCTCCACGGCCAACTCGTCCAGCAGTTGGGGCAGATGATCGTTTCCGGGGACCTCGGCGCGGACCGCCCTCTCGTTCCGGAGGAGATCGGCCAGCGGTTCGAGGTCTCCCGCACCGTCGTACGCGAGTCCCTGCGCGTCCTCGAAGCCAAGGGGCTGGTGAGCGCGCGCCCCAATGTGGGCACCCGGGTCCGTCCCGTCAGCGACTGGAATCTGCTGGACCCCGACATCATCGAATGGCGGGCCTTCGGCCCGCAGCGGGACGACCAGCGCCGCGAGCTGGCCGAGCTGCGCTGGACCATCGAACCGCTCGCGGCCCGCCTCGCCGCCGGGCACGGCCGGGACGATCTACAGCAGCGCCTCGGTGACATGGTGGAGATCATGGGGCACGCGATGGGGCAGGGGGACACGATCACTTTCTCCCGCGCCGACGCGGAATTCCACTCCCTGCTCATCCAGGCCGCCGACAACCGGATGCTCGAACACCTCTCCGGCATCGTCTCGGCCGCCCTGCACATCTCCGGAGGTCCGGTCACCGGCTGCGACCGGCCCGGAGAGTCCTCGCTCGCCCACCATGCGCGCATCGCCGACGCCCTCGCCTCGGGCGACGCCTCCGCCGCCGAGGCGGCCATGCGGCAGCTGCTCGTCGTCCATCCCGACGTCGAACGCGTGGTCCCCGCCCCGCGCGAGCACTGACCCGAGCGCGGCCGGTCGGCCGGGGGCGCCGGGGCCCTGTGCCGTCGGACCGCAGGGTCCGACGGCACAATTGCGGGGGTATGTCACCTCTGGACCGTTCGTCGCGAATGAGGTGTGACTCGGGCCACGTGGATGGGCCGTAACACTCCTCGAAGCAGCGCGATGACCTAAGAGGTGACCGTCGCGGAAGGAATACAGCAGCTTTTGAGCGCGCTGTGCAGTTCTGAGGCCAAACCCGCGCCGTCGACGACATCCCCAGTCGGCGGTCGTCGGTTCCAGCCCTCTTCAGGGCAGGGCCGGAAGCCGTTTCCATCGTTCCGAGAGGTTGTTCGTGTCGGCCAGCACATCCCGTACGCTCCCGCCGGAGATCGCCGAGTCCGAGTCTGTGATGGCGCTCATCGAGCGGGGAAAGGCTGATGGGCAGATCGCCGGCGATGACGTGCGTCGGGCCTTCGAGGCTGACCAGATTCCGCCAACCCAGTGGAAGAACGTTCTGCGCAGCCTCAACCAGATCCTCGAGGAAGAGGGTGTGACGCTGATGGTCAGTGCCGCGGAGTCGCCGAAACGCGCCCGCAAGAGCGTCGCAGCGAAGAGCCCGGTCAAGCGCACCGCCACCAAGTCCGCCGCGGCGAAGACCACCGTGACGCGGACCGTCGCGGCCCCCGCCGTCCCGGCGGCCGAGAGCACGGAAGCGGTGGCGGACGACGCCGTCGCGGCTGCTCCGGCGAAGAAGACCGCAGCCAAGAAGACGGCTGCCAAGAAGACCGCCGCGAAGAAGACGGCGGCCAAGAAGACGGTGGCGAAGAAGGCCGGCAAGCAGGACGACGACCTCCTCGACGGCGATGAGCCGGTCGAGGAGGTCAAGGCCGCCGGCAAGGGCGAGGAAGAGGAGGGCGAGGGCGAGAACAAGGGCTTCGTCCTCTCCGACGACGACGAGGACGACGCACCTGCTCAGCAGGTCGCCGTCGCCGGCGCCACCGCGGACCCGGTCAAGGACTACCTGAAGCAGATCGGCAAGGTTCCGCTCCTCAACGCCGAGCAGGAGGTCGAGCTCGCCAAGCGCATCGAGGCGGGTCTCTTCGCCGAGGACAAGCTGGCGAACTCCGACAAGCTCGCGCCGAAGCTCAAGCGTGAACTGGAGATCATCGCCGAGGACGGCCGGCGCGCCAAGAACCACCTGCTGGAGGCCAACCTCCGCCTGGTGGTCTCCCTGGCCAAGCGCTACACCGGTCGCGGCATGCTCTTCCTGGACCTGATCCAGGAGGGCAACCTCGGTCTGATCCGCGCGGTCGAGAAGTTCGACTACACCAAGGGCTACAAGTTCTCGACGTACGCGACCTGGTGGATTCGTCAGGCGATCACCCGCGCGATGGCCGACCAGGCCCGCACCATCCGCATCCCGGTGCACATGGTCGAGGTCATCAACAAGCTGGCGCGTGTGCAGCGCCAGATGCTCCAGGACCTGGGCCGCGAGCCCACCCCGGAGGAGCTGGCCAAGGAACTCGACATGACCCCCGAGAAGGTCATCGAGGTCCAGAAGTACGGTCGCGAGCCGATCTCCCTCCACACCCCGCTCGGTGAGGACGGCGACAGCGAGTTCGGCGACCTGATCGAGGACTCCGAGGCAGTGGTCCCGGCCGACGCGGTCAGCTTCACGCTTCTCCAGGAGCAGCTGCACTCGGTGCTGGACACGCTCTCCGAGCGTGAGGCCGGCGTGGTCTCGATGCGCTTCGGCCTCACCGACGGCCAGCCCAAGACGCTGGACGAGATCGGCAAGGTCTACGGCGTGACGCGTGAGCGCATCCGTCAGATCGAGTCGAAGACGATGTCGAAGCTTCGTCACCCGTCCCGTTCCCAGGTACTGCGCGACTACCTGGACTAGGGGGTGACCGGCGGCTCTGAGCCGGGCCCGAGAGTCGTCCCAGCGTGTGGGGCGGTGCGACGGGGCGAAGCTCGCCGGAAGAGGCGCTGGAAGCGGAACAACACCGGCCGAGGGCCCGGATGACCCCCAGGGCGTCCGGGCCCTCCGGCGTGTCCTCGGGTGCGTACGCCGACGGGCTGGATCACGCTGGGTGAATCATTCCCTCCGCAGCGTCAGGAGTCCTCATGCCCCGCCCCCTCGTCCGTGTCCTGACCGGGCTGCTCGCCCTGGCCGCTGCGGCGGCCGTGACGCCTTTCGCCCTGCCCTCTTCGGCGGCGGCGGACAGCATCGTCGTCGGCGGTCAGCGCGCCACCGTGGCGGACAGCCCGTGGGCGGTGGCTCTGTCGAGCCGTGACCGGTTCGGCGGAGCACGGGCGGGCCAGTTCTGCGGTGGGGTCGCCGTCGCCCCCACGAAAGTTCTCACCGTTGCCCACTGTCTGGGTGACGAGGCGCTCGGCGGCCCCGTCAGCCGGGTGAAGGACCTTCTGGTCATCGCGGGCCGGGAGCGGCTGAGCGGGTCCGACGGCCAGGAGATCCCGGTCCGGCACATCTGGGTGAATCCGGCGTACGACCCCGGCACCAACGCCGGCGACCTCGCGGTGCTCACTCTGGCGAGGCCGCTGCCCGAGGGCGCCGTGGTCCCGATGGCCCGAAACGGGGACGCCGCCTACCGGGCCGGGACCGCCGCGGACGTCTACGGGTGGGGCGACACGACGGGCAGCGGCACGTACTCCGCCGTCCTGCGCTCCGCCCGGGTCCAGGTGCTGCCGGACAGTGATTGCGAGCACGCCTACCCGGGAGGCCGGGAGGGCGTGTACGAGGCTTCAGCGATGGTCTGTGCGGGTGATCCGGCGGGCGGCCGGGACGCCTGCCAGGGGGACAGCGGAGGACCGCTGGTGGCCCGGGGGCGGCTGATCGGCCTGGTGTCCTGGGGCAGCGGCTGCGGGCGTCCGGGCAGCCCCGGCGTGTACACCCGGGTCTCCGCCGCCGTGGAATGGGCCGCGGGCCGGGTCTGAGGCAGCCTGCTGGGCTTCTGCGGGGCCGTCGGGGCCGAGGGCCGTGGGAGGGGGTCGCGGGCCCCTCAGGCGGCTCCGGAGGGCCGCCCGCGTACGCGACGACGAGAACGGGCGGCTCCCCCGGTGAGGGGAAGCCGCCCGTCGGCCGGTCCAGGACCGGCCCCTGGCTCGTCGTGGGTGCGAGGTATCAGTGTTGGTCCTCGTCGGCACCGGCCGTCTGCACGGCCGTGAGCCGATCCGTCTCATCCTGTATTTCCGCGGCGATCTTCTTGAGTTCCGGCTCGAACTTGCGCCCGTGGTGGGCGCAGAAGAGCAGTTCACCGCCGCTGATCAGGACGACGCGCAGATAGGCCTGGGCGCCGCAACGGTCACAGCGGTCTGCTGCGGTCAGCGGGCTCGCGGGGGTCAGAACAGTAGTCACGTCGCCTCTTCTCTAGCTCGACGAGCTGTCGTACCAGGGTCAACATCCAACCAGGCCGAAAACGTTCCCGCTCGTGGCTTTTATTCGAAACTTCTTCTCGGTGTGGCTGTCTGTTGCCGGTTGGCGGCGAAGGTGCCGTAGGCGGAGCGCCACGGTTTCGCATTGCTTGTCTCGGGGTGGGTCCCGCCGGCCGGCTTGCCGGTTTGTTCTTGAGGACGTGCCCGGAGCCTAAATGGTTCATGCGTCGAAGGGAACGTGATGTGCACGTCACTCCAACGAATGATCGAACACTCATGCGAGTCCGGATGAGGCTCGACTAGCATGAGGATTCCCCGAGGGTGGCGTTACAACCGCTCTACCAGGCCTCTGTAGGCTCTCAGCGGCAACCGAAGCCGAGACCCGTACCCACGGGGCCCCAGATGAAATTCAGCGAGGAGCGAACCGCGTGACCGCCGAAACGTCCGTGCCGTCCACCGCGATGCTGACCGGAGCAGGCGGCGACCGGGACAGCTCCAACTACACCGCGCGGCACCTGCTCGTCCTCGAAGGGCTCGAAGCGGTACGCAAGCGCCCCGGGATGTACATCGGGTCCACGGACAGCCGTGGCCTGATGCACTGCCTCTGGGAGATCATCGACAACTCCGTCGACGAGGCCCTCGGCGGTCACTGCGACCAGATCGAGGTCATCCTCCACGACGACGCCTCGGTGGAGGTCCGCGACAACGGCCGGGGCATCCCCGTCGACGTCGAGCCCAAGACGGGACTCTCCGGCATCGAGGTCGTCATGACCAAGCTGCACGCCGGGGGCAAGTTCGGCGGCGGCTCCTACGCGGCCTCCGGCGGACTCCACGGCGTCGGCGCCTCCGTGGTCAACGCCCTCTCCGCCCGCCTCGACGTCGAGGTCGACCGCAACAGCGCGACCCACTCCATCAGCTTCCGGCGCGGCGTCCCGGGCATGTTCACCGACCGGGGCGCCGACAGCCCGTTCGACCCGGCCAACGGGCTGCGCAAGATCAAGCGCGTCCCCAAGACCCGTACGGGTACCAGGGTGCGCTACTGGGCGGACCAGCAGATCTTCCTGAAGGACGCCAGACTCAACCTGGAGACGCTCTACCAGCGGGCCCGGCAGACGGCCTTCCTCGTCCCCGGCCTCACCATCATCGTCCGCGACGAGCGCGGCCTGGGCGGCGAGGGCAAGACCGAGGAGACGTTCCGCTTCGACGGCGGCATCAGTGAGTTCTGCGAGTACCTGGCCCAGGACAAGGCGGTCTGCGACGTCCAGCGCCTCAGCGGCACGGGCACGTTCAAGGAGACCGTCCCCGTCCTCGACGACCGCGGCCACATGACGGCGACCGAGGTCACCCGCGAACTCGGCGTCGACATCGCGCTGCGCTGGGGCACCGGCTACGACACCACCGTCAGGTCGTTCGTCAACATCATCGCCACCCCCAAGGGCGGCACCCACGTCAGCGGGTTCGAGCGCTCCCTCACCAAGACGGTGAACGAGGCGCTGCGCTCCGCCAAGATGCTCCGGGTCGCCGAGGACGACATCGTCAAGGACGATGCCCTCGAAGGCCTCACCGCGGTGGTCACCGTGCGGCTCGCCGAGCCGCAGTTCGAGGGGCAGACCAAGGAGGTGCTCGGCACCTCTGCGGCCAACCGGATCGTCGCCGCCGTGGTCGCCAAGGAGCTCAAGGCGTTTTTGACCTCGACGAAGCGGGACGCCAAGGCGCAGGCCAGGGCCGTCCTGGAGAAGGCCGTTGCCGCCGCCCGCACCCGGATCGCGGCCCGCCAGCACAAGGACGCCCAGCGGCGCAAGACCGCGCTGGAGTCCTCCTCGCTGCCCGCCAAGCTCGCCGACTGCCGCAGCGACGACGTGGAGCGCAGCGAGCTGTTCATCGTGGAGGGCGACTCGGCCCTCGGCACCGCCAAGCTGGCCCGCAACAGCGAGTTCCAGGCGCTGCTGCCGATCCGCGGCAAGATCCTCAACGTCCAGAAGTCGTCCGTGTCGGACATGCTGAAGAACGCCGAGTGCGGGGCGATCATCCAGGTCATAGGAGCCGGGTCCGGGCGGACCTTCGACCTCGACGCGGCCCGCTACGGCAAGATCGTGCTGCTGGTCGACGCCGACGTCGACGGCGCTCACATCCGCTGCCTGCTGCTGACCCTCTTCCAGCGCTACATGCGCCCGATGGTCGAGGCGGGGCGGGTCTTCGCCGCCGTGCCGCCGCTGCACCGGATCGAGCGGGTCCAGCCCAAGAAGGGCCAGGACAAGTACGTCTACACCTACTCCGACAGCGAGCTGCGCCAGACCCTCCTGGAGTTCCGGCGCAAGAACGTCCGGATCAAGGAGTCCATCCAGCGCTACAAGGGCCTGGGCGAGATGGACGCCGACCAGCTGGCCGAGACGACGATGGACCCGCGCCACCGCACGCTGCGCCGGATCAACATCGGGGACCTGGAATCCTCCGAGCAGGTCTTCGACCTGCTGATGGGCAACGAGGTCGCCCCCCGCAAGGAGTTCATCACCAGTTCGGCGGCCACCCTGGACCGCTCGCGCATCGACGCCTGACAGTGAGGATGTACGTGAGCGTTCTCCGGGGCGCGGGCCGAGCGGGGCTCTGGGCCCGGGCGGTGTCCGCGACGGCGCCCTCGTTGACACCGCGCAGCATGGCCTCGCGCTCGGCCGGAAGCGCGGAGGCGCCCAAAGAACGCGAGGTCATGGGCCTGCCGTCGCGGGCGGCGGGATAGGGGGCACGCGGCGGGCGCGCCGCCGGGCGGGACCGCGCCCGCGTACGGGAGCAGCCTCGGGAGCGCCGCGAGGAACCGGGCGCGGACGCTGTCGCAGGCGACGCCCACCGGTACCGCGCCGACCACGTCGCCGAAGGATCGGACAGCGGTGCCTGGGCCCGCCCCGAGCGGCCGAGGGTCCCGTTGTCGAATTCCCTCACCTCGCGGCCGCGCAGCGCCTCGCCGGGACCTGCGGAGACCACCCCGCCGGCCCGGCCGGCCTCGGGACGGCGCCCGGCGCCCCGCCGCTCCCTGCCGGCGGCATCCTTCGCACCCGGTGCCCTCCTCGCCCGCTCGGCGGCCTACTGAACGGGGCCCGGGCCGGTGGTGCGCAGGCCCGTGGCGAGACGCGGCCGGGTGCGCGGCGCCCCGGGCGGTGGCCGGTCGCGGCACGTCGCCCGGTCCTCCACCTGGGCGCTGAGAGCGCCGGGAAGAGCCCGGCGACCAGGACGAGGCCACCGGCGATGACGGCCGGCGGGCCCGGCGGTGCCTGGGAGAGGACCCGCCGCCGGCCGGGCCGCCGCAGCCCCCGGCCCGCGGGCGGCGTGGCCGTCACGGCGTGGACGGCCAGGGCCGCGGCGGCCGAGGGCCCGTGTACTGCCCGCTGGGCCGGATGCGGAGCGGACGCTCGCCGTACTCCTCCAGTGCGTGGGCGATCCAGCCCGCCGTGCGGGACACCGCGAACACGGTCTCACCGCCGTCCACCGGCATGCCCCGGGAGACGGACAGCACGGCCAGGGCCAGGTCCACATTGGCGTGCAGCGGGGCGTGCCGCGCGGTGGTGCTGACCACCTCGCGCGCCGCAGCCAGCGCACCGGCCGCCTGCGGCACGTCCTCCAGCAGGGCGAACAGGGCGGTCGCCCTGGGGTCCTCACCCCGGTACAGCCGGTGGCCAAGGCCCGGCACAGGGCGACCGGTCCGCAGATGGTCGGCCACCACGGGGACGGCGCTGCCCCGGTCCACCGCCTCCCGCAGCACCCGGTGCGCCGCCCCGCTCGCCGCACCGTGCAGCGGCCCCTCCAGGACGCCGAGGCCCGCCGAGACCACGGCGTAGGGGTGGGCGTGTGCCGAGGCGGCGACCCGGGCGGCCAGGGTCGAGGCGGCCAGGTCATGGTCGATCAGCAGGGCCAGTGCCGCGTCCAGCACGGCGAGGGACGGGGCGTCGGCCGGTTCGGCGGTGAGCCGCGACCACAGCGCACGCGCGAGGGGCGCCGGCTCTTCTCCGTCCGCCGGGTCCGGGCCGCCCAGCACGGGAAGGGCGCCCACCAGCGTCGGCACCAGGCTGCGCGCACTGTTCAGCACGGCCCCCGGCGCGAGATCGAACCGCAGGGGGTCCGTGGCCGCGGCAGCCGTCACCGCCACCCGCAGCCGGTCCGTGGACCCGCTGTGCGCGGGCAGCGCGCCCACTGCCCGGCGGGCCGCGGCCAGGGCCCCGCCGGGGGCGGTGAACCGCGCGCCGGGCCGCAGCTCGCCCGTCCACACCCACTCGGCGACCTCCTCGTAACTGTGCCGCCGGGCCAGCTCCACGGCGTCGACCCCCCGGAAGTAGCAACGGTCCGCCTCGATGAGCGTGATGCCGGTGCGGAACACCAGGTCGCCGCCGCCCTGTGAGGCCTCCCGCCGCCCCGAACGCCGGGCCAGGGACCGCACCTCGTCGGCGTCGAACGTGCTGCCCCGCCCTCCGGCGGCCCGCACGCTGCTCAACTGGCCGCGGCTGACGTAGGCGTACACCGTCTCGGGCTTCACGCCCAGCAGGTCGGCCGCCTCCCGGGTGGTGAGCCGGTGCGCATCCCGCGGTCCGGGCGCTGGTTCATCCGTCATGCCGAGCACCGTATCCGTCCTCGAATCCTGTGCGACCGCCGCCGCCCTTATGTATTGATTCAATCAATATTGACAGAGATTACGTCAAGCATAGACAGTCACATCAATGTTTCATGCACGGAAGAGAGGCCTGCCATGACCACCACCCCAGCCACGCCGCGCGGACTCGCCGGCGTCGTCGTCACCGACACCGCGCTCGGCGATGTCCGAGGCCGCGAGGGCTTCTACCACTACCGCCAGTACTCGGCGATCGAGCTCGCCCGCACCCGCGGCTTCGAGGACGTCTGGTACCTGATGCTCCACGGCGAGCTGCCCGACCGGGTCGCCGCCGCCGGCTTCGCCGCCCGCACGGAGAGCCTGCGCGCGCTGCCGGCCGAGGTGCGCGAGGCGCTGCCCGCCGTGGCCCGCGCGAGCCGGGTCTCCGGTCCGCTCGCCGGACTGCGCACCGCGCTGTCCCTGCTCGGAGCCTCGGCCGGCCTGTCCCCGGTGTACGACGTCGGGGCCGAGCGCCGCCGGTCGGACGCGCTCGCTCTCTGCGCGGCCGTCCCCACCGTCCTCACCGCCCTCCACCGCCTGGGCGAAGGCCTCGAACCGGTCGAACCCCGCGAGGACCTGCCCTTCGCCGCCAACTACCTCTACATGCTGACCGGGGCGGAGCCGGAGCCCGCGCGGGTCCGGGCCATCGAGCAGTACCTCGTCTCGACCGTCGACCACGGCTTCAACGCCTCGACCTTCACCGCCCGGGTCGTGGCCTCCACGGGAGCGGACCTGGCCGCCTGCCTGGTGGCCGCGGTGGGCGCGCTCTCCGGACCGCTGCACGGTGGAGCGCCCAGCCGGGCCCTGGACACCCTGGACGCCATCGGCAGTCCTGACCGCATCGACGGCTGGATACGTGACCAGGTCCTCGCCGGCCGCCGCATCATGGGCTTCGGTCACCCCGTCTACCGCACGGAGGACCCGCGCTCCCGGATGCTCAAGTCCGTCGCGCAGGCCTTCGGCGGGCCGCTCGTCGACTTCGCCGTGGAGGTGGAGCGCCGGGTGGAGGCCATCCTCGCCGAGCTCAAGCCGGGCCGCGAGCTGCACACCAACGTGGAGTTCTACGCCGGAGTGGTCATGGAGCTGTGCGGGCTGCCGCGCTCGATGTTCACCCCGACCTTCTGCGCGGCACGGATGATCGGCTGGAGCGCCAATATCCTGGAACAGGCAAAGGACACGAAGATCATCCGCCCCGCGGCCCGCTACGTCGGCGCACCCCCGCCGCAGCCGGTCCCGGCTCCCTGACGACGCCCCCGGAAAGGCCTCCCGTTGACTCCGCCCCGCGCTTCCCAGATCCCGGTCGTCGTTCTCGCGGGGTTCCTCGGATCAGGCAAGACCACGCTCCTCAACCACCTGCTGCGCAACCGTGAAGGCACCCGGATCGGCGTGATCGTCAACGACTTCGGGGCCATCGAGATCGACGCCATGACCGTCTCGGGGCAGGTCGGCTCGACAGTCTCGCTGGGCAACGGCTGCCTGTGCTGCGCGGTGGACGCGAGCGAACTGGACGCCTTCCTGGAGACGCTGACCCGGCCCTCGGCACGGCTGGACGTGATCGTCATCGAGGCGAGCGGGCTCGCCGAGCCCCAGGAGCTGGTACGCATGCTCCTGGCCAGCGACAACCCGCACGTCCTGTACGGAGGGCTCGTCGAGGTCGTCGACGCGGCGGAGTTCGGCCGCGTCCGGGAACGGCACCCCGAGATCGACCGCCATCTCGCCGTGGCCGACCTCGTCGTCCTCAACAAGACCGACCGGATCGGGGCCGCGGAGCACAAGGAGCTGCGCGAGACCGTCACGGCCCTGAGCGGCCCCGCCGCCGTCGTCTCCGTGACGCACGGACGGATCGACCCGGCGCTCCTCTTCGACCCGGCCCTGCGGCCCGACCGGGAGGAGAAGACCCGCCAGCTCACCTTCGAGGACCTGCTGCGGGAGTCGGAGCGCGAGAGGGACGGCGGGGGGCACGCGGGGCATCTGCACGCGGCGTACGAGAGCGTCGACTTCACCTCCGACGTGCCGCTGGACCCCCGCCGCTTCATCGCGTTCCTCGACTCCCGGCCCGACGGCCTCTACCGGATCAAGGGGTTCGCCGACTTCGGCGCCGGGGACCCGGCGAACAGGTACGCCCTGCACGCGGTCGGCCGCTTCCTGCGCTTCGTGCCGCAACCGTGGGCGGGGAGCGAGCGTCGCCTCACCCAACTCGTCATGATCGGCGCGGGCCTCGACGCCGAGGCTCTGCGGCACGCCCTGGCCGCCTGCCGGGCCGACCCCGCCCCGGGGGCTCCGGCTCCGGGCCCCGCCGACAGGCCGGACGCGGGCGACGCGGAACGCGCCATGTGGGGCGTGCTCCGCTACGTGCAAGAAGCGGCCCCCGTGAGCGGCGAGGAAGCCTCCCCCGGGGCCTGAGGCCTCGGGGGAGGCGCGTGTCCTGCCCGCGCCCCTCCGCCCGGACCGTGCGGAGCTGAAGAGCCCCGCACGGTCCGGGCGGAGGAACCGGGATTACGACGGTCCGGCGATGACGGCCACCGGCTGGAGCAACGGTGTGCCCGAACCGTCGCGCCGCGGGTCGGGCTCCGGGAGCTCGGCCGGGGCGCCGTTGTTCTGGGCGGCCCGCGCCGGGGAGGAGCCCGCCCAGGCGAACACCAGGACGTCCTCTCCCTTGAGGAACCGCTGGCAGCGGACCCCGCCGGTGGCGCGGCCCTTGCGCGGGTACTGGTCGAACGGGGTGAGCTTGGCCGTCAGCGCCGAGTCATCCAGCGTGCCGTGCGAGCCGGCCACCGTGAAGACGAACCCGTCCGACGCCGGGTCCACCGCCGTGAACGACAGCACCTCGGCCCCTTCCGCCAGCTTGACGCCCGTCATGCCTCCGGCGGGCCGCCCCTGCGGACGCACCTGGGTCGCCGGGTACCGGAGCAGCTGGGCGTCCGAGGTGATGAAGACGAGGTCCTCCTCGCCCGTCCGCAGCTCTCTCGCCCCCACGATGCGGTCACCGTCCCTGAGGCTGATGACCTCCAACTCGTCCTTGTGGGCCGGGTAGTCCGGAACGACGCGCTTCACGACGCCCTGGAGCGTGCCGATCGCCAGGCCCGGGGAGGACTCGTCGAGCGTGGTGAGGCAGACCAGCTCCTCGCCCGCCTCCAGGGTGAGGAACTCGGAGATCTGCGCCCCGCCCGAGAGATTCGGCTCCGCGTGGGTGTCCGGCAGCTGCGGCAGGTCGATCACCGCCAGCCGCAGCAGCCGGCCTGTGGACGTCACCGCCCCGACATCGCCGCGCGCCGTCGCCGCCACCGCCGACACGATCACGTCGTGCTTCGCCCGCCGGGCGTCCTCGGAGATCTCCACCGGATCGGCGTTCGCGGTACGGGCCAGCAGCCCCGTCGACGAGAGCAGCACCCGGCACGGGTCGTCCGCCACTTCCAGGGGCACGGAGGCGACCTGAGAGCCGGCCGACTCCAGCAGCACCGTGCGCCGGTCCGTGCCGAACTTCTTCGCCACCGCGGCCAGCTCGGAGGAGACCAGCTTGCGCAGCTCCGCGTCCGACTCCAGGATCGCCGTCAGCGCCTCGATCTCGCCGCTGAGCTTGTCCCGCTCGCTCTCCAGCTCGATCCGGTCGAAACGGGTGAGCCGGCGCAGCGGGGTGTCCAGGATGTACTGCGTCTGGATCTCGCTCAGTGAGAAGTGCGCCATCAGGCGCTCCTTCGCCTGCGCCGAGTTGTCGCTGTCCCGGATGATCCGGATGACCTCGTCGATGTCGAGCAGCGCGACGATCAGGCCCTCGACCAGGTGCAGTCGGTCCAGGCGCTTGGTGCGGCGGAACTCGCTGCGCCGGCGCACGACCTCGAAGCGGTGGTCGAGGTAGACCTCCAGCAGTTCCTTGAGGCCCAGGGTGAGCGGCTGGCCGTCGACCAGCGCCACGTTGTTGATGCCGAAGGACTCCTCCATCGGCGTCAGCTTGTAGAGCTGCTCCAGCACCGCTTCCGGCACGAAGCCGTTCTTCACCTCGATGACCAGACGCAGGCCGTGCGCCCGGTCCGTGAGGTCCTTGACGTCCGCGATGCCCTGGAGCTTCTTCGCCGAGACCAGGTCCTTGATCTTGGCGATCACCTTCTCCGGGCCGACGGTGAAGGGCAGTTCGGTGACGACGAGGCCCTTGCGGCGGGCCGTCACGTTCTCCACGGAGACGGTGGCGCGGATCTTGAACGAGCCGCGGCCCGACGTGTACGCGTCCTTGATGCCGTTGAGCCCGACGATGCGGCCGCCGGTGGGCAGGTCGGGGCCCGGGACGAAACGCATCAGCGTCTCGACGTCGGCGCCGGGGTGCTTGATCAGATGCCGGGCGGCGGCGATGACCTCGCCCAGATTGTGCGGAGGCATGTTGGTCGCCATGCCCACGGCGATCCCGGACACTCCGTTGACCAGCAGGTTGGGGTAAGCCGCCGGGAGGACGACCGGCTCACGCTCCTGACCGTCGTAGTTCGACTGGAAGTCGACGGTGTCCTCGTCGATCGCCTCCGTCATCAGCGACGTGGCGTCGGCCATCCGGCACTCGGTGTAACGCATCGCCGCGGGCGGGTCGTCGTTGCCGAGGGAACCGAAGTTGCCGTGGCCGTCGACCAGGGGCAGCCGCATCGAGAACGGCTGGGCCATCCGCACCAGAGCGTCGTAGATCGAGGCGTCGCCGTGCGGGTGCAGCTTGCCCATCACCTCGCCGACGACGCGGGCGCACTTCACATAGCCGCGGTCGGGACGCAGCCCCATCTCGTTCATCTGGGACACGATGCGGCGGTGCACCGGCTTCATGCCGTCGCGGGCGTCGGGCAGGGCCCTGGAGTAGATCACCGAGTACGCGTACTCGAGGAAGGAGCCCTGCATTTCGTCGACGACGTCGATGTCGAGGATCTTCTCCTCGAAGTCATCCGGCGGCGGGGTCTTCGTGCTACGGCGGGCCATCGCGGCTGCGACTCCTTCACGGATTCTGTTCGGACAACCTGGGGTGCTGACGCGGACCATTGTGGACCGCCGCACTGACAACGCCGACCTCGACCCGTCCGTAGCGGCCCGAGCGGCCCATGACGGGCCACGTTTACGGCAGCATCTACGACAGCATCGACGGATACCGTCCGCGGGGCGCGCGAATCCCGCCCCACCAGGGAACCATCCACGAGAACATCGTCGGAACGGGAACTTCGCCAGGGGGCGTCGCGCTTGCCTAGAGTGGCAGGTCTGGCAGGAAGTCCAGTATCGCGATCGAAGGGACGTACATGCCCATGGGTCACACGGCCACCGCACAGGCCGGCTCCGGCGGCAGAACAGCGACCGAGCACCGCCTGGCCAACGGTCTGCGTGTGGTGCTCTCCGAGGACCATCTGACCCCGGTCGCCGCGGTCTGCCTCTGGTACGACGTCGGCTCGCGCCACGAGGTCAAGGGACGCACCGGTCTGGCTCACCTTTTCGAGCACCTGATGTTCCAGGGCTCGGGCCAGGTCAAGGGGAACGGCCACTTCGAGCTCGTCCAGGGGGCCGGCGGCTCGCTCAACGGGACGACCAGCTTCGAGCGGACCAATTATTTCGAGACCATGCCCACCCACCAGGTGGAGCTGGCCCTCTGGCTGGAAGCCGACCGTATGGGCTCCCTCCTCGCCGCTCTCGACGAGGAGTCCATGGAGAACCAGCGCGACGTCGTCAAGAACGAGCGGCGCCAGCGCTACGACAACGTGCCCTACGGCACCGCCTTCGAGAGGCTGACCGCCCTGGCCTACCCCGAGGGCCACCCGTACCACCACACCCCGATCGGCTCCATGGCCGATCTGGACGCGGCCACCCTGGAGGACGCCCGCGCCTTCTTCCGTACGTACTACGCCCCCAACAACGCGGTGCTCTCGGTGGTCGGCGACATCGATCCCGAGCAGACCCTCGCCTGGATCGAGAAGTACTTCGGCTCCATTCCGTCCCACGACGGCAAGCAGCCGCCGCGCGACGGCGCCCTGCCTCCGATCATCGGCGAGGAGCTGCGCGAAGTGGTCCACGAGGAGGTCCCGGCGCGCGCGCTGATGGCCGCCTACCGGCTGCCGCACGACGGCACCCGGGCCTGCGACGCCGCGGACCTGGCGCTGACCGTGCTCGGCGGCGGCGAGTCCTCCCGGCTGCACAACCGCCTCGTCCGCCGCGACCGTACGGCGGTGGCGGCCGGATTCGGGCTGCTGCGGCTCGCCGGAGCACCCTCGCTGGGCTGGCTGGACGTCAAGACGTCCGGCGGCGTCGAGGTGGCGCAGATCGAGGCCGCGGTCGACGAGGAGCTGGCCCGGTTCGCCGCCGAGGGGCCCACGCCGGAGGAGATGGAGCGGGCCCAGGCGCAGTTGGAGCGCGAGTGGCTGGACCGGCTCGGCACTGTCGCGGGCCGCGCCGACGAACTGTGCCGCTACGCGGTCCTGTTCGGCGACCCGCAGCTCGCCCTGAGCGCGGTGGGCCGGGTGCTGGACGTCACCGCGGAGGAGGTGCGCGCGGCCGCGGAGGCGGCGCTGCGCCCCGACAACCGGGCGGTGCTGGTGTACGAGCCGATCGAGCCGTCCGAAGAGCCCGCCGAAGGCGCCGAAGACGCGCCGGGCGTCGAGGCGCACGAGGGGGCGGACAAGTGAGCGACGCCGCCGTGACTGGAGTAGCCATGCAGTACCACCCGCAGCCCACCCCCGGGACGGCCCGCCCCTGGGCCTTTCCGGCGCCTGAGCGGGGCGCCCTGCCCAACGGGCTGACCGTGCTGCGCTGCCACCGCCCCGGCCAGCAGGTCGTCGCGGTGGAGATCTTCCTGCAGGCGCCGTTGGAGGCCGAGCCCGAGGGGCTGGACGGCGTCGCCACGATCATGTCGCGGGCGCTCTCCGAGGGCACGGACAAGCACAGCGCGGAGGAGTTCGCCGCCGAGCTGGAGCGCTGCGGCGCCACCCTCGACGCGCACGCCGACCACCCCGGCGTCCGGGTCTCCCTGGAGGTCCCCGCCTCCCGGCTGGCCAAGGCCCTCGGGCTGGTCGCCGAAGCGCTGCGGGCCCCGGCCTTCTCCGAGAGCGAGATCGAGCGTCTCGTGGGCAACCGGCTGGACGAGATCCCGCACGAGAAGGCCAACCCGTCCCGGCGCGCCGCGAAGCAGCTCTCCAAGGAGCTCTTCCCGGCCACGGCGCGGATGTCCCGTCCGCGCCTGGGCACGGAGGAGACGGTCCGCCGGATCGACGCGGCCGCCGTGCGCGCTTTCTTCGACGCGCATGTCCGCCCCTCCACCGCGACGGCCGTGATCGTCGGCGACCTCACCGACGTCGATCTGGACGCCCTGCTCGCCGACACTCTCGGCGACTGGTCGGGCGACGCGGGCCAGGCCCGCCCGGTGCCGCCGATCACCGCCGACGACACCGGCCGCGTGGTGATCGTGCACCGCCCGAGCGCGGTCCAGACCCAGCTGCTGATCGGCCGCATCGGGGCCGACCGGCACGAGAGCGTGTGGCCCGCGCAGGTGCTCGGCACCTACTGCCTGGGCGGCACGCTCACCTCGCGGCTGGACCGGGTGCTGCGCGAGGAGAAGGGCTACACCTACGGGGTGCGCGCCTTCGCCCAGGTGCTGCGTTCCAGCGGCCCCGACTCGGGCGGCGCGGCCATGCTCGCGATCAGCGGCTCGGTGGACACGGAGTCCACCGGACCGGCGCTGGAGGACCTCTGGAAGGTCCTGCGGACGCTGGCCGCCGAAGGGCTGACCGACGCCGAGCGCGAGACGGCCGTGCAGAACCTGGTGGGCGTGGCCCCGCTGAAGTTCGAGACCGCCGCCTCCGTCGCGAGCACACTGGCCGACCAGGTCGAGCAGCACCTTCCCGACGACTACCAGGCCCACCTCTACGCCCGGCTCGCCGAGACGGGCACGGTGGAGGCGACCGCCGCGGTGGTCAACGCCTTCCCGGTGGACCGCCTGGTCACGGTCCTGGTGGGGGACGCGACACGGATCGAGGAGCCCGTGAGGGCCCTCGGCATCGGAGAGGTGTCCGTCGTCACCGGGTGACGCGGACCCGACGCCTCCGGAGAGGGCCCCGACGAACAGAAGTTCGCCGGGGCCTTCTCTTTTGTGTAGTTGGTGCAATATGCGCACTTTGGTGGCTGAGCTGACGGTATGCCCTGTGGGATGTACGACAAATCCCCCTGCCCGTTTGGTGGAGGGACGCCGTCCCGCTTAGCGTCGGCGAGGCTGTCCGCCACCCGTATGCCGCATCCGCGGCGCCGGGCAGCCATCGCCGAGTCCCCGTCAGGCGCGAGCCTGGGGAGCCGGGGACCCACGCAGTCCCTGGGGTGAATCGGAGCCCCGCGCCACGGCCTGGCGCGGGAATCCGTAGGAGACCTTCCTGCTCCGAACCCGTCAGCTAACCCGGTAGGCGAGAAGGAAGGAAAGGACCAGCCCCTCCATGGCGTTCACCCGTGCCACCGGGAAGCACCGTGCCCCGAGCCGCCTCACGCGCCGCAGCGCCCAGGTCGTCGGCCTCGCGGCCCTGGCCACCACCGGAGTCGTCGGCTCGCTGGCCTCCCCGGCCCTCGCCGCGGACACAGAGGCCGCCCAGGTCGCCGACACCGGCCTGATCCAGGCCGTCGCCCTCGACGCCACCCTCGCCGAGCAGATCGACGCGCAGGCGCACGCCCAGCGGCAGCAGGCCGAGGCGATCGCCGCTGCCAAGGCGGAGGCCGCGGCCGAAGCCAAGGCCAGGGCCGCGAAGGCCAAGGCGAAGGCCGAGGCCGAGCGCAAGGCCGAGGCCCGCGCCAAGGAGGTGCGCGAGGAGAAGGCCCGTGCCGCCCGTGCCGCCGAGCGCGCCCGGCTCAACGCCTTCCATCTTCCGGTCGCCGGGTCCCACGTCACCACCGGTTACCGGTCCGGCGGTTCCCTCTGGTCCTCGGGCAGCCACTCCGGCGTCGACTTCCTCGCCCCCTCCGGCAGTTCCGTCGTCGCGGTGGGCGCCGGCACGGTCGTCGAGGCCGGCTGGGGCGGCGCGTACGGCAACAACATCGTGCTCCGGATGACGGACGGCACGTACACCCAGTACGGCCACCTCTCCTCGATCGGCGTCTCGGTGGGCCAGAGCGTCTCCTCCGGCCAGCAGATCGGCCTCTCCGGCTCCACCGGCAACTCCACCGGCCCGCACCTGCACTTCGAGGTCCGCTCCACCCCCGACTACGGCTCCGACATGGACCCGGTCGGCTATCTGCGCCTGCACGGCCTGAGCGTCTGACCGCACTCGCGCCGCCCCGCTTCCCGAAGGCCCCGGCTTCCGCCGGGGTCTTCGGCGTGCCGGGGCGGCCCGTGCTCCGGCACGATGCCGAACCGTCCGGCCCCGGCCGAAAGACATCCATGAATTCCTGCTCGCCATCGGAAATCCCGACGGATTGTCATAGAGTCAACGGAATGGACGTCGGAGGCCGCGTTTCGCGGAAATCGAGGCGGAGGTTCGGACATGCGCATTCCCGCGCATTCGGTATGCACGGCAATCCGTGATGACATCGTCTCCGGTGTCTACGAGCCGGGCAGTCGTCTCACCGAGGAGCTCGTGGCGCGGCGGTTCGGGGTCTCCCGCGTCCCGGTCCGCGAGGCGCTGCGCACGCTGGAGTCGGAGGGCTTCGTCGTCATCCGCAGACACGCAGGCGCCGCTGTCGCAGAGCCCACGGAGCAGGAGGCGGCCGACCTGCTGGAGGCGCGGACGCTCCTTCAGCCGCTGAGTGCGGAGCGCGCCGCCCGACGGCGTACGGAGGCCCACCTCAGGGTGCTCAGGGGGCTGGTCAGGCTCGGACACGAGCGGGCCCGCCGGGGCGAGGGGGAGGACCTGCGCTCCCTGGGCGGCTGGTTCCACGAGACCCTCGCCCAGGCCTCGGGGAGCCCCGGCCTCATCGCGCTGCTCACCCAGCTCCGGCACAAGATCGCCTGGATGTACACGGTCGAGCAGCCGGCCCGGCCGGCCGACTCCTGGGCCGAACGCGGCGCGATCGTGGACGCCGTGGCGCGCGGTGACGCCGAGCGCGCCAGGGCCCTGGCCCGCTCCCACGCGGAGCGCGCCGCCACGGCCCACCGGCTCCGACGCCCGGAGCGGCGCACCGCGCCGCCGCCCCGGGTGAGCCTTTCGCAACATGGCGTAAACACCGCCGGAGTCCGCCATTAACAACCGCCTTGTAGAAAAGGGACGGGTCGCGGCCGAAGGGGGAATGGCGTGCTGCCCGAATTTCCCATGCTTCCCCATGGAAAAGGGGCGGGCCGATGCGTCGCCCACGGGGGAAAGCGAAAGAGCCGCGGCCCGGTGAAGGGAGCCGCAGCTCTTTCGCATAAAGGGCCCGGGCCGAAGCGGTCGCACGACCGCGGCGCGGGAGCCCGGCCCGGCAGTGCGGGTCCGGGCGGTTCAGACGGTCTCGGGCAGCTCGTCGAGCCCCTCGGCGACCAGCTTGGCCAGCCGGTCCAGCGCGACCTCGGCGTCGTCCGCGTCGGACGCGAGGACGATCTCCTCGCCGCCCTGCGCGCCCAGCCCGAGCACGGCGAGCATGGAGGCGGCGTTCACCGGGTTGCCGTCGGCCTTGGCGATCGTCACCGGGACGCCGGACGCCGTGGCGGCACGGACGAAGATGGAAGCGGGGCGGGCGTGCAGGCCCTCGGCCCAACCGACGTTTACGCGGCGCTCAGCCATGGTTCTGCCCTTCACATATCAACGGTTGTCTAGACCAGTCTCTCATGCAGTGCGTGGTGCTGTGCCCGTCCCCGCCCGGCCCCGTGCCGCGGCCGTCCTCGGCCGGACCTCCTCAGCCTGCCCCGACGCCGACCCCTCCGCGACCGGGGCGTCCGCCGTAGGCTTTGCCCATGCAGCCCACGCCGGAGCAGAGCCCGCACCACGCCTACCCCGATCACTGGGAAGCGGACGTGGTGCTCCGGGACGGCGGCACCGCGCGCATCAGACCCATCACCACGGACGACGCCGAACGGCTGGTCAGCTTCTACGAGCA
This sequence comes from Streptomyces pratensis, assembly GCF_037137275.1. Taxonomy (GTDB): domain Bacteria; phylum Actinomycetota; class Actinomycetes; order Streptomycetales; family Streptomycetaceae; genus Streptomyces; species Streptomyces pratensis_B. The sequence continues at coordinate 454,554 of NZ_JBBBEN010000092.1, read as the reverse complement.
GGTGTCCGACGAGTCGAAGTACTACCGCTTCTTCGCCCCGTACCCCCGGCTGTCCGACCGGGACGTGCACCGCTTCACCCATCACGACTACGTCGACCGGGTGGGACTGGCCGTCACGATCGGCGGAGAGTTCGTCGGGACCGTCCGCTACGACCGCATCGACGACCGGGGCCGCCCCGCCTCGGCCCCCGCCGACGAGGCAGAGGTCGCCTTCCTCGTCCAGGACGCCCACCAAGGCCGCGGAGTCGCCTCCGCGCTGCTCGAGCACATCGCAGCGGTCGCCCGTGAACGCGGTATCCGGCGCTTCGCGGCGGAGGTGCTCCCCGCCAACAACAAAATGATCAAGGTGTTCCGGGACGCCGGCTACACCCAGCGCCGCAGCTTCGAGGACGGCTCCGTCCACCTCACCCTGGACCTCGAACCCACCGAGAAGTCCCTCGCCGTCCAGCGCGGCCGTGAGCAGCGCGCCGAGGCCCGCTCGGTGCAACGCCTCCTCGCCCCCGGCTCCGTCGCGGTCATCGGCACCGGCCGCACCCCCGGCGGCGTGGGGCGCACGGTCCTGCGCAACCTCCTCGCCTCCGGCTACACCGGCCGCGCGTACGCCGTGAACCGCGCGTTCGACCAGGCCCGCTCCACGCTCGACGGGGTGCCCGCCCACCGCTCGCTCGGCGAGATCGACGAACAGGTCGACCTCGCGGTCATCGCCGTCCCCGCCCACCGGGTCCCCGAGGCCGTCGCCGACTGCGGGGAGCACGGCGTCCAGGGACTCGTCGTCCTCTCCGCCGGATACGCCGAAAGCGGCGCGGAGGGCCGCGAGCTCCAGCGCGAACTGGTCCGCCAGGCCCGCTCGTACGGCATGCGGATCATCGGGCCCAACGCCTTCGGCGTCATCAACACCGCCGAGGCCGTCCGGCTGAACGCCTCCCTCGCCCCCGAGTCGCCCGCCCGCGGCCGGATCGGCCTGTTCACCCAGTCCGGCGCGATCGGCATCGCCCTGCTCTCCGGCCTCCACCGGCGCGGGGCGGGCCTGTCCTCGTTCATCTCGGCGGGCAACCGGGCCGACGTGTCCGGCAACGACTTCCTCCAGTACTCCTTCGAGGACCCGGACACCGACGTCGCCCTGCTCTACCTCGAATCGCTCGGCAACCCCCGCAAGTTCACCCGCCTCGCCCGCCGCACCGCCGCGGTGAAGCCCGTCGTCGTGGTCAAGGGCGCGCGGCACAGCGGCTCCGCCCCGCCCGGCCACGCGGTCCCCGTCAGCCGCATCCCCGACGCCACCGTCTCGGCCCTGATGCGCCAGGCCGGCGTCATCCGGGTCGACACCGTGACCGAGATGGTCGACGCCGGACTCCTCCTGGCCGGCCAGCCGCTCCCGGCCGGCCCCCGGGTCGCGATCCTCGGCAACTCCGAGTCGCTCGGCCTTCTCACTTACGACGCCTGCCTGGCCGAAGGGCTGCGCCCGCGCCCGCCGCGCGACCTCACGACCGCCGCGTCCCCGCAGGACTTCCGGGACGCGCTGGCCGAGGCGCTGGCCGACGGGACGTGCGACGCCGTGATCGTCACCGCCATCCCGTGGGTGGGGGAGAACGGGGAGGCGGAGAGCGGCGACGGCGAGGTGCTGGCCGCCGCCCTGCGCGGAGCCGCGGCCGGCGGGCCGGGCAAGCCGGTGGCCGTCGTCCACGTGGAGATCGGCGGGCTCGCGGAGGCGCTGGCCGCCGCCGCCGGCACCGCAGCCCCGCGCCCCCGCCCCGCGCCGCCCGCCGACGCGGCAGCGGCCGCCGGCGAGGAGGCGGTCCCCCGCCCGGCGACGGCCGCGGAGCCCCGGGCAGCGACCGCGGCCGTCCGGGGAGCGGGGCCGACGCATCCCGGACCTGCTGACGCGGAGCAGCCCGCCGAGCCCGGCCGCATCCCCGCCTACCCCGCAGCCGAACGTGCCGTACGGGCGCTGGCCGAGGCCGTGAAGTACGCCCAGTGGAAGCGTCAGGCGGCCGTTCCCGGAAAGATCCCCGAGTGGCTCGACGCCACCATCGACGAGCCCGGCGCCGCCGCCCTGATCGAGACGCAGCTCACCGACGCCCCCGACCCCCGCGGCCGGCCGCTCACCCACGACGAGGCCCGCGAACTGCTCGGCCGCTACGGCATCGCCGTACGCCCCACCCGGCCCGCCCCGGACGCCGACGCGGCCGTCGCCGCCGCCGACTCGCTCGGCTACCCGGTGGCGCTCAAGACCACCGCGCCTCACCTGCGCCACCGCGCCGACCTGGGAGGGGTCCGGCTCGACCTCGCGGAGGAGGAAGCGCTGCGCCGGGCGTACGGAGAGCTGACCGACCTCCTGGGCACCCCCGCCGAGCTGCTTCCCGTCGTCCAGGCGATGGCCCCGCGCGGCGTCGACACCGTCGTCCGGGCCTCCATCGACGCGGCCGCCGGAGCGGTGCTCTCCTTCGGCCTGGCAGGGGCGCCCTCCGAACTGCTCGGTGACACCGCGCACCGGCTGATTCCGGCCACCGACCGCGACGCCGCCGAGCTGATCCGGTCGATCAGGGCGGCCCCGGTGCTGTTCGGCTGGCGCGGCGCGGCCCCCGTGGACACGGCGGCGCTCGAAGAGCTGCTGCTGCGGCTCTCCCGGCTGGTCGACGACCACCCCGAGGTGGTCTCCGTCGCCCTCGAACCGGTCGTGGTGGCCCCGCAGGGGCTGAGCGTGCTGGGTGCGAGCGTCCGGCTCGCCCCGCCGCCCGCCCGCGGCGACCTCGGTCCCCGCCGTCTCCCGAGCTACTGACCGCCGCTCCCCGCAGGGGCGTCCCCGGCGGGCAGCGGCCCGCCGTAGGATGGTGCTCATGGCAAAGACCGGTACGACGACCCAGGGGCTGCGTGCGGCGATCGAGCGCAGCGGCTATTACCCGGCCCTCGTGGCCGAGGCGGTGGAGGCCGCCGTCGGCGGAGAGCCGGTCGCTTCGTATCTGGTGCATCAGGAGACCACCTTCGACTCCAACGAGGTGCGCCGTCATGTGACGGTCCTCGTCCTGACCGAGCACCGTTTCGTCGTCAGCCACACCGATGAGCAGGCCGCCGACACCAGCTCGCCGACCCCGTCGGCCACCACCTCCACCGAGTCGGTCAAGCTCGACCGGATCTCCTCCGTCGTGGTCAGCCGGGTGGTGGCCAACCCGGAGAAGTACGTACCCGGCTCCCTGCCCCGCGAAGTCGTCCTGACCATCGGCTGGGGCGCGGTCTCCCGCATCGATCTGGAGCCCGCCGCCTGCGGCGATCCCAACTGCGAGGCCGACCACGGTTACACGGGCAGCTCCACCGCCGATGACCTGAGCCTGCGGGTCAGCGAGGCCGGCGACGGCCCCGACGCGGTCCGGCAGACCCTCGCCTTCGCCCAGTCGCTCTCCGAGGCCACGGCCGCCACGGCGTCCGGCCGCTGATGGCCCAGCCCGCCTGGCAGGACCCCGCGCCGCTGCCCCTGGACACCGCGCCCGTGCCCGAGTACGGCGGCGGCTCGCTGGCCGACCTGCTGCCGACGCTCGCCGCCGGCCAGGAGGTACCGGGTTTCTCCGCCGTGATCCCCGAGCTCGCCCCGGCCGACCGCAACTGCGTCTTCCTCATCGACGGCCTCGGCTGGGAGCAGATCACGGCGCACCCCGACGAGGCGCCCTTCCTCCACTCGCTGCTGCCGACCTCGCGCGGCGGCACCGGCCGCCCGATCACCGCCGGCTTCCCCTCCACCACCGCGACCTCGCTCGCCTCTGTCGGCACGGGGCTGCCCCCCGGCGAGCACGGACTGGCCGGTTACACCGCGCTCAACCCGGAGACCGGCGAGCTGATGAACCAGCTCCGCTGGCAGCCGTGGACCCCGCCGAAGGCCTGGCAGCCGTATCCCACCGTTTTCCGGCTCGCGGACGCCGCGGGCGTGCACACCGCACAGGTCTCCGCGCCGACCTTCGAGCGGACCCCCCTCACCAAGGTGGCGCTCAGCGGCGGCTCCTTCCTCGGCCGGCTCTCCGGCGAGGACCGGATGGACGTCGCCGCCCAGCGCCTCGCCGCCGGCGACCGCTCGCTCGTCTACACCTACTACAGCGAGGTCGACGGCAAGGGCCACCGCTTCGGCGTCGACTCGGATGCCTGGCGCGGCCAGCTGATGTACGTCGACGGTCTCGCCCGGCGGCTGGCGGAACAGCTCCCGCCGCGCTCGGCGCTCTACATCACCGCTGACCACGGCATGATCGACATCCCCTTCGACGAGCAGTCCCGGATCGACTTCGACGAGGACTGGGAGCTGCGCGCGGGCGTCTCGCTCCTCGGCGGCGAGGGCCGGGCCCGCCACGTCTACGCCGTCCCCGGCGCACAGGCGGACGTCCTCGCCGTCTGGCGCGAGGTGCTCGGCGAGCAGTTCTGGGTGGCGGGCCGGGACGAGGCCATCGCGGCGGGCTGGTTCGGGCCGCGGATCGACGAGCGGGTGTACGGCCGGATCGGCGACGTGGTCGCCGCGGCTCACGACGACGTGATCATCACCGCCTCCGTCAACGAGCCGAACGAGTCGGCGATGGCAGGCGTACACGGTTCCCTGACCCCCGTGGAACAGCTCGTCCCGCTGCTCGAAGTACGCTCGTAACCGCGTTTCCCCTTCCGGGGAACAAAATCCCCTGTGAAAGGTGCTCGACCCCTCATGCCCGAGTTGGTGTTCTTCTCCGGAACCATGGACTGCGGAAAGAGCACGCTGGCCCTGCAGATCGCCCACAACCGGTCGGCGAGGGGGTTGCAGGGTCTGAACTTCGCCCGGGACGACCGCGCGGGGGAGGGGAAGCTCTCGTCCCGGCTCGGACTGGTGACCGACGCGGTCGAGGCGGTGCAGGGCATGGACCTGTACGCCTATGTCGTCAACCGGGTCACCCAGGGTGGCAGGGTCGACTACGTGATCGTGGACGAGGCGCAGTTCCTGGAGCCGGAGCAGATCGACCAGTTGGCGCGGGTCGTGGACGATCTGGGGCTGGATGTCTTCTCCTTCGGAATCACCACCGACTTCCGCACGGAGCTCTTTCCCGGTTCGCGGCGGCTGATCGAGCTGGCGGACCGCGTGGAGACGTTGCAGGTCCAGGCGATGTGCTGGTGCGGCGCCCGTGCCACGCACAACGCCCGGACGGTGGGCGGTGAGATGGTGCTGGCGGGCGAGCAGGTCGTCGTCGGAGACGTGAGCAGACCCGCTGCGGAGGTCGGCTACGAGGTGCTGTGCCGGCGCCACCACCGTCGCCGCATGACGAGCGGCTCCGCCCACGCCGGAGCGCTCTCGCCGGACGTTCTGCCGGTGGCCTCCGACTGAGGAGCACTGAGGAGCACCGTCCGCCTCGCCGCCCCGGCAGCGCGGGGCTGGGCGGCCCCGGCCGGTCCTCCGTCGGCGGTCCCCGGGCTTTCAGCCCACAGCCACCTCCGCTACGCCGAGAGGCCACCGTGACCGGCGACGCTTCCTGCGTCCGGCCCCGTACAGGGGCCGCGCGACGAAGGGCGTACTCCTGATGGACCGCAGATCGTTCATGTCCACGACGGGCCGTGCCTCACTGCTGGCGGGCGGGGCTCTCACCGCCGGCGCAGTCCTGACGGACCCGTCGGCCACGGCCGCCCCGAAGGACGAGAAGCGCGGCCACGGCCGCGGGGGCAGCACGGTGCGGTTCAACATCGTCAGCGACATCCAGGGCGACCTGACGGACTTCGGCAGGGCCCTCGACGACCTGCACCGGATCAACCCCGGCAGCGCGGGGCTGGGGATCGCCGGCGACATCACGCCCCGCGGCTACGATGCCGAGTACGCGGCCGTCCGTCGCACCCTCAGGCGGCATCCGCACCCCCGCAACCTCGCGTGGGCCATCGGCAACCACGAGTTCTACGTCCCCAAGTACAGCGACCCGGACACCCTCGCCCAGGACACCTGGCCCAACGGCGCCACCGAGGACTCGCTCTTCCGCAGCTTCTACGACTTCGCGGGGCGCAACAAGGTCTACTCCGAGACGTCGTTCGGCGGTGTTCCGGTACTGACCCTCGGGACCGAACGCTACGCGCACTACCACGACGCGACGTTGTGGGACGAGGTGTGGATCAGCGACGCGCAGTTCAGCTGGCTGGACGACCGGCTGGCACACTGGGCGCGACGCCGCAAGCCCGTCATGGTGATGACCCACCATCCCTTGCCCGACACCGTGTCGGGGACCCGCAACAAGCTCTATCGGGGCGACTATCTTCAGCCCGACCGGCTCCTGTCGATCCTCGGCCGTCACAAGGACGTCTTCCTCTTCTCCGGCCACACCCACTGGGATCTCCACCTGTCCGACTGGGCGGTCCGCAGGGTCGTCCCCGGGACCGGGAACCTCGAAGGCTTCACCGTCGTGAACACCGCGGCGATCCAGACCGGTTGGACGGACGACGGAAAGGGCGGCGAGGTCGCGGTGGGCGGCGCCTTCAACCAGGGCCTCCAGGTCGAAGTGGGCCCTCGCACGGTCGTCATCAAGGCCCGCGACTTCACCGCGGGCACCTGGCTCAAGCAGCTCACGGTTCCGCTGCACTCGGCGGCCTGAGGGGGCGGGCGGGGTCCGGGGCCGGGCCGGTCACGGACCGGGGGGGAGGGCAAGCCCTCCCTCCCCGGTCCGGCGGCGGCCGCCGTGCGGGCGGACGGGCGCCCGCCCGGAAAGCCCTCAGCCGCCGGATGACCGGATGACCGTGAACACAGCTCCCTCCGGGTCAGCGAGCGTCGCCAGCCGGCCGTTCGCCCCCTCGCGCGGCGGCTGCAGAACCCGCCCGCCCAGCTCCACCGCCCGCACCGCGGCCGCGTCGGTGTCGGCGACCTCGAAGTACGTCATCCAGTGCGGCCCCCGGTCGCGCGGCAGGGCGTGGCCCACCCCGTGGAGAGCCGCCACCGGCCTGCCCTCCAGCCGCAGGGTCTGGTAGTCGAAGTCGGCCGAGACCACGGCCTCCGTCTCGTAGCCGAAGACCGTCTGGTAGAACTTCCCGACCGTCGACGTCTCCTGGGTCACCAGCTCGTTCCAGACGGGCGTGCCGGGGACGCCCGCCGTCATGGTGCCGATGTGCTCCGTGCCCTGCCAGACGCCGAAGACGGCCCCGCCGGGGTCCGAGGCGATGGCGAGCCGCCCGGCCTCACCCGCGTCCAGCGGACCGACCGCGACCGTTCCGCCACAGGCACGGATCGCCTCCGCCGTCGCATCGGCGTCGTCCGTCGCCAGATAGGTGGTCCAGGCGATGGGGAGGTGCCGGTCGGGCGGCAGCTGCCCGATGCCCGCGACCTCCTTCCCGTGGAGCAGCCCACGGACGTAGGGGCCGAGCTGGTCGGGGCCCGGCTGGAACTCCCAGCCGAACAGGGCTCCGTAGAACTGCTGGGTGGTACTCAGGCCGTGCACGATCAGACTCACCCAGCAAGGTGTTCCGGGCGTGCGCCGAGCGGCAGCCTCGGTCATCGTCGTCTCTCTCCTCGGACCGTTGTGGTGGCCGTACGGGGGAACGGGGCAGGCGCGCCGTCCCGGGTCGGGAAGCGGCGCGCGGGCCCTGTGCAGATGCTCGCACCACCCGGCGCGGGAGATGCTCCGGCCGCGCCGGGCCCACCGGGTTCTCGACGGAGGAGGGCCGTTTCGGCACGGGGCGTTTTCTCTCCGTGCCGTCACGGGTGCCACGGCCTCTGCGCGAGGATGGCCTCCATGAAGCCCATCATCACCGCATCCGCATGTGCGAGCGAGTCGGCGGGGCCACGGCCGCCGGTGCTCCTGGACGTTCGTTGGCAGCTCGGGGGGCCGCACGGCCGCCCGGACTACGAGGCGGGCCATCTGCCCGGCGCGGTCTTCGTCGACCTCGACACGGAGCTGGCAGGCCCGGCGGGCAGCGGCGGCCGCCACCCGCTTCCGGACCCGGAGGACTTCGGAGCCGTGATGCGCCGCGCCGGAGTCGGTCAGGACACCCCCGTGGTGGTGTACGACGGGGGGCAGGGCTGGGCCGCCGCGCGCGCCTGGTGGCTGCTGCGCTGGACGGGGCACCGCGACGTACGGGTCCTGGACGGCGGCCTCGCCGCGTGGGTGGGGGAGCTCTCCACCGAGATCCCGCGTCCCCCCGAGGGCGATTTCCGGCCGAAGCCTGGTGCCCTGCCCACCCTGGACGCGGACGGCGCCGCCGACTTCGCCCGGTCGGGTCTCCTGCTCGACGCACGGGCGGCGGAGCGCTACCGGGGCGATGTGGAACCGATCGACCGCGTCGGCGGCCACATCCCCGGGGCCGTCTCCGCGCCGACCGCGCAGAACGTCGACGAGGACGGACGCTTCCTCCCGGCCGAACGGCTCGCCGCCCGGTTCACCGCGCTGGGGGCCGAGGAGAGCGCCGACGGCGTGGGCGTCTACTGCGGCTCCGGGGTCTCCGGCGCTCACGAGGTGCTGGCCCTGGAGGTCGCGGGCTTCCGCGGCGTCCTGTACCCCGGGTCCTGGTCCGAGTGGTCCGCGGACGAGGGCCGGCCCGTCGCCACCGGGCCGGAACCTCAGTAGCCCCGCCGAGCCGGGGCACGACGACGGAGAGGGGTCCGTACGCGNACCCCTCTCCCGCCGGTCCACATCGTCCGGTCAGTCCTGCTTCTTCCGGCGGGTGCCGAAAACGATCTCGTCCCAGCTCGGCACGGCGGCCCGGCGGCCCGGCCGGACGCCGTCCGCCTCGGCCTGCCGGTCCGTCGTCCCGGTCAGCCGGTCGCGGTGACCGGCCACGGCCCGGGGCATCAACACGTCCGCGTAGGCGGACCCCGCACCGGCCGACGCCGCGGCAGCGGGCGGCTCGTCCGCCTCGGCCTCCTCCACCGCCGGTTCCAGCGCGGGCGGCTCCGGCTGGGTCGGCCGCTCGGGGACCACCATGTCCCCGCGGAAGCTCGGTACCGCCTCCAGCAGGCTGGTCAGCGAGTCCCGCTCACCGGCCGAGGCGCTCACGTACTCCTCGGGCTCGATCGGGGACGGCGCGGGCCGCTCGATCTGCCGGTCGAGGGCACGGTCCAGCGGCCGGTCGCGCGGGAGCCGTGCGATCCGGGGGACGAACGGGAAGCTGGGCTCGGGCGCGGCGACGTCGTCGGTCTCGCCGATCAGCGAGCGGGCCTCGTCGTCCACGGCCTGGACCAGCCGGCGCGGCGGGTCGTACGTCCAGCTCGCGGCGTGCGGTTCGCCCGCGACCCGGTAGACGAGCAGCACTTCCCAGGTGCCGTCGTCACGGCGCCACGAGTCCCACTGGACGGTTTCCTTGTCGGCTCCCCGCAGCAGGAGACGCTCCTGCACCGCCTCGCCGAGCTGGGGGCCGGTGTTCTCGCCGGGACGGCGCACCGGGGTCTTCCGGGCCCGCTCGGCCATGAAGGCGCGCTCGGCCAGCACGGGCCCCTCGAAGCGGCGTACGCGGTCGACGGGGATGCCCGCGAACTGGGCGACCTCCTCCGCGGAGGCGCCGGCCCTTATACGGGCCTGGATGTCGCGGGGCCGGAGGTGACTCTCGACCTCGATCTCGATCTGGCCGAGCCGGGCGCGGTCGTTGCGCACCGCGGCGCGCAGCCGCTCGTCGATCGGAAGCGTGTACTCCGTGCTGTCGGCAGCCTTGAGCACCAGCCGTGTGCCGTCGTTGGAGACGGCCACGACACGCAGTTCGGGCATGGGAACCTCCCGGGTGGTGCCTGCCGACGTCACGTGCGTCGCTGCTTCCGCTAGTCGAGTGTGACCTGCCCGGGTGCAGCCTGCCACAACCTTGCCAAGTTGCCCGGCGTGTCGGGCGCTCGCCCTGGAGCGCCGCCGTGACACGGTTGCCCTTTGCGACCCAAAGTGACCGATTTGGCCGCTCTGTGTAGCGAGCATCCGCGCCCTACCGTGCCGCCGGTTCGAGTGCCGCCGCCGGCCCCCTTCCGTAGCCGCAAACTCCCACGTGGGAGTTTGCCCCAGGGCTCGTCACAGTACTCCATTCGGGCCAGCGGGGTGGACCGGCGCGCCGCCGGACTTCTCGCGAGGCGCGGGGATCGGCTTACCCGTTTACCTGCGAAATGCCCTTGATGGGTGGCGTACTTCACACAATCGCCAGAAATGGAACTATCCCCTTCGCTCATTTGTCCCTTCTCTGTGCAGGGCGGGGCAGATGTCAAGCAGAGGCTGGTAATGGTTCGGAAGCCGGAAAGTGATGCAGAACCGAAGGAAAGGCGCATAGATCTGAGCCTGCCGCAGGTAGCGGGGAGCGCCGTGGCGGCCGTCGCGGCAGCCGTGCTGGCCTCGCAGCTGGGCGTCTACGGCACGATCGCCGGGGCGGGCGTGATGAGCATCGTCGCCACCTGCGGAGGCTCGGTCTTCCAGCACTTCTTCCGCCGCACCGGGGAACAGATCCGCGAGGTGACGGTCCAGGTGACCCACCCGGAGGGCCGCCGGGTGACGGTGCACACCAAGGAGACGGGGCCCGCGCGGCGGACGGGCGGGGCGCCGCGGCCGGAGCCCGGGCAGGCCGACGACGCCACCACAATGCTCCCGGCGGCGGACGCGGAGCGCACACGGCTGATCCGCTCGGTGGCAGACGCCTACGCGACCCCCGGCCCGGACCCCGCGCACTCGGGGCTGACGGCCCCCGCGACCGACCGCACGCAGGCGCTGGACCTCCGCGACGTGCGGACCCGGATGCTCCGCATTCCGAAGGCCGCGGGCCCCGGAGCCGACGCCGACCGCACGCGCCCGCTGCCCGGCGCCGGTGCGGGCCCCGGTCAGGTGGTCACCCACACCGCCTTCACCGGCGGCGTCACGCACGGCACCCGGCTGCGCGGCTGGAAGCGTCCCGCGCTCGCGGCGGGCGCGGTCTTCGCCGTCGCCATGGCCTCGATCACGGCGTTCGAGGCGGTCTCGGACACCCAGCTCGGAGGCGGCCAGGGCACCACGCTCAGCTCCGTCGTACGCGGCGGCGACGCGGACCCCGCGCCGGCGACCCCGGACCCGGCCCCCTCCCAGGACGCCGGACAGGACGGCGGCAGCGGGGAGCTGGAGCAGACCCCCGAGGGCGGGCCCGGTTCCGCGCCCGCCACGGACCCGGACGGCGCCGCCACCCGCGACCCCGCCCCGGACGCCGACGGCGAGACCCCGGGCGTCGGCCCCGCACCGACGCCCTCGCACTCCGGCGGCGGTGAGAGCGCGCAGGCCACCCCCGACCCGACGGACGCGCCGACGCCGGACGACGGCGCGAGCGCGGCTCCCGACGACACCGCCGCGCCCGGCGGCGCCCCCGGGCCCGGCGACCAGGCCCCCCTCGACAGCGGAGCCCGGTGACCCCGTCGGCGCGTTTGGACCGCCGTGGCCGCGGGCCGGCGGAGTGTGCGACCGGCCCCGCCCCCCTCCTGCGGGGGCGGGGCCGATCGGCTGCCCGGGGCCGGCCGGCTCAGTCGCCGAGGACGCGCCGCAGGTAGTCGTTGCCGAACAGCCGGTCCGGGTCCAGCCGGTCGCGGAGCGCGGTGAACTCCCCGAAGCGGGGGTAGACCCCCGCCAGATATCCGGCGTCACGAGTGTGGAGCTTGCCCCAGTGCGGCCGGCCGGCGTGCCCCGTCATGATCCGCTCGACCGCGGTGAAGTACGAGCGGTGGGGCGTTCCCCGGTAGAGGTGGACGGCGATGTACGCGCTGTCGCGGCCGGAGGCCGTGGACAGGGTCATGTCGTCGGCGGGCGCGGTACGCACCTCGACCGGGAAGCTGATCTTCAGCGGTGAGCGCTCGATCATCGCCCTCAGCTCCCGCAGCGCCGCCACGGCCTGCTCGCGCGGAACGGCGTACTCCATCTCCACGAACCGCACCCGGCGCGGGCTGGTGAACACCTTGTACGGGATGTCGGTGTAGGTGCGCGCCGACAGCGCCCGACTGGAGAGCCTGGCGATCGAGGGGATCGCGGCCGGGACCGCGCGGCCCAGCGCGCACGCTGCCCGGAAGACCCCGTTGGACAGCAGCTCGTCGTCGATCCAGCTGCTCATCCTCCTCGGCGGGGCCGCCGGGCCGGCGCTGCGGTTGTTGCGCTTGGTGTTGCAGTTGCCGGTGTGCGGGAACCAGTAGAACTCGAAGTGCTCGTTCTCGGCGACCAGCTGGTCGAACTCCGCGGTGACCCGGTCGAAGGCCATCGGCTCCTCCCGGGCCGTCAGCAGGAAGAGCGGCTCCACGGCGAGGGTGACGGCGGTGATCACCCCGAGGGCGCCCAGCCCGGTCCGGGCCGCCGCGAACACCTCCGGGTTCTCCGCGGCCGAGCAGCGCAGCACCGTGCCGTCCGCGGTGACCAGTTCCAGGGCGCGGATCTGTGCCGACACCGACGCCGAGTCCCGGCCGGTGCCGTGCGTCCCGGTGGAGGTCGCCCCGGCGATCGTCTGCTCCATGATGTCGCCCATGTTCGTGAGCGACAGACCCTCGCGGGCGAGCGCGGTGTTGAGCCGCTTGAGCGGAGTGCCGGCCTCCACCGTCACGGTCATCGCCGTGCGGTCGATGTCCCGGATGCCGGTGAGCAGGTCCGGCCGTATGAGCACCCCGTCGGTGGCGGCAGCCGCCGTGAACGAGTGGCCCGTGCCGACCGGCTTGGCCCGCAGGCCGTCGGCGCTCGCCCGGCGCAGCACCTCCGCCAGTTCGTCCACGGACGCGGGGGACTCGGAGCGGGCCGGCCGGACGGTGACGTTGCCCGCCCAGTTGCGCCATGGGTGCGTCGTCGTCCGTGCGTAGGTGTCGGTCATCTTCCCCGCGCCCTCCCGTCGAGACCGGCCTCGCCGGCCGGCGATACTCCGGGAACGCCAATGTCGCCGCGGCGCTCCCGCCACGGCGGGCTCGCGCACCCCGGCAGCGGTCCGGGCCGCGTCCTCGGTCGGCTCGGTGCTGGGTGCACGCGCTTCGACGAGGCCATGGCGATCGCCGTCATCAGTGCGACGGCGTGGCCCGCGGCGATGAGCGCCACGGCCGACAACGGGAGGTTCCCGGCCAGTTGGAGGGGGATCATACTCACGGCCGCCGCGTGGACACCTGGCAGTCACCCGGTCGTGCCTCCCCCTTGAGGCGCGCCGGCAGAGGTGGGAAGGTGGAGCGGCTCAACCGGTCGTGGGGCTCGTCCCCGCCCACTCCGGCGGGGCGGCGTAGGCGCGCTCGTACGACTGCCGCTCTCGCTCCCCGGGACGCGCGCCGTGGAACACTCCGCGGGTGCCTACCTGGATAACTCCGCGCCGCCTGGGCGCCGCCGCCGTCCTGTACGCCGTCTTCGTGGGCGGCTGGCACCTCGGCCAGCCCCTCCCGCACGTCGGTTGCCCCACCCACGAACCGGTGACCGCGTCCGGGGGCAGGGCGACGCCCGGGGAGCCCGGCGACGTCACCGGCGACTTCGACAGGGTGGCCCGGGACGTCGGACAGCTCGTCACCTACGACATCGTCTCCACCGAGGCAATCGTTCCGTGCGACCCGTACACGCCCCGCCCCCGCCTGGTGGCCTGGGCGACCGGCGACTGGCGCTGACGGACGCGGAGGACAGGAGGGGCGGCACGGCGGAGGCCGGGCGGCCCGCGGAGCCCGTACCGCCCGCCGCGCCGGATGTCGGTTGCCGCACTGTCAGTGGCGGGTGGCAGGATCGACGTCATGTCCGATCTGCGCGATCCCGCACCCTACGACGCCCTGCTGCTGCTCTCCTTCGGTGGTCCAGAGGGCCCGGACGACGTGGTTCCGTTCCTGGCGAACGTGACCCGCGGCCGGGGCATCCCCGAAGAACGCCTCAAGGAGGTCGGACAGCACTATTTCCTGTTCGGCGGGGTGAGCCCGATCAACGCGCAGAACCGCGCACTGCTCGACGCGCTGCGCAAGGACTTCGCCGAGCACGGCGTGGACCTCCCGGTCTATTGGGGCAACCGCAACTGGGCGCCGTATCTCACCGACACCCTCCGAGCGATGGTCGCCGACGGGCGCCGCCGGATCGCCGTCCTCGCCACCAGCGCCTACGCCTCCTATTCCGGCTGCCGCCAGTACCGCGAGAACCTCGCCGAATCGCTGGCGGCCCTGGAGGCCGAGGGGCTGCCGGCGCCCCGGGTCGACAAGCTGCGGCACTACTTCAACCACCCGGGCTTCGTGACGCCCATGGTGGACGGCGTGCTGGCCTCGCTCGCCGACCTCCCCGAGGACGTCCGCGCGGGCGCCCGCATCGCGTTCACCACGCACTCCATCCCGACTTCCGCCGCGGACGCCTCCGGCCCCCCGGAGGCGCACGGCGACGGTGGCGCGTATGTCGCCGAGCACCTCGACGTGGCCCGGCTGATCGTCGAGGCGGTGCGCGAGGAGACCGGCGTGGAGTACCCCTGGCAGCTCGTCTACCAGTCCCGCAGCGGGGCGCCGCACATCCCGTGGCTGGAGCCGGACATCTGCGACCACCTGGAGGCCCTGCACGGCGAGGGCGTCCCGGCGGTCGTGATGGCCCCCATCGGATTCGTCTCCGACCACATGGAGGTCCTGTACGACCTCGACACCGAGGCCACCGCGAAGGCGGCCGAGCTGGGCCTGCCCGTCCGCAGGTCCGCGACGGTGGGTGACGACCCGCGCTTCGCCGCCGCCGTGCGGGACCTGCTCCTGGAGCGTGCCGGGGTCGAGCGGGGCCGGCCGGCGGACCGCTGCGCGCTGGGGGCTCTCGGACCCTCCCACGACCTCTGCCCGGTCGGCTGCTGCCCCGCCAGGGCCCCGAAGCCGGCCGCCGCGGGCGCCGACAGCCCGTACACCTGACCCGGGCGCCTTCGGATGCCCCGGGCGCGGTAGGAAGGAACGAGCCCGCGCACCCTGCGGCGGGCCGGCCCGCCGCAGCCGTGAGACCTCACCACCGACACCCCTGGGAGCACCGTGAGCGACCCCACCCTGTCCGAACTGCTCGACCTCGCCCTGGAGGCCGCCCGCCGCGCCGGAGCCCTGTTGCGCGACGGCCGCCCGGCCGACCTGGGGGTGGCCGCGACCAAGTCGAGCCCCATCGACGTGGTCACCGAGATGGACGTCGCGGCCGAGAAGCTGATCACCGGCTACCTCTCCGAGCGCCGCCCGAACGACGGCTTCCTCGGCGAGGAGGGGGCGAGCGTGCCGGGAAGCACCGGCATCCGCTGGGTCATCGACCCGCTGGACGGCACGGTGAACTATCTCTACAACCTGCCCACCTGGGCGGTGTCCATCGCCGCCGAACGCGACGGCGAGCGCGTCGTGGGCGTCGTCGAGGCCCCGATGCGCCGCGAGACCTACCGGGCGGTCCTGGGCGGCGGGGCGTACGCGAACGGCGACGCCCTGCGCTGCCGGCCCGCGCCGCCCCTGGACCAGGCCCTGGTCTCGACCGGTTTCAACTACGTCGGCCCCGTCCGCAGCCACCAGGCGGACGTCGCGCAGCAGCTCATCCCGCGGCTCCGGGACATCCGGCGCAGCGGTTCGGCGGCCGTCGACCTCTGCGACGTGGCGGCGGGCCGGCTGGACGGCTACTACGAACGCGGACTGCACCCCTGGGACCTGGCCGCGGGTGACCTCATCGCCCGCGAGGCGGGCGCGCTGACCGGCGGCCGGCCCGGCCTGCCCGCCGACGGGGACCTCACGGTGGCCGCCGCGCCGGGCGTCTTCGAACCGTTGCAGGCCGCGCTCGACGAACTGGGCGCCTGGCACGACTGAGGAGGGGCCCGGCGAAGGCCCTGAGGCGGACGTGGGAGCCGCCGGGCACAGCCCAGGGCCCCGGGGTGCCATGACGGCATCCCGGGGCCCTGGGCCGTGGCTCAGACGCTGGTGGCGCCGATCTCCACGCCATGCTCGGCGGCGAGACGGCGCAGGTCCTCCAGCTCGCCCTGTTCGACATCCGCGAGGAAGTCGTCGCCCTCCTCGCGCGCCCGCGTGAGGCCGGACTCGGTCGTCTTGATGCGGTGCAGCAGACCTGCGGTGAAAGCGTCCATGATGCGCCCCCTCATCGTGGGTCGGTGGCACGGGGGTGTGCCCGGATGCCCTCCGGCCGGGGAGCCGGAGGAGGGATGATCGCGCCGCTGCTCCGGGGAAAGAAGAGCGGGCCGTGGCATGCCACGTGACAGGCGTGATCGCGGGTGTGAAGCCCTCTTCCCCGAACCGCACCTCCGAGAAACCTCAACTGGCCCGGAATTCCGCCGCTTTCCCAGCGGCGTCGAGCCCCTGCCCGGCCGCCCAGCGCCGCCTTACCGCCGGTTTATACGCGTTGCGGGCAGGATGGGAGCGCACAGTCGGTGCTGTCGACCGTGTTCGAGCGGCCCCCGCGTGGGCCGCTCGCCGTGTTCACCCAGAGAAGGACCGAAGGAAGGACTGCGCCGTGCGCGTACTCGTCGTCGAGGACGAGCAGCTGCTCGCCGATGCGGTGGCCACCGGACTGCGCCGGGAGGCCATGGCCGTCGACGTCGTCTACGACGGCGCCGCGGCCCTGGAGCGCATCGGGGTCAACGACTACGACGTCGTCGTGCTGGACCGCGACCTCCCCGTCGTGCACGGGGACGACGTCTGCCGCCGGGTCGTCGAGCTGGGCATGCCCACCCGGGTGCTCATGCTCACCGCTTCGGGGGACGTCAGCGACCGGGTCGAGGGCCTGGAGCTGGGCGCGGACGACTACCTGCCCAAGCCCTTCGCGTTCAGCGAGCTGATCGCCCGGGTGCGCGCGCTCGGGCGGCGTACGACGGTCGCGCTGCCGCCCGTCCTGGAGCGGGCCGGCATCAAGCTCGACCCGAACCGCCGGGAGGTCTTCCGCGACGAGGTGGAGATCCAGCTCGCTCCGAAGGAGTTCGCGGTGCTGGAGGTCCTGATGCGCAGCGAGGGCGCGGTCGTCTCGGCCGAGCAGTTGCTGGAGAAGGCGTGGGACGAGAACACCGACCCCTTCACCAACGTGGTGCGGGTCACGGTCATGACGCTCCGCCGGAAGCTCGGCGAGCCGCCCGTCATCGTCACCGTTCCCGGCTCCGGATACCGGATCTGACGGCCGTGGCCACCGGTCCGGTGCCCCCCGCGGCGCCCCCGAAACCCACCTGGGAGCCCAAGCAGCCCGAGCCCCCCTACCCCTGGCTGCGCCCGACCATCCGCATACGGCTCACGCTGCTGTACGGCGGGATGTTCCTGATCGCGGGCATCCTGCTGCTCTCGATCATCTACATGCTGGCCGCGCAGGCCCTCCAGGTGGGCAGCAGGCTGCCCTTCGAGATCGTCAGCGGCAAGATCGCCAGTGACATCTGCGACCTCCCCCTGAATCCCACCCCGGAGGCCTTCAACGCGGCGATCAACGACTGCGTCAACAACCAGCGCGAGCAGGCGTTGGACACGCTGCTCAACCGGTCGCTGCTCGCCCTCGTCGGGCTCAGCATCATCGCGTTCGCGTTCGGCTACGCCATGGCCGGGCGTGTGCTGTCCCCGCTCGGCCGGATCACCCGGACCGCCCGCAGAGTGGCCGGGACGGATCTCACCCGGCGCATCGAGCTGGACGGCCCCGACGACGAGCTCAAGGAGCTGTCGGACACCTTCGACGACATGCTGGACCGGCTGGAGCGCGCCTTCACCGCGCAGCAGCGGTTCGTGGGCAACGCCTCGCACGAGTTGCGCACCCCGCTGGCGATCAACCGCACGCTGCTGGAGGTCCACCTCTCCGACCCCGACGCCCCGCCAGAGCTGCAGCAGCTCGGCAAGACCCTGCTGGCCACCAACGAGCGCAGCGAGCAGCTGGTGGAGGGGCTGCTGCTGCTGGCCCGCAGCGACAACCAGATCATCGAGCGCAAACCGGTCGATCTCGCCGAGGTCGCCGAGCGGGCCATCGAC
Source organism: Streptomyces pratensis (assembly GCF_037137275.1). GTDB lineage: Bacteria > Actinomycetota > Actinomycetes > Streptomycetales > Streptomycetaceae > Streptomyces > Streptomyces pratensis_B. The sequence continues at coordinate 436,751 of NZ_JBBBEN010000092.1, read as the reverse complement.
CAGGCCCGCACGGAGGCGGTGGCGAAGAAGGTCGAGATCCGGGGCGGACGGGCCGCGGCCGTGGTCCAGGGCAACGGGGTCCTGCTGGAGCGGATCGCCCTGAACCTCGTGCAGAACGCCGTGCGCTACAACCTGCCCGAGAGCGGCTGGGTCAAGGTCACCACCGAGCTTCAGCACGGACAGGCCCTGCTCGTCGTCTCGAACACCGGCCCGGTGGTTCCGGCGTATGAGATCGACAACCTCTTCGAGCCCTTCAGGCGGCTGCGTACGGAGCGCACGGGCAGTGACAAGGGGGTCGGGCTCGGCCTGTCGATCGCGCGGTCCGTCGCGCGGGCCCACGGAGGCCGTATCATCGCGGAGCCCCGCGAGGGCGGCGGCCTCGTGATGCGCGTCACTCTGCCGGTCTGAGAGGCTGCGAGATGTGACACCGCACGACATCTCCATGTTCGCTTTGGGCGGAATTTTCGGGACCCGCTCCCCGGCGATTCATGTGTGATCGATCACAGGGTCGATTTTCGAGCCATCCACTCTCCGTGATGGCGACTCCTTCGGAAAGCCGGTAAACGTCCGGGTTTTCGGGGATCATTATCACGGGAAGTGCACGGGGTAGCTCCTGTGAACCGCAGAGACAGGACCGTGTACGGTCCCCATCGCCACCCAAGCAAAGGTCTCCCCGAGGCGTGCGGTTGGGTGTCGATTGAGTAACAGACCTTGATGTGAGGCAAAATCTCCGCCTCAGGTCGGGCACAAGTCCGGCCTCTCACGCGTTACGTGCGCTGAGACACCGTAGACACCCAAGAGGGGGAGAGCGACATGGCAACGGACTACGACACCCCACGCAAGACCGACGATGACGTGGACCAGGACAGCCTCGAAGAGCTCAAGGCGCGTCGGAGCGACAAGACGGCGTCCGCCGTCGACGTCGACGAGTTCGACGCGGCCGAGGGTCTGGAGCTGCCCGGCGCGGACCTCTCCAACGAGGAGCTGGCCGTCCGGGTGCTGCCCAAGCAGGCCGATGAGTTCACCTGCATGAGCTGCTTCCTGGTGCACCACCGCAGCCAGCTGGCCCGAGAGAAGAACGGTCAGCCCATCTGCCGCGACTGCGACTGAGGCCGGGTCGGCCGTGGCAGGCGACACACCGTTGTGGAAGCGGCGCCCCTGGCGTCGGCACGGCCCGGAGGCCGGCCAGGGCGGTCCCGGCGGCACAAGCCCGGCGAAGGACGCTGACGCGTCCGCCGAGCGGTCCGCCGCGCTGCCTGACCCCTCCGGCAGCTACGACGACGAGCGAGGCCGGCCGGCCTCGCTCGAAGTGGCCGCGGCAGGGGCGGACAGGACCGAAGAGAGGAACCAGAAGGACCGGGCGGAGCCCATGACCGGGGCCGGCCGCCTGCACGCAGTGAAACGGGGTGCACGCAAGAGCGGGGAGAGCGCGAGGGCCATGGCCGGCCGCCTGGCCGACCGGATCATCGAGACGGCTCCCCGCGTCCCGGTGCGCGATCTCGCCACCCTGCGCAGACAATTCCCCGGGCTGGGACCCGAGGAGCTCGCCGACAAGCTCGTCGCAGGCGCGAGCCGGGCCACCGCGACCGTCGGCGCAGGCGTCGGAGCGGCCGCCATGATGCCCGTGCCACCGGCCATGCTCGCCGAGCTGGCGGCTGAGGTGACCGGCGTCGCCGCCATCGAGATGAAGCTCGTCGCCGAGCTCCACGAGGTGTACGGCCGCCGCCCGCCCGGGCAGCTCGTCCAGCGCAGCACCGCCTATCTGACGTCGTGGACGGAGGAGCGCGGCATCGACTTCGTCCGGCCGGCCTCGCTCAACGCGGCCCTGGGCGGGCAGATGAAGCGCGAGCTGCGCCAGCAGATCACGAAGCGCATGGCGCGCAATCTGCCCAACCTGATTCCGTTCATGATCGGCGCCGCCGTCGGCGCGACGATGAACCGCCGCGACACCCACAAGCTCGCCGAACGGATCAGGGACGACCTGCGCAAGCGCCAGGTCCCCTGGGACCGGCTCACGGAGCTGCCCCCGCTGGAACAGCCCGCCCGCCCGGCCGGGCTGCCCAAGGAGACCGAGGGTCCCTGAGCCCCGGCGAGCCGCGTGACCTCGCCGCCGACAGGCCCCGGAGCACGGCTTGCCGCCGCGGTCAGACCGACGGCACGGTGCTGAGCGCCGCCGCCAGGCCCTGCGGGTCCCGCGTGGAGAGGTAGACGTACGGAGTCGGGTCCTGCGGGTCCGTGACCTCCACCCGCACCGCCGTCTCCACATAACCCCGCAGCAGCATGAAGGCACGGGCGTCCGCCTTGTGCGTCCGCCAGGCCCGCGCCTCCTCGGCGTCCAGCACCTCGGGCTCCCCCAGCGCCGACAGCGGAATCCGGGCGTCCCCCGCCACCAGCGCCCCCGCCACCACCCGAATCCGGGCGGAGCCGTAACCGCTCACCAGGACCGCCGCGGCGGCCGCGCCGCCGACCAGCCCGACGAGCAGCGGCAGGGTGCCGAGCGGCAGAAGCATGAGCGCGCAGGCGACGCCGACCCCGAAGGCGATGAACCACCAGGACCGGGGGGCGGTGAGACGTTCGTCGAAGACCGGTGCGGAAGGCTGCATGGAACCAAGCTTGGCACGGCGCGACCGGCGGACTGCCGCGCGGGTAAGGTCTGCGCCTGTGAGTGGAACATCAGCAGCTCTGAGACCCCCGGCCGGCGCCGTGGCACCGGTCCGGCACCCCGACGCGCCCGCCCCCGGGGAGCTCCTCGGGGCGCACTACGAACACTGTTTCGGCTGCGGCGGGGGGCAGTCGCACGGACTGCACCTCCAGGCGCGGGCCGGCGAGGACGTGAGCGTCACCGCCGAGTTCACCGTCCAGCCCGCCCACCAGGGTGCTCCCGGGCTGGCCCACGGCGGTGTGCTCGCCACGGCCCTGGACGAGACGCTCGGCTCGCTGAACTGGCTGCTGCGCACGATCGCGGTGACCGGACGGCTGGAGACCGACTTCTTGCGGCCCGTCCCGGTGGACACCGTGCTGCACCTCGACGCCCGGATCACCGCGGTCCACGGCCGGAAGATCTACTCCACGGCCACCGGCCGGATCGGTGGACCAGAAGGCCCGGTCGCGGTCCGGGCCGACGCCCTGTTCATCGAGGTCAAGGTCGACCACTTCATCGAGAACGGCCGGCCCGCCGAGATCCGGGCCGCCATGTCCGACCCGAACCAGGCCCGGCGCGCACGCGCCTTCGAGGTGAACCCGTGACCCGCCGCCCCGTCGACGTACTGATCCGCCTCATCGACCCGGACGTACCGGTCCCGGCCTACGGCCATCCGGGGGACGCCGGCGCCGACCTGGTGACCACCGAGGCCGCCGAACTCGCCCCCGGCGAACGCGCTGTTCTGCCCACCGGCGTTTCGATCGCCCTGCCGGACGGGTACGCCGCGTTCGTACACCCCCGCTCCGGGCTCGCGGCCCGCTGCGGGGTGGCCCTCGTGAATGCCCCCGGGACGGTGGATGCCGGGTACCGTGGGGAGATCAAGGTGATCGTGGTCAACCTCGATCCGCGCGAGAGCGTGCGGTTCGAACGGTTCGACCGGATTGCCCAATTGGTCGTCCAGCAGGTCGAGAAGGTGCGCTTCCACGAGGTGGCGGAACTTCCCGGCTCGGCGCGGGCCGAAGGGGGCTTCGGGTCCACCGGCGGCCATGCGTCGGCGGACGTCGCCGAGGGCGGGATCACCCACGGTGGGAACAGCTACGCATCGGTCGTATCCGACCGGGAAGGACAGTGACGTGTTCGGACGTCGCAAGAAGAGTGGTTCCGCCGAGGACGCGGCGGACGAGGTGCGCGAGGCCGAGCAGGTCGCCGACGAGCCCGAGGCTGTCGACGGGGCCGCGATCGGCGCCCGCCGGATGAACCTCCCGCCGGCCCCCCGGCCGGACGGGCCCTGGGACCTCTCCGAGGTCTCCCAGCCCGGCGAGGGCCGGGTCGACCTGGGCGGGATCTTCGTCCCCGGCGTCGAGGGCATGGAGCTGCGTGTCGAGGTGGCCGGTGACGCGATCGTCGCCGCCACCGTGGTGCTGCGCGACAGCGCGGTCCAGCTGCAGGCTTTCGCCGCCCCCAAGAAGGAGGGCATCTGGGGCGAGGTCCGCGACGAGATCGCCTCGGGCATCACCCAGCAGGGCGGCGTCATCGACGAGGTCGAAGGCCCGCTGGGCTGGGAGCTGCGCGCCCAGGTCCCCGTACAGCTTCCGGACGGGACGGGCGGCGTGCAGCTGGTGCGCTTCGTCGGCGTCGACGGCCCGCGTTGGTTCCTGCGCGGGGTGATCTCCGGCCAGGGCGCCGTCCAGCCGGAGACCGCCGGCCTGCTGGAGACGATCTTCCGGGACACCGTGGTCGTCCGCGGCGACGGCCCGATGGCCCCGCGCGACCCGATCGTCCTCAAGCTCCCCAACGACGCCCAGATGGTGCCCGAGGGCGTCCAGCAGGAAGACCAGGAGGGCTCGAAGTTCTCCGGCGGCATGGGCCAGCTCCAGCGCGGACCCGAGATCACCGAGGTCCGCTGAATCCTTCGTGCCGCCCGGACCGGGTCAGTGCGCACGCGCGCCCGGTCCGGACGACGGACGGCCCCGGCGTCTCACAGCGTCCTCCGGTGGGCCGCACCCCTTCGTGGGTGCGGCCCACCGGCCGTCGTTCCCCGCCCGCTGCCCGCGCACCAGGCGAGAGCACCCGGCTTCGATCCCACGGCGGACCCTCAGGGCCGAGGCGGAGAGGAGCGTGGACGGAGCTCACCGGCCGTTGCCGCCTGCGCCACGCACATACTGGCGGCGACGCAGACCACGTACGCAGCGGGGGAGCAGCATGACCGAAGGCGCCGACCGGCAGTCCGGCACGGCCCTCGCCGGGGCGCAGGCCCGCGCCCATGGCCCGGGTGGAGGACCTGCACCGCTCGTACGGCAGCGGGACAGGGGCGGTGCACGCCCTGCGCGAGGTGTCCTTCGAGATTCCCCGCGGCGAGCTGGTCGCGATCGAGGGCCGCTCCGGCTCCGGCAAGACCACCCTGCTCAACCTCGCGGGCGTTCTGGACGCTCCGGACGAGGGCCGGATCACCGTGGACGGCGCCGAGCTGGGCGGCCTCGGCGAGAAGGGCCTCCTGGAGCTGCGCCGCGACCGGGTCGGCTTCGTCTTCCAGTCCTTCGGCCTGACCCCGGCCCTGACGGCCGCGGAGAACGTCGGCGTACCGCTGCGGCTGCGCAGGGCCGACCCGGCGGAACGCGAGGAGCGGGTCGCGGCTGCTGTCCCTCGTAGGGCTCGCCGACCACGCAGAACGCGCCCCCGCGAACTCTCCGGCGGCCGGCAGCAGCGCGTCGCCATCGCCCGCGCCCTCGCCAACCGTCCCGCAGTCCTGATCGCCGACGAGCCCGTCGGACAGCTGGACGCCGAGACCGGGCTCGCCGTGATGGAACTGCTCCGCGCGGTCGTGCGCAGCGAGAACGTCACCGCCCTGGTCGCCACCACGACCCCCAGCTGCTGGGGCTCGCCGACCGGGTCCTGGAGCTCAGCGACGGCCACCTCGTCGAACCGGCCTGACACCCCCTTCTCCGGTGCCGGCCGGTATCAGAATTACGTCAAGACGCCCTCCGCCCACGCTCCTGGCCAGGGATCACCGGCCGGAGCGGAGTAGCGTCGAAGCCGGCAGCCGCACCGGCGCCACCGGCCGTCGTCAGGACTTAGCCGGACGGAAGAAGACTATGGGGCCATGGCACGCGGCACACTCCGGATCTATCTGGGCGCGGCACCGGGCGTCGGCAAGACGTACGCGATGCTCTCCGAGGCGCACCGCAGAGTCGAGCGCGGCACCGACTGCGTGGTGGCCTTCGTCGAGCACCACGGCCGACCGCGCACCGAGGCGCTCCTGGACGGACTGGAGCAGGTCCGGCGCGGCGAGATCGCGTACCGCTCGGCCGTCCGCACCGAAATGGACGTCGACGCGGTTCTGAAGCGCGCCCCGGCCGTGGCCCTGGTGGACGAGCTGGCCCACGGCAACGTGCCCGGCTCCCGCAACGCCAAGCGGTGGCAGGACGTCGAGGAACTCCTCGGCGCCGGGATCGACGTCATCTCGACGGTCAACATCCAGCACCTGGAGTCCCTCGGCGACGTCGTCGAGTCGATCACCGGCGTCCGGCAGACCGAGACCGTCCCCGACGATCTGGTCCGCCGGGCCGACCAGATCGAGCTGGTCGACATGTCGCCCCAGGCGCTGCGCCGCCGGCTCGCGCACGGCAACATCTACCAGCCGGACAAACTGGACGCCGCCCTCTCCAACTACTTCCGCCCCGGCAACCTGACCGCCCTGCGCGAGCTGGCGCTGCTCTGGGTCGCCGACCGGGTCGACGAGTACCTCCAGCAGTACCGGGGCGAGCACAACATCCGCACCACCTGGCAGGCCCGCGAGCGCATCGTCGTCGGACTGACCGGCGGGCCCGAGGGCCGCACCCTGATCCGCCGCGCCTCCCGCATGGCGGCGAAGGGCTCCGGCAGCGAGATCCTCGCCGTCTACATCGCCCGCAACGACGGTCTGACCTCCGCGTCCCCCAAGGAGCTGGCCGTCCAGCGCACCCTGGTCGAGGACCTCGGCGGCAGCTTCCACCACGTCCTCGGCGACGACGTGCCCGGGGCTCTGCTGGAGTTCGCCCGCGGCGTGAACGCCACGCAGATCGTGCTCGGCTCCAGCCGCCGCAAGACCTGGCAGTACATCTACGGCCCCGGGGTCGGCGCGACCGTCGCCCGGGAGTCGGGGCCCGACCTGGACGTCCACATCGTCACCCATGAGGAGGCCGCCACCGGGCGAGGGCTGCCGATCGCCCGCGGGGCCCGGCTCGGCCGCGCCCGGATCGTCTGGGGATGGCTCGTCGGCGTCGTCGGCTCCGTGCTGCTCACGGTGCTGCTGCGCAGCCTGGAGAACGGCCCCGGCCTCACCAACGACGTCCTGCTCTTCCTCTCCCTCACCGTCGCCGCCGCCCTGCTCGGCGGCGTGTGGCCCGCCCTCGCCTCCGCCGCCGTCGGCTGCATGCTCCTGAACTACTGGTTCACACCGCCGACCCACACCCTGACCGTCCAGGACCCGGAGAACTTCGTCGCCATCGTGATCTTCTTCGCGGTGGCGGTGGCGGTCTCCTCCGTGGTGGACCTGGCGGCCCGCCGCACCCATCAGGCGGCCCGGCTGCGCGCCGAGTCGGAGATCCTCTCCTTCCTCGCGGGCAGTGTGCTGCGCGGCGAGACCGCGCTGGACGCCCTGCTGGAGCGGGTCCGCGAGACCTTCGCCATGGAGTCCGTCGCCCTGCTGGAACGCGAGGGCGACGCCGGCCCGTGGACCTGCGCCGGGTCCGTCGGACCTGCCCCGGCCGCCCGCCCCGACGACGCCGACGTGGACATGCCGGTCGCCGACAACCTGAGCCTCGCCCTGTCCGGCCGGGTGCTGCCCGCGGAGGACCGCAGGGTGCTCGGCGCGTTCGCCGCCCAGGCCGCCGTCGTCCTGGACCGCCGCCGCCTGGTCTGGGAGGCCGAGCAGGCTCGCAGGCTCGCCGAGGGCAATCGCATCAGGACCGCCCTGCTCGCCGCCGTCAGCCACGACCTGCGCACCCCCCTCGCCGCCATCAAGGCCGCCGTCAGCTCCCTGCGCTCCGACGACGTCGCCTGGTCCGACGAGGACGAGGCCGAACTGCTGGAAGGCATCGAGGACGGCGCCGACCGGCTCGACCACCTGGTCGGCAACCTGCTGGACATGTCGCGCCTCCAGACCGGCACCGTGACCCCGCTTATCCGCGAGATCGACCTCGACGAGGTCGTCCCCATGGCGCTCGGCGGCGTACCGGAGGGCAGTGTCGACCTCGACATCCCCGAGACGCTGCCCATGGTCGCCGTCGACGCGGGGCTCCTGGAGCGGGTCGTCGCCAACGTCGTGGAGAACGCCGTCAAGTACCACCCCGGCGGGGAGCCCGTCGCCGTGGCCGCCAGCGCGCTCGGCGACCGGGTGGAGCTGCGGGTCGTGGACCGCGGCCGGGGCGTCCCCGACGAGGCCAAGGAGCGGATCTTCGAGCCCTTCCAGCGGTACGGGGACGCCCCGCGCGGAGCCGGAGTGGGCCTCGGCCTCGCGGTGTCCCGGGGTTTCGCCGAGGTCATGGGCGGCACGCTCGACGCAGAGGACACCCCAGGGGGCGGGCTGACCATGGTCCTCACGCTCGCCGCGGCGCCGGGCGGTGCCCGCCTCGCGGCCGGCCTGCCCGCCCGGATCACCTCGTGAGGAGCGCCCTCCGCTTCGGAGCCGGCCGCCGCCCGCCCCGGCTCCGCCGCCGCCCTCCTCTCCGTTCCCACCGCCCTGTCCCATTCTCACCGCCCTGTCCCGTTTCCGCCGTCCTCTTCCGTCCCCACCGTTCTTCCGTGCAGCAGAAAGGCAGGTCCGCGATGACCCGGGTGCTTGTGGTCGACGACGAGCCGCAGATCGTCCGCGCCCTCGTGATCAACCTGAAGGCCCGCCACTACGAGGTCGACGCCGCGGCCGACGGCGCGACCGCGCTCCAGCTCGCCGCCGCCCGCCACCCCGACGTGGTCGTCCTGGACCTCGGGCTGCCCGACATGGACGGGGTCGAGGTCATCAAGGGACTGCGCGGCTGGACCCGGGTCCCCATCCTCGTGCTCTCGGCGCGCCACAGCTCGGACGAGAAGGTCGAGGCCCTGGACGCAGGGGCCGACGACTACGTCACCAAGCCGTTCGGCATGGACGAGCTGCTGGCCAGGCTGCGGGCCTCCGTACGCCGCGCGGAACCGGTCGGCCAGGACGGGGCCGAGGCCGTCGCCCTCGTCGAGACGTCCGGTTTCACCGTCGACCTGGCGGCGAAGAAGGTGCACCGGGCGGGCCGCGACGTACGGCTCACCCCCACCGAGTGGCACCTCCTGGAGGTTCTCGTCCGCAACGCCGGCCGGCTCGTCAGCCAGAAGCAGCTCCTCCAGGAGGTCTGGGGCCCTTCCTACGGCACCGAGACCAACTACCTGCGGGTCTACATGGCCCAGCTGCGCCGCAAGCTGGAGGCGGACCCCTCGCACCCCCGGCACTTCGTCACCGAGCCGGGCATGGGATACCGCTTCGAACGCAGCTGAGGCCCGGCGGGGGAGGCGCGGCGGCGGCCCTCCCGCTGGTCATCCTTTCGAGTGGTTCGCGCACCCCCTCGGCCGCACTGCCGAGGACCGGTGCAGGACCGGTACGCTTCGGGTATGAGTGCTGTTCCCCGATCGGGCAAAGCCGGGAAGGCCGGGAAGGCGGCGAGGCCTTCCGGGCGCTTCCGCCGTATGCTCGACCGGCTGTCCAGCTCCCAGGAGGATCTGGAGTCCGAGGAGCTGCGGGAGGATGCCCAGTCCACGGGATGCACCCGGATCTCCGAGTGCTCGGACCGGCAGATCGTGAAGGTGGCTGGTACGTTGCGGACCGTCACCCTGCGCCCCCGGGCCGGAGTGCCCGCCCTGGAGGCGGAGCTCTTCGACGGCACCGAGCCGCTGGACGTGGTCTGGCTCGGCCGGCGCTCCATCGTCGGCATAGAGCCCGGCCGCAGGATCATCGCCTCCGGGCGGGTCGCCATGAGCCACGGGCGCCGGGTGCTGTTCAACCCCACATACGAACTCCGACCGCTCGGCAAGGAGTAGCCGGTGACGTCTCTCGACAAGCCGACGTCCGACACGGACCAGCCCTACCGCACCGAACAGCAGGACGCCGACGCCAAGGCCGTCACCGAGGCCGCCCTCTTCGAGGCCTTCGGCGGTGTGCGCGGCCTGGTGGAGACAGTCCTCCCCGGGCTGCTCTTCGTCACGATCTTCACCATCAACAAGGACCTGCACGTCTCGGCCATCGCGGCCCTGGCCGTGTCCGTGGCCCTGGTCGCCGTCCGGCTGATCCGCCGCGACACCGTCAAGCACGCCTTCAGCGGCGTCTTCGGCGTGGCCTTCGGCGTCGTCTTCGCGATGATGACCGGCAACGCCAAGGACTTCTACCTGCCGGGCATGCTCTACACGCTGGGTCTCGCGGTCGCCTACCTCGGCACCGCCGCCGCCGGGGTGCCGCTGATCGGCCTCATCCTCGGCCCGGTCTTCAAGGAGAACCTGTCCTGGCGGACCCGCAACCCCGGCCGGAAGAAGGCCTACACGAAGGCCAGCTACGCCTGGGGACTCATCCTGCTGGCCAAGTGCGCCATCCTCTTCCCGCTCTACTGGTGGGCCGACACCACCCAGTTCGGCTGGGTGCTGGTCGCGCTGAAGATCCCGCCGTTCCTCCTCGCGGTCTACCTCACCTGGGTCTTCCTGGCGAAGGCCCCGGCGCCGATCGACGTCTTCGCCGAGATGGAGGCCGAGGAGCAGGCGGAGAAGGACCGCAAGGCCGCGGCGGCAGCGGCAGCGGCTCTGCACAACCCGGAGGCCTGATCCGTACGCCGGCGGGGCGGCGGCCCCGCGCCGGCGCGGGACCCCCATCGCGCGTCGGGCGGTAGGGCCACGGGGGACTGAACGGAAGAGGCCCGGGACCACTCAGTGGTCCCGGGCCTCTCGCGGTGGTCGCGTGATCAACCGCCCGAAGGGTCGTGGCGGACCGACAACAGGTCCTCCAGCTGCTCCTCACGCGCCTGGGCGGCGACGAACAGCAGCTCGTCGCCGGCCTCGAGCGACTCCTCGGGGCTCGGCGTCAGCACCCGCGTCCCGCGGATGATGGTGACCAGCGAGGTGTCCTCCGGCCAGGCCACGTCCCCGACGCGTGTGCCGGCCAGCGCCGACTCAGGCGGCAGCGTCAGCTCCACCAGGTTGGCGTCGCCGTGGCTGAAGCGCAGCAGCCGGACCAGGTCGCCGACGCTCACCGCCTCCTCGACCAGGGCCGACATCAGGCGCGGCGTCGAGACGGCGACGTCCACACCCCAGGACTCGTTGAAGAGCCACTCGTTCTTCGGGTTGTTCACGCGGGCCACCACCCGCGGCACCCCGTACTCGGTCTTGGCGAGCAGCGAGACGACCAGGTTCACCTTGTCGTCCCCGGTCGCGGCGATCACCACGTTGCACCGTTGCAACGCTGCCTCGTCCAGCGACGTGATCTCACACGCGTCCGCGAGCAGCCATTCGGCCATCGGCACCCGCTCCACCGAGATGGCGCTCGGCGCCTTGTCGATGAGCAGTACCTCGTGCCCGTTCTCCAGCAGCTCGGCGGCGATGGAGCGGCCCACCGCCCCCGCTCCGGCAATCGACACACGCATCAGTGACCGCCCCCCTCGGGCCCCTCGGCGAAGGCCGCCTCGACCGCGGCGATCTCGTCCGTCCGCATCATCACGTGGACCAGGTCGCCCTCCTGGAGGACGGTCTGGGACGTCGGCAGTATGGCCTCGCCCAGACGGGTGAGGAAGGCCACGCGGACCCCCGTCTCCTCCTGGAGCGTGCTGATCTTGTGGCCGATCCAGGACGGTGTCGTGTGCACCTCGGCGAGCTGCACACCCCCGCTCGGGTCGCGCCACAGCGGCTCCGCGCCCGAGGGCAGCAACCGGCGCAGCATCTGGTCCGCCGTCCAGCGCACCGTCGCCACGGTGGGGATGCCGAGCCGCTGATAGACCTCGGCGCGACGGGGGTCGTAGATGCGGGCCGCGACGTTCTCGATGGAGAACATCTCGCGGGCCACCCGGGCCGCGATGATGTTCGAGTTGTCGCCGCTGCTGACCGCGGCGAACGCTCCGGCCTCCTCGATCCCCGCCTCGCGGAGGGTGTCCTGATCGAAGCCGACTCCGGTGACCCGGCGGCCGCCGAATCCGGAACCGAGGCGGCGGAACGCCGTGGGGTCCTGGTCGACCACCGCGACCGTGTGCCCCTGCTGTTCGAGGGTCTGCGCGAGCGCGGCTCCGACCCGCCCGCAGCCCATGATGACGATGTGCACTGTGCGCTTACCCCGCCGTCCTGGTCATCCGGCTGACCTGCGAAAACACGCTGCTCATACTTCTCTCTCAGCTTGCCGGGCAAACAACGGGCACGCACCTGCGGTGCGGCCAGAGGACGAGCTTATGCGGCCTTGCGTCCTTTGCCTCATCCGCGTACGGCTTCGACGGGGCACGTGGGCAAAGGGGAGGCAAAGGGGCGAGGACGAGCGGGGTGCGCGACGAGCGGGAGGTCTGGGCGGGTGCTGGTGCCGCGACGAGCGCAGGATCGCGTCCGGGACCAGATCGCCAGGAGGCGCCCGCGCCACCGCCTCCCTCATCGGGGGTGGCGTGAGCTCACAGAGGACGACGTGGAGCTGGAGAGGGGGCCCGCGTGCCCCTGAGGGTCGCTGCGCTCTCCCGAGGGACACCTGGCTGCCCCGGGCACGCCGCGAGGATCGCGTTCGCGCCGCAAGGATTGCGTTAAGGAATGCGCGGGCGTCTCCGCTGATCGCGGGAGAATGCGGGGCCATGGCGTTCAGGCGGCCGAGACCTCGCTGTCCAGCGCTTACGATCCTCTGCGTGTCCAAACTGACCGACGTGCCCAAACGGATTCTGATCGGCCGGGCGCTGCGCAGCGACAAGCTGGGAGAAACGCTCCTCCCCAAACGCATCGCGCTCCCCGTCTTCGCGTCCGACCCGCTGTCCTCGGTGGCGTACGCGCCGGGAGAAGTCCTCCTGGTGCTGTCCGTCGCGGGCGTGTCGGCGTACCACTTCAGCCCGTGGATCGCGGCCGCCGTCGTGGTCCTGATGTTCACCGTCGTTGCCTCGTACCGGCAGAACGTGCGCGCGTACCCGAGCGGCGGCGGTGACTACGAGGTCGCGAACACCAACCTCGGCCCCAAGGCGGGACTGACCGTCGCCAGCGCGCTGCTGGTCGACTACGTGCTGACCGTCGCCGTGTCGATCTCCTCCGGCGTGGAGAACCTGGGCTCCGCGATCCCGTTCGTCGTCGAGCACAAGACGTTCTTCGCCATCGGCGCCATCGTTGTGCTCACGCTGATGAACCTGCGCGGCGTCAAGGAGTCCGGGAGGCTTTTCGCCGTCCCCACCTACCTCTTCGTAGCCGGCGTCTTCCTCATGATCCTGTGGGGTGCGTTCCGGGGCCTGGTCCTCGGCGACACGATGCACGCCCCCACCTCCGACTTCGAGATCGACGCCGAACACGAGGGGCTTGCCGGGTTCGCCCTGGTCTTCCTGCTGCTGCGCGCGTTCTCGTCGGGCTGCGCCGCCCTCACCGGGGTCGAGGCGATCAGCAACGGCGTCCCCGCCTTCCGCAAGCCGAAGAGCAGGAACGCCGCGACGACGCTCGCCGCGATGGGCCTGCTGGCCGTCACCATGTTCTGCGGCATCATCGGTCTGGCCCTGGCCACCGACGTCAAGATGGCCGAGAACCCGGCCACGGACCTGATCCGTGACGGCTCCCCGGTCGGCGCGGGCTTCACCCAGGACCCGGTGATCTCCCAGGTCGCCGAAGCGGTCTTCGGCCACGGGTCGTTCCTCTTCATGATCCTCGCCACGGCCACCGCGCTGGTCCTCTTCCTGGCCGCCAACACCGCGTACAACGGTTTCCCGCTCCTCGGCTCGATCCTCGCCCAGGACCGCTACCTGCCGCGCCAGCTGCACACCCGTGGCGACCGCCTCGCGTTCTCCAACGGCATCGTCCTGCTGGCCGGGGCCGCGATCCTGCTCGTCTGGATCTACGACGCCGATTCCACCCATCTGATCCAGCTGTACATCGTCGGGGTGTTCGTCTCCTTCACCCTCAGCCAGATCGGCATGGTGCGGCACTGGAACCGCCACCTCACCACCGAGAACGACCCGGGCCGACGCCGTCACATGGTCCGCTCCCGTACGATCAACGCCTTCGGCGCCACCTTCACCGGCCTGGTCCTCGTCGTCGTCCTCGCCACCAAGTTCACCCACGGCGCCTGGGTCGCACTGCTCGGCATGGTGATCTTCTACGGGACGATGACCGCGATCCGGAAGCACTACGACCGGGTCGCCGCCGAGATCGCAGCCGACGAGTCGTCCGCGGACGAGGGGCTGCGCCCCGCCCGCGTCCACGCGATCGTGCTCGTCTCCAAGCTCCACCGCCCCACACTGCGCGCCCTCGCCTACGCGAAACTGATCCGCGCGGACCACCTGGAGGCGCTCTCCATCAGCGTCGACCCGCACGAGACGAAGGCGCTGCGCGAGGACTGGGAGCGGCGGGGCGTCGACGTACCGCTCAAGATCCTCGACTCGCCCTACCGCGAGGTGACCCGCCCGGTCGTCGAGTACGTCAAGAGCCTGCGCCACGAGCGGCCGCGCGACGTGGTCAGCGTCTACATCCCCGAGTACGTGGTCGGCCACTGGTACGAGCACCTGCTGCACAACCAGAGCGCCCTGCGCCTCAAGGGCCGGCTGCTGTTCACCCCGGGCGTCATGGTGACCTCGGTCCCCTACCAGCTCCAGTCCTCCGAGGCCGCGAAGAGGCGCGCCCGCAAGCGTGCGGAGTGGAACGCCCCGGGCTCGGTCCGTCGAGGGCTGGTGGAACGCAGGCCCAAGGAGCCGGGCCGGAAAGGCTGAGGGCAGACAAAAGGGGCCGACGGGGCTGACCGGAGAAGCACCGGCCGGAGGGCACGGGGCGACGGCCGACGGGAGGCTGCTTCGACCTGAGGAACCGACCGGCGGGGACTGACACCCGGGGGACTCATGTGGTAAGCACTCCGGCCGCCGCCGCGTAGACTGGTGGGCTGCTGTCCGGCCGCACGCCCGACCGCTCGTCCGCCCCTCCCTCCCCCTGGAGCCTCCTCTCATGCAGAACGCACCCACGTCGTCACTGGTCGGGGAGGAGTACGAGGTCGAGGTCGGGCCCGTCGCGCACGGCGGTCACTGCATCGCCCGTACCGCCGAGAACCAGGTCCTCTTCGTCCGGCACACCCTCCCCGGCGAGAAGGTCGTCGCCCGGGTCACCGACGGCGACACCGGCTCCCGCTTCCTGCGCGCCGACGCCGTACGCGTCATCGAGCCGTCCAAGGACCGCGTCGAGGCGCCGTGCCCGTACGCCGGCCCCGGCAAGTGCGGAGGCTGCGACTGGCAGCACGCCAAGCCGGGCGCCCAGCGCCGTCTCAAGGGCGAGGTCATCGCCGAGCAGCTCCAGCGCCTCGCCGGCCTCACCCCTGAAGAGGCCGGCTGGGACGGCACGGTCATGCCCGCAGAGGGCGACAAGCTCCCCGCGGGGGAGGTGCCTGCCTGGCGGACCCGCGTCCAGTACACCGTCGACGAGGAGGGCAGGGCGGGCCTGCGCAAGCACCGCTCGCACGACGTCCAGCCGATCGACCGCTGCTTGATCGCCGCGCCCGGCGTCTCGGAACTCGGCGTCGAGAAGCGCGAGTGGCCCCAGATGGCCGCGGTGGAGGCGATCGCCGCCACCGGCTCCAACGACCGCCAGGTCATCCTCACCCCGAAGCCCGGCGGCCGGCTCCCCCTGGTCGAGCTGGACAGGCCGGTCTCCGTGCTCCGCGTCGACGAGAAGGACGGCGGTGTCCACCGCGTCCACGGCCGCGCCTTCGTCCGCGAGCGCGCCGACGACCGCACCTACCGCGTCGGCTCCGGCGGCTTCTGGCAGGTCCACCCGCAGGCCGCCGACACCCTGGTCCGCGCGGTCATGCAGGGCCTGCTGCCCCGCAAGAACGACACGGCCCTGGACCTGTACTGCGGCGTCGGCCTGTTCGCCGGCGCCATCGGCCAGCGCATCGGCGAGAAGGGTGCGGTCCTCGGCATCGAGTCCGGCAAGCGCGCGGTCGAGGACGCCCGCCACAACCTCAAGGACCTCGACCGCGTCCGCATCGAGCACGGCAAGGTCGACCAGGTCCTGCCCCGCACCGGCATCACGGAGTGCGACCTGATCGTCCTGGACCCGCCGCGGGCCGGCGCGGGCAACCAGGTCGTCAAGCACCTGTCGAGCCTCGGCGCGCGCCGCATCGCCTACGTGGCCTGCGACCCGGCGGCACTGGCCCGAGACCTCGCGTACTTCCGGGACGGGGGGTACCGGGTGCGGACGCTGCGGGCGTTCGACCTGTTTCCGATGACGCACCATGTGGAGTGCGTGGCGATCCTTGAACCCATCGCAAAGGCTGCCTGAGCTGCGGGTTTGGGTGGTGTACGTTTACTGCGACGTGGGCATTACAGACGATATCTTGACGCTGAAATGACGCTCTACGAGGCATCTTGACGCTCATTTGGCGCTCGCTCTGATGGGGTGTCAGGTGTGTCGCGTCGCTGGTCGGCTGGCCTGATGGGGAACTCCGCGAGGCGGGGGTGCCGGAGTTTTCTGGTGTCAAACAGTCATGCTCAGCCACATCAGCAGAGCGCCCAGCAGGTTCTTGGTTTGCTGGTGGTGCGCGGCTCAGAAGCAGTTTGACCAGCGAAAACAGCTCCGATCGTCACAGGCTGCGGAAGGCTGTTCCGGGCATTGTCCAGACCTTGGTTCGAAGGTTCGTGGTGATGGGTGCTGCTCGCATGTTGCGCTTTTGCGACGATGACGGCTTCGGCACTGCTTCGAGAGGCGACGACGGGCCGCAGAAGACTTCGCGAGACACACGGTGGCTCTGCACGGTCACGCGGCGCTGCGCGGGGAGGCGAAAGCGGAGTCCGTGCAGGAGGCCAACCGCCTGGCGGTCGTGAAGGCGCCGAAGGTGGAGTATGTGCAGAGCTGGACGCCAGTGACGACGAGCAAGCTGGAGGGGTCGAAGTGAGCGAGATCAGGCGCGACGAGTGGGTTGGGATGACCAAGTCCGCCAAGAGGTACGAGCCGTTTTGGGAAAGCGTCCGGGTGGCGGAGGCACAGGGTCGTCCAGTGATGCATGTCGTTAAGGTTGGCAAGTTCATCATGCAGGCGTCCACGGACATCGAGCTCGCCAAGCTGTTCGCGGAGCACCAGATCTCCGACCAGGATGAGGTCGGCGAGTTCGACTGGGTGCCGGACGAGTTCGAGGTGCTGCATCTTCGGTTCAAGAACACGCGGACCGGGGAGTGGGAGTCCACCATCCAGTCCATCTCGACGGTGCCAGCGCTGCCGGAGGTGCCGAAGTGAGTGAGCCGCAGGGTCGCCTACCCGAGGCTGGCCGAACCCCTTGCCGTCGGCACCGCGGTCCTGACCTGCCTGACCGGCCGCGTAGGGGCGGTGGTCAACACGATC
Organism: Streptomyces pratensis; assembly: GCF_037137275.1. Lineage (GTDB taxonomy): Bacteria > Actinomycetota > Actinomycetes > Streptomycetales > Streptomycetaceae > Streptomyces > Streptomyces pratensis_B. Next base: position 419,596 of record NZ_JBBBEN010000092.1, on the reverse strand, counting down.
CGGAAACGTTCCTGACCGCGACGGGCGACCCGGGACAAGACACAGAACCCATGATGTTGGTGGCGGTATGCCTCCACGAGGCCCGGGGGACTGCTGCATGGATAGGTGACACCTGACCTGGCTTGCTGAGAGGCGGCCTGGACCGACGCTCAGCTCCGGGTCCCGAGGATAGGGCTCGGCCCTGCGACGCTGTCCACGTCCGTGCCATCCTGCGGCTGTGGAGAGCCCGCCCCGCGACCGAGCAGCCGGATCAGACGCCGGAGAGCGTCGCCGCCAGCGACTGGAACCAGGTGCCGTGGGAGAACGGTTCCGGCGGGCCGACCTCCATGCCGAGTTCGGCGGCAGCCAGGGCGTAGTCCCCCTCGTCCAGGTGGAGGGCGAGCAACTCGTGCAGTTCGCCCGCGAGGCGGGCGACCAACTGCGGGTTTGTGGTGCCGGCGTAGTCGGCGACTGCGGCGTCGTGGCCGGGGAACTCGTCAACGATGTCCTGAGAGAACCAGCCCCCCAGCAGTTGCGCGGTCTCCGGGAAACGCGCGTGCCACTCCCAGTGCGTCTGCGGGGACGATGGTTCCGGGACGTCGCCCTCCTCGATGCTCCTCTTCAGGTGGTCGGCCAGCACTGTCAGCCAGTCACCGATGTCCGACTGGGGCTTTCCGGTGTCCGGGATCGAGTAGAACTCACCCAGCTCCTGCCGGATGCGGCCTGGAGGATTGCGGCTGTACTCGCGCAGTTGTCGCTCCGCCTCCGCGACGGCCGCGGGGCGGGTATGCCAGGTGTGACGGAGATACGCGTCCAGGGCGCGACTGCGCCGTTCCGGGGTGTCGTCGGCCGGCTGCCCCAGATACGCGCGCATCACCTGGTCCAGCTCGCCGTACCGCCGATCGTGTTCGAGGGGTTTCATGGACATGTGCGTGTGACCCCTACAAGTAGAACGGGACGGTCGTGTGGACGACGAAGCCGAGCGGACTCATCGGATCGCGGCGCAGCACCACGCGCGCCGCGCGCACGTCGACGGGACCGCGCCCGGCCAGCAGATCGCCCTCCAACTGAACCCGGCCCACGGGCTCCTCACGGGACGGCCAGGCCGCCTCGAGGGTGAGGCGGACCCGGGTGTTCTGGGCGAGCCAGCGGTGGACGGCCTGTTCGTTGGCGGTCACCACCTGCTGGGTGGCCCACTGGGCGGTCTCCCGGTCGGGATAGGAAGCGGAACGGGTCAGCACGGGGGCATCCTTTCAAATCACCTGGTCGGATCCTGCGCTCGTACGAGCGGCAAATGGTTCAGTAGTCGGAGAAGTTCCAGAACATGCCGACCTCAGTGTCCGAGACGACGATCAGGCCGCAGTCCTCCGAGTACACGCTCAGGGGGTTGTACCCCCAGTGCGACGTCGTAAAGTCGAGTGCTCCGGGCACAGGGCCGGGCCGGCTGACGTTGGTGTGATAAGTGGCCTCGTCGCCGTAACGTGCGAGGATCGTCCTCGCCATCGCCCGCAATTCTCCTTCGCTCTCCGTGAAGCGCTTCAGGTTGGACAGGGTGCAGCAGTCGTCGGTGAGGGCCAGCAGCAGGTTCTCGGCGCTGGCCCGATCGATCTCGCGGAGACGCTGCGCGATGTACTCCGGGGGGTGCACAGCGAACGGAAACGTGGCAAACCCCTCGCGCTCCGGGTCCTGCGCCGAATCGTCGAGACCCGTCCAGCCCCGGGGGTCCGGGACGGCCCGGGCCATTAGCTTGAGGACGTCGAGGACCCAGTCCTCGTGGCGGCGTGGGCCTGTGGCGTCGTACGGGTACGCGTCCTCGAACAGGTGGCGTACCGCGGCTTCCCAAGAGTTCTGTTCGAGGGACATGTGGTGCTGGCCTTTCTCGGCGTGCGCTAGGGGGTGTCTTCAAAGTCTGATGGTGAGGCACCATATGACGCATGGTGCGGCGACATGAGCTCTCGGATGAAGAGTGGGACGTTTTGTCGGGGCTGCTTCCGCGGACGGAAACGGGGCGGCCCCGGCGGGACGACCGGGTGGTGCTGAACGGAATCGTGTGGAAGCTGCGGACCGGTTCGGCCTGGCGTGATGTGCCGGAAAGATACGGGTCCTGGCGGACGTTGTACACGCGTTTCCGCAGGTGGGCGCTCGATGGCACGTTCACGCGGATGCTTGAGGCCGTCCAGGCACAGAAGGATGCGGCTGGAGACGTCGACTGGCTGGTTTCCGTGGACTCCACGATCACCCGCGCTCATCAGCACGCGGCCGGTGCCCGTAAAAAGGGGCAGGCCCTGCAGAAACGGCACACGCTCACGCCCTCGGACGATCCCGTGGCGGACTGACGACCAAGATCCACCTCGCCTGCGACGGCCGCGGCCGTCCGCTCGGCTTCGTCGTCACCGGCGGCAACGTCAACGACTGCACGCAGTTCGAGCAGGTCCTCGCGCAGATCAGGGTTCGCCGCCCAGGCCCAGGCCGACCGCGCAACCGGCCCGATCACCTCCTGGGCGACAAGGGATACAGCAGTCGAGGCATACGCAACTACCTGCGGAAGCGCGGTATCCCGCACACCATCCCGGAACGCTCGGACCAGCAGGCAAACCGCCGCCGTCGCGGCAGCAACGGCGGCAGGCCGCCCGCTTTCGACAAGGAGCGCTACAAACAGCGCAACGTCGTCGAGCGCTGCTTCAACGCGTTAAAGCAGTACCGGGCCATCGCAACCCGCTACGACAAAACACGCGAATCCTACGAAGCGGCACTCACCATCGCGTCACTCCTGATGTGGATATAACCCTTTGAAGACAGGCCCTAGGACTTGGAGGGCATCGACGTCATGACGGTGAACGGAGGAGTGCGGCTGCTGTCGTACCGGAGCCGTGTGTCAATACCGGTGACGTCGTACGACCTGGCATTCATGCCGCCCTGTTTGTAGCCGGACAGCGGGTCGTTGAGGTCCACCGGCTGTTTGCTCACACTGCGGCCGCTGGTCTCGCCGTTCGGCGCGGTCGAGTGGAAGTCTCTGACTTCGCCCTCCCTCGGCGGGGGAGGGCCCTTGATCCAAACCTCGATAGCGGACGTGTTTTTGTTGAGGTTGTACTCGGTCAGCTCCTCCGCCCGCCGATAGTTCGGGAAGGCCGAGGAGGCGCTGGGCTTTGGCTTGCCGTGCGGCCAGGCGGCGGTAGGGCCGTTCCCCTGCTGATCACGCAGGCGCTGCGCCAACTGCTCGTCCGTCTTGCCGACGTGCTTGTCCAGAGTGTGGCCGTCCGCCATGTACTCGTTGGCGGCGAGGTTCAGATCGTAGACGCCGTTCGAATTGACCTTCAGCCAGACCTTCGAGTCCTGGAACTCCTCCAGGGCCCGGGCACCGAAGCCGTGCGAACGGGCGACGCCGGCCTCGAAGTTGGGTGCGCTCCGGAATGCCTCGTCCAGCGGCTCCCTCAGCGCCTCCATGCGCATGGTGAGGCCCTCCAGGATGCCCGTGTACTTGTCGACGATCCCGTTCAGCCTGCTCGTGTCGATGTTCAGGACCGTCTTGACGTCGAACGACAGGATCAGGCCCGCGCCCTTGCCGATCACGGAGGTGACGGTGCCGAGGATGCTCTTGGGGTCCTTGGGCTTGGCGAGATCTTCGATGATCTCCTTGGCGGCTTTCCACATGGCGCGGTGGAGCTCGTCCGCGACATCGCGGTTGAGGTCGACGGCGGCCTCGGCGTACTCGCGCAGGATTGTGGCGATCTTGTCCGCAGTGTCCTTCAGCACGGCCAGAACCGGCTCACTGCCCGTGGGAACCCGCGGCGTGCCCGGACCTGAGTTGGCGGTCTGCCCCCACTGGTAGCCGTGCCGTTGCTGCCCCCACGCCGTCCCTCCCCACAGGGCGCTGCAGAAGGTCCGCATCGCGGCTTCCCAGTCCGCCTGCTGGTGGTTGGTGATAGCACCCACCGCCTGGGTCAGCTGGTCCGCCCCCAACGTCGCGGTGATGGATACGTTCATCCAGCTGTGACAGAGCGAGTTGAGGTAGTGCTGTTGCGGGAAGGGGTGGACGTCCGCCACCCTTCCGATCCGGAACACGTTCTTGCACAGTGGCTGGAGGACGTCCCGGACGATTTCGGGTATGCCCTCCATCAGGCCGCGGAGGATGTCGTCGCCGCCGTCGTCGTCGCCCCACTTGATATCGGGTACCGAGTCGAAGTTCGGGGCCTTGTCGATGACCGCAGGCCGCGGGCGCTGCTCGGCCGTCCTCCCCGGCTTGGGATGGGCCGCCACGTCTGCTCTGGTGTAGGCGTTGGCCGTCTCGGTGAACCCGACTGCGACACCGCCGACGCTGAGCACGGACCGGCCCCAGACCTCCAGCCAGCGATTGCCGATCTTCTTGTACGCCCGGGCGAACTTTTCGGCCTCCGTGCCGGCACCGCCTGCGTCGGGGTACTTGCCCAGCTCCTCGAGAAGCGTCTTTGCACCCCGTACCAGGAAGTCCTGCTGCGCGGCGACCCGTCCGGAGACCGACCAGAGGTCGCTCGGCTTGACGTCGATGGTGCCGCTACCACCCGGCGGCTGGGCGGGCGAGGAAGGACCGGCCATCAGGCACCGCCTCCCCAGCCTTCGAGTACGGACCTGTTGGCCGCGGCGTAGTTCAGGTGCCCCTTCACCACGACCTCGTGGAGCCAAGCCTGGGTCGTCGCTTTATCATGGAGGAGAGGTTTTTTGGCCGCCGCGAGCCATCTGGCCGCCCGGGCGGCCAGGTCGGTGTAGCCGCTCTGGCCCCGGTCGGTGCGGTCAGGGCGCTGAGATGCATCCGCCTTCGGGCTGCGGATCGCCTGCGTCTGCTCCGGGTTGCGCTGTTGAGGTGCTGGCGATGTGCTCAAAGGACTGCGGTCACCGGCCGGACGGACCTTCAGGTTGGTTCTCGCGAGGGCTCGGCCCTGCGACGCTGTCCACGTTCGGGCCCTCCTGTGCCTGTGGAGCGCCCGTCCCCCGACCGCTCAGCCGGATCGGACGCCGGAGAGCGTGGCTGCCAGCGACTGGAACCAGGCGCCCGCGGCTTCGCCGCCCGCCTCATCCGGCGGGGATGCCGAGGACACCTTCGCCCCTGTCCAAGCAGGACAGGGGCGAAGGCGCCTTTGTGCGGCGATCGTGAGCGGGGTTTCCATCCGCTCCCCGGCTCCGAGGCCCCCCTCGGGAGCATCGGGCTGAAGTGGGGACGCCTATCGGGGCGTAGGCAGAACGTCCTACCTACCGCCGCCACCTCGGCGGACCGCGGGTTCACTGCGGCGACCCGGGTACGTCGACGAGGTCCGCCTGAGGGCGGGAGAAACCGCGCCGCGGGCCGTCATCAGTTCGCCCCTTCTCTGTGGCCGGTCCCGTCAGGTGAGGGTCCAGCGCTGGTTGCTGCCGTTCGAGCAGGAGTAGAGCTGGATCTGCGTGCCGTTGGCGGTACCGGTGCCGACGGCGTCGAGGCAGAGGCCGGACTGGACGCCCACGATGGACCCGTCGGAGTTGACGCGCCACTTCTGGTTGTCCCCGCCCCAGCAGCTGTAGATCTGGACCTTGCTGCCGTTGCTTGTGCCGGCGGCGTCCAGACATTTGTCGCCGTAGACCCGGAACTCACCCGATTCGGTCGCCACCCACTGCTGGTTGGCGTTGTTGCCGCAGTCCCAGAGCTGGAGCTGGGTGCCGTCGTTGGTGCTGGCGTTGGGCACGTCCAGACAGCGGTTCGAACCGACGCCCTTGATCTGTCCGGAGCCGACCGGGGGGTCAGTTGTCTCGCCGGCATTGAGGGCGTTGAGGACGGCGGAATAGGCGGCTTTCTTGCTGCCGTCGTTGTTGAACAGCAGCGGTGTGTGCTCCGCTCGCCAGGAGTCGCTGTCGCGCACGCCCCAGACGGTGACGCCGAGGCAGCGCTCGACGGCCAGGCAGTCGTTGGTCACGTTGGCGTAGGTCGTGGGGGAGGCGCCCTGGATGTCCAGCTCGGTGACGGCCACGTCGACGCCGAGGGCGGCGAAGTTCCGCAGCGTGGTACGGAAGTTGCTGTTGTAGGGGCTGCCGCTGTTGAAGTGCGCCTGGAAGCCGACGCAGTCGATCGGCACGCCGCGCTGCTTGAAGTCCCGGACCATGGAGTACATGGCCTGCGTCTTGGCCCACGTCCAGTTCTCGACGTTGTAGTCGTTGTAGCAGAGCTTGGCGGACGGATCGGCGGCACGCGCGGTGCGGAAGGCGAGCTCGATCCAGTCGTTGCCGCTGCGCTGCAGGTTGGAGTCGCGTCGTGCACCCGAACTTCCGTCGGCGAACGCCTCGTTCACGACGTCCCACTGGACGATCTTGCCCTTGTAGTGGCCCATCACGCCGTTGATGTGGCCGATCATCGCCTGGCGCAGATCATTGCCGCTGAGGTTCTGCATCCACCCGGGCTGCTGGGAGTGCCAGGCCAGGGTGTGGCCACGCACCTCCTTTCCGTTCTGCACAGCCCAGTTGTAGACGCGGTCGGCGGAGCTGAAGTTGAACTGACCCCGCTGCGGCTCGGTGGCGTCGATCTTCATTTCGTTCTCGGCCGTCACCATGTTGAACTCGCGGTTGGCGATCGACGTGTACGTCGAGTCGCCCAGTTTGCCCGAGGCGATGGCCGTGCCGAAATAGCGGCCGCTCTGCGCCGCCGCGGCGCCCAGCGTGCTCTCGGCGGCGTGTGCTTCCGGTGGGGCGACCAGCGCGGCGGACGCACCGAGGGCGCCGACGACCAGCGCCAACAGCAGGCTGCGAGTTTTCCGGCGGACAACGGGTCTGGGAAGAGTGCGGGAGCCCATGACTGTGCCTCCAAGGTGGAAATCACGAGAGGACTGGTGCGGTGCGCGGATCTGCCGTGCAGCACAGAAGGCCGAGGCCGACGTCCGGTACCTCGGACCACGGCCAGTTCCTCAGACAGGGATGATTGAGGCATCGGTGATGGGCCGTCAATACTCCGCACAGGAGAAGTTTCGATTGTCCATCCGAAACTTTCCGATACTCCGGCGAGTCGGAATGCAGCCCTGACGTCACCGACGGCGAACGTCGTGGGCCGCGGTCCGGGCGAGGGCACGGATGGTTGTCTGCTTGGCATTCCCCTTCCACGCGTGCGCCTTGAACTGGCGCACTGTCTTCACGCACTCAGAGGAGATCCGGTCGGCGCGATCGCGTGTCCGGCCGGAAGGGGAGGTGCCGTTCACGGGCAGATCAGTGGCAAGCCTTGACCGGGGGACCCCACATCCCTAGCTTGTGGCGTCAAGGTTTCCGGGAATTTTCGAAACTTTCGAAGCTGTCCCGGGCCAACGGCACTTCCGCTCGGCTGTTCATCAGGGTCACCTCAACCCAGCCCCCAAGGAGGCGCAATTCATGTGGTATCGCCACTCGATCCCGGCCTGGCCAAGACGCCTGCTCGCAATCCTCGCCCCCGTGTTGCTTGTGGCCACCTCTCTCGGCGCCCAGCCCGCCGAGGCGGCGACCGTGGACCCCAACGCCTCCTACGTGCTGGTCAATCGCAATAGCGGCAAGGCCCTGGACGTCTACAACATGGCGACCGCCGACGGTGCCCGCATCACCCAGTGGACCAGGAACGATCAGAGCCAGCAGCAGTGGCAGTTCGTCGATTCCGGAGGCGGCTTCTACCGCATCAAGTCCCGCCACTCGGGCAAGGTGCTGGACGTCTACAACTGGTCCACCGCGAACGGCGGATCGATCGTCCAGTGGGCCGACCTGAACGCCGCCAACCAGCAATGGCGACTGGCCGACAGCTCGGACGGCCACGTGAGGTTCATCTCGCGCCACAGCGGCAAGGCCCTCGAGGTGCAAGGCGCCTCCACCGCCGACAACGCGAACACCGTCCAGTACGACGACTGGGGCGGCGCCAACCAGCAGTGGCAGCTCGTCAAGGTCGGCGGCGGCGACACCCGCCCCTGCGATCTTCCGGGGACATACCGTTGGGCATCAACGGGCCCGTTGGCGCAGCCCAAGCCGGGGTGGGTCTCGTTGAAGGACTTCACCGTCGTCCCCTACGAGGGCAGACAGCTCGTCTACGCGACGACGCATGACACGGGAACGCGTTGGGGTTCGATGAACTTCGGCCTGTTCTCCGATTGGTCGGAGATGGCCTCGGTCGGCCAGAACGCGATGTCGGCTTCCACTGTCGCGCCCACGCTTTTCTACTTCGCGCCGAAGGACGTCTGGGTGCTCGCCTACCAGTGGGGCGGGTCGACCTTCTCCTACCGGACGTCGAACGATCCCACCAACCCGAACGGCTGGTCATCCCCGCAGGTGCTCTTCTCCGGAAGCATCCCCGACTCCGGAACAGGACCCATCGACCAGACGCTCATCGGTGACGGGACGAACATGTACCTGTTCTTCGCCGGCGACAACGGCAAGATCTACCGGGCCAGTATGCCGATCGGTAACTTCCCGGCCAGCTTCGGCGCGACCTCGACAGTGGTCATGAGCGATACGACGAACAACCTGTTCGAAGCCCCGCAGGTCTACAAGTTGCAGGGTCAGAACCGCTACCTCATGATCGTCGAGGCGATCGGCTCGCAGGGTCGCTACTTCCGCTCGTTCACGGCAACCAGTCTGAACGGCGCGTGGACACCCCAGGCCGCGACCGAGAGCAACCCCTTCGCCGGCAAGGCCAACAGTGGCGCCGCCTGGACCAACGACATCAGCCACGGTGAACTGATCCGCTCAAGCCCCGACCAGACCATGACCGTCGATCCCTGCAGTCTGCAGTTGCTCTACCAGGGACGCAGCCCCAACTCCGGTGGCGATTACGGCCTCCTGCCCTACCGTCCTGGTCTGCTGACACTGCAGCGCTGACGACGTGGCACGCGTCCGGCTACGGTAGGGGGCCGTCGCGGCGGGNGCCCGCCGGGTCCACCGAGTACGTCACCCCGTGGCGCTTGGCGTTACGCCGGGTTCGAAGCAGAGGGCGGCCATGGTCAGGCGGAGGGCCGGGTTCGCGCCCAGTGCGCGGGCGAAGGCCGGGTCGGCCGAGCCCACGACGCTGATGCCCCGGCCGCCGGGCTCGAGCACGGGCAGAAACTTGGTGAGGTGCTCGCCCCGAGGCTGGCGAGGACGACGTCGTAGCTGTCGAGGACCTCTTCGAAGTCCTGGGCGCGGTAGTCGACACGACGTCCGCACCGAGCTCCTTGGCGAAGTCGAGCCCGGGGGCGCTCTCAGCAGTGGCCACGTGCGCCCGGTGTCCTGGCCAGCTGGACGGCGATGGAGCCGAGGCCGCCGGCGCCGGCCTGCATGAGGATCTTCTGGCCCGGCTGCACGCGGACCCGCTCCACCAATGCCTGCCATGCGGTGAGCGCGAACAGGGGAAGGGAGGCGGCCTCGGCTGCCTCGTCTCAGCGACTCTTCGTCGTGGCTACCGTGTGCGTGACGGCGACCTGGTCGATCACGCCGCGGTCGGCACGCCGCCGCCCTCTCCGGGGGAGGATGACCTGGTACGCCGACATCTCGTTGTAGACGTCCTTGCCGCGGGAGTCGATCACTCTCGGCATCTACCACTACATCGGCAACAACAACCAGGAGTGGAACGCCATCACGGCCACCGCCGTCGTCGCCTCGGTGCCGGCCGCCGTCATCCTCGCCCTGGCCCAGCGGTACGTCGCCGCCGGCGTCACCGCGGGCGCGGTCGAGGACTGACCCCGCAGGCAGATCCCTCGCTCGCCCCCTGTGGGACAGCCGTCCCACCGCCGCCCCCTGCCGGACGGCTGTCACCTCCTGCTCGAGAAACGAGCCCCCCCCTCCATGACCGCCGCCCGATCCGGCCCGGCCTTCTCCGTCCACGACATCCCGTTCAGTGCCTACGGCTCCTGGTTCGGCGTCTCGCCCGTGGTGGCGGAGAACACCTACGCCGAAGACCTTCACCTCGTCTCCCACCACACCGGCATGCACGCCGTCCTGTGCCTGCCCCCCTGGACGGGACGGGCGGGCGTGCCGAGCCCCGCGTCGAGGCGACCCCCGACCGGCTCAGGTGGGCCGGCCCCGCGGGGTGCGTGGACCTCGCCTTCGCGTCGCCCGACACCTTACGGCTGCGGGGCAGCGGCCTGAACCTGCGCATCCTCTCGGCAGCGCAGGCCCTGACCCCGTTCAGCGGCACCTACTTCTACCGGGAACCGCACGCCGACGCGTACGTCTTCACCTCCTACGAGACCGGCCGCCGCTACCGGATCACCCTGCTGGCGGGGGCCGTGGCCGAGACGGCCGGGCAGCAGGCCCTGGGCGGCGCGGATCGCGGGGCACGATCGGCGCCGCCGACGGCGGGAGCTGGGAGACCGCGACCGAGGAGTACGAGACCGCGCGCCTCCCCTTCGCCTCCCCGACGACCTTCGACCAGGTCGTGGACGTCGCTCGTGCCGCCTTCACGACCTTCTGCGACTCCGTCGCACCGTGGCGCTCGTCCGCCACCCCGGCCGCAGAGCTCGCCGCCTACGTGCTGTGGTCCGCGACCGAGGGAGAGGCCGGCCCTGACCTGACCTTCTCCGGCCCCCTCGGACCGGTGACGAGTCCGGCGCCGGGACGTCGGCGTGCTCCACGACGGCGCTTTCGGGGATCTCACCGTCCGGCGCAACGGGAGCGGGCCCCCGGCGAGAACGGAAGCCGCTTCGCGCTGGTCCTGAGGGGCCCGCGTGGGCGAGGCCTACCGGGCGCCCTCGGCGAGCACGGCTCCCACGGGCGGTGCTCCGGCTGACGCCAGCACCGCGGCGCCGACGAGGCCTGCGTCGGGCCCCAGTTCGGCTGGCACGGCGCGCAGTTCCTTGAGGAAGGGCATCGCCGCGTAGCACCGCAGGTGGCGGGCGAGGGGGTCGAAGAAGACCGCCCCGGACTGAGCGACGCCCCCTCCGACCACGGCGATGTCGATCTCGGTCAGCGCCGCTGTGGCGGCGATGCCGGCCGCCAGGGCGCGGGTTGCCCGGTCGAAGGCGGCGAGGGCGGCCGGGTCTCCGGCGCGAGCCGCTGCCGCGACCCCCGCCGCGTCCGCCGTGGCAGGCGCCTGCCAGCCAAGGGCCAGCGCGTGCCGGGTGATGGCCGGGCCACTGGCGATGGCTTCGAGGCAGCCTCTCGCGCCGCACGGGCAGGGGTCGCCTTCGAAGTCGACGCTGATGTGCCCGAGGTGGCCGGCATTGCCCGTCAGCCCGTGGTGAACGCTGCCGTTGAGCACGAGGCCCGCGCCGACGCCCGTGGACACCACGAGACACAGGGCGCTCCCGTGTCCGCGTGCTGCCCCGTGGCGGTGTTCGGCGGCGGTCATCGCCACCGCGTCGCCGGCCAGCGTCACCTGTCGATGGCCGAGAGCCGGATGCCTCCGGACCGACTCCACGAGCGGGAAATTTCTCCAAGCGGGGATGTTCACCGGGCTCACGGTTCCGCGCGCCAGGTCGACGGGGCCGGCACTGCCGATGCCCACTGAGCGGACCCTTGCCCACAGGGGGCCGGCGGCCAGGGTGCTCACCACCTCGTACACCGAGTCGAGGAGCGCGTCGGCGGGTTCCCGCGCCGGGGTCGCGCGGCGCGCCCGGTGAACCAGCGCCCCGTGCTGATCGACCAGAGCGCCCGCGATTTTCGTTCCGCCGATATCAAGGGCGGCGATCAAGTCACCCCGTGGAGGTGAGACCGCCGATCGATGACTACGCAAAGTGACGGTCCTTCGAAGAGGAGTGGTGGGAGCGGACCCGTTGAGGACACCACATCCGACCACCGTCTGACAACGTTGTCCAGTCAGGCGGCGACCCACCCGTGCGTGCGCGTTCAAGGCTCGTCGGATTTAGTCATCGTTTAGTAAAGTCGCTGTTCAGCGCGGTGTGGGTGCGTCAGATCCGTATGGACCGGTCTATGGACACGGCCGCCGCCCTCCGTCTACGTTGAGCGCTCATCAGGCCGGGGCGGCGGGAGTCGGCGCGGCATCCCCCTGGGTGTGATCCCGAGAATCGTGCAGTGAGGGTGGAGGAAATGCGCAGAGCGAGTGTGGTTCTGGTGGCCGCGATCATGGTGGCTGTCACAGCATGTAGCGGCCAGGGGGACGTCCGGAGCGGCGAGGTCGCGGCGCCCCCGAGCGACCCCGCGAAGGTGTCGGGCGCCATCACGGTCCTGACGAACAGGACGGACCAGATAGCCGACGGCTCGTTGAAGAAGTACGCGGCGGAGTTCAACAAGATCTACCCGGGGGTGAAGGTCAAGTTCGAGGGGCTGACCGACTACGAGGGCGAGACCAAGATCCGGATGAACACCGAGAACTACGGTGACGTCCTCCTGATCCCCAACTCCCTCTCCGTCGAGCAGTACCCCGACTTCTTCGCTCCGCTCGGCAACTCCGTCAAGCTGTCGGCGACGTTCGACTACACCGACCACGCCACGGTGGACGGCAAGGTCTACGGTCTCGCCAACATCGGAGTGGCGAACGGATTCGTCTACAACAAGGCGGTCTGGGAGAAGGCCGGCATCAGCGACTGGCCCGCGACGCCCGAGGAGTTCATCGCGGACCTGGCGACGATCAAGGCGAAGACCGACGCCGTCCCGTACTACACGAACTACAAGGACGGCTGGCCCCTCACCAACTGGACGAACGCCATCGGCTCGCCCTCCTGCGACTCCGGGGCCTACGACTCCCTGGCCGCGGCCGAGCAACCCTGGAGCAGCGGATCGGACCTGTACGCGATCGACAGGCTTCTTTACACGATCGTCGAGAAGAAGCTGTCCGAGCCCGACCCGACCACGACCAACTGGGAGGACTCCAAGGCGCAGATCGGGTCCGGCGAGGTCGCGTCGATGTGGCTGGGGTCCTGGGCGATCTCCCAGATGCGGGCCGGTGCGGAGGCCGCAGGGAAGGACCCCGACGACATCGCGTTCATGCCGTTCCCGGCGCAGCGCGACGGGGCCTTCTGTTCCGTGCTGCGCCCCGACTACCAGTACGCGGTCAACGCGCACTCCGACGACAAGACGGCGGCCCGGGCGTGGCTCGACTGGTACATCACGGCATCGGGTCAGGCCGCCAGTGAAGGCTCCATCTCCTCGGTCAAGGGCGCTCCGCTGCCGGACACCCTCAAAGCCTTCTCCGACAACGATGTCACCCTGATCCCGCAACGCCAGGAGAACATCGTCGAGGTCAACGAGATCGACAAGGCGTCCGAGATCGGCATCACCGCGCAGGGCTACCGGCAGAAGCTGGTCGACGTCGCCCGGGGCGCGGCCGACGGGGACATGGACAGCTACTTCGACGAGTTGAACGCCCGGTGGGCCGAGGCCCAGCAGGCCCTCGGCGGCTGACCGCGACACGGCACGGCGCGGCCCGGCCTGCGTGGACCTGCCCGTCCTGGCAGGGCTCCGCTTCCCGACCGGGCGGAGTTCCCCGTGGACCGCTCGCCGCGCCGCAGCCCCGAAGTCCGCCCGACAGGGAACCCATCGCGAGGAACCATGAGATGACCGTTGCCCACAACACCCGTGGCGGGGGGCCGGCCGCCGGCCGGCGAAGCGCACCGCCGCCGACGTCCGCCCCCGGCGGGCCACGCGCCGCCAGGCGGCGCCGTACCGCGGCCCTGACCCCCTGGCTCTTCCTGGCCGCGCCCCTGGCGCTGCTGCTGATGTTCACGTACCTGCCGGTGGCCGACATGATCGGTTACAGCTTCACCGACTGGGACGGCATCAGCCCCGTGCGCTCCTACGTGGGCGGGGAGAACTACACCGACCTGGTGACTCGGCCCGCGCGGTTCGAGGTGTTCCTCGTCAGCGGGTTCTACCTGGCGGCGTCGTTCCTCCAGATCGGGCTCGCCCTGTACTTCGCCACGGTCCTCAGCTTCAACACCCGGTGCCGCAACCTGTTCAAGGGGCTGCTGTTCTTTCCCTACCTGGTCAACGGGGTGGCGGTCGGCTTCGTGTTCCTGTACTTCTTCCAGCCCGACGGCACCCTCGACACGCTGCTGCGCCTGGTCGGGGCGGAAGGCGGCCTGTGGCTCGGCGACCCGGACCTGGCCAACCCCTCGCTCGCGGGGGTGTCGGTCTGGCGCTTCATGGGCCTGAACATGGTGCTGTTCCTCGGCGCGATCCAGTCCATTCCGCCGCACCTGTACGAGGCGGCGGAGCTGGACGGGGCGAACCGCTGGCAGCAGTTCCGGCACATCATCGCGCCCAGCATCAAACCGATCATCAGCCTCAGTTTCATCCTCGCCGTCTCCGGCTCCCTGGCCGTCTTCGAGATCCCCTACATCATGACCGGCGGCGCCAACGGCACGGAGACCTTCGTCATCCAGACGGTCAAGCTCGCTTTCCAGTTCGACAAGGTCGGCCTGGCCTCTGCGTCCGCGGTCGTCCTGCTGGTCCTGATCCTGCTGATCACGTGGGCCCAGCGCCGGCTGTTCCCCGAGGAGAGGGTGGAGCTCTCGTGACCACCGACCTGTCCGCCCCCTCCCGGCGTGCGGCCCGCGCAGGCCGTGGAGCGACAGCCAGGATTCCCGTCGCCCTCAAGTACCTGTCGCTGCTCCTGGCTTCGGCAGTGGTCCTCGTCCCTCTCGTCGTCGTTCTGCTGACGTCGCTCAAGACGGAGACGGAGGTGGCGAACAACGGGCCGCTGTCGCTGCCCGGCGACTGGTTCAACTTCGCCAACTACGCGACCGCCATCGAACAGGGAGCGATGCTGAGGGCGTTCGGCAACACGACGCTGATCCTCGTGGTCTCCACCGCGGGCACGGTACTGATCGGCTCGATGACCGCCTACGCCATCGACCGCTTCCAGTTCCGCCTCAAGAGACCGGTGATGGCCCTCTTCCTCCTGGCCACGCTCGTGCCCAGCGTCACCACGCAGGTCGCGACCTTCCAGGTGATCGACGAGCTCGGCGCGTTCAACACCCGCTGGGCGCCGATCTTGTTGTACACCGGAACCGACATCGTCTCGATCTACATCTTCCTGCAGTTCATCCGGTCCATCCCCGTCTCCCTGGACGAGGCCGCACGCATCGACGGCGCCAACTCCTGGACGATCTACCGGAGAATCATCCTCCCGATGCTGCGACCGGCCATCGCCACCGTCGTCATCGTCAAGGGCATTGCGATCTACAACGACTTCTACGTGCCCTTCCTCTACATGCCGGACCCCGAACTCGGCACCATCTCCACCGCCCTGTTCCGGTTCAAAGGCCCGTTCGGCGCCCACTGGGAGACCATCTCCGCCGGCACGATCGTCGTGATCGTGCCCACTCTGATCGTCTTCCTGGCGCTGCAGCGCTTCATCTACAGCGGATTCGCGGCCGGTTCCACCAAATGACCTGCCCGCCCACCGCGCCTCGCACTACATCTCAAGGAGTACGCATGAAGGTCCGCACGCCGCTGTCCCAGGGCTGGACGCTGCGCCTGAACACCGACCGCGACACCCCCGAGGGCACGCCCCCGCGGCTGGCCGGAACCACCGTGCCGGCACAGGTGCCCGGCTGCGTCCACACCGATCTGATGGCCGCGGGCCTGCTGGCCGACCCGTATCTGGACCGCAACGAGTCGAAGGCCGCCTGGGTGGGCCGTGCCGACTGGACCTACGCGAGTGAACTTCCCCGGCGCGAGGGGGCCTTCGAGCGGGCCGATCTGGTCTTCGAGGGGCTGGACACGGTCGCCGCGGTCCGGGTCGCCGGACGGCTGCTGGGGCGTACGCGGAACATGCACCGCTCCTACCGGTTCGACGTCACCGACCTGCTGGCGGACGGCCCGGCCCCGCTCGAAGTCGCCTTCACCTCCGCGTACACCGAGGCGGAGGCGCTCCGGGAGGCGCTGGGGCAGCGGCCCAACTCCTACTCAGAGCCGTTCAACTACCTACGCAAGATGGCCTGCTCGTTCGGTTGGGACTGGGGCCCCACCCTGGTGACGGCCGGAGTGTGGCGCGAGGCGCGCGTCGAGCAGTGGTCCACAGCCCGGCTGGCCGAGGTCCGTCCGCAGGTCACCGTCGCGGGCGACGGGAGCGGCACCGTCGAGGTGACCGTCGACCTGGACCGCACGACAACCGGTCAGGACCGGCCCCTGCGTCTGGTGGCCGGCGTCGGCGATACCTCTTCCGAGGTCACCGTCGCGCCCGGAGCCATGACCGCCACGGTGTCCGTGCACACCCCGGACGTGGCGTTGTGGTGGCCGCGCGGCTATGGCGAACAGCCGCTGTACGCGTGCACCGTCGTGCTCGAGGACGCCGGCGGCCACGCCCTCGACGCCTGGGAGCGACGCGTAGGGTTCCGCACGATCGAACTCGACACCTCGCAGGACGAGCACGGAAGCGCCTTCACCCTGGTCGTCAACGGCACTCCGGTGTTCGCCCGGGGGGTGAACTGGATTCCCGACGACGTCTTCCCCACCCGCGTCACCGCCGACCGCTACCGGGCCCGTCTCACCCAGGCGGCCGAAGCGGGTGTGGACCTGGTACGCGTGTGGGGCGGCGGGATCTACGAGGACCGGGCCTTCTACGACATCTGCGATGAACTGGGCCTGATGGTCTGGCAGGACTTCCTCTTCGCCTGCGCCGCCTACCCGGAGGAGCAGCCGCTGCGCTCCGAGATCGAGGCAGAGGCCCGGGAGAATGTGGTCCGGCTGATGCCCCACCCCTCGCTGGTGCTGTGGAACGGCAACAACGAGAACCTCTGGGGATTCGCCGACTGGGAGTGGGAGCAGGCACTCGGTGGAGAGTCCTGGGGCGAGGGCTACTACCTCGGTCTGCTGCCCCGCATCGTGGCGCAGACGGACCCGACGCGGCCCTACTGGGCGGGAAGCCCCTGGTCCGGGTCGTGGGACCACACCCCGAACGACCCCGACCACGGCACCGCGCACTCCTGGGAGGTGTGGAACCGCCGTGACTACAGCGACTACCTCACCACGGTGCCCCGCTTCGTCGCGGAGTTCGGCTGGCAGGCCCCGCCGGCCTGTGCCACCCTGGAACGCGCCCTGTCCGAGCGTCCGCTGACCGCCCAGTCCCCCGGCATGCTGCACCACCAGAAGGCAGAGGACGGCAACGGCAAGCTCAACCGAGGGCTCGCCCGCCACTTCGCCCCGCCCGCCGACTTCGACACCTGGCACTACCTGACCCAGCTGAACCAGGCACGCGCCGTCGCCGCCGGGGTGGAGCACTGGCGCTCCCACTGGCCCCGCTGCGCCGGTACGGTGCTGTGGCAGCTCAACGACTGCTGGCCGGTGACCTCCTGGGCCGCGATCGACGGGGACGCCCGGCTCAAGCCGCTGTATTTCGAGATGCGCCGTCTGTACGCCGACCGGCTGCTGACGGTCCAGGAGCGGGACGGCGCCCTGGTTCTCGCGGGCTGCAACCAGAGCGCCGCCGCCTGGGGGGCCACGGTGACGGTCCGGCGCATGGGCGCGGACGGAACGGTACGGGCCGGCGCCGAGGTGCCGTTCGAGGCCGCGGGCCGCAGTGTGGCCTTGGCGGCGCTGCCGCGTTCGGTCACCGAGTTCGGCGACGTACGCGGGGAGTTCCTGGTAGCCGACGCGGACGGCTTGCGTGCGGTGCACTTCGGCTGCCCGGACCGCGAGTTCGCCTACCCGGCCGCTTCCTACGAGGTCCGGGTGAGGGAGGACGGCGAGGGCGGCGCGGCGGTCACGGTCACCGCCTCCGGTCTCGTGCGGGACCTCCTGTTGCAGGCCGACCGGCTGGCTCCGGACGCCCGCGCCGACCGCGGGCGGGTCACGTTGCTGCCCGGCGAGAGCTGCACCTGGCGGGTGACCGGCTGGGCTCGTCCCACCGCGCACGCCGCGGAAGCCGCTCTCTTCTGCGTCAACGGGGCGCCCGTCCGTGAGTGAGGCCCCCGCACGCCGGTCCGGGCGCGTCACCATCAACGATGTGGCCGCCCGGGCCGGGGTGTCCCGAGGGGCTGTGTCCCTGGCGTTCAACAACCGGCCCGGGGTCTCGGAAGCCACCCGTGCACGCATCATGGCGGCCGTCGCCGAGCTGGGCTGGGTGCCGAGCCAGACCGCCATCAAGCTGTCCGGCTCCGCGACCGGAGCCGCGGACACCGTCGGCCTGGTCATCGCCCGGCCCGCACGGCAGCTCGGGCTCGAACCGTTCTACATGGAGTTCATCTCCGGCGTCGAGTCCGTCCTGGAAGAACACCGGTGCTCCCTGCTCCTGCACTTGGTGCGCGACGCCACGCAGGAGATAGCCGTCCACCGCGCGTGGTGGCAGTCGCGCCGGATCGCCGGGTCCATCCTGGTCGACATCCAGCAGAACGACCCCCGGGTCACGGAGCTGGCCGCGATCGGGCTGCCGGCCGTCGCCGTCGGCCACCCCTCACTGACCGGCGGGTTCACCTCGGTGTGGACCGATGACGAGGCTGCCGTACACGAGGCGGTGCGCTATCTCGCTGCCCTCGGGCACCGACGGATCGCACGGGTGGGCGGCCACCCGTCACTCGGCCACACCATCATCCGGACCGCCGCGCTGAACACCATCGTGGCCGAACTCGGGCTGGAGCCGGCCCGCAGCGTCACGACCGACTACTCCGGGGAGCAGGGCGCCCGGGCGACCCGGACGCTGCTGGCCTCCCCGCACCGCCCCACGGCCATCGTCTACGACAACGACGTCATGGCCGTCGCGGGCCTCTCCGTCGCCGCGGAGATGGGCTTGAGCGTCCCGAGGGACGTGAGCCTGATCGCCTGGGACGACTCCCAGTTGTGCCAGCTCACGCACCCGACGCTCTCCGCCATGAGTCATGACGTGTTCGGCTTCGGCGCCGAGGTGACCCGCCGCCTGTTCGATGTCGTCCACCGCCGTGACCTGTCGTCCGGCCCGGCGGCGCCCCCCGTACTGCTGCCCCGCGGCAGCAGCGCACCCCCGCGGGAGGCCGCCGACTGAAGCCGACGACCGCAGCGGCGGGCCCGGCCGCACAGGCGCCCGGGGCCGGGCCCGCCCGCTGCCGCCCCCCTCCGCCGCCCCTCCCGCCCCTCCTCTCGGAGCAGCCCATGGCCGCCCTCTCCTCCCTCAGCCCCGTCGTACGCACCTACCCCTGGGGCTCCCGCACCGCGATCCCCGCTCTTCTCGGGCAGCGCCCCGACGGCGAACCGCAGGCCGAGTGGTGGTTCGGCGCGCACCACGCCGCGCCATCGATCCTCGCCGACCGGCCCGGCAGCCCTGACCTGGCGGCTGCCATCACCGCCGACCCGGTCGGAGAGCTGGGGGAGGCGAGCCTGGCCGTCCACGGCCCCGAGCTGCCCTTCCTGCTCAAGCTGTTGGCGGCAGACCGGGCGCTGTCGGTGCAGGTGCACCCCACGCGCCGGCAGGCGCGGGACGGCCACGACCGGGAGGAGGCGGCCGGAGTACCGCTCGACGCCCCGCACCGCACGTTCAAGGACCGCAACCACAAGCCGGAACTGCTCTGTGCGCTGGGCCCCTTCCAGGCGCTCTGCGGCTTCCGGGAGCCGGCCCGCACGGCCGATCTGCTCGATGCCCTGGCGGTGCCCGAGCTCCGCCACTGGTCGGCGCTCCTCCGCTCCCGGCCGGCGCACGAGGCCCTCAGCCGCACACTCCGTGCGGCCCTCTGTGCCCCCGAGCACCTCGTGCGCGCCGTGTCCGCCGCCCTGCCCCGCCTGACCGCGCCCCCGAGCCCCTGGGACAGCACCGGCACCGCGTACGCCGCCGTCGCGGCGGACTACCCCCGCGACCCAGGGCTCCTCGCGGCACTGCTGCTCAACCATGTCCGTCTCGACGCCGGGGAGGCCCTCTACCTCGGAGCGGGAGTACCGCACGCCTATCTACGGGGACTGGGCGTGGAGGTCATGGCCAACTCGGACAACGTGCTGCGGTGCGGTCTGACCGACAAGCACGTCGACAGCGCGCTGCTGGCCGACATCGTGGACTGCACGCCCGTGCGACCGGCCGTCGTACGACCGACGGACACCGGGCTCGTCGGCGAGACCCGATACCGCTCTCCCGCGAAGGAGTTCGTTCTCTCGCGGCTGGAGACAGGCGCCGACGCCGTGAACGTGACCGACCCCGGGCCACAGGTGCTGCTCTGCCTCGCCGGCCCTGTGCGCCTGACGCCCGGCCCGGTCCTCTCCCGGGGCAGGGCCGTGTTCGTGCCCGCCGGAAGCCCGTGCGAGGTGAAGGGCGCAGGAGCGGTGCTCTACCGCGCTCGGGTCCCCCTGGACACCGCCTCATGAGACTCGCGACCCGTGTCTGGGGGGACGGCCCCCGCACGGCGGTGCTGGTACACGGCATCATGACGGACTCACGTACGTGGAATCGTGTCGCACCGGCTGTCGCCGACCGCGGCTACCGGGTCATCGCCGTCGACCTGCGCGGTCACGGCGCGAGCGGTCGCGGCGAGACCTACACACCCGCGGCCCTGGCCGTCGACCTGCTCGACACGCTGCCTCCGGCGCCGGACCTCGCCATCGGCCACTCCCTGGGCTCAGCCGCACTGCTGCTCTCTCTGCCCCGATTGCGCTGTGCACGTGCGGTCCACTGCGATCCCGCGTGGCTCAGCCGCCCCCGGGACCTGGCCGCCCTGCGCGCCGTCAAGCACGCCACCCGGCAGGAGCTGCGGGCCGCGCACCCGCGCTGGCACGACGACGACATCACCGCAGAGCATGACGCTCTGGCAGCCTGGGACCCGGGTTCGGTCGCCGCCCTGGCGCACCTGCCCGGCCTGCCCGCCGCCCCGGCCGTCCCCTCTCTGGTGCTGCTGGCCGATCCCAGCGAGCGGGTTCCCCCGGCCGTGGCCGCGACGCTGCGGCGCCGAGGCTGGCACACGCGGACGGTGGACGGCGCGGGGCACACCGTCCACCGCGACGATCCGGCCGGCTTTCTCCTCGGGCTCTCCGGATGGCTGTGACCACATCCGACCTCCTGCCGTCAGGTGAGGCCGGCCAGCCGCCGGTCCTCCGCCCGACGCGGACCAGGGAGCCGCGAGTCTGTGGCCGCGGCGGCTCCAGCGGGCCTCAGGGGAGGTTGACCTCGCCCTGGTTGAGAACGCGGGGGTGGAAGTACGAAGCCTGGATCTCGGCGTTGGTGTTGTTCCCCCGCAGATGCTCGGACCACATCATGAACCAGGTCCAACGCGTCTGGTTCTGCAGCATCGCCGCGGTCGGCATCTTGCCGATCTCCCCGATGGCCATGGGCTTCGTCCCGGCGATTTCCCTCATCTGCTGGTAGTCAGCGGAACTGGGGTGGCTCTTGTACCAGACATCGAGTGACACGATATCCGCGTACTGATTTCCGGGGTAGTAATTGCTCCACCCGCCGGCCGGGTTGTCCTGCACGTTCCATACCCAGATCAGGTTGTCGAGCCCCTTGGTTCCTGCGAGGTAGTCGCGCGTGATCTGGAAGAGCCGAGAACTACCGTTGGCTCCCGGCCGGTTGCCCCACCAGTTCCATGATTCGTTCATCTCGTGGAACGGCCGGAAGAGAACGGGGACCCCCGCGTTCTTCAGCTGCTGCAGGTAGGGGACGACCTCGTCGAGACGCCGCTTCCACGCGGTGTTCAGGGCGCTGCCGTCGGTGAGGATCTGCGAGAACTGCGTGTTCGATATGTTCGACTTCACGCCGCCCTCGAACGCACAGGTGCTTCCACCGGTCGGCGGGCAGACATGCCAGGTCAAAGACACCAATGACCCGTTGGCCCACTCGATCTTCGCCTGGTCCACCACGCGCTGGCGATGGGCCACGTCCGCGGCGTTGAACATCAGGTCGCCGCCCCACAGGCCCGGATACTGCCCGGTGACGTCCTTGACCTGTTGCGTGTACTGCCCGGGAGCCGAAGCGGGCTCCTTGTTGTGCTGCCCGGAAACGATGCTGGTCCCGGAGATGGAGCGCAGGTAGTTCACCACATTCTGCTGGGGGATCGCGGGGAACGCTTGCGCGGATTCTGTCGCCGGCCAGGCGAATGCCGCTGTGAAAACGGCTGCGGCAGTCAGAGCGGAAGACGCAAAGCGTCGTGTTCTTCTCACGGCATCCCTGCTTTCGCGAAGGAACGGAAATGCTTCACGCCATGAAGGTGGCGGAATTCCCGGTTCTCGTCAACGGTCCGCACCGCCCCCCGTTGCCGACGGGCGACATTATTTACTTAACCTTTTCTAAACGTGATGCATTTTTCGCCGCTTGTCCTCAATGCGCACTCCGCCTCATGGTCCGGACCGCGTACCCGCACGCCCGCCCCCCCTTGCGCCGCGCTCGGCTGGGCCCCGCCAGGACGGTGTCACTCCCCGCTGGGTCCGGCGAAGGTCCAGTTCACCGCGTACGGGGTGAGGCGCGCGGCCGCAGGCACGAAACACAACATCATCCCCGCAGAGGCCCGGCTCTCCCTGAACCTGCGCACGCAGGACACGCAGGTGCGGGACCGCGTCCTCGAAGCCGTACGCCGCATCGTCGCGGGCGAGTGCCGGACCGCCGGCTGCCCGGCCCCGCCGGAGGTCGCGGCCTCGTGCTGCGGGCGGCGGACGGCGCGGGGCCGGAACCGGCCCGGCCCCCCGGAGTTCCCCACCGGGGGGCCGCAGCCCGTCCTGGGGGTACGGGACAGCCCTTAGCCTGGCCGAATGGCGACTTCGAAGCTGGGAGAGTATCTGCGGAGCCGGCGCGCGCGGGTGACGCCACCCGATGTCGGTCTGCCGCAGGACGGGCGGCGGCGCGTCCCCGGTCTGCGGCGTGAGGAGGTCGCGATGCTGGCCCGTATCAGCGTCGACTACTACCTGAGGCTGGAACAGGGCCGTGAGAGGCACCCGTCGCCGCAGGTCCTGGACGCGCTGAGCGACGCGTTGCTGCTGGACGACGACGGCCGGCTGCACCTGTACCGGGTCGGGGGCCTGCTCCCGCTTCCGCGTCCGGAGGGCGCCGTCGAGCGAGCGGACCCCCAGCTGCTGGCCCTGACCGAACTGTGGGACCGCACACCGGCCCTGCTCCTGGGGCGGGCGTACGACGTTCTCGCGGCGAACACGCTGGGGCGGGCCGTCTTCCCCCACTACCCACCCGGCGCGAACGTCCTGCTCGCCCTGTTCCTCGACCCGTCCCTCCGCTCGTTCCACGCGGACTGGGAGAAGGCCGCGGCCAACGCGGTCGCGGGGTTCCGCTTCCTGGAAGGCGCGCGGCCCAACGACCCGCGCATCCACGAGGTGCTGCGGACGGCCTCGGAGAACAGCCGGGAGTTCGCCGACCTCTGGCAGAGGCGGGACGCACGGGGCAAGAGCGACGCCGCCAAGGTCCTGCTGCACCCCGCTGCGGGTGAGCTCACCCTGCGCATGCAGACCTTCGACGTACGCTCCGCCCCGGGGCAGCAGCTGGTCGTCTACCACGCACAGGAGGGCACCCGGACCGCGGACGCGCTCCGCCTCCTCGGCTCGCTGGAGGCGACCACCCGCACCGGGCGCCAAGACGCCCCGGGGAGGCGGACCACGTAGGAGCCCGCTCCCCGGGCGCGGCCGGCGACGGGGCCCTGCGAGGGCATGGCCCCAGAGCCGACGGCGCACCGTGGGTGCGCTGCACCCAGGAGGACCGCGGCCTGGCCCCGGTCCCCGGCGCCGCCGAGGGTGGAGCCATGACCAGCGACGACACGCCCCGCGACCCCCACCCGTACGTCGGCACGTGGGTGACCGCGGACGGCTTCATCCGCCAGGAACTGCTGCCGGACGGCCGCTACGACGAGGCCCGGGGCGACCGCCGGAGCGCCTACACCGGCCGCTACTCCGTCACCGGAAGTCACCTCGACTACGTCGACGACACCGGCTTCACCGCCACCGGCGACGTCCGCGACGGCGTTCTCTTCCACGAGCACCTCGTGCTCCACCGGGAGGACGAGGTGCGCGCCCGGCAGAGGCGCCGGCCCTGACCGCGCCGCGGCCGCAGGCGACGCGAGCAGCCGCCCGTCCAGCCCGCGAGCGCGTACGGGACGAGGTGGTCCGCCGGACGGCCGGGCCGCCGAGGCCGCCCCCCGCCCCGGGCCGCTGAGCCTTCACCGCCCCGCCGCGCATGCCCGCCGCCCCACCGGTGCCCTGCCCCCCGACGGGAGCCGGCCACCGGACGCGGCCGCCTCGCACAGCCCAGCGGGCGACAACACGACGTCGCACCGCTCCGTCCGGCCGACGCGGTCCGAGAGACGACGCGCCCCATCGGCCGCCACCCCTTTGAAGGAGAGCTCCGCCCATGACCCCTGCCACCACCCCCAAAGTCGTCCTCATCACCGGAGCCAGCAGCGGCATCGGAGAGGCGACCGCCAAGCTGCTCGCCGAACGAGGCCACCACGTCGTTCTGGGAGCCCGCCGCACCGAACGGCTCGAAGAGATCGCCGAGGCCATCCGGGCAGCCGGCGGCAGCGCCGAGCACCACCCTCTGGACGTGACCGAAGCCGAACAGGCAAGGACGTTCGTCGAGGCCTCTCACCGCAGGCACGGCCGCGTCGACGTCCTGGTCAACAACGCCGGTGTGATGCCCCTCTCCAAGCTGGAGGCGCTCCGGATCAACGAGTGGAACCGCATGATCGACGTGAACCTCCGCGGTGTGCTGCACGGCATCGCGGCCGCCCTGCCGGTCATGCGGGCCCAGGGCCACGGCCAGTTCGTCAACGTCGCCTCCATCGGCGCCCATCAGGTCTCCCCGACCGCGGCCGTCTACTGCGCCACCAAGTACGCCGTGTGGGCCGTCTCGGAGGGGCTGCGGCAGGAGGTCGGCGGCGACATCCGCGTCACCACCGTCTGCCCTGGCGTCACCGAATCCGAACTGGCCGAGTCCATCGCGGACCCGGTGGGCCGTGAGGAGATGCGTACGTTCCGCAGCGTCGCCATCCCGGCCTCGTCCATCGGCGCGGCCATCGCGTTCGCCATCGACCAGCCCGCCGATGTCGACGTCAGCGAGATCATCGTCCGCCCCACCGCCAGCCACGCCTGAGCCGGTCAGCCGCCCCGTCACCGCCCACGGCGGGGGAGGGGCGGCGTCGTCCGCCCTGTGGCCGGCACGACGGCCCACCCGCGGAGCAGGACGGCGAACGGGGCGGGCCCCGGCCGGGAGGCGCAGGAGCGACGAGCGTCGCGGTCCCGGTCGCGGTGCCGGGGTTCGTACGCTGGGGGAGGTCCGGTGAACGGTGCCAGATCGGCGCCGTCAGGGTGGACGCCTCACTTCGTTGCGCGGCACGCGCACCCGGGACGGACGACGTGCCGGTGGGGAGTGCGGCCGGCGTCGCCGCCCCGTGGACCACGGACGCCTGAGCGAGACACGAAGGGCTTGTACACCATGACAGAGAAGATCTCCGGCGACCCGGGTGAAGAGGCGGCGCGCGCCACAGGGGCGGCCGCCGCGTCGGACGCTCCGGTCATTCTGAGCAACGAGCCCGGTTCGTTCGCCCGGGGAGTTCTGGCCGAGCGCCATCCTGCCCTCATCCAGCAGGTGCGGGACGCTTTTCCGTACGGCCGGCGACAGCACGAGGCCCTCGACGACCTGCTGGACGAGATCACCACCGGTGTCGTCGAACCGCTGGCCTCCACGGAGCGTGACCACGACCACTGGGCGGGCTGGGGGCGGGAGCACTTCGGCCGCTCGTGGTATGACGTTCCGTTCCTGTGGGCGGAGAGCTACTTCTACCGCAGGCTCCTCGGCGCGGTCGGTTACTTCGACGCCGGCCCCTGGCAGGGAGTCGATCCGTTCGCCCCGTTCAAGCAGGCCGAACTGGAAGGCGACGCGGTGGCCCAGGAGCTGCGAGCCCTGGACGCGCTCGCGAACGTGCCGGCCGAGGAGCGGGCCACGGCCCTGCTCCACGCCTCGCTCTGGGGCAACCGCGCGGACCTCGGCTTCCGCGCCTCGGCCGGGGAGCCGGAGACCGGCGACGCCGCCGCGTCCATGCTGGTCGCGGACGACAGCGTCTCGCTGTGGCAGGCCCTCCCCGCCGGAGCGCCCTCCACCGTCGCCGTGGTCGCGGACAACGCGGGACGAGAACTGGTCCCCGACCTGATCCTCATCGACCACCTCCTCGAACAACGGCACGCCGAACGCGTGGTGCTCCACGTCAAGCCCTCCCCCTATTACGTCTCCGACGCGATGACCGCTGACGTCGTCGACTGCCTCCGTCGCCTCGTCAAGGCGCCCGGCGAAGCCGGCAGGATCGGCGGCCGGCTGTGGAAGGCCATGACGGCAGACGACCTGGAGGTCCGCACCCACCCGTTCTTCTGCGCTCCGCTGCCGTACGGCGAGATGCCCGCGGACCTTCGCGCCGCGTTCGAGAGCGCCACGCTCACTCTCCTGAAGGGCGACCTCAACTACCGTCGTCTGGTGGGCGACCGGCTGTGGGACGCCACGGCCTCCTTCGCCGACCGCACCGCGTACTTCCCGGGTTCCGTCGCCGCGCTGCGCACCCTGAAGTCCGACGTGATCGTCGGCCTCGACCAGAGCACCTCGGCAGCCCTGGAGAGCTCCGGTGCCGCCTGGCGTACCAGCGGCACGCACGCGCTGATCCAGGTGCGCGGATGACCGGCCGTCGCCGAGGGCGCGCTGCCCGGGACCGCGCCGCCTGACGGCAGGCGACGCGTTCCCCGGCGGCGCGCCGCCGACGCGGTCCGCGGGACG
>NZ_JBBBEN010000092.1:300976-393091 GCF_037137275.1 Streptomyces pratensis | reverse complement strand
CGGGGCCCCGGGGGCCCGGCCACGCGGGCCCGGGGGAGAGCCCCTACCTGCCGACTAGGGGATCGCGGGCCCGGAATCGTGCAGCCAAGCCCATGCCGACCAGGTGGCGAACCCGGTCTGCCAGCGGTGGTAGACGCCGTCGTGGCTGGTACCGAGCACTTCGATGCGACCGTCCGCGTTGTTCACCGTACCGATCGACGTCCCGCCCCCTCCGAAGTCCTCCCACTGCGAGAACGCCGCGTTCGGGGCGGTCTGCCAGGCGTGGCTCGCGGTGGTGGCGTTGATCGCGAACACCTCGATCCGGCCGTCGACCGACCGCGATGTCGCCAGCTCGGAGTCGGGCGCCCCACCGGAACCGGTCCACGCCGACCACGAGGACGGGCCGGTCTGCCAGCGGCGGAACACTCCCTCGGCGTTGGAGGCGAACACCTCGATCCGGCCGTCCTGGTTGTGGCTGACGGCGACGGCGTGGCCTCCGGTACCGAAGTCCTCCCAGGCGGACCACCCGCCGTTGACACCGGTCTGGTACAGGTGCTCGAACGTCGAGCCGGACAGCGCGAAGACCTCAAGTCGCCCGTCGGGCGCGTTCTCCATGGCGAGTCGGGCATTGGGCGGGCCGCCGTGGGCGCCTTTCCAGCCGGACCAACCGCCGCTGGGCGCCGTCTGCCAGCGATGGAACACCCCGTCGGCGCTGGAGGCGAACACCTCGATCCTTCCGTCGGCGTTGGCGCCCGCCGCCAGGTGACGCCCCCCGGTGCCGAAGGTCTCCCAGGCGGACCACCCGGCACTGGGCCCGGTCTGCCACATGTGGTCGAACGTGGTGTCCGACAGCGCGAAGAGCTCCAGCCGTCCGTCCGCGTTGGGCGCCACCGCCAACTGGGCGTCGCGCGGTCCGCCCGCGAACCGCCACGGCGACCATGCGCCGTTCACCTCCGTCTGCCACGTGTGGTACACACCGTCGGCGCCGGCTGCGAACGCCTCCAGCCGCCCGTCCGCGGACCGCCCGGACACGACCCGGCCCGAGGCGTACGGGTGCTTGGCGCCGCCCTTCATGCCGGACCACAGCGCGTTGGCGATCAGCGCGGCGTCACCCGCCTCGATCCCGTACAGGTGGCGCAGGTCCTCTCTCGGCTGCTGCACACGCCAGCACACCTCGCCGATCGGCGCGTCGTTCCACGAGCCGCCCTGGTAGCGCCGCTCCATCGCGTCGAGGAAGGCGTTGGTCGCGTGGACAGGGTCCAGCCGCTGCTCACGGGTGCCCCACCAGTCCTGCTGCTGGAACAACCCGATGCTGGTGTGGTCGACGGCCTGGGAGTAGTTGTTCATGCTGGTTTCCACGATGATCGTGGCGATGGCGATCGAGGCGGCTCTCGGGTTGAGACCCCGGTCCTTCACCGCCTGCGCGACCATCCGCGCGCAGGACATCTTGTACGCGTTCAGGTAGCCGGCCATCTTCGCGTCGAGCTGCGGGTTGAGCTGTTCGGCCATGAGGCCGTCGGTGGCCGACGGACCGGCCGGGTCGCACGGTTCGGTCGGAATGGCCCAGCCCTGCGGGCCACTGAAGTACCGGGAGACACCGGGCCGGTCGTCGCCCGGCCCCGGCACTGCCCCGGGCTGCGCGGCGGCGGTCGAGGCGGTCATCCCGATGACCCATGCCCAGAGGCCGGCCACCAGGACCCATCTCGTCAATGCGCGGTGCGAACCGCTTCCTGCCATGGTGTGCCTCTCCGTCGTGAACTCCGGTCGTCGGCGGCCGACAGGAGAGAGCACCGATGACATACCGAGGAAATCGGCCTCTTCGCCTCCCGCCCGCAGGCCGTCGCGTCCCGCAGTCCGCAGCCGACCGCACCGAGCGCGCGGCGCTCCTGCTGTTCGAACACGGCCGTGCTGAGGCGGCCGGTGGGGGCGGTCGTCGGCATCGCTGCCCCCGGAATACGGGCGGCTGGGTCGTGCGGGCGCGGTCGACAACGTAGTGGCGGTCCCGTGGAGCGAGGCACCCGGAACGATCCGGAGTGACACACGAGCGTCAGATCCTCCCCCGGCGGGCCTCGGCCGGGGCGTCGCCGCCGCCCCGGTGCTGCGGGGCGGAGGCCGCAGGGCGCGTGACGCAGCCGTGCGGCGGCCCGTGGGGCCTACGCGACCGACCACGGGTGCGCGCCGCCGACGGGACGGGGCCCGGCTCCGCGGTGTGACGACGGGCGATGCTCACGCGCCCCCTGCCTTTTGGCGGAACGACGCGACCGTGGCAGGAACCGTCCGGCTGAGCTGGGGCATGCCCACCGCCCGCGCCCACTCGGTGAAATCTGCGGCGACCCGCTCCACGTCGGCCACGGACGGCCGGCCGTCGGCGGTGTCGGCCATGACCGAGGCCAGCGCGGCGACCGCCCGGGCGGGGCCCTCCGCACTCTCGCTTCGCGGCGCCAACGCCATCGCCAGCTGGAGGAAAGGGGCGAGCGCGGTCACGGCGGGGTTGCCCGCCCCCTGCTCGTAGAGCGCACGGCACCGGGTCAGTGACGACCGGTACTGCTCCTCGTGCGACGGCGGAGGCGCTGCCTGGGACGGCGGGGACCACGGCGCGTTCACCTCGACGGGGGCGAAATCACGGTGCCTCCCCTCCCGCGCGTTGGACGCCTGGCCGAAGGCCGTCCGGGACCAGGTCTCCAGAAGCCCCACGTCATTGCGCAGGTCGTCGAAGCTCGCCATGCTCGGACCGAAGGCACGGAACTCCAGGGGAACGATCGGGACCCCGCCGGGCGTGTCCAGTCCGCGCAGTTCGGTCATGCCGCCGAACGCCCTTTCCTGCGGCCCCTTCGCCCCTTCGGCGTCCGTCGCCGGGGTGAAGTCGGCCGTGCCCTGCAAGGCGTCCCTCACATAGGCGTCCAGCTCGGCGAGGTGCTCCGGGCTTATGGCGGGAACCGATGCGTCGGTCCTCGGAGCCACTTCGTAGTAGTGACTCCACAGGCCGGTCCGGATGGTCTCCACCTGGTCGGCGAGGAATCGCCTCGCGATCTCCGGCAGGGACTGCTGGACCGTGCCGAGGCTCACCCGGGAGAGGACCGCCGTCTTGTTCTTCACCTGGCCCCTGGCCATCTCCCCCCGCTCCGGGCCGTCGATGCGGCACTTGTCGGCCAGGGCGGCGAACTGGGTGTAGCAGAGGGCTCCGAAGCCCCTCAGCTCCTGCGCGCCGAGCTCGCGTTCGTGGCCGGTGAGCCCGGCTTCGGCCGCGAGGTCCCGGAAGCGCTGGGCGACCTCGTTGCCCACCTGCACCGACCTGACCAGATGGTGGTGCGCCTTACTCCTCTGCAACGCGCGGATCTTGCTGCGGGTCGCGTTCCTCGGCTCGTCGGTCTGCACGGCCTCGGCGAAGACCTCCGCCATGCCGTTCAGCGGAAGCCCCACGGTCTGGTGGACGAACAGCCCGTCCCCCATCCCCTCCCGGCCTCTCCTCTCCTGGCCCGGCTCCAGTTTCTCGGGGGCCACCCGGGCGGTCTTGAGGCCGCTCGTCAGCTCGTACCCCTCACTCTCGGGATAGATCTTCCGCATCTGCTTGTCGGTCGGCCTCGCGTCCGCGCCGGGCCCGTAGAGACGGCTGTGCGCGTCCTGGAGGCTGTCGATGGTTTGCGCCGTCGTGCGGGGGAACCGCTGCTCCTCGCCCGGAAGGACCGCGCTGGGTTCGGCCACGAACTCGGCGTTCGTGTAGCCCCGTCTGCTGTCCGACACGAGTTTGATCCCCTGACCGGGGTGCTCCATCAGCTCGATGCCCGTACTGTTGCCCGCCTTCACGTCCTCGCCGTTGGGGCGGACCACGGGGCGGTCGACCTCCACTTCGATGCCTATGGCCCGCTGGACGGGTGTGGACGGGCGGGAGCCCGGGCTCGCCGTCGCCGGTGTCCGCGTCTGCGGTCCGGCGTCCGTGCCGGACACCGCTCCGTCCTCCTCCGCCCCCGTCCGGTGTTCCGGCGCCGCGGCCCAGCGGTGCCCGGCCTGACGGAGCATCTGGACCACGGCGGCGTTCCCCACGCCGGCCTGTAACAGGTGGAGCTCCGGCTGTCGGCCGGGCGCCGCCCGATCAGGGCTGCGGCCCGGCCCGCGCGTGTTCTCGTCCCCGGCCGCAGTGACGTTCTCGTGGTCACGCAAGGAAGCCTCTTCCAGCCCATCGGATACGACTCCTCATGCATACGCGATGACGCGTGGTTCGGACCAGGTACTCCAGGGCAGTCCGGGCCGGCCGCCCGGGCTGTGGCCGCCTGCCAGCCGAGGCACATCGAGTCCGCCGCCATGTCACCGCGAAGGGAGGCGCTCTCCCCGCGCGCGTGCCGCCACAGTCGCCGAAACGCCGCGGACGGTCACGCTCCTCGGGGCCGCGGCTCCTGGGCTCCGGGGGCGGCCGGAGCGGTCCCGGCAGCGTAGGGGGGCTCCCGACGTCCCGTCGATCACGCGCCGACCGGCGTTGTCAGTGCTCGCCCATAGAGTGAGAACGTCACTCAGGGAGCCACGGGGAGGGGGCGGAACCATGTCCGTCAACAAGATCCAACACAAGGTGAACCACGTCGCGCTGGTGGTGGACTGTTCAGGTTCCATGCGTCAGCACGAAGGTCAACTCATCCGTGTGGTGGACGAGTTCGTCGCAGGACTGAAGGCCGAGTCGGACAACCTCGGCCATGAGACCCGGATCAGCCTCTACTCCTTCGACCACCGGGTGGAGAACCTGGTCTGGGACATGGATGTGAAGCACCTTCCGTCCATGCGCGGGCTGTACAAGGTCAACAACGGTGCGACGGCGCTCATCGAGGCGTCGTTGAAGTCGCTGGACGACCTGGGCCACATCTGGGAGGAGTACGGCGAGCACAGCTTCCTTCAGATCGTGGTGACGGACGGCGAGGAGAACGCCTCCGGCGGCGACCGGCGGCACGACGGTGACATGACCGTCCTCGGCCCCTGGCTCGACAGGATCGCGGCGAAGATGGGCGGGCTCCCGGGCCACTGGACGTCCGCCATCCTCGTCCCCAACTCCCTTGCCAAGAGGACCGCCCAGAACTACGGCTTCCCGGCCGGAAACATCGCCATCTGGAACGCGGATTCCCAGGAGGGCGTGGAGGAGGCGATTGGCACCGTGCGCGCTGCCGCCACGAGCTTCCTCCGGGGCAGGGAGCAGGGCGTGCGCGGCACGAAGAACCTGTTCGCCGTCGGCCAGGACGTCTCGGTGGACGAGGTGCGGGCGATGCTCGAACCCATACCGGCCGACAGATACCGGCTCCTGAAGGTGGACAAGGAGGTCGAGATCCGCCCCTTCGTCGACTCGCACCCCGGTGTGACCTACGAACGCGGCTCCTGTTACTACCAGTTGGGCAGCCGGGTCCAGGTCCAGCCGACCAAGGAGATCATCGTGGTCGAGAAGGACACCGACCGCGCCTACACGGGTGAGGCCGCGCGCAGCCTCCTGTTCGGCGCGGGCGTCCACGGCACCGTCTCGGTGAAGGCGGGCAACAATCCCAAGCTGGAGGTGTATGTGCAGAGCCGTTCGGTGAACAGGAAGCTCAAGCCGAAGACGCGTCTGCTCATCATGCTCTGACCTGGAGGAGCGGCGCCGGCCGGCCAGGGCGGCGCCGGCGTGCCGGGCGGCGGGGCGGGTGACGGCTGCTGCCGTGCGTGCGGTTCAGCCCGCACGGGCCGGGGTCGACGTGTCCACAGCGACCGATACGGCCAGCGCCCCGAGCGCCGTCCCCATGACATAGCGCTGCGCCCGCAGCCAGGAGGGGCGGCGGGCGAGGAACGCGGCGATGGCTCCGGCCGCCAGGACGATGGCCAGGTTGACGACCAGGGCCACCGTGATCTGGACGGACCCGAGCAGGAAGCCCTGGAGCAGTACGTTCCCCGCCGCCAGGTCGATGAACTGCGGGATGAGGGAAAGGTACATGATGGCGATCTTCGGGTTGAGCAGATTCGTCATCAGCCCCATCGTGAACAGCCTGCGGGAGGAGTCGTGGGGCATGTCCCGGGGGGCGAAGACGGAGACGCCCGAGGGCCTGAGGGCGGCCCAGGCCAGATAGGCGAGGTAGAGCGCGCCGGCCAGTTTCACGGCGACGTACAGCTCGGGCACGGCGAGGAAGACCACCGACAGGCCGAGGTTCGCGGCCAGCAGGTAGACGAGGAAGCCGACGGCCACGCCGCCGAGGGACACCACACCGGCGCGCCGGCCCTGGGTGATGCTTCGGGAGACGAGGTAGATCATGTTCGGGCCGGGAGTGAGCACCATGCCCAGGGCGACCATGGCGACGCCCAGGGCCCCGCTCGGCTCGACCATGACTCCCCGCCGTTCCCTCGGTGTTCCCCTGTGTGCCGGGGCACCCGAGCGGCACACGATGTCGCTCGGGGCAATGTGGACTCTAGGGCCGCACGATTGCTCGACTCAATAGCGGACATTGCACTCGGTGCAATGATGTGTGCTTCTGCTGTCCCCTACGGAAGGCAAGGGCGGTGAAGGACTTCCGGAGCGTCGCCGACGCGGTGGCGGAGGAGATCGCGGCGGGACGGCTCGGGGCGGGGGAGAGGCTGCCCCCGCAGCGGGAGTTCGCCCGGCGGCACGGTATAGCCGACTCCACGGCCACCCGCGTCTACCGGGAGCTGGCCCGCCGGGGCCTCACCGTCGGCCACGTGGGACGCGGCACGTTCGTACGCGCTCCCGGTGAGACCGCCCCGCCGCCCGCGTTGTCCGAGCCCGCCGACAGCCGCGTCGACCTGGAGCTCAACCACCCGGTGGCCCCCGGGCAGGCCGCTCTGCTCGCCGCCGGGCTGGGCGCGCTGGTGCGGCCCGACCGTCTGGAGTCGGCGCTGCTCCCGGTCGGTCCGGCAGGCACGGCGACAGCGCGCGAAGCCGCGGCGGACCTGCTCATGCGGGGTGGCTGGCGTCCCGACCCGGCGCGCGTCCTGTTCGCCGGAGGCGGCCGACAGGCGATCTCGGCCGCCGTGGCCGCGCTGACGCGTCCCGGAGCGCGGCTGGGCGTCGAGGAGCTGACGTACCCGGTCCTCAAGGCCATCGCCGCCCGGCTCGGCGTCACGCTCGTGCCGTTGGCCATGGACGACGACGGGCTGATCCCCGAAGCAGTGGAGGAAGCGCACCGCTTCGAACCGCTGCACGCCGTCTACCTCCAGCCGACCCTGCACAACCCGCTGTCCCTGACGATGTCCGCCGGGCGGCTGGACGCCGTGGCCGACGTGCTGCTGACGTGCGGGGTCCACGCCATCGAGGACGGCGTCTGGGCCTTTCTCCGGGACGACCAGCCGCCTCTCGCGGCGCGCGCGGCCGAGCGGACCGTCCTCGTCGACAGCCTTTCCAAAAGGCTGGCCCCCGGGCTGTCCCTCGGGTTCGCCGTGGCCCCCGCCGCCGTGGAGGGCGCGGTCGCCGCGTCGCTCCGCTCCGGAGGCTGGACGCCCATGAGGTTCCCGCTGGAGGCGATGGTCCGGTGGCAGGCGGACGGCACCGTCGCCACGCTCGTGAGCGCCAAACAACGGGAGGCCGCGGCGCGGCAGGAGATCGCCCACCGCCACCTCGCCGACTTCCGGACGCGAGGCGCCCCGCCCTCGTACTACCGCTGGTGGGAGCTGCCGCCCCCCTGGCGCGCCGACACCTTCGTCGCCGCCGCCGCACGGGAGGGGATCGCGGTGACTCCGGCAGCCGCGTTCACCGTCGGCCGCCACCGCGCCGCGCACGCGGTCCGCCTGGGTCTGGCCTCTCCCACGCCGCAGACCCTGTCCCGGGCACTCGCCACCCTCGCCGCTGTCGCCCGGTCCGACCCGGACGACTTCGCCCAGGACTGAGGCGCCGCCGAAGGCCGCCGCGCACCCGGCCGCGCCCAGGGAGTTCACCGCGACGACGGCCCTGGCCGGGGCGGGCGGCGGGTGTGGTCGCCCCGCGTCCTCGGGGGCGGGGCGGTCCGTCGGCGCCGGTCTCAGGTCCACCGACTTCGCCGTCGTGCTCGCGGCGGCCTTCGGCGCGCGTACGCGGGGGGCAGCGCCCCGGTACCGCGGCGAGGGGCGGCCTCCATAACGATCAGCGCACGGCGGTCGCCTGGTCCAACGCCCGCAGTCGGCGATCCTCCCGCTGCCTTCGGGGGCTCCGGCGACGGCGGCGCCCCGATCCCCCGGAGGGGCAGGACGTCCTGGCGGGGAACGCGGCCCTTGACCGCCGGACGGACCGCCAGGAGGCGCAAGCGGGCCCCTCACAGAGCTGCGCCGTCGTCGCGGGGGAAGGGCAACTGCGGTGCTGTGAAGGGCAGTACGAGGATGTGCCCGCGGGCTCCAAGGCGCCGCGGCGACGTGCGCCTCTCCGGTGCGGTCGTACCGGCGCCGCCTTGGTCGGCCGCTCGTCCGTGGACGGACTGAACGGTGCGCGGCGGCCTCGTCCGCAGCCTTCGGAGCAGCGGAACGGAGGGCTACGGCGTAGTGGCCGCGAGCGTCACGGTGTCCGTCCGGGCGGCGGAACAGAGGGTGCCTGTTGGCCCAGGCGGGCCCTTGGCTTAGGCTTGCCTAACCTTCAGTCGCTCGTTCAACCATGAGGACCTTCCATGCTCGGCTTCACTCGCGTGCGTCGTCACACTCTCGCCGCTACGGCCACCGCCGTCGCCCTCGCCGTCGCCCTGGCCGGCTGCTCCTCGGACGGCGACGGGGGCGAGGACGAGGCCACGGACACGGCGAAGAGCGGCGGGGCCTTCCCCGTCTCGATCAAGAGCTCGCTCGGCACCGCGAAGATCGAGGAGAAGCCCGAGCGCATAGTCACCCTCGGCCAGGGGTCCGCCGAGACCGCGATAGCCCTCGGCCAGACCCCGGTCGGCATCGAGAGCTACCCCTGGGGCAGCGACGAGTCCGGCTACCTCCCCTGGATCAACGAGGCCGTGAAGAAGTCCGGCGACGAGCTGCCCAAGCAGTTCGCGGGCGGCGAGGAGATCGACTTCGAGGCGATCACCGAGCTGGAGCCCGACGTCATCCTCGCCCCGTGGTCGGGCATCACGCAGAAGCAGTACGACGTCCTCAAGGACATCGCCCCCACGGTCGCCTACCCCGACCAGGCGTGGAGCACCGACTGGGACCAGCAGATCGACATCATCGGCAAGGCCCTCGGCCGGACCGAGGACACGGACGGCCTCAAGACGAAGATCGAGAAGCAGCTGGCGGACGCCGCGGCCACCCGGCCGAACTACAAGGACGTCACCTTCTCCTACATCTACAACTCCGGCCCCGGCACCCTCGGCGTCTTCAAGCCCGAGGAGCAGCGCGTCAAGATGGTCTCCTCGCTCGGCCTCCAGGTCGACCCGGTCGTGAACACCTTCAAGGAGACCCCCGGCACGGACTCGGCCCTCATCGGGCTGGAGAACGCCGGGAAGCTCAAGGACAGCGACATCGTCTTCACGTTCTACACGGACGAGAAGAACCGCAAGGAGATCGAGGGCCAGAAGCTGTACGGCGCGATCCCCGCGATCAAGAAGGGCGCCGTCGTCGCGAGCGACGACAACTCCTTCGTCACCGCCTCCTCGATCATCAACCCGCTGACCGTGCCGTGGACGATCGATCGCTACCTGCCGCTCATCGACGAGGCCGTCAAGGCCGCGGGCAAGTAACCCGACCGGGAACCCCACCGCCGGGGCCACCCCGGCCGGGTACCTCCGCCCCCGAGGTCACAAGGCACACTGCACTCTCATGGCACCCACCACGGTCGCACCGCCGAGCGGCGCCGGTACCTCCCGTACCGGCCTCGCTCGGTCGGCGCTTCTCCTGCTCGCCGCGTTGGCCGTACTGGCCCTCGCCCTCTGCGCGAGCGTCATGTTCGGCAGCCGCAGCACCTCGTTCGGCGATGTCGTCGACGTCCTGCGGGGCACCGCCGACCCCAACGTCGCCATCGTCGTCGAGAGCCGCTACCCCAGAACGGCTCTCGGGGTCCTGGCCGGCCTCTGCCTCGCGGTCGCGGGCACCCTCATGCAGGGTGTCTCGCGCAACCCGCTGGCCGAACCGGGACTGCTCGGCATCAACGCCGGGGCCTCCGCGAGCATCGTCGCCGCGACGGCCTGGTTCGGGGCCTCCGGCGCCACCGACACCATGTGGTGGGCGCTGCCCGGAGCGCTGCTCGCCGGAGTGCTCGTCCACGTCATCGGCTCCGCCGGCACGGGCACGAGCGTGGTGCGTCTGGTGCTCGCCGGCGCCGTGCTCACCGCCGTCCTGATGGCGTTCATCCAAGCGGTGACCCTCAGCAAACCGCAGGTCTTCGACAGCTACCGCTACTGGGTCGTCGGAGCGCTCGGCGGCCGGGACTTCGACGTCTTCTGGTCCGTCCTCCCCTTCGCCGCCGCGGGCTTCCTCCTCGCCCTCGCCCTCGGCCCCGGCCTCAACGCCCTGGCCCTCGGCGACGCGACCGCCGTCGCCCTCGGCTCGCACCCGGGACGCACCCGGGGCGGCGGGCTGCTGGCCGCCACCCTGCTCAGCGCCGCCGCGACCGCGGCCGTCGGCCCCATCGCCTTCGTCGGCCTCGCCGTCCCGCACGTCGTCCGGGCCCTGGTGGGCGTCGACTTCCGCGCCCAGATCCTCTTCTCCGCCCTGACGGGCCCCGCCCTCCTGCTCCTCGCGGACGTGGTGGGGCGGGTCGTCATGCGCCCCACCGAACTCATGGTCGGCGTCGTGACCGCCTTCATCGGCGCGCCCGCGCTGCTCATCGCCGTACGCAGGATGAGGGGAGCCTCATGACCGCCACCCCGCAGACGTCCGCCGGTCCCGCGGCCGAGCGCACACCCCCGCCCAGGTCCCCCCGCGGCTATCTGGTCATCGGCCGCACCGTGGCGATACCCGTGCGCCGGGCCTCCGTCCTCGCGGGCGCGGTCCTCTTCGCCCTCCTCCTCGCGGCCGCCGTCGCCACGCTGACCTGGGGCCGTCTCGGCGTCGACCTCGCCGACCTGCCCGCCGCCCTTCTCGGCGACGCCGAGGGCAAGGACCGCTTCGTCTTCAACCGGCTGCGCGGCCCCCGGCTGACCGTCGCCATCGGCGTCGGCGCGGCTCTCGGCCTCTCCGGTGCGCTGTTCCAGTCCGTCACCCGCAACCCGCTCGGCAGCCCCGACGTCATCGGGCTCTCCGCCGGAGCCGGGGCGGGCGCGGCGATCTGCGCGCTGATGTTCCCCGACACGGTCCCCGTCGCCGTCGGCGCGCTCATCGGCGCGATCACCGCGATGGCGCTCGTGTACGTGTCCACCGGCACCGGCTTCCGCGACCCCGCCCGGCTCGTCATCGCCGGCATCGGAGTCGCGGCGATGGGCGCGGCCGTCACCCAGTACGTCGTCTACGCACTCGAACGGGACAAAGCCTCCGTCCTCACCGCCTACGTCAACGGCAGCCTCACGGCACGTTCCTGGACCGACGCCACCACCATCTGGCTCGTGCTGCTGGCCGTCGTCCCGCTGACCGCGTGCATCTCCCGGCGGCTCGACATCGGCGAGATGGGCGACGACATCGCCCAAGGGCTCGGCTCCGAGCCGAAGAAGGCCAAGACCCTGGCCGTGCTGCTGGCCATCGCGCTCTCCGCCGCGGCCGTCAGCGTCTCCGGCCCCATCGCCTTCATCGCCCTGACCGCCCCCCAGATCGCCAAGCGCGTCACCCGCTCCTCCGGCCCCCACCTGCTGCTCTCCGCGCTGACGGGCGGTCTGCTGCTGGTGCTCGCCGACCTCTGCGCCCAGCAGCTCCCCTTCTTCGAGGACCTGCCGGTCGGGATCTACACCATGGCGATCGGCGGTGCGTACCTCGGCTACCTGCTGGTCCGGGAGTGGCGCAAGGGCGTGCTCTGAGAGCCGCGACCGTCACCCTCGCGGGCCGGGTCCGCGACGGGAGGACGAGACCGTACGAGGGACCGCACTCGGCTCGGGCCGCAGGGGCGCGGGGGCGTCGACCGCGGCCGGCGACGGGCCGTATCGAGGCCGTGCCGGGGAGTGATCGCGCCACACCGGAGCGGTGACGACTGGTCACGTACAGGTTCGTGGACCATACTGCCCGCCGTGGAGCAGAGCATAGATCTCAACAAGAAGCCCGAGTTCGCCGCAGGCACCGACCCGGCGTTCATCCCCCTGCCCGGTCTGACGCCGGCCGGAGCAGCCCAGAAGGCGCAAGCGGAACCAGAGGACGGCGCGAAGGCGGATACGGCGGTGGCGGCGGACGCCGCCTTTGAGGCGGCAGACCCCGAAACGCAGGACGCCGGCTCCGACGGACAACCGGAAGCGGACGCGACAGCGGGAGAAGAACCGGAGGAAGGGGCTGAAGACGGCCCCGTCTTCGAGGTCAGCGACCGTCGCGGCTCGATCCGGGTGGCCCGAAGGGGCATCGACTTCCGGCTGGACGACCAGGAAGCCCTGTTCGACTGGGACGAGATCGGCGCGGTGGAGATCACGCCGGCCCGGTTCGGCCGCCGGTTCACCGTCACCGTGCACCTGTCGTCCCGCCGCTGGTTCAACGCAGAGGTCGAGGCGGGGAGCCGCAGCGAACTCAAGCGCTGGCCCGCCGAGATGGAGGCCGTCCTGGACGTCTACTTCGAGGAGTCCTGAACCCGGCCCCGCCTTCTCCGTGCACGTGGACGCGGTGCGACCGTGACCCGGGCCCGGAGGCCCCGCCACTCCTGGGCGGCACTCCCGGCGTTACGCCGTAGGGGAGCACCGCACGGAGCGCCTCTCGCCGCTCTGTCGTGCGGTGGGGCGGACAGCGTGAGCGGGCCGGGCCGCGGGAACGCGCCGTCCTGCCGTACCGGCGCGCCCCGGCGGGCTGCTCCCGCCCCGGTCTCCGGCCGTGCCGCCCGACGGGGGCGGGTGGCGTAACCGGCGCGGAGCCCGCAGAAGCAGAGGTCAGGAGGGCTGCCGTCGGGTTTGTGCGACGCTTGCGGCTGTCCGGCCGCCGGTGACCGCGTTCCCGCGAAGCGCGGTGCCCGTGCCGGACGGTGAGGAGACGCTCTTGTCCAGGGACGCCCGGTGGGACGCGCTGCTGGAACTGGTCGGCAAGCACGGCAGGGTGGACGTCGAGGAGGCGGCCGCCACGCTCGCGGTCTCGGCCGCGACCATCCGCCGCGACCTGGACCAGCTCGCCGAACAGCACCTGCTGACCCGCACGCGGGGCGGCGCGGTCGCGCACGGGGTCTCCTACGAACTGGCGCTGCGCTACAAGACGGGTCGCCACGCTCCGGAGAAGCAGGCCATCGGCCGCGCGGTCTCCGAACTCGTCGCCGTGGGCGCGGTGGTCGGCCTGACCGGCGGTACGACGGTGACAGAGGTGGCCAGGGCCCTGGCCGTGCGCCCGGACATCGTGGGGGAGGCGGCGACGGGTGCGGGCGGCCCGTCGGCGCAGCCGACGCTGACCGTGGTGACGAACGCCCTCAACATCGCGAGCGAGCTGGCGATCCGGCCGCAGATCAAGATGGTCGTCACGGGCGGGGTCGCCAGGCCGCAGTCGTATGAGCTGACGGGGCCGCTGGCCGTCGGTGTGCTGAACGAGATCACCCTGGACGTCGCGGTCCTCGGCGTGAACGCCGTCGATGTCGAGCGCGGCGCCCACGTCCACCACGAGGGCGAGGCCAGCGTCAACCGGCTGCTCGCGGAGCGGGCACAGCGGGTGGTCGTCGCGGCCGACTCGTCGAAGATCGGCAAGCGCGCCTTCGCCCGGGTCTGCGACCTGAGCCTGATCGACGTGCTGGTCACGGACTCAGGCGTCGCGGCGGAGGCCAGGGACCGGTTCGGTGAGGCAGGGGTCCAGGTGATCACCGTCTGAGCGGGGCATACCCTTTGCGTAGCCCGAGTGGCACGCGGTCTCCGCGCGACCGGGGCCGGACACGGTCGGCGCGGTCTGCCGAGGGCGTCGTCGCCGCTGCGCGACGATCCGGAAGCGGTGGGGGAGAAGAGGTGCGGTGCGAGGGCCAGGTGCCGACCGCGAGAGCGGCGGCGTCAGCGACATGAGCGGCCACTTCGCCGTGTCGTTGGTACGCCGAACGGGTGAGGGGCGAGAGGATTGCCCGATGAACAGTGAGCGCAGCCGGCGCGAACCCGACCGGCTTACGGACGGGGTAGCCCTGTGAGCAGGTACGACAGGTACGACAGATATGACGCCACCGACGAACAGTGGGAAGGGCTCGCCCAGGTCGTCCCGCTGCGCGGCCGGGACGAGTGGCCCTCCCGCGTCGACCACCGCACCGTCCCGGACGAGCGCGCCGCCGAGCAGCGACGCCTCGTCGTGCTGCGGGTGCAGGTCTTCGCCGACGCCCGGGAGGTCGCCGAGTACCTGGTGGCCCAGGTTCCGGTACTCCTCGACCTGACGGCGGCGGAGTCGGACGTGGCGAAGCGGATTCTCGACTTCAGCAGCGGGGTGGTCTTCGGCCTCGGCAGCGGCATGCACCGTGTCGACCGCAACGTCTTTCTGCTCTCGCCGGCCGGTATGGAGGTCGAAGGGGTCACGCCCGCGGGGCTCGCCCAGTCGTAGTGACCGGTCACCGGGGGGCGGTGACCCGTGTGGGCCGCCGCCCCGGCCGCGCTGTCCGCGCCGGTCGTCCCCTCGGCGCTCTGGCTCGGCAGGCGCTGAGGTCCGTGCCGGCCGAGGTGATAGACCTGGGGCCGTGACGGACAACGATGTGACGGAACTCCAGCGACGGCTGGCCGCGTTCGCGGCGGCGCGGGACTGGGGCCAGTACCACACCCCGAAGAACCTGGCTGCGGCGCTGAGCGTCGAGGCCTCCGAACTGCTGGAGATCTTCCAGTGGCTGACGCCCGAACAGTCGGCCAGGATCATGGAGGATGCCGAAGCGGCCCACCGGGTCGCCGACGAGGTCGCCGATGTGCTGGCCTTTCTCCTCCAGCTCTGCGAGGTGCTGGGCATCGACGCCACGGAGGCGCTGGCGGCCAAGATGGAGCGGAACGAGAAGCGCTTCCCCCTCCCTGCTTCGCCGGACCCCTCGAACGTCACTCTTCGGAGTGAGTAAGTTATCCACAGGCGACTTCCTGTCCACAGATTTCCGATTTCCTCTGGCCTTACGGTGCTCTTTACCTCACTGTGGGTAATGAATGAGGTGAGCGGGTTTTCGTATGGACGGGGGAAGTCATGGAAGCGGAGCGACTCATCGAGGCGGGACGGCGGGCTCTGGCTGCCAGCCAGGGGCCGCTGGACGTGATGGCGGAGGCCTGGCAGGCGCAGGCCCTCGCGCGGGTGGTCGGCAGCCGACTGGCGATGTGCGGGCCGATTGAGTTACGCGGGGAGGCACAGGCCCTCGGGGAGATCGGCGCCGGGTCCGCCGCACTGGATCATCCGAAGGTGCTCTGCGGCGGCGCGAGGGCCGTTCAGATGTCCGGCATCGCCGACGTGCGGGCTGCGCTGGCAGGGCTCTCCCTGCTCCTGGGCGAGGCCGGGATCGCCCTGGTGGGGGTGGCCTGCGACACGGGGGAGGACGGCCTCTACTGGCAGTGCATCGAGGCGATGGACGCGGCGGACGAATCGCTGGACCGGGTCCACGGGATGCTGAGGCGTCTGACGGAGCGGGAGCGGGAGCGCGACGGCCCGTACGGCGGTATACGCGGCCCCGCGCCGTCAGCGGCAGGGCCGTGAGGCCGTGGGGGCCGGTCGTCGGCAGGCCGGGGCGCTGACAGGCCGGGAACGGACGGGCCGGGCGGGGTCGGGCGGAGTGCGGGGCGAGGACCACGGCCCCGGGGGAGAGAAGGAGCGGGGAGGGGGCGGCCGGTCTGGTGAGGAGGACTGGCCGGTGGAGGGGCAGGATGGAGGCATGGACCTTCGCATCTTCACCGAGCCCCAGCAAGGGGCCGACTACGACACCCTGCTCAGCGTCGCCAAGGCCACCGAGGACTTGGGCTTCGACGCCTTCTACCGATCGGATCACTACCTCCGGATGGGCTCCGGAGACGGTCTGCCCGGACCGACCGACGCCTGGATCACCCTGGCCGGACTGGCGCGCGAGACCCGCCGGCTGCGACTCGGCACACTGATGACCGCCGGCACGTTCCGGCTCCCGGGCGTTCTGGCCATCCAGGTGGCCCAGGTCGACCAGATGTCCGGGGGACGAGTCGAACTGGGTCTGGGGGCAGGCTGGTTCGAGGAGGAGCACAAGGCCTACGGCATTCCGTTCCCGAAGGAGAAGTTCGGCCGCCTGGAGGAGCAGCTGGCGATCATCACCGGCCTGTGGGCGACGGAGATCGGCAAGACGTTCAGCTATGACGGCACGTACTACCAGCTCACCGACTCACCCGCGCTGCCGAAGCCGGCTCAGCCCAAGGTGCCCGTGCTGATCGGCGGACACGGGGCGACCCGCACCCCGCGGCTGGCCGCGCAGTATGCGGACGAGTTCAACATCCCGTTCGCCTCGCTGGAGGACAGTGAAAGGCAGTTCGGCCGGGTCAGAGCCGCCGCACAGTCGTTCGGGCGGTCTCCGGACAACCTCGTTTACTCCAACGCGTTGGTCGTCTGCACGGGCAAGGACGACGCCGAGGTGGCCCGGCGCGCGGCGGCCATCGGACGGGACGTGGAGGAGCTCAAGGCCAACGGGCTGGCAGGTTCTCCCGCCGAGGTCGTCGACAAGATCGGCCAGTACGGGGCCATCGGCTCGTCCCGGATCTACCTGCAGGTGCTCGACCTGGCCGATCTGGACCATTTGGAACTGATCTCCTCACAGATCCAGTCCCAGCTGACCTGACCTGACCTGACCTGACCTGACCTGACCTGACCTGACCTGACCTGACCTGACAGACGTGGCGGGGCCTGCCCTGGTCTGCGCTGATCGGCTGGTGGAGCGGCGCGGCCGGGGGGCCGGCCCGGGCGGGTCGGGAGGGGCGGGGGAGGAGAGCGAGGAGGAATCAGTGAGCACCGGCCGTACGCTCGCCGACGCGATGGCCACCGGCCCCGTCCTGCTGGACGGCGGGCTGTCCAACCAGTTGGAGGCGCAGGGCTGCGACCTGTCCGACGCGCTGTGGTCGGCCCGGCTCCTGGCCGACGCGCCGGAGCAGATCCAGGCCGCGCACCTCGCTTACCTCCGTGCGGGGGCGCAGGTGGTCATCACGGCCAGTTATCAGGCCACGTTCGAAGGGTTCGAGCGCCGCGGCGTCGACGGGGCCGGGGCCGCGGCGCTGCTCGCCCGCAGCGTGGAGCTGGCCCGGGACGCCGTCGGCGCTGCGCACCGGGCCGACCCGGGGCGGGAGAGATGGGTCGCCGCGTCGGTCGGTCCCTACGGGGCGATGCTCGCGGACGGCAGTGAGTACCGGGGGCGGTACGGGCTCAGCGTGCGGGAGTTGGCGCGCTTTCACCGCCCCAGGGTGGAGGCCCTGGCCGCGGCCGGGCCCGACCTTCTGGCACTGGAGACGGTGCCGGACGCGGACGAGGCCGAGGCGTTGGTCGCGGTGGCCGAGGAGACGGGGCTGCCGTTCTGGCTCTCGTACACCGTTGCGGGTGGTCGGACCCGGGCCGGGCAGCCGCTGGAGGAGGCGTTCGCGGTGGCCGCCGGGCGGGAGTCGGTCCTCGCGGTCGGGGTCAACTGCTGTGAGCCG
This sequence comes from Streptomyces pratensis, assembly GCF_037137275.1. GTDB lineage: Bacteria > Actinomycetota > Actinomycetes > Streptomycetales > Streptomycetaceae > Streptomyces > Streptomyces pratensis_B. Next base: position 375,545 of record NZ_JBBBEN010000092.1, on the reverse strand, counting down.
GGCGAGGTGCAGCAGGCGGTGGAGCTGGCGACGGGGGTGACCGGCAGGCCCGCGGTGGCCTATCCGAACAGCGGGGAGAGCTGGGACGCGGTAGGGAGGAGGTGGATGGGGCCCAGCACGTTCGCCCCCGGGCGGCTGCGGGGCTGGGTGCGGGCGGGCGCTCGGCTCGTCGGAGGCTGCTGCCGGGTCGGGCCGGACGGGATCACGGATCTCGCCGGACAGAGGGGGCGTTGAAAATGCCTGGTGGGGGCAGGGCGCGGGAGCCATACTCGGACGGGTGTTCCTGACAATCGGTACGACCGGCAGCCCTGAACGCCCCGCCACCGACCTGGGTTTCCTGCTGCACAAGCATCCCGATCGGGCGCAGACGTTCTCGACCTCGCACGGCACGGCGCATGTCTTCTACCCCGAGGCGTCCGCCGAGCGCTGTACCGCCGCACTTCTGCTGGAGGTGGACGCGGTGGCGCTGGTGCGGCGCGGCAAGGGCAAGGGGCGGGGAGGCGCGCCCGACGCGGCGCTCGCGCAGTACGTCAACGACCGCCCCTATGCGGCGTCCTCCCTGGTGTCGGTGGCCCTCGCCGCGGTGTTCAAGTCCGCGCTGGGCGGGGTCTGCCGAGCCATGCCCGAGCGGGCCCTGAGCCGGATGCCGTTGCGGATCGAGGTGCCGGCGCTGCCCGCCAGGGGCGGTGCGGAGCTGGTGCGCAAGCTGTTCGGACCGCTCGGCTGGACGACGGTCGAAGCCGTGGCCGTGCCGCTGGACGAGCAGTTCCCTGAGTGGGGCGACTCGCGTTACGTACGTCTGCTCCTGGAAGGCGAGTTGCGGCTCGCCGAGGCGTTGCGGCAGCTCTACGTCCTCCTGCCGGTGCTCGACGACGCCAAGCACTACTGGGTCGCGCCCGACGAGGTGGACAAGCTGCTGCGGGCCGGGGACGGCTGGCTCGCCGACCACCCCGAGCGGCCCCTGATCACCCGGCGCTATCTTTCCCACCGCTGGGGGCTGACCCGCCAGGCCGACCAGGCACTGGAGCTGGTCCGGCTCGCAGAGTCGGACGACCTCGACGTGGAGAGCATCGACAACGCGGTGGACGAGAACACCGACACGGAGGAGAGGCCGGTCCCGCTCGCCGCACAGCGGCGCACCGCGATCCTGGACGCACTGCGCGGTGCGGGGGCGAGCAGGGTCCTCGACCTCGGCTGCGGTCAGGGCCAGTTGGTCCAGGCGCTCCTCAAGGACGTGCGCTTCACGGAGATCGTCGGGGTCGACGTCTCGATGCGGGCCCTCACCATCGCCTCGCGACGGCTGAAGCTGGACCGGATGGGGGAGCGGCAGGCGGGCCGGGTCGCCCTCCGGCAGGGGTCCCTCACCTACACCGACAAGCAGCTGAAGGGTTACGACGCCGCCGTGCTCAGCGAGGTCGTCGAGCACCTGGACCTGCCCCGGCTGCCCGCGCTGGAGTACGCGGTCTTCGGCGCGGCACGGCCGGGCACCGTGCTCGTGACCACGCCGAACGTCGAGTACAACGTCCGCTGGGACACCCTTCCGGCCGGGCACGCGCGGCACGGGGACCACCGCTTCGAGTGGACCCGGGCCCAGTTCCGCCACTGGGCGGAGCAGGTCGCGGAGCGACACGGCTACACCGTCCGGTACGTGCCCGTCGGACCGGACGACCCCGAGGTGGGACCGCCGACCCAGATGGCCGTGTTCACCTTGGCCGCCACCGGGGACCACGCCACCACAGCGGCTGCCGGGACGGCCGTCGAAGCGACTGGGAAGACGAAGGAGGCGTCAGCCGCATGAACCCCCGCACCGGCGACACCGGCACCGACACCGACAGCGCGAGCACCGACGCGACCGACAGGACCCACAGCACCGGCGACGCCCTCCGGGCGAGCGGAGGGAGCGCCCCGCGCATCCTGCCGGTGACCGACCTTTCGCTCGTGGTCCTGATCGGGGCCAGCGGATCGGGCAAGTCCACCTTCGCGCGCAAGCACTTCAAGCCGACCGAGGTCATCTCCTCGGACTTCTGCCGCGGTCTCGTCGCCGACGACGAGAACGACCAGAGCGCCAGCGGTGACGCCTTCGACGTCCTGCACTACATCGCCGGCAAACGGCTGGAAGCCGGGCGGCTCACCGTCGTCGACGCCACCAGCGTCCAGGCCGAGAGCCGCAAGCAGCTCGTGCGACTGGCCCGGCAGCACGACGTGCTGCCCATCGCCATCGTCCTCGACCTCCCCGAAGAGGTCTGCCGCGCGCGCAACGCGGCCCGCCCGGACCGCGCCGGCATGCCGCGCCACGTGATCCAGCGGCACCGCCGCGAGCTGCGGCGCTCCCTGCGCGGCCTGGAGCGCGAAGGCTTCCGCAAGGTGCACGTCCTGCGCACAGAGGCGGAGGCCGAGAGCGCCGAAGTGGTCCTGGAGCGCCGCTACAACGACCTGCGCCACCTCACCGGCCCGTTCGACGTCATCGGAGACGTCCACGGCTGCCGCTCCGAGCTGGACACCCTCCTCGGCAAGCTGGGCTACGTGGACGGCGCCCACCCGGAGGGCCGCACGGCCGTCTTCGTCGGAGACCTCGTCGACCGGGGCCCCGACAGCCCGGGGGTGCTGCGCCGCGTGATGTCCATGGTGGCGGCGGGCAACGCCCTGTGCGTGCCGGGCAACCACGAGAACAAGCTCGGCCGCTACCTCGCGGGCCGCAAGGTCCAGCAGACCCACGGTCTGGCCGAGACCATCGAGCAGCTTGAGCGCGAGGACGCCGAGCACCCCGAGTTCCGCCGGCAGGTTCGGGAGTTCATCGACGGCCTGGTCAGCCACTACGTCCTGGACGAGGGCAGGCTGGTGGTCTGCCACGCCGGACTGCCCGAGAAGTACCACGGCCGCGCCTCCGGCCGGGTCCGCTCGCACGCGCTGTACGGGGAGACGACCGGGGAGACCGACGAATTCGGGCTGCCGGTGCGCTACCCGTGGGCCGAGGAGTACCGGGGCCGGGCCACGGTGGTCTACGGCCACACCCCCGTGCCCAGCACCTCCTGGATCAACAACACCATCTGTCTGGACACCGGCGCGGTCTTCGGCGGCAGGATGACCGCGCTGCGCTGGCCGGAGCGCGAACTCGTCGACGTGCCTGCCGAGAAGGTCTGGTACGAGCCCGTCAGACCCTTGGTCACCGAGGCGCCCGGAGGCCGGGAGGGCCGGCCGCTGGACCTCGCCGACGTGCAGGGCCGCCGGATCGTGGAGACCCGGCACATGGGTCGCGTCGCCGTGCGCGAGGAGAACGCGGCCGCGGCGCTCGAAGTCATGAGCCGGTTCGCCGTCGACCCGCGGCTCCTGGCCTACCTTCCGCCCACCATGGCCCCCACCGCCACCTCCCGCCGGGACGGCTTCCTGGAGCACCCGGCCGAGGCCTTCGCGCAGTACGCCGCCGACGGCGTCGAGCGGGTCGTGTGCGAGGAGAAGCACATGGGCTCCCGCGCTGTCGCCCTGGTGTGCAAGGACGCGGGGGCGGCGACCGCGCGCTTCGGCACGGTGGGAGTCGAGGGCGCGCTCTACACCCGTACCGGGCGACCGTTCCTCGACGACGCCGCGCGGACCGACGCCGTCCTGGCCCGGCTGCGGACCGCCGTAACCGCCGCCGGGCTCTGGGAGGAGTGGGACACCGACTGGGTGCTCCTGGACGCCGAGCTGATGCCGTGGTCACTGAAGGCCGGCGGCCTGCTGCGCTCGCAGTACGCCGCCGTCGGCGCCGCGTCCGGCGCGGTGTTCCCACCGGCCGTCGCCGCCCTGGAGCAGGCGGCGGCCCGGGGTGTCGACGCTGCGGGCCTCGCCGCCCGCCAGCGGGCCCGCGCCCGGGACGCGGCGGCGTTCACCGACGCGTACCGGCGTTACTGCTGGAGCACCGCGGGGCTGGACGGGGTGCGCCTGGCCCCCTTCCAGGTCCTCGCCGTGCAGGGCCGGTCCCTCGCCCCGGTGCCGCACACCGAGCAGCTGGCCTGGTTGGACCGGCTGGTCGAGCACGACCCGACCGGCCTCCTCCAGGTCACCCGGAGGCTCGTCGTCGACACCGGGGACGAGGCCTCCGTGGGCTCGGGCGTCGACTGGTGGCTGGAGATGACCGGGCGCGGTGGCGAGGGCATGGTCGTCAAGCCGCTCGGCGCGCTCGTCCGGGACGGCAAGGGCCGTCTCGTCCAGCCCGGCGTCAAGGTACGGGGCCGGGAGTACCTGCGCGTCATCTACGGCCCCGAGTACACCCGCCCGGAGAATCTGGAGCGCCTGCGCTCCCGGTTCCTCGGTCACAAGCGCTCGCTGGCGCTGCGGGAGTACGCCCTCGGGCTGGAGGCCCTGGACCGGCTGGCGGAGGGAGAGCCGCTCTGGAGGGTCCACGAGGCGGTCTTCGCCGTCCTGGCCCTGGAATCGGAGCCGGTGGACCCGCGGCTCTGAGCCCCCGGGCTCGATCCGTGGGCGGTTCGCGGGGGTGAACGGCGCTCCGCGCGGTGAGGATGAGGGCATGGGTTTCCACGTCGATTCCGAAGCCGGGCGGCTGCGCCGCGTCATACTGCACCGTCCCGACCTGGAGCTGAAGCGGCTCACTCCCAGGAACAAGGACGCGCTCCTGTTCGACGACGTCCTGTGGGTGCGCCGGGCTCGGGAGGAGCATGACGGGTTCGCGGACGTGCTGCGTGACCGGGGCGTCGCGGTGCACCTCTTCGGCGACCTCCTGCGCGAGTCCCTCGACATCCCGGTCGCGCGGCGCCTCGTGCTCGACCGGGTCTTCGACGAGAAGGAGTACGGGCCGCTCGCCACCGAGCATCTGCGAGCGGCCTTCGAGGAGTTGTCCTCGGCCGAGCTCGCGGAGGCGCTGGTCGGCGGAATGACGAAACGGGAGTATCTGGAGCGGCACAGCGAACCGACCTCCGTCCGCTTCCATGTGATGGACCTGGACGATTTCCTGCTCGGGCCGCTGCCCAACCACCTCTTCGCCCGGGACACCTCCGCCTGGATCTACGACGGCGTCTCCATCAACGCGATGCGCTGGCCCGCCCGGCAGCGCGAGACCGTCCACTTCGAGGCGATCTACGGCCACCATCCGCTGTTCACCGGACCGGAGGCGGGCGCCTTCCACCACTGGTCCCAGGGGCAGGACGACTACCCCTCCACCATCGAGGGCGGCGATGTGCTGGTCATCGGGGAGGGAGCGGTCCTGATCGGGATGAGTGAACGCACCACCCCGCAAGCGGTGGAGATGCTGGCCCGCGGGCTCTTCGACGCCGGCTCCGCACGCACGATCGTGGCGCTCGACATGCCCAAGCGCCGGGCGTTCATGCACCTGGACACGGTGATGACGATGGTGGACGGCGACACCTTCACCCAGTACGCCGGCCTCGGCATGCTCCGCTCGTACACCATCGAGCCGGGCGCCGGCCCCCGCGAGCTGAAGGTCACCGACCATCCGCCCGAGCACATGCACCGGGCCATCGCCGCGGCGCTCGGCCTCGACTCCATCCGGGTCCTCACCGCCACCCAGGACGTGCACGCGGCCGAGCGCGAGCAGTGGGACGACGGCTGCAACGTCCTCGCGGTCGAGCCCGGGGTCGTCATCGCGTACGAACGCAACGCCACCACCAACACCCACCTGCGCAAGCAGGGCATCGAGGTCATCGAGATCCGGGGGAGCGAGCTGGGACGCGGACGCGGCGGGCCGCGCTGTATGAGCTGCCCGGTGGTACGGGACCCTGTATAGAGATGCAGATAGTCGTATATACTTCCAGTGCTACCTTCCCTTGTTCCCGGCGCTTTCCGCCGTTCCCGCGATCTCTCCCGATCTCCGCCCGACCCAGGAGCAGCCATCATGGCCATGGATCTCACCGGCCGCCACTTCCTCAAGGAGCTGGACTTCACCTCGGAGGAGTTCCTCGGCCTGGTCTCGCTGGCCGCCGAGCTCAAGGCGGCCAAGAAGGCGGGGACCGAGGTCCAGCGGCTGCGCGGGAAGAACATCGCGCTGATCTTCGAGAAGACCTCGACCCGTACACGCTGCGCGTTCGAGGTCGCCGCCGCGGACCAGGGCGCCACCACCACCTACCTCGATCCTTCCGGTTCCCAGATGGGCCACAAGGAGTCCGTCAAGGACACCGCCCGCGTGCTCGGCCGGATGTTCGACGGAATCGAGTACCGGGGGGACAGCCAGCAGACGGTCGAGGAGCTGGCCGCGTACGGCGGGGTCCCGGTCTTCAACGGGCTCACCGACGACTGGCACCCCACCCAGATGCTCGCCGACGTGCTCACCATGGCCGAGCACAGCGAGCGGCCCGTCACGGAGACGGTCTTCGCCTACCTCGGCGACGCCCGCTTCAACATGGGCAACTCGTATCTGGTCACCGGAGCGCTGCTCGGGCTGGACCTGCGGATCGTCGCCCCGGAGGCGTACTGGCCGGAGGCGGCCGTGGTGGCGCGGGCCCGTGAGCTCGCCGAGGTCAGCGGGGCGACGCTCACCCTCACCGCCGATGTCGCCGAGGGCGTCGCGGGCGCCGACTTCGTCGCCACCGACGTCTGGGTGTCGATGGGTGAGCCCAAGGAGGTGTGGGCCGAGCGCATCGCCGCCCTGGCCCCGTACGCCGTGACGATGGACGTCCTGCGCGCCACCGGGAACCCGGACGTGAAGTTCCTGCACTGTCTGCCCGCGTTCCACGACCTCGGCACCCAGGTCGGCCGGGACGTGCACGCCGCGCACGGGCTGACCGAGCTGGAGGTCAGTGACGAGGTCTTCGAGTCCGCGCACTCGGTGGTCTTCGACGAGGCGGAGAACCGGATGCACACCATCAAGGCCGTTCTGGTGGCGACGCTGGCCGGGGCGTAACCTCTCGCGGTCGCGCCGAGGGGCGGCCCTCGGCGGCGCGAGCCGAGCGTGTGGGCGTCGGCGGGGGGCGAACCAGGTACGGGTACGGGGTGGGGGGTTCGTATGCTCATGCGCCTGATTGAGTGAACATGCGCCAAGGTGGCTACGATGTCGCCTCCTGGCGGGGTTCGGGTTCGCGCGGCTCGGGCCCTTCCCCGGGTGTGCGCCAGGCCCCCACGGCCGCCGTTCGCGCGCACCGGCCCCCCCACCTGCACCACCAGAGATGAGATCGTCCGCATGAGCCCCGGTACGCCGCACTCCGGCCCGTTCCAGCGTCGGGGCGGGCCGCACGGCCCGCCCGGGTCCGGCCCGCGCCGCAAGAGCCCCGACCAGCTCATCGCCGAGTCCGGCGGCGACCTGGAGGGCCATGGACTCCGGCGGACGATGGGCCTCTTCCAGCTCGTCTGCTTCGGGGTCGGTGCGATCGTCGGCACCGGCATCTTCGTCGGGCTGTCCGACAGCGTCGCCGAGGCCGGGCCCGCCGTCGTGATCTCGTTCGTGCTGGCCGCGATCACCTGCGTCTTCACCGCGCTCTCCTTCGCGGAGCTCGGCAGCGCGATCCCGGTCTCCGGCAGCTCGTACTCCTTCGCCTACGCGGCCCTCGGCGAGCGCACCGCCTTCCTCGTCGGCTGGTGCCTGCTGCTGGAGTACGGCGTCTCGGTCTCGGCTGTCGCGGTGGGATGGAGCCAGTACGTCAACGAGCTGCTGAACAGCCTCGTCGGCTGGGAGCTGCCCGCCGCCGTTTCCTCCGGGCCCGGGGACGGAGGCGTGATCAACCTCCCGGCGATCGTCGTGATCGCGATGGCCGCCACGCTGCTGGTGCGCGGCGTCCGGGAGAGCGCGACCGCCACCGCCGCCATGGCCGTCCTCAAGATCGGCATCCTGCTCGCGTTCTGCGCCGTGGCGTTCAGCGCGTTCGAGGACGGCAACCTCGTGCCGTTCGCGGGCCACGGGCTCGGCGGCATCACCGCGGGCGCCTCGCTGGCCTTCTTCTCCTACATCGGCTTCGACGCCATCACCACCGCGGGCGAAGAGGTCAAGAACCCCCGGCGGAACATCCCGATCGCGATCCTGGTCTGCATCGGCGTCGTCACGCTCCTCTACTGCGCGGTGGCGCTCTCGGCCATCGGGGCGCTCGGCGCGGACGAGGTGTCCGACCAGCCCGCGGCCCTCTCGCTCGTCGTCAACCAGGTCACGGACTCCACGGTCGGCGGCGGCATCATCGCCTTCGGCGCGGTCGTCGCCATCGCCTCCGTGGTGCTCGCGGTGATGTACGGGCAGACCCGCATCCTGATGTCGATGTCCCGCGACGGGCTGATCCCGCGCGTCTTCGAACGCGTCTCGCCCACGACCCGCACCCCGGTCGCCAACACCTGGATCGTGGCCTGTGTCTTCGCCGTCCCGGCGGCCTTCTCCTCGCTCGACGTCGTGGTGAACCTGACCACCATCGGCACGCTCGCCACGATGGTCGCCGTCAATGTCGCGGTGGTGGTGCTCCGCCGCAGGCACCCCGAGCTGGACCGGACCTTCCGGGTGCCGCTCTACCCGGTGAGCCCCCTGGCCGGTGTCGGCTTCTGCCTGTACCTGATGTACGGGACCGGCTGGACGACCTGGCTCCAGTTCGCGGTCTTCCTGACCGCCGGCTCCCTGCTGTACGCCGCCTACGGCCGCAAGCGCTCGCGGCTCGTCAGCTCCGTGGGGACGGGCCCGGCTGCGCCGGTATCACCGGAAGCGTGAACCACACGGCCTTGCCCTGCTCCGTGGTGCGGTGACCGCAGGCGGAGCTGAGGGTCCTGATCAGCAGCAGACCGCGGCCGTGTTCCTGCCAGGGGTCGACCTCGCAACCGGCCGGCGGCCGGGACAGGTCGCCCGGCGGGGCGGGGTCGCGATCGTGCACCTCGACCTGGCAGCCGGTGGGCAGCAGCTCCACGACCAGCTCGATGGGTTCGCCGCCCAGCGTGTGCTCGACCGCGTTGGCCACCAGTTCGGCGGTCAGAAGCTCTGCGGTGTCGCTGTCGGCCGGGGAGCCGATGTCCGACAGGGCCGTACGGACGAGGGCTCGCGCGATCGGCACGGCCGCCGTGGAGTGCGGCAGCGTGATGCGCCAGGAGGCGGGGGTGGAGGCGGGGACATCGGGCGGCACGGCGGGGTTCCGTTCGGGAGCGGGTCTTCCTCGTGGCGGGGCGGCTCGGGTTCTCGGGCTCTCGGCTTCGCGGACTTCGGGACGTCCCGAGGTCCTGGGTCGCCGACTTGTCGGGATCACGTTCACGGTTCTCGTGCTCGGGTCTTCCTGGTTTCAACCTTACGAACCCCTCCGGCGCGACCATAGGGGCGGTCGCCCGGAGCAAAGGGGACTTTCGCCACAACGGTCTCATGGAAGCGCTATTGCGATCTCGTGACGGCGGTCACGTATGAGTGATAACTTCGGAGGCGGAACGCGACCCGCGCACGGCCGGCATCCGCCCGATGGCTGAAGGGGACCCTCCATGAGCCCGTTTCCCAGCTCCGCCCCGAGCGCAGAGGAGTGGCGCCACCTCCGGCTGACCCGGGACGACGGTGTGGCCACCGTCACGTTCGCCCGCCCGGAGAAGCTCAACGCGCTCACCTTCGGCGCGTACGCGGATCTGCGCGATCTCCTGGCCGAGCTCTCACGGGAACGCTCCGTGCGCGCCCTCGTCCTCGCCGGCGAAGGACGCGGCTTCTGCTCGGGCGGCGACGTCGACGAGATCATCGGCGCCACCCTGGCGATGGACACCGCTCAGCTCCTCGACTTCAACCGGATGACCGGGCAGGTGGTCCGCGCCCTGCGGGAGTGCCCCTTCCCGGTCGTCGCCGCCGTGCACGGGGTCGCGGCAGGGGCCGGCGCGGTCCTGGCGCTCGCCGCGGACTTCCGGATCGCCGACCCGTCCGCCCGGTTCGCGTTCCTCTTCACCCGTGTCGGCCTCTCCGGCGGCGACATGGGCGCGGCCTACCTGCTGCCGCGCGTCGTGGGCCTCGGCCACGCCACCCGGCTGCTGATGCTCGGCGACGCCGTCCGCGCCCCGGAGGCGGAGCGGATCGGGCTGATCAGCGAGCTGGCCGAGGAGGGGCGGGCCGACGAGCGCGCCGCCGAACTGGCCCGGCGCCTCGCCGACGGCCCCGCGCTCGCCCTGGCCCAGACCAAGGCCCTGCTCACCGCCGAACTCGACATGCCGCTGGCCGCCGCCGTCGAGATGGACGCCGCCACCCAGGCCCTCCTGATGCACGGCGAGGACTACGCGGAGTTCCACGCCGCGTTCACCGAGAAGCGGCCGCCGAAGTGGCAGGGGAGGTAGCCGCCGTGCCGGCCCCCGGCGGCGCACCCCACGCAGCCACCGCACCGGGCCGCGGCGTACGGCGGATCGCGGTCATCGGGGGCGGCCCCGGCGGCCTCTACGCCGCGGCCCTGTTCAAGCGGCTCGGCCCCGACCGCGACGTGACCGTCTACGAGCGCAACGCCCCCGACGACACCTTCGGGTTCGGCGTCGTGCTCTCCGACGAGACCCTCGAAGGCATCGAGAGCGCCGACATCGAGGTGCACCGGGCGCTGAGCCGTGAGTTCGTCCGCTGGGACGTCATCGACATCGTCCACCGCGGCCGCACCCACTCCTTCGGAGGCCACGGCTTCGCCGCCCTCGGCCGCCGTCGGCTCCTGGAGATCCTGCACGCCCGCTGCGCCCGCCTCGGCGTCGACCTCCGTTTCCGTACCGAGGCCCCGCCCGCCGCCGAACTGGGCGCCCGCCACGACCTGGTCATCGCGGCCGACGGGGTGCACAGCGCCACCCGCAGGGCGCACGCCGACGTCTTCGGCCCGGTCGTCACCGGGCACCGCAACCGCTACATCTGGCTCGCCGCCGACTTCGCGCTCGACGCCTTCCGCTTCGAGACCGCCGACACCCCGTACGGCATCATGCAGTTGCACGGCTACCCCTACGCCCCCGACGCCTCCACCGTCATCGTCGAGATGCGTGAGGAGGTGTGGCGTGCCGCGGGACTCGACGGCTGTGCCGCCGACGAATCCACCACCCGCTGCGCCGGGTTCTTCGCCGAGGCCCTCGGCGGCCGGCCCCTGCGCGGCAACCGGTCTTCCTGGGCCGCCTTCCGCACGGTCCGCAACGCCCGCTGGTCGCACGGGAACACCGTGCTCATCGGGGACGCCGCGCACACCGCGCACTTCTCCATCGGCTCCGGCACCAAGCTCGCCGTCGAGGACGCCCTCGCCCTGGCCGCCTCCGTCCAGGAGCAGCCCGACCTGCCCGCCGCGCTGGTCGCGTACGAGCGCGAACGCCGTCCGGCCGTCGCCTCCACCCAGCGCGCCGCCGCCGCCAGCCTGCGCTGGTTCGAGGACCTGGCCGCCTACGCGGACCAACCGCCCCACCGCTTCGCCTTCAACCTGCTCACCCGCAGCCGCCGGGTCACCCACGACAACCTGCGGCTGCGCGACCCCTCGGCCACCGCCGCGGTGGAGCAGGAGTTCGGCTGCCCGCCCGGCACCCCGCCGATGTTCACCCCGCTGCGGCTGCGCGGTCTCGAACTGCGCAACCGCGTCGTCGTCTCGCCCATGGACATGTACTCCGCCGTCGACGGACTCCCCGGCGACTTCCACCTGGTCCACCTGGGGTCCCGTGCGCTCGGCGGCGCCGGACTCACCATGACCGAGATGGTCTGCGTCAGCCCCGAGGGCCGTATCACCCCCGGCTGCACGGGTCTGTGGACCGACGAACAGGGCGACGCCTGGCGGCGGATCACCGACTTCGTCCACGCCCGGGCCCCCGGTGCGGCCATCGGCGTACAGCTCGGCCACTCCGGCCGGAAGGGCTCCACGAAGCGGATGTGGGAAGGCATCGACCAGCCGCTGGAGAGCGGGAACTGGCCCCTGTCCGCCGCCTCCCCGCTGCCGTACGAGTCCGGCGTCAGCCAGGTCCCCGCCGAGCTGGACGGAGCCGGACTGGCCGCCGTGCGCGAGCAGTTCACCGCCGCCGCCCGGCGCGCGGCGCACGCCGGCTTCGACCTCCTGGAACTCCACTGCGCCCACGGCTATCTGCTCTCCGGCTTCCTCTCCCCGCTCACCAACCAGCGCACCGACGTCTACGGCGGGCCGCTGGAGGGACGGCTGCGCTTCCCCCTCGAGGTCTTCGACGCCGTGCGCGACGTCTGGCCGCGGGAGCGGCCGATGACCGTCCGGATCTCCGCCACCGACTGGGCCGAGGGCGGCACCGACGAGGAGGACGCCGTGGCGATCGCCCGCGCCTTCGCCGACCACGGGGCCGACGCCATCGACGTCTCCACCGGGCAGGTCGTACCCGAGGAACGCCCCGAGTACGGCCGCTCCTACCAGACGCCGTACGCCGACCGCGTCCGCAACACCGTGGGGGTCCCCGTGATCGCGGTGGGCGCGATCTCCTCCTGGGACGACGTCAACTCCCTGCTCCTGGCGGGCCGCGCCGACCTCTGCGCCCTGGCCCGCCCCCATCTGTACGACCCGCACTGGACCCTGCACGCCGCCGCAGAGCAGGGCTACAGCGGTCCGGGCGCGCCCTGGCCCCTCCCGTACCGCGCGGGGAGCCGCCCGCCGCCCACGGGCCGCACTGACGCCCCGGGGCTGCGGCCCGGTCCGGGGTGACGAGGCACGCGTGGCAAGGGTGAAATCCGTGATGCCAAGGCACTTCTGTCGCGCGAAAAGCTGAGTAGAGTTCATAGCCGACATGGATGGGGGAGCGCATGTCCGAATTACTGGCAGCCGCCGCTGTCATCGCACCGTTCGTGAGCACTGCGGCAACATCCCTCGCCGAGGCCGTCGTCGTCCAGGCGCGGGATCGCTTGGCGGGCAGCGCGGTGGAGCGGGGGCGGGTTCTGCTGGGCGCGGTGCTGGACCGTGGCGTCGACGAGCCGCCCCGCAGCGAGTCGGGCGCCGCCGCGGCCACGGCCATCGAGGAACTGCCGCCCACGGAGCGGGAGATCCTGGAGGGCGCCATCGGGGAGTGGGCCGCCGCCGACGACGATCTGAGAGCCGAGTCCCTGTCCCGCTCCATCAGGGCCGCTCACAGCGGATACCAGGCGGGTGACCGGCTGTACGTGACGTCGTACGGACCCAACTCACCGGCGATCGGCAAGGTGGACAAGGCGACCTTCCACTTCAACCGCGGTCCGGACGGCGGAAACGGTTGACGACCGAGCCTCCGACGCGGGTCGACACCGTCACGCATGGGTCCCACTCACTGGCGATCGGCTTCGTCAGAAAACTCATCGTGAGCGTGTTCCTCGGTGACCTGGTCGACTTCACGGACAAGGCGAAGGGCTGGAGCGTCTGGAACTGGCCGCCGTTCCTGCTGGTCGTCTCGCTCGGCGCCTACGCGCTGATCGTCGCCCCCGACGGACCGGCGCGTCAGTTCCTCTGGGTCTACCTCGTCATCGGCGCCGCGGTCGCTCTGACGCTGGTCCGGCTGGTCCTGCCGGCGAGGCGCCTGCGGTCCCATTGGCGCGTCCTGATGTCGGCGACGGCCTTGATCTGCTCGTGCGCCGGCGCGGTCGGTATGGATCACCTCGCGGACCACGGCGAGATCGACGTCACCGGGCTGAGCAGCATCAGCGCAGGCGCGGTCACCGACGGCTCTCAGCTGCGTCTCGTGGTCGACAGCCCCGCCGACCGCTCACGGCTGCGGCTGACCCTCACGATCCGGGACGCCGCCAAGGCCGCTCAGTTCTGTGCGCCGGAGGCCCGCTACTCCGCCCAACTGCGAGGGAACACCAGCACCCGCGTCGACGATGTGCGCAGCGGCCAGACGGTCGACTTCCCGCTGGGCGGACTGCAGGGCGCGATCGACGTGGAGATCACCCTGCGGACCGAAGAAGGATGTCGGATGAGCCTGTCCGTCGCGGACGCCGTACTTCACGACTGAGAGGACACTGTGGCCCCCATCTCGGAGGCGGGACGCCCGGCGCGGCCCCTGCCCGCCCGGTTGCTCGGTACCGTGACCATGCTGGCCGTGCTGGCGAGCTCCGCCGCCTGCTCCTCGAAGGAAGCGGAGCCGGAGTTCCTCGGCGTGAAGCGTGTCACGGTCGCGATGCACAACGACCTGCCCGGCCTGTCGTATTCCGCGAACTACGACCGCTCCGGGCTGGACTTCATCATGCTCCAGCACATCAAGGAGGAGGTCGACGTCGATTTCAGCGAGCCCGTCGACGTCTCGTCGGGGGACCGGGTCACCCAACTCATAGAGCGCAAGGCCGACATGACGATCGCGTCGTTCTCCATCACCGCCGAGCGGATGGACGAGATCGATTTCGTCGGGCCCTATCTCAAGACCCGGCAGGGCTTCCTCGTCGGCCCGGAGGGGGCCGACGTGGAGCGGCTGGCCGATCTGCGCGGCAGCCAGATCTGCACCTGGCAGGGAACGACCTCGGTCGAAGCCCTGGACGGCATCAGAGAGACCGCCGGCGCTGATCCGGTCACCCTGACCGACGCGTCGGACTGTATCGAGCAGCTCATCGCCGGCCAGGTGCAGGCGGTCTCCACCGACCAGGCCATCCTCTACGGCTTCGCGCGGCAGTACGAGAAGGAGGGCCTGCGCGTGCTACCGGACGTGACGATAGGGGCCCCTCAGCACTACGGCATCGGGCTGCCGAAGGGACACACGGGGGACTGCCGCAGGCTCGCATCCTGGCTCAAGAAGCATGTCGGCACCAGTAATTGGATCAGGGACGTCGAGACGTCCCTCCCTGCGCTCATCGAGGACGATCCGAGCTGGATCAGCAGTTACAAGCCGAGCGCCGCCGAGATCGAGGCACGGTCGTGCCGGGACGGCATCAGCCCCTGACCCGCCGCCGCGCCGGGCCCCTTCTCGGAGGGACTGCGCCTGGCCCCCGCCGGGGCGCCGAGCCCCCCCCCGTACGGTCCTCGACGTGCGCTTGCGCGCTCAGCCCCGCACGAACCGCTCTCCCGCGTCCCGAAGCCGCTCGTGCAGTTTGCCGAAGACCTGCGCGGAGCGACCGCCCGGCCAGTCGTCGGGCAGCAGCTCCTTCGGCAGGCCCGGGTCCGCGTACGGCAGCCGGCGCCAGGAGTCCAGGGCCAGGAGGTAGTCCCGGTACGCGGCCTGCGGGCGGGGTCCCTCCTCGGTCTCCGAGGTCGCCTCCCACTCGCGGAGCACCGGCTCGTGCAGTTCCAGGAAGTCGTGGTGGAGACGGGCCACCGCGTCCAGGTCCCACCAGCGGGCCACCGACGCGCGGGTCGCGGCGAAGCCGACGTGGTCACCGCAAAACAGCTCGACGTACGGGGTGAGTGCGAGCCGCTCCAGGGTGTGCCGGGTCTCCTCGTACAGTTCGCCCGGCGCGATCCACACGCCGGGCGCGGCCGTGCCGAAGCCCAGCCGGGCCAGCCGTGAGCGCAGCAGGTGGCGCTTGCTGCGCTCCGCCTCGGGCACCGAGAACACGGCGAGCACCCAGCCGTCGGCGAGCCGGGGCGCCGGCCGCCGGTAGATCCGCCGGTCGCCGTCGTCCAGCAGTTGGCGGGCGTCCGGCGACAGGGCGTATCCCGCCGAACCGTCCGCCGCCCGCGCGGCTGTCAGCAGCCCACGCCGTTTCAGCCGGGAGACGCAGGAGCGAACGGACGGGGCGTCGACGCCCACGGCGTGCAGCAGACGGATCAGCTCCGCCACCGCGAACGGCGAGCCGTCCGCCGGACGGCCGTAGGCGCCGTACAGCGTGACGATCAGGGAACGGGGGGTGCGCAGCTCGGCCACATGATCACTCTAGAGGGTCCTCCCGGAGGACGAACCGCTGGAGTTTGCCTGTCGCGGTACGCGGGAGCGAGGAGCGAAAGACGAAGACGCGCGGGCATTTGTAGGGTGCCAGGTTCGCCTTCATGTGGGCGCGCAACGAGTCCGCCGTCTGCTGCGACCCCTCCCGCAGCACCACGTGCGCCACCACGATCTCGCCGCGCAGCTCGTCCGCCCGGCCGACCACGGCGGCCTCCGCGACTTCGGGATGGCGCAGCAGGGCGTCCTCCACCTCGGGCCCCGCGATGTTGTACCCGGAGGAGATGATCATGTCGTCGGCGCGGGCCACGTAGCGGAAGTAGCCGTCCGGCTCGCGGACGAAGGTGTCCCCGGTCATGTTCCAGCCGTTGTGGACGTACGCGGTCTGCCGGGGGTCGGCGAGGTAGCGGCAGCCGACCGGGCCGCGCACGGCGAGCAGCCCCGGTTCGCCGTCCGGCCGGGGGGCGCCGTGCTCGTCCACCACTCGGGCCTGCCAGCCCGGCACGGGCACCCCGGTGGTCCCCGGCCGGATGTCGTCGTCGGCTGCCGAGATGAAGATGTGCAGCAGTTCGGTGGACCCGATGCCGTTGATGACGCGCAGCCCGGTCGCCTCGTACCAGGCCTGCCAGGTCGCGGCCGGCAGGTTCTCCCCGGCCGACACGCAGCGCCGCAGCGCCGACAGGTCGTGGTCCGCCAACTGCGGGAGCATCGCGCGGTACGCCGTGGGCGCGGTGAACAGCACCGAGACCCGGTGCCGGGCCAGCGCGGGCAGCAACTGCTGCGGGCCGGCCTGCTCCAGCAGCAGGGTCGAGGCCCCGGCCCGGAGGGGGAAGACCAGCAGCCCGCCGAGGCCGAAGGTGAAACCCAGCGGCGGGCTGCCCCCGAACACGTCGTCGGCCACGGGGCGCAGCACCTGCCGGGAGAAGGTGTCGGCGATGGCCAGCACGTCCCGGTGGACGTGCATGCAGCCTTTGGGACGCCCGGTGGTGCCCGAAGTGAACGCGATGAGCGCGACCTCGTCGGCCGCCGTGTCCACCGCCCGGTACGGGCCGGTGGCGGCGTCCGCCAGCCGGGTCAGGTCCCCGGGGCCCTGACCGCCGAACAGGGTGATCCGCAGCCCCTGGACTCCGGCCCGCTCCAGCTCTCCGGCCGACCGGGCGTCGCACAGGGCGTGGCTGACCCGGGCCAGGGAGCAGACGGCTGCCAGTTCGCCGGCCCGCGTCTGGGCCAGTACGGTCACGGCGACCGCGCCCGCTTTCACGACGGCGAGCCAGCAGGCGGCGAGCCAGGGCGTGGTCGGCCCGCGCAGGAGCACCCGGTTCCCGGGCGCCACGGCCAGTTCGTCGGTCAGGACGTGGGCGATGCGGTCCACGGTCGTCCGCAGCTCGCCGTAGCTCCAGACGCCGCCGTCGCCGGAGCGCAGCGCCGGGCGGTCCGCTCCCCGTTCCTCGACGGTGCGGTCCAGCAGTTCGTATCCGCAGTTCAGACGGTCCGGATACCGCAGCTCCGGGCGGTCGAGAAGCAGCTCGGGCCACTGTTCCGGCGGCGGGAGGTGGTCGCGCGTGAACGTGTCGGTGTGCGCGCCGGGGACGCGTCCGGACGCGTCGGCGGCGGCTGCGGGCGTGTTCGGCGAGGAATTCGGCTCCATGAAGGATCGCCCCCTTGTCGCCTCTGGAGCGTATCGTTTGGGTGACGGTAGTCAACGGTCCGCGATAAAGCGGACCGTGCGACACGACGGACCGTGCGATGCGAAGGACCGTGCGATGTGGCGGAGCACGCGATACGACAGGGCAACGGAGGGGCCCGCCGCCCGGCGGGGCACGAGACGGCTTGATCCGACGAGACGCGACGAGACGCGACAAGAGAGGCGCCGCCATGACGGCATTCTCCCTCGATCCAGAACAGGCCGCCTGGTGTGAGGAGCTGTACACCCTCGCCGGTGAGCGCTTGCGCCCCCTGGCGGAGGAGGGGGAGCCCGGACGGGTGAACCGTCCGCTGCTGGCCGCGCTCGGCGAGCTGGGACTGCTGGGCCGGATGCTCGGCTCCGGCGCACTCGATCTGTGCCTGCTGCGCGAGTCCCTGGCCCGGGGCTGCACGGAGGCCGAGACGGCCCTCGCCCTCCAGGGCCTCGGCACCGCGCCGATCGTCCAGGCGGGCACCGCCGCCCAACGCGAGCGCTGGCTCCCCGGCGTCGGGGCGGGGCGGGCCGTCGCGGCGTTCGCGCTGAGCGAGCCGGGCGCGGGGTCCGACGCGGCGGCGCTGGGCCTGGCCGCCGAGCGCACCCCGGACGGCTGGCGGCTCACCGGCGAGAAGTGCTGGATCTCGAACGCCCCCGAGGCCGACTTCGCCACCGTCTTCGCCCGCACCACGCCTGGCGCGGGGTCCCGGGGGATCACCGCGTTCCTGGTCCCCTCCGGCCGCCCCGGGCTCACCGGCTCCGCCCTGGACATGCTCTCCCCGCACCCCATCGGCACCCTGGAGTTCGACGGCGTACCGGTCACCGCCGACGACGTGCTGGGCGAACCCGACCGGGGGTTCCGGGTCGCGATGGACGCCCTGAACCTCTTCCGCCCCAGCGTCGGCGCCTTCGCCGTCGGCATGGCCCGCGCCGCGCTCGACGCGACCCTGGAGCACACTGCCCGGCGCACGGCCTTCGGGGGCCCGCTGAGCGACCTCCAGGCCGTCTCGCACCAGGTCGCCGAGATGGCCACCCGCACCGAGGCCGCCCGCCTCCTGGTGTACGCGGCGGCCTCGGCGTACGACGCGGGGGAGGGCGGGGTGCCGCGCCGGGCCGCCATGGCCAAGCTGTACGCCACCGAGACGGCGCAGTACGTGGTCGACGCGGCCGTCCAGTTGCACGGGGCCCGCGCCCTGCGCCGCGGGCACCTTCTCGAACACCTCTACCGCGAGGTCCGCGCACCCCGGATCTACGAGGGCGCGAGCGAGGTGCAGCGCGCGATCATCGCCAAGGAGCTGTACGCGAGCGCCACCGGCGGCCCCGGGGCCGGCCCCGGGGCCCCGGCCGACGCCTCGCGGCCCGCCTCCGCCGCCCCCGGGCGCGTCCGCCCGCCCGCAGTGTCCCCGACCCAGGAGACGTCCGCATGAGCCCGTCCCACCGGATCAACCCGGCCGAACTCGCCCCGCCCACCGGCTTCTCGCACGCCGTCGTCGCCACCGGCGGCCACCTGGTCTTCCTCGCGGGGCAGACCGCCCTCGACCCGGACGGCGCCGTGGTCGGGACCACCCTGCCGGAGCAGTTCGCCACCGCTCTGGGCAATCTGCTCACCGCCCTCCACGCGGCCGGCGGCGCCCCCGCCGACCTGGTCAGAGCCACCGTCTACGCCACCGACGTCGCCGACTACCGGTCCCACGCCGCCGAGCTGGGCCGGATCTGGCGCAGGCTCGCGGGGCGCGACTACCCGGCGATGGCCGTCATCGGGGTGGACCGGCTCTGGGACGAGCAGGCGATGGTCGAGATCGACGGGGTCGCCGTCCTGCCGTGAGCCGGCCGCGGGTCCGCGGGGGCGCCCCGCACGGCGACGGCGGCGGGCCCTGCGCCGCACCCCGGCCGGAACCGGCTCGGGGCGCCTGGCGGCCGGCCGGCTCCGCCGCAGCGGACCGGGCCGTGTGCGGCGCGCCGGTCGGGTGAAGCAGCCTGAGGGATATATCTGTATTTAGTGCCCTTCCTCCCGGCTCCCCCGTCGCCCGATCCGGACCTCCCGCTGTGATCGCTCTGATCGTCTGCCACTTCGTGCTGGCGGCCTGCGCCGGTCCGCTCGTGCACCGGCTCGGCCGCCGGGCCTTCATCGTGCTCGCACTGCCCCCGGCGGCCGCCGCCGTCTGGGCGTCGGCCCACGGGAACGCCGCCGCCTCCGGGGAGCCGGTCACCTGGTCCTGGCAGTGGATTCCCGTCTACGACGTCTCCGTCGACCTGCGCCTGGACGCACTGGCCCTGCTGATGGTGCTGCTCGCCGCCGGGATCGGTGCGCTGGTCCTGCTCTACTGCGCCTCCTACTTCACCGACGACACTCCCCGGCTCGCCCGGTTCGCCGGGAACCTGCTCGCCTTCGCCGGCGCGATGCTCGCACTCGTCCTCGCCGACGACCTGATCACGCTCTACGTCTTCTGGGAACTGACCACGGTCTTCTCCTACCTGTTGATCGGGTACGACAGCGAACAGCGGCACAGCCGCCGCTCGGCCCTCCAGGCCCTCGTCGTCACCACCTTCGGCGGGCTCGCCATGCTCGTGGGCTTCCTGATCCTCGGTCAGGCCGCCGGAACGTACCGGATCTCCGCGATCACCGCCGATCCGCCCGAGGCGACCCTTGCCGTCTCCGCCGCCCTCGTCCTGATCCTGTGCGGGGCCCTGTCGAAATCCGCGATCTGGCCGTTCTCCATGTGGCTGCCGAACGCCATGGCCGCACCGACGCCCGTCAGCGCCTATCTGCACGCGGCGGCGATGGTCAAAGCCGGTGTCTACCTGATCGCCCGGCTCAGCCCGGCCTTCGCCGACGTCCCCGTCTGGAAGCCCCTCGTCCTGGTGCTCGGCGGCGCGACCATGCTCCTCGGCGCCTGGCGGGCGCTGCGCCTGCACGACCTGAAGCTCGTCCTCGCCTACGGGACCGTCAGCCAGCTCGGCTTCCTCGTCCTGCTCGCCGGAACCGGCACACGGGACGCGGCGCTCGCCGCCGCCGCCATGATCCTCGGGCACGCCCTCTTCAAAGCGCCGCTGTTCCTCGTCACCGGCATCGTCGACCACGCGGCCGGCACCCGTGACCTGCGGGAACTCTCCGGAGTCGGCCGCCGCCTGCCGTACGTCGCCGGTGTCGCCGCGCTCGCCGCCGCCTCCATGGCCGCCCTGCCGCCGCTGCTCGGCTTCGCCGCGAAGGAAGCCGCCTTCGAGGCGTTGCTGCACGGCTCCACCGCCGACCGGTGGGCGCTGGCCGCCGTCGTCGCGGGGTCCGCGCTGACGACCGCGTACACCCTGCGGTTCTTCTGGGGCGCGTTCGCCCGCAAGCCCGGCGTCCCCGACACCCCGGTCCACCGCGTCGGCGCCGCCTTCCTGGCCGCCCCCGCGCTGCTCGCCGTGCTCGGCCTCGCCCTCGGCCCCGGCGTCGGCCTGACCGACCGACTGCTGAGCGCGTACGCCGACGCCTACCCGGCCTCCCAACCCCCGTACCACCTCGCCCTCTGGCACGGGTTCGGCACCGCCCTGCTCCTGTCGGTCCTCGCCTGGGCCGTCGGCGTCGCGCTCTTCCTCGCCCGCGCCCCCGTCGCCCGGTACTCCCGGCGGATCGCCTGGCCCACCGCCGACAGCGCCTTCGGCCACCTCCTGCTCGGGCAGGAACGCCTCGCCCTCCAGGTCACCGGCTTCATGCAGCGCGGCTCCCTCGCCGTGTACCTGGCCACCACCCTGCTGGTCATGCTCATCGGACAGCTCGCCGTCCTCATCGTCGACCGGCCCTGGCAGGGCGCGGCGCCGCCCCGCGCCTGGGACACTCCGCTCCAGGCCGTCGTCGCCGTCCTGACCAGCGTCGCGGCCCTGCTCTGCCTGACCGTGCGACGGCGGATGAAGGCCGTCGTCCTGGCAGGCCTGACCGGATACGGAGCCGCCCTGCTCTTCGTCGTCCAGGGGGCGCCCGACCTGGCGCTGACCCAGTTCTGCGTCGAGACCGTCGCGATGATCGTGTTCGTGCTGGTGCTGCGCCGCATGCCCGTCCACTTCAGCGAGTCCGTGAGCACCTGGCGGCGGGTCAGCCGCGTCCCCGTGGCCCTCGCGGCCGCGGCCACCGTCGGCATCGGGATGTGGGTCGCCGCCGCAGCGCGCACCGCGGAGCCGGCGGGCGCCGCCATGGTCGCGGAAGTCGACGACCACGGGCTCAAGGACGTCGTCGCCACCATCCTCGTCGACCTGCGGGCCTGGGACACGATGGGGGAGTCCACCGTCCTCGCCGCCGCCGCGGTCGGCGTCACCAGCCTCGTCTACCTGCACCGCCGCAACGAGGTCTCCATGGCCCCGGAGGAGCTGCGGGGCCGCACCGCCTGGTCCCTGACGGCCGACCACGCCGTCAGGGTGCCGGAGGGCGCCGAGACGGCCCCCGAACGCGGCTGGCTGGCCGCCGGATCGACGCTCGCGCCCGAGCACCGCTCGGTCGTCTTCGAGGTGGTGGCCCGCCTGCTGTTCCACCCCATCCTGGTGTTCTCGCTCTATCTGCTCTTCTGCGCCGAGAGCCTGCCCGGCGGCGGCTTCGTCGCCGGACTCGTCGCAGGGATCGCCCTGATCACCCGCTACCTGGCGGGCGGCCGCTTCGAACTCGCCGAGGCCGCCCCCCTGCAACCCGGCCTCTTCACCGGCCTCGGGCTGCTCGTCTCCACCGGAGTGGCCGTCCTCGGACTCTCGGAAGGCACGGTCCTGCACGCCTTCACCCACGAAGGCCACCTGCCGGTCTTCGGCGACTACCACCTCAGCACCGCGGTCCTCTTCGACTTCGGCGTCTACCTGCTGGTCCTCGGCGTCGTCCTGGACATCGTGCGGGCCCTCGGCGCGAAGGTCGACCGGCAGATCGAACGGGCGGCGGGCGTCCTGGCCCCCGAAGGCGGCCCAGAGGCCGGGGGGCGCGCGCGATGACCGTCAGCGCCTCGCTCCTGGCCACCGCCGTCGTGCTCTGCGCCGTCGGCGGCATCCTCATGCTGACCCGGCCGCTGACCCGTATCCTCCTCGGCGCCGTCATCGTCGGCAACGGCGTCAACCTCCTGATCCTCGCCTCGACCGGCCGGGCAGGCGCGGAGCCGCTGCTGTACGGGGTCGCCCTGAGCCGGATCACCGACCCGCTGCCCCAAGCCATCGCCCTCACCGCCATCGTCATCACCCTCGGCACCACCGCGTTCCTGCTCGCCATGGCCTACCGCAGCCACCAGATCACCGGCACCGACGAGGTCCACGACGACCTGGAGGACCGGCGCATCGCGCTGCGCGCCGAGGTGATGGGGGAGCGCGACGAACTGCGCGAGCGGTTCCGCTCCGGCGCCCTGCCCACCGCACGGGAGCGCCAACGCTACCGCCAGGAGCGCCGCAGACTCCGCGACCGGCTGCGCGCCGACCGCGCCCACCAGGCCCGTGGCCGCGACGCCTCCGGGAACCTCTGGAACGACGTGCTGGGCGCGGACCCGGAGGACTACGAACGCGATGCCGAGGACGGCGACCGCCCGCCCCACGACCGAGGAGCCGCCGGATGAACGCGCTCGTCCCGCTGCCGGTACTGCTTCCGCTGTGCGCCACCGGCCTCAGCCTCGCCTTCGGCATCCGCCTCCAGCGCATCCAGCGCTTCATCAGCGTCATCGTGCTCGCCGCGGTCCTGGCGCTCTCGGTGACCTTGATGGTCGCCGCCGACCGGCGCGGCCCGCTCTCGGTCCACCTGGGGGACTTCGCCCCACCGCTCGGCATCACGCTGGTCGCCGACCGGCTGTCGGGGCTGATGCTCACCGTCTCCTCTGCCATCACGCTCTGCGTGCTGGTCTACTCCATCGGGCAGGGCATGACCGACCGGGACAGGGAGACCCCGCTCGCCATCTTCCACCCCGCCTATCTGATCCTCGTCGCCGGAGTCTCCTGCACGTTCCTCGCCGGCGACCTGGTCAACCTCTACGTCGGCTTCGAGATCATGCTCGTCGCCAGCTTCGTCCTGCTCACCCTCGGCGGCACCGGCCCCCGCATGCGGGCGGGCTCCACGTACGTCATCATCTCGCTGTTCTCCTCGATGCTCTTCCTCACCGCGATCGCCCTGACCTACGCGGCCGCCGGCACCGTGAACTTCGCCCAGCTCGCGCAACGGCTGGCCGAAATCCCCCTCGGCGTGCGGACGCTGATCGAAGCGATGCTGATCACCGTCTTCGCGATCAAGGCCGCCGTCTTCCCGGTCGCCGCCTGGCTCCCCGACTCCTACCCGACCGCCCCGGCGCCCGTCACGGCCGTCTTCGCCGGCCTGCTCACCAAGGTCGGGGTCTACTGCATGCTGCGCACCGAGACCCTGCTCTTCCCCGGCAACCGCATCGGCGACCTGCTGATGGCCGTCGCCCTCGCCTCGATGCTCGTCGGCATCCTCGGAGCGGTCGCCCAGACCGACCTGAAGCGGCTGCTCTCCTTCACCCTGATCAGCCACATCGGCTACATGGTCTTCGGCATCGGCCTCGCCACCCGCGACGCGTACGGCGGGGCCATCCTCTACGTCGCCCACCACATCACCGTCCAGACGAGTCTGTTCCTCGTCGCCGGACTCATCGAACGCCGCGGCGGCACCAACGAGCTGACCCGGATCGGCGGACTGGCGAAAGCCGCCCCGATACTCGCCCTGCTGTTCTTCGTCCCCGCGATGAACCTCGCCGGCATCCCCCCGCTCTCCGGCTTCATCGGCAAGCTCGGCCTGATGCGCGCCGGGGTCGCCGACGGCGGCGCCTGGGCCTGGGTCCTGGTCGCCGCCTCGGCCGCCACCAGCCTCCTGACGCTGTACGTGGCCGCCAAGGTGTGGAACCTGGCCTTCTGGCGGGCCGCCCCGCCCGGCCAGGCCGCCGCCGGCACGATTCTGGAGTCCGGCGACGACAGCGACGAGGACAGCGACAAGGGGCCCGACGACATGGCGGGCACCGGGGACGAGAGCGTCGACCCCGCCCACCGCCCCGCCGGCCGGGCCGTCGCCGCGACGCTCCACAGCCGGGCGGTCACCACCACCAGCCGGCTGCCCCGCCCGATGACCGCGGCCACCGCCGCCACCATCGTGCTCGGCCTCGCCTTCACCGTGTTCGCCGCCCCGATCACCGCCTACACCGACCGCACGGCCGTCGAGCTCCTCCAGCGGACCCCCTACATCCAGGAGGTGCTGAGCCGGTGACACGCAAGCTGCGGCTCTCGTTCCGCAACGCCGACCTGCCACCGCTGAGCTGTGAGCTCGGCGACGGCCGCAGACGGGTGCTGGACCTGCCGCTGATCGGCTGGCTCACCGTCATCTGGGTGCTGCTGTGGCCGACCCTCTCCTGGGCCAACGTCCTGACCGGCCTGGTCGTCTCGGTCGCCGTCTGTCTCGCCTTCCCGCTGCCCCGGGTCGACCTCGGACTGCGCCTGCACCTCTGGGGCATCCTGTGCCTGGCCGGCTACCTCTTCTACGACATGTACACCTCCGGCGTGAAGGTCACCCGGCAGACCTTCGCCGGCCTGCCCCACCGGGCGGCCGTCATCGGGGTCCCCCTGAGGTGCCGCAGCGACCTGATGCTCGCCGCCACGGCCGTCGCCGTCTCCAACGTCCCGGGCGGTTCCATCGTCGAGGTCCGCCAGGCCACGGCCACCGTCTTCGTGCACGTCCTGGACGCCGACCGGCCGGAAGAGCTGGAAGCGGCCCGCCGCTCCGTATGGCGTATGGAGGAGCTCGTCGTCCGGGCCTTCGGCACCCCCGACGAGATCGCCCGGGTCTCCGAGCCCCCGCCCCCGCCCCAGCTCACCACCGGGAGGTCCGGACCATGAGCGCCCCCGAGCAGGTCGACCGCGTCCTGCTCACCATCGCCGTCGTGCTGATCCTGGTGGCCGGCGCCCTGCTGCTGGCCCGTATCTGGCTCGGCCCCTCCATGCTCGACCGGGCGATCTCCCTGGACGTCGCGGCGGCCCTGATCATCGTCGGCCTGGGCCTCAAGTCGGCCTTCGACCTCGACCCGTTCTACTTCCCGATCATGCTGGTGCTGGCGTTCCTCGGTTTCACCGGCTCGGTGGGCATCGCCCGCTTCATCGCCGTACGCGACCGCCCCCGCCCGCCGCGCTCCGACGACGGCCAGGAGGGACCGCGGTGAACGTCTGGCTCCAGATCGTCGACACGGCGGGGGCCGTGCTGCTCCTCCTCGGAGCCGCGACCTGCCTGCTGGGGGTGATCGGCATGCTCCGGCTGCCCGACGTCCTCTCCCGCAGCCACGCGGCGACCAAACCGCAGACCCTCGGCATCATCCTGATGCTGGTCGGAGTGGCCCTGCGGCTGCGCAGCGGCATGGACCTCGCCACGCTGGGCCTCATCGCCTTCTTCCAGATGCTCACCGGGCCGGTCGCCTCCCACCTCGTGGCCCGCTCCGCCTACCGCACGGGCCAGACCGAACACCACGAGCTGCTCTTCGACGAACTCGACGAGCAACTCACCGACGGCGGCTGACAGACGGCGGCTGACCGACGGCGGCCGGCCCGGGCGCGGGCCGTTCCCTACGGCCAGGCGATCGCGGGGCCGGAGCCGTTGAGCCACACCCACTCCGCCCAGTCGGAGAAACCGGTCTGCCAGGTGTGGTAGACGCCTGCCCGACTGGTTCCGAAGACCTCGATGCGGCCGTCGGCGTTGGCGGCGGCGGTGATCTCGGTGCCCCCGCCGCCCATTGCGGCCCAGCCGCTGAAGGGGGCGTTGATTCCGGTCTGCCAAGCGTGTACGGCGATCTCACCGTTGATCGCGAAGACCTCCACCCGGCCGTCGGCGGTGCGCTCGCTGGTGAGATTCGCGTCCGCCGGGCCGCCGGTCCCCACCCAACCCGACCAGGAGACCGGGCTTTCCTGGTACCGGTGGAAGACCCCCTCCGGTCCGGAGGCGAACACCTCAAGACGACCGTCGGCACTGTGGTCCGCCGTCAGGTCGTGGCCGCCCCCTCCGAAGTGTTCCCATGCGGACCAGCCGCCACTGGGGGCGAGCTGGTACTGGTGCTCGAAGACCGTGCCGTTGAGAGCGAAGACCTCAAGGCGCCCGTCGGGGGACTTCTCCATTTCCAGCCGCGCGTCGACGGGGCCGCCACCGGTGAACTCCCAGCCGGACCAGTCACCGTCCGGCGCGCTCTGGTATCTGCGGTAGACCCCCTTCGGGCCGGAAGCGAAGACCTCGACACGGCCGTCGGCATTCGTGCCGGCGGCGATATGCCGGCCCCCGGCGCCGAACCCCTGCCAGCCGGAGAAGTCCCTGGACGGCCCGGTCTGATAGAGGTGCTGGGCCGTATCGCCGTTGATCGCCAGCAGCTCCAGCCGGCCGTCGGCGTTGGGGGCGATCGCCAACCGCGCGTTGCGGGGGCCGCCGAGCGGCCGCCAGGTCGACCACCCGCCGTTCACTTCGGTCTGCCAGGCGTGGTGCACCCCGTCGGCTCCGGCCGCGAAGGTCTCCAGCCGCCCGTCGGCCGACCGCGCCGACACGACACGGCCCGTCTCGGCCGGGCTGACGGCGCGGTGGGCGGGGGCCTCGACCACCCGCTTGTAGCGGTACGGGCGTGCGGTGAACCGGCCTCCGCTCGTGGTGTAGCCGATCGGCCGCTCATACCTGACGGACCCTGCCCCGCCCATCTCCTCCATGGTGAAGAAGCGCGTGTGCTCGCGGTCGGCCCAGCCGGTGAACAGCACCACGTGCCCCGCGTCGCCGCCGGTCCCCGGCCCGAGAGTGCCGACGGCGTCACCGGGCTTCAGGACCTCCCAGGCGATCGGGTCGAGGAACTCGGGGAGCGAGACCGTACTGGGGGACCAGGACAAGTGCAGTGCCATGGAGACGAAGCCCGAGCAGTCGGTGCGGTAGTGCCTGCCGTCCAGGTCCGGGTGGGAGTCGTCCTGGTTGTAGTAGACGTTCAGATCGACCCAGTGCTGGGCGCGGAGAAGGACTTCGTCGCGGGTGATCGGGCCGCCCACGTCCGACTGGACGCGCTGGACGGCGGCAGGACCGGTTCCGTTTCCGGCGGCACGGGCCCCGGTTTCCGTCGCGAGCACGCCCCCGCCCGCGAGGGAGACCGCGGCCGAAAGCCCACCGGCGGATCGGAGAACGGCTCTGCGGGAAGGGCGGTGTGCGCTCACAACGGGCTCCTGGTCGGTAGCGGTACGAGGCACTCACGGACAGGCGACCCGCGGTGGACGGGCCGGGTCGCGCTGCAACGTATCCGGGAGGGCTCCGGCCAGGGGACCCGGAGGATTGCGGACTGACACCGACGGCCCACTCCGCTACGGGGCGTCCGGTGGCCGGCCCCTCAGCTCGTCGCCCCCGGCGCTGTTTCGCGCATCATGTCCTGAGCCGGGGGGCGAGGGCGGCGAGTGCGGCGGCGCCAGGAGAGATGAGGGCGCGTTTCTCGTAGCGGGTGGCGACGGCGCGGGCGCCTGCCGGGCGGTTGAGGGTGTGCTCGACGGTGGCGCGTCTCTCCGAACTGATGTCCGAGCCCAAGCGGCCCCCCTGAGCACCGGCGCGGGGCCCGGCGCCCCCACCCTGGTGCGACCGGCCATAAGGGCTTTCCCCGACCGGCTGGTTCGACGACGCTCCGGCGCGGACACGGTCCGCCGACCGACCAACCGAAACGGGCAGAAGCGGTCCTGCCGAGCGGTGATACGGGCGCCCGCGGACGGAACGCCGACGCGATGGGGCGGCGGAGTGGGGAGCGCGCGGCACCGAAGCGGAAGTGATTTAGTGGAAAACAAACAGTGAGGGACCGGAACTTTCTCAGGCCCCGTTTAGTGTGGCGCGATAGTGTGCAGCGGCTGGCCGATATCTGATCGATTTGATTCTGGCCGTTCTGATGGCACATCTGGAGTCCGGGATCGATATCAGTAGGCTGGATGGAGTGGGACCGGGTCACCCGCTCACCTTTTCCTCTCGGGCGTTCTGTCAGCCATCCGAATGCGACGCTGCGATCCTCTGGAGCCTTGCCGCCATGTCAACAAGCGAATTGCAGCACCATGAACGGCAACTTCATGAACTCGCGAGTGAATTCGAAGCTCTCCACGTCCGCGTACGTGATGTCTCCTACACCCCGGGAGCCGATGCTCTCCGCCGGATCGGCCCTCTCCTCCTCGCGGCGCAGGACCTGA
Source organism: Streptomyces pratensis (assembly GCF_037137275.1). Lineage (GTDB taxonomy): Bacteria > Actinomycetota > Actinomycetes > Streptomycetales > Streptomycetaceae > Streptomyces > Streptomyces pratensis_B. Next base: position 347,047 of record NZ_JBBBEN010000092.1, on the reverse strand, counting down.
CCGCGACTGCCCTCGTCCGGCTGAACGCCTTGCACAACAGCCCGTTCGTCGCCGCCGCCGGCAGACGTTCCAGCCTGGAGCGGCTGTCCTCGGTCCTGGTCGCCTCCTCCCTGGTCAACAACGCCCTCACCCTCGCCCTGCACGCCAACCCGGGTGAAGGCGAGCTCTCCGCCGGCAGCCGGCCGTTCGACGGGCGGACGGGCACCGCTCGCCAGGCCGAGGCGATCCTGCTCATCGTCGGCCATCTCGGCGAGGCGGCCACCCGGTTGGAGCGGAGTGCGATCGTGTGCCGGCATCTCGCGGCCGACATCGTACGGGATCTGACCGGGGTGCAATCCTGCCGTACGCGCTGACGGCGTCGATATCACGGGCATCGTCCCGCTCGCATGCGTCAACGGTTGTGCTTATACGGAGGACAGTCTTGTCGAGTTCAGTCGGCACCATGAGCCCTGCGGGAACGGTGAATTCTGTGGACCGTCACCCGGAACCATTCGAGCCCCGGGTGCCCGTAGTGGTACACGCCCGGGACCCCATATCACGGGAGGGCGCGCTGAGTGCTCTGGACCGGGACGCCCGCATCGAAATACGCGAACGGATGAGTCCGGGCGGCGTGATCGTTCTGGTGGACCATGTGCTCAGCCAGGGCACGCTGACCCAGATGCGCAGGGCTGTCGGAGGCGACGGGTCGAAGGCTGTTCTGGTGTTGGACACCTTGCAGGACGATGAGTTCCACGAGATCGTGAACTACGGGGTCAGCGCTGTCGTCTGGCGCCACGAAGCCACCCGGAGCCGCCTGATCCAGGCCGTGCTGGCCGCCGCACGCGGCGACGGGGACCTCCCGGCCGATCTGCTGGGCCGGTTGATCCGTCAGATGGGCACGGGAGCGCAACCCGCCGTGGCCGGCGGCTCGAGATCGCCCGCCCATGGGCTGACTCCCCGCGAAGTCGAGGTCATGCGACTGGTCGCCGAGGGGTTCGGCACCGCGAAGATCGCTGTGGAGCTGTGTTACTCCGAGCGCACGATCAAGGACGTCATGTACAAACTGACGGCCCGTCTGCATCTGCGCAATCGAGCACATGCCGTCGCCTACGCCCTGCGCGAGGGGTACATCTGACGGGACGCGCTCGGCCCCGGCCCGCCGCTGGCGGGCCGGGGCCGAGGGGTGAGGGCACGACGGAGACTCGGCCGGACACGACCTAGCCCGGGGGCGCCGTTCGCGCCCGCGGGCTCACCGGGGCTTTTGGGCGATGACGACCCCGTTGGCGGCCGGGGCGTCGAACCGGCGTATCTCCACCTCGGTGAAGCCGGTCTCCAACAACCACTTCCGGTACTCCGCTCCGGTGTAGTTCCGGCCGAAGGTCTCCACGAGCATCGACAGGCTCATCAACGTGGCGTCGAGCGGCCCGTCCTTGGTGTCGGAGACCAGTAGTTCGCTGATCAGCAGGCGCCCGCCGGGGGCCAGCGCGTCGTAGCAGCTCCGCAGAATTCCTCTGCACTGGTCGATGTCCCAGTCGTGAAGGATCATCGACAGCAGCACGGCGTCCTGACCGGCGGGCAGCGGGTCGGAGAAGAAGTCTCCGCCGGCGAAGGAGATGCGGTCGGCGTAGCCCGCCTGCTCGACCTTCTTCTGCGTCAGGTCGCAGACGAAGGGCAGATCGAAGACGGTGGTGCGCAGGGACGGGTACGCCCGGCTCAACTCGATCGCGTAGGCGCCCCCGCCTCCGCCCACGTCCAGCAGTGAGAGGTCTCCCGAGAGATCGACGCTCCGCGCCAGGGCCCGCGCGGTGGGCCGGGAGATCGCGCTCATGCCCTCCCAGAACGACTCCACGACCACAGGGTTCTCGTCGTCGAACAGTGAGTCGCGGCGCTCGCTGTCCCAGGCGGTCGGGCGGTTCGTCCGCAGCGCCTCGTCCAGTCGCAGCCAGCCGGGGTAGTCGTGACGGGAGACGATCTCGACCCAGCCGCCGACGTAGTCCTCGCCATCGCGGAGCAGATACCGGGTGGTCATGGGCGTGTTGCGGTAGCCCGCGCCGTCGCGTTGCAGCAGCCCCAGCGCCGCGCAGGCGGTGACGAGTTGCTCGACGGGGCGTTCCTCCAGGTCCAGGAGACCGGCGAGTTCGGCCGGTGTCAGGCCCGGACGTTCGGCGAAGCGCCCGAACAGATCGCGCTCGTGGGCGGTCACGAGTGTCTGGGACACCCACAGGCCGTAGACCATGTTCATGATCGGCATGACCGATACGGGTTGTTCTTCCGTGGACGTCATCGTCACCTCTCGGTTCGGCGCGGAGTGCGGAAAACGGGGCCCGCCGTCCGTCGGCGGGTCGAACCCCGGCAGGGCCGGGGCGGGAGCGGCGGGGAAAGATCACACGGTGCGCTGGGCGACGTCCTGACTCCACTGGCGCGCCCTCTCGTTGGCGGCGCCGCGCGTCGCCTCCGACGGCACGATCGGGGTGGTCGTCCGGCCGAAGAGCACGTCCATCGGCTCCTCGATGTCCCCGGCGTAGCCCATGGCGAAGCAGCCCTGCTGGTAGCCGATCATCCTGAGAACCTCTTCGGGGAACGTACGGGCGACGTCCGGCGGGGCGACGAGGTACTGGTTCTCCTCCTGCCGGACCCAGCCGGAGCAGTAACTCGTGATCAGGCCCTGTCGCACCTGGTCCGAGCGGTTGGTTCCGCCGCCGTGCACCACCTTGCCGTTGAAGACGAAGACCGACCCCTTGCGCATCACGACGGGGATGGTGTCCTCCTCCGTGATCTCCGAGGGGTCGATCTTGTCGCTGCCGGGCGCGACACGGGTGGCCCCGTTCTCCTCGGTGAAGTCGGTGAGCGCCCAGAAGAACTGGCACATCACATGGTGATCGGCCGCGAACGGGAAGAAGTCCCAGACGAGTTCGTCCTTGTGGGGCTTCTGCGCCACCGAGCCCGGGTGGGCGCTGATGAGCTGGGTCTGCGAGAGCTGGAACGCGGTCGACGAAGCGAGTACTTCCCCCGCTATCCCCTTGATCAGCGGGTGCACGATCAGTTCCCGGGCGGTCGCCGAGCGGGCGACGAGGCTTCCCGTGCGCTTGGTCCGCTGGCCTGCGAACGCGTCCGGCCCGAACGGTGTGGCGTCGATCCAGGGCGTCATCTCGCCCAGCAGAGCGTCCACCGTTTCGTGCGGAAGCACATCCTCGACAACCGCGTACCCGTTCTCGCGCATGCTGTGCATGATTTCTTCGATACGAGCGTCGCTACTGAAGCGGTCATGTGTCTTCGGCTTCATTCTCTGTCCCCTCCTGTCGGGATCGCTCTCCGGGTGCGATGGAGGAAAGAATTACCCGACTCCGATTCCGTGACAACACGGTGAGAGCGAGGACCCTTCGGCCGGCTCTAAGCGGCGGTGTCGAGATGGGGACACGTTCACGCTGGTCAACGAGGTTCAGCGTCTGGGTCGATGTCTACCGGACGACCGCCTTCCGGGCATGTGGTTGTGCCCCGAAGTCGTCATGCGCAGCCATTCACCCGTTTCGGTGTGCCCTGAAGTACATTTCGCGCTGTCCTTGCGGGCGTTTCGGCATCGGATACCCCGGTGGTCGAATCAGCGGGTACCGAAAAAACGCCGGAGCCCGGTGCGAAGCATTCCGTCACCGGGCCCGATCGACACGAGGAGAAACCCACCATGACCACGATCGACACCGCGACGGCCACCGTTACCTTCGACGGGGAGAACCTCGGCATCGACGACGTCCGGTCCGTAGCGGAGGAGCACGCCCGGGTCACGGTGAGCCCCGAAGTGCTGGACAAGGCGGCGGCGAGCCGGAAGCAGTTCGAGGACATCGTCCGCCAGGGCGCTTCGGTGTACGGGGTGACCACCGGGTACGGCGAGATGATCTACATGCAGGTGGAGCCCTCCAAGGAGGTGGAGCTTCAGACGAACCTGATCCGCAGTCACAGCGCCGGCGTCGGACCGCTGTTCGCAGAGGACGAGGCCCGCGCCATCCTCGCCGCCCGGCTGAACGCCCTCGCACGCGGATACTCCGCGGTGCGGCCCGAAGTGCTGGAGCGCTTGGCCCTCTACCTGAACGAGGGCATCATCCCCGCGATCCCCGAGATCGGCTCGCTCGGCGCCAGCGGCGACCTCGCGACCTTGTCGCACATCGCCATCACCGTGATCGGCGAGGGGTACGTGCTCCGCGACGGCGGCCGGGTCCCGACCCGCGAGGTGCTGCGCGAGCGGGGCATCGAGCCCCTGGAGATGCGCTTCAAGGAAGGCCTCGCGCTGATCAACGGCACCTCCGGGATGACCGGACTGGGATCGCTCGTGGTCGGCCGCGCCCTCGACCAGCTCCACCAGGCGGAGATCGTCTCGGCCCTGCTGCTGGAGGCCCTGAAGTGCTCCACGAGTCCGTTCCTCGCCGAGGGCCATGAACTGGCCCGTCCGCACCGCGGCCAGATCGACTCGGCGGCGAACCTGCGCACGCTGCTCGCCGACAGCCGGTTGGCCGTGTCGCACGCGGAGATCCGCGGCGAGGTGGAAAGCAAGCGGTCGGGCGACGACGTGACCCGTACCGACGTCTACCTCCAGAAGGCGTACACCCTGCGGGCCATCCCCCAGGTGCTCGGCGCGGTACGCGACACCCTGCGGCACGCGGCGACCACTCTGGGAACGGAGCTCAACTCCGCGACCGACAACCCGCTGTTCTTCCCCGGGCAGGAAGTCTTCCACGGCGGCAACTACCACGGCCAGCCCGTCGCGTTCGCCATGGACTTCACCACGATCGCCCTCACCCAGCTCGGGGTGCTCTCCGAGCGCCAGACCAACCGCCTGCTCAACCGGCATCTCAGCTACGGGCTCCCGGAGTTCCTCGTCGCCGGGGAGCCCGGTCTCAACAGCGGCTTCGCCGGCGCCCAGTACCCGGCCACCGCGCTGGTCGCGGAGAACCGGACCATCGGCCCGGCCAGCACTCAGAGCGTCCCGTCCAACGGCGACAACCAGGACATCGTCAGCATGGGTCTCATCGCCGCCCGGAACGCACGGCGGGTGCTCTCCAACAACACCAAGATCCTCGCGGTGGAGTTCCTGGCGGCGGCGCAGGCCGTGGACCTGAACGACTGTCACAGCAAGCTCAGCACCGCGGGCAGGGCCGCCTACGACGCCGTGCGCGCGCTTGCTCCGACCCTCGACCGCGACCGGTACATGTCGGACGAACTGGAGCTCGTGGCCGACGCGGTCGAGCGCGGCGAGTTCCTGCGCGCCGTCACCTCTGCCGGGATCACGCTGCGATGAACCGGTGGCGCTCGGTATCAGCATCTGGCGGCGGAACAAGGGAGGCAGGATGAAGACGGCGAGTGCGCTGGCGGTCCTGGACGCTCCGGTCGGCGCGGACGTCGACCCGGACGAGCTCGTCCGGGCGGCCATGCAGTGGCACTTCTCCCCGGAGACCGGCACACCGTTCTGGCTGCGGCGGCAGGGGACGCTGGGCTTCGACCCGCGCACGGACGTACGCACCACGGCGGACCTGCACCTCTTCCCGCAGGTCGTCGACGACCTGCGGCACACCCCGGTGGAGGATCTGCTGCCCCGGGGCTACGGAGGGGCCGCCGAGGTCATCGGGGTGTTCGAGAGCGGCGGCACCACCGGGGCGCCCAAACGGGTCCTGTACCTGTCCGACTGGATGGAACGCGAGATGGCCGGCGCCATGCGCGCCATGGACGAGCGGGGCTATCCGCGGGCGGTGAACTGGCTGTCGCTCGGCCCGAGCGGGCCGCACGACTACGCCGAGCTCACCGCCCAGCACGCACGCCGCCGGGGCGGCTTCCGCTTCGCCGTCGACTTCGACCCCCGCTGGGTGCGCCGGTGCCTGCGGGAGGGCCGTGACGACGAGGCCGACCGCTACCTGGACCATGTGCTCGCCCAGGCGGCCGACGTGCTCCGCAGCCAGCGGGTCGGGGCGCTGCAGGCGCCCCCGCCGTTGCTGGAGCGCCTCGCGCGCGACGAGCGGCTGGTCGACCTCGTACGGGACCAGGTCGAGGTCATCACCTGGTGCGGGACCAGCATGGACCGGGACACCCGGGACCTGCTGCGCGGCGAGGTCTTCCCCGGGACACCGCTCTTCGGTCTCTACGGGAGCACGATGGCGCTGGGCGCCGCCTTCGAGCGCGCGACCACCGAGGACGGCGACTCGGTCTTCGACTCGCCCTCGCCGCACGTCACATACGCGGTGGTCGACCCCGTAAGCGGCGAGCCGGCCGCAGTCGGGGAGAGGGGCCAGGTCGTCATGCACCATCTCAGCAGATCGGCCCTGCTTCCCAACAACCGCGAGCGCGACATGGCACGGCGGGTGAGCGCGCCGCCGGCGGCGGCCGGACACTCCGTGGCGGACGTGCGCCCGCTCGAAGCCTTCACCGGCGTCCCCGTCATCGTCGGAGCCTACTGATGGGGGCCGCACCGGGCGCGGCGGACATCGCACCGCCGAGGACCCGGAGAGGAACGCTTCCCTTCGTCGACGCCCTCGTGCCCGCCGGGGCCTACCGCACCGGCAGGCGGGAAACAGTCAGGGACGTGGCGGGGGAGCCCCTCGCGGAACTGTCGCTCGTCCCCGGCCTGTTCGTCGCCCGCACCCTTGACCGGCTGCGCCGGGAGCCGGCCCCCTCTGGCGGTCGGCCTCCGGCCCGGGTCGGGCACCGGCTCCGGTCGGCGGGTGCGGCGTTCGCCTCGGAGACGCTGGGCGGGCTGACACGGCAGGAGCACGACGGACTCGTGGCCCGCTCCACCGGCGTCCCGGTGTCGGTGGTCCGGGCCGCCACGGCGACCATCGCGGACGTGCTGGCCGGTGTGGTCGACACCGTGGCAGGGGCCAGACCACGGGCGGCGCTGCCACCGGGCCGGCAGGGCGTCCCCGGCATCGGCGCCGTCGTCTGGCGCCGCCGCGGCAGGCTGCTCGGCGTCAACGCGTCCGGGAACCACCCGGCCGTCCACTCGCTGTGGCTGGAGGCGCTGGCCCTGGGGTACCGGGTCGCGGTGCGGCCCTCTCGCCGGGACCCGTTCACGCCCCACCGGCTGGTGCTGGCCCTGCGGTCGGCCGGATTCGCCGACGACGAGGTGCTCACGCTGCCATGCGACCACAGCACCGCAGAGGAACTGGTCGGCGGCAGCGATCTCGCCATGGTCTTCGGCGGGGACGCGACCGTGCGCCGCTACGCGGGCGGCCGGTCCGGGACGCCGGTCCTGACCCAGGGGCCCGGCCGGGTCAAGGTCCTCATCAGGGGCCGGTGGGACCCGTATCTCGACGTGGTCGCCGACTCCGTCGGCGGACTGGGAGGCGTCTCGTGTCTCAACGCGACCGCCGTGCTGGTCGAACACGACCCCAGGGGCTTCGCCGAGGCCCTGGCGGAGCGGCTCGCGGCCCTGCGGCCGGGGGCGCCGGAAGAGGAGGAGGCCCAGCTGCCCTGCCTGCCTCTGGACGAGGCCCAAAGGGTTGAGGACGCCCTGCGCCGGGGTGCGGCGGGCTGCGAGCCCGTCCTCGGCGACAGTGTCGTGCACGACCTGGGCGACGGCAGTGCCGCGCTGCGGCCGGCGGTGCACCTGGTGGACGATCCCATGGCCGGACAGACGGGCCTGGAGATGCCGTTCCCCTGCGTCTGGGTCGCCCCTTGGTCCCCGGGACACGGGGCGGCGCCGTTGCGCGGATCTTTGGTGGTCGGTGTCGCCGGCGGGAACACCGGTCTGGTGGACGCGTTGCTGGACGAGCCGTCCATCCGCAACGTCTACGGCCTGGACCGGCCCACCTGGTGGCTGCCGCCGGATATGCCGCACGACGGGTATCTGGCCGAGTTCCTCATGCGCAGCACCGCCCTTGCCGGAATCTGAGAGGAGGACACGCTGTGCTCGCTGTGGTCATTCGCGCCCCGGGCGACGTGCGCGTCGAGGAGGTGCCCGAACCTCGCGTCGAGGAGCCCACGGACGCGCTGGTGCGGGTGGTGGCGGCCGGTGTCTGCGGCTCGGACCTGTCCGTGCTGCGAGGTCTTACGCCCCTGCCGCGGCCGGTCCGCAGCGGCCACGAGTTCGTCGGCGTCGTGGAGGACCTGGGCGCGGGCGTGACGGCTCTGCGCCGGGGGGACTTCGTCCTCGCCCCCTTCAGCACCTCGGACGGCACGTGCCCGCACTGCCGCCGCGGGATGCCGATCGCCTGTGAGAACGGCATGCTGTTCGGCGAGTTCGGTTCCGATGGGTCGGTACTCGACGGCGGACAGGCCGAGTTCGTCCGCGTACCCCTGGCCGACACGACGCTGCTGGCGGTTCCCGGGGCGCCGCCACCCGATCTGCTCCCCTCGCTGCTGGCCCTGACCGATGTGATGTCCACCGGACACGAGGCCGCCGTGCACGCGGGAGTGGGCCCGGGGGCCACGGTCGTGGTCGTCGGGGACGGCGCCGTCGGCCAGTGCGCGGTCCTCGCCTGCCGCAGACTGGGGGCGGAACGGATCGTCGTCATGTCACGCTCGCCTGTACGCCGACGGCTCGCCCGCGCGCACGGGGCCACCGACGTGGTCGCCGCCCGGGGGGAGGAGGGGGCGGCGGAGGTGGCGGACCTGCTCGACGGCGGCAGCGGCCATGTGATCGAGGCGGTCGGGACGCTGGAGTCGGTACGGCAGGCGATCGGCTGCGCACACCCCGGCGGTCGCATCGGCTATGTGGGCCTGCCCTGGGGCGTCACACTGCCGCTGTGGGAACTGTTCGGCAAGAACCTCACCCTCGGCGGCGGTGGGGCGAACGTGCGCGCCACGATGCCGGGGCTGCTCGGCGACGTGCTCGACGGCGCGCTGCGGCCGGGCGATGTGTTCGACGCGGCCTTCTCCCTGGCCGACGCGCCGAAGGCGTTCGAGGCCATGGACGCCCGCCGCTGCGTCAAACCCATCCTGCGCCCCGCGCTCGATCTTTGACCTCGTAGTCCGAACGGCTCCTCGGACGCGGGCGGGCTGGTAGTCACCCTCCACGCAGGCGGCCTTCGGCTGAGCCGACGAACGCACCGACCTCTGGTCGAAGGCCGCCTGCCCGACTGGAGCAGCGACACCCTCACAGCCCGGCCCGGGGCGGCCACCGGGTCGCGAGAACACCAGTCGCTCCCCATGCCGTGAGGTCCATACCGTCGGGGATCGGGCGCCGAACAGAAAGAGTCAACGACCCATCGGCCCCACCGCACAGGTCACAGCTCAACGTAGGGAACGCGGATCGGCTCTGTCAGCCCGTAAGGTTCCGGGTACTCCCCCCGGGCGTGGGGTCGCTAGCCTCCGAACCGCCGGTGCCGTCGGGACGGCAGCCGGGTCCCCAGCAAGCTCGCCCACAGGAGGCCACCGTGACCGCGCAGAACCCCACCCGCAGGAGCATCCTCAAGTCCGCCGGCGGGCTCACCGCCGCGGTGGCCCTGGGCGCCGGCGGCGTTCTCGCGTCGGCGTCGCCGGCCTCGGCGGTCGGCGACGGCTTCGGCCTGCGGATCGTGGAACGCGGAGAGCACGATCACCGGATGTGGTACTACCGGTTCCAGACCTCCGCCATCGGTGGGTGGAATCCGGCCGTCAACGTGCTGCTGCCCGACGGCTACCACACCAGCGGACGCCGTTACCCGGTCCTCTACCTGCTGCACGGTGGTCAGCAGGACTTCATCACCTTCGACGCCCACCACAACATCCGGGGCCTGACCGCCTGGAAGGACCTCATCGTCGTCATGCCCGACGGCGGACGCGCGGGCTGGTACTCCAACCCGGTCAGCACCACCGTCGGCGCCCGGGACTGGGAGCACTTCCACATCGCGCAGCTGCTTCCGTGGATCGACGCCAACTTCCGTACCTACGCCGAGTACGACGGTCGTGCCGTGGCCGGGTTCTCCATGGGCGGCTTCGGCGCCCTGAAGTACGCGGCCAAGTACTACGGCCACTTCGCCTCGGTCAGCGCCCACTCCGGCCCGGCGAACCTGCGCGGCGCCAACGGCGACGTGGTGACGCACTGGGCCAACGCGTCCTCCGCCGCCGTGGAGCTGGGGGGCGGCACGGTGTACGGCATTCCCTGGGACCAGGCCCGGGTCAGCGCCGACAACCCGGTCGAGCGCATCGAGAGCTACCGGCACAAGCGGGTCTTCCTGGTCGCCGGCACCAGCCCCGACCCCGTCAACTGGTGGGACCAGGCCAACGAAGGGGTGGTGCTCCGCACCCAGCGGGAGTTCCGCCACCACCTCCACCGCGTCGGCATCCCGCACGAGGCGCACGAGCTGCCCGGTGGCCACTTCGTCCGCCCCGAGATGCTGGAACGCGACATCAACGGCGTCATCGCGCGCCTGCGCCGGGCCTGACGCACGGTCCTCGCCTGGCGTCCGCTCTCCGCCGGCGCCCCTGCGCTCGGGGGCTCCCGCTCCGGGACAGCCCTTAAGCTCGTGGCAGACCAAGCGCATCGACCGGGGCGGAGAGACATGCAGGGGAACGTGGCGGACGGAACGGTCACAGCGGTCAGCAGCAGCGACGCCTACACGTTCACCAAGTCGAATCGGGACAGCGTCACGCTGCTCGCCGGACTCGGCGTCGAGGGCGACGTCCACGCGGGCGCGACGGTCAAGCACCGCTCCCGGGTCGCCCAGGACCCCAGCCGGCCCAACCTGCGCCAGGTCCACCTGCTCCACGCGGAACTGTTCGAAGAGCTTGCCGCCGCCGGATTCACCGTGGCCCCCGGGCAGCTCGGCGAGAACCTCACCACTCGGGGCATCGATCTTCTGGCCCTCCCCACCGGCACGCTCCTGCGCATCGGTGACGCCGCCGTCGTGGAGATCACCGGTCTGCGCAACCCCTGCCAACAGATCGACGCCTTCCAGGACGGGCTGCTGAAACGCGTCGTGGGCCGGGACGCGACGGGCGCCGTCGTGCGCAAGGCGGGCGTCATGAGCGTGGTGCGCCAAGGCGGAGTTGTCCGGCCCGGTGACACGATCGCGGTGGAACTGCCCGCACCGCCGCACCGCCCGCTCGAACGGGTCTGACGGCTCGCCCCACGCAAACCGGCCACGGGGCCCGTCCGCGCGTGCCATGATGCGGGCGATGCCGGACGCTGGGGGGCGTATGGGAAGCACGGGCACAGCGCTGCGCGATCTGCGCGGCGCACAGAAGAGCGCCAAGGGCGTCTCGCTCTACTCACGGTACGTGAACCGCCCCGCCGGGCGGTTCCTGGCGGCCGGGGCCTTTCGACTGGGAATGACGCCTCATCAGGTCACTTTGCTCAGCGCCCTGTTCACCTACGGCGCGCTGGGCTCGGTCGCCCTCTTCGAACCGTCGTGGACGCTCGCGGTCCTGGTCTACGCGGCGCTCGCGGTGGGTTTCGCCTTCGACTCCGCCGACGGCCAGCTCGCCCGGCTCACCGGCGGGGGAGGGCCAGACGGGGAGTGGCTGGACCACGTCGTGGACTGCGGCAAACTGCTGCTCGCCCACACCGCCGTACTGATCTCGTTCCACCGTTTCGGCGACCTGCCCTCGGACGGCTGGTTGCTGCTGCCGCTGGGCTTCCAGTTCGCCGCCGTGCTGACGTTCTGCGCCGGACTGCTGCGCGAACAGCTCGGCAGGGCCGCGGCCGCCCAGGGGGCCGGCGGTGCGGCGCCCGTCTCCCGGGTGCGGGCGGTGGCGCTGCTGCCCGCCGACTACGGGGTGTTCTGCCTGGTCTTCCTGCTGCTCGGCGCACCCGAGGCCTTCCGTGCCGGGTACGCCGCGCTCGCGGCGGTGCACACGCTGTTCCTGGCGGCCTTCCTCGCCAAATGGTTCAGGGAGCTGAGAGCGCTCCGGGCCGGTTGACGAGCACGTCCAGGGCCCGGCGCAGCTGGGTGCTGGACGTGTGCACCGTGTACGGGAAGTAGACGACCTCCACGCCCACGTCGGCGAAGTCGCGCTCCAGCTTCTTCCCCTTCTCCGTTCCCCGCCAGTCGTCGCCCTTGAAGATCACGTCGAACCGGACCTGTTGCCACGTCTCGACCTTGTCCGGCACGGTCTCCACGAAGGCGGCGTCCACGAAGCGCACACTCCGGACGATCTCCAGCCGCTCGCGCAACGGGACCATGGGCGTGTGCCCCTTGGCCAGGACGGCCATCTCGTCCGAGACCACCCCCGCCACCAGGTAGTCGCACTGACTGCGGGCGTGCCGCAGGATGTTCAGGTGGCCGACGTGGAACAGGTCGTACACCCCGGGCGCGTAACCCACCCTGTGCTGCACCATCCGTATCTCTCCCCCCACGGTGAACGTGATCCGGTGATGTTCCAACGACCTTACTGTGAAGGGCACTTGTGCAAGCCGTGAACGGATAAGCTCGGTCGGGGCCGTCCCTGGGGGACGGCGGCCGTCATGGGGGGAGGGCGATCGTCCGATGTCCGACGTCGAGGGGCGCGGGCCGTTGCGGGGCCGCCGCCTCCTGGTGGTGTCGACCAACTACGCACCCGAGGTGACGGGCATCGGCCCGTACGCCACCCAACTGGCCGAGCACTGGGCCGCGTCCGGCGCACGCGTCAGAGCCCTCACCGGCATGCCGCACTACCCGTCCTGGCGGCTGGACGCACGCTACCGGGGGGTGTGGCGGACGGTGGAGATACGCGGCGGCGTCGGCGTCCACCGTCGCGCCCACTACGTGCCGCGCCGGCAGAGCGCGCTGCACCGCGCCGCGTTCGAGGCCAGCGTCCTCGCCACCGGACTGGCCGCCCCGCCGCCGGGGCGGCCGGACGCGGTGATCGCCCAGATGCCCAGCCTCGCCGGCGGCGTCATCGGCGCCCGCCTCGCCCGCCGCCACCGCGTCCCCTGCATACCGGTCGTCCAGGACCTGATGGGCGCCGCCGCCGAGCAGAGCGGCATCCGGGGCGGCGGCCGGGCGGCCGCCCTCGCCGCTGCGGCCGAACGGTACGCCCTGCGCGGAGCCGCCCTCGTCGGCGTCATACACGAGAGCTTCGTCCCCGGCGTCACCGCTCTCGGCGTCGACCCCGGCCGCATCCGCCTCGTCCCCAACTGGACCCACGTGCGGAGCCCGGCCGCCGACCGGGCGGCGACCCGCGCCCGGCTCGGCTGGAGCGAGGGCGCCCCCGTCCTGCTGCACTCCGGGAACATGGGCCTCAAACAAGGGCTCGAGGTCCTGGTGGACACCGCCCGCCTCGCCCCGGACCTCCGCGTCGTCCTGATGGGCGACGGCAGCCGGCGCGACACCCTGCGGGCCCAGGCCGCCTCCCTGCCCAACGTGGACTTCCTGGAGCCCGCCGGAGCGGACGAGTTCCCCGACGTCCTCGCCGCCGCCGACGTCCTCGCGGTCACCCAGCGCGCCTCTGTCCTCGACATGAGCGTCCCCTCCAAGCTCACCTCGTACTTCGTCACCGGACGCCCCGTGATCGCCTCCGTCGCCGAGGAGGGGGGCACTGCGGACGAGGTCCGCCGCTCCGGCGCCGGAGTCCTCGTCGCGCCCGAGGACCCGGCCGCCCTGCTGGCGGCGGTGCGCAAGCTGACCGCCGACCCGGCGGCCGCCGACGCACTCGGAGCCGAAGGGCCGCGCTACGTCGCACGCCACCTGAGCAGGCAAGCGGGTCTCGCCCGCTTCGACGCCCTGCTCGCCGAGGCCCTGCACGACGCACAAGGGAGCCCCCGCCGATGACGGACCCGAGCCGCGCCCTGGACGACAGGGACGAACCGGCGCTGCTCCGCGACCAGTTCCGCCAGCTTCTCCGCTACCGGAGCCTGCTGGTCGTCGGCGTCGCCATCGGCCTGTTCGGGGGCGGCTACCTCGCACTCAGCGGCGAGGACGTCTACACCGCCACCGGCGAGGTGCAGGTCCGCTCCGCGACCGCGGACCCCTTCGCCACCGGAGCCTCCGCCGACAAGGGCATCAACATCGGTTCCGAACGCCAGACCGCCGTCAGCGACACCGTGGGGACCCTCGCGGCCGGCACGCTCCTCAAGGCGGGAGACGACGTCACGGCCTACGAACTCCTCGACGGGCTCCAGGTCACGAACCCGCCCAACACCCTGACCCTGCGCTTCGCGTACACCGGGGACACCCCCGAGGAGGCCCGCTCCCGCGCCGAAGCCCTGGCCAACGCGTATCTGGCCCACCGCAGGGCGCGCACAGAGGACAGCATCAGGAACATGTCCGACGGCTACCGGGCCCAGCTCGACCCGCTGGAGGAGAAGCGCGACCTCCTGGAGGACCAGATCGGCGTCGGGTCCGCGGACGACGTCAGCAGCGCCCGCGCCAACATCATCGTCTCCATCTCCGAGCTGAGCCGGAAGATCTCCGAGCTCCAGGCCCTGGACACCACCCCTGGCTACCTCGACAAGAAGCCCGTCGCCCCGACCGAGCCCACCGGCGCGGGCCTGCCCCTGCTGCTCGGCCTCGGCGGCGTCGTCGGCCTCGCTCTCGGACTGCTGCTGTCCTGGGTGCGCCTCGTCTTCGACCCCGCCGTACGCTCCACCCACGAGCTGGTCCGCTCGCTCGGCGCGCCGCTGCTCGGCGCCCTGCCCCGGGAGCGCGCCGCCAGGGGAAGCCTGCTGGCCATCGGCCGCAGCGGCTCGCGGCTCGCCGAGGAGTACCGCGCGGTCGCCTTCCGCCTCGCCTACGACCCGGCGTTCGCCGAGAGCCGCCGTCTGCTGGTCGCCGCACCGCGCGGCGACAACCGCGCCGCGTCGGCGGCGGCAGTCAACCTGGCCGCGGCCTTCGCCGAGATGGGCCGCGACGTCCTGCTGGTCGAGGCCGATCTGCGGAGCCCGTCGCTCGTCCGCGGCCTCGGCCCCGCCGCCCACGAGGTGCGCCCGCCGCGCTGGGCCGCGGAGGAGGGCCGCGGCGGCTGGCCCACCGGCGGCCGCTCCAACGTGGACGTCCCCGGCTCCGGCGCATTCGCGCTGATCCCCGGCGCCACCGTCGACAACGTGCCGCGCGCGCTCACCTCCACCCCCGTCGGCCGCATCGTCGCGGAGGCCGACCGGCCCGGCAGCGTCGTCATCGTGCTCGCCCCGCCCGTCCTGTCCTACGCGGACGCCGTCGCCCTGGTCGACCGGGTGGAGGGCGTCATGGTCGTCTGCGACCCGCGCGAGGTGCACCGCGGCGACCTGGAACGCATCCGCGAGATCATCGGCGCGTCGGGCGGCCGGGTCCTTGGGGCCCTGCTCCACCCCGGCCGGGGCCGCCTGCGCCGCACCGAGCGCCGCCCCCGTCCCGCCCGCCGCTCCGGCGGGGACGGAAGCGGCCCCCCGGCGGCCGGCGCGGGGGCGTCCGGACTCACCGGCGACCCCGCCCAGACCCTCGCCCTGCGCCACGTCACCCGCCCGCCCGTGCGCCGGTGAGAGCCCGCACCGCCGTCCTCTGCTCGGTCGCGGACCAAGGTGTGGCGGCGCTCACCAACATCCTGGTGCTGGTGGCCGCCGCCCGGCTCTCCACCGTCGCCGACTTCGCCCGCTTCTCGGCGGTCTACCTGGCCTTCACCGTGCTGCTCGGCGTCTTCGGCGCGTACACCGGGCAGCCCCTCGTCCTCGCGCGCGGTACGGGCGAGAGCACCCAGAGCGCCTGCCGCTCGGCCGTGGTGTTCACCGTGCTCGCCGCGACCGGGCTCGGCGCGCTCCTGGCCGCGGTGGCCTCGCTCGTCCCCGGTGACACCGCCCGCGCTCTGATCGTGCTCGGCGCGGTCCTGCCCGTGGTGCTGGGACAGGACACCGCGCGGTACGCCTTCGCCGCTCTCCAGCAGCCCCATCTCGCCCTCTCCAGCGACCTGCTGCGACTCGTCTGCGTGCTCGGGACGCTGTCCGCCCAGGACTACGGGACGGCCCCGGCCCGGCTGACCGCGGTATGGGGGCTGTCCGCCCTTCCCGCCCTGCTGCTGTCCGCCGTCCTGCTGCACCGGGCCACCGCCCGGTCGTCGACGCGGCTGCGCCCCCTGCTGCGCCGAGGCCATCTCGGCCGGCGCTTCGTCGTGGAGTTCGGCGTGGGCAACGCCACCGGCCAGCTGTCCGTCCTCGGCCTCGGCGCCGTCGGCAGCCCCCTCCTCGTCGGGGCGCTGCGCGGGGCGACCACCCTCTTCGGGCCGCTGAACGTGCTGTTCACCTCCGCCACCTCCTTCGGCCCGCCGATCCTCCACCGCATCGGCGACGAGCGCCGCCGGGTGCGGGCCGCCGCGGCTCTGGCCGCCGTCCTCGCCACGACGGCCGCGCTCTGGGCCACCGTGCTCGCCCTGCTGCCCGAGCGCGTGGGGCGCGAGCTGCTCGGCGACACCTGGCCCACGGCCGCCGCCCTGCTGCCGGCGACCGGCAGCCAGTACGCGGCGATGGCGGCCGGCACCTGCGGACTGCTCGCCCTGCGCGTGCTCGACCCCCGCACCACGCTCGGCATCCAGGTCGCCTTCTCCCTCACCGCCGTGGTGTTCCTCGCCGGCGGATACGCCCTCGGCGGCGTCACCGGGGCAGCCTGGGGCCTCTTCCTCGGCTCGGCCGGCAAAGCGGTCGCGACCTGGACCCGGGTGGCCCGTCTGCGCCGCCGCGCTGCCGTGCCCGCCGCGCCGGACGGGGGAGTCAGCGCCGGCGCGCCGCCCGGTGCTCCCTGAACGTGGCGACCAGCAGCAGACACAGGGCCGCGATGGCGAGCTTCCCCACCGCCTGGAGCAGCGGGCCGCGCAGCAGGATGAAGGTGTAGCCGGCGATCAGCGGGACCGCGATGGCCAGCACACTGCCGGGACCCGGCCCGGCGCGGGTGACCGCGAGCGCGTACCGGCGGTCCGTCCGGGCCGCCGCGTAACCGATCAGCGCCAGCCCGCCGATCACGCCGGCCGGGCCGAGATCGACCCACAACTCGGTCCACAGCGGGGCCGACAGGTTTGTCATGCTCATACCCATCCACTGCCCGACCCGCACCCCGGTGTCCTCCGGCTTTCCGCTCCACACCGCCCGGGGAACGAAGAAGAGCGCGGAGCCGGTCAGTTGACGGCCGAACGTATGGCCCCGGGCGTCCACCCACGCGACGGCGTTGGCGAACATCACCGTCTGGTCGTAGTCCTTCGTGGCCAGCGGCTCGAAGACGGAGGCCGACCGCACGGGCCGGTAGCCCTCCTCGTCGTACCGGAACCGGTCCGCGTACGGGAACAGCACCAGCGCCCCCACCACGCCCGCCGCGAGCACCGAGCGGTACATCGCCGCGCTCCTGGGGAAGGCGGTGAACAGCAACGACACCAGGACGGTCAGGAACCAGTAACGGGCGTTGGAGACCGGGTTGTTCACCACCGCGTTGACCACCGTCAGCGCCCCCCACACCAGCACCGTCGACGGGGTGCGCCGCGCCCGGCGCGAGGTCACCAGCCGGCGGGTGAGGAACAGCAGCGCCAGCAGGGCCGGGACCGTGCCGAAGCCCTTCAGGAGCGCCGAGCCCACCTGCGACTCGGCCGAGGCGACCCCGCTCGCCGCCACCGTCGCGCTGATCTCCTGCCGACTGGAGAAGAAGACCGCGGGCCCGCCCAGCTTCAGCACGTAGTACCCGCTCGCCGCGAAGGCGAGCAGCACCAGCAGCCGCAGCCGCAGCGGGTGCGCCACGGCGGGCCCGCCCGCCCCGCGCCCGGCCGGGGCCCGCCGCCGCAGCGGCCGCCGCGACGCCAGCAGCGCCCCCAGGTCGAAGGCGGCGCACCCCACGAGGACCATCGCGATCGCCGTGACCAGGTCGGAGCGCGGCCCGACCATCGGGGTCGGCGTCCGACCGATCACCACCTGGGCGAACGGCGCCACGCCCATCGCGATGTACACGAACATCCAGAAGACGCCCTGGAGCAGCCGCCGCCGGGTCGACAGGATCATCGTCGCGAGCCGGGCACCCGCATAACAGGTCAGGACCAGCTGGAGCCAGTACGCGGTGTCCTGCGCACCGCTGCCGGGCTGGGCGGCGATCACCGCGGGCAGGAAGCAGACCAGCCCCAGAATGAGCGGCACCGCCAGCGCCCGCGACAGCATCGCCCACGCGATCGGCCGCGCGGCGGGCTCCTCAGGGCCCCCGGCGGCTGCCTGCCCCTCGGGGCCCCCGGGCGCCCCCGTGGTCGGCCCGTGCGCCGACGCCTGCACCGACGCCATGCGCCCCCCCATTCCGCGGAACGCCCAACACTCTAACGAACCAGGGAACTTGGCGGGGTGCGATGACTACGCTGGGCGCAGTCGGCCGAGGGGGACCCTGGTGAGAATCCTGCACATCGTCACGCTGCACACCCCGGACCACGCGTTCGGCGGACCGACCCGGGTGGCGCTCAACCTGTCGAAGGCCCAGCGGGCCGCCGGTGACGACGCCCGCGTCATGGCCCTCGCGGACGGCTTTCCTGACGGCGCACTGCCGGGTCACGTCGAGGGAGTCCCGGTCAGGCTCTTCCGGGCCCGGCACCTGCTTCCCGTGTTCGAGGTCAGCGGCATCACCTCCGCCACGCTCCTGCGCACCGCCCGGCGGATGATGCGCGGCGCCGACCTCGTGCACGTCCACCTGATGCGGGACCTGGTGACGCTGCCCGCCGCGCTGATCGCGCTGGCGACCGGCACCCCCCTGGTCGTCCAGACCCACGGCATGGTCGACCCGACCGAGAACAAGGCCGCCCGGATCACCGATCTCCTCGGCGTGCGCACGGTGCTGCGCCGCGCGGACGCCGTCCTGCACCTGACCGAGGCCGAACGCCTCGCCGTGGACGCGGTCGCCGCCCCCGTCCCGCTGACCCGCACCGTGCGGTTGGTCAACGGCGTGCGCCCCCAGGAGCGCAAGCCCGGCCGCGCTCCCGGCCGGCCGCCCACCGTGCTCTTCCTCGCCCGGATACAGGAGCGCAAGCGCCCCGAGGACTTCGTCGCCGCGATGCCGCACGTGCTCGCCCGGCGCCCCGACGCCCGGTTCGTGCTGGCCGGCCCCGACACCGGCGCGTTGCCCGGCGCCCTGGCCCTCGCCCGGAAGCTGGGCGTGAGCGCCTCCCTGGACCACGTCGGCCCGCTGGACCACGAGGCGGTCCTGGCCGCCGGACGGAACGCCGACGTGTACGTCCTGCCGTCGATCGAGGAGCCGCTGGGGGTCTCCGTGCTGGAGGCGATGTCCGTCGGCACCCCGGTCGTCATCACCCGGACCTGCGGCCTGGCGCCCGACGTGGCCGACGCGGGCGCCGGCCGGGTGATCGACAGCCGCGTCGGCGAGGACGCGGCCAACGCGCGCGCGGTGGCCGAGGCGGTCCTGGAACTGCTGGAGCCCGAGGCCGCCGAGAAGGCGGGCCGGGCCGCCTGGGAGCTGGTCCACGGGCGCTTCACCATCGAAGCCGTCACCGCCGCCCTCCGGCCGACCTACGAGGGAGTGGTCCGCCGGAGGGGGGCGGCGAGCAGTCACAGGTTCAACGCACCGGCCTGTCACGTGACTTGAGCGCTATCTGCCAGCGATAGAAGCTCATGGCCAGCGCGAAGTCGAAGCCCGCCCGGCCGTCCAGGAAGCCCCGCCGGTAGAGATACATGTACGCGAACGACACCACCGGTTTGAACGGCGCCTTGTGGAACAACCGCCCCTGACGGGACTTGGCCTGCCGCACCTGTTCCTTCACCTCGGGATGATGCTCCAGCCACGCCTCCCAGTCCGAGTACCGGTTGTGCCGTTCGAACCAGGCGGTGACCGGATCGCGGTCCTGGTGCTCGATCGGGTTCTTCAGCGCCCCCACGGTCGCCGCGACCGGTTGGTAGTGCCCCTCCACCTCCCCGATGCCCGGCGCGTCGAGGTCCCCGACCTCCGGATAGCGGCACCGCGTACGGTCGGTCAACGACCTCTTGCGGATGGTGTATCCGTGCCGCAGCCGCTTGCCCGAGAACCAGTATCCGAGCGGTATGTCGTACGCGGCCGGCCTGGGGGCCGCCGGGTCGGAGAAGGCCTCCCGCAGTTCGGCGAGCAGCCCCGGGCTGAGGCGTTCGTCGCCGTCCAGCAGCAGAATCCAGTCCAGGTCGGTGCGGACGTTCTCCAGACACCACTGCTTCTTGCGCGGATGGCCGCCGTCCCAGGTGTACGTGACCACCTCGGCCCCGCACTCCTCGGCGATCTCGACGGTGTCGTCGGTGCTGTGGGAGTCCACCACCACGACCGCCTCGAAGTGCCCGAGCACCGATCCCACGGCCTCCGCGATGTTCAGCCCCTCGTTCTTCGTGGGGATGGCGACGGCGATCGGGAGGCGGGGCGGCCCGGCGGTCATCCGGTGGCTCCTTCGGCCAGCCAGGCGTAGCAGCCTGTGGAGGTGAACGTACGGGCGGACCCGGGGATCGTGATCCTCCGGGAGACGCCTGTGTCGGAAGTGCCAGAGGCCAGTTCCCTCTCCCCGTCCCCGCCGATCCGCCAGGAGCAGTCGGCGGTGGGGGAGGCGGACCGGTAGACGCCGGGCCGGAGCCGCTTCCCGGTGTGCGTGCCGTCCGGATAACCGTACGCCGCCTCGTCCACCAGATCCTGGTGGTGCGGGCAGAGCCCGGCGACCGCGTCCGCCGCGTCCGGGATCTCGTCCGTCACGATGGCGCCCACGGCGGTGTCGCGGTCGCCCTTGGCCAGGAAGCGGAGCTTGTCACAGGTCTCCTGGCCCGTCTGGAGGACGGCGGCCGGGTCCATGCCGCGCGGCACCCGGTCTGCCAGGTATTCCTTCTGCTCCCTGGTGAAGGTCCCGGTGGCCGGGGTGATCTCGTCGGCGGGGGTCTTCGGTCCTTCCGCCGAGGCGGTGGAGGCCGGCGGCCCGGGGGCCGTCGGCTCCCCGGCAGCCGGCGCGGTGGGAGCGGGGGAGCCGACGGGGGCTCCGGGCACGGCGGGCCCGGAGGCCGCGAGGCGCCGGTCGTCCGCGGCCTTCCGGGCGTCGCCGTCCGCGGACGTGCCGCAGGCGGCCGTCATCGCCAGCGTCGCGACGGCGGCGACGACGGCCAGGGTCCGGTGTCTCATCAGCCGTTCCTCAGGGCGTGGTGCGCACTGATCCGGGAGGCGCTCAGCGCGGTCGGGTAGACGGCGGTCTCGTCGATCTGACCGGCGAAGAAGTTACTGGTGGGGCGGCCGGGCCAACTGCCCAGGTTGCCCCCGCCGACCCGCCAGTAACCGGGGGAGTCCTCGTTGCCGGTGTACAGCCTGTTCGACGCGCGTCGTTGTCCGTCGACGTACAGGCTCACGCCGTCCGCGCCCTGGGTGGCGACGACATGGTGCCACCGGCCGTCGTTGTACGCCGCCGGGGTGACGATGGTCCGGGACCCGCCGCTGTACACGCCGAAGGTGAGCCGCCCGTCGTCGCGCATGTAGACGTGCTTGTCGTAACGGGTGCTGTTCTCCTGGGTCACGTTGCCGAAGCCGATGATCTTCCCGCCCCGGGTGGTGGTCGTCCTGATCCAGGTCTCCACCGTGAACCGGGGCGGCGCCGCGCGCAGCCGGTTGCTGTAGGCGTATTCGTCGACCCCGTTGAAGCCGATCGCCGTCGAGGGTCCGGCCACCGCCGCCGGGGTCTGGCGGTAGGCGGGGGCGTTGCGCAGGAAGCCGTTGTCGAGGTGGCCGCTGCTGTCGTGGGCGAAGGTGGAGACGCCCTCGTCGTAGCGCCAGTAGAGGGTGGCCCCGTCCGCCCTGACCCGGGCCGGGTACGCCTCCGCGGTGCTCGTCACCATGGCCGACTGGGCCGGGGACTTGGCGCTGGTGTTCACACCGTCGCTCGCCGTGATCCGGTATGTGTGCGTCTCGCCCGGCGACACGTCGGTGTCCGTCCAGGTGAGCTGGGGCCGGTCCCAGAAGACGGAGTGGCCCGTCGTGGTGTGGACCGGCGTGTTGGAGCCGTCCTTGTAGATCCGGTAGGTCAGCGTGCCGTCGTCGGCGTCGAAACTGGTCTGCCAGTTCACGTCGACGCGCCCCGGAGTCAGGGTGGAGAGGCTGACGTTGGGCACCCAGGGCGCACCGGTGTCAGGGCCGTCCGCGAACCGGGTCAGCCCCTGCTGGCGTTTGCCGTTGACGGTGGTGAACTCGCCCCCCACCCACAGGTAGTGGCGCTGACCGCTGCCCGTCTGGGCCATCACGCGCGGCCCGACCGGCTCCCCGATGCCGTCGTTGGTGTCCGGGAACCACGGCAGCAGCTTCGGGTCGTCGACCGCTTGGGCCAGCAGATGCTTGCGCGGCTGCTCGGGGAACGAGCCCATGCTGGAGCAGTCGTGGGCGTGGCTGCCGCTGTACAGGACGCCGGAGTGCACCAGCACGGCCTGCGTGGCGCCCAGGCAGGTGTCCCGCCACCGCTGCTGGAAGTCGTCGAGGTCCAGGGCGATACGGCCGTCGAACACCCCGCCGCCGCTGCCCTCGTTGGCGGTGTAGAAGCCGGTGGCGTCGGTGGTGATGTCCTGGACCGTGGAGTTGTCGTGGATGAACCCCGGGTAGGTCTTGGCCAGAGCGCCGGTGGTGGCGTCGACCACGGCCAGGGCGTGGCTGCCGGCGCCGTTGACGCGGAAGAAGTCTCCGCCGAGCAGCACGTTGCGTCCGTCCGGGGTCACCTCCACGGCCCGCGCCACCTCGTCGGCGTTCGCGGTGAAGGGCAGCAGCGACGCCCCGGTGGTCACGGCGGCGAACTTGTTGCGGGTCTGACCGCCGACACTGTTGAAGTCGCCGCCCAGATACACCGTGTCGGCGGTGACGGCGAGCGCCCGTACCGTCGCCGTCACGGCGATCTTGAAGTCGTCGCGGGGCGTGCAGGTCGCGGTGTCGATCGCCGCGATGTTGCTGACGCCGACGCCGTTCACCGCACCGAACCGGCCGCCCGCGTAGAGGGTCGCACCGTCCGGCGACAGGGCCAGGGACCGGACGGTCGCGGTCCCCGTGGAGATGGTGAACGACAGTGCGCAGTTTGTGGGCGCCCCCGTCGCCGCGTCGAACGCGGCGAAGTTCAGGGCGGGCTGCTCCTCTGTGCCCGGGGCGGCGGTAGGAGGCCGCAGGGTGGAGAAGGTGCCGCCCGCGTAGACGACGCCGTCGCCGGCGGCCATCGACCAGACGATGCCGTTGGTCTGCCAGGTACTGAGATCGTCCGCGGTGATGGCCACCGGCGGGGTCAGCGCCGCGACGGGGGAGGTCCCGGCCGCGGTCGCCGTCATGGCTCCGGCCAGCAGGCCGCAGACGGCGGCGAAAGCCCGCACGCGAGTGCCCCCTGCGGCCTCTCGCCCGGTGTTCCTGTTCATCATTCAGCTCCGAAGGTGAGAACGAGCCGCGACCGCGGGGCCGCGGGTCCTGTCTCCCCGCACGGTCAGGCGGACCCTGGGGCCCGGCGTGCGCGCGGGGCGAGCGAGCGGGCAGAGCGCGCGGCCCCGCCCCGGCGCGGTGGGCTCCACCGGACGTCCGGTGGAGCCGGCCTCCGCGCCCGTGACGGTGGTCACCGCGAGCGGGCCGCCTCAGCCGGTCCGGGGCGCGACGGCCCCGGGCGGCGCCGGGCCCCGAGCCCCCGGAGGCGCGACCGGACAGGCCACGCCCCGTCGGCGCCCGACGGGTACGCGGCGCCGGTCATCTGTCCACCCGCACGGTCGCGCCGGCGAGTTGGTCGGCCAGCTGGCGGATGTCCGCGTCGACCATGATCCGGGCCAGTTCCCGCGACTTCACATCGGGCTTCCAGCCCAGCAGCTCCCGTGCCTTGGAGGCGTCGCCGATCAGCGCGTCGACCTCGCTGGGACGCTCGTACTTGGGGTCGTACCGCACGTGCTCGCGCCAGTCGAGCCCCGCGTGTTCGAAGGCGAACGCCAGGAACTGCCGCACGCTGACCCCCTCGCCGGTTGCCACCACGTAGTCGTCGGGGGAGTCGCACTGGAGCATCCGCCACATGGCGTCCACGTACTCCGGCGCATACCCCCAGTCCCGGACGGCGTCCAGATTGCCCAGGTGCAGACGGTCCTGGAGCCCCGCCTTGATCCGGGCGACGCCCCGGGTGATCTTCCGGGTCACGAACGTCTCGCCCCGGCGCGGCGACTCGTGGTTGAACAGAATCCCGTTGACCGCGAACATGCCGTACGCCTCGCGGTAGTTGACCGTGGCCCAGTACGAGTAGACCTTCGCCACGCTGTAGGGGCTGCGCGGGTGGAACGGGGTCCCCTCGTTCTGCGGCGGCGGGCTGGCGCCGAACATCTCGGAGGAGGAGGCCTGGTAGACCCGGGTGTGGATGCCGCTGGCCCGGACCGCCTCCAGCAGCCGTACGGTGCCGAGCCCGGTGACGTCGCCGGTGTACAGCGGGGCGTCGAAGGAGACCCGCACATGCGACTGCGCGCCCAGGTTGTAGACCTCGTCGGGCTGGATGTCGCGCAACAGGTTCACCAGCGCCACCCCGTCGGACAGGTCCGCGTGGTGCAGGACGAAAGAACGCTCCGGCTCCTCCGGGCCCTGGTAGATGTGGTCGATGCGCTCGGTGTTGAAGCTCGAGGAGCGCCGGATGAGCCCGTGCACGGTGTATCCCTTGTCGAGCAGCAACTCGGCGAGGTACGAGCCGTCCTGGCCGGTCACTCCGGTGATGAGCGCGGTCTTCGCCACTGCTTCCCCTTCTCTGCGCCCGCCGGTAGAGCGGACGGTCCACCGGCATGTCGGAATGGGAGCGTCCTGCGGCACGCCGTCACCGCAGCCGCCTACTGCTGGCACAATCCGATCCATGACCTCCGAACTCCCCGGCCCACTCCGGGAATCCGCCCGCCCCCTGCTGCGCCCCGGCTCCCGCGTGTTCGTCGCGGGGCACCGGGGACTGGTCGGTTCCGCGGTGGCCCGCCGCCTCGCCGACGACGGCCACGAGGTGCTCACCCGGGGCCGCGACCTCCTCGACCTGCGCGACGCCGCGCGGACCGAGACGTATCTGCGGGACGTCCGCCCGGACGCCGTGGTGCTGGCCGCGGCCAGAGTCGGCGGGATCATGGCGAACAGCACGTACCCGGTGCAGTTCCTGGAGGACAACCTCCGCATCCAGCTCAGCGTGATCGCGGGCGCGCACGCGGCGGGGACCGGGCGACTTCTCTTCCTCGGCTCGTCCTGCATCTACCCCCGGCTGGCTCCCCAGCCGATCCGCGAGGAGGCGCTGCTCACCGGGGAGCTTGAGCCGACCAACGAGGCGTACGCCCTGGCCAAGATCGCCGGCATCGTCCAGATCCAGTCCTACCGGCGGCAGTACGGCGCCTCCTACATCAGCGCCATGCCCACCAATCTCTACGGGCCCGGCGACACCTTCGACCTGGAGACCGCGCATGTGCTGCCCGCGCTGATCCGCCGCTTCCACGAAGCGCAGCGGGCCGGCGCGCCCGAGGTGACCCTGTGGGGCTCCGGCGCCCCGCGCCGCGAGTTCCTCCACGTCGACGACCTCGCCGCCGCCGTCGTACGCCTGCTGGAGGCCTACGACGGCGACGAGCCCGTCAACGTCGGCTGCGGAGAGGACCTGACCATCCGCGAACTCGCCTGTCTCGTCGCAGAGGTGACGGGCTATGAGGGCCGCATCGACTGGGACGCCTCGAAGCCGGACGGCGCCCCGCGCAAACTGCTCGACGTGACGCGCATGACCTCCCTCGGCTTCACTCCGCGGATACCGCTGCGTGAAGGCGTCGCCCGCACGTACGCCTGGTGGCTCGGCCGGTTCCCGCCCACGGCCTGACCGTCCACCGGCGTGTGCGTCGCGGCGCACCGGGACTCCTCGCATCCGTGCGCCCGCCTCCCTCAGTACGCCCCGCGGCCGTCGGCGACGGCGCGCACCGTGCGGACGAGAAGCCCCATGTCACCGGCCACCGACCAGTTGTCGACGTACCACAGGTCCAACGAGACGGCCTCCTGCCAGGACAGGTCGGAGCGCCCGCTCACCTGCCACAGCCCCGTCATTCCCGGCTTGACGGCCAGTCGGCGGCTCTCGCGCTCGTCGTAGCGCGAGGCCTCGTCGGGCAGTGGCGGGCGGGGGCCGACCAGCGACATGTGCCCCAGCAACACGTTGAAGAGCTGCGGGAGTTCATCGATCGACGTCCGGCGCAGCGCCCGGCCGACCGGGGTCACCCGAGGGTCGCCGCGCATCTTGAAAAGGGGGCCGTCGGCCTCGTTGTACGGCGCGAGCCGGGCCTGACGAAGCTCCGCGTCCGCCACCATCGTGCGGAACTTCCACAGAGTGAACGGCCGGCCCTGCCGGCCCTGCCGGATCTGCCGGTGGAAGACGGGGCCCCGCGAGGACAGCCGCACGCTCAGCGCCACCGCCAGGAGCAGCGGCGCCAGCACCAGCAGCCCGAACAGGGCGCCCGCGCGGTCCAGCACGTTCTTGAGCACCGTCTGCGGGCCCCCGCGCAGCGGCGGGGCGACGTGCAGCAGGGTGAGCCCGGCCGCCGTGGCGGGCCGCACCCGCTCGGCGGCGACCCCGGAGAGCTCCGACAGCACGCACAGGGCGAGGCCCCCGTCGTGCACCCCCCAGCCGAGCCGCCGCAGCCGGTCTCCGGTCAGGTGAGGACCGGGGGCCACCAGCACCAGGTCCGCGGCGTGGGCGCAGGCCCCCGCGAGCACCATGGCCACGTCGCCGCCGTCCTGGTGGGGCGCCAGCCGGCCCGAGACGCGGACCCCGTCGTGGGCCCAGGGCGCGGACCCCACCAGGATCGCCGCGACGGGCTGGTAACCGTGGTCCGTACGGGAGTCGAGCAGCCCCACCGCCCGGTCCACCCCCCAGGCCTCACCGACCAGCAGCACTCTGCGGGCGGTCGGGCCGCGCCGCCCGGCACGCGCCCACCGGGGGAGCTCCGCCGCCGCTGCGGCGACCGCCAGTCCCGGAGCGACGGCCACGACGGCCGTGGCCGGGCCCACCGGGCCGCCCGCCGCGGTGTGCAGCACGGCCAGCACACCGATGAGCACCAGCCAGTCGCCGATCGCGCCGGGCGCACCGCCCGACGCGGACCGCGACGGGCCGGCGTACCGTCCGCGCGCGCCCCGTAGCGCGGCCCACACCAGTCCGGCCGCGGCGGCGGCCGCCACCGGCCTGGGCTGGTCGCCCGCCCGTAGCAGCAGCCAGGCCGGCCCGGCCAGGCCCAACAGGTCGATCAGTGCGGCGTACAGCGTCCCCGGGCCCCGCCGCGCCGGGGCGCGGCCGACCGGTCCACGCCGCGCGGTCGGGGCTTCCCACAGCTGTTCCAGCGCGGCCGTGCGCCTGGGGGGAGCGGTGGTGCGGGGGCGCGGCGCACCCCGGAGCCCCACCGGCCCGGATATGCCCGTCTCCGGTATCTCGACATGCCCCATGAACCCCCCAGTCACAGTCGCAGCCCCCGCAAACGCGACGCATCCGTCGATCCCATGGACTGACGGATGCGGCCTCGCTCGGTGCACGATATCCACACACGTGCCATTTCGCTGGAGTTCTCGTGAAGTTCAGGCGGTGCGGTTCACAGGCACAAGATCCATCCGAACGGCCCGATGTCGCCTTGTGCGTAAGGATGTTGACTGAGCGACAGATCGGCAAGGGGCGGCCGCGGGGTTTCGGACGGGCGCGCCCCGCGGGGGCTGCTCGCGGGCGGGTCAGCGCACGCCGTCCGGCCGGAACTGGACGCTGACGCGCGGACCGACGGCCCGTGCGGTCTTGGGTACCGCGTGCTCCCAGGTGCGCTGACAGCTGCCGCCCATGACGATCAGGTCGCCGTGCCCCAGGGGCGTGCGTACGGGGGCGGGCCCCGGGCGGCGCGGCCGCAGGGTGAGATGCCGGGGCGCCCCCAGGGAGACGATCGCGACCATGGTGTCCTCGGTGCTGCCCCTGCCGATGGTGTCGCCGTGCCAGGCGACCCCGTCCCGGCCGTCGCGGTAGAAGCACAGCCCGGCCGTCGTGAACGGTTCGCCCAGTTCGGCCGCGTAATGCCCGCTGAGTTCCGTGCGCGCGGCGTCGAGGGCGGGGTGCGGCAGGGGAGCGCGGCGCCCGAAGAAGGCCAGTAGCCGGGGGACGGCCACCACGCGTTCGTACATGATCCGCTGCTCGGCCCGCCAGTCGACGTCGCGTATCAGTGCTTCGCACAGCGCGTCCGCTCCGACGAGCCACTGCGGCAGGACGTCGATCCAGGCCCCGTGGCCCAGCTCCGTGCGTCGCAGCCCGCTCAGCGGACGGGTGCTGACCTCGGCCTCCTGGTCGAAAAGTGAGCTTTGCAGGTGTACGGCCATGAGGTGAGCGTAACGTTATTCGAGCACGCGTGCGAATAGGTGGACGGGGTGCGCGGCCGACGCCGACGCCCGGCCGCTTCTGAGCGGCCGGGCGTCGGGCGGGTGGGCGTCGTGGAGTGGCGAGTGGCGAGCGGGCCCCCACGCCCGTGACGGCAGGCGGTCGGCCGGTCACCGTGCCGGTGGCGGGCGGTTACTTCCGGCGAGCCACGTAGACGGTGTTCGTCGCGGTGCCGCTCTGCAGCGGGTTGTCGAAGTCCACGACGTGGGCTTCGACAGCGGTGAAGACATCGGCGAGCACGGCGGTGAACTGCTCGTCCGGCGGGTCGTTGGACCACAGGGCGAAGACTCCGTCGGGACGGAGGTGCTCGGCGAGGCTCCGCAGCCCGTCCGGTCGGTAGAGGGCGGCGTGGCGGGGGTTGAGCACGTGCCGCGGCGAGTGATCGACGTCCAGCAGGACGGCGTCGAAACGCCGCCCCGGCGACCGCGGGTCCAGCCCCGCAGGACCGGCGGCCGCCTCGAAGAAGTCGGCCCGCACCAGGCGGCACCGGGGGTCACCGGTCAGTCCCGCGCCCAGGGGCGCCAGATGCCGTTCGTGCCAGTCGATGACCTCGGCGAGCGCCTCCACCACGACCAGCGAGCGCACCCGGGAGTCGTCCAGAGCGGCCCGTGCGGTGTACCCGAGCCCGAGGCCGCCCACCGCGACGTCGAGTTCGCCGCCGGGAAGCGCGGCCAGCCCCAGATCGGCCAACGCGATCTCTCCGGCCGTGAAGAGGCTGGACATCAGGAACTCGTCCCCGAGCTTCACCTCGTACACGTCGTCCTGTGACCCCGGGTACCTGCGGCGTCGCAGGCTGATGTCGCCCAGGGGCGTCGGGCGCCAGTCGATCTCCTCGAAACGCGCGGTCATCGGTGCTCCTCGTCTCTGCCCCGGGCGGCCGGCCGGTGGTCGACGCCACCGACCGGCAAACGCTGCCCGGTCTCTTCTCGGAACGGCTGCGGCACAGGGGCCGCGCCTCAGGCGTCGATGATGACGGGGATGATGAGCGGCCGGCGGCGGTGGCTGCGGAACGCCCAGTTGGCCACGGCGCGTGCGATGAGCTGTTCGAGCTGATGTGCGTCGCCGACGCCTTCCTCTGCGGCGGTGGCCAGCGTCTTCTCGATGACGGGGATGACGGGCTCGAACGTCTTCTCGTCGTGGACGAAGCCGCGGGCGAGGAAGTCCGGGGCCTCTGCGAGCGCGCCGGTGTCGGCGTCGACGATGGCCACGACGGTGACCACGCCTTCCGAGGCGAGGGTGAGCCGGTCCTTGAGGGACGCCTCCGTGGCTCCGCCGACCTCCATGCCGTCCACGTAGACGTAGCCCGCGGGCACCTTGCCGGTGATCTTCGCGCGGCCGCCGACGAGGTCGACGACGACGCCGTCCTCGGCGATGACCACCCGGTCGGGGTCCACTCCCGTGCTGATGGCCAGGTCCGCGTTGGCCCGCAGGTGCTTCCACTCGCCGTGCACCGGCATGACGTTGCGCGGCTTGATGATGTTGTAGCAGTAGACGAGTTCGCCGGCGCTGGCGTGCCCCGAGACGTGCACCTTGGCATTGCCCTTGTGGACGACGTTCGCGCCCCAGCGGGTCAGTCCGTTGATCACCCGGTAGATGGCGCTCTCGTTGCCCGGGATGAGCGAGCTGGCCAGCAGGACGGTGTCGCCCTTGCCGATGCGGATCTGGTGGTCGCGGTTGGCCATCCGGGAGAGCGCCGCCATCGGCTCGCCCTGCGACCCGGTGCAGACCAGGGTGATCCGGTGGTCGGGCAGCTTCTCCAGTTCCTTGGTGCTCACGACCAGGCCGGAGGGCACCTTCAGATAGCCCAGCTCGCGGGCGATCCCCATGTTGCGGACCATCGAACGGCCCACGAAGGCGACCTTGCGCCCGTGCTGGTGTGCGGCGTCCAGGACCTGCTGGATGCGGTGCACGTGGCTGGCGAAGCTGGAGACGATGACCCGCTTCGGGGAGGTGCGCATGACCTGCTCGATCGCGGGGTTCAGATCGCGCTCGGAGGTGGTGAAGCCCGGCACCTCGGCATTGGTCGAGTCGGAGAGGAAGAGGTCGACGCCCTCCTCGCCGAGCCGGGCGAAAGCCCGCAGGTCCGTGATGCGCTCGTCCAGCGGGAACTGGTCCATCTTGAAGTCGCCGGTGTGCAGAACCATGCCCGCGCCGGTGCGGATCGCGACCGCGAGCCCGTCCGGGATGGAGTGGTTGACCGCCACGAACTCGCAGTCGAACGGGCCGAAGCTGCGCCGGTCGCCCTCCCGCACGCGCACGGTCCGGGGCTTGATGTGGTGCTCCTTGAGCTTGGCCTCCAGGAACGCCAGCGTCAGCTTCGAGCCCACGACCGGAATGTCCCTGCGCTCACGCAGGAGGTACGGCACGCCGCCGATGTGGTCCTCGTGCCCATGGGTCAGCACGATGGCCACGACGTCGTCGAGGCGGTCCCGGATCGAGGTGAAGTCGGGGAGGATCACGTCGACCCCCGGCTGGTTCTCCTCGGGGAAGAGAACGCCGCAGTCGACGATGAGCAGCTTGCCCGCGTACTCGAAGACGGTCATGTTGCGGCCGATCTCGCCCAGGCCGCCCAAAGCGACGACCCTGAGCCCCCCTTCGGGCAGCGGCGGGGCGGGCTTCAGCTCTGGATGCGGATGACTCATACCGTGACGCTACCGGAGGGTCCTCCGCTTGATCCATCGCGGGCGGGCATAGGGGTGGTGCGGGCGGCGGGGCCGGGTCCGGAGCCGGCACTCCGCTCGGGGTGCGACGCCACCGGCGGGCCGTGGGCAACCCGGCCCGCAAGGCGTCCGTGAACGCCGACCGGGCCGTTCGCGACCAAAGGTAATTGAATGATTACTCATAGCTGCCGAGGCGGGAGGTTCCGTGGAGACGGGGCGGGCGGGAAAGGGGGCGCGACCCCCGACGGCTCGGCCCCGGCCCGGCAGGCACCGGGCGGCTCCGCTCCGGCGGGGGCGGTGTCGCCCCTCCGGGCCCCGACCGGTCGCCAGTCTACTCTCACGTCAGGGTATGTTTGCGGTCCGCAGGTGCCGGGTCCCCGCGCCCCGGCCCTGCTGCGCCCCCGCGGCCCCGCGCGCGGTCCGTCCTCACGGGGGCGTCGGTGCGCCCGCTCCGGTGGACGTAGCCTGGGGGCATTGCGCCTGTGCGCGGAGTCGGAGGCGCGCCGCCGGCTCCGGTGCCCGGGCGCGGCCGCCCGGCTTCCGCCTGACCGCATGTACGGGCGTGGCCTGAGGCGCTGGACGGGTTTCCTCGCCCCGGCGGCCCGCCGCCGGAGAGCGACGAGCAGGTGTACGAGGAATGGGTGGCGAAGTTGCGGAAGTACTGGGTACGGGCCGACGCGCGGTGTGAGGACCTGCGCCGGGGGCCGGGGACGGCGGAGAGGCCCGCGCGCTCCCCGCACGAGCGGCTCGCGCACCTGCCGGACGCTCCGGCCGCCGGATCGGGGGCGGCACGGTGAACGCCACGGGCGAAGGGGTCGCCGCCGAGGCGGCCAAGCGGCGTACGTTCGCGGTGATCAGCCACCCGGACGCGGGCAAGTCGACGCTGACCGAGGCGCTGGCGCTGCACGCGCACGCGATCACCTCGGCGGGGGCCGTGCACGGCAAGTCCGGGCGGCGCGGGGTGGCGTCGGACTGGATGGAGATGGAGAAGGCCCGCGGGATCTCCGTGACCTCCGCCGTCCTGCAGTTCGCCTACCGCGACTGCGTGCTGAACCTGCTGGACACTCCGGGCCACGCCGACTTCTCCGAGGACACCTACCGGGTGCTCGCGGCCGTGGACTGCGCGGTCATGCTGATCGACGCGGCCAAGGGGCTGGAGGAGCAGACCCGCAAGCTCTTCGACGTCTGCCGCCACCGGGGCATCCCCGTGATCACGTTCATCAACAAGTGGGACCGGCCCGGCCGCGAGGCTCTGGAGCTGCTGGACGAGATCGAGCGCGAGTTCCGCCTCAAGCCCACCCCGGTGAACTGGCCGGTCGGCACCGCCGGCCACCTGCGCGGCCTCGTCGACGTACGGGAGCCGGGGCAGATGCTGCGCTACACCCGCGCCCCCGGCGGCGCCCACGAAGCCGTCGAGGAGCGTCTGCCGGCCGAGCTGGCCGCCGCCGAGGAAGGCGCTGAGTGGGAGCAGGCCACGGAGGAGATCCAGCTGCTGGAGGCGGACGGCGCCGGGTTCGACCGGGCTTCGTTCCTCGCAGGCGGCTCCACGCCGGTGTTCTTCGGGGCGGCGGTCTCCAACATCGGAGTACGGCTGCTCCTGGACGCGATCGTGGACCTGGCCCCGCCGCCCGGGCCGCGGGAGCTGGAGGGCGGCGGCAGCCGGCCCGTCGACGCCCCCTTCTCCGGGCTGGTGTTCAAGGTGCAGGCCAACATGGACCCGGCCCACCGGGACCGGATCGCCTTCCTGCGGGTCTGTTCGGGCGTCTTCGAGCGGGGCTCGAACGTGACCCGTGCCGCCTCCGGAAAGCCGTTCGCGACGAAGTACGCCCACAGCGTCTTCGGCCAGGACCGTTCCATGGTCGACACCGCCTACCCCGGTGACGTGGTCGGCCTGGTCAACGCCGCGTCCCTGCGCGTGGGCGACACCCTCTACACCGGCTCGCCGGCCCTGTTCCCGCCGATGCCGACCTTCGCGCCCGAGCACTTCGCGGTCGTGCGCCCGGTCGACATCAGCCGCTCCAAGCAGTTCCGGCGCGGTATCAGCCAGTTGGACGAGGAAGGCGTGGTGCAGGTCCTCGTCAGCGACGTGCGCGGGGACCAGGCACCGGTGCTGGCGGCGGTGGGCCCGATGCAGTTCGACGTCGTCTCCGCGCGCATGGAGGGCGAGTTCTCCGCCCCCGTACGCCTGGAAATGCTGCCGTACAGCCTGGCGCGGGACACCGACGCGGCCGGAGCGGATGCGCTCAACCGCTCACGGCTGGTCAAGGGGGAGGCATTGACCAGGGTCCGCGACAAGGCGCAGCTCGCGCTGTTCCCGGACCGCTGGCAGGCGAACGCCTTCCAGCGGCAGTTCCCCGACCTCCGTCTCGGCACCCTTCTCGCGGCGCACGAGTAGTCCCCCAGGGGCCTCTCCCACGGTCTCCGGGACCTTCGCGTCCGGGGCGTGCCGGGCCTGTGCGCGCCGGCGGGTCCCGGGCGCGAGGCGGCCTCGTCTCACGGCTGTGACACCGGGCCGGGCGCCGCCCCGGGGGGAGCCGTGCCTCCGTCGCCACGTACGGCGCGTCGGGCAGGCGGTCGGCCGCGTGGCCCGGGCCACGACGGGGGCGGTCCGCGTACGGCCGCCTCCCCGCGCCGGCGTACGTCAGTGCCGACGCACGTCAGGCGCCGAGTCGGCGGCGGAGGGTGGCGGCGAAGTCCTCCGCCGCCATCAGCTGGGCGCGCAACGTCTCGCACCGGGCGTCGGCCACCTTGCGGTAGGAGTCCAGACGCTCCCGCAGCCGCTCCGTCTCGTCCTCGGACACCGGCGTGTCCGCCGCGGCGAGCCTGTCGGTGATCTCCAGCAGATCCCGCATCTCCTCCAGGGAGAAGTCCAGGGGCTTCATACGGCGGATGACCATCAGCCGCTCGACGTCCGCCTCGGTGTAGAGGCGGAATCCGCCCTTGCTGCGGGCGGAAGGAGCCACGAGCCCGACTTCCTCGTAGTGGCGGATCGTGCGCAACGACAGACCGGTTCGCTCGGCGACCTCGCCGATCTGCATCTGCCGCTCTGTCATCGTCACGCCTGCTCCTCTTGCGTTTCGTCAGTGTTCGGAACTGTGAATCCCTCCACATACGTGGCTGGAATCACATGGTCAGAGGGTCTGTTCACCTGTATCTCACAAGCCGCAACTCGCACTCTGCTCTCACGTCAGGGTAGACTCTGGTGACGTGCCCGCGCTGGACGGGTGAGGGCCGCCCGTCGGCGCCGAGCCCCAATCGGCTCCCGGCACTTCAGGACTTCTGGGCAATGATGCCCGATCGGCGGCCGGTGCGGCCGCCGCCGTCACCGGCAGGGCCGCCGTCGAGCAGACCCGTCGGGGCGTCGTTCGTCGGGCCTGCCGGGTGTGGGGGTCGAGTACGCAGCGTGGGCATTCCGTTCGGTGAATGCGTGCGCCCGAAACAGAAACGGTTGCATGTCTTCATCGCTGTCTGCAGGTCCCAGGTTCCGTATGTCCAGGCCGGACTGGCTCGCCTCCCCGAAGGTTTTCCGCACCGAGGTGCTGGCGGGCCTGGTGGTGGCTCTGGCGCTGATCCCTGAGGCGATCTCGTTCTCGATCATCGCGGGCGTCGATCCGGCGGTCGGGTTGTTCGCCTCGTTCACGATGGCCGTGGTCATCTCCGTCGTGGGCGGCCGCAAGGCGATGATCTCCGCCGCCACAGGCGCGATCGCGTTGGTCATCGCGCCGCTGAACCACGAGTACGGACTCGGCTACCTGATCGCCGCCGTGATCCTGGGCGGGATCATCCAGATCGTCCTGGGCACCCTGGGCGTGGCCAAACTGATGCGGTTCGTGCCGCGCAGTGTGATGGTCGGGTTCGTCAACGCTCTGGCGATCCTGATCTTCATGGCGCAGGTCCCCGAGATGCGGGACGTGCCCTGGGCCGTCTACCCGCTGATCGTCGGCGGCCTTGCGCTGATGGTGTTCTTCCCGAAGATCACCACCGTCATCCCGGCCCCGCTGGTCTCCATCGTGATCCTCACCGTGATCACGGTGGCCGCGGGCATCGCGGTGCCGACCGTCGGCGACAAGGGGGAGCTGCCCTCGTCCCTGCCGGTGCCGGGCCTGCCGGACGTGCCCTTCACGATGGACACCCTGAACACCATCGCCCCCTACGCCTTCGCCTTCGCGCTGGTGGGACTTATGGAGTCCCTGATGACCGCCAAGCTCGTCGACGACATCACCGACACCCACTCGAACAAGACCCGCGAGTCCCTCGGCCAGGGCGTCGCCAACGTGATCACCGGCTTCTTCGGCGGCATGGGCGGCTGCGCCATGATCGGCCAGACCATGATCAACGTGAAGACGTCCGGCGCCCGCACCCGCCTCTCCACCTTCCTGGCCGGATCGTTCCTGATGGTCCTGTGCATCGTCTTCGGCCCGATCGTCTCCGACATCCCGATGGCCGCCCTGGTGGCCGTGATGATCCTGGTGTCCTTCGCGACCTTCGACTGGCACTCGATCCAGCCCAAGACGCTCCAGCGCATGCCGGTCGGCGAGACCACCGTCATGGTCGTCACCGTCGCCGCGGTCGTCGCCACCCACAACCTCGCCGTCGGCGTCGTCCTCGGCTCGATCACCGCGATGGTGATCTTCGCCAAGCGGGTCGCGCACCTGGCGCAGGTGTCCGGAGTGGTCGACCCCGAGGGCAACCAGGTCGTCTACGCGGTCACCGGCGAGCTGTTCTTCGCCTCCTCCAACGACCTCGTCTACCAGTTCGACTACACCGACGACCCCGACGACGTCGTCATCGACCTGTCCGGCGCGCACATCTGGGACGCCTCCTCCGTCGCCGCCCTCGACGCCATCGAGACGAAATACGCCGACCGGGGCAAGAAGGTCACCATCGTGGGCCTCAACGAGGCGAGCGCCGAGATGCACGGCAAGCTCGCCGGTCAGCTCACCGCGGGCCACTGACGAAGACGCCGGCGGCGCGGCGGGCCCCGTAGGCGGCCGCTCCGAGGGCCAGGACGGCGGCGCCGGTGACGACGGAGGAGAGCGGCAGGGCGAAGGCCAGGGCCAGGCAGCCTGCCAGCCCGACCGCGGGGACCAGGCGCGGCGGGCGGCCTTCGGCCGGGGTGAGCGTCCACGCGGAGGCGTTGGCGACGGCGTAGTAGGCGAGCACCCCGAAGGAGGAGAACCCGATCGCCCCGCGCACGTCCGCCGTCGCGGCCAGGACCGCCACCACGGCGCCGACCACCAGCTCCGCCCGGTGCGGCACCCCGTAGCGGGGGTGTACGGCGGCCAGGACGTGCGGCAGATGCCGGTCCCGGGCCATCGCCAGCGTCGTACGGGAGACGCCGAGAATCAGCGCCAGCAGGGAGCCGAGCGCCGCGACGGCCGCCCCCACGCGGACGACCGGAGCCAGCCAGGGGGCGCCCGCGGCGCGCACGGCGTCCGCCAGCGGCATGGTTGAGTCCGCCAGCCGCTGCGGCCCCAGCACCAGCAGGACGCTGACCGCTACGAGGGCGTAGACGACCAGGGTGATGCCGAGGGCGACCGGAACGGCGCGGGGGACGGTACGGGCGGGGTCGCGGACCTCCTCACCGAGCGTGGCGATGCGGGCGTATCCGGCGAACGCGAAGAACAGCAGCCCCGCAGCCTGGAGCACGCCCCAGGGACCGGCGTCCGAGGCGATGGCCAGCCGGGCGGTGTCAGTCCCGTCGGAGGTGAGGGAGACGACCACGACGGCGGCGAGCACCGCCAGGACCACGGCGACGACGGCCCGGGTCAACCAGGCGGACTTCTGGACCCCGGCGTAGTTGACCGCGGTCAGCGCCACCACGGCGGCCACCGCCAGCGCGTGCGCCTGGTCCGGCCACAGATAGGAGCCGACGGTGAGCGCCATCGCCGCGCAGGAGGCGGTCTTGCCGACCACGAACCCCCAGCCCGCCAGATAGCCCCAGAAGGCGCCGAGCCGTTCACGGCCGTAGACGTAGGCGCCGCCCGACGCCGGGTAGCGGACGGCCAGCCGGGCGGAGGAGGTGGCATTGCAGTACGCCACCACCGCGGCGACCGCCAGAGCGAGCAGCAGCCCGGAACCGGCGGCGCGCGCGGCCGGGGCCAGCGCGGCGAAGATGCCCGCGCCGACCATGGCGCCCAGCCCGATCACCACGGCGTCGGGCACCCCGAGCCGCCGCCGCAACTCGTCCGGGGCCCCGGCCTGGCTCGCTGGTCTGCTCATCGTTGACTCCTCGGCGGCACGGTCGCACGCTCCCCAGGGCTGGGCACCGGCAGACACTGTACGAGGCGGGGCCGCCGCCCCGGCCTCAGCCCCGCCGACCGATGGCGGCGACGCCGGTGCGGCGGGCCGCCACCGCCGTACGACACCGTCCCGCCGCCCGCCGGGCGAGGCGGGACAGCGGGACGGCGGGGCGGTGTCGGAACCGGTTCACTCCAGCCGCGCCGCCGTGAACTTCTTGCGCCAGGCCAGCGACACGTAGACGAGGCCGACGAGGACCGGAACCTCGATGAGGGGGCCCACGACGCCGGAGAGGGCCTGCCCGGACGTGACGCCGAAGGTGGCGATGGCGACCGCGATGGCGAGCTCGAAGTTGTTGCCGGCGGCGGTGAACGCGAGGGTGGCGGTGCGGTCGTAGGTCAGACCGATGGCCTTGCCCAGCAGGAACGTGCCGAACCACATGAGCGTGAAGTAGACGAGCAGCGGGAGCGCGATCCGGGCCACGTCCAGCGGCTGAGAGGTGATGGTCTTCCCCTGGAGGGCGAAGAGGATCACGATGGTGAAGAGCAGGCCGTACAGGGCCCAGGGGCCGATCTTCGGCAGGAACTTCGCCTCGTAGGACTCGCGGCCCATCTTCTTCTCGCCCAGGTGGCGGGTGAGGAAGCCGGCGACCAGGGGGACGCCGAGGAAGATGACGACGTTCAGCGCGATCTTCCCCATGGAGATGTCGAGCTGTTCGCCCTCGCCGAGTCCGAGCCAGCCGGGCAGCAGGTCGAGGTAGAGCCACCCGAGCAGGCCGAAGGCGATGACCTGGAAGACGGAGTTCAGGGCGACGAGGACGGCCGCGGCCTCGCGGTCGCCGCAGGCGAGGTCGTTCCAGATGATGACCATGGCGATGCAGCGGGCCAGGCCGACGATGATCAGGCCGGTGCGGTACTCGGGCAGGTCCGGCAGGAATATCCAGGCCAGCGCGAACATCAGGGCCGGGCCGAGGACCCAGTTGACGACCAGCGAGGAGATCATCAGCTTCCGGTCGCCGGTGACGGCGTCGAGCTTGTCGTAGCGGACCTTGGCCAGCACCGGGTACATCATGATCAGCAGGCCCGCGGCGATGGGCAGGGAGATGCCGCCGATCTCGACCTTGGCGAGCGCGTCGTTCAACCCGGGAATCAGGCGGCCGAGCCCGAGGCCCAGAGCCATGGCGAGCATGATCCAGACGGCGAGGAAGCGGTCGAGCGTCGAGAGCCTCGCGACGACAGAGGGGTCCCCGGTGGTCGCGGGAGCTTGGGTGGGGGTCACGGACAGGCCCTCTTGTTCTCGGCAGCGGTGCGGGCGGACTCGGCCAGACCGGAGAGCTGGCCGGCGAGCTGGGCGATGACGTCGGGGCGGAGCTTGTAGTAGGTGAAGCGGCCGCAGGGTTCGGTCTCCACGACCCCGGCCTCGCGCAGCACTCTCAGATGGTTGGAGAGGTTCGTCTGCCGTGCGCCGGTCTCCTCCACGAGGTGGGTGGTGCACAGGGTTTCGCGGGCGAGCAGGGTCACGATCCGCAGGCGCAGGGGATCGCTCAGCACCCGGATCAGTTCAGCGTCGACTGACGTCATCATGGGCTGATACTGTCACATCAGTGGTGGCTGACACCACCGGGTGCTGACGTTCCTCGTGCCTGAACGCGTCCTACGTGCCCGAACTCGTCGCGAGACAAGAGAGACCCCCGTGTCCGAGAAGCCCTCCGTCCTGTTCGTCTGCGTCCACAACGCCGGCCGCTCCCAGATGGCCGCGGCCTGGCTGTCGCACCTGGCCGGAGACCGCGTCGAGGTGCGCTCTGCCGGCTCCGCGCCCGCCGACCAGGTCAACCCCGCCGCCGTCGAGGCGATGCGCGAGGCCGGCGTCGACATCAGCGCCGAGACCCCCAAGATCCTCACGGTCGACGCGGTCAGGGCGTCCGACGTCTGCATCACGATGGGCTGCGGCGACACCTGCCCCGTCTTCCCCGGCAAGCGCTACCTCGACTGGACGCTGGAAGACCCGGCGGGCCAGGGCGTGGACGCCGTCCGCCCGATCCGCGACCAGATCCGCGCACTCGTCGAGGACCTGATCGAGGAGATCGCCCCGCAGGTCCCGGGGCGGCGGCGGACCGTCTGAGCGGACCCTGTCCCACAGCGCTCCACGGAAGGGGCTCCGGCCGGGCGGCGCGCGGGACGGGGGTTAGGCGCCGCCCGGGGAGAGCGGCGCGCGCCGGGGATGGAGCGGGACGCTCACCGTCGTGCAGCCGAGGGTCGGCCGTGCTCCCGAGCAGAGCGGCGAAGCCCGCGCGACCTCGACGGACCCGGGCTCAGGCCCGGTCCGTCAACTCCTCGGCGTACACCTGTGACAGGGGCTGCGGGCCCACGTACTGCTGGCAGCTGCACTGGCCGGCCTCGTACCTCAGCGGCTTCTTGTTCTCGTCCCACGCCGTCGGCACCTCGACCCGCTCATGGCATCGCCCCTGCTTGTCGTGCTTGGCGAGGTGGTGCGCGCACCCGCACACCGGCTCCGGCGGCTGCTGCGCCGCTTCGAGCGCCAGCCGCTCCTGCTTCGCGGCCTCCAGAACCTCCATCTTGCGCTCGTGCCGGTTGCGCAGAGCAGTACGGGCGTTGTCGGCCATCCACGCGAAGCCGCCCGTCCAGAAGATGATGAGCAGCACCCAGATCCAGTTCACCGAATATCTCCTCCCCCTCGCACCGCTGAGTTCCAGGGTAGGCCCCGCGGCCCCTCCCGGGTCGGGCCCGGCGGCCCCGACAGGCCCGGCGGTCGGCGGCCTCCGGCCTGTGGCAGCGGCGCGTCGCGGGGGAGCGGGTGGTCAGGGCGCAGGGAGCGGAGAACGACCGGAGACGGTGCCGCGCCCCTCCCGGGCCCACCGGGCAGCAGGTCGGCAAGGAGGCGCGCGGCGGCAACCGTCGCTCAGATGTCCCGGAAGATCTCGATCTGCGCGCCGACCGAGTTGAGTCGCTCGGCCAGCTCCTCGTAACCGCGGTTGATCACATAGACGTTGCGGAGTACGGAGGTGCCCTCCGCCGCCATCATCGCCAGCAGCACCACCACGGCGGGCCGCAGTGCGGGCGGGCACATCATCTCGGCGGCGCGCCAGCGGGTCGGGCCCTCGACCAGCACCCGGTGGGGGTCGAGGAGCTGGAGGCGGCCGCCGAGGCGGTTGAGGTCGGTGAGGTAGATGGCGCGGTTGTCGTAGACCCAGTCGTGGATCAGGGTCTGGCCGTGCGCCGAGGCCGCGATGGCCGCGAAGAACGGGACGTTGTCGATGTTCAGGCCGGGGAACGGCATGGGGTGGATCTTGTCGATCGGCGCCTCCAGCTTGGAGGGGCGCACGGTCAGGTCCACCAGTCGCGTGCGGGCGTTGTCGGCGGCGTACTCCGGGGTGCGGTCGCAGTCGACCCCCATCTCCTCCAGGACCGCGAGCTCGATCTCCAGGAACTCGATCGGCACCCGGCGGATGGTGAGTTCGGACTCGGTCACCACGGCGGCGGCCAGCAGGCTCATCGCCTCGACCGGGTCCTCCGAGGGGGAGTAGTCCACGTCCACGTCGATCTGCGGGACACCGTGCACGGTGAGGGTCGTCGTGCCGACGCCGTCGACCCGTACGCCCAGCGCCTCCAGGAAGAAGCACAGGTCCTGGACCATGTAGTTGGAGGAGGCGTTGCGGATGACGGTCGTCCCGTCGTGGCGCGCGGCGGCCAGCAGGGCGTTCTCCGTCACGGTGTCGCCGCGTTCGGTCAGCACGATGGGGCGGCCCGGAGCGACCGTGCGGTCGACCTGCGCGTGGTAGAGCCCCTCGGTCGCGGCGATCTCCAGCCCGAACCGGCGCAGCGCGATCATGTGCGGCTCGATGGTGCGGGTGCCGAGGTCGCAGCCGCCGGCGTACGGAAGCGTGAACTGCTCCATCCGGTGCAGCAGCGGCCCCAGGAACATGATGATCGAGCGGGTGCGGCGCGCGGCGTCGGCGTCGATCGCCTCCATGTCCAGCTGGGCGGGCGGCACGATCTCCAGGTCCACGCCGTCGTTGACCCAGCGGGTGCGCACCCCGATGGAGTTCAGCACCTCCAGAAGCCGGAACACCTCCTCGATCCGGGCGACCCGGCGCAGGACGGTCCGTCCCTTGTTGAGGAGCGAGGCGCACAGCAGCGCGACGCAGGCGTTCTTGCTGGTCTTGACGTCGATCGACCCGGAGAGCCGTCGGCCCCCGACGACCCGCAGATGCATGGGACCGGCGTAGCCGAGTGACACGATCTCGCTGTCGAGGGCTTCGCCGATACGGGCGATCATCTCAAGGCTGATGTTCTGGTTGCCGCGCTCGATGCGGTTGACGGCGCTCTGGCTCGTGGCGAGCGCCTCGGCCAGCTGCGTCTGTGTCCAGCCCCGGTGTTGGCGGGCGTCTCGGATGAGCTTGCCGATGCGTACGAGGTAGTCGTCTGACATGGCGGCAGGTTATCTCAGATATGAGATGAGGGTGATGTGGGGGTGGGCTGTTGGAGTGACGGGTGCGCATGCCCTCCGCCGCCGCCTGCTCGCTCCAGGGTCTCTCGGTTCGCGGTCCGGAGCGCGGGGCGCGCGTCCGAACGGGGGGTCGAGGGGGTGTGTGCCGAGACGCACCGACGGGCCGGCCGCACCTGGGCATGACCGAGCGGCGGCTATGTACTAGAGTTATCTCGACATCGAGATATCTGCCGAGGCGCACCGCAGCCGCCGCCCGGTAAGGCTTACCTAACTAAGCTCTTACCTTAGCGGATGGTGGGGGCCGTAGGCGGCACCACGCGGCGCCCGTTTCCCATGAGGCGCGGCGCGGGGATACGCGCACATTGAAGAAGGAGACTGTCGTGTCGGCGAACAGCTTCGACGCCCGCAGCACGCTGCGCGTGGGCGACGAGTCGTATGAGATCTTCAAGCTGGACAAGGTAGAGGGCTCCGCGCGCCTCCCGTACAGCCTGAAGGTGCTGCTGGAGAACCTGCTCCGCACCGAGGACGGCGCGAACATCACCGCCGACCACATCCGGGCGATCGGCGGCTGGGACTCCCAGGCACAGCCCAGCCAGGAGATCCAGTTCACGCCGGCCCGCGTGATCATGCAGGACTTCACCGGCGTGCCCTGCGTCGTCGACCTCGCGACCATGCGCGAGGCCGTGAAGGAGCTGGGCGGCGACCCGGCGAAGATCAACCCGCTGGCCCCGGCCGAGCTGGTCATCGACCACTCCGTCATCGCTGACAAGTTCGGCACCAACGAGGCGTTCGCCCAGAACGTCGAGCTGGAGTACGGCCGCAACAAGGAGCGCTACCAGT
Organism: Streptomyces pratensis; assembly: GCF_037137275.1. GTDB lineage: Bacteria > Actinomycetota > Actinomycetes > Streptomycetales > Streptomycetaceae > Streptomyces > Streptomyces pratensis_B. The sequence goes on along the minus strand of NZ_JBBBEN010000092.1, from coordinate 304,676 downwards.
TCCTGCGCTGGGGCCAGACCGCCTTCGACGAGTTCAAGGTCGTCCCCCCGGGCACCGGCATCGTCCACCAGGTGAACATCGAGCACCTGGCCCGCACGGTCATGGTCCGGGGCGGCCAGGCCTACCCCGACACCCTCGTCGGCACCGACTCGCACACCACCATGGTCAACGGCCTGGGCGTGCTGGGCTGGGGCGTCGGAGGCATCGAGGCCGAGGCCGCGATGCTCGGCCAGCCGGTCTCCATGCTGATCCCGCGCGTCGTCGGCTTCAAGCTGACCGGTGAGCTGAAGCCGGGCACCACCGCCACCGACCTCGTGCTGACCATCACCGAGATGCTCCGCAAGCACGGCGTCGTCGGCAAGTTCGTCGAGTTCTACGGCCAGGGCGTCGCCGCGACCTCGCTCGCCAACCGCGCCACCATCGGCAACATGTCGCCGGAGTTCGGCTCCACCGCCGCGATCTTCCCCGTGGACGACGAGACGCTGAAGTACCTGCGCCTGACGGGCCGCGACGAGCAGCAGGTCGCCCTGGTCGAGGCGTACGCCAAGGAGCAGGGCCTCTGGCTGGACCCGGCCGCCGAGCCGGACTTCTCCGAGAAGCTGGAGCTCGACCTCGCCACGGTCGTCCCCTCCATCGCCGGCCCGAAGCGCCCGCAGGACCGCATCGTCCTCGCGAACGCCAAGGAGCAGTTCGCCCAGGACGTGCGCAACTACGTCATGGACGACATGGAGGCGAGCAAGGAGTCCTTCCCGGCCTCCGACGCCCCGGCCGTGTCCCCCAACGGCGTCCCGTCGAAGCCGACCACCGTCACGGCCCCCGACGGCTCGACGTACGAGATCGACCACGGCGCCGTCACCGTCGCCGCGATCACCTCGTGCACCAACACCTCCAACCCGTACGTCATGGTCGCCGCCGCGCTCGTGGCCAAGAAGGCGGTCGAGAAGGGCCTGACCCGCAAGCCGTGGGTCAAGACCACCCTCGCCCCGGGCTCCAAGGTCGTCACCGACTACTTCGACAAGGCGGGTCTGACCCCCTACCTCGACAAGGTCGGCTTCAACCTCGTCGGCTACGGCTGCACCACCTGCATCGGCAACTCCGGCCCGCTGCCGGAGGAGGTCTCCAAGGCGGTCAACGACAACGACCTCGCCGTCACCTCCGTGCTCTCCGGCAACCGCAACTTCGAGGGCCGGATCAACCCCGACGTCAAGATGAACTACCTGGCGTCCCCGCCGCTGGTCGTCGCGTACGCCATCGCCGGTTCGATGAAGGTCGACATCACCAAGGACGCCCTCGGCGTCGACCAGGAAGGCCGGCCGGTCTACCTGGACGACATCTGGCCCTCGGAGGCCGAGGTCAACGACGTCGTGGCGAACGCCATCGGCGAGGACATGTTCAACAAGTCCTACCAGGACGTCTTCGCGGGCGACGCCCAGTGGCAGGCGCTGTCGATCCCCACCGGCGACACCTTCGAGTGGGACGCCGAGTCCACCTACGTGCGCAAGCCCCCGTACTTCGAGGGCATGACCATGGAGACGAGCCCGGTCGAGGACATCACCGGCGCCCGGGTGCTCGCCAAGCTCGGCGACTCGGTCACCACCGACCACATCTCCCCGGCCGGTGCGATCAAGGCCGACACCCCGGCCGGCAAGTACCTCACGGAGCACGGCATCGAGCGCCGTGACTTCAACTCCTACGGTTCGCGCCGGGGCAACCACGAGGTGATGATCCGCGGTACGTTCGCCAACATCCGCCTGCGCAACCAGATCGCGCCGGGCACCGAGGGCGGCTACACCCGCGACTTCACCCAGGACGGCGGTCCGGTGTCGTTCATCTACGACGCCTCGCAGAACTACCAGGCCGCCGGCGTGCCGCTCGCGATCCTCGCGGGCAAGGAGTACGGCTCCGGCTCGTCCCGCGACTGGGCCGCCAAGGGCACCGCGCTCCTCGGCGTCAAGGCGGTCATCGCCGAGTCGTACGAGCGCATCCACCGCTCGAACCTCATCGGCATGGGCGTCCTGCCGCTCCAGTTCCCCGAGGGCCAGAACGCCGCGACCCTCGGCCTCACCGGCGAGGAGGCCTTCTCCTTCACCGGCGTCACCGAGCTGAACGACGGCACCACCCCCCGTACGGTCAAGGTCACCACCGACACCGGAGTGGAGTTCGACGCCGTCGTCCGGATCGACACCCCCGGCGAGGCCGACTACTACCGCAACGGCGGCATCCTGCAGTACGTGCTCCGCAGCCTCATCCGCAAGTAGGCGGAGGGCGCCAGTGACGAGGGGCCGTACCCCGGAGTTCCGGGGCACGGCCCCTCCGCGTTCCCCGACCCGGGGCGGCGTCCGTCTCTCAGCCCGCCGAAGGGGTCCGCGCGAGGTCGTCGAGCCGGCACGTCGTGCCGCTCGGCACCTCGCCCAGCCCCTGGACCTTCTTCTCCGCCGACTCGCCGGGCCCGAGGCCGAGGACCCCGGTCACCCCCTCCGCGACCGTGGCGCCGTCCTTGTCCAGGAACTCCACGCTCACGTAGTAGTCCGCCGGAGCCGCCGACCCGTTCACGACCTCCACATCGGCGGCCGGCCACCCGATCTGCGGGTCCCTGGTGCACGCCGTGATCGTGACGTCGTCCGCCACGTCCGCCACGTCCGCCGCGTCCGACTCCTCGGTCGCGCCGGGCTCCTCGGCCGGCTCCCCAGGCTCCGCGCCGTACGGGGCGGCCGACCGCTCCGGCGGCAGGTCCATCGAGTCCGTGACCGTACCCATCAACGTGTAGACGAGCGCCGTCACGGCCCCCACCAGGGCGAGCCCGCCCCCCACGGAGAGCGCCACGACCAGCCCCGTACGCTGCCGCCCGCGTTCCGGAGCGGCGGCGGGGGCCGCCCAGGGCGAAGCCTCCGGCTGCGGCGCGGGGTGCTCGGGACGCGGCTGTTCGGGCGGCGGAGGCGGGAAGGTGTCGGACATGAGGTCCCCCCACGGGAAGTCGGTCAGGTGAGGGGCTTACGGTACGGGGCCACCCCCGCACCTCCCGCACCACCCGCGCAGAAGGCGAAAGGAACCGCTGTGGGCGAGCTGATCCTCGTCCGGCACGGCGAGACCGAGTGGTCCCGCTCCGGACAGCACACGAGCTACACCGACCTCCCCCTCACCGACGTCGGGGAGCGCCAGGCCCGCGCCCTCGTGCCGCTGCTGGCCGACCGGCACATCGAGCTCACCCTCGTCAGCCCGCTGATCCGGGCCCGCCGCACCGCCGAACTGGCCGGGCTCCCCGCGCCCCGGGTCACCCCCGAGCTGCGGGAGTGGGACTACGGCGGGTACGAGGGCGTCACCACCCGGGAGATCCGCCGCACCCGGCCCTTCTGGAACCTGTGGACCGACGGCGTCGACCCCGGCTCCCCCGAGCACCCGGGGGAGAGCCCCGAGCAGATCGGGCAACGGGCCGACCAGGTGCTCGCGGGCGTCCGCTCGGCGGCGGAGGAGCTCGGGAGCGGGGACATCGCTCTCGTCGCGCACTCGCACTTCCTGCGCGTCCTCACCGCCCGCTATCTGGGCCTGACTCCGGCGGAGGGGCGGCTCTTCCAGCTCGCCACCGGCGCGGTCTCCCGGCTCGGCACGGAACACGGCCGACCGGTCGTCACCGCGCTCAACCTGGCCCTGCCGGACGGGCTCGCGCCGGGGTGAGACGGCCGGACGGCAGGGGGCCCGCCGG
>NZ_JBBBEN010000092.1:207722-300965 GCF_037137275.1 Streptomyces pratensis | reverse complement strand
CCCCGGCCGGCGGACCCGCCTCAGGCCTTGCGCACCTCGGTCAGATGGGCGAAGACGACGACGTTGGCCGCGTAACCGGACTTCTTGTCGAAGCGTCCCCCGCACGTCAAGAGCCGCAGTTCCGGGCGGCCCCGGTCGCCGTACACCACCTTGTCGGGGAAGTCCGCCTTCTCGTACGTGCGCACGGCGTCGACGGTGAACACCGCCGTACGCCGGTCGGCGCGGGTGACGTGGACGGTGTTGCCCGGCCGCAGCATGCTGATGTTGAGGAAGACGGCGGGCCCGGTCGCGGTGTCGCGGTGTCCGACCGCCAGCGCCGTCCCCCGCTCACCCGGCGCGGGCCCGTCCTGGTGCCAGCCGACCAGCCGGGGCTTGCTGATGGGCGGGGTGCCCGGGTGGCCCGCCCGGTCGAGCGGGAGCCCGACGACCGGCGCGTCGAGGGACAGGGCCGGGATCGACAGCTTCGTCGCGGGCGAGCGGGGAAGCGGGGCGGGCGGCGGGGCGGACCGCGTGGGCCTGGGCTTCGGCGAGGCGGGGCCGGCGGGCGGGGTGGGCGACGGGGACCGGGCGGCCTGCGGAGAGCCGCCCGGCGACGCGTGCTGCGACACCTTGTCGTCGGCGACCGCCGAGGCGGTGGCCGCGCCGGGGTCCGGGGAGTCGTCGTCGCATCCCTGGACCACGGCGGTGACGAGCGAGAAGGTGACGCTCAGCGTGATGGAGAGACGGCAGGCGCGGCTCGGGCCGCGCCGCCGGCGCCGGCGGCGACCGGTGTCACGCGGCGCCATGGGTGCGGCGACGGGCGGCGCGGCGGGCGAGGATCAGGCCGGCCGCCCCGACGCCGCCGGCCGCCAGTGCAGAGGCTCCGGTGACCGACATGCCGTCAGCCGCGGCGGTGCTGCTCTCGACGGTCGCCACACCGCCGCCGCCGGCCGGCACACCGCCGCTGGGGCGGCAGTCCACGGTGAAGAGCTTCTGCTTGGCCACGCCGCCCGGGAACGTCCAGCTCACCTGGTACTGGCCGTCGGGCAGCGAGTAGTCCTGGGTGTGGCCCGTGCCGGCGCTCAGCGTGATGGCGGCGGTGACGGTGGGCCGGGTCGGGGCCGGCGGCTGCGGGGTGATGGTGACGTTGATCAGGGTGATGGTCTCGAAGTTGCTGGCGGCCAGGTGGAACCGGCACACCTTCTTCTCGTCACGGGAGTCGCCGTACGGGGTGCCGGCCTTGTGCACCTTCAGCTCGCCGCTGTCCCCGGGGGCGGCGAAGGCGGTGGACGCGCCGGCGACGGACGCGCCGGTGAACGCCAGGGCGGCGACGGTGGCCGCGCCGAGACGCAGAGCGGTGGGACGCAGGGGGAGGGACGAGAGCATGACTACTCCTGGGAGCCGAAGTGATTGTCGTACAAATCGGTGGGGCGTCCCCAGAAGTGCCACAGCGGCACGGTCATATGCTGAGCGCAGCGCCGACAAGGCGCCGGTTTTACCCCGGTTGGCGGACAGAGCACCGCCGCGACGCCGCACGCGGACGCCCGCGGAAGGCGGGCCGCCCGCATCGCGGACGACCCGCCTCACCCCGCCCCCGGGGCTTCTTCGGGCCGGGCGGACCGGCGGGTCAGCCGAGCAGCTCCACCTCCGCGAGCGTCGCCGTGTCCGTCAGCACCAGGCGGTACTTCGCGTACGCGCGGGTCCGGTCCACCGAGAAGACCCGGGTCTGCCGGTCCCAGGCGAAGGACTCGTCGGACCGCCGGTCCAGGTCCGTCCACCGCTCGCCGTCGACGGACCCCTGGAGGACCCAGCCCTTCGGGGCCCGGTCCGCCGCCGCAGAGGTCAGCGTGTACTGGCGCGCCTTCGTGCCCGGGGCCACCGGCAGCTCCACCGACCCGACCGCGGCCGAGGTGGCCGAGGTGTCGTCGAACAGCGGACCGCCGCCCCTGAGCGTGTCGCCCGCGGGCGTCGGGACCTCGTCGTCCTTCTGGATGGAGACGGGGGCCGCGTCCCTGCCCGTGCCCCACGCGGACGGCTCCGGGCCCATGGCGAACTCCAGCGTGCCGCCCCGGGCCAGGAGGTCGTGCGGCAGCGCGGTGGAGTCCCACTTCCTGCCGTTGACCTTCAGGCCCTGGACGTAGACGTTCTCCGCGCTGTTCTTCGGCGCCTTGACGACCAGCTTGCGGCCGTTGTCCAGGCGGACGGTCGCCTTCGTGAAGAGCGGCGAGCCGACCGCGTACTCACCGCTGCCCATCACCAGCGGGTAGAAGCCGAGCGCGGAGAACAGGAACCAGGCCGACTGCTCGCCGTTGTCCTCGTCGCCGTGGTAGCCCTGCCCGATCTCGCTGCCGGTGTACAGCCGGCCCAGCACTTCGCGGACCTTCTCCTGAGTCCTGTGCGGCTGCGAAGCCGCGTTGTACATGTACGCGGCGTGGTGGGCGACCTGGTTGCTGTGGCCGTACTGGCCCATCCGGACGTCGCGCGCCTCGGTCATCTCGTGGATGACCCCGCCGTAGCTGCCGACGAACTCCTGGCCCGCCGTCTCCGGCGTGGCGAAGTAGGTGTCCAGCTTCTTGCCCAGGCCCGCGCGGCCGCCGTACAGGTTGGCCAGGCCCCGGCTGTCCTGCGGGGCGGTGAAGGCGTAACCCCAGCCGTTGGTCTCGGTGTAGTCGTAGCCCCAGACCCGCGGGTCGTACCGGCCGGAGGGCAGGCGCCAGTCACCGTTCGGCTTCTTGCCCTGGAAGAATCCGGCCTCGTCGTCGAAGAGCTCGACGTAGTTCTGCGCGCGGTTCAGGAAGTAGGCGGACTCCTCCTTGTAGCGCTTCTCCTTCGTCTTCTCGTAGAGCTTCTCGCCCATCCGCGCGATGCCGTAGTCGTTGAGGTAGCCCTCCAGGGACCAGGACAGGCCCTCATGGGTGGCGGTGTTCGCGTAGCCGGTGAAGACGGAGGTCTCCATGCCCTTGCGGCCGACCCCGGAGGACGGCGGAGCCACGGTGGCGTTCTTCACCGCCGCCTCGTACGCCGCCCGGGCGTCGAACTCCACGCCCTTGACGTACGCGTCGGCGAAGGCCACGTCCGAGCTGGTGCCGGTCATCAGGTCCGCGTAACCGGGGGAGGACCAGCGGGAGGTCCAGCCGCCGTCCTTGTAGTGCTGCACGAAGCCGTCCACCAGCTCACCGGCCTTCTTCGGGGAGAAGAAGGAGTAGGCGGGCCAGGTCGTGCGGTAGGTGTCCCAGAAGCCGTTGTTGACGTACACCTCACCGTCGACGATCTTCGCGCCGGTCCGCGTCGGGGTGTTCTCGCCGACCGGTTCGACGAAGGGGCTCGCGTACTTGTTCTCTCCGTTCACCCGCTCGTGGCCCGAGTTCGGGTAGAGGTAGAGGCGGTAGAGGCTGGAGTAGAGGGTGGTGAGCTGGTCGGCGTCGGCCCCCTCCACCTCGATCCTGCCCAGGACGCGGTCCCAGGCCCTCTGTGCCGCCCGCTTGACCCGTTCGAAGGAGGCGGACCGCGGGATCTCCGCCGCCAGGTTCTGCTTCGCCTGGTCGAGGCTGATCAGCGAGGTGGCCAGCCGCAGGCCGACCGTGCGGTCCTTGCCGGCGTCGAAGCGGAAGAAACCGGTGACGTCGTCGCCCCCGCCGCCCTTCAGCCTCCCGCTGTCGGTGACCGGCGCGTCGAAGACGCCGTACACGAACATGCGGGTCGCGCCGGTGGACAGACCGCTCCTGACGTCCGAGTAGCCGGAGAAGGAACGGGTCTTCGCGTCCAGGGTGAGCCCGCCGTCGTTCGACACGTTGTCGAAGACCAGACTCGCGTCCTCGCCCGGATAGGTGAACCGCATCCGGGCCGCGTGGTCGGTCGGCGTCATCTCGGCCTTGAGACCGTTCTCGAACGTGACACCGTAGTAGTGCGGCCTGGCCGTCTCGTTCTCGTGCCGGAACGGCAGGGCCCGGGCCCTGCGGGCCGCGTCCGGGGTCCCCGCCGCGGTGGATGGCATCAGCTGGAAGGTCTGGCGGTCGCCCATCCAGGGGCTCGGCTCATGACTGGCGCCGAAGGCCTGGAGCGAGGGGAGGTTGTCCTCGTTGTTGCCGCGGTGGTAGTCGTACAGCCAACTGGTGGTGCCGGCGTTGGTGACCGGTGTCCAGAAGTTGAAGCCGTGCGGGACGGCCGTGGCCGGAATGGTGTTCCCGCGCGAGAAGCCGCCGCTGGAATGGGTGCCGCGAGTGGTCAGCGCGTAGTCCGACAGATGCGCCTTGCGCTTCTCGGGAGGCTTCGGTGCGATCGTGAGGTCGTCGATCCAGCCCTGGAACTTCGCCGGGCCCTTGGAGGAGTCGTACGCCACCAGGATGCGGTCGACCGTCCTGCCCGCCGCCACCGCGCCGACACGGGCGGAGACCTTGTTCCACTGGTTGACGTACAGGCGCTTGGCGTCCGCCTGGCCCTGGGGGGTCAGCAGCCCACCGTGGCTGTCGGCGGCCTTCAGCTCGCTGAGGTACGTGCCGTCGGTGAAGGCGAGGTCCACCGCGACGTGGGTCGCCGGGTAGTTCAGGTCCGTCTCGCCCATCTGCGGGTACACGAGGTAGGACAGCTCGGTGTCCTTGGTGACGCGGGTGTTCACGTCGAAGACCTTGTTGTACGAGTAGGCGCGCCCTTGCGGGGCGTGCGTACCCGCGTAACGCAGTGCCTTCTTTCCGGTGAACCCCGCGCCCGCCTTGGCGGTTGGGGACCCCGAGGGGCCGCGGTCGGGCCGGCTGCGCATCTCCTCGGGGACGGGCGTCGAGGTGTCGCCGTCGGAGAACCGCACGTCGGCGAGTTGGAGCACGCCCGCCGCGCCGTTGTTCGCCGTGATCTCCAGCCGGAAGTGCCGGTAGGCGGCGGCCGAGGCGAGGTCGTACGTCTTGGTCTCGTGCCGCTCGGCGAAGCTCTCGCCGCCGCGGGTGTCCAGGCTGGTCCACGTCTCGCCGTCGGCCGAGCCCTTGAGCGTCCAGTCCTTCGGGTCGCGCTCGGCGTGGTCGTTGGCCGAAGTGAGCGCGTACGTCACGACCTTGACCGGTTCGTCCAGATCGAACTCGACCCAGCCGGTGGACTCGAACGCCAGCCATTTCGAGCCCGGTTCGCCGTCGGCCAGATTCTCCTTTACCTCGCCGCCGGCGGTGTTCTCCGCGCTCGCGCGGACCTCCGTCACCCGGTCGGTGACATCGCCCGGTATCCCGGAGGAGAATCCGCCGTCGACCCCGGCGGCCCGCTTCGCCCCGTCGGGCCCCTCCTCCACGGTGTCGCGCCAGTCCGGTTGTCTCTCGTCCGCTTCGAAGGAGGTGCTGAAGGTCCTGTCACCGGACGGCTTCCGGCCCGCTCCGGCCGGTTCCGCCGATGCGGCCGCCGGAGCGATCATGACCAGGGCCAGGGACGCCGCGAGAGCGGCTGCCGCGGGGGCGCGTCCGCGGCCCGAGGCCGTACGGGGGATCGCGCCGAGGGTCTCTTCGGTGCCGTGTCGAATACCGCGTGGTGGCTGCATGCCGAGCCGTTCCTCCCCGGGAAAATGCATGGACAACGTTGTCATTTCGGGATGCAAGGTCCAGTAGGGAGCCAAGTGACAAGACGTGTCAAGGGTGTTGCCCAGGGTCCGCTGGGCGAATCGGCCGCAAGGGCGCAATAGCGGCCGCGGGGAGAGGGCGGGCGGCGCCGACGGGTCCGTGAGGTCTCAACTCGGGAAAGACTGTCGCCCAAACGTGCTTGTGATCTTGCTCAGTTGGCGGCGAGTGGACTATACCTGTCGGCATCTGCACAGCCGTTTTCTGCGGGTGTGCGTACGGGGGAGAAACCGGACGGTTGCGAGGACGCCACAGGCGTCCTCGCTGTACGGTCTCCCGACACCCCCACTGCGCCGGCCCGGCCGGCACATCTGCATTTCCGCACATCTGCACCACCCAAGCGCAATCGACCGCGGTGGCGGGGCCCTTCGCCTGAGGCGAATTCTCGACGGGCGACCGGTACACCGCCTGAGTCCTGGAGAAGGCGAGGACTTGAGCATGGGACACACCTCCGCCCACAACGATGAGGGCCTTGGCCGTCGCGATCTGATCAAGCGTTCTGCCGCACTCGGCCTGATCGCTGTTCCGACGATGAGCTTCCTGTCCGCCTGCGCGAGCGGCGACAGCGGCAGCGACGACAAGGTCGAAAAGGGCGAGAAGACCGACAAGAACCCGCTGGCCGTCAACGGCAGCGCACCGCTGGAGATCGTCATCTTCGACGGCGGGTTCGGCACCAAGTACGCCGAGGACGCCAAGGCGGTCTACGAGAAGACGTACCCGGAGGCGAAGGTCACGTTCTCCGCCACGCAGAAGATCCAGTCGGTTCTTCAGCCGCGGTTCAACGGCGGCACCCCGCCGGACCTGATCGACAACTCCGGCGCCCAGCAGATGGACATGGGCGTGCTCGTCGGAAAGAAGCAGCTCACCGACCTGACCCCGCTGCTCGACGCCCCCTCCATCGACGACCCCGCCAAGAAGGTCCGCGACACCCTGCGGCCCGGCATCGTCGAGATGGGCCAGTTCGACGGCGAGCAGGTCTGGATCATGTACTACGCGTACACGGTCTACGGCGTCTGGTACTCGCAGACCGCGCTGGACAAGCTCGACGCCACGTACCCGGAGACCTGGGACGAGATGCTCGCGCTGTGCGCCAAGGCGAAGAAGAAGGGCATCGCCGGCTGGACCTACCCCGGCAAGCACCCGTACTACCTGCCGTTCTCGCTGTACCCCTTCATCGCCAAGATCGGCGGTGTCGAGGTCCTCGACGCGATCGACAACCTGGAGCCGAACGCCTGGAAGCACCCCGCGGTCAAGGCGGCCTTCGAGGCGTACTACGAGCTGGTCGCCAAGGACTACATCCTCGAGGGCACCCCGGGGCTGGACCACCGCGGTTCGCAGGGCGCCTGGGCCCGCGGCAAGGCGCTGTTCATCCCGAACGGCTCCTGGCTGGAGAACGAGGAAGCGGCGATCATCCCCAAGGACTTCAAGCTGTCCGTGGGCGCCCCGTCCGGCCTCGACTCCTCCGACAAGATGCCCTTCGGCACCCTCTGGGCGTCCGGCGGTGAGCCGTTCATCGTCCCGAGCAAGGCGAAGAACGTCGAGGGGGGCATGGAGCAGCTGCGCATCATGCTCAGCGAGGCCTCCTCGAAGTCCTTCACCGCCAGCACCAAGTCGCTCTCCGCCTTCAACGGCGGAACCGACGGCATCGAGCTGTCCGACGGCCTGAAGTCAGGCGTCGCCGCGCTGGAGAAGGCGGGGACCCATGTGGTCAACCCGCGCCTCCAGGACTGGTACGTGAAGCTCCAGAAGGAGCAGATCGGCGTCGCCGCGCTGGGCGAGATGATGGCCGGCCGCGCCACCCCGGCCGAGACCATCAAGAAGATCCAGGGCTTCGCCGACGCGACCGCCAAGGACCAGTCCATCAAGCACTTCAAGCACCAGTGACCACGCGTCACCAGCGGCGGGCAGCACGGGAAGGTCGGAGTCGGTAACGATGCAGCACGGAAAATACCGGTTCATAGTCGGGTTCTTGGTGGTCCCGATGGCGTTGTACGTCGTCTTCGTCATCTGGCCCTTCATCCAGTCCATCTACTACTCGTTCACGGACTGGACGGGGCTGAGTCCCGACTTCGAGATGGTCGGATTCGCCAACTACGCCAAGATGCTCGACGACGACGTCTTCTGGAAGTCCCTGCAGCACAGTGTGCTGCTGGCCGTGCTGCTGCCGCTGGTGACGCTGGGGCTCGCGCTCTTCTTCGCCTTCATGCTCAACGTGGGCGGGCGGCGCCGCAAGGGCGCCGCCGTCTCCGGCGTACGGGGCTCGGGCTTCTACAAGATCGCCTACTTCTTCCCGCAGGTGCTCTCGATCGCGATCGTGGCCATCCTGTTCCAGTTCGCCTTCGACCCGGCCCAGGGCATGATCAACGGCACCCTCAGGGCCGTCGGCTTCGAGGACGTGCCGAACTGGCTGGGCGACCCCCGGCTGGCCCTGTGGTGCATCATGGCCGTCCTCGTCTGGTGCACGACCGGCTTCTTCGTGGTGCTCTTCTCCGCGGGCATGGCCTCCATCCCCAAGGACTTCTACGAGGCTGCCCTGCTGGACGGCGCCAGCCGCTTCACGACCTTCTTCCGGATCACGCTGCCCCTGCTGTGGGACACCGTCCAGTCCGGCTGGGTCTACATGGGCATCCTGGCCCTCGGCGCCGAGGGCTTCGCCATCGTGCACATCATGAGCGTCGGCCCCGGCGGGCCCGACTACTCGACGACCGTCCTGCCGCTGTACGTCTACCAGGCGGCGTTCCGGGACGGGCAGGCGGGCTACGCGACCACGATCGGTGTCGCCCTGCTCCTCGTGACCCTGGCGTTCGCCGCCATCGTCATGCGGGTGGGCCGGCGCGAGCGGCTGGAGTTCTGATGAAGACCACTGACACCCCTCCCTCCGGCGCCGACACGGCCGGCATCCCCGAGCAGCGCGCCGGCACGGCCGCCGGCAGCGCCCCGGCCTCCGCGAAGCGCGGTGAGGGACAGGTCCTCAACGTCTTCTCGCACGGGATGCTCGTCCTGTGGGCGGTCATGGTCGTCCTGCCGCTCTTCTGGGCGGTGATGTCCTCGTTCAAGACCGACGCGGACATCTTCAACACCCCGTGGTCGCTGCCCGGCTCGCTGAACTTCGACAGCTGGGGCCGCGCCTGGAGCCAGGCCCACATGAGCGAGTACTTCATGAACACCGTCCTGGTGGTGGGAGGGTCCCTCGTCGGCACCCTGGTGCTGGGGTCGATGGCCGCCTACGTGCTGGCGCGCTTCGAGTTCCCGGGCAACCGGTTCATTTACTTCTTGTTCGTCGGCGGGATGAGCTTCCCGATCATGCTGGCGCTGGTCCCTCTGTTCTACGTCATGGACAACATGGGGCTGCTGAACTCGATCCACGGTCTGATCCTCGTGTACATCGCGTACTCGCTGCCGTTCACCGTGTTCTTCCTGACCTCCTTCTTCCGCACCCTGCCGACCTCGGTGGCGGAAGCGTCGATCATCGACGGGGCCTCGCACACGCGTACGTTCTTCCAGGTCATGCTGCCGATGGCCAAGCCCGGCCTGATCAGCGTCGGCATCTTCAACTTCCTGGGGCAGTGGAACCAGTACATGCTGCCGACGGTCCTGAACACCGACCCGGAGAAGCGGGTGCTGGCCCAGGGGCTGGTGGAGCTCGCCTCCAGCCAGGGGTACAAGGGCGACTACTCGGGGCTGTTCGCCGGGCTGGTGATCGCGATGCTGCCGGTGCTCGCCGCGTACATCGTCTTCCAGCGCCAAGTGGTCTCCGGGCTCACGGCGGGCGCTCTGAAGTAGCCCCGTACACCGCACTCACCCGGATGGCGCAACGCCCCGGCGAAGACCTCTTCGCCGGGGCGTTGCGCCGTTCCCGGCCGTTGCCGGGGGATACCCCGCTCGCTCAGGTCTTGACGGGAGGCACCCCTGAACGGTCAGCTTGGGGTTCACATGTTGGAGGAAGCCGGGGTCTCATGGCTGCGGCCCCGGCCGGGGCGGTCCTGCTGGACCGCCCGCCAAGGGCAGGAGTGGATGAGTCGATGGAGACTCCCGGGTCGCAGACATCGCTGCACAGGGCCAATCTGGAGCGGGTCGTCCGCGCGGTACGGATGGCGGGGTCGCTCACCCAGGCGGAGATCGCCCGGAGCACCGGGCTCTCCGCGGCCACCGTCTCCAATATCGTCCGGGAGCTGAAGGACGGCGGGACGGTCGAGGTGACCCCCACCTCCGCGGGCGGCCGGCGGGCCCGCAGCGTCTCGCTCAGCGGGGACGCGGGGATCGTCATCGGCGTCGACTTCGGCCACACGCACCTGCGCGTCGCCGTCGGCAACCTGGCCCACCAGGTGCTCGCGGAAGAGGCTGAGCCGCTGGATGTCGACGCCTCGTCCGCCGAGGGCTTCGGACGGGCCGAAGTGCTGGTCAACCGGCTGATCGAGACGACCGGGGTCAGCCCGGACAAGGTCATCGGCGTCGGGCTCGGCGTGCCGGGCCCCATCGACGTCGAGTCCGGCACGCTGGGCTCCACCTCGATCCTGCCGGGCTGGACGGGCATCAACCCCAGCGAGGAGCTCTCCGGCCGCCTCGGCGTGCCGGTGTACGTCGACAACGACGCCAACCTCGGGGCCCTGGGCGAGCTGGTCTGGGGCAGCGGCCGGGGCGTCAAGGACCTCGCGTACATCAAGGTCGCCAGCGGCGTCGGCGCCGGGCTGGTGATCGACGGGACCATCTACCGGGGCCCGGGGGGCACGGCCGGCGAGATCGGGCACATCACGCTCGACGAGTCGGGCCCGGTCTGCCGCTGCGGCAACCGCGGCTGCCTGGAGACCTTCACCGCCGCCCGCTACGTCCTGCCGCTGCTCCAGCCCAGCCACGGCCCGGGGCTCACCATGGAGCGGGTGGTCCAGCTGGCCCGGGAGGGCGACCCGGGCTGCCGCAGGGTGATCGGCGACGTCGGTCGGCACATAGGCAGCGGGGTGGCCAACCTGTGCAATCTGCTCAACCCCAGCCGCGTGGTGCTCGGCGGCTCGCTCGCGGAGGCCGGGGAGCTGGTTCTCGGGCCCATACGGGACTCCGTGTCGCGCTACGCGATCCCGAGCGCCGCCCGGCAGCTCTCGGTGCTCCCCGGGGCGCTCGGCGGACGCGCGGAGGTGCTGGGGGCACTGGCCCTCGTGCTGAGCGAGATGGGGGATTCGACCCTTTTGGAGAGCACCTTCCCGGCGGCCACCCCTGCCTTCACTTAGATAACGAATGGCACCGTTGTCATCTCGTTAAGAATTTACTCCTTGACGCCAGCTCTGCGGCCGAGTTGACTTCCAGCCACCTCGGCCGCAACGTCGCGGCCTCGTCAGGGAGGTTCGAGAATGAACACGCGTATGCGTCGTGCCGCCGTTGCCGTCGCCGCCACCACGATGGCGGTCTCGCTGGCCGCTTGCGGGAGCGCCAAGGAGTCCGGCGACAAGGCGGAAGAGGCCCCGGCCAAGAGCAAGGGCGACGACCTGAAGATAGGTCTGCTCCTTCCCGAGAACCAGACGGCCCGATACGAGAAGTTCGACCGGCCGATCATCGAGAAGAAGGTCAGCGAGCTCACCGGCGGCAAGGCGGAGGTCGTCTACGCCAACGCCAAGCAGGACGCGACCACCCAGTCGCAGCAGATCGACACGATGATCACCAACAAGGTCGACGCTCTCATCGTGGGCGCCGTGGACGCCAAGGCCATCGAGAACAGCGTCAAGAAGGCCAAGGCCGAGGGCATCCCGGTCGTCGCCTTCGACCGTCTCGCAGAGGGCCCCATCGACGCCTACACCTCGTTCGACAACGAGGAGGTCGGCCGGGCCCAGGGCACCGCCCTGCTGGAGGCCCTGGGCGACAAGGCCGACGGCGCCACGATCGTGATGATGAACGGCGCGATCACCGACCCGAACGCGGCCCTCTTCAAGTCGGGCGCCAAGTCCGTCCTCGACGGCAAGGTGAAGTATGGCAAGGAGTACGACACCAAGGAGTGGAAGCCGGAGAACGCCAACGCCAACATGGAAGCGGCGATCACCGCGCTCGGCAAGGACAAGATCGACGGCGTCTACTCCGCCAACGACGGCATGGCGGGCGGCATCATCACCGCCCTGAAGGCCGCCGGTCTGCCGAAGCTCCCCCCGGTCACCGGCCAGGACGCGGAACTGGCGGGCGTGCAGCGCATCGTCACCGGTGAGCAGTTCATGAGCGTCTACAAGTCCTACCCGCAGGAGGGCGTCGTCGCCGCGGAGATGGCCGTCGCCCTCGCCAAGGGGGACAAGCTCGACTCGATCGCCACCTCCACGGTGGACAACGCCAGCCAGAAGGACATCCCGACGGTCCTCGTCCCGGTCGTCTCGCTGACCAAGGACAACATCAAGGACACCGTCATCAAGGACGGCATCTACACCGTCGACGAGATCTGCACCGGCAAGTACAAGGCCGACTGCGACAAGATCGGCCTCAAGTAGGCCGTGCGGAACCCGGCCGCCCCGAGCGGCCGGGCCCCGTCCCGCCGCACGCCCGCCGCGCCCGCGCGCGGTCCCGTACGGCGTCCCGCCCGCGCTGCCGCACCCCGGCCCGCGCGCCACGAAGACTGTCCGGCGCCCCGCCCACCTACTGTCCCGCTGCCGGGCGGGGCGCCGGACGGAACTCTTCCCCCTTTCCCTGTTCTCTTCTGCTCGACCGCCGCGCCTTCCCCCGGGCGCGGCATCCCCGCCGGTCAGGCGGCGAAGGAGATGGTTCACGTGTCCGCTACGCCCGTGTTGGCGTTGCGAGGGGTCTCCAAGCGCTTCGGTGCCGTCCAGGTACTCACCGATGTCGAGCTTGAGGTCCACGCCGGCGAGGTGGTCGCCCTGGTCGGCGACAACGGCGCCGGCAAATCAACGCTGGTCAAGACGATCGCCGGCGTGCACCCCATCGATGACGGAGTCATCGAGTGGGAGGGCGCCGCCGTCCAGATCAACAAGCCGCACGACGCCCAGCACCTCGGCGTCGCGACCGTCTATCAGGACCTCGCGCTGTGCGACAACATCGATGTCGTCGGCAACCTCTACCTGGGCCGGGAGCTGCGCCGGTTCGGCGTCCTGGACGAGGTGGAGATGGAGCGCCGCTCCCGCGAGCTGCTGTCCACGCTCTCCATCCGCATCCCGAGCGTCCGCATCCCGATCGCCTCGCTCTCCGGCGGCCAGCGCCAGACCGTGGCCATCGCCCGGTCGATGCTGGGCGAGCCCAAGCTCGTCATTCTCGACGAGCCCACCGCCGCCCTCGGCGTCGAGCAGACCGCCCAGGTCCTCGACCTCGTCGAGCGGCTGCGCGAGCGCGGTCACGCGGTCATCCTCATCAGCCACAACATGGCCGACGTGAAGGCCGTCGCCGACAAGGTCGCCGTGCTCCGGCTGGGCCGGAACAACGGCGTCTTCGACGTGCGGACCACCTCTCAGGAAGAGATCATCTCGGCCATCACGGGCGCCACGGACAACGCCGTGACCCGACGTGCGGCGCGCAACGCGGAGGTTTCCCAGTGACCACCGAAAAGACCGCTGCCCCGGCGGCCGGACCGGACGCCGCCGACGGCGCGGCCACGGCCGTCGACCCCCGGCTGCTCGTCCGCGAGCAGGGCCTCGTCGGCTACCTCACCGAGTTCAAGCGCCGCATCAGCGCCGGCGACCTCGGCTCGATCCCGGTGGTCGTCGGCCTCCTGATCATCGCCGTGGTCTTCCAGAGCATGAACTCCGAATTCCTCTCCGCGAAGAACATCAGCGACATCGCCACCACGATGGTCGCCACCGGCATGATGGCCGTCGGCATCATCTTCGTCCTGCTGCTCGGGGAGATCGACCTCTCGGTCGGCTCGGTCAGCGGCGTCTCCGGCGCCGTCGTCGCCGTGCTCAGCGTCACCCAGGGCATGAACGAGTGGCTGGCGATCGTCGTCGCCATCGCCAGCGGTGCGGCGATGGGCGCGATCCACGGCTTCTTCTTCGCCCGGATCGGCGCGCCCGCCTTCGCCGTCACCCTGGCCGGCCTGCTGTTCTGGCTCGGCTTCATGCTCCAGCTGCTCGGCGACACCGGCACCATCAACCTGGACGGCGACGGGGTGGTCGGCAGCCTGACCACGTACTACTTCACCGATGTCGCCGCCGCCTACGGGCTCGCCGTCGTCGCGGTCGCCGGGTACTTCCTGGCAGCCTTCCTGGACACCCGCCGACGCGAGGCCGCCGGCATCCCCGCCCGGCTGCTGTCCGACATCATCGTGCGCACCGCCGTCATCGCGGTGTTCGCCTTCGCCGCGGCGTACATGTTCAACCAGTACCGCGGTCTGCCGCTGGCCCTCGTCCTCTTCCTGATCGTCCTGGTCGGCACGGACTTCCTGCTCCGCAGGACCGCCTACGGCCGGAAGATCTTCGCGCTCGGCGGCAGCGTGGAGGCATCTCGGCGCGCCGGCATCAACGTCACCGCGATACGCGTCTCCGTCTTCTCCATCGCGGGCACCTTCGCGGCGATCGGCGGCCTGTTCTGGGCCTCCAAGATCGCCGCGGCCAACCAGGGGTCCGGCACCGGCGACCTGCTGATGAACGTCATCGCGGCGGCCGTCATCGGCGGCACCAGCCTCTTCGGCGGCCGCGGCCGCACCTGGAACGCGCTGCTCGGCGTCATGGTGATCGTCTCCATCCAGTACGGGCTGTCGCTGGAGGGCATCGCCACCCCGATCCAGTACATGATCACCGGCGGTGTGCTTCTCGCCACGGTCGTCATCGACTCGATCACCCGTAAGACCCAGAGGACCGCGGGCCGCGCCTGACCGCACGCCCCCGCAGGCGCCCGGCCCCCGAGAGGGGCCGGGCGCCTGCGCGTCTCCCGTGCCCCACCGCCAAACCCGGCGGCCCGTGCCCGCCGGCGCGGGCGGAACATTAGACTCATCGGATCGGCACGCTCGATCAGCTCAAACGCAAGGAGGCACGGGTGGATCTGCTGACCCGCATCAAGGGACCGCGCGACCTGGACCGGCTCAGCCTCGGTGAGCTGGAGCAGCTCGCGGAGGAGATCCGCACCTTCCTCGTGGACGCGGTGGCCAAGACCGGCGGGCACCTCGGCCCCAACCTGGGCGTCGTCGAACTCACCATCGCCCTGCACCGGGTCTTCGAGTCGCCCCGCGACAAGGTGCTCTGGGACACCGGCCACCAGAGCTACGTGCACAAGCTGCTCACCGGCCGCCAGGACTTCTCCCGGCTCAAGAGCAAGGGCGGCCTCTCCGGCTACCCCTCGCGCGCCGAGTCGGAGCACGACGTCATCGAGAACTCGCACGCCTCCGCCGTCCTCGGCTGGGCCGACGGCCTGGCCAAGGCGAACGAGGTCCTGGCCAAGGACGACCACGTCGTCGCGGTCATCGGCGACGGGGCGCTCACCGGCGGCATGGCCTGGGAGGCGCTGAACAACATCGCCGCCGCCAAGGACCGTCCGCTCGTCATCGTCGTCAACGACAACGAGCGCTCTTACGCCCCGACCATCGGCGGCCTGGCCAACCATCTCGCGACGCTCCGCACGACGGACGGCTACGAGCGGTTCCTGGCCCGCGGCAAGGACCTCCTGGAGCGCACGCCGGTCGTCGGCCGCCCGCTGTACGAGACCCTGCACGGCGCCAAGAAGGGCCTCAAGGACTTCATCGCCCCGCAGGGCATGTTCGAGGACCTCGGTCTGAAGTACGTCGGCCCGATCGACGGCCATGACATCGAGGCCCTGGAATCCGCCCTCCAGCGCGCCAAGCGCTTCGGCGGCCCGGTCATCGTGCACTGCCTCACAGAGAAGGGCCGCGGCTACACCCCGGCCCTCCAGGACGAGGCCGACCGCTTCCACGCGGTGGGCAAGATCCACCCGGACACCGGCCTGCCGATCTCCACCTCCGGTCTCGACTGGACCTCCGTCTTCGGGGAGGAGATGCTCAAGCTCGGCCACGAGCGCGAGGACATCGTCGCCATCACCGCGGCCATGCTCCAGCCGGTGGGCCTCGGCAAGTTCGAGGAGGCGTTCCCGGACCGGATCTACGACGTCGGCATCGCGGAGCAGCACGGCGCGGTCTCCGCGGCCGGCCTCGCCACCGGCGGCCTCCACCCGGTCTTCGCGGTCTACGCCACCTTCCTCAACCGCGCCTTCGACCAGGTCCTGATGGACGTCGCCCTGCACAAGTGCGGCGTCACCTTCGTCCTGGACCGGGCCGGCGTCACCGGAACCGACGGCGCGTCGCACAACGGCATGTGGGACATGTCGATCCTCCAGTGCGTGCCCACGCTCCGGATCGCCGCTCCGCGCGACGCCGACCAGGTCCGCGCCCAGCTGCGCGAGGCCGTGGACGTCGACGACGCCCCCACCGTGGTCCGCTTCTCCAAGGGCGCGGTCGGCCCGGCGGTCAAGGCGGTCGGCACGGTGGGCGGCATGGACGTCCTGCGCGAGCCGCAGGCGTCCCGCCCGGACGTCCTGCTGGTCTCGGTCGGCGCGCTCGCCCCGATGTGCCTGGAGATCGCCGACCTGCTGGACGCCCAGGGCATCTCCAGCACCGTCGTCGACCCCCGCTGGGTCAAGCCGGTCGACGAGGCCCTCGCGCCGCTCGCCGGGCAGCACCGCGTCGTCGTCACCGTGGAGGACAACAGCCGGGCCGGCGGTGTCGGCTCCGCCATCGCCCAGGCGCTGCGCGACGCGGGCGTCGACGTGCCGCTGCGGGACTTCGGCATCCCGCCGGTCTTCCTCGACCACGCCTCCCGGGGCGAGGTGATGGCCGAGATCGGACTGACCGCCCCGGACATCGCCCGGCAGGTCACCGGACTGGTCGCCAAGCTCGACGGCCGCTTCGAGAGCCGCGCGGTGGAGCCCGCCCGCGACTGACCCCCGCTGCGGCCGACGGGCCGGGAGAACCGCTCTGTACGGGTGGTTCTTCCGGCCCGTTAGTGGGAAACGGGCGGGACTGCGCGCCCCCGCGCCCGACGGGCCCGATCATGGCGTCCACGACGAGTGCGTGGAGGTACGCAGGTGAGCGCGCAGCAGGACCCACCGCCCCGCGGAAACGGAATGTTGCGGACCAAGACGGTCGAACAGTCGATCCGCGACACCGAGGAGCCGGAACACGCGCTCAGGAAGTCCCTCTCCGCGCTCGACCTGACGGTCTTCGGCGTCGGCGTCATCATCGGCACCGGCATCTTCGTCCTCACCGGAAAGGTCGCCAAGGAGACGGCAGGCCCCGCCACCGCCATCGCGTTCGTGGCCGCGGGAGTGGTGTGCGCCCTCGCCGCCCTCTGCTACGCCGAGTTCGCCTCCACCGTCCCGGTGGCCGGCTCCGCGTACACGTTCTCCTACGCCTCCCTGGGCGAGCTGGTGGCCTGGATCATCGGCTGGGACCTGGTGCTGGAGTTCGCGCTGGGCACGGCGGTGGTCGCGGTCGGCTGGTCCGGCTACGTCCGCTCCCTGACGGACAACGCCGACTGGACGATGCCCGAAGTGCTCTCCGGGCCCGACGCGGCGGCGGGATTCGGCTTCGACCTCCTGGCCTTCGCCCTGGTGCTCGCCCTGACCGTCGTCCTGGTCCTCGGCATGAAGCTCTCCGCCCGGGTCACCTCGGCAGTGGTCGCCGTCAAGGTCGGGGTGGTGCTCATCGTGATCATCGCGGGCCTGTTCTTCATCGAGGCGGAGAACTACTCGCCCTTCGTCCCCGAAGCCGAGAAGCAGCCCGCGGGCTCCGGCTGGGACGCCCCGCTGGTGCAGCTGCTCTTCGGCTACGAGCCCACGAACTTCGGCGTGATGGGCGTCTTCACCGCCGCCTCCGTCGTCTTCTTCGCCTTCATCGGCTTCGACGTGGTGGCCACGGCCGCGGAGGAGACGAGGCTCCCGCAGCGCGACATGCCGCGCGGCATCCTCGGCTCCCTCGTCATCTGCACGGTCCTCTACGTGGCGGTCTCGATCGTGGTCACCGGTATGCAGCACTACAGCGAACTCTCCGTCAGCGCCCCGCTCGCCGACGCCTTCAAGGCCACCGGGCACCCCTTCTACGCCGGGGTGATCAGCTTCGGCGCCGCGGTCGGCCTCACGACGGTCTGCATGATCCTGCTGCTCGGGCAGACCCGCGTCTTCTTCGCCATGAGCCGGGACGGCCTGCTCCCGCGCTTCTTCTCCAAAACGCACCCGCGCTTTCGCACCCCGTACCGCCCGACGGTCCTCCTCGGCGTGCTGATCGCGATCATCGCCGGGTTCACCAGCATCGACGAGCTGGCGACCCTGGTGAACATCGGCACGCTCTTCGCCTTCGTGGTGGTCGCGCTCGGTGTGATCGTCCTGCGCCGCACGCGCCCGGACCTGCCCCGCGCCTTCCGCACCCCGTGGGTGCCGCTGCTCCCCGTCGCCTCGGTGGCCGCCTCTCTCTGGCTGATGCTCAACCTGCCGGTGGAGACCTGGGTGCGGTTCGGCGTCTGGATGGCGCTCGGCGTGGTCGTCTACTTCGCGTACGGCCGCTCGCACAGCCGGATGGCCGAGCGGCGCTGACGCCCGCACGGCGCCGGGGCCGTACGGCGGGGACCCGGCCGCCCCTGGTTTGCTCCGCCGCACGGTGGTTACCCGTCGTCCTGCCGCACGTGGACCCCGGGCGACGGAGACAAGACACCCGCCGCCCGACGAGCAGAGAGAGGGCAAGAACATGACATCGGTCAAGGACATGCTGAGCACTCACCCCGCCCCGGGCGCGGTGGACGAGGAGGCCCTGGCCCGGTGCATCGAGGAGTGCGTCGCCTGCGCCCAGACCTGCACGGCCTGCGCCGACGCGTGTCTGTCCGAGGACATGGTCGCCGAGCTGGCCACATGCGTCCGCACCGACCTGGACTGCGCGGACCTCTGCAACGTCACCGCGGCCGTCCTCACCCGCCGTACCGGATTCGACCCCGACGTCACACGGGCGCTCCTGCGGGCCTGCGCCGCTGTCTGCCGGGCCTGCGCAAAGGAGTGCGAGAGCCACGCGGACCGGCACGAGCACTGCCGCATCTGCGCCGAGGCGTGCCGCCGGTGCGAGCAGGCGTGCGACGACCTGCTCGCGCTCCTGGGCTGAGCACTGCCCTGAGGGCGGGCGGGCCGCCCCTCCCCGCCGCGACCCGGCCCCGCACCCGCGGCGGCCGGACCGGCCTCCTCACCACCGGAACAGGCGGACGATGTTCTTCGATTCCTGGTACGACCTGCTGCGGGTCGCGGTCATGGCGGCGTGCGCCTACGCGGCGCTCATCGCGGTGGTCCGGCTCTCGGGCAAACGCACGCTGGCGAAGATGAACGCCTTCGACCTCGTGGTCACCGTGGCACTGGGCTCGACCCTGGCCACCATCCTGCTCAACAGGACCGTCTCCCTCGCCGAAGGCGTCCTCGCCATGGCCCTCCTGGTGGCCCTCCAGTGGTTCAACGCCAAGGCCGCGGTCGGCTCCCGTCGGTTCCGGCGGCTGATCAAGGCGGAGCCGACGCTCCTGTTGAGCGACGGCCGCATGGTGACCGGAGCGATGGCCCGGCAGCGGGTCACCGAGAGCGAGGTGCGCCAGGCGATCCGCTCCCAGGGCGGCGGCGCGGTCGAGGACGTCGCGGCGGTGGTGCTGGAGACCGACGGCACCTTCAGCGTCCTGAGCCGGTCCCGTGCCGGTTCGGGCAGTTCCCTGCGGGACGTCCGGCAGCCGGACCGGGAGCCTCCCGGCGCGTGAGGCGCGGACCCGGGGGGAAGACGCCCCCGCACCGGAACACCGCCGACCGGGGGGCGGGCCCGCCCGTGCGGGACCCGGAAGGCGCCCGCACCTTCGACCCACCCCGTGCCCGATGACCTCGGAGAGCAGGAGACAAGGCCCGTGCTGGACGTTCTGCTGGCCCTGACCGGAGCCCTGGCCCTGGTGGTGGCCGCGCTGTCCCGGCGCATCGAGCAGACGCCGGTGAGCACTCCCCTCCTCGCCCTGCTGGCCGGTGTCGCCTTCGGCCCCGTGGGGCTCGGCGCCATCGACCTGCCCACGGCCGTGGAAGGTCACAGCGGACTGCACGAGGCGAGTCGCGTCCTTCTGTCCGTGTCGGTGATGGCCGTGGCCCTGCGCTACCGGTTCGATGTGGTACGCAGGTGCGCCCGGCCCGTGGTCCTCCTCCTGACGGTCGTCATGGCAGGGATGGCGCTGGTCACCACGGCCGTGTCGGCGCTCACGCTCGGCGTGGGGCTGGGCGCGGCGGCCCTCCTGGGCGCGGCCCTGTGCCCCACCGACCCGGTGCTGGCCTCCAGCGTCGTCACCGGCGATCCCGCCGAGAAGACGGTCGCCGCCCGCACCCGGCAGCTCCTCTCCCTGGAGTCGGGGGCCAACGACGGCCTGGCCCTGCCCCTGGTGCTTGTCGCGGTCGCGATCGCGGGGCCGTTGAGCGGCGGCGACGCGCTGCTGGAGTCCCTGTGGCAGGTCGCGGGCGCGGTCCTCTTCGGGGCCGGGGCCGGCCTCCTGGGGGGCCGGGCCCTGCGCACCGCGGAGCAGCACCGCACCCTGGAGTCGGGGCCGCTGCTCCTCTACACCCTGCTGCTGGCCCTGATGGTGCTCGGCACGTCCGGGCTCCTGCACGTCGACGGCGTCCTGGCCGTCTTCGTCGCCGGGCTGGCCTTCAACGCGACCAGCTCGATCGGCGAGCGCACCGACGAGAACAAGATCGACGAGGCCGTCAACCGCTTCGCCGTCCTGCCGCTGTTCACCGCCCTCGGCGCCATGATCCCCTGGGAGGAGTGGGGCGAACTGGGGTGGGGCCCCGGCCTGGCGCTGGTCCTGGGCGTCCTGGCGCTGCGCCGCCTGCCCGTCGTGCTCGCCCTGAAGCGCCCGCTGTCCCTGAGGTGGAGGGACGCGCTCTTCCTGGGCTGGTTCGGCCCCATCGGCGTCTCGGCCCTGTTCTACCTGACCATGGAGGCCCACCGGCTCGGCCCCGACCCGCGGGTGCTGGCTGCCGGGACGCTGGTCGTCGTGGCCAGCACCGTGGCGCACGGCGTCACCACCACACCGGGACTGGCCGCCTACCGGAAGGCGCGCGGCCAGGCGAGCGGCGCCCGCGGCGAGACGGGCTGACGCGGCCTGGCAGGAGGCTGCCCCGCCCGCGCGGCAGCGGAGGGATTCCGCGGTGAGCGGCTCCTCAGCGGGTACGCGTACCGGGTCCGGACGGCCGGGCCGCGGGGCCGGCCGGTGCGATGCCGGCGTCTCACGACGCGGTCACAGTGGGGAGCATGCCAGGTGGTACTCGTCGTCGTCTTCGGAGTGGCCCTGCTGGTGGCCGTTCTGCTGTCCGGGCTGGCCGCCCGGTCGGTGCTCTCCACCTCGCTGCTGTTCCTGCTGGGCGGAGCCATCGTCAGCGACGGCTTCCTCGGGCTGATCCACATCACACCGGACAGCCCCATCGTCAGGGTCACCGCCGACCTGGCTCTCTTCGCGGTGCTGTTCACCGACGGCATGCACGTCTCCTTCCCCTCCCTGCGTCGGGCCTGGCGCAACCCGGCCCGCGCGCTCGGCGTCGGCATGCCGCTGGCCTTCCTCGGCGTCACGGTGCTGACCCACTTCCTCGTCGGCCTCGACTGGACGACCTCGATGCTGATCGGCGCGGTCCTGGCCCCCACCGACCCGGTCTTCGCCTCCGCCATCGTGAGCCGCAGGGAGGTGCCCGCCCGGCTCCGGCAGCTGCTCAACATCGAAAGCGGCGTCAACGACGGTCTCGCGCTGCCGTTCGTCCTCGTCCTCATCGCCGCGGCCGCGCCGGCGGGCCACGCGGAGGACGCCGACCTCACCTCGATCGGCCTCGAACTCGTCCTCGGAGTGGCCTTCGGGGTGGCCCTGCCCTGGCTG
Source organism: Streptomyces pratensis (assembly GCF_037137275.1). Taxonomy (GTDB): domain Bacteria; phylum Actinomycetota; class Actinomycetes; order Streptomycetales; family Streptomycetaceae; genus Streptomyces; species Streptomyces pratensis_B. Next base: position 279,559 of record NZ_JBBBEN010000092.1, on the reverse strand, counting down.
GTGCACCGGCTGGTCCGGTTCCGGCTTCTGGGAGCGGAGCCCCGGCTCCAGCCCCTGCTGCCGCTGGCCGTCGGGATCATCCTGTACGCGGCCTGCCACCTCACCCACGCCAACCCGTACCTGGCCGCCTTCTGCGCGGGTGCGACGATCGCCGCGCTGGCGCCGCAGGCCAGGGAGAACTTCGACGCGCTGGGTTCGGCCCTGGCCGAGCTGGCCAAGTTCGCGGCCCTGCTGGTCTTCGGCGCGCTGCTCACCCCGCAGCTCTTCGGCGATCTGTCGATCGGCGGCTACGCGGTGGCGGTCCTGTCCATCCTCCTCATCCGCCCGGCCTCGCTGCTGCTGTCCCTGATGGGCACCGACTTCGACCGGAAGGAGAAGTTGACGGCTGCCTGGTTCGGCCCCAAGGGGTTCGCCTCCGTGGTCTACGGGCTGCTGGTCCTCCAGGCCGGCATCCCGCAGGGGAACGAGGCGTTCACGCTGATCGCCGTCACCATCGCCTTCTCGATCGTCGCGCACAGCAGCACCGACGTTCCGATCGCCCGGATCTTCGACGTCGAGGAGCTCATCGGCCTGCCTGCCGACGGCGAGGGCCCGCGCCGCCGGCAGCAGGGGTCCCGCGCACGCGAGGACGAGGGCGAGAGCGGCAGCAAGGGCGCCGGGCGGCCCGACTGAGGACGGGACGAACCCGGGCAGGGGCCGCCGCCCGTTCACCGGGTGGGAGGCCGGTCGTCCCCGCGGCAGCGCAGCAGGAGCATGGCCGCGTCGTCGTGCGGCGGCAGCTCGGCGTGGTGCAGCAGATCCTCGCGCAGCGCCCGCAGGGCACGGTACGGGTCGGGGTCCTGGAGCAGCCGCGCGCGGGCGGCGAGCGGGTAGAAGGCGCCGCCCTCGTCACGGGTCTCTGTGACGCCGTCGGTGTAGAGGAGCAGCTGGTCGCCCGGGGCGAAGCCGATACGGTAGGGCTTGGCCCCTCCGGGGCCGTGGACCCCCAGCCCCAGGGGCAGCGCGTAGGACTCCGGTTCCGGGAACTCGACGGTTCCGTCCCGGCGCACCGCCATGGGGGCGGGGTGGCCGAAGCTGAGGATGACCGCCTCGCCGTCGGACCCGACCTCGGCCAGGACGGCGGTGACGAACTTCTCCCCGTCCACCTCGCGCGCCACGCTCCTCTCCAGACGCTCCCCCAGGCGCACCAGGTCGGGCTCGTCATGGGCCGCTTCCCGGAAGGCGCCGAGGACCACTGCGGCGGTCTCCACGGCGGCCAGCCCCTTGCCCTGGACGTCGCCCACGATGACCCGGACGCCGTAGGGCGAGGCGACCACCTCGTAGAGGTCCCCGCCGATGCGGGCCTCGGCGACGGCGGAGGTGTAGGAGACGGCGACGTCCAGCGGACCGACGGTGCGCGGCACCGGGCGCAGCAGCACGCGCTGGGCCACCTCTGCGATCGACCGCACGCTGGCCAGTTCGGCCTCCCGGCGCGACCTCATCACCGAGGCCGCCAGCCCCACGCCGGTGACGCCCGCCACCGACGCGAGGGCGGTGAACCCGCGGCGGCCGTCGAAGAGGCCGTCGTACAGGCCGAGTCCGACGCAGAGCACGAGGGCCGCCGCGCCGACCAGAGCGGTACGCCGCGGCCCGCCGACCAGACTGGCGAACGCCGGCCCCAGGGAGACCAACGGCAGGAAGCCCACTTCGGGGCCCGCGACGAGGTCCACGGCTGTCACCACGGCCATCACCGCGAGCGGCATCCAGTACAGGACGCCCGATTCGGACCTCGTGTCGTTCATGGTCATCCCGTCCTCCGGCGGCGTCCTGATGGGCGGGAGCGGCCGTCCTCCGTGGCACACCGGCGCCCCTCCCGCTTCAGACTATGCAGGGCCGCCGCTGACGAAGCCGCCGCACCGTCCCGCTTTACCCGATCGAGGCCGAGCGGGTGCAAAGAGCCGTGGCCGCCCTTCTCCGTGCGGACGCTCGCGGTCGGCGGCGGCGGCCCGGCCCGGCGATCGGGCCGCCGCGCCGCGGAGGTCGACGACGGCCCCGACGCCGCGGCCGACCCGGCCGTGTCCTGCCGGGCACCCCTTAATATGACCCTATGACTTGGCTGATCACGGGTGGTGCGGGTTTCATCGGGGCGCATGTCGTCAAGGCGATGCTCGACGCCGGCGAACGTGTAGTGGTGTACGACGACTTGTCGACGGGGAACCCGGCCCGGGTGCCCGAAGGGGTGCCGTTCGTCAAGGGATCGACCCTCGACCGCGGCCAGCTCGACCGGACGCTGTCGGAGTTCGGCGTCGACGGGGTCGTCCACCTCGCCGCCAAGAAGCAGGTGGCCGAGTCCGTCGCTCTCCCGCTCCACTACTACCGGGAGAACGTGCACGGCCTCCAGACCCTTCTGGAAGCCGTCACGGCGGCGGGGGCCCGGCGGTTCCTCTTCTCCTCCTCCGCGGCCGTCTACGGCCTCCCCGATGTGGACCTCGTCACCGAGGCGACGCCGTGCGCGCCGATCAACCCGTACGGTGAGACGAAGCTCGCCGGTGAGTGGATGGTGCGCGCTGCGGGCGCGGCGCACGGCATGGCGACCGCCTCGCTGCGCTACTTCAACGTCGCGGGCGCGGCGAGCCCGCAGCTCGCCGACACGGGCGTCTTCAACCTGATTCCCATGGTCTTCGAGAAGCTCACAGAGGGCGGGGCCCCGCTGATCTTCGGGGACGACTACGCCACCGCGGACGGCACCTGCGTCCGCGACTTCATCCATGTCGAGGATCTCGCCTCCGCACATCTGGCGGTGGCGGGCGTGCTCGGCGACCGCGGCGACGGCAGCGACCTCACGGTCAACATCGGCCGGGGCGAAGGCGTCTCCGTGCGCGAGATGATCGCTCTGATCGGCGACGTCGCCGGATACGGTCCCGACGCAGAGGCGGCCGTGGTCGCCCGCCGCCCCGGGGACCCGGCACGGGTGGTCGCCTCTGCCGACCGCATGCGCGAGGAGCTGGGCTGGACGGCGCGGCACGAGGTGCGCGAGATGGTGGCCTCGGCCTGGGAGGGCTGGTGCTTCTCCCACCCCGAGGCCCGTCGCTGAGCACGGTCGCGCCGCGTCGGTCGTTCCGGTGAGACGGTGTCAGCCGCCCGTGGCCGGGGACTTCTTGGCCGACTCCGGGATCGCGGAGTCCGTGCGGATCGCCTCCCACAGCCGGCCGGCCTGCGGTTCGGCGGCCACCACGCGGTTCCTGTCCTGCTCGTCGTACGCCACCGGAAGCATGATCGTCTCCATCGAGCCCGGGTCGACGCCGTTCATCGAGCGGGCGAACTCCGCGAGCGACGTCAGAGAGGCGAGCCCGGAGTCGGTGGTCAGGGACTTGGTGGCCGAGTTCGCGATCTTGAAGGAACTCGCCGGACTGCCCAGCAGGTCCTGCGACTTGACCTCGCTGAGCAGGGCCATCATGAACTGCTGCTGCAACCCGATGCGGCCGAGGTCGCTCCCGTCCCCGATGCCCTCCCGGGTCCGGACGTAGGCCAGGGACTCGGTGCCGTTGAGCTTGTGCGGACCGGCGGTGAGGTTCAGGCCGGACGACGTGTCGTGGATGTCCTGAGGAACGTCCACGGTGACCCCGCCGATGGCGTCGACCAGGTCCTTGAACCCGGCGAAGTTGATCTCCAGGTAGTGGTCGATCCGGACGCCGGACATCTTCTCGACGGTCTTGACGACGCAGGCGGGGCCGGCTGCCGCGTACACCGAGTTGAACATCACGCGGTCGGCCTCGGAGAGTTCGGAACCGTCGGGCCGGGAGCACACGGGACGGGTCACCAGCGTGTCGCGGGGGATGGACACCGCGACGGCCTTCGTGCGGCCCTCGGGGATGTGCACCACCATCGCCGTGTCGGAGCGGGCGCCGCTGACGGCGCCGCCGCCGCCGAGCTCCTTGTTCTCGGCGCCCGCCCGTGAGTCGGAGCCGAGCACCAGAAGGTTCTGCCCGGCCGTGGGGAGCTTCTCCGGGCGGTCGTCGCCGAGCGCCTCGTCGATGTCGACGCCCTTGATGTTCCCGTCCAGCTGACTGTAGAGCCAGTAGACGGTCCCGCCCCCGGCCAGCACCAGGGCGAGCAGGGTGAAGAGGATTGCGCGCCGGACGCGCTGTCCGCGGGTGCGCGTCCTGGGAGCCCTGCGGCTCTTGGGCTTGCGGCGGGAAGGCAGGTCGGAGTCGTCAGACATACACACAGCTCGTCATCGTCTGGGCCCCTGGGTCAGTGGGGTAACCACTGAGGCGTGTCGGGCCCTCCGTGGGGATCGGCTGCCGAAAGCCGCAGGAGGGCGGTGGTACGCGGCTCTCTCACCGCGGCTTCGGCGCTGGGCGGCACGGCTGCGGGAGGGCGTCCTTTGATCGAGCTTGCTCGGATCAATCGGATGCTGGAGCACTATAGACAGATTTCCTGACCGGAAGGGAGAGCGCATATCTTCTTGGGAGCCGGGACGCATCTGAACACCCGGTTCCGCTTCAGAGGGGATCGTCGGGCGCATGGCACGCAGAGGGGGACGCCGGGGCGGGCGGGAGGGCGGAGCGCCGCACGGACCGGGAGCGTCGTCGGCCGTCCGTCCGGAAAGCGTGGCGGTCGTGGTGGCCACACCGGGGGACGCGATCGCGCCGCTGGCAGAGGAGGAGTCCGGCTCCACCGTCTTCGTCGTGTGCGCGCAGCCGGGCACGGCCGACGAGCGCGCCGCGCTCGACCGGGCCGTGGCGGACGGCGCGCGCAGGGGCGTCCGGGTTCCCGAGGACCCCTGGGTACTCGACGCCGAGGTGGGGAAGATCACAGCGCTCGTGCTCGACGCCCTGCGTGAACTGCGACCCCTGCGGGTGCGGACGCTGGACCCCGACCCGGCGCACGTCGCGTTCGACGCCGAGGCCAAGCGTCCGGTGATCGCGGAACCGTCGCTGCGCGGCAGTGTGGCGCGGGCCACGATCACCGCGGCGCGCAGGTACCAGCGCGAACGCGGAACGCCGCTGTTCGTCGACTGCCGCAGGGCGGGGGCGGACCCGCGGCTGGGCGCGCAGGCCTGCGTGCGTCACCCCCGGCCGACCCGGTGGCTGGTCAGAGGCACGGACGGCAGGCTCTCGGCGTATCTGCCGTCCGCGGGGGGCGTGCTGCGCTGGACCGAGCGGACGGCGGGGCGCGACGACTGGTCGGGCCCGGACCTGCTGGAGGGCCCCGACCTCCTTCCCGGCCTGTCCGTCGTCCAGGACGCCGACGGATACGTGCACCTGATCGGCCTGCGGCGGGCCAAGCGCGCCGACGGCAAGGAGCACGTCGACGTGGTGCACGCGACGCAGTACCAGAGCGGCCGCCCTCTCGGCCCGTGGCACTCGGCGGGCAACCCGAACGCCAACGACCGCGCCAAGGCGCGGGAGGTGGGGTTCCCGACGGCGGTCTTCGACGCCGGCGGCAACCTCCACGTCTTCGCGCGCAACTTCGGGCACGGCGTCAGCACCCGTCGGCAGACGCCGGACGGCAAGTGGGGCGCGTGGCAGCATCTGCGGGGCGCGGCCGTGGCCGACGAGCTGGTCGCGGTCCCGGGCAGGCTCGGCGGCGCCGAGGTCTGGGCCAGGACGAGGGACGCGGCGTCGGCCGTCCGCTGGCACCAGGAAGCGCCCCAGGGGGCGTGGACCCTGGACGCGGAGCCGGTGGTGAGCCCCTACCCCGGCAGCCTGTCGGCGGCTCCGGAGGCGGGCGCGGTCCGCTTCCGGTACGCGGCCACCAACGAGGTGTGCGTCGGCGTGCCGGGAGGCGGCCCGGTGGGGCTCCAGGGAGCGGACGGCGCGGGCCCGATCGCCGGGGTGGCCGGGGTGGACATCCAGGGCTGGGGCTGCACGGTGCTGGCCCGATGGGGGCACGCGGGCGCGTGCGCCGTGGGGGCCCACGAGGACGGTCGGCCGGAGGGCGGCGTCTGGTGGTTCGACGTGGGGGAGACCTCGCTGGCGCCGCCGGCGGTGGCGGTGGACGGCCGCGGCAGGGCGGTCATCGCGCTCCTGGGGGCCGACGGCCGGCTCAGGGTCGCACGTCAGGAGTCCGGAGTGAACGGACTGGCTTTCGGCGTGTGGCTCACCGTCGGGTGACGTACCGGACGTAACAGTTCAAAAGTTGATCTTGTCTGTCTGGTTACAACCATTGACAGTTTTCGTTTGTCTTTGAACTTGCTAGGGTCTCGCCCTGAAACTTATATGGACAGCAGGTGAAATTCCTGTGTCCACGATGTGGATGCCCCCTTGATCGCGTGTTCTCGCAAGCCGCTGGGGTCGCGTTGCTCGCCGGTATGCAAGGTCTGAGGGGTTATGGGGAAGCTGTCGCTGAAGGCTGTTCAGAAGCTGACGTGCAAGAAGCGCGACGCCTGGTGGACGGTCCTCCTGGTCGACCCCGTCGCCACCCGCATGCTGATCGGGATGGCCAAGTTCAAGTTCATCACCCCCAACCGGGTCACCTGGGCGGCGCTCTTCGTGGGCCTCGGGTCCGCCTACTTCTTCCTCAAGGGCGACGCCTGGTCGCTGGCGATCGGCGCGGCCCTTTACCACCTGAGCTTCATCCTCGACTGCATCGACGGCAAACTCGCCCGGCTCAAGGGCAACGGCACCGTCTTCGGCGGCTGGCTCGACTACGTCTTCGACCGCATCAGGGTCCTGTTCTGCGCGCTCGCCCTGATGGGCGGGCAGTACCTGCGCACCCACAACGAGCTCTACCTGCTGGCCGCCCTGGCCGTGGTCTTCCTCGACATGCTCCGGTACGTCGACGCCCTGCAGATCTACAAGATGCGCATGTCCATGCGCATGAAGATCGAGAAGGTGACGCTGGAGCGCAAGCGCCTGGAGGAGGAAGAGGCCGAGCGGCAGGAGCGCGCGGCCGCCCCCGAGCCCGACCAGCCGGGCGTCGTCTTCATCGAGGACCTGCTCAGGGAGAACCCCGGCGTGGAGGCCGAGGTCCTCAAGCAGCAACAGGGCGACGTGGTCGATCTGCACGCGCAGTTCCGCCACCGCTTCCCCTGGTACACCCGCTTCCGCCAGGCCCTTCTCGGCAGCCGCATCAGACCGCACCTCATCAGCGGCATCGAGTTCCAGATGTTCATCTTCATCGTGGCGCCCCTGATCAACCAGATCCTCTGGACGACGGCCGTCTCGGCCGCGGCCCTCGGCGCGTTCGAGCTGGTGATCATGTACAAGTTCTGGCTCTCCACCCGTGACTTCACCCGGCTCATGGAGAAGCTCGCTCCGACACCGCCCAGCGCCGGCACCATCGCCGAGCACCTGCACCGCGGCCGCCACCGCCGGGCCGGCGACCTCGGCGAGGAGGGCCGGCCGGAGACTCTCGCCCGGCAGTTCCCCCTGCCCGAGCAGGACGACGACCTGGGCTTCCAGCCCTACCCGCAGCCGTACCCGCAGCACGCTCAGGACATCGAGACCCAGCAGCTCAGAGCGTTGCCGTACTGGGTGGAGAACGAAGGTTCCGTACGATGAGTTCCCCGGTCGACCCGTCCGTGTTCACCGTCTCCGTGGTGGTCCCGGCATACAACGCGAGCGCCACCCTCGGACGGGCGCTGCGCTCCGCTCTCGCGCAGACCCACCGCAACGTCCAGGTGATCGTCGTCGACGACGCCTCGGCCGACGGCACGCTCACGGTGGCCCGGCAGTTCGCCGCCCAGGACCGCCGCGTGCAGATCATCGAGCGCCCGCAGAACAGCGGCGGGGTCGGAGCCCCGCGCAACGACGGCATCATGGCCGCCGCCGGCCAGTACGTCATGTTCCTCGACGCGGACGACGAACTCCCGCTCAAGGCCTGCGAGGAACTCCTCGCCTCCGCGGTGGCGACCGGGTCCCAGATCACCGCGGGCCGGACCCTGCGGGTCAACCTCAACACCGACGAGACCACCGTCTGGCAGCCCCAGCTCTACGCCGCGCCCCGTACCGTCGCCGGGCTGCGCGCGCTGCCCCAGCTCTTCGACGACCCGATCGCGGCGGGCAAGCTGTACCGGCTCGACTTCCTGCACGACAACGGGGTCCGCTTCCCCGAGGGCGTGTACTACGAGGACACCTACTTCTCGACCCTCGCCAACTACCGCGCCGCCTCTATCACGTTCATCACCGCGCCGGTCTACCGCTGGATGTGGGAGCGGGACTCCTCCGCCCCCTCCATCACCAACCGCCGCGGCGAACTGCGCAGCATCCAGGACCGGGTCGCCGTCCACCAGTACACGGACAACTTCCTGCGCCAGGTCGGCGAGCAGGAACTCCTGGCCCACAAGGTGGTGAAGTTCCTCTCGCACGACCTGCATCTGTACGCCCGCGAGCTCCGCTCCGGCGACGAGCGCTACCGGCAGGGCTTCGCCGGCGTCGTGGCGCCCTACCTGCGCTCCCTGGAACCCGCCGTCTACGAGCTGTGCGGCGTGCTGGAGCGGGTGCGGGCCTTCTGCCTCATCCACGAGCGGGTGGACCTCGCGCTGTCCGTCTCCGACTACGCACAGCGGCGCAGCGTGCTCAGCTCTGACCTGGTCGAGCGGGACGGCCGCGTCTACTGGTCGGAGTCGCTCCTGCACTTCCCCCGGGCGGAGCACTTCCTCGACGTCACCGACCTGGAGCTCACCGACAGGCCGCTCGGGGACGCCCGGCTCTTCAACCAGGCGACGGAACTGGAGATCAGGGACGGCGAACTCCACCTCTCCGGATTCATCCTCAACCAGTTCGGGAGGTTCTCCGAGGGGAAGGTCGAGCTCAAGGCCGTGCTACGGCTGCGCAGCACCAAGCGCGACCACGTCTTCCCGGTGAACGCGCTGGAGATCGACGACCACCGGGTGCACTACCAGTCGGTGCTCGACCTCGACTCCAGCGTCGGAGCCGCCGCCGACGACGGGGTCTGGAACCTCTTCGTCCAGATCCGCCACGCCGGCGCCCGCGCGACCACGACGGTCGCCGTGCACGGCCTCGACGTCACCCGCGACCGCTACCGGTCGCCCTCTGGCCCGATCGAGATGTACGAGACGGTCAGCGGCAACGTCGCCCTGCGGCCGGAGACCCGGGAGAGCTCCCGGCAGGACACCCGCCGGGGCACCCCCTGGCACTGGTGGCGCGGGGGCGAGGAGGTCGGGCCCCTGCCGGCCCTCCGCTCGTACCGGACGGCGCTGGTCGTCCACTGCCACAACGACGAGCACCATCTGTACGAATTCCTGCACTCGCTGGCGGCGCAGAGCCTCTTCGCCGAGACCCAGGTGGTCCTCGTGGACGAGGGCTCCACGGACCGTACGGCCGAACTGCTGGACAACTTCGCGGCCTACTACCGCAACTCCAGCGTGCTGCGGCTCCCCGCCCAGGGGGCCGCCGGCGCGTACGACCAGGGCCTGGCCCAGGTCTCCGCGCCGTACGTGCTGTTCGCCCGGGGGCGGGACATCCTGGGGGCCGACAGCCTGCGGCAGCTCACCGAATCGGCCTTCCAGCACGACGTCGACGTGGTGATCGGCAACTACGACACCTTCCCCGGGCCGCGGCGCAACGCCGACGAGCCGTGGAAGCGGTACTTCGGCAAGGGCGCGCGCGGACTGACCGACCTGGTCAAGAAGGCCCCCCACATGGTCTTCTCGACCGACCTCGGCAACAAGCTCTTCAGGGTCTCGCTGCTGCGCGGCCAGGGGCTCAGAGCCGCGGACGGCGGCCCGTTCGCCGACACCTGGCTGAGCCTGGTGGGGCTGGTGGCCGCCCGCTCCTTCAGCCTGGTCGACCGGTACGTCTACTTCGAGCGCGACCCCGCCCACAACGACTCGCTCTTCGACGTCGCCTGGAACGACCCGGTCAAGGTCCGGCAGCGGCTGCGGCTGAACCGCTTCCTGCTGGACTTCGCCGACCGGATCGAGGCCCCCTCCGCCCGGCTGATCCACCGCTTCGTGGTGCGCTCCTACCAGCCCTACCTGCGCAACTACCACCGCATCATGAACCGTGCGGAGATCGGCGAGGTCTTCGAGGAACTCTGCTCGGTCTACGCCAGGCTCCCCGAGGACCTGCTCCTCCAGTACGTCGTCCACCCGGTCTCCCGCATCCAGCACCACGCCGTGCGGACCCGCGACTTCCGGCTGTTCTGCGACCCGCTGGGCGGGGCGGAGTACGAGCCCCGGGTGCGGCTGGACGACGAGGGCATGTACCGGCAGCTGGCGGCCGACCCGGTGGCCTCCAGGCTGCTGCGGGTGGAGCGCCGGCGTGGCGTGCTCGAAAGCGTCCGCTACCGCGACGGAGAGCTGCAGTTCGAGGGCATCATGACGCTGACCGGCGTGGACCTCGCCCACCTCCTCACCAACCGTCTCGAACTCGTCTGCACGGACGGGACGCGGTCCGTGGCCATCGAGGCGGAGCAGGTCTACCGCCGCGACCGCTGGCGGGTCCGCAAGGAGCGGGACTGGTTCGGCGGCTGGCGCGCCTGCGCCGACCCCTCGGTCCTGGCCCCGCTCTCCGGACGCGACCTGACGGTGTCGCTCCGCTTCCACGACGGGGACCGGCACACGGACGCGCCCGTCAGCGCCCGGCTGATGCTGCACCGCTTCAAGGGCATGCGCCGCATCGGCAGGGACCGGCTGTGGCTCGGCGTCCGCGAGGACGACTCCGTGGTCTTCCGCTACTTCACCGGCGCCGTGAACAAGCTGCGCGGCCGCATCTGGCATCTGCTGCGCCAGGCCCGGGCCGCGCTGCCGGGCCGGCCCGGCTGGCGTACCCGCCTCGCGTACGTGCTGAGCTACCCGCGACTGCACCGCAAGAACATCTGGATCATCGGTGAGCGGGCCGACACGGCGCAGGACAACGCGTACCACCTGTTCCGCTGGATCAGGGAGAACCACCCGCGCCGCAAGGTCTACTACGCGATCAACGGCGACGCCAAGGACCGCGCCAAGGTCGCGCCGTACGGGCGGGTGCTGGACCGCACGTCCCGCAAGTACCGCGTGTACCTGCTGCACGCCAAGCGACTCATCAACCCCTATGACCTGGAGGCCTACCTCGGCTTCCCCGAACTGAGCAAGAGCTCCTTCCTGCGCGGCTACGGCGATCTGCTGAACTACCGCAGGGTCTTCCTCCAGCACGGGGTCACCTACAACGACGTGGCGCCCTCGGTCCACCACCAGGTCACCAGCGTGGACCTGCTCCTGACGGTGGGTCAGGCCGAGCGGTCGTACTTCGCCGAGCACTGCGGATACGGCTACGCACGGGTCGCGGCGGCCGGCTTCCCCCGCTTCGACGCGCTGAAGCCGGTGCGCACCGAACGCCCCAGGATTCTGCTGATGCCCACCTGGCGGCGGGACATCGTGGCGCCGTCGTACGACAAGGCGGCGAAGGCGAAGGTCCCGTTCGCCGCTTCGGAGTACTTCCGCTTCTTCTCCACCCTCCTGCGCGACGAGCGCCTGCTGAGCGTGCTCGAACAGTACGGGGTGGACCTGGAGTTCATGCCGCACTACGAGATCCGGCCCTACCTGCACCACTTCCGGATCGACCACCCGTCGGTCACGGTCACCGGTGACGGCCGGGACGTCCAACTGGCGATGCGCGAGTGCTCGCTGCTGGTCACCGACTACTCCTCCGTCTTCTTCGACGTGGCGTACATGGGGACGCCCATCGTGTACACGCCGTTCGACGAGGATGAGTTCTACGGCAACCACTACAAGCGGGGCTACTACGCGTTCGAGCGGGACGGGTTCGGTCCGGTCTGCCGCGACGTGGACTCCACGGTCCGCGAGATCATCCGGACGGTGCAGCGCGACTTCGCCGTCGAGCCCCAGTACCGGGCCCGGGTGGACGCCTTCTTCGGGCGTCGGGACACCGCGAACTCCGAGAGGGTCTTCCGGGCCATCGAAGGGCTCGAAGCGGCCGTGGAGAGCAGCCGGGCGGCCGACGCGCCGGCCGCGCCGAGGCCGATGCCCGACTCCGGGCCGGACAGCGGCGCGGAGTTCCGCGAGCAGGACCGGCACCGGGAATGGGCGTAGTGCGCCGCCGCCCGCGGACCCTGTTCCTCGCCGGTGACTCCAGCGTCGCGAGCCGTCAGCGCAGCCTCCAGCCCATGACGGGGTGGGGGCAGGCGCTCCCCCTCTTCCTCCGGGGCATCGACACCGTCAACTGCGCACGCGCCGGGGCCAGTGCCCGCAGCTTCGTGGAACGGGGCAGGCTGGGGTGGATTCTGCGGGAGGCCCGTCCGAGCGACCTGGTGCTGGTCTCCTTCGGCCTGATCGACATGAAGCACGCCGTGGGGCGCTTCGCCGAGCCGTTCACGGACTACCAGCGCTACCTCCGCCGCTGCGTCGGCGGCGCACGGGACCGGGGGGCCCACCCCGTGCTGGTCACCAGCCACGAACGCCGGGCCTTCGACGCCCAGGGCAACCTGCGGCGGCTGCTGGGCCTGTACCCGTTGGCGATGAAAGAGGTCGCGGAGGCGGACTCCGTACCGCTGATCGACCTCAACGAGTGGAGCGTTGGGCGGTGGAGAGGCGCCGGACCGCGGGCCACCCGGCGGATCTTCCTCCACCTGGAACCGGGGGAGCACCGCAACTTCCCCGACGGCGTGGCCGACAACACCCACTTGCGGGCGGCCGGAGCGATCGAGTGCGCCCGCTTCGTCGCCGGCGAGCTCCGCGACCGAGCGATCCTCGAACCCGACCGCTTCGCCCGCCTGGACAGCCCCGACGTCCCCGAGGACAGCGTCGAATGGCTGGAGGACCACGTCTTCGACGAGCTCACTCGCACCCGGACCCTGGAGGTCGTCACATGAACGACTGGCATCCGCTGGCACGTATTCAGGTCGCCCATCCCGAACGCACGGCGGTGTCGGCCGTACTGGAGCTGTACGCCGACACGGACCCCGCGCTCGCGGTCGTCCCCGGCCAGGAGATCCGACTGCACCTTCAGGTGACCCCGTCGGGCGGGCCCTACCGGTCCTACGGTTACATCTTCGACGACGTCGTGGCCGAGCACGCCACGATGACCAACCTCCAGGGCCTCGGCCACCTCCCCAACGGGCGGTACGCGACCTACGCCAGGGGGAACGAGCCGCGCGCCGTGACGGCCGTCCTCACGGTCGCCGACGACGCCCCGGAGGGCGCTGTCCTGCTGCCCAAGGTGTGCGTCGGGGTCATGTCCTACGCCGGGGAGAAGCTGGTGTCGTCCGCGCACATCACCGACGCCGGATTCCGGGTGCGGCGCTCCTGGCTCCCGGGCCGCAGCCTCGCGATACCGCCCGGTGGCCGGGCCGTCGTCGGCGTCGACCGCGCGGCGGCCGAGGCGGGGCTGCGGGTGGCCGGTGTGAGCCTCCCCCGGTACGGCGCGGTCACCGCGCTGGCGGACGGAACCATCACGTACATCGGAGTGCCGGGAGCCACCGGCTACGACCGCTTCTCCGTCTGCTACGAGAACGCCGCGGGAGCCCGCACCTGGTCCGAGGTGACGGTGTACGCCGGTGAGGACGTGGGCCGCGCCCCCGGACTCCTCCCCGGAGCCCACGCCGGATGAGGCGCCGGCGGTTCCTGGCCGCTTGGGCCGGGGCGTGGGCCTTGAGCGGGTGCGGCTCCGCCGACGGCCCGCCGCCCGACGACGCCCGCGGACCGTCCGAGGGAGCCTCGCCACCCAGGCCGGCCCGATCGCCGTCCGCCCCTCTGCCGTCCGGCGTGACCTACCTGGAGCACACGGTCCGGATGTCCGCGGGCCCGGTGCGCCACCAGGTCCTGGCCATCGCCCGCTCCGCGCCCGTCCGGGTGCTCCCGGTGCACGGCTCCCGGCTCGACTCCGCGGAGACCGTACGGTCCCTCGCCCGCGGCGCCGGGGCCGTCGCGGCCGTCAACGGGTCCTTCTTCGACATCCGCACGGGCGCCGCCTTCAGCGGCCACGACGGGGACCCGCTCGGGCTCCTGGTGGAGAACGGCACGCTGCTCAGCGAGGCGGCGAACGGGCGCACCGCCCTGCTGCTCGGGACGGGGGGCGAGGGACCGCGCATCGTCGAAGCCCGGTCCGTGATCCGGGTGACGGCCGCGGACGGCGCGGCTCGTCCGGTCGACGGCATCAACCGGGCGCCGGGGCGGATCGTCGGATGCGGGGGCGTCGGAGGAGACATCCTGGAGCGGACGGGACAGCCCACGACCGGCCCCGTCCACAACCAACTCTGCACGGACGGCGACGAGCTGGTCCTGTTCACCCCCCACTGGGGCCCCGTCACCCCCGCGGGCGGCGCCGACGCGGTGGAAGCCGTCCTGGCCTCCGACGGCCGCATCCTGCGTCTGCGCTCGGCCACCGGCCCCGTGCCCGCCGACGGCCGAGTCCTGCGGGGCATCGGGAACGGCGCGGCGTGGCTGCGCCGGCACGCCCGGGCCTCCACCGTCCTGGAGATCACCTCGCGGGTGTACGACGAGAAGGGTCGCCGCATCCCGGAGGAGGGCGCGGGAATGGTCGGGGCGGGCCCCCGGCTGCTGCGCGCCGGCGCGACGGACATCAACATCGAGGCCAACGGAGTGGCGACCACGGCCCTGGGGCAGCGCCATCCCCGGACCCTGGCCGGCGTCACGGCGGACGGCGCCCTGCTGCTCGTCACCGTCGACGGACGTGACCCCGGCGGCAGCGTCGGGGCGACCTTCGGCGAGGCCGCGGAACTGATGCGGTCGCTCGGCGCGCACGACGCCATGAACCTCGACGGCGGGGGCTCCACCACCATGATCGTGAACGGTGGACTCCGCAACCGCCCCCGGACCGGCGACGGTGCGACGGCGCGGGAGCGCCCGGTCGCCGACGCCCTGGTCGTCGTGCCCCTCTGACCCCGGTCAGGGAGGCGGGCACACGGAAACGGCCCGGCGCACTCATGGCGCGCCGGGCCGTCCTCCTGCCGCCCGTTACGCCGGGACGCTCGCCACGCCCTGCGCGAGGAACGGCTTGCCGTTGACCCGCTGAGAGACGCCCGAGCGGTCCAGGTACGGGGTGATGCCGCCCAGGTGGAAGGGCCAGCCCGCACCGGTGATCAGGCACAGGTCGATGTCCTGGGCCTCGGCGACGACGCCCTCGTCCAGCATCAGGCCGATCTCCTGCGCCACCGCGTCGAGCACGCGCTCACGCGTCTGCTCCTCTGTGAGGACGGTGTCGCCCTGCTGGAGGAGGGCCGCGACCTCGGGGTCGAGGACCGGGGCACCGGAGTCGTGGACGTAGAAGCCGCGCTTGCCGGCCTTCACGACCGCCGCGAGGTTCTGGGAGACGGTGAAGCGCTCCGGGAAGGCGCGGTTCAGGGTCTCGGACACGTGCAGGCCGATGGCCGGGCCGACCAGCTCCAGGAGCACCAGCGGGGACATCGGCAGGCCGAGCGGCTCGACGGCCCGCTCCGCCACCTCGACCGGTGTGCCCTCGTCGATGACGTTCTGGATCTCGCCCATGAAGCGGGTGAGGATGCGGTTGACGACGAACGCCGGGGCGTCCTTCACCAGGACCGCCGTCTTCTTCAGCTTGCGCGCCACGCCGAACGCCGTCGCCAGCGAGGCGTCGTCGGTCTGCTCGCCGCGGACGATCTCCAGCAGCGGCAGGATCGCGACCGGGTTGAAGAAGTGGAAGCCGACGACCCGCTCGGGGTGCTTCAGCTTCGAGGCCATCTCGGTCACCGACAGCGAGGAGGTGTTGGTGGCGAGGATCGCGTGCGCCGGGGCGACCGCCTCGACCTCGGCGAACACCTGCTGCTTGACGCCGATCTCCTCGAAGACGGCCTCGATGATGAAGTCCGCGTCCGCGAAGCCCTCGGCCTTGTCCAGGACGCCGGAGACCAGGCCCTTGAGGCGGTTGGCCTTGTCCTGGTTGACGCGACCCTTGCCGAGCAGCTTCTCGATCTCGGCGTGGACGTAGCCCACGCCCTTGTCGACGCGCTCCTGGTCGATGTCCGTGAGGACGACCGGCACCTCCAGGCGGCGCAGGAACAGCAGCGCCAGCTGGCTGGCCATCAGGCCCGCGCCCACGACGCCGACCTTGGTGACCGGGCGGGCCAGGCTCTTGTCCGGCGCGCCGGCCGGGCGCTTGGCACGCTTCTGGACCAGGTTGAAGGCGTAGATGCCGCTGCGCAGCTCGTCGCCCATGATCAGGTCGGCCAGCGCCTGGTCCTCGGCGTCGAAGCCGGCGCTCAGGTCGCCGTCCTTGGCCGCGGCGATGATGTTTAGCGCCCGGTACGCGGCCGGGGCCGCCCCGTGCACCTTGGAGTCGGCGACGGCCCGGCCGCGGGCGACGGCCTGGTCCCAGGCGTCACCGCGGTCGACCGTGGGACGCTCGACGGCGAGCTCCCCCTTGAGGACGGCCGCGGTCCAGGTCAGCGACTGCTCCAGGAAGTCCGCGCCCTCGAAGATCGCGTCGGCGATCCCGAGCTCGTAGACCTGCCGGCCCTTGAGCTGACGGTTCTGGTTCAGGGAGTTCTCGATGATCACCGAGACCGCGCGGTCGGCGCCGATCAGGTTCGGGAGGAGCGCACAGCCGCCCCAGCCGGGGACCAGGCCGAGGAAGACCTCGGGCAGGGAGAACGCCGGGATCGCCGTGGAGACGGTGCGGTAGGTGCAGTGCAGACCGACCTCGACACCGCCGCCCATCGCCGCGCCGTTGTAGTACGCGAACGTCGGGACCGCGAGGCCCGACAGACGGCGGAAGACGTCGTGGCCGCCCTTGCCGATCGCCAGGGCGTCCTCGTGACGGCCGAGCAGCTCGACGCCCTTGAGGTCGGCGCCGACGGCGAAGATGAACGGCTTGCCGGTGATGCCGACGCCGGTGATGGCGCCGTCGGACGCCTCCTTCTCGACCTGGTCGATCGCCGCGTTCAGGTTCGCCAGCGACTGCGGTCCGAAGGTGGTCGGCTTGGTGTGGTCCAGGCCGTTGTCCAGCGTGATGAGCGCGAACCTGCCGGCGCCGGACGGCAGGTCCAGGTGGCGTACGTGCGCCTGCGTGACGACCTCGCCGGGGAACAGCTCGGCCGCACCCTTCAGAAGCTCAGTGGTGGAGCTCACTTGCTGCCTCCGTCGAAATTCGGGTTCTCCCAGATGACCGTGGCGCCCATGCCGAAGCCGACGCACATCGTCGTCAGGCCGTAGCGGACCTCGGGCTGCTCCTCGAACTGCCGGGCCAGCTGCGTCATGAGCCGGACACCGGAGGAGGCGAGCGGGTGACCGTAGGCGATCGCGCCGCCGTACTGGTTGACGCGGGCGTCGTCGTCGGCGATGCCGTAGTGCTCCAGGAAGGCGAGCACCTGCACGGCGAAGGCCTCGTTGATCTCGAAGAGACCGATGTCGGAGATCGAGAGACCGGCCTTGGCCAGCGCCTTCTCGGTCGCCGGGATCGGGCCGTAACCCATGACCTCCGGCTCCACGCCCGCGAAGGCGTAGGAGACGAGGCGCATCTTGACCGGGAGGCCCAGCTCGCGGGCGACGTCCTCTGCGGCGAGCAGGGAGGCCGTGGCGCCGTCGTTGAGCCCCGCGGCGTTACCGGCCGTCACACGGCCGTGCGGGCGGAAGGGGGTCTTCAGGCCCGCCAGGGACTCCATCGAGGTGCCCGGGCGCATCGGCTCGTCGGCGGTGACCAGGCCCCAGCCCGTCTCGCCCGCCTCTGCGTCGGTGCGGCGCACCGAGACCGGTACCAGGTCCTGCTGGATCTTGCCCTCGGCGTAGGCCTTGGCGGCCTTCTCCTGCGAGCGCACCGCGTAGGCGTCGGTGCGCTGCTTGGTGATCGTGGGGTAGCGGTCGTGCAGGTTCTCCGCGGTCATGCCCATGAAGAGGGCGGACTCGTCGACCAGCTTCTCCGACACGAAGCGCGGGTTCGGGTCGACGCCCTCGCCCATCGGGTGCCGGCCCATGTGCTCGACGCCCCCGGCCACGACGACGTCGTACGCGCCGAAGGCGATGGAGCCGGCCGTCGAGGTGACGGCGGTCAGCGCGCCCGCGCACATGCGGTCGATCGAGTAACCGGGGACGGACTGCGGCAGACCGGCCAGGATTCCGGCGGTGCGGCCGAGCGTGAGCCCCTGGTCGCCGATCTGGGTGGTCGCGGCGATGGCGACCTCGTCGATCGTCGCGGGGTCCAGGTCCGGGTTGCGGCGCAGCAGCTCCCGGATGGCCTTCACGACGAGATCGTCGGCGCGGGTCTCGTGGTAGATGCCCTTGGGGCCCGCTTTGCCGAACGGGGTGCGGACGCCGTCGACGAAGACGACGTCCCGGATGGTACGAGGCACGGTGGCTCTCCTCCAGGGTGCGGGATGGCACTGCTGCGGGGCACGTCACGGGGACGCGCCGCCTCCCATCATGCTACTTGCGGGTAACCAGACTGCCCACCCCCTGCGGCCGGAGCGTCGAAGGTCACACCCCGTCGGCGGCCGATGGCGGGCTGTCGCGCCGCCGCCCTACGGGCTCTCCCACCCCTCGCCGCCACCTTCGCGGCAGCACCTCACGCGCCCTGCGGGGCGGTGCAACCTGGCGTGATTTCGCCCCTCCGCGCCCTGCCCGCCCTGGCGGACGCGTGCTGTGCGTCACCGGCCGCCTCCGCTGCGGCGCCTTACCGGGGGGCCTTGGCCGTGCTCCCGTGCCGGGCCCCGGTCGGATTCCGGCCGGGAGGACGCGAAACCCCCCGGCCGGTGGCCGGGGGGTTTGAGCGGGCGGGATCAGGCGCCGGTGTTCAGGGCCTCGGTCAGCAGGGGCGCCACCTGCTGGATCTGCCAGTTCCGGGCCCCGTACCCGGCGAGGGCCTCCTCGACGGCGCCCGGCGTCGGGCTCTGCGGCGGCTCCCAGCAGATCCGGCGCACGGTGTCCGGAGTGATCAGGTTCTCCTGCGGCATGTTGAGGCGCTCGGCCAGCTCGGACACGGCGGCGCGGGCGGCCGAGAGCCGGGCGGCGGCGGCCGGGTCCTTGTCGGCCCAGGAACGCGGCGGGGGCGGGCCGGCCGGCTGCTGGCCGGGCTGCGGAAGCTCCGACTCCGGCAGCGCCCTGGCCCGCTCCACAGCGGCTTGCCACTGCTCCAGCTGGCGGCGTCCCATGCGGTGGCCGAATCCCGGCAGCGCGGTCAGCGCCTGCACGTTGAGCGGCAGGGCGAGGGCGGCCTCGACGATCGCGGCGTCCCCGAGCACCTTGCCCGGAGAGACGTCGCGGCGCTGGGCGACCTGGTCCCGGGTGTTCCACAGCTCGCGGACGACCGCCATCTGACGGCGTCGGCGCACCTTGTGCATGCCCGACGTGCGGCGCCAGGGGTCCTTGCGGGGCGGGGCGGGCGGCGCGGCGGCGATGGCGTCGAACTCCTCCCGCGCCCACTCCAGCTTGCCCTGCCGCTCCAGCTCCTCCTCCAGCGCGTCGCGCAGGTCGATCAGGAGCTCCACGTCCAGCGCGGCGTAGCGCAGCCAGGGCTCGGGGAGCGGCCGGGTGGACCAGTCCACCGCGGAGTGCCCCTTCTCCAGGGCGTAACCGAGGACGTTCTCCACCATCGCGCCGAGGCCGACGCGCGGGAAGCCCGCGAGCCGTCCCGCCAGCTCGGTGTCGAAGAGAGAGGTGGGGGTCATGCCTATGTCGCGCAGGCACGGCAGGTCCTGGGTGGCGGCGTGCAGAATCCACTCGGCGCCCGACAGGGCGGAGCCGAGCCCGGAGAGGTCGGGGCAGCCGACCGGGTCGACGAGGGCGCTGCCCGCGCCCTCACGGCGCAGCTGGACGAGGTAGGCGCGCTGGCCGTAGCGGTAGCCGGAGGCGCGCTCGGCGTCCACGGCCACCGGGCCGGTGCCCGCGGCGAAGGCCGCGATCACCTCCGCGAGCGCGTCGTCGGACGTCACCACCGGGGGAATGCCCTCGCGTGGTTCGAGCAAGGGGATCGGCGCCGGGGCGACGTCGGCCGGGGGAGCGCCCCCGGTGGTTCGCAGTGAAGTGTCTGCTGCGGTCTCTTGGGCGTCGGTCACGGGTCAAGGGTATCGGTGTCTGCACGGAGCCCGTCGACGGAACGTTCCGTCGACGGGCGGCCATGCGCGTATTCCAGCCGGGGACGCATCGGTGCACGTCCCGGTGGGGTGCGGTCAGTGGATGATGCCCGTCCGCAGGGCGACGGCGACCATTCCCGCGCGGTCGCCGGTGCCGAGCTTGCGGGCGATCCGGGCGAGGTGGGACTTGACGGTCAGGGCGGAGAGGCCCATCGAGACGCCGATGGCCTTGTTGGACTGGCCTTCGGCGACCAGGCGGAGCACCTCCACCTCACGGCCGGACAGTTCGCGGTAGCCGCCCGGGTGGCTCGGGGAGCCGGGAGGCCTGCGGTGCATACGGGCTGCGTTGGCGCCGATCGGTGCGACGCCGGGGCGGGCGGGGTGGCCGATGTTGTTGCGGGTGCCGGTGACGACGTAGCCCTTCACGCCGCCCGCGAGGGCGTTGCGAACGGCGCCGATGTCGTCGGCGGCGGAGAGGGCGAGACCGTTGGGCCAGCCTGCGGCTCGGGTCTCGGACAGCAGGGTCAGCCCGGAACCGTCGGGCAGGTGGACGTCGGCAACGCAGATGTCGCGCGGACTGCCGACGCGGGGACGGGCCTCCGCGATGGACGACGCCTCGATGACGTCACGTACTCCGAGGGCCCACAGATGGCGGGTGACGGTGGAACGGACGCGCGGGTCGGCCACGACGACCATGGCCGTCGGCTTGTTCGGGCGGTAGGCGACCAGGCTTGCGGGCTGCTCGAGGAGAACGGACACCAGGCCTCCTGGGGGAGTGGCGGGACGGGCCGGCTCGGGGGATGTTGCGGGGGGCGAACCGTGCTTGAAGGGTCATTGACCTCTTCGGCAGCCGACCCGTCCTCCTTTAGGGGAAGATCGCGAATTGATGCGTAACAATTCGGGCAAATAGGACGCGCGATCGATTGTACGAAAAGCGAGCCGGTGTCTGTGCGACGCAGGTGACGGAGGGTCAGGGAACCTGCGGCCCGCGCCGCTGCGGCAGCGTCACCACCGCCGCGTCCGCCGGGTCCGACGGCGGCAGGCCCGCGATCTGGCACAGCAGATCGCCCCAGGCCATCAGGTGCGACGCCGTGTCCGGCACCCCGCCCCGCCCCTCCCGGGGCGTCCAGGACGCCCGGATCTCGATCTGGGTCGCGGGCCGGCGCTCGGCCAGTGCGCCGAAGTAGTGCGATCCGGCGCGCGTCACCGTCCCGCCGGCTTCCCCGTAAAGCAGGCCCCGCGCCTCCAGCGCCCCGGTGAGCCAGGACCAGCACACCTCCGGCAGCAACGGGTCCGCGGCCATCTCCGGCTCCAGCTCCGCCCGGACCAGCGTCACCAGCCGGAAGGCGCCCTGCCAGGCCTCGTGCCCCGCCGGATCGTGGAGCAGGACGAGCCGGCCGTCGGCGAGATCGTCCTCGCCGTCCACCACCGCCGCCTCCAGGGCGTACGCGTGCGGCGCGAGGCGCTGGGGCGGCCTGGTCGGCTCCACCTCCAGCTCCGGGCGCAGCCGGGCGGAGCGCAGCGCGTCGATCGCCGTGAGGAAGGCGGGCGGGACGGAGGGGCCCTCCGCGCCGCCCTTGCCGTCAGCACCATCAGAATGATCGGAAAATTGTCCCTGAGCCGGAGCCATGCCGGGAAGAGTAGGCGGAAGCCGGGCCTCGCGCAGGGAGAGACACCCTGCGGGGCCGGGCTCCTTCGGCGCGCGTGCGAAGATTCTGTGCGTGAGTGCCAACGACCTTCCCTCAGAGCCCAGCCCCGCCCGATCGCGGGAGACCCTCTCCCCGGGCCGGCGGACGGACACCCCCGCCGGCGACGCCGCCACCCGCGACTCGGTGTTCCTCCGGGCCTGCCGTCGCGAGCCCGTGTCCCACACGCCGGTCTGGTTCATGCGCCAGGCGGGGCGCTCGCTGCCCGAGTACCTGAAGGTCCGCGAGGGCATCGCGATGCTCGAGTCGTGCATGATGCCGGAGCTCGTCGCCGAGATCACGATGCAGCCCGTGCGCCGCCACAAGGTCGACGCCGCGATCTACTTCAGCGACATCGTCGTGCCCCTCAAGGCCATCGGCATCGACCTCGACATCAAGCCCGGCGTCGGCCCCGTCATCGCCGAGCCGATCCGCACCCGAGCCGACCTGGCCCGGCTGCGCGACCTCACCCCCGAGGACGCCCCGTACGTCACCGAGGCCATCGGCATGCTCACCGCAGAGCTGGGCGCCACCCCGCTCATCGGCTTCGCCGGGGCCCCCTTCACCCTCGCCAGCTACCTGGTCGAGGGCGGTCCCTCGCGCAACCACGAGCGCACCAAGGCCATGATGTACGGCGACCCGCAGCTCTGGGCCGACCTGGTCGACCGGCTCGCCGAGATCACCGGCGCCTTCCTCAAGGTGCAGATCGAGGCCGGCGCCTCCGCCGTGCAGCTCTTCGACTCCTGGGTCGGCGCGCTCGCCCCCGCCGACTACCGCCGCGCGGTGCTGCCCGCCTCCGCGAAGGTCTTCGACGCCATCGCCCCCTACGGCGTCCCCCGCATCCACTTCGGCGTCGGCACCGGCGAACTGCTCGGGCTCATGGGCGAGGCCGGGGCGGACGTCGTCGGCGTCGACTGGCGGGTCCCGCTGGACGAGGCCGCGCGCCGCGTCGGCCCCGGAAAGGCGCTCCAGGGCAACCTCGATCCGGCGGTGCTGTTCGCGCCGACCCCCGCGGTCGAGGAGAAGACCCGCGAGGTGCTGGACGCCGCCGCGGGCCTGGAGGGCCACATCTTCAACCTCGGCCACGGCGTCATGCCGTCGATGGACCCTGACGCCCTCAGCCGGCTCGTGGAGTACGTGCACACGCGGACCGCGCGCTGAGCCGGGCCCGGGGCGCCCGGGCGGTCCCCGCCCCCGCGCCCCGGGCCCCTCAGGCCGCCCCGGCGCCCCGCACCGCCGCCACCGTCCTGCGGGCCGCCACCAGCACCGGGTCCCACACCGGCGAGAACGGCGGGGCGTACCCCAGATCGAGCGCCGTCATCTGCTCCACCGTCATGCCGGCCGTCAGCGCCACCGCCGCCACGTCCACGCGCTTGGCCGCCCCCTCACGGCCCACGATCTGCACCCCGAGCAGTCGGCCCGTGCGGTACTCCGCGATCATCTTCACCGTCATCGGCTCCGCCCCCGGGTAGTAGCCCGCCCGCCCGGTCGACTCGACGGTCGCCGTGACGTAGCGCAGCCCGACCGCGCGGGCGTCCTTCTCCCGCAGCCCGGTCCGGCCGATCTCCAGGTCGCAGACCTTGCTCACCGCCGTGCCGACCACGCCCGGGAACGTTCCGTAGCCGCCTGCGACGTTGGAACCGATCACCTGGCCGTGCTTGTTGGCGTGGGTGCCGAGCGCGATGTGCCGGGAGCGGCCCGCCACCAGGTCCAGGACCTCCACGCAGTCGCCGCCCGCCCAGATGTCCTCATGGCCCCGCACCCGCATCGCCGGATCGGTGAGCAGCCCGCCGTGCGCCCCCACCGGCAGCCCCGCCTCCCGGGCGAGCGCGGTCTCCGGCTCGACGCCGATGCCCAGGACCACCACGTCCGCCGGGTAGGCCCGCGCCTCCGTCGTCACCTCGCGCACCCGTCCGTCGGGCCCCGCGACGATCCCGGTGACCGCCGCCCCGTCGACCGTGACGATGCCCAGCCCGTCCATCGCCTCGTGCACGAGCCGCCCCATGTCCGGGTCGAGGGTCGACATCGGCTGCTCGCCCCGGTTGAGCACGGTCACCTCGAAACCGCGCTTCAGCATCGCCTCGGCCATCTCGACGCCGATGTACCCCGCGCCCACCACGACCGCGTGCCGCCCCGGCGCGTTCTCCGGGGCGCCCATCGAGTCCAACAGCGCCTGCCCGTCGTCCAGCGTCTGCACCCCGTGCACCCCGGCCGCGTCCATACCGGGCAGCGCCGGGCGCACCGGACGGGCCCCGGTGGCGATCACCAGCTTGTCGTAGCCCGTCCAGTACGTCTCGCCGCTCTCCCGGTCCAGCGCCCGCACCCGCCGCCCCGCCACATCGATCCGCGTCACCTCGGTCCGCATCCGCAGATCGATGTTCCGCGCCCGGTGCTCCTGCGGGGTGCGGGCGATCAGGTCGTCACGCCGCTCGACGTCGCCGCTCACCCAGTACGGGATGCCGCAGGCGGAGTACGAGGCGAAGTGCCCACGCTCGAAGGCGACGATCTCCAGCGCGTCGGGCCCCTTCAGCCTGCGGGCCTGGGACGCGGCGGACATGCCCGCCGCGTCCCCGCCGATGACCACCAGTCGCTCCGCTGCCCTGCCGGGCCCCTTTCGCCGTGTCCGGGAGCCCACGCTACGGCGCTCAGAGGGCCGGCGGGGCCTCCGGCCCGGCCCCGGACGCCTGCGCGGGCCGCCGGGCCTCCCCGCGGCCCGCGCAGCGCCCGCCGGGCCGCCGGCCCCAGCGCGGCGGCGACGGCCTCCGGCACGCTCTTCACCTCGGTACCGACTGGCCGCCCTACAAAGGTGGTTGACCGTGCCGGTTCGACGTGGCCGCCGCTCGTCCGGCTGCCGACCGGTGGTTCTTCAGCGGTCGCGATCACGTTGCGGAACGGGTTTGAGAGAGTGGACCCATGCAGCGTTCTCATCAGCGTGCGGACACGCCCACGGGCCACGTCGTCGTCATCGGCGGCGGCATCGCCGGTCTGGCCGCCGCCCACCGGCTGGTCGCCACCGGGCTGCGGGTCACCCTCCTGGAGGGGGCGGACCGCCTCGGCGGCAAGCTCATGACCGGCGAGATCGCGGGCGTCCAGGTCGACCTGGGGGCCGAGTCGATGCTCGCCCGGCGACCGGAGGCGGTCGGCCTGGCGGGCGAGGTCGGACTGGCCGACCGGCTCCAGCCGCCCGCCACCGCCACCGCCTCGCTGTGGACCCGCGACGCGCTGCGGCCGATGCCCCAGGGGCACGTCATGGGCGTCCCCGGCGACCCGGCGGCCCTCGGCGGCGTCCTGTCCCCGGAGGGCCTGGCCCGGATCGCGCGGGAGCGCGACCTCGCCCCGGCCGCCGTCGGCGACGACGTCGCGGTCGGCGCGTACGTCGCCGACCGGCTCGGTCACGAGGTCGTGGACCGGCTGGTGGAGCCGCTCCTCGGCGGGGTCTACGCGGGGGACGCGTACCGGATCTCGATGCGCGCCGCCGTACCCCAGCTCTTCGAGGCGGTGAAGGAGGGCGGCCCGCTGCTGGAGAGCGTGCGCCGGGTCCAGGAGAGGGCCGCCGCGCGGCAGCGGACGGGACCGGTCTTCCAGGGCATCCGGGGCGGCCTCGGCACCCTCCCGGGCGCCGTCGGGGACGCCGTGCGGGCCGGCGGCGGAGAGATCCGCACCGAGACGCCCGTCCTCGGCCTGACCCGTACGGACGGGGGCTGGGCCGTCCGCACGGAGACCGGGACGATCGCCGCCGACGGCATCGTCCTGGCCACTCCCGCCTGGTCCGCCGCCACCCTGCTCGCCGCCGAGTGCCCGGCCGCCTCCGCCGAGCTGTCCGCCGTCGAGTACGCCTCGATGGCCCTGGTCACCCTGGCCTTCCGGCGCTCCGACATCGAGGCGAACGAGGCCCTGCGCGGCCGCTCGGGCTTCCTGGTGCCGCCGGTCGACGGCCGCACCATCAAGGCCTCCACCTTCTCCAGCAACAAGTGGTCGTGGGTCGCCGACGCGGCCCCCGGCCTCTTCGTGCTCCGTACCTCCGTCGGCCGGTACGGCGAGGAGGACCACCTGCAACGCGAGGACGGCGAGCTCGTCGCGGTGTCCCTGCGCGACCTCGCCGCCGCCACCGGGCTCACCGCACGGCCCGTGGACACCGAGGTCACCCGCTGGACAGGCGGCCTGCCGCAGTATCCGGTCGGCCACCTCGGCCGGGTCGCCCGCATCCGCGACGAGGTCGCCCGGCTTAAGGCCCTGCGGGTCTGCGGCGCGGTCTACGACGGAGTCGGCATCCCCGCCTGCATCGGCGGCGCCCAGCGTGCGGCGGACGAGATCAGCCGCGATCTCGGAGGACGGCACGGGACCGGCGCCGGGGGAGATCATCGCCACGCCGACCCTGGTTCGGGGCACGGGGAGCGAGGCGGGACAATAGCCGTATGAGTGCTCCTGAGACTGCGACATCAAGCAAGAGTCCGAACGCCGGCAAGAAGGCCAAGGACCTCAACGAGGTCATCCGCTACACCCTGTGGTCGGTCTTCAAGCTGCGCGACGTGCTGCCGCTGGACCGCGCGGAGTACGCCGACGAGGTCCAGGAGCTGTTCGACCAGCTCGCGGCCAAGGACGTCACCGTCCGCGGCACGTACGACCTGTCCGGTCTGCGGGCCGACGCCGACCTCATGATCTGGTGGCACGCCGAGACCTCGGACGAGCTCCAGGAGGCGTACAACCTCTTCAGGCGCACCCGGCTCGGCCGCGCGCTCGACCCGGTGTGGTCGAACATGGCGCTGCACCGTCCGGCCGAGTTCAACAAGTCGCACATCCCGGCGTTCCTCGCCGACGAGACGCCGCGCGACTACATCAGCGTCTACCCCTTCGTGCGGTCCTACGACTGGTACCTGCTGCCCGACGAGGACCGCCGCCGCATGCTCTCCGACCACGGCAAGATGGCCCGGGGCTACCCCGACGTCCGGGCCAACACCGTCGCCTCGTTCTCGCTGGGCGACTACGAGTGGATTCTCGCGTTCGAGGCGGACGAGCTGTACCGCATCGTCGACCTGATGCGTCACCTGCGCGCCTCCGAGGCACGCCTCCACGTGCGCGAGGAGGTCCCGTTCTACACGGGCCGCAGGAAGAGCGTCACAGACCTGGTGGCCGGGCTCGCATAACCAGCGCGTCCCGCACCCACCCCAACCCGGAAGATCAGAAGACGGGCACCAGGCACCGACCGTGCCGCCCGCCGTTCCAGCGACACCGGGTTCGGCTTCGAGGGGCCGCCGCACCGCCACGGTGCGGCGGCCCCTCACCCGTTCAGTCCAGGGAGACCGGATTCGGCCCCGGACGCGCGGCACAGTCCGCGCCCCGCCCCGGCGTCTCGCCGGTCAGCAGATACCGCCGCAGATGCTCGTCGACACAGGCGTTGCCCGCCCCGCCGACGCCGTGGCTCCCGGCGCCCCGCTCGGTCACCAGCGACGAGCCGGGCAGCCTCCGCCGGAGCTCCAGCGCCCCCTCGTACGGGGTCGCCGCGTCCCGCTCCGCCGCCAGGATCAGCACCGGCGGCAGCTCACCCCACCGCGTCCCGACGTCCAGCGGCCGCTGCCGGGGCGCGGGCCAGAAGGCGCACGGCAGGTTGGTGAAGGCGTTGTCCCAGGTCTCGAACGGGGCGACGCGCGCCAGCTCCGTATGGTCGCGGTCCCACACCTCCCAGTCCTGCGGCCACGGCGCGTCGTTGCACTCCACGGCCGTGTACACCGCCTGTGCGTTCTCGTTGCCCGCCGCCGCCACCGCGCGAGGCGAGGCCTGGGCGATCAGCGGCTCCGGATTGCCCCGGACGTACTCCGACAGCGCCGTCGCCCGCATCGCCCAGTAGTCGTCGTAGTACCCCGCGCTCAGGAACGCCGAGTGCAGCTGCCCGGGCCCCACCGTGCCGCCCGCGGGCTCGGCCGCCAGCTCGGCGCGCACCGTGTCGTAGTGCCGCTGTACCGCCTGGGGCGTGGACCCCAGGCGGTACACGGAATCGTGCTCGGCCACCCAGCGGCGGAAGTCCCCCCACCGCGACTCGAAGGCCAGCGACTGGCGCATGTTGGAGCGGTACCAGATCTGCTCCGGGTCCGGGTCGACCACTGAGTCGAAGACCATGCGCCTCACGTGCGAGGGGAACAGCGTCGCGTACAGCGCCCCGAAGTACGTCCCGTAGGACGCCCCCATGAAGGTCAGCCCCGGTTCGCCGAGCGCGGCGCGCAGGACGTCCAGATCGCGGGCGTTGTTGAGCGAGGTGTAGTGCCGCAGGGTCTCGCCCGCGTGTTCGGCGCACCCCTGCGCGTAGGCCTTGGCGCGGGCGATGCGCCGCTCCTTGTCCTCCTGGGTCGGGTGGGTCGGCGCGTCCGTGGGGCCGTTCGTGTACACGGAGGGGTCCTGGCAGCTCAGCGGGGCCGAGGAGCCGCTGACCCCCCGCGGGGCGTAGCCGACCAGGTCGTACGCCCCGGCGATCTCCTTCCAGGCCGGCAGCCCGCCGACCATCGGGAAGGTGATGCTCGAAGCGCCCGGACCGCCGGGGTTGTAGACGAACGCGCCCTGCCGTTCGGAGTCCGGGCCGGTGGCGGGTGTGCGGCTGACGGTCAGTTCGATCTGCCTCCCGTCCGGCTCCGCGTAGTCGAGGGGGACCCGCACGGCGCCGCACTTCAGGGAGTCCGGCAGCATCTCCTCTTCCGGGCAGGCGGTGAAGTCGATTCCGGCGGCCGCGGCGCGGGCGGCGGCGATCTCGGCGCCCCGGGTCTCGGCCGCGGTGACGGGCGTCCCGGTCCGCCCGGCCGCCACCGGGCGGGCCTCGCCGGAGGCCGGAGCGACGGCCAGGGCGGACAGGACCAGGGAGCCGATCGATGTGTACAGCGCAGCTGTTCTCACGCGCGGGCCTCTCTGCGGGGGAGCGAAGAGGCAGGGTCGGGCGGACGCGCCGAGATGTCCAGCACCGGGCGCCCATGTCTCCGGAAGAAGCCCCCGACGGGTGGTCAGGAACCCTGTTCGACGGGTGGGACGCGGGTGAGGGCGGCCCGAGCGGCCAGGGCGTCTCGCGGTCGGCTCACGTCCTCACGAGGAGGGCGCGGGCCGCCCGGACGAGACGGGTGGCACGGCGCGGCGGCCGGGCGGCGGCCCGGTCCCGCCACCAGTGCGCCAGCCGGCGCCGCGCCCCGGGGTTCGCGGGGCCGCCCGTCGCCAGGAGGTGCGCCGCGAAGTCCAGTGCGTCGCGGCGGTGGCCGCCGGGCATCGGGCGGCCGTCGGCGTAGGCGAGGAACGCGGCACGGTAGCCGTCGCCGAGGATGTCCGGCAGCTCGGGCGCCACCCTGGCGACGACATCGGCGCGCTTGGCGGCCAGCGCCCGGCTCTGCACCCGCAGCCGCCAAGGATCGAAGCCCTCGGGCGCCGGCCCCCCCGCGACGAGCGCCGCCAGCAGCCCGCCCTGCGCGACGGCGAGGCGCTCGCGCGCACCCTCGGGCCGTGCGTCCTCGGGCCGGGCGGTGCGGCGCCGGGGGACTCGGGCAGGCGTGTCAGGGGCCTGCCCGGTCGCCGCGGGCCGGGCGGCCGGGGCCGCGGCCGGATATGGGTCGGCCGCCGGACGGGCCCCCGGGACCGCCGCACGTGCCACGGGCACCGGTAGCGTGCCGGCTTCCGGCAGAGCGTCGACCGCCCGTCGCACGGCCGCCGGGGGGTGCGGCGCCCGCACGACGGCCCGGATCGCGTCCAGTTCCGCCGCCAGCTCCGCCGCGGGCGGGAAGGCGTCGTCGCGCTCCAGCAGGACCCCCGGCGGATCGACCCGGGAGCGGAGCCGCGTCAGCACGTCCAGGACCGGCGCGGTCACCGGGTGGGCGTGCGTGTCGTGCCAGACGCCGTCCTTCTCGACGCCGCCGGCCACATGCACGTACGCGATGGCCTCCACCGGCAGCATGTCCAGCGCCTTCGCCGGGTCCTGGCCGAGGTTTACATGGTTGGTGTGCAGGTTGGCCACGTCGATCAGCAGCCGCACCCCGGTCCGCTCGACCAGCTCCGCCAGGAACTGCCCCTCGCTCAACTCCTCGTCGGGCCAGGAGACCAGCGCCGCGATGTTCTCCAGGGCCAGCGGCGCCGGCAGCGAATCCTGGGCGACGCGCACGTTCTCGCACAGCACGTCCAGCGCGTCCCAGGTGCGCGGCACCGGCAGCAGATGCCCGGCCTCCAGCCCCGGTGGCCCGGCCGCGGCCCCCCGGGACCGTACGAACGCGATGTGCTCGGTCACCAGCGGCGCCCCCAGCAGCTCGGCCCGCGCCGCGAGGGCGGCGAGGCGCGAGCGGTCCGGGCGGCCGGCTCCGCCCAGCCCGAGCGCCACGCCGTGCGGTACGACCCGCACACCGCGCTGCCGCAACCGTACGAGGGAGTCCGGGAGGTGGTCGGCGCAGAGGTTCTCCGCGACCGCCTCTACCCAGTCGATCCCGCTCAGCGCCTCCACCTCGGCCGCGATCTCCGGCCGCCAGCCGATGCCGATGCCCAGTTTCATGGTCCCCCCTGTCCGACTCCGTGCGGGGGTCATGGCCCCGTCGAGCAGTGGCGAACCCGAAGAGGGAGACGTTCAGAGCAGAATCTGAGGTTTCAGCCGCCGTGCGCTTCGGGGCCGGACGCGACGCCCCCTCAGGGTCGTCGCGCGCGCTGGAGCGGGCAGAGGCGGGAGCCACCCTCCGCGGCGACGGTCGGCCCGGGGGCGATCTCGGTGAAACCCGCGTCGCGCACCACCGGCAGGCCGCTCGTGATCAGATCCCGCCAGTGGTCCGAAGAGGCCGTGGCCACGGAGAGCGGGAATCCGGATTCCTGCCACGCCGTGCGCTCGGTCTCGCTCAGCTCCCACCAGGCGAGCTGAGCGGCGTGCCCCGCCTGCGCCATCGTCTTGCCCGCCGACATCTCCAGCTCCGGGTTGAGCCACAGCACCGGGCCCTGCGGGTCGGGGGCCGCGGGCGGCTCGGGATCGTCCAGGTCGGTGCCCGACACCTGGAGCTTGGCCAGCTCCTTGGGCCAGCCGTCCAGGGGGATCGGCGGGTACACCCGTACCTCGGCGCTCCCGCCTGTCACGGTGATGCCGTCCAGCGCCGCGGCCTTGCGCCACTCCGCGCCGCGCGCCCGGCGTACGACCTTGCGGATGCGCGCGTCCTGCCAGTCCCGCATCGCCTGCGCCCACACACCGTCGCCCAGGGACCGCTCGTCGGAGAGGATCGTGAGCACCGCGCGGGCGGCGGTCTCCAGCGCGTCGGTGCGGGCGGGCGGGTCCGTCTTCTCCAGATGGAGCACCAGCGGCAGCACGAACTGCGGCGCCTGGTCGCGGCCGGCGGGGCCGTTGACGGGCGGACTCTCGGGGGCGGGGGCGTCGTTGCTGGTCACCGCCCCAGTCTGCCAGGCCCGGGGCGTCACCTCCTTGGCGGAACGACAGCGCCCGGGTGAGGATGCCCCGTATGAAGAGCGACCTGTTTTCCAGCGAGCACATGGCCCAGCAGGCCACCGCCCCCGGCATGACCCTGCAGAACTCCAAGTCGATCAAGTACGCCGTCAACGGGGAGATGCACGCCCGGCAGGGCTCGATGATCGCCTTCCGCGGCAACCTCCAGTTCGAGCGCAAGGGCCAGGGCATCGGCGGTCTGCTCAAGCGGGCGGTCACCGGGGAGGGCCTGGCGCTCATGGCGGTCCGGGGCCAGGGCGAGGCCTGGTTCGCTCACGAAGCGGCCAACTGCTTCATCGTGGAGATGGACCAGGGCGACTCGCTCACCATCAACGGCCGCAACGTCCTGTGTTTCGACGCCACCCTCTCGTACGAGATCAAGACGGTGAAGGGCGCCGGAATGGTCGGCGGCGGCCTCTTCAACAGCGTGTTCACGGGGTACGGCAAGCTCGGTCTGATGTGCGAGGGCACCCCCATCGTGATCCCCGTGACGGCCGCTCAGCCGGTCTACGTGGACACGGACGCGGTCGTCGGCTGGAGCCAGCACCTCACGACGAGCCTGCACCGCTCCCAGAGCGTCGGCTCGATGGTCCGCGGCGGCTCCGGCGAGGCCGTCCAACTGGTGCTCCAGGGCGAGGGGTTCGTCATCGTACGGCCCAGCGAGGCCCGGCCGGAGAAGGCGTCCAACTGAGCCTGCGCCGCAGGGGCGTGGGGCGCCGGTAGGGCGGTGGGCCCCTGGGCGCCCGCTCGCCGACGCGCGCTCCGTCGCCGCCTCCCGGCCGTCCGCCGCCCGCCCCGGGCTGCTCACCGCCCTGTGGTGCGCCCCGCTCGCACCGGCCGTGGGGCGCTCGGCATCCGGCCGGTGGTGAGCCGTCGGGGCTGGTCCGTCGCGCCCGCCGCGCCTGGACCGGTCCCGGCGCCCGTGGTGACCGGTTCCCCGCCGAGGTACGCGGTCGCCGCCCCGGCCGCCGGAGCGCGGGCGGGCACGTGCCGGCCGCCCACCCTGCCGCGGCTCGCCGCCGCGGCCGCCTTCCCGGGCTGCCGGAGAGAGCCGCCGGCGCGGATGAGTAGGCTCGTGGGCATGGACGACGCGTACTGCGAGACCCCGGGGCCGGTCGCCCCGCCCGCGTCCCTCGGCGTCGGCGAGGGGCCGCCGTACGCCGAGTGCGTGCTCTGCCGCGCACCGACCGAGTATCCCGAGTCGACGAAGGGCAGCACGCTCTGCCCGGTCTGCACCTGGCAGGAGGCGGGCCGCACGGCCTGCTCCGGCTGAGGTCTGCCGCCGCATCCCAGGCGCCGGGCCGCGGCGTGCCAGGGCGGTGTGCCATGTCGGCGGGCGAGGGCCGCTCCACCGTGGAGCGGCCCGCCCTCCCCGGCGGTGACGGCCTTGTGCGTTCCCTGCGCAGGAGCCGATGACGCCGCCGCACGGCCACCGCGGCGGTTTCCACGCCGTGCGGGTCGTCGCTTCCCCGGCCACGGGCCGAAGCCACGGCCTGCAAACGGCCTTTCCGGCCCGTCGACGCGGGCAGAGGGTTGTCGTTCTCGCTGTGAATGTAGTACTTCTTATACATGAGCGAGCAGGTGTACAACAGGATGGCCGTGGTGCGCGCCGAGCGGAAAGTGTCGCGGCAGCGCCTGGCCGAGGCGGTGGGGGCGCACTACCAGACCATCGGCTACATCGAGCGGGGGCAGTACAACCCGAGCCTCGACCTGGCACTGAGGATCGCGAAGTTCTTCGAGCTGCCGGTGGAGGCGCTGTTCTCGCTCGAACCGTTCCGGCCGCTCACGGATGAGGTCTACGGGAGGAAGACGCCATGACGGCGACGCGGATGACGCGCTACGACCGCAGCATGCTGCGGCTGATGAACGATGGCCGAGGTCGGCCGCTGTACGCCACGGCCGCCCGTCGGCGCCTGGTCGTCGCCGCACATCTGGCGCTGACCGCGGTCATCGGCGGGCTGATGACCTACTTCTACCTCGCGGGGAGGGAGCCGATCTGGGCCGTAGCCGCCATGGCGGTGCTGCTGCTGCCGTGGATGGTCGCGACCGGGGCGATCAACGGAGCCACGCGCGGCCTGCTCGAACTGCGCGAGCACGCGCTGGACGAGCGGCAGTCCGCCGAGCGCGTCCGGGTGCAGGCCCGCGCCCACCGGGCGATGACCCTGATTCTCGCCGCGGCCGTCGCGGGGCTGCTGATCACCGGCGCGGCCAGGGGCGACGCCCCTGTGGCCTACGTGGCGCCGGCGCTCATCGCGGTCCTCGTCGTGCACTGGCTGATGCCGTTGTGGGTGGCCGGTCTGATGGCCCAGGACGAGCCCTGCGAAGACGACGGCCTCCTGCCCTGACGAGTTCACCGCGTCCGGCCGACGGCCGATCGCTCGGGGCGGGGGGCCGGCCCGGCCGACTCCGGCACCGGCCCTCCCCGACCGGGCCGCCCGGCCTCTTGTGGGCCGGCCCGCCCGAGGCCGCAGGCCGCCGGCCCCAGCCCTCCGCGGCCGGGCCCCAGCCCCCGTCGCGCCCCGGCGTACCGCAGGGCGTGGCTCCGGCGGTCCCTACCCCTCCATCAGCTCCGAGACCTTCACGAAGCGGTAGCCGCGCTTGCGCAGCTCCGGGACGATCCGGCGC
Source organism: Streptomyces pratensis (assembly GCF_037137275.1). Lineage (GTDB taxonomy): Bacteria > Actinomycetota > Actinomycetes > Streptomycetales > Streptomycetaceae > Streptomyces > Streptomyces pratensis_B. Next base: position 245,890 of record NZ_JBBBEN010000092.1, on the reverse strand, counting down.
ACCGCGGCCTCGGTGGCGGGGGCTGCGCTGCGCGTGCAGTGCATCACCACGAGCGACCCCGGCCGGACGCCGTCCAGCACCTGCTCGGCCACCGCGTCGGCGTCGGTGGCGAAGGCGTCGCCGCTGACCACGTCCCACTGCACGGCCGTCACGTTCGCCGGGGCCAGCGCGCGCAACGCCGACTCGTCGTAGCAGCCGCCCGGGAACCGGAAGTAGGGGACCACGTTGCGCGCCCCGGCCTTCCGGAAAGCCGCGAAGGCCTGTTCCACGTCCCGGGCCATCTCGGCCTCCTGGACCGCCGGCAGGCCGTAACACGGCGTGCTGAAGGCGTAGTGGCTGTAGGAGTGGTTCGCGATCTCGAACAGCGGATCGGTGCCGATGGCCTTGGCCTGAGCCGGATACTCCTCGGCCCAACGGCCGGTCATGAAGATGGTCGAGGGCACCTTCAGCCGCCGCAGCGAGGCGATCAGCCCGGGATTGTCGAAGCGCTCGCCCGAGGCCGCGCGGGCGCCCTGGCCGGCCGTCATGTCGGCGTCGAACGTGAGGGCCACGACCCTCTCCGCGGAGTGGTCGGCCGGGCCCCCGCCCGCCGGTCGCCGCTCGAAGACCGGCGTGCGGCCCGCCGGGCCCGGAGCCACGGTGGGCGGCTTCCTCTGCACCGGGGGAGGGGGTGAAGCGGCAGCGGCGGGGCCGGCGGGGGAGCCGCCGCCGGGGCCGGCGCATCCGGCCGACGCGGCGCCGACGAGCAGCGCCCCCACGGCAGCTGTGACAGCCGTTTTCCATGATGATCTGATCATTTGCGGAAAATATCCGACATTGCGGCCGAAAGGCCGGTGCGGCGCTCCGGGAGGCAGTCGGCGGCGCGCGGCACCCACTGCCGCGCGCCGTGGCCCCGTGACGAGGGACCATGGAAGAACAGCGGATTTCCCCCCGGACCGCGAAGGAATCACCATGGCTGCCGAACACCCCTCCACCCCGCAGACCGGAACGACCCTGGAGGTCGTCGCCGCCGCCGACGGCGGGCCGGCCGTGCTGGTCCTGACCGGGGTGGTGGGAGCCGAAGCCCTCCGGGAGCTGGAAGAGGTCCTGGAGGACCCCCAGCTCGCCGGGGCCGCCGCGTGGGCCGTGGACATGCGCGGGGTCACCCACATCGATCTCGCCTGCGCCTACGCCCTGCTGCGGGCGGCCACCCTGCGGCCGGAGCCCGCCGAGCTCACGGTCAGAGGGGCCGGCCGCGCCGTCCAGCGGACGCTGCGCAGGGTGGGACTCGACGCGGTCGCCGTGATCGACGAGCGATGACGGCGACCGCCGGACGAGCGCGGGAGGGGGCGGGGACCGTGGGAGGCGTCCGGGCGACAGGCGTCCGCCGTTCCCCGTGTGCCGTGCGCCACCGCCCGTCTTCGCTACGGCGCGGTCAGCCGGTCGCCCCCTTTCGGCCCCGTCAGTGCCACGGCCCGGTCACCGCGAAGGTGGTCCCCGGCGTGTAGCAGTTCAGGTACATGGTCGAGCCGTCCGGGGAGAACACCACCCCGGCGAACTCCCCCCACGCCGGCTCGTCGGGCGTCCCGATGTTCTGCCGCCCGCGCGCCATGGCGTACACCTGGCCCCGCCGGGTCACCCCGAGCACATGCTGCGCGCCGCCGCCGTCCTCGCAGACCATCAGCCCGCCGTCGGCGGCCAGGCAGATGTTGTCGGGAGACTCGCCGGGCAGCTGGACGTCGGTGTCCGGGCCGAAGACCACGACCAGGGCGAGCCGGCACCTCTTCGGCTCGTAGCGCCAGACCTGCCCGTAGTGGTCGGCCGCGGAGCCCTCGTCCCGGCGCGCGAAGCTGGAGACGAAGTAGACCGAAGAACCGCCCCAGTAGCAGCCCTCCAGTTTCTGCGCGTGGGTGACGCCCCCCGGCCCGAAGTCCTGGAAGCGGATCGCCGTCCCGGTGGCCAGCGGGTCCGGTACGGGGACCCACTCGACCCGGTCGAAGCGGGCTCCGGGCTCCTGGACGATCGACAGGTCGGGCACGCCGGGCACCCGCATAGCCTCCAGCGCCCCGCCCGCCCGCAGTGAGCCCGCGCCCCCGAGAGGCTTCTCGGGGAGGAAGCGGTAGAAGAGGCCGAACGGTCGCTCGAACGCGTCCTCCGTCTCGTACACGATCCCGGACTTCGGGTCGACGGCGACGGCCTCGTGCTGGAAACGGCCCATGGCGGTCAGCGGGACGGCCCCGGTGCGGCGCGGATCGGCCCCGTCCACCTCGAAGACGAAGCCGTGGTCCTTGGTGTAGCCGTTCGTGCCGGCTCTGTCCTCGGTCTCCTCGCAGGTCAGCCACGTGCTCCATGGGGTGGGACCGCCCGCGCAGTTCACCGCGGTGCCGGCGATGCCGACGCGTTCGCCGAGCACACGGTTTCGGCCGTCCAACTCCAGGACCGTGCAGCCGCCCTTGCCCATGGGGTCGTAGGTCAGACCGTCTACGGTCGGCACGCCGATCTCGGCCCCGGACCGGTTCTCGTGGTTGCGTACGAGGTGGACGCGCCCACGCCGGCCGGGGAGGGCGCCCATCCCGTCGTGGTTGCCGGGCACCCGCCCCTCGCCGGAGCGCAGCGGCTCGCCCTCCCGGGACAGCACCCGGTAGCGGAAACCTTTCGGCAGGTCGAGCAGGCCGGCCGGGTCGGGGACGAGGGGGCCGTAACCGCGGTGACCGCGGGCGGCGGCGGTGCCCGCGAAGAGTTCCCCGAAGGCTCCGGTGAAGGCGATGGCGGCGGCCGCTCCGCTGCCGGCCAGGGCCCGGCGTCGTGTCGCGAGGTGACGAGGTGCGGATGACATGAGGCGACTCCCTGTTGGCGGACAGGTGAAGTGACCCGCACGTGTGTAGCACGCACAAAGCTCCGCGGGAACCATGCGCACCGCCGCGGCCGGACCGTGTCGTCGGTGTCGTCGGGGCCCCGAGCCGCTGGGGCCCCCGGAGCCGCGGGCCGCCGGAGCCGCAGGGACCTCAGAGCCCGGGACCGCCAAAGCGCAGGGACCCGAAGCCTCGGGCCGCCAGGAGGTCGCTGCCCGCTGCCCGGTGCCGCGGGGGCCCGGCAGGAGCGGGGGTGTGCCGCGCCGAACGGCCGTGGGGGNGGCCGGCCCCCACGGCACGCGGGGTCAGGCCAGGGAGGCCGTCAGGGTGATCGTCGTTCCCGTCAGCGCCTGGCTGACCGGGCAGTTCGCCTTGGCGTCCTCGGCCGCCTTCACGAAGGCCGCCTCGTCGAGACCGGGGACCTCGCCCTGGACCGTGAGGTGGATGCCGGTGATGCCGGTGCCGGGCTGGAAGGTGACCTCGGCCTGGGTGTTCAGCCGGGCCGCCGGGGTGCCGGCGGTGGCGAGACCGTTGGACAGCGCCATCGAGAAGCAGCTGGAGTGCGCCGCCGCGATGAGCTCCTCCGGGCTCGTCTTCCCGTTCGCCTTCTCCGAGCGGGCCGGCCAGGAGACGTCGTACTCACCGATGCCGGAGGAGTCGAAAGTGACGACGCCCTTGCCCTCGATCAGGTTGCCTTCCCAGACCGTGTGCGCCTGACGCGTGGTAGCCATGCTGAGTCCCTTCGAACGGTGTGCGCGGTTGTACAGGAGGTGACGGGCCCGTCCGCGGACGGCCGGGCCCGGTGTCACGCCCACGAACCTACTGCGCCACCAGACCCTTCGCGTCACGGGCCAGCGCCGTCAGCCGGGAGATCGCCCGGAAGTACTTCTTCCGGTACCCGCCGTTCAGCATCTCGTCGCTGAACAGCCGGTCGAACGGCAGCCCGGAGGCGAGCACCGGGACCTCCCGGTCGTAGAGCCGGTCGGCCAGCACCACCAGGCGCAGCGCCGTCGACTGGTCGGGCACCGCCCGCACCCCGGTCAGGCAGACCGCGCCGATCCCGTCGGTCAGCGCGCCGTAGCGGCTCGGGTGGACCCGGGCCAGGTGCTCCAGCAGCCTGGAGAAGTCGTCGAGGGAGGCGGCAGGCGTGGCGTACGCGGCCCTCGTGACCTGCTCGTCGGTGTACGGGGGCGGGGCCTCGGGCAGTCCGCGGTGCCGGTAGTCCTCGCCGTCGATGCGCAGCGGGCGGAAATGCGCGGACAGCCCCTGGATCTCCCGCAGGAAGTCGGCGGCGGCGAACCGGCCCTCGCCGAGCTTGCCCGGCAGCGTGTTCGAGGTCGCGGCCAACGCCACCCCGGCCTCCACCAGCCGGCTGAGCAGCGACGACACCAGCACGGTGTCGCCCGGGTCGTCCAGCTCGAACTCGTCGATGCACAGCAGCCGGTGCCCGCTCAGCGTCTGCACCGTCTGCTGGAAGCCCAGGGCGCCGACCAGGTTCGTCAGCTCCACGAACGTGCCGAACGCCTTCAGCGACGGCTCGGCGGGCGTGGCGTGCCAGAGAGAGGCGAGCAGGTGGGTCTTGCCGACGCCGTAGCCGCCGTCGAGATAGACCCCGCGCGGCCCGGTCGGCGCGGCCGGTTTCCTGCTGAACCACTTCCGGCGCCCGCCCCCCGACGCGTGCGCCCCGCCGAGCCCGGCGGCGAAGCCGGCGAGGACGGAGACGGCCTCGCTCTGGCTGGGCTGGTTCGGGTCGGGCACGTAGGTGTCGAAGCGCACGGAGTCGAATCGCGGCGGCGGCACCATCTCCGCGACCAGACGGTCGGCGGGGACGTGCGGCTCACGGGCGCACAGGGACAGCGGGGCTGCTTCGGCAAGGGGGCTCTGCCCCGGAAACGCGGTGGAGGACGACACAGCTCTCCACCCTAAGGCCCGTGCCAGACTGCCACCCATGCGAAGCCTGTTCCCTGTGACGGACCTGACAACCACAGCCGCTGCCGCCGACCGGCCCGGACCGCTCGACGACCGCGAGTGGAGTCTCGACGAGCTGGCGGACGCCTACGCCTACCCGGCCGGCGAGGCGCCGTGGCTGCGCGCCAACATGGTCTCCACCCTCGACGGGGCCGCCCAGCACGACGGCCGCTCCCAGGGCATCTCCTGCGCCGCGGACATGCGGGTCTTCGGCACCCTGAGGGGCCTGGCCGACGTGGTGATCGCCGGGGCCGAGACCGTACGGATGGAGGGGTACCGTCCCGCCCGCGCCCGGGAGGCGTTCGCCGCGCGGCGGGCGGCGGCCGGACAGGGGCCCGCGCCCGCCGTCGCGGTGGTCACCGGCTCCATGGACCTGGACTTCTCGCTGCCGCTGTTCACCGCGCCGCTCGTGCCCACGCTGGTGGTGACCGGTGCGGCAGCGCCCGCGGACCGGATCGCCGCCGCCCGGAAGGCCGGCGCGGAGGTCGTGATCGCGGGGGAGGGGGCCGGGGCGGACCCGGCCCGCGTGGTGCGCGAGCTGGCCGGCCGGGGGCTGGCCCGGCAGCTGACCGAGGGCGGGCCCCGGCTGCTCGGCCAGTTCGTGGCGGCGGGCGTGCTGGACGAGTTGTGCCTGACGGTGTCCCCGATGCTCACCGCCGGGGACGCCCAGCGGATCGCGGGGGGCCCCGGGGTCGCGGTGCCGGAACGTTTCTCTCTGACATCGCTGCTGGAAGAGGCCGGTTTTCTCTTCACTCGGTACCGTCGGGCCGACAGTTAGCGGAATCTGCCGTTCCGGTTAGCTCCGGCTGGGCACACTTACCCCTGCACACCCGTGGGAACACGGGGAAGGATGGTTTCAGCAAACGACCGTCGACGGCCGAACCGGCGGTCGACGAGACGAAGAACCGGAAGGGCGCCTGTCGTGTTCACAAGCGTTTTGATGATCGAGAAGCCGCTCACCCCCGAGGACGTGGACTTCGTCACCACGCTCCACGGCGAGGAGCGGATCTCGTTCGTCGTTCTGTTGCAGCCGCGTGGCGACCAGGCCGATGTCCTGCTGCGCGCGATCGACGACGTGGCGATGGGGGAGCTGAAGGAAGCCGTCCGCGAGGGCGAGAAGCCCGAGGGCAAGGAGGCCCGGGAACTGGCCGCGGTCGGGCTGGAGTACTCCCTACGGGCCCTGCGGGAGGCGGGCGCCGACGCGGTCGGACAAGTGGTCGAGAACCATCCCCTGGACAAGCTCAAGACCGCGGTCGAGGAGGCCGTCGCCGACGAGGTCATCGTCCTCACCGCCCCGCACTACGTGGAGGAGTTCTTCCACCGCGACTGGGCCTCCCGGGCCCGGCACAAGGTCGGCGTCCCGGTGCTCAAGCTCTTCGCGCACAGCGAATAGGCTGGTCCCGCGGTCCGGAACGGCACCGGCCCGCACCCGAGAACGCCCACCAGCACCCCGGAGGACCCACGATGGCACCTGGTATTCCCGCCGCCATGGAACGACCGCACTTCATCGGCATCGGCGGCGCCGGAATGTCGGGCATCGCGAAGATCCTCGCCCAGCGCGGAGCGAAGGTGGCGGGCAGCGACGCCAGGGAGTCCGCCACCGCCGACTCGCTGCGGGCGCTGGGGGCGACCGTGCACATCGGGCACGCGGCGGGCCACCTGGCCGACGACGCGTCCTGCGTGGTCGTCTCCAGCGCCATCCGCGCCGACAACCCCGAGCTGCTGCGCGCCGCCGAGCTGTCCATCCCGGTGGTGCACCGGTCCGACGCGCTGGCCACCCTGATGAACGGCCTGCGCGCCATCGCGGTCGCCGGGACCCACGGCAAGACGACCACCACGTCGATGCTGGCCGTCGCCCTCTCCTCGCTGAGCCTGGCCCCCTCGTACGCCATCGGCGGCGATCTGGAGGGCCCCGGCACCAACGCCACGCACGGCGAGGGGTCCATCTTCGTCGCGGAGGCGGACGAGAGCGACCGCAGCTTCCAGAAGTACGACCCCGAGGTCGCGATCGTCCTCAACGTGGAGCTGGACCACCACGCGAACTACGCCTCGATGGACGAGATCTACGACTCCTTCGAGACCTTCGTCGGCAAGGTCGTCCCCGGCGGCACCCTGGTGATCTCCGCCGACCAGCCCGGCGCCGTCGAGCTGACCCGCCGGGTCCGCGACCTGTCCGACCTGAAGGTCGTCACCTACGGCTCCGCCGAGACCGCCGACGTCCGCGTCCACAAGGTCACCCCGCGCGGCCTGAACAGCGAGGTCACGGTCCTGCTCAACGGCAGGTTCCTGACTTTCACCGTCTCGGTCCCCGGCAGCCACTACGCCCACAACGCCGTCGCCGCCCTCGCCGCCGGGGTCGCCCTCGGCATCCCCGCGCACAACCTGGCCTCCGCGCTCGGCACGTACACCGGGGTCAAGCGCCGCCTCCAGCTCAAGGGCGAGGCGGCGGGCGTACAGGTCGTCGACTCCTACGCGCACCACCCCACCGAGATGACCGCCGACCTGGAGGCCATGCGCGGGGCGGCCGCCGACGCCCGCATCCTCGTCGTCTTCCAGCCCCACCTGTTCTCCCGCACCCAGGAGCTGGGCACCGAGATGGGCCAGGCCCTCGCGCTGGCCGACGCCTCCGTGGTCCTGGACATCTACCCGGCCCGCGAGGACCCGATCCCCGGCATCACCAGCGCCCTGATCATCGACGCGGCGAAGGCGGCGGGCGCCGAGGTCGCCGCCGTCCACGACCAGGCCGACGTCCCGGCCGCCGTCGCGGGAATGGCGAAGCCCGGTGACCTCGTTCTCACCATGGGAGCGGGCGATGTCACCGACCTCGGCCCGCGCATCCTGGACCACCTGTCCAGCGATCACCAGTCGAGCTGAGGAGCGGGACGTGCCGTACGACGTCGAGAAGCCGGACGAGCAGTGGCGGGAAGAGCTGACCCCCGCCGAGTACGCGGTGCTGCGCCGGGCCGGCACCGAACCCGCCTTCGTGGGTGAGTACACCGACACCAAGACGGCGGGCGTCTACTCCTGCCGGGCCTGCGGGGCGGAGCTGTTCCGCTCCGACACGAAGTTCGAGTCGCACTGCGGCTGGCCGTCCTTCTACGACCCGAAGGACACCGACGCGGTCGAGCTGGTCGAGGACCGCGCCCACGGCATGGTCCGCACCGAGGTCCGCTGCGCCCGCTGCGGCTCGCACCTGGGCCACGTCTTCGAGGGCGAGGGCTACCCGACCCCCACGGACCAGCGGTACTGCATCAACTCCATCTCGCTGACGCTGGCGCCGGACGCGAGCTGAGCCCGGACGGCACAGTGCCCCCGCCCCGGCGTTCCGGGGCGGGGGCACATCGGCGTTCCCGGGGCGCGGCCCCGGCGGTCACTCCTGGCCGTCGCCGCTCCCGGCCGCCTCTGAGCGCAGCAGCGGGTGGATGACCCCGGGGAAGACCGTGGCCTGCACGACCTCCTCCGCCGATCCGCCCTGCACGGCGGTCTCGGCGACGCCCCACGGCCGTCCGGCCAGGTGGACGGTGAGGGTGTACGAGGAGGAGCAGCCGGTGCACTCGTAGCGGTCGGCCCAGGTCTCGACCTCGGTGGTGGACCCCGGGTAGCGCTTCACGTGGCGGTGGCGGGCGTGGCAGTGGTCACAGGTCTCGCCGGGCTCGCACGTCCCGCCGCACGGGCACGGCACGTCGAAGGAGTCGGCGGGCGTCCAGCGCTGCACGAGGACGGCCTCGCGGGTCGCGCCCATGTCCTTCATGGCCTTGAGATTGCGGGCGGCGACGTTGTACGACTCGCCGGTGGCGGCCATCCGGTCACGGATGACGTCCTTGCGTCCACGGTTGGTCGTCATATCGGCTCCTCCTGGGGTTCACGCAGCCCGCCAGGAGGCCCATGAGTCAATCAGTCAGTACCTCTTCACGTTACCCGCCCGGCGCCGACGCGCGGACCGGGCGGGCCTGCGGCGGCACCCTTCCGACCAAAAGCGGACGTCCGGGGCAGCACCCGGGGGGAATGGTCGCCGGGGGCGGAGCAGACCCGCGTGGTGGTGCCGCACCAGCGGCATGATCTGGACGTCCACGTCGCGCAGCTCGGACAGGTCGAGATGTGGTCGATCAGCTCCCCGGCGACCTCCTCGCCGCCCAGGTCCCGCAGGAACAGATGTGTGGTCCGGCCGTTGCTGCCGGTGCCGGGCTGGACAGCCGGGCGATGCCGGCCGACTTCCTGCCGTGGGACCGGGTCTGCGCGTTCTTCCGCCGCTGGCGCGACCGTGCCCTGGTCAGGGGGTTTCACGACCGGCTGCGTGGCCGGGGCGGCTGATGCGAAGCCGTCGCCCGGCGCGCGACGTCGAACGAGTCACCACCGGCGCCGGCCGGGTCAGCCCCGCCGCACCCGGCCCGCGATCCGTCGTCCCAAGCGGCCCAGCGCGCTGGAGCGGTTCCAGCCCCGGAAGGCGTCGGCCCGGCCGCTGCTGCCGGTCCGGCCCACCGTCTCCTCGACCTCCGCGACGGCCTCGGCGGACATGCCGCGGACAGCCGGGCGCAGCACCTCGTCGAGGAGGGCGGCGGCCGTGGCAGCCCAGGCGCGGCCCGCGTGCGGGTGGGCGGTCCAGACGCCGAAGCAGTCCGCCGCGTAGGCGGGCTGGGTACGCAGCCGGGTGCTCACCGGTTCCGAGCGGGCCAGGCGGTCGTACGCGGCGATCAGCTCGGCGTCGTCGCTGTGGACGAAGTCGTACAGCTCCGCACCCGGCCGGTCCGGAGCCAGCAGTCGTTCGGTCAGGGCTGAGAAGGCTTCCTCCCGCAGGGCCGGTTCGAGCGGTTCCGCCTGTGCGCACAGATCGCGGACCCGCGCGGCCCAGCCCGGCCGGGGAGCCCCCGAGCGCAGCTCGCGGACGAGGTCCAGCAGCAGGAGCCCGGCCCGCTGCCGACCGCCGATCTCCTGGGGGAAGGCGTGCAGCAGGTCGTGGGCGAGCGCGGCGGCCCCGTCGGTGGCGGCGGGCGAGGCGCTGAGCGCGGCGTCGACCAGGCGCGCCCAGGTGCCGGCCGTGCGGTGGGAGTCGGAGGTGGCCGCCTCCAGCAGCAGCCGGGCCTCCTCCACCGTCGGGGCCCGGTCCTCCCACACCAGGCCCACCGCCGTGCGGAGCACCAGGGGCTCGGCGAACGGAGACAGGCCGGCCGCCCGGAGCACCCGGTGCCAGACAGCCGTGCGGTCGCCGCCCAGAGTCGTCATCGCCCCCGGGACCTCGGCGCACATCCGCAGGTGCGGCAGCGCCTGCGTGCCGGTGAACGGCAGCGCCACCCGCTCCAGGAGCCGGGCCACCGCCCCGGGATCGCACGGGGCGATCCGGTCCAGGGCGCCGAGCAGCGCCGTCCGCACGTCGAACTGCTCGTCCAGCAACTCCAGCAGGGCCGGAGCGAAGGGCGGGGGCCCCGACGTCTCCGGAGACGTCGTCGGCGCGCCGCCGCCCACCGTCGGATCAGTGGGGTGTGTCGCCGTGGGGTCGTCGCAGCCCACCGCGCCCCCGTACCGTGCGGCCGCCGGACCCTCCTGCGCCGTCTGCGGCGGCACAGGCGTCGCCGGTGACGCCTGTGCCAGCAACGCCCGCGCCAGCCGGTCCACGATCCCGGGCAGTGCGTCCGTGTGGTCGACGGCCAAGAGGCGGGCGACTCGCAGTAGTTGGACGGTCCGCGCCACCGGTCGCGTCCCGCCGGCGCCCCCCAGCTCGGCCAGGACCTCGGGCCCCAGCGTCTCGGAGACCGCCTCCCCCTCCGGGCTCGTGAACGCGTCCCGGCGCGGCAGCTCCAGCGAGTCGTTGCCTCCGCGTACCGCCTCCGTGACCAGCATCGCGGCGAGCGGGGCGGTCGCCGAGACCGGGCACCGCCCCTCCAGCGCACCGAACAACCGGCCCACCGCGTCGAACTCGGGGCCCGTACGGTCGTCGATCTCCGGGGAGGCCAAGGACTCCACCAGCTGTTCCGCACGTCCCGCGCCCAGGGCGTAGGGGCGGTCGGCCGCCCAGCGCGCCGCAGCGGTCCTCCCGTCCGATGCGAGCGTGACCCCGGCACACAGAGCCGTCACCGCCAACGGGCCTGCGGCGCACGGCTCCCCGGGCAGCTCGCGCGCCTCTTCGAAGAGTCTCGGCGCCCGGCTCCGCCAGATCCGGGCGGCCGTCGTCGCCCACACGTCGTCCGTGGAACCCGCCGGGGGAGGCCCCGCGCACACGTGGACCCGCAGCCCCGCAGCCCGCGCCGCGTCCGCGTCCCCGGGCAGCACTCCCACCACGCGCAGCGTCGAACTCCCCGGCTGCCGGGTGTACGTGGTGAACGTCAGGTGCTCAGCGTTCCTTCGCGGCAGCGTGGCGGCCGCGAGCCCCAGCCACCGCGCCACGTCCGCGCACTGCCGCTCCACCAGCACCACCGGGCGCCCGCCGCTCTCCTCCGGCTCGCTCGCCCGGCGCAGATCGGACAGCACCGCCGCGAGCCACGGGCCGCGCGAGACGGCGAAGTCGTCGAGGCCCTCCGAGACCGGTGGCCGGCCCGGCGGCAGCGCGAGCGGGTCGGATATCGCCCCGCCCGGGAGCGCGGACGCCCAGTGCGGCGACCGCCACGCCTCGATCGGCAGCCGGTCGCCCGGCAGCGGGACACCGGGGGGCAGATGCACCGCGTGGGCGTGGAACCGGACCTCGGCGCCCGCGTCGCCGGCGCCGCGCACGGGAGCCGACCGCGACACCAGCCGGCTTCCGTCGGACAGCACGGCATAGCAGAACGCCTGGGGCAGGAGCCGCAGTTCGCCGTCGGTCGGCCGTGCCGGGACGCCCTCGGGCAGCTCGTAGCGGACCAGCGGCTCGATCTCCGCCAGCAGGGCTCCCGACACCTCGGGCCCGACGGAGGCGAACCTGCCCGCCGGCGACTCGCCCTTCGGCGCGGCGGAGGTGTAGTGCACCTGTGCAAGGCTCATCTGTCGGCCCTCTTCGTCCTGCCGCGCCCGGCCCCCGTCCACCCACCCGTGCGACCGGGTCGGGGGAAGTCCACAGCCGCGGGGGCGACGTTATCAAGGCGGCGGGGGCTCAGCGCACCGTCGTCCGAGGGATCACCGGGCCCCGGCGGCCCGCGCGCCGGGGCCCGAAGCCCCGGCGGGCCCCGTGCCGACGCACAGGGCAGGCAACGGCGTTGGGCGGCGCCCGCCCGCACCGCGAGGTCCGCATCCGGCCGGTCGGCGGGGCTGCCGCCGGACGCCGCGGCCGGTGCGGGCGGCCGTGCTCCGCCCCGCCCCCGCCCGGCCCCGCCCCGTCCCGTCCCCGCCCGGCCCCGCCCGCCGGGCCCGAAGCCCCCGTCGGGCAGACCGGCGCGGCCCGGCAGAACCGTCCTGACCGGGTGAGACGCCCCCCAAGGGCTGCGCGGACGGGGCTTCCGGCATGTTCCGATGGGGCAACAGTCGCCCGACAGCACTCCTCCCCACGGCCGCGCGAACCTATGATCGACGCGGCGTCGAGGAGAAGCGGGAGAACGCTGTGACCGGTCAGGTGCCGTTAAGGAAAGCCCGGCTCGCCCTGCCTCTGGTGCTCCTGCCGGTCCTGCTCGCCGGGTGTTCCGGGAGCTCCGACGGGCCGGGGGCGGAGAGCCGCCGCACCTCCGGGACCGCCGACACGTCCGGGGCCGCGGCGACGGCGGACGCCTTCCGGCCCGACCCCGCCCGGCTCCCCAGGACGCGAACGGCGGCCCGCGACCTGCTCGACCGCGTCATCGCCGACCCGGACAGCTTCGGGTCCGGCGTCGTGAAGCGGAGCCCGTACGAGAGCGACCCGGCGACCTGGCCCGTCCTGGGACCGGACTGCGTCTGGCAGCAGGAGGAGCCCGCCGACAGCGTCCTGGCCGCCCTCACCCGGACCTTCGAAGTTCCCGCGGAGAAGGGCAAGGGGCCGCTGCGCCTCGCGGCCGTCGTCACCGTCCATCGCACCCGCGAGGACGCGGCCTGGGAGATGGCCGAGTCGATCGAGGAGACCATGCGCTGTCCCACCCAGCAACTCCGCGGCGGCGAGACCATCGGCTCCATGGTGGCGGCCGCGCTCCTCGGCGGGGAGAGCGCCCAGGACAGCTCCGAGGACTTCCTCAGCGAGGTGGGGGAGTTCCGGAGCTCCGAACTGGGCGGGCCGCACCACTACGCCTGGCAGCAGGCGCAGACCCTCCAGTTCACCGTCGCCGTGACCGGGAAGGGAGCGAAGGGCCGCACCCGGGGCGAGATCGACGCCCTGGTCACCCAGGCGCACGGCGCCATGCTGGTCCGGCTGGAGAACGCCGTCGAGAAGCGGAGCTGAGGGCGGACGATGGACGACCTGCGGCCGACCGACCCCGCCCGCATCGGCGGACACCGGCTCCTGGGACGCCTCGGGACAGGCGGCATGGGCGTCGTCTACCTCGGACGCACCGACGCCGGAGCGCTCGCCGCCATCAAGGTGATACTCCCCGAGTACGCCGGGGACGAGGACTTCAGGACCCGCTTCCGCCGCGAGGTGGAGGCCGCCCGCCGGGTGGACAGCCCCTGGGCCGTGCCCGTCACCGGCGCGGACACCGGGGCCGCACAGCCCTGGCTCGCGACGGAGTTCGTCCCCGGGCCCGCGCTGTCCGACGTGATCGTCCGCTACGGGCCGCTGCCCGTGCGCAGCGTCATGGTCCTCGGCAGGCTGCTCTCCCGCGCGCTGAGCGCCGTGCACGCCGCCGGACTCGTCCACCGCGACGTCAAACCGGGCAACGTCCTCCTCGCCGCCCGCGGCCCCCGGCTGATCGACTTCGGGATCGCCCGCGCCGCCGACGCCACCGCCCTGACCGGCACCGGGATCGTCGTCGGCACCCCGGGCTTCCTCCCGCCCGAACAGGCGTCCGGTGACCCGGCGGGGGCCGCGGGCGACGTCTTCTCGCTCGGCTGCCTGCTCGCGTACGCGGCCACGGGCCGGCCGCCCTTCGGCAGCGGAGCCGTCGACGCCCTGCTCTACCGCACCGTCCACGACGCACCGGACCTCGACGGCATCGAGGCGCCGGCGTTGCGCGTCGTGCTGGAGCGCTGCCTCGCCAAGGACCCCGCCGCCCGGCCGGCCGCGGCCGATCTGGACAGGCTGATCACGGAGGACGTGCCGACCGGGGAGGGAGCTGACTGGCTGCCCGAGGACGTCGTCCGGATGATCGCGGACCGGGCCGCCGACCTGCTGGCGCTGCCCGGCATCGACGCCACCGTCGTCGAACGGCCCGCCCCGGAGCCCGCCTCCGGCCGCCGCCGGTTCCTCGCCCTCGCGGCGGGCGGCGCGGTGGCCCTCGGGGCGAGCGCCTTCGCCGCCGTGCGACTGGGCGCCGATGTGCCCGGCGACGGCTCCAACGGCGCTCCCGCGGGCCGCCGTTGGATCATCGGCGTACACGCCGACCTGACGGGGGCCCAGCGTGCGGCCGGGCGGGCCCAGGAGCGCGGTGTCCGGCTCGCCGTCGAGCGCTTCAACTCGCTGGAGAACCAGTCCTTCCGGCTCGCCGTGAAGGTCCTCGACGACGCGGGGGACACCGCCCGCTCCGCCCGCGTGGCCGAGGAGTTCTCCCGCGACCCGGAGATCCTCGCGGTCATCGGCCCCACGGGCGACGCCACGACCGCGGCGGCGCTGTCCATGTACGACGAGGCGGCCCTGCCGGTGCTGACGGTGTCGGCCCTCCAGATCACCTTCCTGCCCCGGGTCAACGGCTCGCTCTTCCAGGCCGGACCCTCCTACGCCTCCCTCTCGATACCCATCGTCCGCCGGCTCCTGCTGCGCCCCGGCGTCGAGCGGCTGGGCGTCCTGATCGACCGGTCCGGCGGACAGGCGGCCTACCAGGCGGGCTACGCGACGAACCTGATGACGCCCAACCTCACCGACGCCACCACACACCCCCGGGTGGTGCCGGCCGGGACCAGCGAACTCGCGCCGGTGATCCAGGACTTCCTCGACCACCGCGCCGACGCCCTCTTCTACGCCGGGGACGCGGCCGGCGCCGCCCGCGCCGCCCTCGCTCTGGCGGCGACCCCCTTCGACGGGCCCCGCATGGCCCAGCACACCGCCATGGGGCCCGAGTTCGTCGAGGGCGCGGGTGAGGCCGCCGAAGACTGGGAGTTCGTCGCTCCGTTCACCGACGCGAGTGCGCCCGCCGCCACCGCGTTCACCGCGGCCCACCGCAAACGGTTCGGTGCGGCCCCCGCCGCCTGGGCCGCCGAGGCGTACGACGTCGCCGGGCTCGTCGCCCGCGAACTGGCCGCCCTGGCCGGCCGGACGGCGAAGAGCCGGAAGCCGGGCGGCGGGCGCAGCCGCGCCCCGAGCGAGCAGCCCTCCGGCGACGGCCGTCCCACCCGTTTCGAGCTCACCGCCGCGATCGCCGCCACCCGGTACGAAGGGGTCTCCCGCACCTACGCGTTCGACGAGGAGCGGCAGCAACTCGTCGGCCAGGACGCCTATCTGTACCGGGTGGAGGACGGACGCCCGCGCTACCTCGGCCCGGCCCCGAAGGCCGAGAGCTGACCATGCGGCCCCTCACCGCAGAGGACCCCCGCGCCGTCGGCCCGTACCGTCCGCTCGCCCGGCTCGGCGCGGGCGGCATGGGCGTGGTCTACCTGGGGCGCTCGGAGGGCGGGGCGCTCGCCGCCGTCAAGGTGATCCGCGCCGAGCACGCCGCCGACCCCGGCTACCGTGCCCGCTTCCGACGCGAGGCTGAGGCCGCCGCCCGGGTCAGCGGCCCGTGGGTCGTGCCGGTGCTCGGCGCGGACACCGAGGCGCCCGCCCCGTGGCTGGCCACCGCCTTCGTCCCGGCCCCCTCGCTCGGCGAGGTGGTCGGGGCCGGGGGCCCGCTGCCGCCCGCCACGGTGCGGGCGCTCGGGAGCCGACTGGCCGCGGCGCTCGCCTCGCTGCACGCGACCGGGTTGATCCACCGCGATGTGAAGCCCGGCAACGTGCTGCTCGCCCTCGACGGCCCCCGCCTCATCGACTTCGGGATCGCCCGCCACGGGGGAGCCACCGCGCTCACCGCCACCGACGCGGTGATCGGCACGCCCGGCTACCTCGCCCCGGAGCAGGCGTCGGCCGGGCCGCCGGGCCCGGCGTGCGACGTGTTCTCGCTCGGCTGCGTCCTGGTGTACGCGGCGACGGGCCGGCGGCCGTTCGGCGAGGGCGGCGGCGCGGGCGTCCTGTTCCGCACGGTCCACGAGGAGCCGGACCTGACGGGCCTGCCGTCCGCGCTGCTGCCTCTCGTCACCGCCTGCCTGGACAAGGACCCGGCCGCCAGGCCGCCCGCGCGCCGGATCGGCCCCGCCCTGGAGACGGCCGGGGGGGACGACCGGGACCCGCCCGGGCCGGCCCGGCGCCGGACGCCCGACCCCCGCGAGGCCTGGGCCCCGGGGGCGGCCCGGAGTGGGGCGCCCGGCAAGGCGCCCGGGGGCGGGGCCCCGGGGGCGGCCCGGGAGCAGGGTGTCTCGGAGGGGGCTTCACCGGCCGCCCGGGGCGGGGCCACCGGGGCGGAGCCGGACGCCGCCCCGGCCCCGGGGGCCTGGGCGCCGCCCCCCGGTCTTCCCGCGCTGATCGCGGAGCGGTCCGCGGCCGCCCTCGCGCTGCCGGACCCCGAGCCGCTGACCGCCGCCCCCGCCCCCGAAGAGGGCGGGCAGGCGGAGCCGTCGGCCGGCCTCTCCCGGCGGAGGCTGCTGACCGCAGGCGCCGCCGGAGCCGTCCTCGTGACCGGAGGCTCCACCGCGGCGTGGATCGCCGGGCGGCGGCGGTCCACCGGGGGAGGCGGCTCCCCCGCGGGCGCCGGCCGAGAACCCACGTACACGATCGGGCTCCACGCCGACCTCAGCGGCCCCGGCCGGGACGCCGGGCTGGCCCACGAGCGCGGCGTCCAGCTCGCGGTCGCCGATCACAACGCCCGTACCGGCACGGAGTTCCGGCTCGCCCTGCGGACCGAGGACGACGCCGGGGACCGGCGGCGGGCGCTGCGGGCGGCCGAGCTGCTGGGGGCCGACCCCGACGTCATCGCGGCGGTCGGGCCGACCGGCGACGTGCTGGACGAGGACGTCGTCCGGCGGTACGGCGAGGCGCGGCTCGCCGTGGTCGTCGTCGCGGCCGGCTCCGCGGCCGCCGAGTCCGAGACGGGCCTCCATTTCTGTGTGACCCGCCCGTTCGACCGCATGCTCACCCCCGGTCTCATCAGCTACGTCGCCCACACCCGTCCCGCCGAGCGCATCCTCCTCGTGCAGGACACGGCCGGACCCGGCCTCGGCGGGGAGCTGGGCAGCGCCTTCCGCAACGCCGTCCCGGCCGGCGCCACGCTCATCGCGCACACCCTGCCCCGGGGGGACGCGGGCTTCGGTGCGGCGGCCCGCGAAGCCGTCACCAGCAAGGCGGACGCCCTCGTACTGGCGGGCGGCGACGCGTCCCGGACCGCCCGCCTGGCCACCGCGCTGGCGGCCGAGGGGTTCACCGGCACCCGGATCGCCGCCGGGCCCGCCCTCGGACCCGCCTTCCTCACCGGAGCAGGGAAGGCCGCCGACGGCTGGGTCTTCGCCGAGGCGTACGCAGACCCCGCGGCGCTCCCCTCCGCCCGCGCGTTCACCGCCGCTCACCGGGCGCGCTTCGGCGCGCCGCCCGCCACCTGGGCCGCCGAGGCGTACGACGCCGTCGGACTGATCGCCCGCGCCGCAGGAGCCACCAGCGCCTCCGGGGAGGTGCGCAGCGGCCTGGCCCGGCGGCTCCTGCGCACCGAGCACCGCGGCATCGTGCGCACGCTCGCCTTCCGCCCCTCGATCCGCCAGGTGCGCTACGAGAACGGGATCTTCCTCTACCGGATCGAGGACGGCCGCCCCCGCTTCCTCGGCCCGTACGCCGACGTGTAGGCGCGCAAGGGCGTGTCGGCACGGCACCAGGCCGGCCGGCGCGGGCCCGGCGGCAGGAGCGGGCCGAGGCAGCGGCCGGTGAACCCACGGCCAGGTGTGAAGGACTCCTGCTGCCGCGCTTAAGAAATCCTCGATGGACCCGGGGCCCCGCCGTGCGGCAGATTGCTCCGTGACGGCCGGGGACGGCGCGTGGAGCCGCAGGGCGCGCTCCGTCCCGTCCCGCCGTACCCCGAGGACCGCCCGGGCCGCAGCGCTCTTCTGGCCCGTCCCGGTCCCGGGGGCGTCCACCACCGCGTACCACGTCAGGGAGCCGCAGCCGTGAAGGCACTCGTCAAGCAGAAGGCCGAACCCGGACTGTGGCTGATGGACGTGCCGGAGCCGGAGTACGGCTCCACCGACGTCCTGATCAAGGTCCTGCGCACCGGCATCTGCGGCACCGACCTGCACATCCGCGCCTACGACGGCTGGGCCCAGCAGGCGGTCACCACCCCGTTGGTCCTCGGCCACGAGTTCGTCGGCGAGGTCGCCGCGATCGGCTCCGACGTCGCCGACATCGCGGTCGGCGACCTGGTCAGCGGCGAGGGCCACCTCGTCTGCGGCAAGTGCCGCAACTGCCTCGCCGGCCGCCGCCACCTCTGCCGCTCCACGCTCGGCCTCGGGGTCGGCCGGGACGGCGCGTTCGCCGAGTACGTGGCGCTGCCCGCCTCCAACGTGTGGGTGCACCGGGCCCCCGTCGCCCTCGACATCGCCGCGATCTTCGACCCGTTCGGCAACGCCGTGCACACCGCGCTCTCCTTCCCGCTGGTGGGCGAGGACGTCCTGATCACCGGCGCGGGACCGATCGGGATCATGGCCGCCGCCGTCGCCCGGCACGCCGGGGCCCGCAACGTCGTCATCACGGACGTCAGCGAGGCCCGACTCGCCCTCGCCCGCGAGGTCGGCGTCAGCCTCGCCCTCAACGTCGCGGACCGCACCATCGCGGACGGCCAGCGGGAGCTGGGCCTGCGCGAGGGGTTCGACATCGGTCTGGAGATGTCCGGCCGCCCCGAGGCGATGCGCGACATGGTCGCGAACATGACGCACGGCGGCCGGATCGCGATGCTCGGCCTGCCCGCAGAGGAGTTCGCCGTCGACTGGTCCCGCGTCGTCACCTCGATGATCACCATCAAGGGCATCTACGGCCGGGAGATGTACGAGACCTGGTACGCCATGTCCGTCCTGCTGGAGGGCGGCCTCGACCTCGCGCCCGTGATCACCGGCCGGTACGGATTCCGCGACTTCGAAGCGGCCTTCGACGACGCCGCGAGCGGCCTCGGCGGCAAGGTCATCCTCGACTGGACCGTCTGACCTTCCGACCCCACGGCTTAAGGAATCTGGCATGTTCGACTCCGTACGCGACGATCTGCGCACCACCCTCGACGAGATCAGGGCCGCCGGACTGCACAAGCCCGAGCGGGTGATCGGCACCCCGCAGTCCGCGACCGTGGCCGTCACCTCCGGCGGACGCCCCGGCGAGGTGCTCAACTTCTGCGCCAACAACTACCTGGGCCTGGCCGACCACCCCGAGGTCGTCGCCGCCGCCCACGAGGCGCTGGACCGCTGGGGCTACGGCCTCGCCTCCGTCCGCTTCATCTGCGGCACCCAGGAGGTCCACAAGGAGCTGGAGCAGCGGCTCTCCGCCTTCCTCGGCCAGGAGGACACGATCCTCTACTCCTCCTGCTTCGACGCCAACGGCGGCGTCTTCGAGACGCTGCTGGGCCCCGAGGACGCGGTCGTCTCCGACGCCCTCAACCACGCCTCCATCATCGACGGCATCCGGCTCTCCAAGGCGAAGCGCCTGCGCTACGCCAACCGCGACATGGCCGACCTGGAACAGCAGCTCAAGGAGGCGTCCGGGGCCCGGCGCCGGCTGATCGTGACGGACGGCGTGTTCTCCATGGACGGGTACGTCGCCCCGCTCCGGGAGATCTGCGACCTCGCCGACCGCTACGGCGCCATGGTCATGGTC
The DNA here is from genome assembly GCF_037137275.1 of Streptomyces pratensis. Classification (GTDB taxonomy): domain Bacteria; phylum Actinomycetota; class Actinomycetes; order Streptomycetales; family Streptomycetaceae; genus Streptomyces; species Streptomyces pratensis_B. The sequence continues at coordinate 226,207 of NZ_JBBBEN010000092.1, read as the reverse complement.
GACGACTCGCACGCCGTCGGCTTCGTCGGCCCCGGCGGACGCGGCACCCCCGAGCTGCACGGCGTCATGGACCGGGTCGACATCATCACGGGCACACTCGGCAAGGCGCTCGGCGGTGCGTCCGGCGGTTACGTCGCGGCCCGCGCCGAGATCGTCGCCCTGCTGCGTCAGCGCTCGCGCCCGTACCTCTTCTCCAACTCCCTCGCGCCGGTCATCGCCGCCGCCTCCCTCAAGGTCATCGACCTGCTGGAGTCGGCCGGCGACCTGCGCGAGCAGCTCAACGCCAACACCGCGCTCTTCCGTTCCCGGATGACCCAGGAGGGCTTCGACGTCCTGCCCGGCGACCACGCCATCGCCCCCGTCATGATCGGGGACGCGGCGAAGGCGGGCCGGATGGCGGAGCTGCTCCTGGAGCGCGGTGTCTACGTGATCGGGTTCTCCTACCCCGTCGTCCCGCAGGGCGCGGCCCGCATCCGGGTCCAGCTCTCCGCCGCGCACTCCACCGCCGACGTGAACCGCGCGGTGGACGCGTTCGTCGACGCTCGGGCGGCCCTGGAGGCGTGAGGCGTGCACACTGTCGGGGCCATCGGCCGCGACCTGGGACAATAGGCGCATGATCGATGCGCGGCGGCTGCGAATCCTCCGTGCGGTGGCCGACCACCGCACCGTGACCGCGGCCGCCGCGGCGTTGTACCTGACACCCTCCGCGGTCTCCCAGCAGCTCGCCGCCCTGGAGCAGGAGACCGGCCACCGCCTCGTCGAACGCGGTGCCCGCGGCACCCGGCTCACCGCCGCCGGGGAGATCCTGCTGAGCCACACGAACAGGGTGCTGGCCCAGCTGGAGCGGGCAGAGGCCGAGCTGGCCGACTACAGCGCGGGCGTCGCCGGCACGGTCACCGTCGCGGCGTTCGCCACCGGCATCGGGCTCGTCCTCGCCCCCGCCCTCGCGGAGCTGGCCCGCACCGCGCCCGGCATCCGGGTCAGGGTCCAGGACGCGGAGGGCGACGCGAGCGTGCCGATGGTGCTGGACAGGCAGGTCGACGTGGCGGTGGCCGTGGAGTACCGGGGCGCGCCCGCGGAGGACGACCTGCGCCTCACCCGGGTCCCCCTGTACTCCGAGCCGTTCGACGCGGTGCTCCCGGTGGCCCACCGCCTCGCCGGCCAGGAGCAGGTGACGGTCGCCGACCTGGCCAAGGACCCGTGGATCGGTCCGTACCCGGGCAACCCCTGCCATGACGTGGTGGTCCTGGCCTGCGAGTACGCCGGGTTCGTCCCCTCGCTCGAACACTCCTCGGACGACTTTCGCGCCGTGGTCGCGCTGGCCGGGGCGGACGCCGGGGTGGCCCTGGTGCCGAGGTCGGCGCTGCGGGGCATGGAGCTGACCGGCGTGGTCGTCCGCCCGGTGGAGGGCAGCGCCCCCACCCGCCGGGTCTTCGCGGCCGTGCGGCAGGGGGCGGAGGGCCACCCGCTGATCCGGCCGGTACTGGACGCGATGGAGGCGGTCGCCGTACGGGAGGCGGGCCTGTCACGGGCCTGAGCACCGCCCCCGGCCTGCCGGATCGGCCCGCACGCCGTGCGGAGGGCCGCGACGGGGTCACGCCGGCTGCAACAGGTCCCAGCGGTTGCCGTAGAGGTCCTCGAAGACCGCCACCGAGCCGTACGCCTCGTGCCGGGGTTCCTCCAGGAACCGCACCCCGGCCGCGCGCATCCGCTCGTGGTCGGCCGCGAAGTCCTCGGTGTACAGGAAGAAGCCGACCCGGCCGCCGGTCTGCGCCCCGACGCTCGCGGCCTGCGCCTCGTCCTTCGCCCGGCCCAGCAGAAGCCCCGTGCCGGGGGCCGCGCCGCGCGGGCGCACCACCACCCAGCGGGTCCCGTCGCCCCGGTCGGTGTCCTCCACCAGCTCGAATCCGAGCGCGTCGCGATAGAACGCGAGCGCCTCGTCGTAGTCGCGGACGACCAGGGTGACCAGGGCGATGCGGGACATGGCGAGGAGTCCTCCCCCAAGGAGCGCGGCCGCCCGGCGCGATCGCCGACGGCATTCGTTATACGTAACACTACCGTGGAGGCCCTCCGCCGCCCCACCATGCTCGGTATGGACATCGTGGACGGCATGAGCACGGGCGGCCAGGCCGCGCTGATCGAGCGGGCCCGCGCCCTCGCGGACACCGGGAGGCGGCGCGTCCTGGGCATCGCGGGGCCGCCCGGGGCCGGGAAGTCCACACTGGCCCAGCGCCTGGTCGCGGCCCTGGACGGCCGCGCCGCCCTCGTCCCGATGGACGGCTTCCACCTGGCCGCCGCCGAGTTGGACCGCCTCGGCCGCGCGGACCGCAAGGGCGCGCCCGACACCTTCGACGCGGCCGGGTACGCCGCCCTCCTGCGGCGGCTGCGCGACCCGGACCCGGTGCACCCGGTGTACGCCCCCGCCTTCGACCGGGCCCTGGAGGAGCCGGTCGCCGGCGCCCTGCCCGTGCCGCCCGGCGTGGAGCTGGTCGTCACCGAGGGCAGTTACCTGCTGCTCGACGACGGGCCCTGGGCGCCGGTGCGCGGGCTGCTGGACGAGGCGTGGTTCCTGGACATCGACCCGGAGGAGCGCGTCCACCGGCTTGTCGAGCGCCATGTGCGGTTCGGCAAACCCCCCTCCCGCGCGCGGGAGTGGGTGGCCAGGTCCGACGAGGCGAACGCCCGGCTGGTCGAGGGGAGCCGTGACCGGGCCGCTCTCATCGTGCGGCTGTGACGCGCCGGGCGCCGAGGGCCGGACGCGGTCGGCGGCCCGCCGTGCCCTGGGAGACCGGGCCCGGCCCGTCACCCGCTCGCGTCCGCCCCGCCGGACGGGCAGGATGCTGTGTGCCGTCCCGCGCCGCCAGGAGGTCCTGATGCCCAGCCCGAGCCCGTCCGCCCAGCAGTCCGCCCCGCCCCCGCCCTTCACCGCCGACGACTACCGGGCCCGGATGACGCGGGCCGCCGAGACCGCCGCAGAGGCCGGCCTCGCCGGGGTGATCGTCGCGCCGGGACCCGACCTCGTCCACCTCACCGGCTACCGGCCCGTGAGCACGGAACGCCTCACGCTCCTCGTGCTGCGGGCCGGGCATGACCCGGTCCTGGTGGTCCCGACCCTGGAGGCCCCCGACGCGGCGGCCGCCACCGGAGCGCCCGCCCTCACCCTGCGGGACTGGACCGACGGCAAGGACGCGTACGCGGTGACCGCGCCGCTGCTGGACGCCCAGGGCCGCTTCGGCGTCAGCGACAACACCTGGGCGATGCATCTGCTCGGTCTTCAGCGGAAGTTGCCCGACACCTCCTACGCGGCGCTCACCGAGGCGCTCCCGATGCTCCGCGCGGTGAAGGACGCGGCCGAGCTGGAGCGGCTCACCGCCGCCGGGGCCGCCGCCGACGCCACGTACGAGGAGATCCTGAAGGTCCGCTTCTCCGGCCGCCGGGAGACCGACGTGGCGGCCGACCTCGCGGCGCTGCTCCGGGAGTTCGGGCACTCCCAGGTCGACTTCACCGTCGTCGGCTCCGGTCCCAACGGCGCCAACCCGCACCACGAGGCCGGTGAGCGCACCATCGAGCGCGGCGACATGGTCGTCCTCGACTTCGGAGGCCTGAAGCACGGTTACGGCTCCGACACCTCCCGCACGGTCCACGTGGGCGAGCCGACCGCCGAGGAGCAGCGGGTCCACGACATCGTCCGCGAGGCCCAGCGGGCGGGCTGCGCCGCCGTCCGGCCGGGCGCGGCCTGCCAGGAGATCGACCGGGCGGCCCGTGCGGTGATCACCGAGTTCGGCTATGGCGAGCGGTTCATCCACCGCACCGGCCACGGCATCGGCGTCACCACCCACGAACCGCCCTACATGATCGAGGGGGAGGAACAGCCGCTGGTTCCCGGCATGTGCTTCTCAGTGGAGCCGGGCATCTACCTCCCGGGCCGCTTCGGCGTCCGGATCGAGGACATCGTGGCCGTCACCGAGGACGGCGGGCGACGGCTCAACACCACCGCCCGCGAACTGGCCGTCGTGGAGTAGCGGGACGGCCCGCCGCTGCCTGGCACGCGCCGACGACCGCCCCGCGGGATCAGTCGTCCGCCAGCACCACGCACGACTGGGGCGGCAGGTGCAGCACCCCGTCCGCCCCCGGAGCCGGGACGGGCTCCCAGGCCGCCAGCACCCGCCCGGCGCCCCGGCGGCGGCCCGACCCCAGCGGAATCGCGGCCGGGGCGTCCGCCAGGTTCACCGCGACCCGCAGATCGCCCCTGCGGTACGCCAGCCAGCGGGCCTCCTCGTCGAACGCCGTCCTCACCGACGCGAGGTCGGGGTCGTGGAGATCGGGCAACATGCGGCGCAACGCGATCAGTTCACGATGCCAGGCGAGCAGGCGGGCATGCGGCTCGCGCTCCGGCTCCGCCCAGTCGAGACAGGAGCGGTCCCGGGTCGCCGGGTCCTGGGGGTCGGGGATCTCCTTGGCTGCCCACCCGTGCGCCGCGAACTCCCGTCGCCTGCCGTCGCGTACGGCCTCGGCCAGCTCCGGATCGGTGTGGTCGGTGAAGAACTGCCACGGAGTGAGGGCCCCCCACTCCTCGCCCATGAACAGCATCGGTGTGAACGGCCCCGTCAGCACGAGGGCGGCGGCGCACGCCCGCAGACCGGGGGAGAGGGACGCGGCGAGCCGGTCGCCGAGGGCCCGGTTGCCGATCTGGTCGTGCGTCTGGGCGTATCCCACGAAACGGTGCGCCGGGCTGCGCGTCACGTCGACCGGGCGTCCGTGGGTGCGGCCCCGGAACGTGGAGTAGGTCCCGTTGTGGAAGAAGCCCGACGTCACCGTCTTGGCGAGGGCGGCCAGCGGGGCGCGGGCGAAGTCGGCGTAGTAGCCCTGGGACTCGCCGGTGAGCGCCGTGTGCAGCGCGTGGTGGAAGTCGTCGTTCCACTGGGCGTGCAGGCCCAGGCCGCCCTTCTGGCGCGGAGTGGTCGTGCGCGGGTCGCACAGGTCGGACTCGGCGATCAGGCCGAGCGGCCGGCCCAGCTCGGCGGAGAGCGCGTCGACCGCCGCCGACAGCTCCTCCAGGAAGGTCAGCGCCCGGGTGTCGGCGAGCGCGTGGACCGCGTCCAGGCGCAGCCCGTCCAGCCGGTAGTCGCGCAGCCAGGCCAGCGCGCTGCCCAGCAGGAAGGCCCGCACCTCGTCGGAGCCCGGTGCGTCCAGGTTGACGGCCGCGCCCCACGGGGTGTGGTGGGCGTCGGTGAAGTACGGACCGAAGGCGGGCAGGTGGTTGCCGGACGGGCCGAGGTGGTTGTGGACGACGTCCAGGACCACTCCGAGGCCCAGCCCGTGCGCCGTGTCGACGAAACGCTTCAGCCCCCGCGGTCCGCCGTACGGCTCGTGCACCGCCCACAGCGAGACGCCCTCGTACCCCCAGCCGTGGGTCCCCGGGAACGGGCAGACGGGCATCAGCGACACGTGGGTGACGCCCAGCTCCGCCAGATGGCCCAGCCGCGCCGCCGCGGCGTCGAACGTGCCCTCACGGGTGTACGTGCCGACATGCAGCTCGTACAGGACCGCCCGGCTCAGCCGCCTCCCCTCCCACGCGTGCCGCCACGCGTACGCCTCCTGGTCGACGACCGCGCTCGGGCCGTCCGGGCCGTCCGGTTGGCGCCGCGACCGCGGGTCGGGCAGCAGAGGACCGTCGTCCACCCGGAACCCGTAGCGGTCCCCGTCGGCCGCCCGCGCCTCGGCGCGCCACCACCCCTCGCGCACCGGATCGCGCTCCATGGGGCGAGGAACGCCCGCCGCCTCCAGCACGACCGAGTCCGCCCCGGGGGCCCACACCTCGAACTGCATCCGCCACTCCTCGTCCCTGGGCAGGCCGCCCCGTCGCCCGCGGGCACGCTCCGCGGTCCACGCGACGGGCTCCGCCACCGGCCCGTCACCGGCGACTGTGGTCTGGTCCTGATCATTGCCCGGGGAGGTTCCGCTCCATACAGGATCTGCTCGTGTGTCCTGGTTCTGCTCACACGTACGGCCGCCGGAGGCCGCCCCGTGCCCGAAGCGGTCCTCCGCCCGGTACCGCGACCCGCTCCGCGCGGGGCGCGGGCAGCGGGGGGACCGCGCCGGAACCGGGCCGTCGAAGGGGCTTACGCGGCGCCCCCCGAGTGATCGATACTTCCCGCCATGGTCGCTTCATGGTGGTCCCGGGCCCGGCTGGGGATCTTCGTTCACTGGACACCCGCCTCCGTCCCCGGCTGGGCCCCGCCCCACGTCCCCGCCGCCGGGCTCCCGGCAGCCGGACGGCGTGCGCCGCTGGGCTGGACCTCCTACGCCGAGTGGTACGAGAACGCGCTCCGCTTCCCCGGCTCCCCGGTCGCCGCCCACCACCGCGCCACCTACGGCACCCGCCCCTACGCGGAGTTCGGCCGCGACTTCGAGGACGGGCTCACCGGCTGGGACCCGGCCGCCTGGGCCCGCGCCTTCCGGGAGGCGGGCGCCGGGTACGCGGTCCTCGTCACCAAGCACCACGACGGGTTCTGCCTCTGGCCCTCGGCGACCGCGAACCCGCACCGCACCGGCTGGCACACCGCCCGGGACGTGGTCGGCGAGTTCGCCGAAGCCGTACGGGCCGAGGGTCTGCGCTTCGGCGTCTACTACTCCGGCGGACTCGACTGGACCTTCGACGCCCGCCCCATCGGCACCGCCGCCGACATGTTCTCCGCCGTCCCGCGCGGTCGCTACCCCGCCTACGCCGACGCGCAGGTGCGCGAGCTGATCCGCCGCTACCGCCCCGACATCCTCTGGAACGACATCGCCTGGCCCGCCTCCGCCGCAGAGATCCGCTCGCTGGTCGACTTCTACCGCTTCACCGTTCCGCACGGCGTCGTCAACGACCGCCTGCTGCCCTACGCCCCGCACTGGCGGGGGCTGACCCTGCCGGGCGCCAAGGCGCTGTACAACTGGTGGGACCGCCGGACGGTGGCGCAGGGCCAGGGCTTCGTCCCGCGCACACCGCCCGTCTTCGACTTCCGTACCCCGGAGTACGCCCGCTACACGGGCCGCGACCCGTACGAGATCACCCGGGGCGTCGACCACTCCTTCGGCTACAACCGCGCCTCGGAGCCGGACGCCTTCATCGGCCGGGAAGCGCTCACCTCACTGGTCCGGGACACGGCCGCCGACGGCGGGAACGTGCTGCTCAACGTGGGCCCGCGCGGCGAGGACGCCACGATCCCCGCCGAACAGCTGCTCCGCCTGGACTGGCTGGCGAAGGAGGCGAGCGCGCCCCGGCCGGAGGGCCACGTCCCTGGGTGACACGGCGCCCGGCGCGGGCTCAGGGCCCGGTTCGGCGGAGCCGGACAGCGGACGGGTCGTCAGCCGCCCGGCGGCGGAGCCGCGAAGTCCTCCCGTGGCGCAGGCGCGGCAGCCCCGGGAGCCCCCCTCGGCGGGCCGCCTCCGCCGGCCGGCACGGGGAGCGGCGCTCCCATCTGGACACTTCTGGCCCCTCGGCCCGACAATCGACAGCGTGACGTCCCCCTTCGAGTCCCACACGCACCCCGCGCGGCTGTCGGACGCCCAGCGCGATCGTGCCCTCGGTGTGCTCAGAGAGGGGGCCGCGCAGGGCAAACTGTCGCACGACACCTTCCTGCGGCGCATGGAGCTGGCCCTTGTCGCCCGTCGTCCCGACGAACTGGCGGCGCTCACCGCGGACCTGGACGCCGGCGGCCGCTGGTCGGAGGGGCTGGTCCGCGCCGTGGGCGGGATCTCGGCCTTCCCCGGCAAGCTGCGCCGGGCCTGGCAGACCGAGCGGCTCCCCAGGCTGCTGCTCCCTGCCCCGGGCCCGCATCCGCTGCTCATAGGCCGCGACCCGGCGAACGGACTGCGCCTCAACCACGAGACGGTGTCCCGGCTGCACGCCGAACTCACCGCTCAGGGAGCCCGCTGGGTGCTGCGCGACCTCGGCTCGACCAACGGCACCTGCGTCAACGGCCAGCGGCTCGTCGGCTCCCTCCCGGTGCGCGACGGGGACCAGGTGAGCTTCGGCCGGATGAGTTTCCGCCTCACCGCCCCGGCCGGCCGGCCGCTCGCCTGAGGCCGTTGGCCGTCCCCGCCCCGTGCCGTCGGCGCAGAGCGGGCCCGGCGCCGGTTCTCGTAAGCCCTCGCCGTGTTCCAGAAATGTCCGCGATGATCTGCCAGCGGCAGAACACCATCCGGGCCGGGCTCGACGATCACTACAGTCCCGTCCATGACGACGATCACGACGCGCACGGTCGAGTATCCGGCCGACGGTTTGACGATGGTCGGGCACCTCGCGCTCCCGGCCGGTGTCGGCCGCCGGCCCGCGGTGCTGCTCGGACCGGAAGGCATGGGGCTCAGCGACGTCGAGCGGCGCCGGGCCGATGCTCTCGCCGAGCGGGGATACACAGCTCTGGCCTTCGACCTTCACGGCGGACGCTATCTGAGCGACCCGGAGGAGATGCTGGCCCGTTGCCTGCCGCTGCTCGCCGACCCCGACCGGATGCGGGGCATCGGCCACGCGGCGCTCGACGTGCTGCGCGCCGAACCGCGGACAGACCCCGACCGGATCGCCGCCGTCGGCTACGGCACCGGGGGCGCCGTCGGGCTGGAAGTCGGGCGCGGCGGCGTCGGCCTGCGCGCGATCGGGACAGTCAACGCGCTGACCACGGGCCGACCGGGCGAGGCGGCGCGCATTCGCTGCCCGGTGTGGGCCGGGGTCGGGTCGGAGGACCCGATCATGCCGCCCGCTCAACGGCACGCGTTCGCCGCTGAGATGCAGGCCGCGGGCGTCGACTGGCGTCTCACGGTCTACGGCGGCGCGGTGCACGCCTTCCACCACCCGACGGTCGGCCACCCTGTGGTCCCCGGCGTCGGCTACCACCCACGGCACGCGCAGCGAGCCTGGCGTGACGTCGTCGACCTGCTCGCCGAGTGCCTGCCCGTGACGGAGGGCCCTGGGGCACGACCCGCGTGAGCCTGCTGGAGCCGGGCACTGACAGCCTCCCCCCTCTCAGGGTGGGCGCCGGATCCAGCGCGACAGGCGGTGATCACGGCGATCCGCGGCGGGCCGTCGCGGCCGCCGGGATCAGCCTTCGCGGTCATCCCGTCGCCCCTTCGGCGCGCTTCTCGGTCACATCCCGGGCGCACGCCCACGCCCCGCCCCGCCCCGGGGGCCCGCCCGGCGCATCCTCACCCGAACGGCCGTACGCCGACTGCGGTCCGGCCCCGCCGGTGGTCCGCTGGGAGGACGCGCGTCGGCCGTCGGCGCACCGTTCCCAGGGGGCAGAGGATGCCGGTCGACCACCCCGAATCCCTGCCGGCCGCCCGCCGCCCCCACCGGCCCGACGACCGACAGCCCAGCCTGCTGGAGCCGGGGGCGTCCACGGACCCGTACCGGCTGAGGCTCTACCGCCTGCTGCGCACCGACTACCCCCTCGCCTACGATCCGGGCCTCGGAGCCTGGCTGCTCAGCCGTTACCCGGACGTCGCCATGGCCCTCACCGACCCCCGGTTCACCGGCTACCCGCACGACGGAGCACCGCGCGGCCCGCTCCCCGCCCCGCTCGGGCTGTGCCGCGGCAGCGTGGTCTGCACCCCGCTGCCCGGGGACGCCGCGGCGCCCGGCCCGGCCGCCGCCCGCGCCCGCGCCATCGAACGGACCGCCTACGTCCTGGCCCGCCGGGTGACCCGGCGCGACCGGGTGGATCTCGTCGCCGAGTTCTGCCGGTGGCTGCCCGCCGGAGCCGCCGCGGCGGCCGGGCCTTCCCGCCCGGAGCCGAGGGCCCTGCCCCCGGGCGCCTCCCACCCCGGGCCCGGCGGCGGAACGGGCGACTGTGCCGAGCATCCCGCGCTCCGCCAGCGGGCCCTCGCCTCGTTCCTGGCGAACATGCTCGACGCCCCCGACCTGCTGGCCGCCGTGCGCGGCGGGCCGGAGCCCGCGGGGCTGCTCCACCGGGCCTGGGCCGAGACGCTGCGCCGCGACCCGCCGGTGCAGATCGTGCTGCGCCGCACCCGTACCGAGGTCACCGTCAGCGGCGGCACGCTGCCCGCCGGGGAGCCGGTCGCCTGCCTCATCGGCGCGGCGGGCCGCGACCCCGCCCGGTTCTGCGCGCCCGACCGGTTCGATCCGCTGCGCGCCGACGCGGAACCGCTCCTCACCGGCCCGGCAGGCTGCCCCGCCGGCCTCCTCGGCCGGCTGGAGGCGGAACACGGACTGCGCGCCCTCCTGGCGGCGATGCCCGGCATCCGCTGGGCAGAGGGCTTCCGCCCGGTGTCCGCCGGGCTGCTCACCCGAGGTCCGCGGACCCTTCTCGTACGCCCGTCCTGACCGCCCGTGCCCGGCGCAGCAGCGCCACAGGCCGCTGCGCGAACAGCTCTCCCGCCGCCACCGCACCGCCCGGGAACTCCCGGACCGGCGCGTGCGACAGCACGTCCTGCCAGGGGCCTTCGGCCGGCAGCTCCACCACCGTGTCCCGCCAGCCACCGCCCTCGGCCAGTCGCAGCGACAGCCGGGTCACCGCCGTGACTGCCTCGCCCGACCGGCAGAACGCCAGCAGGTGGGAAGCGGCCGGGCCGCGGGCCGCCAGCGGGGCATACGTCCCCGACTCCCCGAAAGCCTCCGGCAGCTCGCGCCGCAGCCCCAGCGCGGCCGCCGTCAACGCGTGCTTCTCGTCGGGGGCCTCGGGCCGCCGGAACGGCCGCCGGTTGTCCGGGTCGACCAACGCCGCGTACGTGTTCTCCGAGCCCTGGTAGAGGTCGGGCACCCCCGGCATCGTCAGCTGCACCAGTGCCGCCCCCAGCACCTGGGCGCGCACATGCGGAGCCAGCGCCTCGGCGAACGCGGCGATCCGGGTGCGGGCCGGGCCCGACGCGCTGCCCGGGCCGGCGGCGAGGAAGTCCTCCACCGCCCGCTCGTACGCCGGGTCCGGCTCCGTCCAGCTCGTGAACAGGCCGGCTTCGCGCACCGCCTTCAGCAGGGCGGGCGTCAGCCGCTCCGCCAGTTCCTCTGCGGGCAGGTCCGCGCATCCGAACGCCGTCTGCCAGGCCTGCCACGCCAGCTGGGGGTCGGGGGCCGCGACGGCCGTGGCCGCCGTCAGTTCCGCCACCAGCGACGCCCACCGCCGGGGGCACTGGGACAGCACCGCGATCCGGGCCCGGACGTCGGCGCTGCGCTTGGTGTCGTGCGTGGTCAGGACCGTACCGGCAGCGGGCCAGTCGCGGGCGATGCGGGCGGCGAAGGCGTGGAACTCGGCCGCGCTCACCGCGGGCCGCCCCGGGTCCCCGCCCACCTCGTTGGCCGAGACCAGCGGAACATACCGGTAGAACGCGGTGTCCTCCACCGACTTCGCGCGCAGCGCGGACGCGGTCTGGGCGAACCGGGCGCAGAAGGCGGCCCGCTCCTCCCCCTCGCCGAGCCGCCCGAGCGCGAGATCCCGTACGACGTCGACGGCCGCCGCCTCCTCCGGCACCGCGAACACGGCCTTCGCGCCTTGCACCGCGGCCTGCGGAAGGGCGTCCTCTGCACCCTGGGCGGCCGGTCCGCCCGCCGTGACGTAGGGGCGGTAGACGGGCACCCGGACCAGCAGCTCCCGGATCGCCGTCCGCAGGGCCCAGGGAGCGTGGTCGCGCAACGTGGGGTCGGCGGCGCAGACGGCCGCCGCCGACCGGGTCAGCCAGGCCGTCTCCGCGGCCAGCTCATGGGCCGCCACCCGGTACGCGGACCGGCGCACCGTCGCCGCCCAGTCGCCGCCGCGGTCGCCGGGCGGGCCCGCGAACTCCCGGTAGCGGTCGAGCAGCTCCGCCGCGCCGGCGGGGTCGGTGAACAGCCCGTCGATCCGGTGCAGGGCGTCGTACCCCGTGGTCCCCGCGACCGGCCAGTGGGCCGGGAGGCGCTCGTCGCCGGTGAGGATCTTCTCCACCACGGTCCACCGCCCCCCGGTGGCCCGGTGCAGCCGGTCCAGATAGGCGGCCGGGTCGGCGAGGCCGTCCGGGTGATCGACGCGCAGCCCGTCCAGCACCCCGTCGCGCAGCAGTTCGAGGATCTTGCCATGGGTGGCGTCGAAGACCTCGGGGTGCTCGACGCGCACCCCGATCAGCTCGGAGACCGTGAAGAACCGCCGGTAGTTCAGCTCGGTGCGGGCCAGCCGCCACCAGCAGAGCCGGTAGTGCTGCGCGTCCAGCAGCGCGGGCAGCGGCAGCTCCGCCGTCCCCGGCCGCAGCGGGAACTCCTGCTCGCCGTAGCGCAGCACGCCCCCCTCGACCGCGAGCCGGCCCAGCTCATCGCCGAGCGGCCCGGCGAGCACCGGCAGCAGCATCCTGTCCCCGCCCGCCGCCCAGTCGACGTCGAACCAGCGGGCGTGCGGGGACGCCGGGCCCTCGCGCAGCACCTCCCACAGCCGGCGGTTGTACCGGGGCGCGGCCGCCATGTGGTTCGGCACGATGTCCGCGACCAGCCCGAGCCCGTGCTCCCGGGCCGCCGCAGCGAGGGACCGCAGCCCCTCCTCGCCGCCCAGCTCCGCGCGGACCCGGCTGTGGTCGACGACGTCGTAGCCGTGCCGGGAGCCGGGAACCGCCTCCAGAACGGGTGACAGGTGCAGATGCGAGACACCGAGCGCGGCGAGGTGGGGCACCGCCTTCTCGGCTGCGGCGAAGGGGAAGTCGGGCTGGAGCTGAAGCCGGTACGTGGCGGAGGGCGTCATGGACTCCTACGTACCCCGCGCGGGGCGTTCCGTGTCACCGCGCGGGACCGTCTCACCCTGCCCGGAGCCCCACCGGACCCGGCTGCCGAACGACCCGGCCGGCAGCCCCCGGGGCCTGCTCCTCGCCCGACCCGGGCTCAGGCCGGGCGCTTCAGCACGGCGAGGCTGCGCCCGACCAGGGTGATCCGCTCGCCCTCCGCCACCTTGGCCCCGCCCCCCGGAGCAGTCCCGTCGGCCCGGGCGGTGTCGACGACGACCTGCCACTGTTCCCCGTGGCCGACGGGGACGGCGAACTCCAGGCTCTCGGCGCTCGCGTTGAACATCAGCAGGAACGAGTCGTCAAGGATGCGCTCCCCGCGCGGCCCCGGCTCGGAGATCGCGTGACCGTTGAGGAACACGGTCATCGCCCTGGCGTGGGCCGCCTGCCAGTCCTGCTGCGTCATCTCCTGTCCGTCGGGGGTGAACCAGGCGATGTCGGACAGCTCGTCGTGGGTGCCCTCCACCGGCCGCCCGTGGAAGAAGCGGCGGCGCCGGAAGACCGGGTGGTCGCGGCGCAGCCACACCATCGTCCGGGTGAACTCCAGGAGGCCGCGGCGGGCGTCGTCCCCGGGGTTCTCCGGATCGGGCCAGTGGACCCAGGAGACCTCGTTGTCCTGGCAGTACGCGTTGTTGTTGCCCCGCTGCGTACGCGCGAACTCGTCGCCGTGGCTCAGCATCGGCACGCCCTGCGACAGCATCAGCGTGGCGATGAAGTTCCGCATCTGGCGGGCCCGCAGCTCCAGCACCCCGGGGTCCTGGGTGTCGCCCTCCGCGCCGCAGTTCCACGAGCGGTTGTGGCTCTCGCCGTCCCGGTTGCCCTCGCCGTTGGCGTCGTTGTGCTTCTCGTCGTACGAGACGAGGTCGTGCAGGGTGAAGCCGTCGTGGCAGGTGACGAAGTTGATCGAGGCGAGGGGGCGGCGCCCGTCGTCCTGGTAGAGGTCGGAGGAGCCGGTGAGCCGGCCGGCGAACTCCGCGAGCGTGCGCGGCTCGCCCCGCCACAGGTCGCGGACCGTGTCGCGGTACTTGCCGTTCCACTCGGTCCACAGGGGCGGGAAGTTGCCGACCTGGTAACCGCCCTCTCCCACGTCCCACGGCTCGGCGATCAGCTTCACCTGGCTGACCACCGGGTCCTGCTGCACCAGGTCGAAGAACGAGGAGAGCCGGTCCACCTCGTGGAACTGGCGTGCGAGCGTGGCCGCCAGGTCGAAGCGGAAGCCGTCGACATGCATCTCGGTCACCCAGTACCGCAGCGAGTCCATGATCATCTGGAGGACGTGCGGGGACCTCATGAGCAGGGAGTTCCCGGTGCCCGTGGTGTCCATGTAGTAGCGCTGGTCGTCGGTCAGCCGGTAGTAGGAGGCGTTGTCGAGGCCCCGGAAGGAGAGCGTCGGGCCGAGGTGGTTGCCCTCGGCCGTGTGGTTGTAGACCACGTCGAGGATGACCTCGATGCCCGCCTGGTGCAGCGCCTTCACCGCCTGCTTGAACTCCAGCACCTGCTCGCCGCGCTCGCCCCAGGAGGCGTACGCGTTGTGCGGGGCGAAGAAGCCGATGGTGTTGTAACCCCAGTAGTTGGCGAGCCCCGCGTCCGACAGCCGGTGGTCCTGTACGAACTGGTGGACGGGCATCAGTTCGATCGCGGTCACCCCCAGTTCGGTGAGGTGGGCGATCACCTCCGGATGCGCCAGGCCCGCGTACGTGCCGCGCAGCTCGGGCGGCAGACCCGGGTGGAGCATCGTCAGGCCCTTCACGTGGGCCTCGTAGATCACCGTGCGGTGGTAGTCCGTACGGGGGCGGCGGTCGTCGCCCCAGTCGAAGTACGGGTTGACCACCACCGAGCTCATGGTGTGCGGGGCCGAGTCGAGGTCGTTGCGGCCGTCCGGCCGGCCGAACGGATAGCCGTACACCGCCTCGCCCCAGTCGATCTCCCCCGAGATCGCACGGGCGTACGGGTCCAGCAGCAGCTTCGCGGAGTTGCACCGCTGGCCGCGCTGCGGCTCGTAGGGCCCGTGCACCCGGAAGCCGTACCGCTGGCCCGGCATCACTCCGGGCAGATAGGCGTGGCGCACGAAGGCGTCGGTCTCGCGGAGCTCCACCGCCGTCTCGGAACCGTCGTCGTGCAGCAGGCACAACTCGATCCGGTGGGCGGCCTCGGAGAAGACCGCGAAGTTGGTGCCGGCGCCGTCGTACGTGGCGCCGAGGGGATACGCGTGTCCCGGCCGGACCTGCATAGATAGGACTCTTCCACTTCTGATCCGGGTGCGGCGGCCTCCTCGGCCCGATATTCCCCGATACTCCCCGAAAACGGGGCGCTCGCCTAGGAGGCCGCTCGGTGCGGCCGGGTCCCGTCGGCCGTACCGGTCAACTTCGGACACTCCGGCGCCGCCCCGGACGCGCTTACGGGACGCGCCGCACGGCGCACGCCCCGACCCCGCCCCGCGACGGTGTGCGCAACCGCTATGAATCAGCTCACTCCGCCTGATCCAGCGGAAAGGAACAAGCCGCTTCGGCCGGACAGTTGGGAAAGTCGCTGTGCATCGGGCTGCGTCGGATCATGCTCCCGGAGTACCCTTCCTTGATCGTTGGGTGGGGGAGTGGAAGGCGGTACGCGGGTGAGCTCGGGAGGGTTCGAGCTGCCTCCAGGTGACGCAGGTCGCGAGGGGGAGTCGAGCGATGCGCCGCCCGGGGCGGTGTCCCTTGCGCAACCCATGGAGATCGGCGCCGAGCTGGACTGGGGCGCCGAGGACTGGGGCGAGGTGCGCACACGCGCCCAGCGAGCCGGACGCGCCTATATCTGGCTGAATCTGGTCGAACAGCGGCTGCGGGCCGTCGTCGCAGCGGTGCTCCGGCCGATCTACGAGCCGGTGCACGGCGATGACTGGGTGGTGGCCGCGGCCGGGCCGGCCGGCCAGGAGTGGGTGCAGCGCGCCGTCGCCGTCCGCGAGGTCTCGCGCCGCAAGGGCTATCTGCTGGACCCGGCCGACGACAACGTCCTCAGCTTCCTGACGCTGCCGCAGCTGCGCGAACTGATGGTCCAGCACTGGCCCTGCTTCGAGCCGTACTTCGACGACCGGCGCGATGTCGAGCTGGCCCTCGACGAGCTGGAGGTCGCGCGCAACGTCGTCTCCCGCAACCGCGCGCTGAACGAGGCGGTCCTCGCCCAGGCCGAACGCGCCTCCGCCCGCCTCCTGGACATCCTCGGCAGCGGGGCGGGGGCGCCCGCGGCGGACCGGCTGCCGGTGGACGCGGTGGAGGAGTTGGTGGGCGACCGGTACGCCGACGTGGTCTCCGTCCACGCCGACCGGGTCAGACTCCAGCGCCAGCTGCCCGCGGAGGACCTGTTCGGCGGAGCGCGGCGGCTGGACGCCATCGGGATAGGCCTCAACCTGCTCGTCCAGAACTTCTCCGGCCGCCGGCTCGTCCGGCTCGCCGAGTCGGGCTGCCGCGTCCGTCTGCTGTTCATCAACCCGGCCAGCAGCGCGGTCCGCCGACGGGAGCGGGAGCTGAGCCTCAAGAAGGGGGAGCTGAGCCGGTCGGTGGAGATGAACATCCTCCACATGCGCCGGGTGCGCTCCCGACTCCGCGACCCGGGGGCCTTCGAGATCCAGGTCTTCGACGAGACGCCGCGCTTCACGGCCTACCTGGTGGACGGCGACGGCCAGGACGCCGTGGGCGTGGTCCAGCCCTACCTGCGGCGCGCCCGGGGCATGGAGGCCCCGGTCCTGGTGCTGCGCGGCGGCGGCCGGCGCACGGTGGTGCGGGCGGGGCAGGACAGCGAACACGGTCTCTTCGAGACCTATCGCGAGGAGTTCGAATCGGTCTGGACGGATTCACGCCCGGTTTCCTGACGGGCCGTGCGGGCATCCGCACGGGTGCCCGTGCCGACTCGGGCGCCGTGCGGCTTCCGGGGCCCCGGGGGTGCTGTCAGTGGCACGTGGCAGGGTGGTCATCACTTGGGGGAGCGCACCACGAAGGAGGTATCCGGATGAGCTGGCACCGGGGAACACTGGTCGGCTTCGACCTGGAGACGACGGGGACCGACGTCGAGACCGACCGGATCGTCACCGCCGCGCTCGTCCGGCTGGAGCCGGACGGCACGGTCGCCGAGCAGCGGACCTGGCTGCTCGACCCGGGGGTGGCGATACCTGAGCAGGCGTCGGCTATCCACGGCATCGGCACCGACCACGCCCGCCGGCACGGCTCCCGGGCCGCCTCGTCCGTCGAGGAGATCGCCCACGCGGTGGCCGGGGTGCTGAGCTCCGGCGTCCCGCTGGTGGTGATGAACGCGCGTTACGACCTCTCGCTGCTGGACCGCGAATGCCGCAGGTACCAGCTGGCGTCGGTAGAGGAACGGGTGGGCGGCGCGCCCTCGCCCGTCATCGATCCGCTGGTGATCGACAAGCACGTCGACAGGTACCGCAAGGGCAAGCGTGCCCTCCAGGCACTGTGCGACCACTACGGGGTGACGCTGGACGCCGCCCACGACGCGACGGCGGACGCGGTGGCCGCCGTGCGCGTGGTGCGCCGGATGGGGGAGCGCCACCGGCCCGTCGGGACGCTGCCGCCGTCCGAGCTGCACGCCCTCCAGGTCCGGGCGGCGGCAGAGCAGTCGGCCTCGCTCCAGGCCTACCTGCGGCGCACCGCCGACCCGGCGGCCGTCGTCGAGGCGTCCTGGCCGATGATCCCGCGCAGCCGGTGAGCACCGGGCCCGGGGGCATCCCCTAGAAGGGATACCACCTGACCTCCGTGTCGCCGTCGCGCAGCGAGGCCACCCGGCGGCGGAATTCGGCGAGCGCCTTCGGGTTGGCCGGGGCGTGCTGGGAGACCCAGGCGCAGCTGGCCGTCTCGCGGGCGCCGCGCAGCACCGCGCACCCCTCCCACTCCCGTACGTCCCAGCCGTAGGCGGAGGTGAAGGCGTCGTAGGCCGCCGCGTCCAGCCCGTAGCGGTCGCGGGACAGGGCGAGGACGACCAGGTCGTGCTCCCGCAGGTCGGCGGAGAACGTCTCCAGGTCGACCAGGACCGGGCCCTCGGGCCCGACATGGACGTTGCGCGGGAGCGCGTCACCGTGGATCGGACCAGGCGTCAGCCGGGGGACCAGAGCGGCGGACGCGGCCGCGAAGCCGTCGCGGCGCTCGCGGAGGTAGTCGGCGTCGGCCGGGTCGATCGCCTCTCCCGCCAGGCTCAGCCACCGCTCCACACCGCCCAGCAGCTCCCGGCGCGGCAGGGGGAAGTCCGGTGGGGCGGGCAGCGCGTGCACCAGGGAGAGCAGAGGTGCGAGATCGCGCGGCTCGGCGGGGCGCACGGGGTCGGGGAGCCGGTGCCAGAGGGTCACCGGATGGCCCTCTACCAGCCGGGCGCCGCGCTCGGCCGCCCGGACGGCCGGCACACCGGACGCGGCGAGCCAGTCGGCGAGGGCCACCTCCCTCTCGGCCCGCTCGCGGAGCTCCGGGTGGCCGGAGGCGTCCCGCCCGACCTTGACCACCAGGTCGTCGGCGGCGAACACCGCGTTCTCGCCCAGCGCGAGCAGCTTCGCGGTGCCGGGCAGCCCGGCGGCGGTCAGTACCTCGCGCGCACGCATCTCGTCCATGGGGGTGATTTTCGCATCCCCGCAGGTCGCCTCGGGGAACGGCGGCCCGTCGGCATGAGGCGGCGGTCTCCCGGCAGGCGGATCGCGACGAACGCCGCCGCCTCATCGCCCCGCGCGGCCGGGCCGCGCCGAAGGAAGGAGCGGGAACGGCCGTGCCCCTTCCCGGCGT
>NZ_JBBBEN010000092.1:64900-207690 GCF_037137275.1 Streptomyces pratensis | reverse complement strand
AACGCCGGCAGGGACGGGTGGCCGCCGCCGACGCGGGGCCGGGACCGCGGAAATTGATTGCACGAGACGTATCGTCTCGTCTACGGTGACGGACATGACGGAATCCCCGCGCGCCCACATCGCCATGTTCTCCATCGCCGCCCACGGTCATGTGAACCCGAGCCTCGACGTCATCCGTGAACTCGTCGACCGTGGACACCGCGTCAGCTACGCCATCCCGGCCTCCTTCGCCGAGAAGGTCGCGGCCGTCGGCGCCGAGCCGGTGATCTGGACCTCCATCCTGCCGACCGACGAGGACCCCGACGCCTGGGGCGCCGAGCTCATCGACAACATCGAACCCTTCCTCGACGACGGCATCCAGGCGCTCCCGCAACTCGCCGACGCCTTCGCGGGAGACGAGCCCGACCTCGTCCTGCACGACATCACGTCCTACCCCGCCCGGGTCCTCGCCCACCGCTGGGGCGTCCCCGCCGTCTCCCTCTGGCCCAACCTGGTGCCCTGGCAGGGGTACGAGCAGGAGGTCGGCGAGCCGATGACCGCCGAGCTGAAGCAGACCGAGCGGGGCAAGGCGTACTACGCGCGCTTCGCCGGCTGGCTCGCGGAGAACGGCCTCGGCCACGTCTCCAGCGACGACTTCGTCTCCCGCCCGCGCCGCGGTCTCGTCCTCATCCCCGAGGCGCTCCAGCCGAACGCCGATCGGGTGGACCGCGCGATGTACACCTTCGTCGGAGCCTGCCAGGGCGACCGCTCCGACCAGGGGGAGTGGCGGCGGCCGCCCGGCGCGGAGAAGGTGCTGCTGGTCTCGTTGGGCTCCTCGTTCACCAAGCAGCCCGCCTTCTACCGGGAGTGCGTCGCCGCGTTCGGCGGCCGGCCCGGCTGGCACGTGGTGCTGCAGATCGGCGCTCACGTCGACCCGGCCGAACTCGGCGCCGTGCCCGGCAACGTCGAGGTGCGCACCTGGGTGCCGCAGGTGGCGGTGCTGAAGCAGGCCGACGTCTTCATCACCCATGCCGGTGCGGGCGGCAGTCAGGAAGGCCTCGCGACCGGCACCCCGATGGTCGCCGTCCCGCAGGCCGTCGACCAGTTCGGCAACGCGGACATGCTCCAGGCGCTGGGCGTGGCCCGGCACGTTCCGGCGGAGGAGGCGGACGCCGCGACCCTGCGCGACGCCGTGCTCGCCCTGGTGGACGCCCCCGAGGTGGCCGCCCGGTGCGCACGGCTGCGCGAGCAGGTGGCACAGGAGGGCGGCGCCCGGCGGGCCGCTGACCTCATCGAAGCCGAACTGGCGCGCTGAGCCGAGCCCGATGGCGTCGAAGCGCTTCGACGTTCAGCTCTGGACATGGCCCGGTGGTCGGACTAGTGTGCAAGTGCTCTGCGGTAACAGCACGAAATGCGCTGTCGAAGCGCTTCACTTTCCCTGGAGATCCCGATGGTCACCCTCGCCGACGTGGCGCAGCATGCCGGAGTGTCCGCCAGCACGGTCAGCTACGTCCTCAGCGGCAAGAGAACCATCTCCGAGGTCACCAAGCGGCGGGTGGAGCGCAGCATCACGGAACTCGGCTACCACCCCAACGCGGGAGCCCGGGCGCTGGCCAGCAGCAGATCCAACATCATCGCGCTGATGATGCCGTTGCGCACGGACATGTACGTACCGGTGATGATGGAGATCGCCATCGCGGTCGCCGCCAACGCCCGGGAACACGGCTTCGACGTCCTGATGCTCACCGGCGAGGAGGGGCCCGCCGCCGTGCGCCGGGTGGTCGCCAGCGGCCTCGTCGACGCCATCATCCTGATGGACGTGGAGCTGGACGACGCCCGGCTCCCCCTGCTGCGGGAGAGCGGCCGACCCGCCGTGCTCATCGGCCTGCCCTCGCAGACCACCGGCTTCACCTGCGTCGACCTGGACTTCACCCGGGCCGGCGCCCTGTGCGTGGAGCACCTGGCCGAGTCGGGGCACCGCGAGATCGCCGTGATCGGCGAGGCCCCCGCCGTCTACGAGCGGAAGGCCGGCTTCGCGGAGCGCACGATCGACGGCCTGCGGGCCCGTGCCCAGCAGCTCGGGGTGCGCGTGCTGCACCGCCCGTGCGAGGGGACGTACGCCTCGATGGCCGGCGCCCTCGGACAGATCTTCACCGAACGCCCCGACGTCACGGGCTTCGTCGTGCAGAACGAACAGGCGGTGGAGCCGCTGCTCAGCCTGTTGCGGCAGGACAGGCGAGCGGTTCCCGAGGACATCTCGGTCGTCGCCGTCTGCCCGGAACAGGTCGCCCTCCAGGGCTCGGTCCGGCTGACCTCCGTCACCATCCCGGCACGGGAGATGGCGCGTCATGCCGTCGGCCGCCTGATCGCCAAGATCGAGGGGGAGGCCGATGACGAGGTCGTCCTCCTGGCGCCGGAACTCGTCGTCCGCGCGAGCAGCGGACCGGCGCCCGCCGGCGGGTGACCGGGGCCCCTCCGCCCGCTGGGACGAGGCGCTCGCGGTGGCGGGCCGCCCGGAGCGTGGTGGGGGCCGGGCGGGCGGCGCGTACGGGGGACTCCTCCCGGCCGGGCGGTGATCAGACCCTCCTGGGCACGGAGAGGACCCGCTTCTCGTCGGCGACGAGGGTCAGCGGGTAGCGGTCGTCTCCCGCGATCACGTCGATCGTCCGGTCGCTCGACGGCCACAGCACGGCGGTGGCGCCCTCCGCGGACCAGCTCAGGTCCAGGCGCGCTCCGAACCGTGTGCGGACACCGCGCAAGGTCCCCTCGGCGCAGTCCGGCGGCGCCGCGGGCAGCAGCACCAGCCGGCCGGGGGCCGACTGCACCAGGCACTCGATGAGCACGGCGGGAAGCGTGTGCGCGGCGTCCGCGTTGTACACGTCCCGGCCCGGGTAGTGGGCGCTCATCAAGGAGTGGTGGAAGTAGTCACCGTGCAGCACGTCCCGAAGTGCTCCGCCCACCAGCCGTCCGTCGCGCAACCGGGCGGCGACGAGGGCGGCGTGGAGGCGGCCGTGGGCCGAGTCGTTCTCGGTGCCGCGCAGTTCCAGGGCCCGCCGGGCGGCTGCGGCCAGGGCGGGGGTGTCGTGGGGGTTGATGTCGTCGAGCGGCCACACGGGGTACAGGTGGCTGATGTGCCGGTGGTCGTAGGCGTCCTCCAGCCCGGGACGGACCCACTCGGCGAGGGCCCCGTCCCCGTTGACCCGGTAGGAGGGGAGCCGGTCGGCGAGCGCCCGCCAGTGCTCGGCGCGCGGATGGCCGGGGCGGAAGGCGGCGGCGGTGATCAGGGCGTGCCGGGCCGCGGCGATGTCCATCGTGGCGTCGACGGTGACCCAGCTCGCGTTGGCGGGACGGTTCTCGGGTGAGTACGAGGGAACCACCGTCACGGGTCCGTCGGTGCCGTTGCTGACGAGGAAGTCCTCGTAGAACAGCGCGACCTCGACCAGCGTGGAGGCGAGCCAGGGGTCGGGCCGACCGCTGGTGAGGACCTCGTCGACCAAGGGGTGGAGCAGCCAGTCCGCGCCCGCCGTCCAGAGATGCAGGGGGTAGGCGCGTTCGAAGTGACGGGTGTGGCCGCTCGCCCCGTCGGTGTGCGACGGGGCGACGATGCCACGGGCGCCGAAGATCTCACGGGCGTTGTCGCGCCAGTCGGCCAGCTGACCCCGGACCAGCTCCGCATGGGCCCGGGAGACCTCGGGCAGTGCCCCGGCGGCGGCGGACGACACCTGGAGGTTGAGGTTGGCGTTGGTGGTGAAGGCGCCTGACCAGGCGGTGTCCCAGTCGCCCGTCCAGAGTCCGGTGAGGCGAGGCGGCAGCATGCCGCTGGAGGACAGGAGGTGGTAGCGGCCCGCCGCGAAGAGCCGTTCGAGGAGTGCCGGGCTGTCCGGCCGGCCCAGCAGCGCGCTGCCCGGCAGCTCTCTGTCCGCGGGATCGCTCGTCAGGTCGAGTCCGGCGCGGAGGTAGGCGTCGCGGTGGGCGGGCAGATGCCGTTCGAGGAGCCGCGCGTACACCGTGCCGGCGGTCTCGTTCGGGCCGGGTGCGGCCGTGGGGCGGGGGCGGCGGCCCGTGCCCCCTTCGAGCAGGGCGCGCAGCGCGTCGGAGTGCGTCGTTCCGGGGTCCTCCCCCGCGGGGTGCCGCTCCACTCGGGTCAGCAGCAGGAGCGCGGAGGCGCCCGTCACCCGCAGCCTGTCGCCGACCGCCGCCGTGCGGCCGCCGGTGACGGCCACGAGGGTCGTCCCCGTGAAGGCGGTCTGCCCGTTCGCGTACTCGGTGCGCAGCCCCAGCACGGCCGTCGCGCCATGGCGGCCGTCTTCCTCGCACCCGACCCAGCGGGAGAAGCTCAGCCCCTCCGGCAGCCCGGCCAGGCGCTCGTCGAGGTGGACGTCGGCATTCAGCGCGCCCGGCCGGTCGGTCATCCGGTGGACGATCACGTCGTCGGCGCGCGAGACGAAGACGTCGCTGTGCCAACGGTCGTTCACCGCGCTCACGACCCCGGTGGTGAAGTCCACCTGCCGGCGGTAGTCCGCCTCCCGCTCGGCCCCCGCGCGTCGTACGCGGATCTGGAAGGCGGGGTGGTACGGCTGCACCCACAGGTGGGGACGGCCCGCGCCGAAGTCCTCCGCCGCCGTGGTGTCGCCTGCCAGCAGGGCGGCCCGCAGCGCGGGGAGTTCACCGGCGAGGGCCGGCGGGCGGGCGGTCTCGCTGCCGTTCGGGCGCACCAGGGTGTGGTGGTTGACGACGACGCGCTCGTCGTCAGGGGCTCCGAACACCATCGCCCCGTGCCGGCCGTTGCCACTGAGGAACGCGTCCTCCCAGCGTTTCGCGGGGCGCGGCTCCCACGTCCCGTGTCTCACGCCAGGACCGCCACGCCGTGGCGTTCCAGACGGACCGAACCGTCCACCGGACCACCCGTCAGCAGCTCCCGGTACTGGCCCGGCAGGCCGACCGTCACCGGCCCGGGCGCGTGGTTGAGCAGGAAGAGCAGGTCGCCGCGGCGGACCGCTTCCACACCGGGCGGCAGATCCTCCACGACGGGGCGCACGCCCGCCTCGTCGGCGATCCGGGTGAGCAGCTCGCTGAGGGCCGCCGGCTCGGGCAGCGTGGAGACGTACCAGGCACGCCCCCTGCGCAGCACGGCGGGCAGGCCGGCGAGTTCCCCGCTCCGGTAGGCGGCGACGGTCTCGGCGTCGGACGGCTCCAGTTCCTCGGCCCAGAGGGTCCCCCGGAAGGGCCGCGGGCCGTCGCATGCCACCTCCTCGCCCTCGGGCAGCGGCCACCGCTCCTGGACCATGCGAATGCCGAACAGGTCGCGCAGGCGTTCGTCCATGCCGCCGGGGCGGATGCGGTCGTCCCTGTCCGCGGCCCCGGTCAGGAAGCCGGAGACGAGCACGCCTCCACCGCGTACGTAGGCGACGAGGTTGTCGACGGCGGTGTCGGTCAGCAGGTACAGATGCGGGACGACCACCAGGCGGTAGGCGCTCAGATCGTGCTCGGGGTGGGCGAAGTCGGTGGTGACGCCGGCCTCCCACAGGGCCCGGTGCCAGGCACGGACGATGGCGGGGTAGTGCACCCGGGCGGAGAGCCGGCCTTCTTGTTCACCTGCCCACCACGACTCCCAGTCGTGGAGGATGGCCACCTGGGAGACGACGTGCGTGCCCGCGACCCGCTCGCCGCATCGGGACAGCTCGGCGCCGATCTGCCTGATCTCCTGGTGGACCCGGCCGTGCTCCCCGGCGTGCGGGAGCATGGCCGAGTGGAACTTCTCCGAGCCCTGTCGCGACTGCCGCCACTGGAAGTGGCAGACCGCGTCCGCGCCGCGGGCGACGGACTGGAGGGACCAGAGCCGGCCCAGGCCCCGCGGCTTGGGCACGTTGACACTGCGGAAGTTCACCGCGCCCGCCGCCTGCTCCATCACCATCCACGGCCCCCGGGCCTGGGAGCGGGTCATGTCCTGGATCATCGCTCCGTACTGGCCGGCCAGCGGGTCGGTGGGGTCCGGGTAGACGTCGACGGAGACGACGTCCTCCTCCCGGGCCCACGCCCACGCGTCCTGTCCGGTCCAGAACGGCATGAAGTTGGTCGTGACGGGGATGTGCGGCGTGCGCGCGGCGACGATGTCGCGCTCCGCGGTGAAGCACTCCAGGAGGGCGTCGGAGGTGAAGCGCCGGAAGTCGAGCGTGCAGGAGGGGTTGCGCAGGTACTGGGCCTTGCGCGGGGGGATGACCTCGTCCCACGTGTCGTAGCGCTGGCTCCAGAAGGCGGTGCCCCAGGCCTCGTTGAGCGCTTCGGTCGTGGTGTACCGGTGGCGCAGCCAGCGGCGGAAGTGCCGTGCGGTCTCGTCGCACCAGCAGAAGGTGCAGTACTCGTTGTTGACGTGCCACATGCGCAGGGCCGGGTGGTCCCCGTAGCGCTCCGCGAGGTCCTCGGTGATCGCCGCCGCGTAGGCCCGGTAGACGGGGGAGCTGGGGCAGAAGTGCTGGCGTGAGCCGTACCAGATGACCGACCCGTCCTCGCCGCGCGGCAGCGTCTCGGGGTGCCGGGACCCCATCCACGCCGGCGGCGAGGCGGTCGGGGTGGCGAGGACGACCCCGATGCCGTGCTGGTGCAGCAGGTCCATCAGCCGGTCCAGCCAGCCGAAGTCGCGTTCTCCTGGGCGAGGTTCGATCCTCGCCCAGGAGAACACCCCGACGGTGACGGAGGTGACCGCCGCCTCCCTCATCAGACGTACGTCGTCGAGCCAGGTCTCCTCCGGCCACTGCTCGGGGTTGTAGTCGCCGCCGAACAGGACACGGGAGCCGGTGGCGTCGTTGAGGGAAGGCATGGGCGGGCTCGCTTCGTCACGGGGGCAGGGGACTGCCCGAGGGGTCAGACGGGGTCGGCGTACTGGATGCCGCGGCCGTTGGTGCCGAGGTAGACGCGGCCGTGGATACGGGGGTCACCGGTGATCGTCTCGCCGATCCAGCCCCACTGGTGGGCGTCGTCGTTGATCCGGACCCAGGAAGCGCCCTCGTCGTCGGAGCGGAGGACGGCGGTGGTCTGGTCGACGGCGCCGACCTGGAAGACCGCCGGATAGCCCCCGTCGGCCGCGGCCCTGCCGAAGCCCAGGGTGTAGGAGGCCCAGCAGCTGGCGACCTTGGTGAAGGTGCGGCCGCCGTCGGTGGAGCGGTACAGCCCGTTCCACTTGGCCGAGAGCCAGAGGTGGCCGCTGCGGCCGGGGGCGGCGGCGATGCGGAACTGGACGTCGCCGGAGGGCAGCCCGGTGGCGGCGGGGGCGAAGGTCCGTCCCCCGTCGACCGACCGGACGACGGCGCCGTTCACCGTGTCGTAGGCGTAGAAGCGCTGGGGGTCCAGCGGGTCGGCGACGGGGGTGGCCCCGCGGGGGAAGGTGCTCACTTCGGCCCAGGTGGCGCCGTTGTCGGTCGAGAGGTGGGTGGCGTGCGTGGAGCCGTCCCAGTGGACGAACGACCACAGCAGGGTGCGGCCGTCGGCGCCGGCCGCGATGGGGCCGGGGGCCGTGGCGGCGATCTCCGGCTGGCTCGTGAAGGGACGCCAGGTTCTGCCGCCGTCTTCTGACCAGGCGCCGTTGCGGCTGTCGGACCAGCCCGTCCGCACGACGTACGAGGGCTTCAGGGCGGCCGTCGCCAGTCCGGTCGCGGTGCCGAAGACGGGCCCGGTGGCCATGCCGAGGGAGGGCGAGGCGGTGAGCGAGTCGTGGTACATGTGGCCGATGTCGGCCAGTCCGCTGATCAGGTGGGCCGTGCCCTCGGGCGGGGAGACCAGCTGCCGTACGGCGCTCTCCTCCAGACCGCGGATCTCCGGTGCCCAGTGCACCAGGTCCCGGGTGCCGTAGAGGGTGGCGCCGGTGCCGTAGACGACGTGGTGGGAGTCGAAGGGGTCGATGGCGACCGTCTGTATCCACCAGCCGAACTTGGGCCGGCTGTCCCCCCAGCGGAGGTACGGCGTCTCGGACACGTCCAGGACGGCGCCCTCCTTGAGGGACCTCCAGGTACGTCCGCCGTCGGTGGAGCGGAAGACGGTGTCGATGTCCGCCCAGCGGTTGTTGGTCGACACCACCAGGGTGCCCGGCCGGCAGGCGTCGACCGCGACGCCTCCGTAGCCGAAGGCGTCGCGCGCCCCGCCCGACGTGGTGCCGCCGGGCCGGACGGGGGTGACGTCCTTCCACGCGCCGGTGACGGTGTTCAGCGCGTGGACGCTGCCGTCGCTCTGGCCGTTGGGCCCGGGGGCGTCGGCGTAGGTGACGTAGAGCGTACGGGTCGCGTCGTCGTGTGCGGCCCGGATGGGCACGCGGGCCGACGCGCCTCCCGGCTGTCCGGGGACGGGCTCCCATGTGCCGTCGGAGCGGCGGCGGTGGAGGGCCGGGCCGCCGTCGCCCCACCCCGCGTACAGCGTCCGCCCGGCGGCGACGAGAAGGGTGATGCCCTGCCCGCTCGCCACCGGCTCGGGCGCGAACGCGGACCGGGCCCAGGTCGCACCGCGGTCCGCGGACTTCCACAGTCCGTCGTGACGGGTGCCGAGCCAGAGGGTGTCGCTGTCCGCGGGGTCGACGACGAGCCGCTCGCCCGCGCCGCGGCCGTCCTCGTTGGCGCCGAGCTTCACGGGCAGGTCGGTGCGGGACCACGTGGCGCCGCGGTCCTCGGAGCGCAGCACGGCTCCGTTCTCCGACCAGCTCTGGGAGTACGTGCCCAGGGCGAGGTAGAGGCGGTCGGGGTGGTGGGGGTCGACGGCCATGGCCTCCACCCCCAGCAGGTTCCAGTCGTCCCAGCCGAGGTGGTCGGTGAGGGGGACCCACGCCCGTGTGCGGCTGTTCCATCGGTACGCGCCGCCGATGTCGGTGCGGGCGTAGGCGAGCCCGCGCACCCGGGGGTGGAAGAGGACTCCGGTGACGAAGCCGGTCCCGCCGATGACGGCGGTACGCCAGCGGTGCCGCTGGGCGGCGGCCGCCTTGGTGGACGACGCGGGGGCGGCGACGGCCTCGGCCGCGGACAGCGCGGGCCAGGCCGCAAGGCCCGCGACGACGCCTGTGGCGAGTACGGCGCGTCTGCCCGGCTGGTGTGAAGGCATGGACATGGCTGGAACCTCTCTTCGTGGGGCCGTGGGGTTGCGGTGCAAAGGAGGAGCCGCCGTGTCCGCCCGGCATCGGGGCGGGCGGAGCCGGCGTCGGCAGGAGCGTGCTGCGTCGACGGGGGGCGATGGCCCGGGGAGAGGGAGCGCGCGAGGCCGGGGCGCCCGGGGCCCGGTCGCCGCGCGGAGCGTCACCCCTTGACCGCGCCCGTGAGCATCCCCTTCTTGAAGTGCCGTTGGACGAAGGGCGACAGGACGGCCACGGGCAGCAGGGCGAGCACCATGACGGCCATCTGGATCGACAGGGGCGAGAGCTGGCCGGTGTTGATGGCCTGCGCCAGGCCGGTGGGGCGTTCCTGTTTGAGGACCAACTGCATCATCACGTTCTGCAGCGGCATCATGTTCTGGTCGCTCAGGTAGATCGACGCGTTGAACCAGGCGCTCCAGTAGCCGACGGCGTAGAAGAGCGCGATCACGGCGAGCACCGCGCGGGACAGCGGCATGACGATCTTCCACAGGATGCGGACGTCCCCGGCGCCGTCGATGCGGGCGCTGTCGATGAGTTCGGGAGCCACCCCCATGAAGAAGGCGCGCAGCACGAGGACGTTGAAGACGTTCACCGCGCTGGGGAGGATGAGGGAGAGATAGGTGTCGGTCAGTCCGAGCCCCTGCACCAGCAGGTAGGTGGGGATGAGACCGGCGCCGAAGAACATGGTGGCGAGCAGGGTCACGAGCAGCGGCCGGTGCAGCAGTGAATCGGTGCGGGACAGCCCGTAGGCGCACAGCACGGAGACGGTCATGCTGAAGAGCGTGCCGACGGTCGTGACCCCCAGGCTCACCGCTGCCGCTCGGGTGACCTGCCCCCCGCTGAGCAGCTCCTGGTAGGCGACGAAGGTGATCTCACGGGGGACGACGACCAGCCCGCCGGCCGCGGTGATCGTCTTCACCGACGACAGGCTGGTGACGATCACGATCCACAGCGGGAAGAGGACCGCCGCGCAGGCGAGGACCAGGACCGTGCCCTTCGCCGCCAGACCCGCACGGCGCGGTTCCTCCTCCCACACCGGCCGCAGCCGGCCGCGGGAGCCCCCGCGGCGCGTGGCGCTCAACACGGCGCTCATCGCTTGTACACCCCCTGTTCGCCCATCATGTGGGCGACCTTGTTGGCCGCCAGCACCAGGCAGAGGCCGAAGACTCCCTTGACGATGCCGACGGCTGCCGCGTAGCTGAAGTCCCCGTACTGGATGCCGACGTTCCAGACGTAGGTGTCGAGTACCTCGGCGGCCGTCGGGCCGACCGCGGTGCGCTGGAGCAGGATCTGCTCGAAGCCGACGGTGAGCGCGTTGCCGACCTGGAGCACGAGCAGCAGGGCGACCACGGGGCGCAGGGCCGGCAGCGTCACGTGCCACATCCGCCGCCATCGGTCGGCGCCGTCCATCGCCGCCGCCTCGTACAGGTCGGGGCTGACGGCGGAGAGGGCGGCGAGGAAGACGATGACGCCCCAGCCCGCGTCCTTCCAGATCATCTCGAAGGTGATCAGGAACTTGAACAGGCCCGGATCGGTCATCAGGTCGATGCCCTCGTGGCCGTGCTCGCGCAGGGTCTGGGACAGCATGCCGGCCCCGCCGAACATCTGCTGGAAGATGGTGACCACCAGGACCCAGGAGAAGAAGTGCGGCAGGTACAGCACCGCCTGAGCCACCGCGCGGACCCGGGGCCGGACGAAGCTGTTGATGAGGAGCGCGAGCATGACCGGCACGGGGAAGAACAGGGTGAGCTGCACCAGGAAGATCGTCAGGGTGTTCCCCAGCGCCTGGAGGAAGAGCCGGTCCTCCGCCATGCGCTGGAAGTGCTCGATCCCCACCCAGGGGCTCTCGCGGACGGCCTGCCAGGCGTTGTCCCCGAGGTAGGGGTCGTAGTCCTGGAACGCCACCATGTTGCCGATGAGCGGTACGTAGTTGAAGACCAGGACCAGCAGGACCGCGGGCAGCGTCATCAGGATCAGCGTGCGGTCGCGACGCAGCCTGATCCTCCAGTCGACGCCCTTGGGCGCGGGGGAGGGGACGGTGGCCCGCCCCACCCTCCCGGGGGCTTCGCGCGGGCCGGCCGGCGCCCGGTCCGCTGTGCCGTCGTCAACGGCGCGGTCGGGACCCGCCGTCTTGCTCTGCGCCACGTTCTCTCTCCTCGCTACCCCCTCCGGCCGTTCTGTCAGGACGCCTGGTCGCCGGCCTCGTCCAGCAGCTCGCGGTACCAGTCGCGCAGCCGGTCGCCGCCGCGGGAGCGCCAGTCCGACACGGCCTGCTGCATGTCGCCGACCTTCTTCCGGCCGCGCACGATGTCCTTCTCCAGGTCCTCGAACTGGCTGCTCAGCTCGGCCCAGCGGTTCGGCTCCTGCACCTGCATGCCGTAGAAGAGGGGCTTCGTGACGAACGCGCCCATGCGCTGCTGCCAGCGCACCATCCCTTCGGCGACGTCGGGGTGGTTGGGGTAGGCGAAGAACTGCTGGGGGCTCGCGATGTACTCGTAGGTCGCGAAGACCTGGTTGTTGCCCGCCTCGGTCTTGGTGATCTCATCGCCGTCGAGCGTGTGGTGGATTCCCTCGACGCCGTACGCCTTGAGGCGCTGCTCCTTGGTGCCGTACGGGGCCGCGGTGAAGTTGGCGACGGCGAGAACGTCCCGGATCGTCTTCTCGTCGGCGTTCTTGTTGACGAAGGCCCAGATGTTGGAGGGCGAGCCGGCGAAGAGGCGGGGGTCGCCGCCGTCGTGATGGAAGTAGTCCATGGCGGCCATGGCGAAGTCGGGCTTGTCGCCCCGCTGGACGACGGTCTTGCCGTACCAGTCGGAGATGTCGGCGTTGTACATCCACACCTGGCCGGCGGTGAAGAGGTTGCCGATGTCGCCGCTCTCGGCCTTGGCGTCCGGGTGCACGAGCCCGGCGGAGTAGAGGGAGCGGGACCACGCCAGGGCTTCGAGGTACTCGTCGGTCTCGATGCGGTGGACCAGCTTGTCACCGACGAGCTTCCAGCAGGTGGGCTTCTCGTCGAGGACCCCGAAGAACTTGAACGCCGCCCAGGTCATGTCGCCGCAGCCCCAGACCTTGTTCCTGGCCGAGGTGACCTCCTTGGCCAGTTCGAAGAACTCCTGGGTGGTCGTGGGCGCCTGGTAGCCCTTGGCCTCGAAGAGGTCGGACCGGTAGAAGGGGGCGATGTTGGGGATGTCGCTGGACGGCATGGGCAGACCGCGGAGCTTGCCGCCGAAGACGGCCCGCCGCCAGGCGCCGGTGGGGATCGCCGCCAGGTTCGGGTACTCCTTGACCTTCTCCCCCGACAGGTACGGGCCGAGGTCGGCGAACTTGTTGTTGATGGCGCTGGGTATCTTCCCGCCCAGTTCCCACGCGGGGACCACCACGACGTCCGGGACGGAGCTGGAGGCGAGGACGGCCCCGAGCTTCTGGCCGTAGGTGTTGCCGTCCTGGTTCTGCCACTTCACCTCGACGCCGATGGCCTCGTTCATCGCCGTCCAGTACGGGTTGCCGTCCTTGGGCGAGGTGCCCCAGAGCGGGGCCATGACGGTGACGCCGCCGCCCCGGCCGAGCTTCTCCGGCACGGAGACCGCGAGCTTCGAGGCCGACGGGGCGGTGGTGAAGCCCACGGCGGAGCCGTTCGCGCTCGGCAGGTCCGGCTTCACCACGTCGGACCCGACGAAGGCCGGGAGGATGCCCCGGAGCTGCTTGCCCGTGGTGGCGCCCTCGGCGGAGCCGGCGTCGGACGAACCGCTGCACGCGCCGAGCAGGGGCGCACCGCCGGCGACCGCGAGCGCGGCCACAGCGGTGGAGCTCAGGAACGTTCTCCGGCTGGGAGCCTGGGTGTCGGGCATGGCGTTGCCCCTTTCTTCATGCGGGCAGCCGAAGGACGTGCGAGAGCGGCCGTACGCATGCGAGTCGGCGGATGAGGCGAGCGGAGAGGTACGAAGCGACCAGCGGCCTTCGAACCGTGCGTCGAAGCGCTTCGATGTTGCAGCGAGGTTAAGTGAGGAAGGCAGGCCGTTCAAGAGTCGCCCCGGAATTCTTTCGCCTCGCTTTCGTCACGCCGCATGGATCGATTTCTCTGCAACCCGGAAAACACCCGGCCGTGCCTGCTGGTCTCTTGACACCTCCTCACCATCACCTTCAGCATCGAAGCGCTTCGAACCTGGCGGCAATCGCCGGAACGCTCACCTTTGGGGAACCCTGTGACAGACACCCGGCCGTCCTTCCGTGACGCTGCCCGCCCCCTCGACGAGCGCGTCGAGGACCTCCTCGCGCGGCTCACCCGAGACGAACGGATCGCGATGCTGCACCAGTTCGCACCCGCCGTGGAGCGCCTGGGCGTCGGGGCGTTCCGTACCGGTCAGGAGGCCCTGCACGGCGTCGCGTGGATGGGGCCCGCCACCGTCTTCCCGCAGGCCCTCGGGCTGGGCGCCACCTGGAACGAGGACCTCGTACGCCGGGTCGGAGAGGCCGTCGGCACGGAGGCGCGCGCCATGCGGGCCGCAGACCCGCGCGTCGGCCTCAACGTCTGGGCCCCCACGGTCAATCTGCTGAGGAACCCGCTGTGGGGCCGCAACGAAGAGGGATACTCCGAGGACCCCCGGCTGACCTCCGCCATCGCCGTCGCCTACACCCGCGGCCTGCGCGGCGACCACCCCGTCTACTGGCGCACCGCGCCGGTGCTCAAGCACTGGCTGGCCCACAACAACGAGACCGACCGGGACACGTGTTCCTCCTCGGTCCGCCCCCGCGTCCTGCACGAGTACGACCTGCGGGCGTTCCGCCCCGCCGTGGAATCGGGTGCGGTCGCCGGAGTGATGCCGTCCTACAACCTCGTCAACGGCAGGCCCAACCACCTCTCGCCCCTGCTGCACGAGCAATTGCGCACATGGACCGACCAGTCCCTGGTGGTCTGTTCCGACGCCGGCGCCCCCTCCAACCTGGTCGACTCCGAGCACTACTACGACACCCACGAGGAGGCCACGGCAGCCGCCCTCCGCGCCGGCGTGGACAGCTTCACCGACCACGGCCAGGACTCCTCCGTCATCGTCGGACGGGTCCGCGGGGCCCTCGCGCGAGGGCTGGTCGAGGAGAAGGTGGTCGACGAGGCGGTACGCCGGCTCCTGAGCATGCGCTTTCGCCTCGGGGAGTTCGACCCCGAGCTGGACCCCTATGCCACGGGGCAGGCGTTCGACACCCCGGAGCACCGTGCGCTCGCGCAGGAGGCTGCGGAGCAGGCCGTCGTGCTGCTCAAGAACGACGGCCTGCTGCCGCTGGCCGAGGGGACGCGCATCGCCCTGGTCGGGCTGCTCGCCGACGCCTGCAAGCTCGACTGGTACAGCGGAACGCTGATCCACCGCTCCACACCCCTGGACGGGCTGCGCGCCCGCTTCGGCGCGGAGAACGTCTCCTTCACCGAGGGCGTCGACCGGGTCCGCCTGCGGACGGCGGAGGGCTGGGTGCACGCCCCCTCCTCGTCCGCCACGGGCAGGGCGCGCGGAGCGGAGGGAGCGCTCGACCCGGCGCTGCTCAGGGGGCGCACCGATCTCGCGCCGCTGACCGTCGGCGGGGACCCGACGGTGTTCGCCATGGTGGACTGGGGCGAGGGGCTGCTCACCTTCCGCGCCCCCGACGGCCACTACGTGTCGGTCGCCGAGGACGGTTTCCTGCGGGCCTCCGCCGACCAGCCCGGGGGGTGGGTGGTCCAGGAGACGTTCCGGCTGGAGGAACACGGTGCGGGCCACCTCCTCGCGCATGTCGGTACGGGCCTGCACGTGTCGGTGACCGCCGAAGGCCTCAAGGTTGCCGCCGAAGGAGATGTTTTCGACATCGTCGTCGTGAGTCACGGCGCGGACGACGTGGCCGCCGCCGCCGCGGACGCCGACGTGGTCGTCGTCGTCGCCGGCAACGACCCCCACATCAACGGCCGCGAGACCGAGGACCGCACGACGCTGGACCTGCCGGACCATCAGCGCAGGCTGTGGCAGGCCGCCCGCGCCGCGCAGCCCCGCACGGCGCTCGCGCTCGTCTCCTCCTACCCGTACGCGGTGGCCGACGCGCACGCCGCCCTGCCCGCCCTGCTCTGGACCGCCCACGGAGGACAGGCGGCGGGCGCCGCGCTCGCCCGGGTCCTGGCCGGCGACGTGTCCCCGGCGGGTCGGCTGCCGCAGACCTGGTACGCGTCCGACGCCGAGCTGCCCGACCTGCTGGACTACGACGTCATCGGCAGCCGCCAGACCTACCTGTACTACGGGGGCGCCGCGCTCTACCCGTTCGGCCACGGCCTGGCCTACAGCTCCTTCGCCTACGGCGACCTGTCGGCCGCGCGCGTCGGCGACACCGTCCGGGTCTCCTTCACCGTGACCAACAGCGGAGCGCGCGAGGCGGACGAGGTCGCCCAGGTGTACGTGCGGGCGGCGGACTCGGCCGTGGCCAGACCGCTGCGGCAGCTCGCCGCCCACAGCAGGGTCCGCCTCGCCCCCGGCGCGGGCCGGCGGCTGGAGTTCGAGGTGCCCGTCGCGGACCTCGGCTTCTGGGACGTGGCCCGGGGCCGGTGGGCGGTCGGCACGGGGCGGTACGACGTCCTCGTGGGCGCGTCGAGCACGGACGTCCGCCTCACCGCAGGTCTGTGGATCGACCAGGACGACGTCGCCGTGCGGGCCGTGCTGGACGACGGCCTGGAGGCGGCCGACTACGACGAGCAGCACGGAACCGTGATCGTGGACCGGACCAGGACGACGGGCGACGCGGTGACCGTCCCGGACGCGGGCGCCGGGGAACTGGTCTTCCGCCGTTGCGACTTCGGCGCCGGAGCCGCGACCGCTTCGGCGGAGATGGCCGCGACCGGTCCCGCGGCCGTCGAACTGCGCCTGGCGGACGGGACGCTCCTGGCCTCGTACGCGCCCGTGGCCGACGGCCCGTACAGCTACGTCACCGCCGCCGCCGCCCTCTCGCTCTCCGGCGTGCACGACCTGCACGTCCGGCTGAGCGGCCCCGTACGTCTGGCCAGGGTCTCCTTCACCGGCTGAGCGGGCACGGCCACGAGAGAGCCCGGCGCCGCCTCCCGGCGCCGGGCTCCGCCGTGCTTCCCCGCGCGCCCGGCGTCGAGCGCGGACCCGCGCGGGCGAGGGGCCCGGGCCGGGGGCGGTCCGCATCCCCCGGCCCCGGCCCGTCAGGGCAGGGGCACGGCCACGTCGCCCATGCCCCGCGCGGAGCCGCCGCCGACCACCTCCACGCGGTAGGCGCGGTCCGTTCCCTCGGCGCGCACGCGCACACCGTCCCCGTCCTGTGCGACGT
This sequence comes from Streptomyces pratensis, assembly GCF_037137275.1. Classification (GTDB taxonomy): domain Bacteria; phylum Actinomycetota; class Actinomycetes; order Streptomycetales; family Streptomycetaceae; genus Streptomyces; species Streptomyces pratensis_B. The sequence goes on along the minus strand of NZ_JBBBEN010000092.1, from coordinate 191,309 downwards.
GGAAGACGGCCGCGACCCCGCCGGCGAGGTCGGGCACCGTGACCGAACGACGCGACGGCGCGCCTCCCGGGACCGGGTGGACGCGCAAGGTCAGTTCGTCCAGCCAGTCCGCGTCCGGCCGCTGGTCGTCCGCGCCGAGGGGCAGCACCGCCCCGGCGCGCACGAACAGCGGCAGGCTGTCGAAGCCGTGCCGCTCCCGCCGCCACGCCGGACCGGCTGCCGTCTCCCCCGTGAGCACGTGGGTCCAGGCGCCCGGCGGCAGGTAGTACTCCACCTCTCCGTCCGCGGTGAAGACGGGAGCGACGAGCAGGTCGGGGCCGAGCATGTACTGCCGGTCCAGGGTGCGGCAGGCGGGGTCGTCGGGGAACTCCAGGAGCATGGGCCGCATCACGGGGACCCCGGTCGTGTGGGCTTCGACGGCCGCCCCGTACAGGTAGGGCATGAGCCGGTGCTTGAGCAGCGTGAAGCGTCGTGCGACCTCGACGGCCTCCTCGCCGAATTCCCACGGCACCCGATAGGACACGTTGCCGTGCAGCCTGCTGTGCGAGGAGAGCAGGCCGAAGGCGAGCCACCGCTTGAACACGCCCGGGTCCGGAGTCCCTTCGAAGCCGCCGATGTCGTGGCTCCAGAAGCCGAAGCCGCTCAGGGAGAGGGAGAGCCCGCCGCGCAGCGACTCTGCCATGGCCTCGAAGGAGGCGAAGCAGTCACCGCCCCAGTGGACGGGGTACTGCTGCCCGCCTGCCGTCGCCGAGCGGGCGAAGAGGACGGCCTCGCCGCTGCCGCGCTCCGCCTCCAGGAGTTCGAAGACGGTCCGGTTGTAGAGCTGGGCGTAGTAGTTGTGCATCCGCTCGGGGTCCGAGCCGTCGTGCCAGACGACGTCGGTGGGCACGCGCTCGCCGAAGTCCGTCTTGAAGCAGTCGACCCCCTGGGCGAGCAGCGGCCGCAGCTTGTCCTGGAACCAGGCACGGGCCGCGGGGTTCGTGAAGTCCACCAGGGCCATGCCGGCCTGCCACAGGTCCCACTGCCAGATGTCGCCGTTCGGGCGGCGGACCAGATACCCGCGGGCCGCGCCCTCCGCGAACAGTGCCGACTTCTGGGCGATGTACGGATTGATCCACATGCTGATCCTCAGCCCGCGGGACTTCAGGCGGGCCAGCATGCCCTCGGGGTCGGGGAAGGTCTCCGGGTCCCACTGGAAGTCCGACCACTGGTACTCGCGCATCCAGAAGCAGTCGAAGTGGAAGACGGAGAGCGGAATGTCCCGCTCGGCCATGCCGTCGACGAAGGAGGTGACGGTGGTCTCGTCGTAGGCGGTGCAGAAGGACGTGGTGAGCCACAGGCCGAACGACCAGGCGGGCGGGAGGGCGGGGCGGCCGGTGAGCGCGGTGTAGCGGGCGAGGACGTCCTTGGGGGTGCGGCCCGCGACGACGTAGTACTCCAGGGACTGGTCCTCGACGCTGAACTGGACCTGGCCCACGGACTCCGAGCCAACCTCGAAGGACACCTTGCCGGGGTGGTTGACGAAGACTCCGTAGCCCCGGGAGGAGAGGTAGAAGGGGATGTTCTTGTAGGCCTGTTCACTGCTGGTGCCGCCGTCCGCCTGCCAGATGTCGACGCTCTGCCCGTTCTTGACGAAGGGGGTGAAGCGCTCGCCCAGGCCGTAGATCTGCTCGCCGACGCCGAGGGCGAGCTGGACGGCCGTGTGATGGGCGCCGTCGGGGGCGGTGACGAAGGCGGTGCCCTTGCGCTCTGCGGCGGTCAGCCGGCGTCCGCGGTCGTCCAGGAAGTCGAGGGTCCACGCCTTCCCCGTGTCGAGGCGGAGAGTGAGCGGTCCGCTGCGCAGCTCCACGAGGTCGCCCTCGCGCCGGGTGCGGCCCGCACCGGCCCCCGCCCCCGGGAGCGCGAAGTCGGGTCCGAGGCGGCGCTTGCCCGCGTGATGGGTGACACGGACGCCGATGACCCCGTCGGCGGGCGAGAAGAACTCGGTGGTGAGCAGAGGCGTGTTGAGGGTGTCCCCGCGCTGACGTACGTGCTTGACGGCCGCGTGGGCCGTGATGTGGTCGGCGCCGATCTGGAGGTCGCGGACCTCGGTGGCGTACGAGGCGTGCACGCCCTCGCGCATCAGCCAGAAACCGTCGGTGAACTTCATCGGGATCTCGTGTTCCTCGGTGTAGGGGGGCGTGAACGGGAGGAGGGCGGGGCCGGCGCCGTGCGGGCCCCTAGGGGGTGTCCGCCGCCCCCGGGCTCCTCCCGCGGGCGGCGGCGGACGAACCGGCGCGCCCGCGACAGCTCCACGAGGAGCGGGGGGTTTCGGCGCTGGTATCCCACATCTGGACTTCTTGTGTCGAAACGCTTCGACGGCGGACGTGAACGACTGGAGTTTCGATACCGTTTCAGCAAACACCGGCCTGGTCAAGGGATTCGCACGCACCGAAACACCGACCCAGGGGAGCGCAGCTCTTCCGTCGGGTGTATCGCCAGCGTTGGTGTCGAAGCGCTTCGGCACAACGTCGGCGGCGCCCCTGGCTCCGAGGCGGAAGAGCTCCGCGGCGGAACGCCTCGCGGTCCCGCGCCGGGGTCGGCCGCGCGCCCGTGCCGGCGGCAGCCCGCCGACAGACGGCGGGTGATGGCGTCGCCGTGCCCGCCGGTGTGCGACACCCTCCGCAGGAACCCCTTAGGGTGTGGGCCCATGACGACGACGTACGCGGCGCTGCTGCGGGGGATCAACGTGGGCGCGGGCAAGCGGGTCCCGATGCCCGAACTGCGCGCCGTGCTCACCGGACTGGGGCACACCGGCGTCTCCACCTACCTGCGGAGCGGCAACGCCGTCTTCCGCAGTGACCGGGAGGACGAGGGCGCCCTCGCCGCAGAGCTGGAGAAGGCCCTCCACCAGCGCTTCGGGTTCACCGTCGACTGCGTGGTCCGCGGCGGCGGCTATCTCGCCGCCGTCGCCGACGCCTGCCCCTTCCCCGCCGCCCGGCCGGCGGGCGCGCAGCTCCACGTGACCTTCTACGACGCTCCCGTGGACGCCGACCGCTTCGCGGGGATCGACGCGTCGGCCCACCTGCCGGAGGAGTTCGCGCTGGGCGACCGCTGCCTGTATCTGTACGCCCCCGACGGGCTCGGCCGCTCCAGGCTGGCCGCCGCTCTAGCACGCCCCCGCCGCACCGAGGGGCTCACCGCCACCAGCCGCAACTGGAACACCGTGACCGAACTCGTGGAGCTGACCCGTGTCTGAGCCGACGCCCGCCGAGGCCGCAGCGATCGAGGGCGAACTCCGCCTGCTGGACCCCGTGGTACGGGCCTCGGCCGACCTCCTCGCCGCGCTGCTGCACCCGGAGTTCCGGGAGATCGGCACCAGCGGCCGGCTCTGGGACCGGGAGACGATCATCGCGTCACTGACCGCGCGGGACGCCCCGCGCCCCGGCCCGTTGACCGCGTCGCGGATGCGGGGGGCGCAGCTCTGCACCGACCTGGTGCACCTCACCTTCGACACCGAGTCCAAGGGGCTCCGCTCGCACCGCAGCTCCCTGTGGCGGCTGACCCCGCAGGGCTGGCGGCTCTACTTCCACCAGGCGACCCCGTTCGTGGACGACCCGTTTCTCGACGACCCGCTCACCGAGTCCTGAGTGCCCTCCGGCGCCGCCGCCGGCCCCGCTCAGGCCGAGAGCGCGACCCGCGCCGTCAGCCGTGCCTCGTCGTACCGGTCCAGCAGCAGCCGGGCCAGCTCCGGGGCCGGGCCCAGCACGCCGGCCAGCACGTCCGCCCCGCTCGCGGCTGCTCCGGCCGCGATGCGGTCGGGGAGCCGGCCGGGCGCGATGACGTACGGGGCGACCGCCACCCGGCGCACCCCCTCGGCGCGCAGGGACGCCACCGCGTCCTCGGTCCGGGGAAGGGAACCGGAGGCGAACGCAGGCCGCACGGCGCACCAACCGGTGTGCCGCAGCTCCCGCGCGATTTCAGCGATCACTGCGATCGCCTCCGGGTCTGAGGACCCCGCGGAGGCCAGGACGAGCCCGGTCCCGGGGAGGTCGCCGGGGCGGGCCCCGGCCTCCCGCAGCCGCCGCCCCAGAGCGGCGTTCAGCAGCGGGGACGGGCCGAGCACCTCGGCCTGCCGCAGGCGCATCCGGGGCAGCCGGGCACGGGCCTCGCGCAGGACGGAGGGGATGTCGGTCTTGGCGTGGAAGGCCCGGGTGAGCAGCAGCGGCAGGGCGACCACGTCGTCGGCGCCCTGCGCGGCCAGCCGCTCCAGCACCCGGGGCGCCGCGGGGGCGTTGAACTCCAGGAACGCGCACTCCACGCGCAGGCCCGGCCGCTCGGACCGGACCCGCTCGGTGAGCGCGTGCACCGTCGCGGCATGCCGCGGGTCACGGCTGCCGTGGGCGACGACGAGGAGGGCGGGGTGGGCCATGAGGACTCAGTTCTTGACGAGGAGACCGCGGCTGCGCAGCACCCACCGCTCCAGCGGACTGAAGACGAGCAGGTCGATCGCGATGCCGACGAACAGGATGAGCAGGATCGAGAGGAAGACGGCGGGCATGTCGAAGTTGCTGCGGCCGTTCTCCAGCAACTGCCCGAGCCCCAGACCCAGTTCCGGGGAGGAGGCGATGATCTCGGCGGCCATCAGGGAGCGCCAGGAGAACGCCCAGCCCTGCTTGAGACCCGCCAGGTAGCCGGGCAGCGCGGCCGGCAGCACGACGTGCCAGGTCCCGCGCAGCCCGGTCGCGCCCAAGGTACGGCCCGCCCGCAGGAACAACGGCGGCACCTGGTCCACGCCGGAGACCAGTCCGTTGGCGATCGAGGGCACCGCGCCCAGCAGGATCACCGCGAACATCATCCGGTCGTTGAGCCCGAGCCAGATCACCGCCGGAGCCACCCACGCCACCGAGGGCAGCGACTGGAGGCCGGAGAGGATCGGTCCGATCGCGGCCCGGACCAGTCTCACCCGGGCGACCAGCAGGCCCAGCGGCGTTCCCAGGGCCACCGCGAGGAGGAAGCCGAGCAGGCCGCGGGAGACGCTGGTCCACACGACGTCCAGCAGCGTGCCCTTGAGCCACATCTCCCGGGCGCTGTCCCACACCGCCGACGGCGGCGGCAGCTTGTAGACCTCGGTCACCTCGGCGCGGACCAGCAGCTCCCAGGCCGTCAGCACCAGGGCCACCGCCACGGCCGGGGGCAGCGCCTTGCGCAGCAGGACCTCGCGCACCGGAGTGCGACGGATCTGCACCGCGTCCAGGGCGTCGAGCCCGGCCTCCAGCCCGGCCAGGTCGTCGGACGCCTGGTCGGGGCCGCCGGCCGGCGCGTCCGGCCGCTCCCGGCCGGACGTGATGTCAGTGCTGGCCATGTCGGCGGATCTCCCCACGCAGTTGTTCGGTGATCTCGACGGACAGCTCCGCGACCGCCTTGTCCTCGATGCGCCGCGGCTGCTCGATGCCGACCGTCCACTCCCGGGCGATCCGGCCGGGGCGGGACGAGAGCAGCACGACACGCTGAGCCAGCCGGACCGCCTCGCGCACGTTGTGCGTCACGAAGAGGACGGAGGCGTTCGTCTCGTGCCAGATCCGGGTCAGCTCGGTGTGCAGCACATCACGGGTGATGGCGTCCAGAGCCGCGAACGGCTCGTCCATCAACAGCAGTTGGCTGTCCTGGGCCAACGCGCGGGCCATCGCGACCCGCTGCCGCATGCCGCCCGAGAGTTCGTGCACCCGCTTGCCGTACGCCCCGCCGAGACGCACGAGTTCGAGCAGCCGCTCCGCCTCCGTGCGGCGCTCCGACTTCGCCACCCCGCGCAGCCGCAGGGCCAGCTCGATGTTCTTGCCCGCGGTCAGCCACGGGAAGAGGGCGTGTTCCTGGAACATCAGGGCCGGCCGCCCGCCCGGGGTCTCGATCGACCCCGCGGAGGGGCGGTCGAGACCGGCCACCAGATTGAGCAGCGTCGACTTGCCGCACCCGGAGGCCCCCAGGAGGGTGACGAACTCACCCGGAGCGACATCGAGGGAGACGTCGTCCAGGACGAGCTGCCGCCCCGCGGGTCCGTCGAAGGACTTCGAGACGTGCGTGAGACGGGCCGCGTGCCCGACCGCCGTACGGTCCTCGGCCTTGGTGAGGGTGGTGGTCGCCATGGTCGTCACCTCCTGGGAATCCTTGCGGTCTGGTACGGATGGGCGGGTCACCCGGCGCCGAGGCCGGCGTCGTCTGCCTCGGGCCGTCCCGCGGCCCTGAGGACCTTGTTCAACGGCCCCAGGTCGTAGATGCCCTGGAGGTCCGGCGCGTCGAGGAGTCCTGCCCGCACGGCGTGCCGAGCCTGGGCGTCGAGGGTGCCGGCCAGCGGATCGTCGGTGAACTCGATGGACTCCCACGCCGGGTCGAGGATCTGCGGGGGCAGCGGTCTGCCGCTGAGGCTCTCCAGCGCGCTGTTGGCCGCGGCCTTGGCCTTCGCGGGGTTCTCGTTGATCCACTCGTTGGTGTTCACCGAACCCCTCAACACCGCCTCGACCACGTCCGGGTGGGCGGCGAGGAACTTCTGCGACACGACGATGTTCGTGATCACGAACTTCTTCTCCGGCCACAGGTCCGTCTCCTCCAGGAGCACCTTCGCGCCCTCGGAGACCAGTTGGGAGGCGGTCGGCTCGGGGACCCAGGCTCCGTCGATCGAGCCGGACCGGTAGGCGGCCGGAGTCACCTTGTTGTCCGAGCGGACCACCAGGACGTCGCCCTCGCCGCTCTGGGAGTCGACCTTCCAGCCCTGCTCGGCGATCCAGTTCAGGAACGCCACGTCCTGGGTGTTGCCCAGCTGCGGGGTGGCGATCCGCTTCCCCCTGAGATCGTCGACGTCGGTGATCTTCTCGGGGTCGACCACCAGCTTCACCCCGCCGGACGCCGAGCCGCCGATGATGCGCAGACTGTCGCCCTGCGACCGGGTGAAGCCGTTGACCGCGGGGGAGGGGCCGATGAAGCCGATGTCGATCGAGCCCGCGTTCAGCGCCTCGATCTCGGAGGGGCCCGCGTTGAAGGCCGTGGACTCGACCTTCGTACCGCCCAGCTCCTTCTGGATGGTGCCCTCCCGGATGCCCACCAGGGCGGTGGCGTGCGTGAGGTTCGGGAAGTAGCCGATCCTCACCGTGTCCGCGGAGAGCTTCTCGCCCCGCGGGGAGACGTTCGCCGCCCGGATGCCGTGGTCCGCCTGGGAGCCGTAGCCGCAGGCGCCGGCCGTCAGGGCGAGGAACGGTAGAGCGGCGACGGCGGCCAGGGCGCGGCGGACCACGGCGGGGGGAACAGGCACGGGAGGCTTTCCTCTCCTCGGCCCGGTGCTCGCGCCCCGCTGTCGGTCAGGGGGGCGCGGCCGGGAGATCGGCAGGTCGTGGGCGGTACGGGCGGTGCGGATGGGCGCGCGGGCGGTGCGCGTACGTCATCACGCACATCGCCCGACCCCGCCCTGGCCGCTGCCGAGGGCGCCGCTCCCCACCCGGCCGCCCTCCTTCGCGAAGGAGGAGAAGGCGTCGCCGGCCATCAGAAGTCCCACCCGGAGTCGTCGTCGGCGGCTTCGGTGGCGGCTTCGGCGACCTCCGCGAAGGAGGTCCCCGCCATGCCGGCGCTCAGCGTCGTGCCGTCCGCCGGGTCGATCAGGAGGAACGAACCGGTGCGCCGGGAGTCGGCGTACGCGTCGAGCGCGAGGGGCTCCGCGGTACGCACCACGACCCGGCCGATGTCGTTGGCCACCAGCTGCCCGGGGGCCGGGTGCTGGGAGAGGTCGTCCAGGGTGAGCCGGGACGGGATGTCCTTGACGATCGCCTTGACCGTACGGGTGGTGTGCTTGAGGAGCACCCGCCGGCCCACCGTCAGGGGCTGGTCCGCCACATGGCAGACGGTCGCCTCGACGTCCTGCGTGACGGCCGGGGCGTCGTCGGCCGGGGCGAGCAGGTCACCGCGCGAGATGTCGATGTCGTCCGCCAGCCGGATCGTCACGGACTGCGGGGCCCAGGCGATGTCGACGCTCTCGCCGAGCGCGTCGATGCCCGTGACGGTGGAGGTCCGCCCCGAGGGCAGCACCACGACGCTCTCGCCCACCCGGAACACCCCCGCCGCGATCTGACCGGCGTATCCCCGGTAGTCCGGGTGCTCGGCGGTCTGCGGGCGGATCACGTACTGCACCGGGAACCGCGCGTGGCAGGCGGTGAGGTCGTGGCTGACCGGCACCGTCTCCAGGTGCTCCAGCACGGTCGGCCCGCCGTACCAGTCCATGTGCGCGGAGGGCTCCACGACGTTGTCCCCGGCCAGCGCGGAGATCGGGATCGCGGTGATCTCCGGGATGCCGAGAGAGGCCGCGTACGCCGTGAACTCCTCGGCGATCGCGGCGAACACGGGCTCCGCGTAGTCGACCAGGTCCATCTTGTTGACCGCCAGCACCACGTGCGGGACGCGCAGCAGCGCGGCGACCGCGGCGTGCCGGCGGGTCTGCTCGACGACCCCGTTGCGGGCGTCCACCAGGACCACGGCCAGCTCGGCGGTGGAGGCGCCGGTCACCATGTTGCGGGTGTACTGCACATGGCCCGGGGTGTCGGCGAGGATGAACCGTCGCCGGGGGGTGGCGAAGTAACGGTAGGCGACGTCGATGGTGATGCCCTGCTCCCGTTCGGCCCGCAGGCCGTCCGTCAGCAGCGCCAGGTCGGGTGCGTCCTGGCCGCGGCTCAGCGACACCTGCTCGACGGCCTCCAACTGGTCGGTGAGGACCGACTTGGAGTCGTGCAGCAGGCGTCCCACGAGGGTGGACTTGCCGTCGTCGACGGACCCGGCGGTCGCGAACCGCAGCAGCGTGGTCGCCGACAGCTGGTCCGGCGACTGGATGGAAGTGGTCATCTTAGAAGTACCCCTCACGCTTGCGGTCTTCCATCGCGGCCTCGGACATCTTGTCGTCCGCGCGGGTGGCGCCCCGCTCGGTGAGCCGGGAGGCGGCGATCTCGGTGATCACGGCTTCCAGCGTCGTGGCGTCGGAGTCGACGGCGCCCGTGCAGGACATGTCGCCGACCGTGCGGTAGCGCACCAGGCGCGTCTCGGTGGACTCGTGCTCCTTGGGGCCGCCCCAGTGGCCGGCGGTCAGCCACATGCCGTTGCGGTTGAACACCTCGCGCTCGTGGGCGAAGTAGATCTGCGGGAGCTCGATGCCCTCGCGCTCGATGTACTGCCAGACGTCCAGCTCGGTCCAGTTGGAGATGGGGAAGACCCGGACGTGCTCGCCGGGGGCGTGCCGCCCGTTGTAGAGCTGCCACAGCTCGGGGCGCTGACGGCGCGGGTCCCACTGCGAGAACTCGTCGCGCAGGCTGAACACCCGCTCCTTGGCGCGCGCCTTCTCCTCGTCGCGCCGCCCACCGCCGAACACCGCGTCGAAGCGGTGCTGCTGGATCGCCTCGGTGAGCGGGACGGTCTGCAGCGGGTTGCGGGTGCCGTCGGGGCGCTCGCGGAGCTTCCCGGCGTCGATGTACTCCTGCACGGAGGCGACGTGCAGCCGCAGCCCGTGCCGGGCCACCGCGCGGTCCCGGTAGTCCAGGACCTCGGGGAAGTTGTGCCCGGTGTCCACGTGCAGCAGGGTGAAGGGCACCGGCGCGGGCGCGAACGCCTTCAGCGCCAGGTGCAGCATCACGATGGAGTCCTTGCCGCCGGAGAACAGGATCACCGGCCGCTCGAACTCACCCGCCACCTCGCGGAAGATGTGCACGGCCTCCGACTCCAGCGAGTCCAGGTGGCTGAGCGCGTACGGGTTGACGGTGCCTTCCGGCACGGTGGTGACGGCGCTCACGCCAGACCCCTCTCGGTGAGCAGCGCGTGGAGCGCCGCTGCGGACTCCTGCACGGTCTGCTGGTGCGACTCGATCCGCAGGTCCGGCGACTCGGGGGCCTCGTAGGGGTCGTCGACCCCGGTGAGACCGCTGATCTCGCCCGCCGCCTGCTTGGCGTACAGCCCCTTCACATCGCGTACGGAGCACACCTCGACCGGCGTCGCGACGTGCACCTCCAGATAGGTGGTGGACTCGGCGGCGTGCCGCTTGCGGACGGCCTCGCGGCTGTCGGCGAACGGGGCGATGACGGGGACCAGCGCCTTCACGCCGTTGGCCGCGAGCAGCTCGGCGACGAAACCGATCCGGGCCACGTTGGTGTGCCGGTCCTCGCGGGAGAAGCCCAGCCCCGCGGAGAGGAACTCGCGGATCTCGTCGCCGTCGAGCACCTCGACCCGGTGGCCCTCGGCCCGCAGCCGGCCCGCCAGCTCGTAGGCGATGGTGGTCTTGCCCGCGCTCGGCAGACCGGTCAGCCAGACGGTGGCTCCCGTCTCCGTCACGCTCATCGAACCCTCCTGATCTGTCGTCATCAGCCGTGCAGCCCGCATTCGGTCTTGCCCCGCCCGGCCCAGCGCCCGGCCCGTGCGTCCTCGCCCTCCAGCACCCGCCGGGTGCAGGGGGCGCAGCCGACGGAGGCGTAACCGTCCATCAGCAGCGGGTTGGTGAGCACCCCGTGCTCGGCGACGTAGGCGTCCACGTCGTCCTGGGTCCAGCGGGCGATCGGGGAGACCTTGACCTTGCGGCGCTTGGCGTCCCAGCCGACGACCGGGGTGCCCGCCCGGGTCGGGGACTCGTCGCGGCGCAGGCCCGTGGCCCAGGCGGCGTACCCTCTCAGGCCGTCCTCCAACGGCTTGACCTTCCGCAACGCGCAGCACAGGTCGGGGTCACGGTCGTGCAGCTTCGGGCCGTGCTCCGCGTCCTGTTCCGCGACGCTCCGGCGCGGGGTGATCGTGATGACGTTGACGTCCATGACCGCGTCCACCGCGTCACGGGTCCCGATGGTCTCGGGGAAGTGGTAGCCGGTGTCGAGGAAGACCACGTCCACGCCCGGCATCACCCGCGACGCCAGGTGCGCCACCACGGCGTCCTCCATCGAGGAGGTGACGCAGAAGCGCGAACCGAAGGCGTCCGCCGCCCACTTCAGGATGTCGGACGCCGAGGCGTCCTCCAGCTCCCGCCCCGCACGCTCGGCCTGTTCGCGCAACTCCTGCTCGGTCGGCTGTCCGGTCTGCGCAGTGCCCGTCATATCCCGTCCCCTTCGGCCTCGTTGCGCACGACGCCCCGAGCCAGCAGGCCCAGGAACTTTAGCTGGAACGCGCGGTTGCAGGAGGAGCATTCCCAGGCGCCGTGGCCACTGTCGTGGGGGCACAGGTCCTCGTCCCCGCAGTACGGGCAGTGGAAGGGGGCGGCCCGCTCGCTCATGACAGCGACTCCGCGTCGGCGCGCGCCGCCCAGGTCGCGAAGCGCTCGCCGTCCTCGCGCTGCTCCTGGAAGCGGCCGAGCACCCGCTCGATGTAGTCCGGCAGTTCGGCGGAGGTCACCTTCAGTCCGCGCACCTTGCGGCCGAAGCCGGCCTCCAGACCGAGCGCACCGCCGAGGTGGACCTGGTAGCCCTCGACCTGACGGCCGTTCTCGTCCAGCATCAGCTGGCCCTTGAGGCCGATGTCGGCGACCTGGATGCGGGCGCAGGCGTTGGGGCAGCCGTTGATGTTGATGGTGATCGGGTGCTCGAACTCCGGGATGCGGCGCTCCAGTTCGTCGATCAGGGCGGCGCCGCGCGCCTTCGTCTCGACGATCGCCAGCTTGCAGAACTCGATGCCGGTGCACGCCATCGTGCCGCGCCGGAACGGGGAGGGGGAGACCCGCAGGTCGAGCGCCTCCAGGCCGGAGACCAGGGACTCCACCTGCTCCTTCGCGACGTCGAGCACGATCATCTTCTGTTCGGCGGTGGTGCGGACCCGGCCGGACCCGTGGGCCTCCGCCAGCTCGGCGATCTTGGTGAGCGTGGTCCCGTCGACCCGGCCCACCCGCGGGGCGAAGCCCACGTAGAAGCGGCCGTCCTTCTGGCGGTGCACCCCCAGGTGGTCCCGCCAGGTCTGGGCGGGCTGCCGGGGCGCGGGGCCGTCGGTCAGCTCGCGTTTCAGGTACTCGTCCTCCAGCACCTGGCGGAACTTCTCCGGGCCCCAGTCCGCGACGAGGAACTTCAGCCGGGCGCGGGTGCGCAGCCGCCGGTAGCCGTAGTCGCGGAAGATGCCGATGACTCCGGCGAACACGTCAGGCACCTCGTCCAGCGGCACCCAGGCGCCCAGACGCACCCCCAGCTTGGGGTTGGTGGAGAGTCCGCCGCCGACCCAGAGGTCGAAGCCGGGCCCGTGCTCCGGGTGGTCGACGCCGACGAACGCGACGTCGTTGATCTCGTGCGCCACGTCCAGGTGCGGGGAACCGGAGATCGCCGTCTTGAACTTGCGGGGCAGGTTGGAGAAGTCGGGGTTGCCGATGAAGCGGCGCTGGATCTCGTCGATGGCGGGGGTGCCGTCGATGATCTCGTTCTCCGCGACGCCCGCGACGGGGGAGCCCAGGATCACGCGCGGCGTGTCGCCGCAGGCCTCGGTGGTGGACAGGCCCACCTCTTCGAGCCGTCGCCAGATCTCCGGCACGTCCTCGATGCGAATCCAGTGGTACTGCACGTTCTGCCGGTCCGTGAGGTCGGCGGTGCCCCGGGCGAACTCCTGGGAGATCTCGCCGATCACTCGCAACTGTCGCGTGGTCAGCCGTCCGCCGTCGATGCGCACGCGCAGCATGAAGTAGCTGTCGTCCAGCTCCTCCGGCTCCAGCACCGCGGTCTTGCCGCCGTCGATGCCGGGCTTGCGCTGCGTGTACAGCCCCCACCAGCGCATGCGCCCGCGCAGATCGTTCGGGTCGATGGAGTCGAAGCCGCGCTTGGAGTAGATCGTCTCAATACGTGTCCGTACGTTGAGACCGTCGTCGTCCTTCTTGAACTGCTCGTTCCCGTTGAGAGGGGTGTGGTGGCCCACGGCCCACTGGCCCTCGCCACGGTGCCGTCCGGCCTTGCGGCGGGGCGTGGCGGGCGCAGGCTTATCCGGGATAGCGGCCATGACAATACGTCCTTCGGGACTGCGGGAGGGCGGCTCTGAACTGCACACTCGCGCTGAGGCGCGGCGGTGCGCGGGGCGTTGCAGAGGGAAGAGGGGGGCGGCGGGTGCTGGGGCTCTCAGCTCGCCGGACAGATGGCGCTGGACATGCGGCCGAGGTCGACGTGGCGTCGACTCACCAAGGCAATTCCAGTTCCGGACATGACGGAAGCGTGTCACGCACATCTCGCGGCAGTCCACCACAATCCACTATGTGGACGAGATGGTCCTGACAGGTGAGATGGTGTGGCGGTGGTCACAGAAAGCGGCGACGGCAATGGCGACAAACCGCCCGAGAGTGGTGGGCACCCGAGCCCGCCGCGGCCGGGATCGTGCGGTGGCCCGAGGCAGCACCGCGCCCGGCGGAGCGGTCAGGAGCCGTACGCCCCGGGCCACGGCCCCGGAGCCGCCGCCTCGGGCTCCACCTCGGTCCTCGTGTCGAAGAGCCGGAAGCCGCGCCGCAGGTAGTTGCCCATCGCGTGCGGGCCGTCCTTGGAGCAGGTGTGCAGCCACACCCGCCGTGTCCGCGGTCGCTCCGGCCGCCGCTCGGCCGTGTCCCAGGCGCGCGCCACCCCGTACGAGAGGAGGTGGCCGCCGATGCGCCGCCCCCGGAAAGCCGGGATCAGCCCGAAGTACACGATCTCGACCACGCCGTCGTCCTGCCCGTCCAGCTCGACGTAACCGGCGGGCGTCCCGTCCACGTACGCCACCCAGGTCTCCGCCCCGGGCCTCTCCAGGACCTCGCTCCACTGCGCGTACGTCAGCCCCAGCCGGTCCGTCCACCGGATGTCGCCGCCCACGGCCGTGTAGAGGAAACGGCTGAACTCCGGCAGCGGGAGCTGGGACCGGACGATCCGCACATCTCCCTCAGGCACGGCGGCGGGGCGGAGATCGCCCGGCGAGGTCTGCTCCAGCGACCAGACGGTCACTTCGGTGGTCGGCGCGGCGGCGTAGGTGTCGCTCATGGCGGTCAGAAAATCATGCCGCGGGGCCGCCGTGCACGGCGGCCCCGCCCCCGCCGGACCCGGGGGGCGTCCCGACGGGCGGGGCGGGCGTACCCGGGCCCGTCGCACCGGGGCGCCCGCGGTCCATCCGCCGCGCCTCCACCACCACCGGGGCGGTCGAGTGCGGCAGCAGGTCGGCGGGGTGCTCCGGGCGGACCACCTCCACCTCCACCCCGTCCGCGAAGCGGTACGGGCGGTGGGCCAGCACCTCCGCCAGCCGTCGCCGCAGCCGGGAGACCTCCGCCCGGACCGTCACCGTCCGGGTGGCGTCCCCGAACACGTCCAGCGCCAGCTCGGAAGCGGTGCGCCCGTGGCGGTGCACCGCCAACGCGTACAGCAGCTCCGCGTGGCGCGGCGAGAGCCGCTGGGCGCAGTCGCCCAGCGGGCCGGTCAGATGCACGGCGAGGGACCGCGGCCGGCTCAGGTCCAGCACCACCCGGCGTCCAGGCCCCTCCGCGCCGCCGTCGTCCGCCTGGACCAGCCACCCGCCCGGCAGCGGCTCGACGCGGCACATGCCGAGCGAGGGCAGCCAGACCCGCCCCGGCCTGAGCGACTTCGGCAGCGGCAGCCGGTCCACCGGAGGCATCCCCGTCACCGCGGCCAGCCGGCCGTGCGTGTCCACCGCCAGCGCCCGCCCGCCCAGTCGGCACAGGATCGGCGCGGCCACCGCGCGCAGCCGCTCGACCTCCACCAGGTGCCGGGAGCGGATCTCACCCTCGGCGAGCCGGGTCACCGAGTCGACCAGCGCCAGCGTCGCCGGGTGGGCGGTGGCCGCCGGCCCACTGAGATCCACGACCCCGATCAGCCGCCCGTCGCGCGGGTCCCGGATCGGGGCCGCCGCGCAGGTCCAGCCGTGCAGCGCCCGGATGAAGTGCTCGGCCGAGTGGACCTGGACGGGGGCGCGGGCCGCCAGCGCCGTACCGATCGCGTTCGTCCCCGTCGCCGCCTCCGCCCAGGCCGCCCCCTCCTGGAGGCAGATGTCGTGGGCCCGGCGCAGCACCGCGCTGTTGCCCTGACGCCACAACACCCGGCCGTCGGCGTCGGTGATCACCATGATCTGCTGAGTCTCGTCGGCGATCGACGCCAGCCCCGCCTGCAACAGCGGCATCAACTCGCCGAGTGCCGTGCTCCGGCGCCGGTGCTCGATCTCGTCCGTCTCCAGCAGCTCGCTCTCCGGCGACTGCTCCGGATCGATGCCGCTGCGCACCACGCGGTCCCACGAGGCGTCGATCTCGGCCCGGGGCACGACGCTCCCGCGCCCGCCCGTCAGCCGCGTCTCCCGGGCCCGGTGGAGCAGGCGTACGGCGTCGCGGTCCGTACCCCGGCCGGTCACCCGCACCACCCCGGCAGATTCTGTCCTGGCCATGGTCTCCCCCGAACGCTCCCCGTGCTCCGGCCCCCGGCGCACGGCCCGGTCCCCGCACCGCCCCGAGAGGACCGTTGTACAGTCCACACAACGCTTGCAACCCTTTGCAACTCTGGCCATGTGCTGCCGGCCCGTAGAAGAGTGACAGAACACCGTGCGCCGGGTCTTTCCGGCCGCCCGGTGGTGCATGAGCGTGGAGGGTGGTGCCGTGTCGGCGCAGCACCACTCTCCTCCGCTTCCCCCCGACGCCTGTCACGGGGCTCCCCCGGAGGGCAGCCCTCAGGCGACGTCCGGCCGGGCCCGCGCCACCACCGACGCCAGGTCCAGCGTGTGCGGCAGCGTCCCGAACGCCGAACCCCAGTCGCCTCCCAGACGCGAGGCGCAGAACGCGTCGGAGACCTCCGACGGGGCCCAGCGCACCAGCAGCGATCCCTGGAGCACCAGGGCGATCCGCTCCACCAGCCGCCGGGCCCGCGCCTCGATGCCCTCCAGGTCCGCCAGCTCGGTCAGCAGGTTCCGGATCGCCGCGTCGAGCCGGTGGTCCGCCCCGCGCGCCTTCCCGACCTCGCGCAGGAACGCGTCCAGCGCCCGCGGCTCCCGTTGCAGCGCGCGCAGCACATCCAGCGCCTGCACATTGCCCGACCCCTCCCAGATCGAGTTGAGCGGCGCCTCACGCAGCAGCCGGGGCATTCCCGACTCCTCCACGTACCCGTTGCCGCCCAGGCACTCCAGCGCCTCGCCCACCACCGCGGTGCAGCGCTTGGTCACCCAGTACTTCGCCGCGGGCGCCGCGAGCCGCAGGAAGGCCCGCTCCTCCTCGGTGTCCGTGTCGTACGCGCAGGCCAGCCGCAGGGCCAGGACCGTCGCCGCCTCCGACTCCAGGGCGAGGTCCGCCAGGACGTTGCGCATCAGAGGCTTGTCGATCAGCGGCCCGCCGAACGCGCGACGGGAGGCGCCGTGGTGGATCGCCTGGGCCACCGCCTGCCGCATCAGCGCCGCCGAGCCGACCACGCAGTCCAGCCGGGTGGCCGCCACCATCTCGATGATGGTGCGCACGCCGCGCCCCTCCTCGCCGACCCGCCGGGCCCACGTCCCGTCGAACTCCACCTCGCTCGACGCGTTGGACCGGTTGCCCAGCTTGTCCTTCAGCCGCTGGATCGCGAACACGTTGCGCACGCCGTCCGGCAGCACACGCGGCACCAGGAAACAACTGAGCCCGCCCGGCGCCTGCGCCAGCACCAGGAATCCGTCCGACATCGGCGCCGAGCAGAACCACTTGTGCCCGGTGAGCAGATACCCGCCGTCCCCCGGAAGCGGTTCTGCCCGCGTCGTGTTCGACCGCACGTCGGTGCCGCCCTGCTTCTCCGTCATCCCCATCCCGAAGAGCACCCCGCTCTTCGTCCCGGCGGGCCGCAGCCCCTCGTCGTACGTGTGCGAGGTCAGCAGCGGCTCCCACTCGGCGGCCAGCGCCGGATCGGTCCGCAGCGCCGGCACCGCGGCATGCGTCATCGACAGCGGGCAGCCGTGCCCCGCCTCGGCCTGCGTCCAGACCAGGAACCCGGCGGCACGCCGGACGTGCCCGGCCGGACGCCCCCAGGCATCGGTCAGCCCGGCGGAGACGGCACGGCTCAGCAGCCGGTGCCAGGAGGGATGGAACTCCACCTCGTCGACGCGGTGCCCATAACGGTCGTGGCTGCGCAGAACGGGCGGATACGTGTTCGCCTGCGCCCCCCACTCCTGGACCTGGGCGGAGCCCGCGGCCCGGCCGAGGGCTCCGAGTTCTTCCAGGGCCTCGGGCAGGACGCCCGGCTCGATATGCCGCCCGACGGCCTCGGACAGGGCCCGATCGGCTGCGAAGACGTCATAGTCGACCAGCGGCGGAACCTGATTGGTCACGGTGTGGGTCGTAGCTGCCATGCCGATACGGTAAGGACGTGCAGGCAGCAAACGAAACACCCGAGCGGCCACCGGGCCGGCTCCACCGGGCGCGAGTGCTCTACCGCAACGTGTCCAAACGGCGGATGGCGTGGCATTTGCTCAAGGACACCGTCAACTCGTGCATCGAGTACCGCATCCTCGGACTCGCGGCAGAGGCGGCGTTCTTCACCCTGCTCTCGCTGCCCCCGCTGCTGCTCGGGCTGATCGGCCTGCTCGGTTACGTGGACGAGTGGACGACGACCACCACGGTCGCCTCCATCGAGCGCAACATCCTCTCCGCCTCCCAGGCGGTGCTGTCCGAGCGCGGGGTCGAGGACTTCGCCGAACCACTGCTCGCCGACGTCACGACCGGCGCCCGCCCCGACATCATCTCCATCGGCTTCGCGATCGCCCTGTGGTCCGGCTCGCGCGCGGTGAACGTCTTCATCGACACCATCACCGTGATGTACGGACTCGACGGCCACCGCGGGATCGTCAAGACCCGGCTGCTCGCCTTCCTGCTCTACGTCGTCGCCCTGCTGCTGGGCGCGGTGGTGCTGCCGCTGCTGGTCGTCGGCCCGGACCGGGTGGTCGAGCTCGTGCCCTGGGGCACCGAGGTCATAGCCGTCCTGTACTGGCCCCTCGTCATCCTGCTGACCGTCGCGTTCCTCACGACGCTCTACCACGTGTCCGTCCCGGTGCGCTCACCCTGGATCGAGGACGTGCCCGGAGCGCTCGTGGCGCTCGGCATGTGGGTCTTCGGCAGCTTCCTGCTGCGGATCTACCTCACCAACACCGTCGAAGGCCCCACCATCTACGGCTCCCTGGCCGCGCCCATCGCCGTCCTGCTCTGGATCGGCATCTCGGCCTTCGCCGTGCTGGTCGGCGCCGCGGTCAACGCGGCCATCGACCGGGTATGGCCCTCGCTCGCCACCGCCGCCGCCCGCGAGGCCACCGAACGCGCCCGGGCGGCCCAGGCCGCCGAGTTCGTCGCCCGGATTCGCCCGGCCGTCTGGGACGGCGCGGACGACGAGGACGACGGCCCCGCGTACATGCCCTCCGAGTTCCCCGAGCGCTGGTCCCGCTTCCTGCCGCCCGACGACGTGAGGTCCCGGCTGCACGCGACATGGGAGAAGGAACCCAGGGACGCGAAGGAGAGCAAGGAGAGCAGCGGGAGCCGGGGAAGCGCTGGGAACGGACCGTCCGGCGGGAACGCCGGCCCGCACCTCTGACCCTCCCGCAGCGCGGCAGCGCAGCAGCCCCCCTCAGTCCAGGCAGTCCGCGGGCGAGGCGCCCGGGTCGGTCAGGGCGAGGCCCAGGGCGGCCCGCTCGGCGAGCCAACGGGTCGGACGGTGACGCGGGTCGCCCGTCGTCGCGTGCAGCGCCCGCCCCAGCTCCAGCATCCGGGCGGCGCCGACGCGCTCGCCCCACGCCAGGGGGCCGGCCGGATAGCCGAGACCGGTGGCGACCGCCAGATCGATGTCGGCGGGCGTGGCGAGCGAGCGTTCCGCGATCGAGCAGCCGACGGCGACGACGGAGGACAGCAGACGCTGCGCGACCGAGCCCGCGGTGTCCCGCACGACCGAGACCGCGTACGGCTGTTCGCCCTCTGCGGCCCGCGCCAGCACCGCCCGGGCGTCACGGGCGGCCGCCGGGTCGCCGGCCGCCGTCACCGCGAGCACACGCCGGCGCCCGGCGGCGGGCAACACCTCGACGCCGAAGGTACGTTCCGGGGGCAGTCCGCCCGCCGCGACGGCCTCCGCCACCGGCGTACCCCAGCCGGGCACCAGCACCACCGCCCGCGCGGAGGGCCGCCCGCCCCGCTCGAGGTCGACCCCCGCCGCCTCCAGCGCACCGGCCAGGGCCTCCTCGTAGGGGCCGGCCGCCCGCTGCCCGCCCGCGGCCCAGAACACCGGCCGCCCACCGTCACCGGAGACCGGACTCTCCGGCGCGGGGCCGGCCGCCCCCTCGCCGTACGCGTACCAGCCCCGGCCCGTCTTGCGTCCGTGCAACCCCGCCGCCACCCGGTTCGGGGTGAGGAAGGACGGGCGCAGCCGGTCCTCGTACCGGAAACCCTCCCAGATGGAGTCGATCACCGCGGCCGTCACGTCGAGCCCGGTCAGGTCCATCAGCTCGAAGGGGCCCATCCGCAGACCCAGGACGTCCCGGGCGATCCGGTCGATCTCCGCGGCATCCGCCACCGACTCCTCCAGCAGCGCCAGCGCCTCGGTCACCAGCCCCCGCCCGGCGTGGTTGACCAGGAACCCAGGGGTGTCCGCCACGACGACCGCCCGGTGGCCGCAGCCCTCGACGAGCCGGCTCAGCGCGGCCGGGATGTCCGGGCGGGTGGCCGCCCCCGGCACCACCTCCACGATCCTCATCAGCGGCACCGGATTGAAGAAGTGCAGTCCGGCCAGGCGCGAGGGGTCCTGGAGCGTCGCGGCGATCCGGGTCACCGACAGGGACGAGGTGTTGGTCGCGAAGACGGCGGAGGGGGGCAGCACCCGCTCCAGTCGGCCGAACACCTCCGCCTTGGCGCCCAGGTCCTCCCGTACGGCCTCGATGACCAGCTCCACGTCGGGGCCGGCCGCCCACGGATCGCCGAGCGGCGCCAGCCGCGCCAGGGACCCGTCCCGGTCGGCGGCGGACATCCGGCCCTTGGCCACCGCCCGGTCCAGCATCGACGCGACGAACTCCACCGCCTCGGCCACCGCCTCGGGCCGCACGTCACCGAGTTCGACGGTGTGTCCGGCGCTCGCCGCCCACTGGGCGATGCCGCGGCCCATGGCCCCGGCTCCGATGATCCTGATACGCATGGCAGTGAGGCCCTTTCAGCGGAGATAGACACGGTCGGGATCGACGTCGTCGCGCAGGAGCCGCAGCTCCGCGGGGGAGACGGGGTCCACCGTCGCGACCCGGTCGGCCGCCTTCAGGTCCCACCCGGTCGCCGCGCGGACCTGCTCGACGGTGACACCGCGGTGCACGGCGACCAGCCGCAGCTCGTCCCCGACGCCGTCACGGGCGAGAACGCCCAGCTCGGTGATGACCCGGGTGACACCGGCGCCGAGCGGACGGGTCCCGTCCGCCAGCGCCCGGTCCGGCCCGGGCGTGGTGCAGAAGTCCAGGACCTCCGTGAAGGAACGGGGGGTGTGGCGGCGCATCACCACGAAGACCTCACGGGCGTTCGCCATCACCTCGACCGCGCCGCCGGAGCCCGGCAGCCGCACCGACGGACGGTCCCAGTCGCCGATGACCGACGTGTTGAGACTGCCCCACCGGTCGATCTGGGCGGCCCCCAGGAAACCCACGTCGATGTGCCCGCCCTGGAGGACCGAACCGAACAGCGCGGGCATCGCCAGCACCGCCTCGGCCCCGGTGATCAGGACCGCGTCCGCGATGGTCTCCGGCAGATGGGAGGGGTGCGCCCCGCACACCCCGGACTCGTACACCACCTCGATGCCCGGAGCGACGGTCAGACGCGCCAGCTCGACCGCCGGCGTCGGCAACCCGATCCCCGCGAACACCGTGCGCCGCCCGGCCAGTTCCCGGGAGGCGACGACGGCCAGCAGCTCGGACGGGGTGGCGGGCGCACCACCGTCCGCGACCGGCCCCGTCACCCGCGACGCGCTCACAGCCGCCGCCCGTAGTCCACCGGCGCGCTCAGCGCCTCGCCCACCGCGAGTCCCGCCCAGTGCTCCTCGCCGAGCTTCGCCACGTACTGCCCGTGATCGGCCGTGCCGTACACCCATTCCTCCAGCCACTCCCGCAGCCGGGCCGGGTCCGCGCTGATCGCGGACCACGCCCGGTAGAAGGCGTTGTCCCGGTCGTAGTAACCCTGCGCGAACGAGGGGTGCGCCCCGCGCGGGCAGACCACCACCGCCTCGACCGCGTGGGCCGGCACCAGCGTGCGGTTCGGGTCCGAGCGCACCACCTCGTCGTCGACCAGCTCCTCCACGACCACGACCGCCCGGTCCGCCGCGTACACCGCCTCTGCCTGGACGCCGGTCAGCCCCCAGATCTGCGTGTTGCCCCGGCGATCGGCACGCTGGGCGTGGATGACGGTCACATCCGGGTTGACCGGAGGCACCACGTAGATCTGCTCGGGCGCCTGTCCCATCGGCCCCGCATAGGGCGACGTCACCTTGCGGATGGCGGGGTTGACCGAGGGAAGATCGCTGCCGCCGTACGAGCGCAGCGGATAGAACGGCAACCGCTGCGCACCCGCGAGATACCGGCAGACCATCCCGTAGTGGCTGTACTCCTCGAACGCCAGCGGCTCCGGGTCGGCCCGCTCGATCCGCCGCCGCAGCTCACCGAGCGAACCGGCGGAGGAGTTGCCCACGAAGGAGGAGACCAACCGTGCGACGCAGCCCGCCGCCACCATCTGGTCCACCACGATGTCCGCCGTCATCCGCACGACCGTCAGGCCGCGCCGGCCCTGCCGGATGATCTCGTGGCCCGCGGCGGTCGGGATCAGATGGGTGAACCCTTCGAGGCTCACGGTGTCCCCGTCGTGGACGAAGCGCGCGACGGCCTCCCGCAACGACATGACCTTCCCGGCGTCGCTCTTCACGGCCGTCGTCCGTTCCACAGCGCTCCCCGGCGTCGGAATGCAGGCAGCCCCACCGTGCCAGGCGCCATTGATCGGTGTCCAATACCGAATTAGGGTCGGATTCGGACGCCGGAGATCTCATCCGGCCACTGTGCACCGCCACACCGTCCGAGCCGCACGCCCCGTGCGCCTTTGCCCGAGCCGCACGAGGAACACCCGCATGGAACTGCGCCACCTGAAGGCCTTCCTCGCCGTGTCGGAGGAACTGCACTTCGGCCGGGCCGCCAAACGGCTCCAGATGGCACAACCGCCGCTGAGCCAGCGGATCAGACAGCTGGAGAGGGAGCTCGGCGTGCAGCTCTTCCGGCGCAACACCCGCTCGGTCCGGCTCACCAGCGCGGGGGAGGCCTTCCTCGAACCGGTACGCGCCCTCCTCGACGACCTCGACACCGCGGTACGGGCCGCCCGTTCCGCCGGCCGCGGGGAGTACGGCCGCGTCACCATCGGCTTCGCCGGAGCCTCCAGCAACGAGACACTGCCCCGCCTCACCCGGGCCGTCCGCGCCGCCCACCCCGGGCTCGAACTGGTCATGACCGGCCAGACCTACGCCAACGTCGCCCTGTCCCGGGTCGCCGACGGCTCGCTCGACCTAGGCTTCGTCCGGCTCCCGGTCAACCGGCCGGGAGTGGCGTACCGGGTGATCGACGAGGAGGAACTGCTGTGCGCCCTGCCCTGCGACCACCCGCTCGCCGGACGCGAGTCCGTGCGCCTGGGGGACCTGGCGGACGAACCGTTCGTCTCCTTCCCCGCCAACACCGGCTCCAGCGTCCGCGACGCCCTGACCCAGGCGTGCGAGAGCGCCGGCTTCACCCCGCGCGTCGTCCAGGAGGCCCCCGACTCCTACACGATCATGGCGCTCGTCGCCGCCGGGGTCGGAGTCACCCTCACCGTCAGCTCCGTCCGGCACATCCAGCAGAGCGGCCTCGTCTACCGCCCCCTCGCGGGACCGCCCATCCGCCGCCAGGCGGCTCTCGCCTGGCGTGCCGACAACTCCTCCGCCGCCCTGCACGCCGTGCTCGCCGTCGCCCGCGACGCCCTGCCCACCCCCGTACGGCCGAGCGGCACACCTACTGAGACGCCGAACCTCTCGAACGGGGGCGCATTCAGTATTGGACCGGCTCAGTCGGAGGATGCGAAGGTCAGCTCACCACCCGCGCTCCGTCCGCCGCCCTGAAGGAAGGCCTTGCCGTGCCGCTCGACATCGTCGTCTGCGAACCCCTGCGCACCCCCATCGGCCGGTTCGGCGGAGCGTTCGCCCAGCAGACTCCCGCCTCCCTCGCCGCCCGCGTCATCGCGGAGATCGTCGCCCGCACCGGCATCGACCCCGGCCTGGTCGACGAGGTGATCCTCGGCCACGCCTACCCGACCGCGGAGGCCCCCGCCATCGGCAGGGTCGCCGCCCTGGACGCCGGGCTGCCCGCCACCGTCACGGGGTACCAGATCGACCGCCGCTGCGGCTCCGGTCTCCAGGCGGTCGTTGACGCGGCGACGCAGATCCGGGCCGGCCTCAGCGACGTCGTGATCGCGGGAGGCGTCGACGTCATGAGCACCGCCCCCTACTACACCCACGACGGCCGCTGGGGGATCAAGGGCCCCGGGCTCCAGCTCCACGACTCCCTCGCCCGCGCCCGCGTCACCGCGGGCGGTGCGCACCACCCGGTCCCCGGCGGCATGGTCGAGACGGCGGAGAACCTGCGCCGGGAGTACGGGATCAGCCGTGCCGACCAGGACGCCCTCGCGCTGCGCTCCCAGCAGCGCGCCGCCCGCGCGGCCGCCGAGGGCCGATACGACGCGGAGACCGTCCCCGTCCCCGTACGCACCCGCCGGGGCGAGAGGGTCGTCACGGTGGACGAGCACCCCCGACCCGACACGACCGCCGAGCAACTCGCTTCCCTGCGGCCGATGATGGTCGGGACCGACCCCGACGCCACGGTCACGGCCGGCAACGCCAGCGGACAGAACGACGCGGCTGCCGCCTGCCTGGTCACCACCGCCGACACCGCCGAACGCCTCGGCCTCGTCCCGCTCGTCCGGCTCGTCTCCGTCGCCCGCGCCGGAGTCCCCGCCGCGACGATGGGCATCGCCCCCGTCGCCGCCACCCGCGCGGCGCTCGGCCGGGCCGGCCTCGCCCTCGCCGACCTCGACCTGATCGAGCTGAACGAGGCGTTCGCCGCCCAGGTGCTGGCCTGCACCAGGGAGCTGGGGCTCGGGGAGACGGACCACGAGCGGATCAACGTCAACGGCTCGGGAATCTCGCTGGGCCACCCGGTCGGCGCCACAGGGGCCCGCATTCTCGCCACACTCACCCGCGAACTCCACCGCCGCGAGGCCCGTTACGGCCTGGAGACGATGTGCGTGGGCGGCGGGCAGGGCCTCGCCGCCGTCTTCGAACGCATCGCGGGCTGAGGCCGGTCCGGGCCGCACCGCCGTACGGCCGTCATGCCGCCGCGCCGGCCCGAGGCCGGGGCCTCCGGTCACGGCGTGACGCGGAGAAGGTCCGGTCGGGACAGCTCTCACTGTTCCGACCGGACCTCATTGCGCGCAGGCGCGCCGTCAGTCCCGCGCGCTGCGGTTGCGGCGCATCAGCACGGTCCCGCCGAGCAGCAGCGCGGCGCTCGCGCCGGCGGCCAGCCCGAGGTCGGCGGTGCCGGTGGCGGCCAGCTGCGGGTCCGGGACGTTGGGGCCGACGGTGTCCGTGCCGGAAGAGCCGGACGTGTCAGTCCCCGGGGCGCCAGGGGCGTCAGGGGCGTCCGTGCCGGAAGAGCCGGACGTGTCAGTCCCCGGAGCGCCGGGGGCGTCCGTGCCGGGGACGTCCGGAGTTCCGGGCGTGCCGGGCGTGCCAGGCGTGCCAGGCGTACCCGTGCCGGGGGCGTCGGTCGGCGGCTCCTCCACGGGCGGCTTGTCGACGGGCGGCTGGTCCACCGGGGGCTTGTCGACGGGCGGCTTGTCGACGGGCGGCTGGTCCACCGGGGGCTTGTCGACGGGCGGCTTGTCGACGGGCGGCTGGTCCACCGGGGGCTTGTCGACCGGCGGGGGGCCCTCCTTCGGGCCGTCAGCGTTCACGCACGTGTTGCCGAAGGCCGGGTTCAGCAGGGCGATCACGTTGACGGTGTTGCCGCAGAGGTTGACCGGGATGTGCACCGGCACCTGCACGGCGTTCCCCGAACCGACACCCGGCGAGCCGACGGCAGCTCCCTCGGCCGACGCGTCGGCGTGTGCGGTGCCGCCGACCGCGGCCAGGAGGCCTGATGCGGCCGCCATGACGATGATGCCTTTGTTCAAGACCTGTCGCATTACTCGCCCTTCCTTAGGACAATTCGCGAGGACATCGCGTGGGAGCTTCGCGCCCGGAGCACGGGGGACCGTCGGACGGAGCCGCCGCACAGTCGGAGCCTGCGGGAAGCGGTGGTGCAACTCGCCATCACGTGCACGCTGGACGATCTCTCTAACGACGGACAGGCGAGCGGGAAACTTCGAGTTGAGTGAAAAATGCGTACTCACCCGAACGGATGACGGGTCTCTCTCCCGCACCCCCAGCCCGCAGAAAGGGAAAAACGATTCGCTTCTAGCCCGAGTCGTAATCCTTGAGGTTGACGTCTCAGGGGCGTGCGCCTGATGTGCGGGCGGCGGGCCGATGGCGCCGGCCCCGGCCGCCCGTACGGGCGAATCAGCCTGTCGCAGGGGCGCGCGGTTCCTTCACGCGCAAACGGCCGCGCCTGCGGAGGCGGGCGGTGGGCGCGCGGCCTTCCGGCGATCGTGCTCCGGCGCGGTGCGCCCCCCGGCGCCCGGCATTCGGGTGAATGGGCGGAACCAAAACCCCGGTGCCGAGTTGGTCAGAACGCTCCGCTACGGGGCAACCAGGTACGAGAAGGGTTTATCGTGATCAAGAAGGTTCTGGCCACGGGTGCTGTCGCCGCCTCCATCCTCGGTCTCGGCTCCACGCAGGCCATGGCGATCGCCAACGACGGCGGCACGACCACGGTCAACGGCAACGGCGCTTCCCAGTCGTACGGCAACGCCGAGACCCACGGTGACTGGAGCCCGCAGTTCGCGCTCATCCAGGGTTCGCTGAACAAGCCCTGCATCGCCCTGCCGGCGAAGGCGAACCTCGGTTCGCTCATCGGCGTCGTGCCGGTCACGGTCCAGGACATCAACGTCCTGTCCTCCCCGCAGAACCAGCAGTGCACCGAGAACTCCACCCAGGCCAAGGGTGACGAGGCCCTGTCGCACATCCTGGAGGACATCCCGATCCTCTCCGGCAACGGCGCCGCCAACAACTGATCGACAGCCACCCCATCCCGGGCCCGGGCCATCGGCGTTCCTCCACCGATCGGCTCGGGCCCGTCGCTGTCGCGGGACGGCGTTCCGCTCTCCCGTGGGGCGGCAGTCGGCTCACCGTCCGCATCTCTCGTGGCGCCGCCCCACGGGCACTACGTCATTCGAGCGGATAAACCGGAAACTCGCCCGCCGAGGAGTTTCGATTCCCGGTGCCCGTCGTTATGCATGGCAGCGCCGGATTCACTGGCCGGGCAGGGCCCGGCTCGGGCGGGCACGCCAGCCGTGACCGCCCCGGAATCCACCGAGGAAAGGTACGAGAAGTGAAGTACACCAAGATCGCCGCTGTCGCCGCCGGAACGCTCATGGCGATGGGCTTCGCCGCGCCGGCCATGGCCGACGCGGGCGCCGGGGCCGTCGCCACGAACTCCCCGGGCGTGCTGTCCGGCAACATCGTGCAGGTCCCGATCCACATTCCGGTCAACCTGTGCGGCAACACCGTCAACGTGGTCGGCGTGCTGAACCCGGCCTTCGGCAACACCTGCGTCAACGCGTGAACGACTGACCGGCCGGGCTGACCGCCCGTACCGGCCCGGCCCCGGGCGGCATCGGCCGCCCGGGGCCTTCGCGTTGCCCCGGCCGATGTTCTCCTCCTGTCGGCGGGAGAAAGTCCCGCGGGCACAGTTTCCCGCGAGCAGCCGGATCGTTATCCCTCACGAAAGCGGCAGAGGTCACAGGTAAAGAAAGCTTGTGCGCGGCACGGAAACGTGACCGAAGCAGATGCCGTGCGGAAGGGAACCAGAAAAGTGAAGTACGCGAAGACCGCCGCGTTCATCGCCGGCTCGGTGGCTGCCCTCGGAACGGCTGCTCCCGCCTTCGCCGCCACTGACGTCACGGCCCCCAACTTCAGCCTCGACCAGGGCCTCAACCAGGTGATGGCCAGCACTCCGCTGGTCGTGAACCCCCTGGTGGGCACCGTCGCGGAGACGGCGGAGACGGTGTCGAAGAACGGTACGGTCCGCAAGCTGGCGGACCAGGCCACCGACGCGGCCGAGGGCGCGGCTCCGCTGCTCGGCGGAGTTCCGCTCGGCCGCTGACCGGCGCAGTGCGGCACCCCGAACCCTTCACCGGCCGACATGTCTCCCGCGTCCGATCCGCGTCCTCGACGGACGAGCGGGACGGACAGCGGAAAGCATCGTTCGAGTGAAAGAGCACAACCACCACCCGCCGGACGGAGTTGAGCAGAGCGCTCCGTACAGGCGGGCACAGGAACATCCCAGAAGGGCTTTTTTATGATCAAGAAGATTATGGCCTCGGCAGTCATGGCTGCCTCGGTCGTCGGTGCCTCCGCCGCAGCCGCCCCGTCCGCCATGGCGATCGCCAACGACGGCGGCACGACCACGGTCAACGGCAACGGCGCTTCGCAGGCCTACGGCAACTCCGCCACCCACGGTGACTGGAGCCCGCAGTTCGCGCTCATCCAGGGTTCGCTGAACAAGCCCTGCATCGCCCTGCCGGCGAAGGCGAACCTCGGTTCGCTCATCGGCGTCGTGCCGGTCACGGTCCAGGACATCAACGTCCTGTCCTCCCCGCAGAACCAGCAGTGCACCGAGAACTCCACCCAGGCCAAGGGTGACGAGGCCCTGTCGCACCTCCTGAACGACATCCCGATCCTCTCCGGCAACGGCGCCGGCAACAACTGAGACCGGATGACCCCGGGCCCCCGCTGACTTCCTCGAACTTGTCGGGAACGGCCCGGAAACCGCCTGTCCGCACCGTGTGATCCATGTGGGGCCGGTGGTTGGGCCAGATGCCTGAGACCCGGCCAACGTTACCGGCCGGGCGGGGTAAGGCCTCTGCATGGATGCGTACGACGGTCATACCCCGCAGAGCAGAGAGCGACGGCCCGCACCGGGCGGCACCCCGATCTACGACCGGCTCGTCGCCGAGTGGCTGGCGGCCGGACGTGGGCGGCCGCTGCCCGCCCACCAGGAGCCGGGCGTGAGCCGGGGCGGCTTCGTGCCGGCGGCCCGCGCCTCGGGCGAGGCGGCCGGGGGCTGAGGGCCTGGGACCCGTTCTCGGCAGAGGCAGCGGCGTCGACCTTGCGCCAAAACAAACCCATTTGAGTGGTGCTGCGCAACCAATCAGGCCGTCGGCAGTTGATCAGTACGTTCCACAAGGGGACGTTCCGAAAGGTGAAGCTTGATGAAGAAGATGATGGCCGGCGCTGCAGTGGCCGTGTCCCTGCTCGGTCTGTCCGCGGTCGGGGCTCCCACGGCCATGGCGATCGGCAATGACGGTGGCACCACCACGGTCAACGGCAACGGCGCTGAGTCGGAGATCGGCAACGCCGAGACCGAGGGCGCCTGGAGCCCGCAGAACCAGCTGGTTCAGGGCACCCTGAACAAGCTCTGCGTCGGCCTGCCCGCCAAGGTGAACGTCGGTTCGCTCATCGGTATCGTGCCGGTCACGGTCCAGGACATCAACGTCCTGTCCAACCCGCAGAACCAGCAGTGCACCGACAACTCCACCCAGGCCAAGGGCGACGAGCCGCTGTCGCACATCCTGGACGACATCCCGGTCCTGTCGGGCAACGGCGTCGGCAACAACTGACGTACCGAGCGCGGGCGGTCCGGAGGTCACCCTCCGGGCCGCCCGCTTTCGTTCTGCGCCTCCCCGTCGCACGAGCCCCACGAAGAGGGCCACACGGAGGGGGCCGTACGGAGATGCCCACCACCCCCCGTGGAGTGGTGGGCATCTCCGTACGGCTCCCTCCGGGCCTTGGGGAGGGGCGGGCGCGGGCCTCAGCCCAGCGAGCGGACCGGGAGCAGGCAGTGTGCGGAGGTGCGGACGACCTCTTCGTCGGTGGCGAACGCCCGCAGCCGGTCCTCGCTCACCGGCTGCCCCGGCACGGCCTCGGGCCAGGGGCTCGTGGCGAACATGCCGTACACCTGGCCCTGGCCCAGGGCGGCCGCCACCCACTCGGCGGGGGCCGGGTACTGCGCCTTCAGGTGAGGCAGCGTCAGGACGGCCTGTCCCGCCTCGACGAGGAGCTTCACCTGAATGTTCGGGGAGATGGACGCGTCCTGGATCGGGCCGCCGACCTGGAGGCCCGCGGAGTCCAGCGCCGTGCGCAGGGCCTCGCGGCCGACCTCCGGGCCGTCCTGTCCGTCGCCCAGCGAATAAGCGAGGAGAAAGGCGGTGTCCTGTTCGGCGTCGGGCTGCCGGCCACTCCAGCCGATCAGGATCTGAGTGCCCAACTGGGCCTCGGTGTACGTGCCGTTGGAGGTCTTGGGTGTGGTCATACCCGGCACCCTAACGGCCCAGGACCGGCCACTATGCATGCGTATCACCCGATCGAGGGAAGACGTGGGTAACTCCGGTGAAACGTCCGGTCGGACCCTCCGTCACGCTGCACCGGGACGTCGGAGAAAACCTGTTGACGCCGCTCCCGGGGGCCGGGCTAGGGTGGGCACCGTTCCGCAGGCCGACCGCGCCTGCGGCCCGGGACCAGGGGAATCAGGAGGTGAGGACATTGATGACTGTCGTTGCGATGGGCACTGCCCGCCAGAAGAGCATCGTTCTCATCCCCGTGGCCACCGGCTGATCCCTCAATCCGTATCCACCGCGCCGAGCGCGCGTGCCGGGGCCACCCTGTGAAGGGTTTCCCTTGTCTTTCTCGTTTCTTCCGGCCCCCACCTCCCCGCACCCGCTGGCCCCGTACGGCTGGGACGAGGACTGGGCGGCCGCTTTCTCCCCGTACGCCGAGCAGGGGCTCCTGCCGGGGCGGGTCGTGCGGGTGGACCGCGGTCAGTGCGACGTGATCACCGCTGACGGCCCGGTCCGCGCCGACACCGCCTTCGTGGCGCCGCGTGACCCGATGCGGGTCGTCTGCACCGGCGACTGGGCGGCCGTCGACGCGGACGGCGACCCGCGGTTCGTCCGTACGCTGCTGCCGCGCCGTACCGCCTTCGTCCGCTCGACCTCCTCGCAGCGGTCCGAGGGGCAGGTCCTCGCCACCAACGTCGACCACATCGCCATCTGCGTCTCGCTCGCCGTCGAACTGGACCTCGGGCGTCTGGAGCGCTTCCTCGCGCTGGCCCTCTCCAGCTCCAGCGGCGCCGCGCTGCTGGGGGAGGGGAACGGCTCCGACGCGTGCCGCCCGCAGCCGATCGTGCTGCTCACCAAGGCGGACCTGGTGCCCGACGCCGTCACCCTGTCCCACCTGGTCCAGGACGTCGAGGCCATCGCCCCCGGCGTGCAGGTGCTGCCCGTCAGCTCCACCACGGGGGAGGGGCTCGACGTGTTCGGCGCCGTCGTCTCCAGTGGTACGAGCGTGCTGCTCGGCATCTCCGGCGCGGGCAAGTCCACGCTGGCCAACACCCTGCTCGGCGGGGACGTGATGGAGGTGCGGGCCGCCCGGGACGTCGACGGCAAGGGCCGGCACACCACCACGACCCGCAACCTCCTCGTCCTGCCGCACGGGGGCGTCCTCATCGACACCCCCGGACTGCGCGGGGTGGGCCTGTACGACGCCGGGGCCGGGGTGGGGGAGGTGTTCTTTGAGATCGAGGAGCTGGCCGCGGAGTGCCGCTTCCACGACTGCGCGCACGAGGCGGAACCGGGGTGCGCCGTGCTGAGCGCGCTGGCCGACGGCAGCCTGCCCGAGCGGCGCCTCGACAGCTACCGCAAGCTGCTCCGCGAGAACCGGAGGATCGTCGCCAAGACCGATGCCCGGGTGCGCTCCGAGCTGCTGCGGGACTGGAAGCGCAAGGGTGCGCTCGGGCGGGCGGCGATGGAGGCCAAGCGGGGCCGGGTGCGGTAGCCGCCAAACGCCCGGTTCGACGTCCGAAAACCGCGAGTGCGGCAGCGGGAGCTGCCGCACACTGGACGGTGTGATGGACGAACGGACCAGGTACGAGGCGGTGAGCAGCCGCGACGCGCGGTTCGACGGCGCGTTCTTCTTCGCCGTCGTGACCACCGGCGTCTACTGCCGGCCGAGCTGCCCCGCCGTCACCCCCAAGCGCACCAACGTGCGCTTCTACCTCACGGCGGCGGCGGCTCAGGCCGACGGCTTCCGGGCCTGCCGCCGCTGCCGCCCGGACGCGGTGCCCGGCTCCGCCGAGTGGAACGCGCGCGCCGACGTCGTCGGCCGGGCCATGCGCCTCATCGGCGACGGCGTGGTGGACCGCGAAGGCGTCCCCGGACTGGCCGGGCGGCTCGGATACAGCGCCCGGCAGGTCCAGCGCCAGCTCAACGCCGAGCTGGGCGCAGGCCCCGTGGCGCTCGCCCGTGCCCAGCGTGCCCACACCGCCCGGGTGCTCCTCCAGACCACCGGACTGCCGGTCACCGAGATCGCCTTCGCCGCCGGCTTCGCCAGCGTGCGGCAGTTCAACGACACCATCCGGCGGATCTACGCCCGCACCCCCAGCGGGCTGCGCGCCGAGGCCGCGACCGGACTCGGCGGCAGACGCCGCGAGAGCGCGCGGACCGGCATTCCGCTGCGGCTCGCCCACCGCGGTCCGTACGCCGCCGCGGCCATGTTCGACCTGCTGGGCGGGGAGGCGGTCGCCCGGGTCGAGGAGATGGCGGGGCCGGCCGGGCGGCGGACGTACCGGCGCACCCTGCGGCTGCCGTACGGCGCCGGGCTCGTCGCGGTCGAGGAGGCGTCCCCCGGCCCGTGGCTGGAGGCCCGGATGCACCTCACCGACCTGCGCGACCTGACCACGGCCGTTCAGCGCGTGCGTCGCCTCCTCGACCTGGACGCCGACCCGTACGCCGCCGACGAGGCCCTCGCCTCCGACGCCCGGCTCGCCCCGCTGGTCGCCGCCCGCCCCGGACTGCGCTCACCGGGTGCGGCGGACCCGGACGAGGCCGCCGTGCGGACGCTGGTGGGGCGCAGGGCGGCCGAGGAGCTGGTGGAGCGGTACGGGAAGGCGCTGGACCTGCCGTGCGGCGGGCTCACCCACGTGTTCCCCGAGCCCGCCGCGCTCGCCGACTCCGCCGAGGACCCGGTGCTGCGCTCCCTGGCCGCCGCGCTCGCCGACGGGCGGCTGCGGCTGGACGCGGGGGCCGACCGGGACGAGGCCGAGCGGACGCTGCTGGCCCTGCCCGGGATAGGCCGGCGCACCGCCGCGCTGATCCGGATGCGGGCGCTCGGCGACCCGGACGTGGACCCGTACGGGACGCCGGGGGCCGGACGGTGGCGGCCCTGGCGCTCGTACGCCGTACGCCACCTGGAAGCGGCCGCCGCGGGGCCCCGGGCCTGACCGGCCGGCCCGCGGCCCCCGCCGCCGCCCCCCGGAGCGGGTCAGCCCCAGAGCACCGCGCCCAGCCACGCCCCCGCCACCAGCAGACAGGCGAATAGCTCGACCAGCACCGCGTAGCCCGTGGCCCGCATCACGGAACGGACCGACGCCCATCCCGCGCCCGCGCTTCCCAGCCGCAGCCGCTCCGCACCGAAGACCGCCCCCACGTACCCGAGGACGCCGCCCACCACGGGCACCGCGAAGAACCCCGCGATCGCCGCGACCCCGCCGATCACCAGGGTCCGGCGGGGCGCGCCCGACTCATCCGGCCGACGCGGCGGCAGCAGCGGCCTGAGGGCCTGGTTCAGCAGCATCAGGGCCGTCGCGCCGATCAGGACGCCCCACGCGGTCGGCGTCATGTCCGTCAACGCCCACCACAGCACCGCCGCCCAGACGATCGCCTGGCCCGGGACGCCCGGCGCCAGCACGCCGACCAGGCCCAGCAGGATGACCAGGCCGACGGCGACGAGCTGCCACACACTCATCCGACCAGCCTGCCGGAGAGCGCACCGCCCCGCCCGCCGGCGCACCCCGGTCCCGCGCGGTCCTCCCGGACGCGGCACGGCGCTCAAGCGGGCGCGGTACGGGCCACCCAGCCACGTTCGTACGCCTGCCAGCCCAGCTGGAGGCGCGTCGAGACCCCCGTCAGCTCCATCAGCCCCTTCACCCGGCGCTGCACGGTACGCAGCCCCAGGTCCAGCTGCTTGGCCACGCTGGCGTCCGTGAACCCCGCCAGCAGCAGCGACAGGATCTCCAGATCGGTCGGGTCGGGGCCGGCCCCCACCTCGTGCGCCCCGCCGCGCTCGCCCAGCCGCAGCGGCATCGCCTCCCGCCACACGGCCTCGAACAACCCCGTCAGCGACTCCAGCAGCCCGCTCGCGTGCACCACCAGCGCGGCGGGCTCCGCCCCGCGCCCGGACAGCGGGACCATCGCGAGGCTGCCGTCGGCCACGACCAGCTTCGTCGGCACCCGCTCCACGACCCGGCACTGTTCGTGGCGGCTCAGCGCGGCCGACAGCTCCAGGACGCCGGACGGCAGAGACAAAACCTCGCGCTCGACCACCGTCCGGCAGACCACCCCGCGCGAGGCGGCCCGCTCCTCGGCCTCGTTTTCCGCCCCGGTGACCGCGATCGGCGCCCCGGTGACCAGAGCGCACACCTCGGACACCGCGCCCAGCCGCAACTGGTGGAAACGCTGGGCGACCGCGCTCGCCCCCGTCACGACCTCCACCAGGTCGTGCACGGCCGGCTCGCCCGACTCGGCCCGGTACTCCTCGGCGAGCAGCGCGGACGCGCGCTCCGCCTGCTCCAGTTCGTGCCGCTGCTGGATCAGCAGCGCGCCCAGGGCCACCCCCGGCGGAGCCGCCACCCAGCGGCCCGGCCGGGCCGAGGACCGGGCGGCCAGCCCCTGCTGCTCCAGCCGTCGCAGCACCCGTTCGGCGTCCGTCTCCGGCAGTGCCAGCCGGCGCGCGAGGTCGGTGAGTTCAGCGGCCCCCGCCGCGACGAGCACGCGGTAGACGGCTTCCTGTCTCTCGTCGAGACCTATGGCCCCCAGCATTCTTTGACCTCCCCGGGTGTGATGAGCGCCCATCGCGGCGTGCCTGCCTGCGGGCCCCCGTGCGACGGGAATGGGCCACGGCGTGAACCCGCCGTGCACATCATCCCCCGTGCCCCTGAACGCTCAGCCACCGCCGCTCCAACGGCCTCCGGAATGAGGCTCCTTGATGCGCTTCCTTCCGTAATGACCCAGGGAGAGCGATGCGCCCGATATCGTGTACGGCACTCGGAGCGGCGGCCGCCGTGCGCGCCCTCGCCGCGCTCGCACCGGCCACGGCAGCGCCGCGGCCCCGGCTCCAGGCCGCTTTTCCCGATGCCCCGTTCCGTGCGGCCCCGGCGGTGAACAATGGAGGCATGAGTCAGCAGGGGGAGAAGCCCACCGCCCACGAGGACGAGTGGTGGCGCAAGCTGTACGACGTGACCGCCCCGGACGCCGGCGCCGGCAGCGCTGCCGACAGCCTCGACGACCGCTTCGACTCCGTGTCCGACACGGTGGGCGGCGACCACCGGGACGCGGCGCGCGGGTCCGCCCGCGGCGCGTGCGCGGAGGAGCGCGAGGGCCCGCCCCGGAGTTCGCCCGCACAGGCGTACGGTCCACCGGAGCCCACGCGGCCCGCGGCGCCCCCGGGCGGCCCCGTAGCCCGGGCCGCGTCCGAGCCGGAGCCGTCGCCTGCGTCCGTGCCCGTACCGCGACCCGAGCCCGCGGCGCCCGCTTCCGCACCCGTGCCCGAGCCCGTGAGCGGGTCCACCCCACCGCTTGCCGCCCGCCGGCGATCAGCCTCGTCCCCGCGCCCGCCCGCCCCCGCACGGCCCGCCGCCCCTCGCACCGTCGCCTTCCCCGCCCCCTGGGAGCCGCCCTCAGGGCCGCCCGGGCCGCGCACGTTCGCCGCGCCGGGGCCGGGCCGGCCCGCCGGGCCGGTGGAGGCGGGCGACGCCCCCGGCCCGTCGGCGGATGCGACGGCCCCCGTACGGCCCGTCGTCCGGCGCCTCGGGGACCGGCCGCCCACCTACGACGCCGATCCCGGTGCGCTGCCCGCGGCCACCTCGCAGAGTCTGGAGGGGCTGGCCCCCGACACCGTGCTGGACGGCGCCCGGTACGGGACGTACACGCTGCGCGCCGCTTCCGTACGGGGCGACTTGGCCCGCTTCCGCGGTGAGCCCCGGCGCGACGCGCTGCTCACCGCGCGCTTCGGAGACGCGGAGAGCGCCCTCGTCCTCGTCGCCGTCGCCGGAGGGACGCGGGCCGGGGAGGCGGCGCACCTGGCGGCGGCCGACGCGTGCCGGTGGATCGGCGGGTCCGTCGCCCGCAGCCACGCCCGGCTCTCCGCGGACATAAGGGCCGGCCGGCGCGACGCCCTCAGGTCCGGGCTGCACCGGCTCACCGACCGTACGTACGGCAAGCTGCGCGCCCGCGCCGCCGCGGGGGGCGTGGCCCCCGCCGCGTACACCGCGAGCCTGCGCTGTCTGCTGCTCTCCGCAGACCCCGACTGCCGCACCCGGGTCTTCTTCGGCACCGGAGGCGGCGGGCTCTTCCGGCTCCGCGACGGCCTCTGGCAGGACCTGGAGCCCCTGGGCGAGGAAGGGGGCGCCCCGCAGCCGTCGCCCGGACGGAAGGAGAAGCCTCGTGAGGCCCGGCCGGCCCCGGATGCTCCGATCACGGTGGTGCCGGCGCCGGACGGCGGCAGCCGCACTCCCCGGCCCGCCGAACTCTTCCGGTTCCGGGCCTCCGTGGCGCGCCCCGGCGACATGCTGCTCCTGTGTGGCGCCGGGCTCGCCGAGCCGATGCGCGGCGAGCCGGCGCTCCCGGAGGAGCTCGCACGGCGCTGGGGGACCGGCGGGCCGCCCGGACTGCCCGCCTTCCTCGCCGACGTGCAACTCCGGGTCAAGGGGTACGCCGACGATCGCACGGCCGCCGCCGTCTGGGAGGCGTGACCGGGCGCGCCGTGGGTTGATGGACCTCGGAGCCCGGCCGCTCGATGGATGCGGACTCCGGAGTCCGGACAGCCGAAGTGCAGGGAGCACGGGCAAGGAAGGTGCGCGGCCATGGCCAAGCAGAACGTGGCGGAGCAGTTCGTCGACATCCTCGTGAGGGCAGGCGTCAAACGTCTGTACGGTGTCGTCGGCGACAGCCTGAACCCGGTCGTGGACGCCATCCGGCGCAACTCCGCCATCGACTGGGTGCACGTCCGCCACGAGGAGACCGCTGCCTTCGCCGCCGGAGCGGAGGCGCAGGTCACCGGCTCGCTGGCGGCCTGCGCCGGCTCGTGCGGACCGGGCAACCTCCACTTGGTCAACGGCCTCTACGACGCGCACCGCTCCATGGCGCCGGTGCTGGCGCTCGCCTCGCACATCCCTTCCAGCGAGATCGGCCTCGGCTACTTCCAGGAGACCCACCCCGAGCTGCTGTTCCAGGAGTGCAGCCACTACAACGAGATGATCTCCAACCCGGAGCAGATGCCGCGGCTGCTCCAGACGGCCGTCCAGCACGCGATCGGGCGCGGCGGCGTCAGCGTCGTCTCGATGCCCGGCGACATCGCCTCCCGGCCTGCGCCCGAGAAGACCGTCGAACACGCGCTGGTCACGGCGCGGCCCACCGTCCGCCCCGGCGACGACGAGATCGACCAGCTCTGCCGGATGGTGGACGAGGCCGAACGGGTGACCCTGTTCTGCGGCAGCGGCACGGCCGGGGCGCACGCCGAGGTGATGGAGTTCGCCGCGAAGGCCAAGTCGCCGGTCGGCCACGCCCTGCGCGGCAAGGAGTGGATTCAGTACGACAACCCGTACGACGTCGGGATGAGCGGGCTGCTCGGATACGGAGCGGCCTACGAGGCGACCCACGAGTGCGACCTGCTCATCCTGCTCGGCACCGACTTCCCGTACAACGCCTTCCTCCCCGACGACGTGAAGATCGTCCAGGTCGACGTGCGCCCCGAGCACCTGGGCCGCCGCTCCAAGCTGGACCTCGCGGTCTGGGGCGATGTCCGGGAGACGCTGCGCTGCCTGACGCCCCGGGTGAAGCCGAAGACCGACCGCAGGTTCCTCGACCGGATGCTGAAGAAGCACGCGAACGCCCTGGAGGGCGTGGTCAAGGCGTACACCCGCAACGTCGAGAAGCACACCCCGATCCATCCCGAGTACGTCGCGTCCGTCCTGGACGAGGTCGCCGCGGAGGACGCGGTGTTCACCGTGGACACGGGGATGAACAACGTCTGGGCGGCGCGCTATCTGACGCCCAACGGCAAGCGCCGGGTGATCGGTTCGTTCACCCACGGCTCGATGGCCAACGCCCTGCCGCAGGCGATCGGGGCCCAGTTCACCGACCGGAACCGGCAGACCGTCGCCATGTGCGGAGACGGCGGGTTCTCCATGCTGATGGGCGACTTCCTCACCCTGGTGCAGTACGACCTGCCCGTGAAGGTGGTGGTGTTCAACAACTCCTCCCTCGGCATGGTCGAGTTGGAGATGCTGGTCGCGGGGCTCCCGTCCTACGGGACGACCAACAAGAACCCCGACTTCGCCGCCATCGCCCGCGCGGCCGGCGCCTGGGGCGTACGCGTGGAGGAACCCAAGCAGGTGCAGAGCGCGCTGAGGGACGCCTTCAAGCACAAGGGCCCCGCGCTCGTCGACGTGGTCACCGACCCGAACGCGCTCTCCATTCCGCCGAAGATCAGCGCTGACATGGTCACCGGCTTCGCGCTCTCTGCCAGCAAGATCGTGCTGGACGGCGGAGTGGGCCGGATGGTCCAGATGGCCCGCTCCAACCTGCGTAACCTGCCGCGCCCCTGAGGGCTTCGATCCCGGGCCCATCGCGACGGGGCGCGGGCCGTGCGGAGCCGGCGGAAGCTGCGCCCACGCGGTGACGGCGTGCGCGGGTGGCGGAATACCGTGCGCCCCTCGCCGCTCCCGACCGTTCACTTATTGACGAGTCACCAAGCGTGGCCGTGCGCGTACAGGGGCATGCATGCCGTGAGGCTGTTCGACGGACAGCCGGACCGGAGGAGGTCGGTGCGCTGTGCGGGCGGGGGAGATGACCAGAAGTCAGGAAGGGGCCGGGGTCGCTGAGGGACGCGTCCCCCGTGGCCGGAGACCCGGGGCGATGTCGCCGTCGCCCCTGATGCACCGCAGGGTGGGCCACACGGAACGGTCGGCGGTGGGCGACGTGCGTCGCGAGCTGCGGGAGCTGCTCCTACACCGCTGCGGGCCGGAGCAGATCGACGTGGCGGAGCTGCTGGTGAGCGAGCTGGTGACCAACGCACTGATCCACACCCGGCACGGCGCCGTGGTCACGGCCACGGCGACGGCCACCGCCCTGCGGGTGGGGGTTCAGGACTTCGCGGCGGACCTCCCCGCGCCGTACGTACCGAACGCCGACGACGGTACGCACGGCAGGGGCCTGATCCTGGTCCGGAGCCTGGCCGACGCCTGGGGCGTGGAGGCACGAGCCCTCGGCAAGGTGGTCTGGTTCGAACTGCACGGCCTCCGGCCCTGAACCGCGTGCCGCTGAGTGGGCGGGCCNCCCCCGGGGGCCCGCCCACTCAGCCGAACTGCTGCTCCAGATCCTTGAGCTTCTGTTCCAGGGAGTCGAGCCGGGGAAGCGCCTGTGTGTCGTCCTCCGCGGTCAGGTCGACCGTCCGGGGGTCACTTCCCTGGGTGCGGGCGCCCTGGCCCTTCGCGCTCGGACCGTCCGCAGGCTGCTTGGGCCCGACGGCTTGGAGGGATGGCCGGGGGCGCAGAGGCAGCTGTCCCGGCTCCGCTATGGCAGGCTCCACGGCGGCCGGCGGCCCGGAGCCCGCCGCTGGCGCGAGTGCCGGCGCGTCCACCTGGCGCCCGAGTCGGCCGCCGCGCCCCCAGGCCCGGTTCTGCCGGTTCAGGGCTTTGATACGGGCCCGGTCCAGCTTCTCCTGGTCCCGTCTGCGCAGCCGGTCCTGCTCGCGTTCCCTGCGGTCCTCCCGCACCTCGTCCACCGCCTCGTCCAGCGTGCGGACGCCCTCCAGGAGCATCAGCGACCAGGCGCCGAAGGTCTCCCGCGGAGCCCGCAGCCAGCGGACGATCCGGATCTGCGGCAACGGGCGGGGCACCAGGCCCTGCTCGCGCAGCGCGGCGCGGCGGGTCTGCTTCAGCGCCCTGTCGAAGAGCACCGCGGCCGAGAGGGACATCCCCGCGAAGAAGTGCGGAGCGCCCGCGTGGTCCAGGCCCCGGGGGGCGTGCACCCAGTTGAACCAGGCGGCAGCCCCGGCGAACGTCCACACGAGCAGCCTGGAACCGAGCGCCGCGTCGCCGTGGCTCGCCTCCCGCACGGCCAGCACGGAACAGAACATCGCGGCGCCGTCCAGCCCGAACGGGACCAGGTACTCCCAGCCTCCGCTGAGGCTCAGGTTCTGCCGACCGAAGCCGACGAGCCCGTGGAAGGAGAGCGCGGCGGCGACCGCCGCGCAGCAGAACAGCAGGACGTACGAGGCGGTGGCGTACAGCGCTTCCTTGCGCCTGCGGCGTTCCTCGCTGCGCTCCCAGGAGTCGTCGGCCGCGGCCTTGCCGGCGGCGCGCTTGCCGCGTGCGACCACCGTCACCGCCGCCATGACTCCCACGAGCAGCACGGCGCCCGGAAGCAGCCAGTCAAGCGATATGTCGGTCAGTCTCATGCGCGGTCCCTTGCGTCACGTAGGGCGTTTCGTGCGCCATCGTGACGGAATTCCCGTCCGGCTCCGGGGCTTTCGGGACAAGAGCACGCCATGGGGGTGGCAGAGGATATCGATGGGTGGAATCTTCTCGTACCCTCGTACGGATGCACTGGGAAACGTTCGCATCCACGTCATCCGGACGGGCGGTGTGGATCAGGAAGCCGCCGCGAGCTTCCGCACCCGGTCGGTGTCACAGGTGCGCGGACAGGTGACACAGGTGTCCTCGGGGCGCAGGGTGTAGAAGAGGCAGCAGCTCGCCCGGTCCCGGGTCGGCAGCGGCCGGCCGTCGGGCCCGGTCAGCTCCCGGAAGCCGGCGGCGCCGACGTACGGCTTCGTCGTGCCGGGGAGCAGCAGCTCCAGCTCGGCCATTGCGCGTCGCTCCTCGCCCAGCAGGTGCGCGATGTACCAGAGGCCCTCGACGATCTCGTCCGTCGCCATCCCCCACAGCGCCCGCTTTCCGCGCCGCATGCGCGGGCCGAACCCCTCCAGCACGGGACCGAGGTGCTCGGTGAGCGAGGCCAGGACCTCGGCCCGCAGCGCTGCCTCGTCGTCGACGACGCGAGCGCCGGGCAGCGCGGCTGCCGGATCGTGCGGCAGGCATGCGAACTCCCCGACCCTGACGGTCAGATGGCCCAGCGCCCGCTGGAAGGCGACGTCCTGGACCGGGATGCGCGGCACCCGGCGTTCCAGGAACCAGGGCACGGTCACCAGCAGGCAGGCGGGCCACGCGTACCGGTGCAGGCCGAGGCTGGCCACCACGTCCGGGCGGGCCTGCTGTCCGTAGTCGCGCAGCACCTGCGCGTCGTCCCAGGCCAGGAAGGCGTCCACGGCCGCTCCGCCCGCCGCCAGCTCGGCCGCGCCGACCCAGCCCGCGCCGGACGGTGCGGGGGCGTCGGCGTCGAGCACATCGGCGCGCAGGCCGGGGAAGACCTGGGCCAGACGTCCGTACGCAGCGGTCACGGGGGACGTCGCGGCATTGGTGAACGGCGGGGAGAGGGTCATGCAGGGACCACCGAATCGGGATCGTTTGCAGGTAAGGCTAACCTTACCCGACGTCATCGATGTTTGGACTGCAGCCTCTTCCTTCTATCGTGCACACGAGACGGGGCATACGCGAGTCGGCCCGCGGCAGGCGGAGGATCTCAGGAGGCGGGAGGGGCGCGTGCGTCGGGGTGCGCGTCCGGCGCGGATCTCCGGCGCACCCCGCGTGTCCCGGCCCCGGCCGGCGCGCGGGCCGGGGCCGGGGGGCGCGCCCCGCGACCCGGCGGACAGGGCGTGCCGCACCGCGCGGTCATGACCGCCCCGCGCCCGGAGGAGCGGCGGCGGGGATGACGCGAAGGCCGCCGCGGGGCGTGTGGCAAGGGTGACGGCCGCCGCCCTGGCCGTGGGGGCGGCCCGCCGTTCCGCCCCCGCCCGGCCGTCACACGCCGCTCGCCGCCCCCGCCCGGCGCCCTTCGCTCAGCTCGCCCCCGCGGCGCGCTGGGCCGGAGGGCCGAGGCGCGGGGCCAGCCAGGTGGGCACGCCGCCCAGGAGGCGGAACAGCCGTCCGGCTTCCGCGCGCAGCCGGGCTGCCTCCGGTTCCGGCTCGGCGTCGGCGAGGGAGATCAGCGCCGGGGCCGTGCCGACCAGGAAGCCCAGCTCCTCCCGGATGCGCAGCGACTCCGAGAAACCGTGCCTGGCCTCCGCCAACTCGCCCTCATGCAGGGCCAGCGCGGCCAGATGCCGCCAGGTGGAGGAGAGCAGCAGGCGGTCGCCCCGGGTGGTCGCACCGGCGTGCGACCGGCGGAAGGCGGCGCGCGCCGACTGCGGCGAGTCCGCGATGTTCTGGGCGATCAGCCCACGCCGGAAGTCGAGCAGCGGTCGCGCCGGCGATGTCGGGGCCAGCAGCGCGGCCGCCCGGCTCAGTGCGACGCTCGCCTCGTCGGCCCGGTCCCGGTTCGCCAGGAGCGTCGAGGCGTACGCGAGGTGCCCCCGTTCGCACGCGGCCGCGCCGCGCTCGTCGTCGGTGCGCGCGATGGCCTCCGCCGTGCGCAGCGCGTCCTCGGCGTCGGTCCAGCCCTGGCCGGTGTAGAGGCACCGTTCAGTCAGCAGGGCGGTGCGCTGGAGCGCCGCCGCGGGATCGGTCGCCGCGTGCGGCTCCAGCAGGGCGGCCGCGTCCAGCCAGCAGGCGCGTGATCGCAGCCGCCATACCGCTGTCTGGAGCGGCGGATCGTCATCTGCTGTCGTTCCGGAACCAGACATGGCGGTATGCGCCACATTGCCCTCCCCGAGCGCGCCATTGTGCTGTTGGGTACGGCCGCATCTCAGCACGGATTGGCACGCCGGGCCAAGGGGTCCGGACCATGTCAGGTGAAATATTTCACAATCGGTGGGAGTGCGACCGGGTCCGAAAAGGGCCTGGGTGGGCCGGGGGATCAGCTCATGCGCAGGGCGAGGAAGAAGTCGAGCTTGTCCTCCAGGCGGGAAAGGTCCCGCCCCGTCAACTGCTCGATTCGTCCGACGCGATAGCGCAGCGTGTTGACGTGCAGATGCAGCCGGGCAGCGCAGCGCGTCCAGGAGCCGTCGCAGTCCAAGAACGCCTCCAGCGTCTCGATCAGCTCCGCACGGTGGCGCCGGTCGTAGTCGCGCAGCGGGTCCAGCAGCCGCGCGGTGAAGGCGCGCCGCACGTCGTCGGGGACGAACGGCAGCAGCAGCACATGCGAGGCCAGCTCGTGATGACCGGCCGCGCAGACCCGCCCCGGGCGGGCCGCCGCCACCCGGCGGGCGTGCCGGGCCTCCTCCAGCGCCCCGCGCAGCCCGTCGGCCGAATACACCGCCGCGCTGACACCGAGGGTCAGCCGGCCGTCGTCGGCGAGGCCCTCCGAGAGGGGTTCCCGCACGGAGGCGAGCAGCGCGTCGGCGTGCAGCGCCGGGTTCCCGAGCTCCGTGGCGGCCCCGCCGTCGGCTTCGGCCGGGAGAGCGCCCTTCGCGCGCTTCTTCACCCCCTGGCCCGTGTCCTCGACAGCCGCGGCCGGGGGGAGCGGAGCGCCCGGGGCCGGGGCGGCGGGCAGCGGGACCAGCGCGATGGCCTCCTCGCCCGTGTGCGCGACGGCGATCCGGTCCGCGGAGTCGGGGCCGCCGACCGCCGGGTCGACGAGGATCTCCTCCAGCAGGGCCTGGGCGAGGGGGCCGCCCGCGTCGCCGCCGGAAGAGCCCGCCGGGCCCGTCGAGCCCGCAGGGCCCGACGCGGTGGGTCCGGCCGGTGTGTCCCAGTCGACCCGGGCCACCACGACCTGCCACTGCGGGGTCCCGCCGACGCCCGGCAGCAGGACCGGGGCGGCGACCCGCAGCCGGGCCGCGATCTCGGCCGGCGCGGCGCCCGCCTGGACCAGTTCCAGCACCTCCTGGGCGAGCCGGCGGCGCACCGTGCGGGCCGCGTCCCGCCGGTCGCGTTCGACCGCGATCAACTGGGTGACGCCCTGGAGCAGGTCGAGCCGTGCGGCGGGCCAGTCCGAGGCGTCCGCCTCTACGGCCAGCAGCCAGTCTGACAGGACCGACTCCCGCGCGTCGCGGGCGGCCGGGGCCGCGCCCCTGCCGGTGGTGCGGATCGGGAAGAGCGCGTACGTCCTGCCCGCGACCGCTGCCCGGTGCGGCCCCCGCCTGCCCGTCCGGGTCGCCGCCAGATGGCGCCCGGCCAGCGCCGCGCCCAGCGGCCCCGGCAGCGGCTCGCCCGCCCCGGCGATCTGGCGGCCGGTGGGGGACAGGACCCAGGCCCGCAGGTCCAGGTCGGAGGTGAGGAGGTCCAGGACGACCTCGGGGCCGCCGCCCGCCGGTCCCGAGGTCATCAGCCGGCGGTGCCGGTCCACCACGGCCGCCAGATCGCCCGCCCGTTCGCCGGACACCTGGCGCACGACGTGCTCGGTGATCGCGGCGAACGCCACGGTCTCGTGCACGGCGAAGAGCGGGAGCCGGTGCCGTACGCACGCCTCGACCAGATCCGCGGGCACGTCGCCGAGCTCCGCCTCACCGGCCGCGAGCCCGGCCACCCCGGCCCCCGCCAGAATCCGCACGAACGGCTCCGAGTCCGCCGCCCCCCGGTGCCAGGCGAGGCCCGTCAGCACCAGCTCGCCCCCGGAGAGATAGCGGCTGGGGTCGCGCAGATCGGTCGTCATGACGCCCCGGACCGTGCGGTCCAGCTCGCTCTCGCCGCCGAGCAGCCGCAGGCCCAGCGCGTCGGTCTCCAGCAGTGCGCGCAGCCGCATGTCGTCGCCGCCGTTCTTTCCGTGGGTGATGGACCGGGTGGATGAGGAAGGTGGGTGGGGGAGTGGGTGGAGGGCAAGGTACGCGGGTGAAGCAGTGCGCGGGCGGGGGAGCCCGTGAGGCCAGGGGGTACCTGTGGAGTGCGGTGAGGCCACCGGTTCCCGCCATTCGTTCGAATCTACAAGACGAGGACGGGGACCAGCCAACTCCTTCAGTGTTTCGGTGACTGCACCGGCGGGAGCGTGGCTTGTGTACTGGGCCACACACCACGTGAACACCGTATGAACGACCCGTACGAGCCAGTCGAGGGCCGGCCGTCCCCAGCCCCAGCGAACGACCGATTGAGAAGAAGAGAGCCACTCATGGACTTCCTTCGCCCCGCCAGCTGGGAGGAGGCGCTCGCCGCCAAGGCCGAGCACCCCACGGCCGTGCCCATCGCGGGCGGCACCGATGTGATGGTCGAGATCAACTTCGACCACCGGCGGCCCGCATACCTCCTGGACCTGAACCGCATCGGTGAGCTGTCCGCATGGGAGGTGGGCCAGGAGAGCGTGCGGCTCGGCGCCTCCGTGCCGTACAGCGGCATCATGGAGCACCTGCGGGCCGAGCTGCCCGGTCTGGCGCTCGCCTCGCACACCGTCGCCTCCCCGCAGATCCGCAACCGCGGCGGCGTCGGCGGCAACCTCGGGACCGCGTCGCCCGCCGGTGACGCCCACCCGGCGCTGCTCGCCGCCGGCGCCGAGGTCGAGGCCGCGTCCGTACGCGGCACGCGGCTGATTCCCATCGACGCCTTCTACACGGGCGTCAAGCGCAACGCCCTGGAGCCGGACGAGCTGATCCGCGCCGTGCACATTCGCAA
This sequence comes from Streptomyces pratensis, assembly GCF_037137275.1. Classification (GTDB taxonomy): domain Bacteria; phylum Actinomycetota; class Actinomycetes; order Streptomycetales; family Streptomycetaceae; genus Streptomyces; species Streptomyces pratensis_B. The sequence continues at coordinate 146,513 of NZ_JBBBEN010000092.1, read as the reverse complement.
GGCCGACGGGCCCCAGCAGTACTCCAAGGTCGGCACCCGCAACGCGATGGTCATCGCCGTCTGCGCGTTCGGTCTCGCACTGCACCCCGAGACGCGCACCGTGCGCACCGGAATCGGCTCCGCCGCCCCGACCCCGATCAGGGCCCGGGAGGCCGAGGACTTCCTGAACGCCGCGCTGGAGGACGGCGGGTTCTGGGAGAGCGGCAAGATCATCACCCCCTCGATCGCCAAGCAGTTCGCCGCCCTCGCGTCCGGCGCCTGCAACCCGATCGACGACGTGCGCGGCACGGCGGCGTACCGCAGGCACGCCGTCGGCATCATGGCCCGCCGCACGCTCGGCTGGACCTGGGAGCAGTACCGCGGCGCGGGCCGCACGCTGGAAGGAGCTGCGTAACCATGCGAGTCAATTTCACGGTCAACGGCCGTCAGCAGGAAGCCGACGACGTGTGGGAGGGCGAGTCCCTCTTGTACGTCCTGCGCGAGCGCATGGGCCTGCCCGGGTCCAAGAACGCCTGCGAGCAGGGCGAGTGCGGGTCCTGCACGGTCCGCCTGGACGGCGTCCCCGTCTGCTCGTGCCTGGTCGCCGCCGGCCAGGCAGAGGGGCGGGAGGTCGTCACCGTCGAGGGCCTGGCCGACTACGCCAAGCACCGCCAGGACGCCCACCCCGGCGGCGGCTGCGCCTCGGGCGCTTGCGGCACCCCGCTGGACGCCGCCCGGCGCTGGCAGGCCAAGCCCGCCGACGGCCGGGCCGGCGAGACCGCCGAGCTGTCCGTGATCCAGCAGGCGTTCATCGACGCCGGAGCCGTCCAGTGCGGGTTCTGCACCCCCGGTCTGCTGGTCGCCGCCGACGAGCTCCTCGAACAGAGCCCCTCACCGTCCGACCAGGACATCCGCGAGGCGCTCTCCGGCAACCTGTGCCGCTGCACGGGCTACGAGAAGATCCTCGACGCGGTCCGCCTCGCGGCCGCCCGTCAGGAAGAGGCGGTCCAGTCATGACGACGCACCCGAAGCCCGCTGCCGGGCCGGCCGGCGCCCCCACCAAGATCACCCAGGGCTCGACCGCCAAGGGAGGCATCGGCGAGTCGACGCTGCGCCCCGACGGCACCCTGAAGGTCACCGGAGAGTTCGCGTACTCCTCCGACATGTGGCACGAGGACATGCTGTGGGGCCACACGCTCCGCTCCACCGTGGCGCACGCGGAGATCCGCTCCATCGACATCACCGAGGCACTGGCGACGCCCGGCGTCCACGCGGTGCTGACCTACGACGACCTGCCCGCAGAGACGAAGAACTACGGCCTGGAGATCCAGGACACTCCGGTGCTCGCCCACGGCAAGGTCCGCCACCACGGCGAGCCGGTCGCCCTGGTCGCCGCCGATCACCCGGAGACCGCCCGCCGGGCGGCCGCGAAGATCCGGATCGACTACGCCGAGCTGCCGCTCATCACGGACGAGGCCTCCGCGACCGCCCCCGACGCGGTGCTGATCCACGCGGGCCGCGACGACCACCACAGCGGCCACGTCCCGCACCCCAACATCGTCCACCGCCAGCCGATCATCCGCGGCGACGCCGAAGCGGCCGCCTCGCGCGCCGACGTCGTCGTGCGGGGCGAGTACACCTTCGGCATGCAGGACCAGGCCTTCCTCGGCCCCGAGTCCGGCCTCGCGGTGCCCTCGGAGGACGGCGGCGTCGAGCTGTACGTCGCCACCCAGTGGCTGCACTCCGACCTCCGCCAGATCGCCCCCGTCCTCGGCCTGCCGGAGGAGAAGGTCCGGATGACGCTCTCCGGCGTCGGCGGGGCCTTCGGCGGCCGCGAGGACCTGTCCATGCAGATCCACGCCTGCTTGCTGGCGCTCCGCACCGGCAAGCCCGTCAAGATGGTCTACAACCGGTTCGAGTCCTTCTTCGGCCACGTCCACCGGCACCCCGCGAAGCTCTCCTACGAGCACGGCGCGACCAGGGACGGCAAGCTCACGCACATGAAGTGCCGCATCGTCCTGGACGGCGGCGCCTACGCCTCCGCCTCCCCGGCGGTCGTCGGCAACGCCTCCTCGCTCGCGGTCGGCCCGTACGCCGTCGAGAACGTCGACATCGAAGCGCTCGCCCTCTACACCAACAATCCCCCCTGCGGCGCGATGCGCGGTTTCGGCGCGGTCCAGGCGTGTTTCGCCTACGAGGCCCAGATGGACAAGCTCGCCGCCGAGCTGGACATGGACCCGGTGGAGCTGCGGCAGCTCAACGCCATGGAACAGGGCACCCTGCTGCCCACCGGCCAGCCCTGCGACTCGCCGGCCCCGGTCGCCGAGCTGCTGCGCAGGGTCAAGTCCCGGCCGCTGCCGCCCGAGCAGCAGTGGCTGGCGGCGGGCAGCGCCGGCGCCTCCGTCGACGTCCGGGCGCTGCCCGGCGGCCTCTCCAACACGACCCACGGGGAAGGTGTCGTGCGCGGCGTCGGCTACGCGGTCGGCCTGAAGAACGTCGGCTTCTCCGAGGGCTTCGACGACTACTCCACCGCCCGTGTCCGGATGGAGGTCATCAACGGCGAACCGGTCGTCACCGTGCACACCGCGATGGCCGAGGTCGGCCAGGGCGGCGTCACCGTCCACGCCCAGATCGCCCGCACGGAGCTGGGCGTCAGCCAGGTCACCATCCACCCCGCCGACACCCAGGTCGGCTCCGCCGGTTCCACCTCCGCCTCCCGCCAGACCTACGTCACCGGCGGCGCGGTCAAGAACTCCTGCGAAGCCGTACGGGAGAAGGTCCTGGAGATCGGCCGCGCCAGGCTCGGCGCCCACCACCCCGCCTGGGCCACCGCCGAGCTCCTCCTGGAGGGCGGCAAGGTCGTCACCGACGGCGGCGAGGTGCTCGCCGACATCGCGGACGTCCTGGAGGGCGAGGCGGTCGACATCGAGCTGGAGTGGCGCCACCGGCCCACAGAGGCGTTCGACCTGCGCACCGGGCAGGGCAACGGCCACGTCCAGTACTCCTTCGCCGCGCACCGGGCCGTCGTCGAGGTCGACACCGAACTGGGCCTGGTCAAGGTCATCGAGCTGGCCTGCGCCCAGGACGTCGGCAAGGCCCTCAACCCGCTCTCCGTGGTCGGCCAGATCCAGGGCGGAACCACCCAGGGCCTCGGCGTCGCGGTGATGGAAGAGATCATCGTCGACCCCAGAACCGCGAAGGTGCGCAACCCCTCCTTCACGGACTACCTGATCCCCACGATCCTCGACACGCCGGCCATCCCGGTCGACGTGCTCGAACTCGCCGACGACCACGCCCCGTACGGGCTGCGCGGCATCGGCGAGGCCCCCACCCTGTCGTCCACTCCGGCCGTCCTCGCGGCGATCCGGAACGCGACCGGGCTGGAGCTCACCCGGACGCCGGTGCGCCCCGAGCACATCACCGGCGTCTGAGAGCCCGCCGGGCGGCCTCCCACCGGACGTCGCCCGGCGGTCTCCCCGCGGTCCCCCCGCCCTCTCCGGGCGGTGCGCCGAGCCGGGTCACGTGACACCCCTCGGCCCGTCGCACCGTCCGAAGACACCGAGCACCGCACCCCCGCGGTCCCGCACCGCACCCCCCCCCCGCACAGCAGCGCCTCACGGACACCCGTGCCCTTCGGCACACCCCGTACCTGCTTCCCCAGTCCGTCCCGGCCGTCCCCGGGTCGTGCGGCCGACGCAGTCATCCCAAATCCCGCAGTCAGCAATCTCCACGCGGGTGCCCCTGTGAACCTTGGGAGTCAGGCATCATGACCCAGCAGTCAGTGGAACCGAAGACCAGCGCGGAGGCCGCGGGCCCCGGCTCGCGCGTCCCCGCCGGAAGATCATGGCTCGACCGCTACTTCCACATATCCGACCGGGGGTCCACCGTCGCGCGCGAAGTGCGCGGCGGCGTCACGACCTTCATGGCCATGGCGTACATCCTCCTGCTCAACCCGCTGATCCTCGGTGGAGAGGACGCCGCCGGCGATGTCCTCTCCCAGAGCGGGCTGATCACCGCGACCGCCTTCGCGGCCGCCGCGACGACCCTGCTCATGGGGTTCGTCGGCAAGGTGCCCCTGGCGCTCGCCGCCGGACTCAGCGTCTCCGGGGTGCTCGCCTCGCAGGTCGCGCCCAACATGACCTGGCCGCAGGCCATGGGCATGTGCGTGATCTACGGTGTGGTGATCTGCCTCCTCGTGGTCACCGGCCTCCGTGAAATGATCATGAACGCGATCCCGCTCGCCCTCAAGCACGGCATCACCATGGGCATCGGGCTCTTCATCGCCCTCATCGGCCTCTACAAGGCCGGGTTCGTCCACCAGGGCCAGGCGACCCCCGTCTCCCTCGGCCCGGCCGGGGAGCTCGCCGGCTGGCCCGTCCTGGTCTTCTGCGTGACGCTGCTGCTCATCTTCATGCTCCAGGCGCGCAACGTCCCCGGGGCGATCCTGATCGGCATCGTCGTCGGCACCCTGGCGGCCCTCACCGTCAACGCGATCGCCGACATCGACCCGAAGGACTGGAGCAGCGGCCCGCCCGCCCTGGAGGGCAGCGCGGTCTCCGCCCCCGACTTCTCCCTCTTCGGCAACGTCGAGTTCGGCGGCTGGGGCGATGTCGGCGTGATCACCGTCGGCATGATCGTCTTCACCCTTGTGCTGGCAGGCTTCTTCGACGCGATGGCCACCATCATCGGCGTCGGCACGGAGGCCGGGCTCGCCGACGAGAAGGGCCGCATGCCGGGCCTGTCCAAGGCGCTGTTCGTCGACGGCGCAGGCGGCGTCATCGGCGGCGTCGCCTCTGGCTCAGGACAGACGGTCTTCGTCGAGTCGGCCACCGGCGTCGGCGAGGGGGCCAGGACGGGGCTCGCCTCCGCCGTCACCGGCCTGTTCTTCGCCGCCTGCCTCTTCTTCACCCCGCTCACCGCGATCGTGCCCGCGGAGGTGGCCTCCGCCGCCCTCGTCGTCATCGGCGCGATGATGATGCAGAACGCCCGGCACGTGGACTGGAGCGACCGCTCCGTCGCCATTCCGGTCTTCCTGACCGTGGTCCTGATGCCCTTCACCTACACCATCACCACCGGCGTCGCCGCGGGCGTCGTCGCCTACTCCGCCATCAAGCTCGCCCAGGGCCGGGCCCGCGAGGTCGGGGCCTTCATGTGGGGGCTGACGGCCGTCTTCATCGTCTTCTTCGCCCTCAACCCGATCGAAAGCTGGCTGGGCGTCCACTGACCCCCCGGCCCTCTTCGCCAAAGGAGACACCCCATGCTGGACATCGCCGAGGACCTGCACCGGTGGGTCTCGCAGGGTCGCGCGTTCGCCGTCGCCACCGTGGTGGCCGTCGGCGGCAGCGCGCCCCGGCAGCCCGGCGCCGCCCTCGCCGTCGACCGCGACGGCACCGTCATCGGGTCGGTCTCCGGCGGATGCGTGGAGGGCGCTGTCTACGAACTCTGCCAACAGGCGCTGAGGGACGGGCAGACCGTCCGCGAGCGCTTCGGCTACAGCGACGAGGACGCCTTCGCGGTCGGCCTGACCTGCGGCGGCGTCATCGACATCCTGGTCACACCGGTGCGGGCGGAGGACCCTGCCCGCCCGGTGTTCGCCGCGGCGCTCGCGGCCGCCGCCGCAGGGGCGGCGGCCGCGCTCGCGCGGATCACGGACGGGCCCGACGACATGCTCGGACTTCCGCTGCTGGTCCACGCCGACGGCGGCCACGAAGGCGGGCTCGGCGGCCATCCGGCACTCGACCGGACGGCCGCCGCGGAGGCCCGCGCCCTGCTGGACGCGGGGCGCACCGGGCCGCTCGTCATCGGTGCGGAGGGCTCCCGCTGCGGCCGGCCCCTCCAGCTCCTGGTCGAATCCAGCGTGCCACCGCCGCGCATGATCGTGTTCGGCGCCATCGACTTCGCGGCCGCGCTGGTAGAGGCCGGGAAGTTCCTCGGCTACCGGGTCACCGTCTGTGACGCCCGGCCGGTCTTCGCCACCGCGGAGCGCTTTCCGCAGGCCGACGAGATCGTCGTCGAATGGCCCCACCGCTACCTCGCCCGGACCGCCACCGACGCACGCACCGTACTCTGCGTCCTCACCCACGACGCCAAGTTCGACGTGCCGCTGCTGGAGGCCGCGCTGCGCCTGCCGGTCGCCTACGTCGGCGCGATGGGCTCGCGCCGCACCCACCTGGAGCGCAACGAACGGCTCCGCGAGGCCGGGGTCTCCGAGCGCGAACTGGTGCGGCTGCACTCGCCGATCGGCCTGGACCTCGGAGCCCGTACGCCGCAGGAGACGGCCCTGTCCATCGCGGCCGAGATCGTCGCGGTCCGGCGCGGCGGCAGCGGCGCCCCGCTCACCGGGGCCCACACCCCCATCCACCACGACGGCGGCGGCCAGCCGCTCTCGTCGGTGGCCTGAAGCAGCAAGGCTGCGGAGCGGACGCGGACGGGTGCGGTTGGATGAGGCCCATGAGCGTTCACGACGTGGCCCGCGGGCTGCCGGGCATATCCGCCCTCACCGATCTCTGCCGTTCCCTGGCGATGCTCGACGCGATCCTGTGTCCGGAGTGGGACCACCGCTGGCACGGCTTCGACGCGCGGTGGTCGCCCACGGAGGCCATGGCCTCGATGCGGGACGGAGCGGGCGGTGAGTACTCCGTGGTCTTCTCCGCCGCCGGAGCGTACGCGCGCGGCTTCGACCACGAGTCCCCGATGAGCCCGTACGTCGACGACGCTCCCTGGCCCGGGGTGCTCGACGAGGTGCCCGCCGTCTTCCGCCCGTACGTGGACGAGCCCTCCTTCACCGACGAGTTCGGGTTGCCCGTGGTCACCGCCTGCCTCTGGCGCGAAACCGGCGACGACCGCTGGAGGGCGGGCCGCGTCGAGTTCCCGGAGGACGGCGAGGACTGCGACGGCGCCGACTGGCTCTTCCAGCTCCTCGTGGAGGGGACCCCGGAGTCCTACCAGGAGTGGGCGCAGGACTACTTCGAGACCTCCGTCGACCTCGAAGCCGTCCGGCACGTCTACGCGCTGCGGCCGCTGACCGACGCGGTGGTCGCCGCGCTCAACCCGGCACGGGCGCCCGCGGAACTCGCCGAGGACGTCGAGGAGATCGGGTACCCGGTCGGCACCGCGGGGGAGTGAGGGGCGAGCCCGGGAGGCCGGCGTGCCGTCGGCCCGGCACGCCGCGCGGCGCGGCGCGGCAGGGCGCGGCGTAGCGGCACGGGGAACGCCGGGGCCGGGACGCGCTCGCTCCCGAGCGGCCCCGGTCCCGGCGTCCGGACGGGCCCGGGTCAGCGGCCTGCCTGCAGCGCCGCCCAGGTGGCCGGGCCGACCACGCCGTCCACCGTGAGGCCGCGGCCGCTCTGGTAGCCGCGGACCGCCGTCTCCGTGGCCGGGCCGAAGCCGCCGTCCACGGACACGGTGGTGCCGAGCGCCGCGGTCAGGGCCCGCTGGAGCCGCCTCACCGCGTCGCCCGAGCCGCCCCGCGCCAGGGACGGGGTCGTCCCGGCCGACAGCAGGGCCGTCCAGGTCTTCGAGCCGACCTGCCCGTCGGCGACGAGCGAACGGGCCCGCTGGAACGCCTGCACGGCGCTCTTCGTGGCCGGCCCGAAGCTGCCGTCCACCGCGCCCGCCGCGTACCCCTGGTCGTTGAGGAGCTGCTGCACGGCCTTCACCTGCGGGCCCGTGGAGCCCGACTGCTGAAGCGTGTAGGAGGCGAAGGTCAGCCCGTCGCCGCCACCGCCCGGCGCGCCCCCGACCAGCTCCATGTAGCGGTTCCAGTCCCAGTGTCCGCCCGGGTCGGTGTGGTCGTTGCCGGGGACCTCGCTGTGGCCGACGATGTGCGCCCGGTCCTTCGGGATGTCGTACTTCGCGCAGAGATGGGCGGTCAGCGCGGCGGAGGAGCGGTACAGCGCGTCGGTGAACCACGCGGGGTTGTCCACGTAGCCCTCGTGCTCGATGCCGAGGGACGAGGCGTTGGCGCTGCGGGCGTGGTAAGCGGTGTCCTTCTCCCGGACCGACTGGGTGATCTCGCCGTCGGAGGAGCGGATCGTGTAGTGCGCGCTGACCTGCGACGCCGGGTTCTGGAACCAGCTGATGGAACCGGCGTACGAGCCCTGGGTGACATGGACGACCACCTTGTCGACGGCCGCCGTGCGGCCGGCGGCGAAGTTCCCCGCGGCGGCGGGCATCCAGCGCGCCGACGGGTAGTCCGTGCTCCGGGCGTCGACGGCGGCCGCGGAGAGCGCGCCCTTGTCGGGGGAGACGGGGCGGGAGGGCACGAGCACCTCCTCGCCGCCCGGGGTCCGCGCGGCCACGCCCTCGGCGAGGGAAGCGAAGACGGCGTCCGCGTAGAGCACGGAGGCGGGCCCGTCGGCGGCGCTGTACCGGGCGACCGCCGGGTACCAGGCGTTCACGTCGCGCCGTTCGGCGCCGTCCAGGCCCAGCGCGTCGGCGTGGTCGCGCAGGACGGCGGCCCCGCCGAGGATGTTGGCCGTGGTGTCCCGCCGCAGCCGCGCCGCGCTCTCGCCGGTCAGCTCGGACGCCTTCTCCAGGGACCGGTTGGCGGGGTTGCTCGTCAGGTGCATCACGCCGTAGCCGTTCGCCTGGCTCGGCGTCCCGGCGTGCCCGTCCAGCCGGCTCTCGCCGTAGCCGACGGCGGCCAGCAGATCGCGCGGCACGCCGTACTCCCGGGCCGCGTCGGCGAAGGCGCGGTTCATCGGCTCGGCCGCGGCCGGCTCCGGCGCGGCGCTCGCCGGCTGACCGGTCGCGAGGAGGGCGGTGGCGGTGAGGGCCGCCAGGGCGCAGGCGCGGGCCCGGGCGCGGGCGACGGGGCGTGGGGGCATGGGGGCTCCTGCTCTGTGGGGGCCGTGGGAGTCCCGGGGGGTGGGGGGAGCCCGCCGGAGTCCGTGGGGCCGTGAGGAAGAGAAAAGCCCTCGGGCCCGAGCGGGCCAAAGGGAGATCCAACGCCGTCAGGCTATCGATGTGAGGTAGGCATGACAATCGCGAAAGGGGGCGTTCCCTCTGGCAACTTCCTGCATATACGGCCTCGTTGACATGCGACCAGGGTTCGCCGGGGGAGGGGAAGCGTCACCCGACAGGCCCAGCGCGCCGGTTGACGAAGGCCGGGCCCCGGCGGACACGGGGGGACGGCCTGGGCCGGCCCGGTGACCGCCGGAACGCCGTGCTCAGCTCCTGGTGAGCCGCACGACGGGGATGTCCCGCTCCGTGCCCGCCTGGTACTCCCCGTAGCGCGGGAAGAGCTCCACCAGACCGGGCCACACCCGCGCCTTCTCCTGCGGCGGCAGCGTCGCGGCGACGGCCCGGAAGCGCTCGGTGTTCACCCGCAGCTCCACCTCGGGGTTGGCCTGGAGGTTCAGATACCACAGCGGCGGCCTGTCGGAGCCGCCGTTGGACGCCACGATCAGATAGTCCTCACCGTCCCGCCCGTACATCAGGACCGTCCGCCGCACCGCCCCGCTGCGCCGGCCCACGTAGTCCATCAGCAGGCAGGGGACGCCGAGCTGCGTGGTGCCCTGCGTGCCGCCGGACGACTCGTACAGCTCCGCCTGCCGGGCGACCCATTCGGCGGGGCTGAGCGTGACCTGTGCGTCGCCGTCCTGCTCGGCCGTCATGTCCTTCTCCTTCTCTCGTTGCTCTCCCGTACGGGCTGGGCCCCATCCTGGCATCCGCCGCCGCGACAGCGAAGATTCGCACACCTGGACGCCCCTCCAACCCCACGGGGGAACGGAGGCCGGGGACTCGCCCGTGAAGGCGTATAAAGGGTCCCTCCGGAGCAGCCGGCGTCCCCCGATGGCCCCACCTTCCCTCACGCGGCCGGCGTCACCGCGTCACTGAGCCCAGGAGCGCCAATGAGCACTTCGGAAGAGATCAGAGCCCTGCTGGTAACGAAGTTCGGCACCGACCCCGCGGCGCTGCGCCCCGATGTCCCGCTGCACCGGCTGCGGCTGGACTCCCTCGCCCTGGAGGAACTGAGGCTGCTCATCGAGGACCGGCTGGACGTGGACCTGGAGGACGTCGCGCTCACCTCGCGCGACACCCTCGGCCGCCTCGTCGAGGCCGTCCACGTCAAGGCCACCGCGTGAGCGCCCCCGCCCCGGCCCCGGCCGGCCGGCCCTACCGCCGACCGGCGCTCGCCCCGTTCGCCGCCGCCGTCACCGGGCTGGGCCTGGTCACGGCCGCCGGGACGGGCGTGGACGCCGCTTGGCGCGGCGTCACCGAGCACCTGGCCCCGTCGGTCGGCCCGCGGCCCGAACTGGAAGGGCTGCCCTGCGACTTCTTCTACTCCGTCACCGACTGCGACCCCCAGGCCGTCCTCGGGGTCGCCGCCCAGCGGCTGATGGACCGTTTCGCCCAGCTCGCCGTCATCGCCGCCCGGGAGGCCGTCGCGGACGCGGGGCTCGACCCGTCGGTCTGGGACAGCGGCAGGGTCGGCGTCGTCATCGGCTCCGCCCACGGCGGGCTGGCGTTCTACGACGAGCAGCACGCCGCCCTGACCGAGCGCGGCCCCCGGCGGGTCTCCCCGAAACTCGCACCCCTCAGCGTCGTCAACGGCGCGGCCAGCAGCGTCAGCCTGGATCTCGGCGTGCAGGGCCCCAGCCAGGCCGTCTCCACCGCCTGCTCCTCCGGGACCGTCGCCATCGGCACCGCTCACCAGATGCTCCGCTCGGGAGCCTGTGACGTCGTCATCGCGGGCGGGGCCGAATCGACCTGCACCCGCCTCCTGATCGCCAGCGCCTGCCGCCTCAAGGCCGTCTCCACCCGCCGCGAGGACCCCGAGGCCGCCTGCCGCCCCTTCGACACCCACCGCGACGGCTTCGTGGTCGGCGAGGGCGCCGGCCTGCTGGTCCTGGAGCACCCGGAGCACGCCCGGGCCCGCGGGGCCACCGTCCGGGCGCAGGTGAGCGGGTACGGGGCCTCCAGCGACGCCCACTCCGCCGTGGCCCCGGACCCCGACGGACTCGGCATCGAACGCGCCCTGCGCACCGCCCTCGCCGACGCCGGACTCGTCCCGCAGGACGTCGGGCACGTCAACGCCCACGGCACCTCGACGCTCTCCAACGACCTGATCGAGGCGACCATGCTCCGCCGGGTCCTGGGCGAGGGACCGCTGGTGACCTCCACCAAGGCGATGACCGGGCACACCCTCGGCGCGGCGGGCGGCATCGAGGCCGCGCTCACCGTGCTCGCCCTCCAGCACCAGCGCGTCCCGCCCACCGTCAATCTGGACGCGCCCGACCCGCGCATCCCGATCGAGGTGGTGGCCAAGGAGGCCCGGGACGCCTCTTTCGACTGCGCCGTCAAGACCTCGCTCGGCTTCGGCGGCCACAACGCGGCACTCGTCCTCACCAGCGCCTGAGAGAAGGGAACGCGCAAGCACATGCCCGAGGAGATCATCCGGGACCTGTCGGTGGACGGGGTCCGCTACGGCTACCGGGTCCTGCCGCACGCCCGGCCCGGCACACCCCCGGCCACCGAACCGGCGCTCGTCCTGGGAGGCGCGCTCCAGGGGATGTACGGCTGGCCCCAGATGGACGACCACCTGGGCCCGGCCACCGATGTGGTCACCGCCGACCTGCCCGGCATGGGCGGTGCGGACCCCCTTCCGGCGGGCCCCAGCGCCGACCTCCTGTGCCGGGCCGTCCTGCGCATCGCCGACGACCTCGGCGCGCCCCGGATCAACGTCTTCGGCTTCTCCTACGGCACCGCCATCGCCTTCGGGTTCGCCCGCCGCCATCCGGAGCGGGTGGCGCGGCTGGCGCTGGGCGGCGTCCCGATCCACATCGACGCCGCCCAGGCCGCCCGCTGGGAGCGGGCCCGCCGGCTCCTGGCGAACGGGGACCGCGAGGGGTTCGCCGCGCTGGCCGCCGACGCGCTGATGTGCCTGGACCCCCGACGCCCGGTTCACCGGCGCGAGCTGGCCCGCCGCTACGTCCGGCGCTCCTTCCTGCACGCGCTGGCGAACTCGCCGCACGCGGCGGACTCGCTGTACCGGGCGCTCGCCGACCGGCCCGACTTCTCCGGCGGGCTGTCCGGCGTGCCGGCGCTGGTCTTCGCCGGGGAGCACGACACGGTCACCTCGCCGGAGCGGCAGCGCGCGTTCGCCGCGACCATCGAGGGCAGCCGCTTCCTGACGATGGGCGAGTCGGACCACTGGGTCGTGCTGGAGCGGGCCGACGACGTGGCGGCCCTGGTGGCCCGCTTCTTCACCGGCGGCGAGGTCGGGGCGCCGCCGGACGCGGCGGTCCCCGCGGCCGCCCTGCCGCGCCAGGCCGCCGCCCCGGCGGAACGGGTCTGACCCGCCCCGCCGGGCCGGTGGGTCAGCGGCGGGGGCCGTTGACCTTCACGCGCACGACCTGGGGGTCGTGGTCGCTCGCCTGGTCGGCGAACTCCGCGTTGATGTGGACCACGTCGTAGTCGAAGCGCCGGATGCCGGGGCTCGTCAGGATGTGGTCCAGCGTCTGCGAGTTGCCGTCGTAGACGTAGCTGTACCGCTCCGCCGCGGGCAGCGTGGTGATCAGCGGCTTGAGGACCCCGCCCCGGGTCAGCCGCTCCATCGTCGGGGAGAACTCGAAGTCGTTGATGTCCCCGAGCGTGACGACGCGCGCGGACCGGTCCGCCTTCAGCAGCGAGGCGACGAAGGCGTTCACCTCTGCGGCCTGCTGGACCCGCTGGGTCTCCGAGGACCGGGTCGGCTCCTGGAAGCGGCCGTGCAGCGACTGGTCGCCGCCCTTGGACGCGAAGTGGTTGCCGATGACGAAGACCGGCCTGCCCCGGAAGACGAACTCGCCCACCAGCGGCTTGCGGCTGTTGTCCCAGGCCGCGCTCCGCGGGCTGATCCGGCCCGGGGAGGCGGACAGCTCCACGCCCTTCCACGTGTCCACGGCCCGCACCGGTGTGGTGGCGTCGCCGCCCGCACGGTCGGTGAAGGCGACCCGCTCCGGGTTGAACAGGAACACATTGCGGATGTTGCCGCCGGGCTGGCCGCCGTCCTCGTTGTTCTCGGGGGAGATGTACCGCCAGGCGTACCGCGGGCCGCCCGCCGCCACGATCGCGTCGGTGAACCGCCGCAGCGTCGCCTCCGAGCCCACCGTGCCGTCGTTCACCGGGCCGTTGTCGTCCTGGATCTCCTCCAGCGAGAGGATGTCCGGGGAGGCGAGGTTCACGGCGACGCCCTCGGCCAGGGTGTCGAACGTGGCCTGGTCGTCGCGCGCGTCGAGGTTCTCCACGTTGTACGTGGCGACGGCCAGCTCGTTCTTCTTCTGCTTGCGGGTCACCTCTCGCCGCAGCCCCCGGTCGGCGAGCGTGCCCAGCTCGGTGGCCTGAAGGTTGTAGCCGCCGTACGAGGCGTAGTCCAGCACGCCGGTGGTGCGGCCCTCCAGCACGTCGCCCACGTTCGCCTCCGGCACCTCACGCGCCGGGTCCAGCGACATCACCTTGAGCCGGCCGGTGTTCTGGTCCTCGTAGGAGGCGTAGCGCGTGCCGCCGCGCCGGGTCGGGTTCTCCCGCGGCTTCACCGTCACCCAGATCTCGTCGTACGCGGTCGTCGCCCCGGTCACCCGGGTGTCGGCGATCCGGACCCGCGAGCCCTCCAGCGACTCGTACAGGTCCAGGGCGTACCGGGACGGCTCCAGCGGCAGTGTGTCGATCGACCCGCCGCCGGCGGAGGGGACGTAGCGGTCCGGCACCGAGCGGGCGTCCAGGACGACCGGGGCGGGCAGCGCGTTGCCGGACGAGAGCACGGTGGTGCGCGCCCCGGTGAGCTGGGTGATCGACTGGGCCCCGGCGCCCGGGTAGTACTCGGCTACCTTCCCGCTCACCAGGACCGCGTCCCCGACCGCCACGGCGGGGACCGCGGAGCCGGTGTAGACGAACAGGCCCTCACCGGTGCGCGGGTCGCCGTCGGGCGAGGTGTCCTGGAACCAGAAGCCACGCGAACCGCTCGCCCGCACCCCGGTGACGACGCCCGGGACCCCGGTGACCGTCGTGCCGTCGAGGGGGGAGAGGCGCGTGGCGCCCTGGATGTCGTGGACCCGGACGGAGCCGGGCTCGGTGGGGCCGGGCTCCTCCGGCTCCTGGCCGCCGCCCCCGGACGTCTCGCCTGCCGCGTTGACCGGGGTCGGCGCTCCGGCCAGGAGGTCGGCGGCGTTGTCGTCGGTGTCGGTGAGCGAGGCGCTCCGCGAGACGGACGCGGTGGCCGAGGCGCCAGGGACCGGCCCGCCGCCCTCGCGGACGACCGCGGAGCCGTAGCCCACCAGGTCCACGATCCGGGCGTCGGCGGCGCAGTCCGCCGCCGACTTGCAGGTGAGCGGCGTCGTGCCGGAGACCAGCGCGACCGTCCCGCTGCTCGCCCCCATGGAGACCGTGCCGGCGGCGTCGGCGGCCGGCAGGTCGACGGTCCCCCCGGAGCCCGCGGCCTGGGAGACCAGGTAGCGGCCGCCCGGCGCGATCGCCCCGGACAGCGCGGAGACCTGCCACCGCGAGCCGGCCGACGGGCTGCCCGGCAGGTACTGGACGCTGAGCCCGCCGACCTCGAAGGCCGTGGAGCCGGCGTTGGCCAGCTCCACGAAGTCCCGGGTCAGCGTCGCGCCCGAGTTGCCCCCGCCGCCGTACACCTCGGAGATCACGGCGGTGGCGGACGGGGCCGCGTGGGCGGCGGGCAGGGCGGTCACCGAGAGCGCGACGGCGACGGCGCCGGTCAGCAGGACGGAACCGGATCTGTGTATCTGCACGGGAGGAGCCCCCAACTGAGTAGTGAAGGCCAAAAACTATGCGCGTAGAACAGGGTGTGACAAGGCATCATCGGTTAATTCCCGGCATCGTCCGGGTGGAGTACGGGCTTCGTCGGCCACTTTGGACGCCCGGCCCACCGGGCGACGGCCGGGCGGGGGCGCCCCCGCCCGGTCAGGTGAGGGAGCTCCCGCCCGGCGGGCGACACCGGCCCCCGCCCGGCCCGGCCGTCAGCGACGGATCGCCGCGCCGCCTTCGAGGGGCGAGGCCGGGGTCACTGGCGGATGCGGTCCCGAATCCAGACCCCGGCCTCCTTGAGGACCCCGGTTCCCGCCCAGTCGCCCCCGTTGCAGGTGCCGGTCCTGAAGACCGCGCCGGAGCGGTGGTCGTCGGAGTAGTTCCAGTTGGTCCAGGAGATCTTCTTGCGCTTCATCAGGTCGATGTACCGCTGCGACATGGCGAAGTCGTTGGCGCCGTCGCCCGAATAGGTCTGCGTCCCGAACTCCGTGACGAAGACCGGCAGCTTGTCGGACGCCCGGTCGAGGGCGCTGAGGTAGGCCTCGCGGTGGGAGGCCGCGTAGAAGTGGAAGGTGTACATGATGTTCGCGGCGCGGACGGGATTGTTCACGACCTCGTTCTCGTTCGAGCCCTCCGACACTCCGAACGAGGACCAGGCGCGCGTGCCGACCAGGACGACCCCGTCGGGGTCCTGGGCGCGGATCACCGGAATGATCCGCTCGGCATAGGACTTGATGGCCGACCAGCTCACCCCGTGGGGTTCGTTGGCGATCTCGTAGAGCACACCGGGGTGGTCCTTGTACTTCTTCGCCATCGCCGTGAAGAAGGTCCTGGCGTTGGCCAGGTTCACGTTCGGGTCGCCCGGGCTGAGCATGTGCCAGTCGATGACCGCGTACATGCCGCGCGCGTGCGCCGCGTCCACGAACTTCTGCGCACGGGCCGTGAATCCGGCCGGGTCCGTCTCGTACCCGCCCTCCTGCACGTAGGTGGAGACGCGCAGGACGTCGGCGCGCCAGTCATGGGCGAGGGCGTCGAGCGAGCCGTCGGTGACGCACTGGGCGTACCACTGGGTGCCGTGCGTGCTCATCCCGTTGAGGGCGACGGCCTGTCCGGAGGAGTTGCAGAGCTGGCGGCCGCAGACGGAGAGCCGGCCGTTGGCGGCGAGCGGAGTGGCGGCGGCCGGTGCGGTGGGGGCCGGGGCGGCTCCGGCCCGGACGGGGGCCGCCAGTGCGGTGACGACACCGAGCGCGGACGCGACGAGCAGGGCCTTGCGGGCGAAGCGGCGGCGGCCGGTCGCGGAGCGGGGCTCGGTGGGGGGACTCGTGCGCTGGTGCATGGTGGTGCTCCCTTCGAAGGGGGTGGGAGGCGCCATGTCGGCAGCACTGAAAGTAAAGCCGCCTTCCAAATGCCGTCAACAGTGTTGGGAAACTTTCCTGTCTATTAACGCGCTCAGCCCAACGCCCTGTTCACCCCTTCCGGGCCCACCGCCGCCGTGCCCCGGCGACGGGCCCCCGGCTCACCCCTCCGGCAGCGGGGTGACCGCGAGCGCGAACGAATGGCCCGCCGGATCGGCGTACACCCGCACATCCCGAGGGCCGTTGTTGGTCTCACCGGTGTCCACGGGCCGGGCTCCGAGCCCGATGGCCTCCCGCTCGGCCTCGTCGATGTCCTCCCGGCGCACCAGAACCCGCAGGCGCGCTTCCTGGGCGGCCGCCGGACGCGGCCAGCTCGGCGGAACGTAGCTCTGGTCGCGGCGGATCGCCAGCCGTACGCCGTCGTGGGCGACGACCTCGACGAAGTCGGGGTCGTCCGCGGTCCGCGTCTGTGCGTCCAGCAGACCGGCGTAGAACTCGGCCAGCTCCAGGTGGTCGGCGCAGTCAAGGACAAGAACGCTCGTCTTCTCCACAGTCATGTGGAACTCCTACCCCCGGCGGGCCCGGACACGCCGGCGGACGCCCACGGCCGCGCCCCGACGTGTCCGGGGATGAGGAATCGCCCGGAGCGGCCTAAGGTGCGAACCATGGCACGGAGCGCGGCGCATTCCGGGCCGCCCGGGCGCGACCCCGACCCCGGCGGCCCCGACCCCCGGCGCTGGCAGGCGCTCGCCGTCTGCCTGGTGGCGGGCTTCATGACGTTGCTGGACGTCTCCATCGTCAACGTGGCGCTCCCTTCTATCAGGGAGGGGCTCAACACCCCCGAGTCGGAGCTCCAGTGGGTGCTCTCCGGCTACGCCCTCGCCTTCGGCCTCTTCCTGATCCCCGCAGGACGCCTCGGAGACGCGCGCGGCCGCCGGGCGGTCTTCATGGCGGGCCTCGCCCTCTTCACCCTGGCCTCTGCCGCCTGCGGAGCCGCCCAGACCAGTCTGTGGCTGGTGGTCGCCCGGTTGGTCCAGGGCATCGCGGGCGGGCTGATCTCCCCGCAGATCTCCGCCCTGATCCAGCAGATGTTCTCCGGCCGCGAGCGCGGACGGGCCTTCGGCATGTTCGGCACCGTCGTCGGGATCTCCACCGCGGTGGGGCCGCTGCTCGGCGGGGTGCTCATCCAGGCCGCCGGGCCCGACCACGGCTGGCGCTGGGTGTTCTACGTCAACCTCCCGCTCGGCGCTCTGTGCCTCCTGCTCGCCCGCCGGCTGCTCCCCGACACCCCCGCCGCGGGCCGGGTCGGGCCGCGCGACCTGGACCCGGTCGGCGTGGCGCTCCTCGGGACGGGGGTGCTGGCCCTGCTGCTGCCGTTCGTCCAGGCCCAGCAGTGGCCCGGCAACGGCAAGTGGCTCCTGCTGGTCCTGGCCGCCGCCCTGCTCGCCGCGTTCGTCGGCTGGGAGGCGCGGTGTGCCCGCGGCCCCACCCAGCCGGTCCTGGACCTGGCGCTGTTCCGGCTGCGGTCCTACTGGCTGGGGTGCCTGCTGATCCTGCTCTACTTCGCCGGATTCACCTCGATCTTCTTCATCACGACCCTCTACCTCCAGTCGGGCCTCGGCTACTCGGCCCTTCAGGCCGGCCTCGCCATCACCCCCTTCGCCCTCGGCTCCGGCGTCGCCGCCGCCGTCGGCGGCCGACTGGTCGGACGCTTCGGACGCCCGCTCGTGGTCGCCGGTCTGGCCATGGTCGCGGCCGGTCTCGCGGGCACCGCCCTCGCCGTCCACCTGGTCCCCGGGCCCGGTGCCGGGTGGGCCATGGCCGCCCCGCTGCTGTTCGCGGGCCTCGGCAGCGGGCTGGTCATCGCCCCGAACCAGACCCTGACCCTGGCGGAGGTCCCGGTGCCCCGGGCCGGGAGCGCCGGGGGGACCCTCCAGACCGGGCAGCGGGTCGGCTCCGCGATCGGGATCGCCGCCGTCGGCGCGGTGTTCTTCGCCCAGGTGGGACCGGACGGCTGGGCCGACGCGTACGACCACGGACTCCTCGTCTCGGTCGCCTTCGTCGTGGCCGCGCTGTTCGTGGCGCTCGCCGACGTGGGGGCCGACCGACGGGGCAGACGACGTGCGGAGCGAGAACCCACCGACACACCCAGGAGCACAGTATGAGCGACACACCAGCAGGCAGCGACGGCAACACCAGCTATGGCCACAAGCCCTTCAAGCGTTCCCGCAGCCACTTCTCCGACCGGATCACCGCCGACGGGCGCGACGGCTGGCCCGTCGAAGCCGGCCGCTACCGGCTCGTCGTCAGCCGGGCCTGCCCCTGGGCGAGCCGCTCCCTGGTCTCCCGGCGGCTCCTCGGGCTGGAGGACGCCCTCCCGCTCGCCGTCGCCGACCCGATCCAGGACGACCGCAGCTGGCGCTTCACCCTGGACCCGGACGGCCGCGACCCGGTCCTCGGCATCCGCTATCTGAGCGAGGCCTACGACGCACGGGAGAGCGACTACCCGGGCGGCGTCAGCGTCCCGGCGATCGTGGACGTGCCGAGCGGCAAGCTGGTCTCCAACGACTACCAGCAGATCACCCTCGACTTCGCCACCGAGTGGACCGCACTGCACCGGCCGGGAGCCCCCGACCTCTACCCGGAGCCGCTCCGCGAGGAGATCGACGAGGTGATGGACGGCATCTACCGGGACGTCAACAACGGCGTCTACCGAGCCGGGTTCGCCAGCGGCCAGAAGGAGTACGACGCCGCCTACGAGGCGCTCTTCGCCCGCCTCGACGAGGTCTCCGCCCGCCTGGCGGACCGACGCTACCTCGTCGGCGACACCATCACCGAAGCCGACATCCGGCTGTTCACCACCCTGGTCCGCTTCGACGCCGTCTACCACGGGCACTTCAAGTGCAACCGTACGAAGCTGACCGAGGACCCCGTCCTGTGGGCGTACGCCCGCGACCTTTACCAGACGCCCGGGTTCGGTGACACCGTCGACTTCGACCACATCAAGCGGCACTACTACCAGGTGCACACCGGCATCAACCCCACCGGCATCGTCCCGCTCGGCCCCGACCTCTCCGGCTGGAGGACCCCGCACCACCGCGAACAGCTCGGCGGCCGGCCGTTCGGCGACGGCACGCCTCCCGCGGCAACCTTCTGAGACCCGGCGGCGACAAGGGGTGGTCCGGCCGCACCGCGCCGGGCTCGGGGGCGCTGCGCCTGCACCGCAACACCGCGTACGCCAACGGCGCCGCCGGCTACTACGTCGCCTCCTCGCCCTCCCGCCTCTCCCGCAACTAGCGCTGGACAACACCTCCGGCGCGGCGAAGCTCAGCAAGCGCGTGGTGTCGGCCGCCAACACCTGGGACGCGGACGCGACCCCGGTCAAGCGTCCGGCCACCGACCCGGCCACCGCCTACGGGCCCCGGCACGCGGACGGTTCGCTCCCCGCGACCGACTTCCTGGTGACCGGTACGCCGGACATCGGCGCATCGATGAGGTGACCTCCGCACGACCAGGTCCCGGGGCCGGTGGCCGGCCGCCCCGGGGCCGCGGCATAAGATCCGGCGTTCAGGCCGCACAGGCGCGTACGACGGAGGTTCCGGGGCATGGCCGACGACGCATCCGCGGAGTTCCACGCGTTCTTCGACCGCCACTACGCCGAACTCTCCCGGCTCGCCTTCCTCCTGACCGGGGAGGCGGACACCGCCGACGACCTGGCCGCCGACGCCTTCGTCGCGCTCTGGGACCGCTGGGACCGGGTGCGCGCCGCCGACCACCCCGTGGCGTACGCCCGTGGCGTCGTCGCCAACATGGCTCGCAGCCGCGTCCGGGGCGCCGTGCGCGAGCGCCGGCGGGTCGCCCTGTTCTGGTCCCGGCGCAGCGAGCAGACCGACGGCCCGGACGTGGCGGCCGTCCTCGACGTACGGGAGGCGCTGCGCAGACTGCCCTTCCGCAAGCGGGCGTGCGTCGTGCTGCGGCACGCGCTCGACCTGTCGGAGAAGGACACCGCCTTGGCCCTGGGCATATCGGTCGGCACGGTGAAGAGCCAGACCTCCAAGGCAATGGCGGAACTCGAACGGCTGCTGGGCGACCGGACCGCCGTCGAGACCGCGGAAAGTGGACGACGATGAGCGACCTGCGCAGCGGACTGGAAGAAGCCGCCCGGTCCCACCGGCCGGACCGGGCGCGCATGCTGGCCCGGATCGAGCGGGCGCGGGCCGAGGGCGCTCACCCCCCGGGCGTCGCCCGCGCCAGCCGGACCCGTCCCGCCTGGCCGCGCGTGACCCTCGCGGCCTTCGCCGCCGCCGCGGTATGCGTGGTCGGCGGGGTCGCCGTGACCGCGGTCGTACGGGGGGACGGGCCCGCGCCGCGGGAAGTGTCCACCGGCGCAGTGCCGGACGTCCCCGCCTCCGCCCCGCCCACGGCCGACGACAGCCGTCCGCCGCAGCCCGGACGCGGCCGCACCACGGACGGCCCGCTGTGGGCGGACGGCTCCGTCGCCCCCGACGACAACATCCACTGGGCCCAGAGCAACGTCACCCTCAAGACCCAGGAGCCCCTCACCGCGCTCACGGTGGAGCTGTTCGTGGCGCAGACGGGCCGGGTAAGGAGCACCGGGCGGTGGGAGACGCCGCCCGGCGAGGACTTCGACCTCACCCTGCACGAGCGGGACGGCATGCTCGTCTACCGCTGGACCCTCAAGGCCGGCCGGACGGTGCCGGCCGGGACGCACGTCTTCGCCGGCCAGTACGACCACGCGTCGGGCGGCCGCGACGCCGGGGCGGACGCGTACCGGGCCCGTGCGACGGCGGGGGACAGCACGTTCGAAGTCCAGGGAGACTTCGCGCGCACCACCTGATCCGCCGCCGCGAGCGGGACGGCGGCGCGCGCCCGAGCCCCTTTCTCTCCCCGGGGCGCCTTTCGACGGCGGCGCGCCGTGCTCCTCACGCCTGGGCGTTGCCGGGTCCCAGACGACGTCCTGCTCGGCCACGCCGACCGCACCCGCGTCATCCCGGTGGTGAACAAGGGCCGCAACGGGGCGGGGAACCAGCCCTACGGGACCGTCCTGGTCGACGGGTTCTTCGACGCTTGCCGGCGCATCGACCGGAAAGGGGACACGGCGGTCCTGACCGTGCAACCGCTCCACACCCTCTCCCGCGCCGACCGTGCGGAGATCGCCGAGGAAGCGGCGCGGACGCTGACGGCGATGACGGACGCGTCGACGCACGACGTACGGTTCGGCGCGTTCCTCGACTTCGGCGACTGACCCCACCGGGCGAGTGCCGGGCCGCGGGGTGGACCCCGCGCCCGCTGGGCGGGGTCAGGGGAGCAGACCCGCCCGGCGCGCCGCCACCACCGCCTCCAGCCGGGTGTGCGCCCCCAGTTTCCGCATCGCCGACCGCAGATAGCCCTTCACCGTCTCCGGGCGCAGGCCCAGCCGCTCGGCCGCCGCCGCGTTCGTCGCGCCCGCCGCCACACACGCCACGACGTCCACCTCACGCGGCGCGAGAGCGACCTCCCGGGCCGCGGGAGCCCGCGCGCCCGACGCCGACGCGAGCCGCCCGCAGACGTCCAGCAGTTCACCGCGCAGGGCCGGGTCGACGATCTTCGGGGCGAGAGCGCGCAGCTCCCGGTGGGCCTCGCGCACGTCCTCCCAGGCCCCCGGCGCCGCGTCCGGATCGGTCACCCGGGCCCGGGAGGCGGCGAGCACCCGCCGTACCTCGTCCCGTACCGCGAGGGCCTGCTCCACATCGCGGGCCGCCGCCACCGCCGCGTCGAACGTCCGGTCCCCCAGCGTCACCGGCGTGCGCAGCGCCCCGTACAGAACCCCCCGCACCACCCGGCGGACGACGACGGGAACGGCCACGACCGAACGCAGCCCCTCCGCCGCCACCGCCGTGTCGTACTCGTGGCTGATGTGGCGCGAGGAGGCGTAGTCGGTCACCGCGCAGGGCCGGGCCAGTGCGATGGCCTTGCCGCCCAGGCCGCTCCCGGCCGAGACGACCAGCCCGCGCAACGCGCTGGTCTGCGCGCCGTTGAGTTCGGCGATCCGCGCGTGGCGCGGCTCTGACGACAGGCCGCCGAACACCACGGGAAGCCCGCTCGTGCGGCGCAGCCTCAGCAGCGCCGTCTGCATCTCGACCGCATCGACCGGTTCCGGCACACCGACGCCTCTCCACCCGGCCGGACCACCCCCGTCCGGGGGTGGTGAGACCTGGGTCACTGTTTACATGATGTCAAGCGACCGGACCGGTCCGCAACGAGGAGGGCACATGTCGCCGACGAGCGCGACGGAGACGTTCCGGGCCGCCCGGGACTTCCTGCTGGAGCACCGCGAGGACTACCGGACGGCGTACGAGGGCTTCCGCTGGCCCCGCCTCGCCCACTTCAACTGGGCGCTCGACTGGTTCGACGTCATCGCCGCGGACAACCACCGCACCGCCCTGCACATCGCGGAGGAGGACGGCCGCCGCACCGAAGTGACCTTCGCGCAGATGGCGCAGCGCTCCGACCGCGTCGCCAACTGGCTGAAGGCGCAGGGGGCCCGGGCGGGCGACCGCATCCTCGTGATGCTCGGCAACCAGGCCGAACTGTGGGAGAGCGCGCTCGCCGCGATGAAGCTGCGCGCCGTCGTCATCCCCGCCACGCCGTTGCTCGGCCCCGCCGACCTGCGCGACCGGGTGGAGCGCGGCCGGGTCCGCCACGTGCTGGTGCGGGACGCGGACACGGCGAAGTTCGCTGAGGTACCCGGCTCCTACACCCGGATCGCGGTGGGCGGGGAGGTGGCGGGCTGGCTGTCGTACGGAGAGACCTCCGAGGCGCCCGCCGGCTTCACGCCGGACCGCGAGACGGCCGCCGACGAGCCGCTGATGCTCTACTTCACCTCCGGCACCACCGCCCGTCCCAAGCTGGTCGAGCACACCCATGTGTCCTATCCCGTCGGCCACTTGTCGACGATGTACTGGATCGGTCTCCGGCCGGGCGACGTCCACCTGAACATCTCCTCGCCCGGCTGGGCCAAGCACGCCTGGTCGAACCTCTTCGCCCCGTGGACCGCCGAAGCCACCGTCTTCATCGTCAACTACACCCGCTTCGACGCCGCCCGTCTGATGGCGGAGATGGACCGCGCGGGCGTCACCGGCTTCTGCGCCCCGCCCACCGTCTGGCGGATGCTCATCCAGGCGGACCTCTCCCGGTTGAAGACCTCGCCACGCGAGGCCGTGGCGGCGGGCGAGCCGCTGAACCCCGAGGTCATCGAGACGGTCAGAAGGGCGTGGGGCGTCACCATCCGGGACGGCTTCGGCCAGACGGAGACCGCCGTGCAGGTCGCCAACACCCCCGGCCAGCCTCTCAAGACCGGTTCCATGGGCCGCCCGAGTCCCGGCTTCACCGTCGAGCTGCTCGACCCGGTCACCGGCCGGCCCGGCGCTGCGGAGGGCGAGATCTCCCTCGATCTGGCCGACCGCCCGGTCGGCCTGATGACCGGCTACCACGGCGACCCCGACCGCACCGCGGAGGCGATGGCGGGCGGCTACTACCGCACCGGGGACATCGGCGCGCGGGACGAGGACGGATACATCACCTACGTCGGCCGCGCTGACGACGTCTTCAAGGCGTCCGACTACA
Organism: Streptomyces pratensis; assembly: GCF_037137275.1. Lineage (GTDB taxonomy): Bacteria > Actinomycetota > Actinomycetes > Streptomycetales > Streptomycetaceae > Streptomyces > Streptomyces pratensis_B. The sequence goes on along the minus strand of NZ_JBBBEN010000092.1, from coordinate 122,802 downwards.
AGATCTCGCCCTTCGAGCTGGAAAGCGCCCTTCTGGAGCACGAGGCGGTCGCGGAGGCCGCCGTCGTGCCCGCCCCCGACCCGCTGCGCCTCGCCGTCCCGAAGGCGTACGTCGTGCTGGCCGAGGGCTGGGAGCCGGGGCCGAAGACCGCGAAGGCGCTCTTCGAGCACTCCCGGTCGGTCCTCGCCCCGTACAAACGCATCCGCAGACTGGAGTTCGCCGACCTGCCCAAGACCGTCTCGGGCAAGATCCGCCGCATCGAGCTCCGCGAGCGCACCGCACGGGGCCCCGGAGCCGAGTTCGACGAGGGGGACCTGACATGACCGGCCCGTCCACCGCGCCCGGCGCCGCTCCCCGCCCGCCCGCCGGCACCGCTGCGCCCGCCGCCTCCTACGCGCACGGCACCGGGGACACCGCCCTGCTCGGCGACACCATCGGCCGCAACCTGGACCGGACCATCGCCGCCCACGGCGACCGCGAGGCACTCGTCGACATGGTCTCCGGCCGTCGCTGGACGTACGCCGCGCTCGGCGCGGACGTCGACGAGCTGGCCCGCGCCCTGATGGCGTCGGGCGTGCGGAAGGGGGACCGCGTCGGCATCTGGGCGGTCAACTGCCCCGAGTGGGTGCTCGTCCAGTACGCCACGGCCCGCGTGGGGGCCGTCATGGTCACCATCAACCCCGCCTACCGGGCCCATGAGCTGGAGTTCGTCCTGAAGCAGGCGGGCATCTGCCTGCTGGTCGCCTCCCTCGCCCACCGCACCAGCGACTACCGGGCCCTCATCGATCAGGTCCGCGCCGACTGCCCCGAGCTGGGCGCTGTCCACTACATCGGCGACCCGTCCTGGGACGAGCTGAGGACCGCCGCCTCCGCCGTCACGCCGGAGCAGCTCGCCGCCCGTGAGGCCGAGCTCTCCTGCGACGACCCGATCAACATCCAGTACACCTCGGGCACCACCGGCTTCCCCAAGGGTGCCACGCTCTCCCATCACAACATCCTCAACAACGGCTACTTCGTGGGAGAGGCGGTCGCCTACACCGAGCGGGACCGGATCTGCCTGCCGGTGCCCTTCTATCACTGCTTCGGCATGGTCATGGGCAACCTCGGCGCGACCTCGCACGGCGCGTGCGTCGTCATCCCGGGCCCGTCCTTCGAGCCCGCCGCCGTGCTGGCCGCCGTCCAGCAGGAGCGCTGCACCTCGCTCTACGGCGTGCCCACCATGTTCATCGCCGAACTGGACCTGCCCGACTTCGCGGCGTACGATCTCTCCTCGCTGCGCACCGGGATCATGGCGGGCTCCCCCTGCCCGGTCGAGGTGATGAAGCGGGTCGTCGCGGAGATGCACATGCGTGAGGTGTCTATCTGCTACGGCATGACGGAGACGTCTCCCGTCTCCACGCAGACCCGCCGCGACGACGACCTGGAGCGCCGCACCGGCACGGTCGGCCGGGTGCTGCCGCACATCGAGATCAAGGTCGTCGACCCGGTCACCGGCGTCACCCTGCCGCGCGGCGCCACCGGTGAACTGCGCACGCGCGGCTACAGCGTGATGCTCGGTTACTGGGACCAGCCGGACCGCACCGCCGAGGTGATCGACGCGGGAAGATGGATGCACACCGGCGACCTGGCGGTGATGCGCGAGGACGGATACGTCCACATCGTCGGCCGGATAAAGGACATGATCATCCGGGGTGGCGAGAACGTGTACCCGCGGGAGATCGAGGAGTTCCTGTACGGCCACCCCAAGGTCGCCGACGTCCAGGTGGTCGGTGTGCCGGACGAACGGTACGGCGAGGAGGTCGCGGCCTGCGTCATCCCCCGGGACCCGGCAGATCCGCCGACCCTGGAGGAGATCACCGCGCACTGCCGGGAACGGCTCGCGCACTACAAGATCCCGCGTCGGCTGCGGATTCTGGACTCCTTCCCGCTGACGGTGAGCGGGAAGGTCCGCAAGGTCGAGCTGCGCGAGTCGTTCGTCGGCTGACGCCGTGCCGGGCGGACCCGGCGCGCCCCCGTTCCGGGTCCGCCCGGCGAGGGCGGTCAGGCCGCTTCGATGATCTCGGGTCCGCTCCGGGTCGCCGCGGCCCACTCGATGAGGAGGATCTCGTACGTCGCCGCCTGTACGTCGGACCAGTTCGGTCCGGTGGCGTCGACGAGAGCGCGAATGGCCTCGTTGGCCTGTTCGGCGGCGGGCATGGAGCGGTCAGGGAGTAAAGCCATGCGCATAGCTTACGCGCCGCCACTGACAGCCACGATGGGTGAGGCGTCCGGGGGTGGGACGATCATCAGGTCGCGGCGCATGCAGACCCGAGGCCAGCGGTCGAGGCCGTGGTGGGCCTCCTCCGCACGGATCGCCCGCAGTCCGTCGGTGAGTTCGTGCTCCGACAGGACCCGGAAACCGATGCGGGCGTAGTACGGGGCGTTCCACGGCACCTCGCTGAAGGTGGTCAGGGTGAGCGCCGGCGTTCCCCGGGCGGTGGCCAGGGCGGCGAGATGGGCGATCAGGGCACGGCCGATGCCCCGGCGGGCGACCGCCGGGTCGACAGAGACCTGCTCGATGTGCAGCGCCTCGTCGACGGGATCGGCGAGGACATAGCCGAGCGGCCGGTCGCCGGTGGCGGAGAGGGGGTCGGTGGCCACCCAGCAGCGGCCGGCCAGCCGGTAGCTCTCCAGCAGATCGAGCGGGGGCGGATCGTCGTCGGCCACGAAAGCCATGCCCAGGGTGCGGAACGGTTCCCCTGCGGCGCACTCGATGTCCTGGAGGAGCGGGAGATCGGAGCGTCTGGCGAAGCGGATACGCATGCGCTCAGTGTGCCGCGCCGGACCGCGCAGCGGTACGGCCGTGGCTGGATTCACCCCCTGGGGGGCGGGTTCAGGCGCCGGTGCTCACCAGCTCGTCCGCCGGGCCGTTCACCGGTTGCGGAAGCCCCGTGAGATCCATGACGAAGAGCGGGAGTCCGACGCCGTCCGCGCGGGCCCGCGCGGGCGCGGCGTACCCCGCGAGGGAGAAGAAGACCCCGGTCGCCGACGCCCCCAGCGCGCTGAGCCAGAGGCATTCCACCGCGCGCGGCCCGACGGGCAGGGCGCCGGTCTCCACGCGGGCGACCAGCCCGTCGGCCCGCAGGTCGACCCCGGGGCCGGCCCCGGGCCGGCCGACACGGCCGTAGCCGAGCCAGGCCAGGTAGAGCCCGGCCGCCTCCACGGCGTCCTGGCCGGTACGGATCGGCACCGGTGCGAACGCCGGGCGCGGGCGCGCGGCCGTGCGCGGCAGCGGGATGTGCGCGGGGGCGCCCGGGGGCCGGCCGGACGGCGGGCGTACGGCTATCCGCAGCACGCTTCCGCACGGGCAGCACGGCTCGGGCTGCGGCCACTCGTTCACCCGGTCGCAGGCCGTGCAGCGGACGAGCACCCACGCGTCGTTCCAACTGCGCTGCGTGACCCGGACCGCCGGGGCGCCCGGCGTCAGAGGCGGGGCGCTGGGCACGCCGCACGGGCACGGACAGGCCGGGGCGCGGTAGGCGTGGCCCCGGCCGCAGACGGAGCACCGGACCGGCACGGACTCCACGTTCGCCTCCCTCCGGCGCGGGGCGCGGCCGACCGCGGTCGGCCGCACCCCCCTCGTCGTCCCATCGTCCGCCGGTCCCATCGTCCACCAGGAGCGGGGCCCTGGGGAGGGGGTCGACGGACTCCGGGCGGGCGGGCGGCCGTGGACGCCCTTGACGCCGGTCCCCCCGCGTTTTAGATTTACTTCCGTATAGCAGAACTGGATTTCCGTAATACGGAATTGGTGCTCTCAGGTGGCGCGACAGAGCCCGACTCCACCCATCCCGAGCAGGAGCACTCAATGCCTCGTATGACCGCTGCCCGAGCGGCAGTTGAGATCCTCAAGCGCGAAGGCGTCAGCAACGCGTTCGGTGTGCCGGGAGCGGCGATCAACCCCTTCTACGCGGCCCTCAAGGCCTCCGGCGGGGTGCACCACACGCTGGCCCGCCACGTCGAGGGCGCCTCCCACATGGCGGAGGGCTACACCCGGGCCGCGGCGGGCAACATCGGCGTCTGCATCGGCACCTCGGGTCCGGCCGGCACCGACATGATCACCGGTCTCTACTCGGCCATCGCCGACTCGATCCCGATCCTGTGCATCACCGGCCAGGCCCCGACCGCGGTCCTGCACAAGGAGGACTTCCAGGCCGTCGACATCGCCTCCATCGCGAAGCCGGTCACCAAGGCGGCGACCACCGTCCTGGAGGCCGCGCAGGTTCCCGGCGTCTTCCAGCAGGCCTTCCACCTGATGCGGACCGGTCGTCCCGGCCCCGTCCTCATCGACCTGCCGATCGACGTCCAGCTCACCGAGATCGAGTTCGACCCCGAGCTGTACGAGCCCCTTCCGGTGCACAAGCCCGCCGCCTCCCGCAAGCAGATCGAGCGGGCCGTCGAGATGCTGAACGCCTCAAAGCGCCCGCTGCTCGTCGCGGGCGGCGGCGTCATCAACGCCGACGCCTGCGAACTCCTCGTGGAGTTCGCCGAGTTGACCGGGGTCCCGGTCATCCCGACCCTGATGGGCTGGGGCATCCTGCCCGACGACCACGAGCTGAACGCCGGGATGGTGGGCCTCCAGACCTCGCACCGCTACGGCAACGCGAACTTTTTGGAGTCCGACTTCGTCCTCGGCGTCGGCAACCGCTGGGCCAACCGCCACACCGGCAAGCTGGACGTCTACACCCAGGGCCGCACCTTCGTCCACGTCGACGTCGAGCCCACCCAGCTCGGCAAGATCTTCGCCCCCGACCTCGGCATCGCCTCCGATGCCAAGGCCGCGCTGACCCTCTTCGTCGAGGTGGCGCGCGAGCTGAAGGCCGCGGGCCGGCTGAAGGACCGCTCGGCCTGGGCCGCCTCGACGCAGGAGCGCAAGGCGACCCTCCAGCGCAGGACCCACTTCGACGACGTGCCCCTCAAGCCGCAGCGCGTGTACGAGGAGATGAACCGGGCGTTCGGCCCCGAGGCCCGCTACGTCACCACCATCGGGCTCTCCCAGATCGCCGGCGCGCAGATGCTGCACGTCTACAAGCCCCGCCACTGGATCAACTGCGGCCAGGCGGGCCCGCTCGGCTGGACCATCCCGGCCGCCCTGGGCGTCGCCACCGCGGACCCGGAGGGCATGGTCGTGGCCCTGTCGGGCGACTACGACTTCCAGTTCATGCTGGAGGAGCTGGCCGTCGGCGCTCAGCACCGCATCCCGTACGTCCACGTCCTGGTCAACAACTCCTACCTGGGGCTCATCCGCCAGGCCCAGCGCACCTTCGACATCGACTTCCAGGTCAACCTGGAGTTCGAGAACCTCAACTCTCCGGAGCTGGGCGTCTACGGCGTCGACCACGTCAAGGTCGTCGAGGGCCTCGGCTGCAAGGCGATCCGGGTCACCGAGCCGGACCAGCTGCTGCCGGCCTTCGAGGAGGCGAAGAAGCTCGCCGCGGAGTTCCGGGTGCCGGTCGTCGTCGAGGCGATCCTGGAGCGGGTCACGAACATCGCGATGAGCGGCACGGACATCGCGTCGGTCAACGAGTTCGAGGACATCGCCACGGACCCGTCCCACGCCCCCACCGCGATCCGCCCGCTGACGGTGTCCTGACCCGCCCGTCACCCGGCGAGGGCCCCTGCCCCGGAGCGAACCTCCGGGGCAGGGGCCCTTCGCCATGATGTCCGGGGTCTCTCCGCCTTCCCCGGGGCACGGACCGTCCGGCGGCTGAGGGCGTAGCCCCGCCGCGGACGGGTCCGCACTCCGCCGACGGTGCTCGCATGGGTGGCCGCCCTGAACGCGGACTCCCCGAACGCGGACTCCCTCCCCGAACGCGGACTCCCCGCACGCGGACGCCGGGAGGGGGCCGGTCCCGTCGCGACCGGGGCACGCTTCAGCGGGGGCGGCCCCGCCCCCGCTGAAGCGCGGAAGCAGCGGGCCGGTCGCGGCGCCCAGGCACGCGAAAGGGCGCGGAGTACGGGACCGTATCCGTACTCCGCGCCCTCGATCGGGGGCGACGCGGAGGCGTCGCGAGAGTGACAGGGACCGCGGCGGCGGCGATCGGCTCCGGGGGGCGTCTCCTTCAGGTCAGAAGACGGCCTCCGGAGCCTTCACCACCGCACTGGCATCGCACAGCCGCCGCGGCCTCGTCGTCCTGCCCGTGCCGCGCGGCACCCCTCATCCGGGTGCGCGGCACGGGCAGGGGTCCGGGGAGGCTCAGTCCTCGCGCAGGGCGCGGACCGCTTCCTCGACGCGCTTGCCGTAGTCGGCGTCGGCGGCGTGGAAGTGGGCGAGGTTCTTCTCGATCACGTCGTCGCGGGTGACCTGCGACAGGCCCCCCGCGATGTTCGCGACCAGGCGGTCCTTCTCGTCCTGCGACATGAGCCGGAAGAGTTCGCCCGCCTGGAAGAAGTCGTCGTCCTTGGCGTGTGCGGGCGTCTCGTGCGCGCCCGTCCAGCCGTGGACCGCGAGCGGGGCGGCGAGCGCCGCGCCGGTCTGTGCCGGGCCGGCGTACGAGTTGGGCTCGTAGTTCTTGTCGTGGCGCGAGCCGTTGCGGGTGGCGTGCAGCCCGTCGCGGCCGTAGTTGTCCGCCTGTGCCGCCTTGGGGGCGTTGACCGCGAGCTGGGTGTGGTTGACGCCCAGCCGGTAGCGGTGTGCGTCGGCGTAGGCGAACAGCCGGCCCTGGAGCATCTTGTCCGGGGAGGGGCCGATGCCGGGCACGAAGTTGTTCGGGGAGAACGCGGCCTGCTCGACCTCCGCGAACACGTTGTCCGGGTTCCGGTCCAGGACCAGCCGGCCGACCCGCTGGAGCGGGTAGTCGCCGTGCGGCCACACCTTGGTGAGGTCGAACGGGTTGAACCGGTAGTCAGCGGCCTCCGCGGCCGGCATGACCTGCACGTACAGCGTCCAGGACGGGTTGACGCCCCGCTCGATGGCCTGGAGCAGGTCCGTCTGGTGTGAGTTGGCGTCCTTGCCGACCAGCTCGGCGGCCTGTTCGGCGGAGAGCGACCGCACGCCCTGGTTCGTCTTGAAGTGGTACTTGACGAAGAAGGCCTCGCCCTCGGCGTTCGTCCACTGGTAGGTGTGCGAGCCGTAGCCGTTCATGTGACGGTAGGAGGCGGGGATGCCGCGGTCGCCCATCAGCCAGGTGATCTGGTGCGTCGCCTCGGGAGCGTGCGCCCAGAAGTCCCAGACGTTGTCCGGCTCCTGCTTGCCCGTGAAGGGGTCGCGCTTCTGCGAGTGGATGAAGTCGGGGAATTTGAGCGGGTCCTTGATGAAGAACACCGGGGTGTTGTTCCCGACCAGGTCGTAGTTGCCCTCGTTCGTATAGAACTTGAGGGCGAAGCCGCGCGGGTCGCGGACCGCGTCCGCGCCGCCGAGCGAGTCGGCGACGGTGGAGAAGCGGATGAACGTCTGGGTGCGCCGGCCCACCGCGGAGAGGAAGTCGGCGCGGGTGAAGCCGGTGACGTCGTCGGTCACCTCGAAGTAGCCGTACGCGCCGGAGCCGCGGGCGTGGACCACGCGCTCCGGAATGCGCTCACGGTTGAAGCGGGCGAGCTTCTCCAGGAGGTGCTGGTCCTGGAGGAGGATCGGTCCACCGACACCGGCGGTGGCGGAGTTCTGGTTGTCGGCGACCGGGGCGCCTGACTCGGTCGTGAGCACACGCTTAGCCATGTGGCGGGATGACCTTTCGTACGAGCTGCTGACGGCCCCAGGAGCGTAGATTCGCCGTGAAGCAACGTCAACAGTTTGTTGAAAATGATGAATGCCGGTCCGAGCCGCGGCGGCGCCTGGGCGCGACAGGACAGGTGTCAGCGCCACCGCGGCCCGGAGTTCAGGGGGCCCGCCGTGCGGGCCGCGGCCCTCGGGGGCGTCCGGCGGACCAGGGCCGGTCGCCCCTCGCGGGGCCGGGGGGAGGGGTCAGACCTGCGAGCCGGACAGCCGCTCGACCGAGCGCAGCAGCGCCGAGTGGTCCAGGCCGCCGTCGCCCTGGGCGCGCAGCGAGGCGACCAGCTGGGCGACGACGCCGCCGACGGGCAGGGCCGCGCCGACGTTGCGGGCGGCGTCGGTGACGATGCCCATGTCCTTGTGGTGCAGGTCGATGCGGAAGCCGGGGGCGAAGTCCCGCTTGAGGAAGTTGTCCTTCTTGCGGGTCAGCACGGTCGAGCCGGCCAGGCCGCCGCCCAGGACCTCCAGTGCGGCGGCGAGATCGACCCCGGACTTCTCCAGGAAGACGACGGCCTCGGCACAGGCCTGGATGTTGACCGCGACGATCAGCTGGTTGGCCGCCTTCACCGTCTGGCCGGAGCCGTGCGGGCCGCAGAGCACGATGGTCCTGCCGAGCGCCTCCAGGAGCGGCTTCGCGGCGTCGAAGTCCGCCTGCTCACCGCCGACCATGATAGACAGCACCGCCTCGATGGCTCCGGCCTCGCCCCCGGAGACCGGAGCGTCCAGGACGCGTATGCCCCGCGAAGCCGCCTTCTCGGCGAGGTCCACGGAGGTCTGCGGGGTGATGGAGGACATGTCGACCAGCAGCGCGCCGCGCCTGGCGTTCTCCAGGATGCCGTCGGGACCGTAGGCGATGGCCTCGACCTGCGGGGAGGCGGGCACCATCGTGACCACGACGTCGGCGTCCTTGACCGCGTCCGCGATCGAGGCGGCCCCGGTGCCGCCGGCCGCGACCAGCCGGTCGATCTTGGCCTGCTCCAGGGTGTATCCGGTGACGTCGTAACCGGCCTTGACCAGGTTCTCGGACATGGGCGAGCCCATGATGCCGAGGCCGATCCACGCAACCTTGGGGAGGTCGTTGCTCATGAGGGTGCCTTCCTGGAAAACGTTTCTACGGTGAGGGGGCCGGACCTTCCGCGCGGTGCGCCCGGTCCGTCCGCGGCGCGGCGGCGCTGTGTCAGCGCGCTGCCCGGGCCGACGCCGGGAGCCAGTCGAAGGAGTCCGCGCTCGGCAGGTCGCCCGGCTTGTACTCCAGGCCGACCCGGCCCGCGTACCCCGCGTCCTTCAGCTCGTCCAGGAGCTGTTCCAGCGGGAGCGAGCCGGTGCCCGGCGCGCCGCGCCCCGGGTTGTCGGCGATCTGGACGTGGCCGGTCTTCGCGGCGTACGCCGCGATGACCTGGCTCAGGTCCTCGCCGTTCATCGAGAGGTGGTAGAGGTCCAGCAGGAACTTCGCGTTCCCGAGGCCCGTCGCGGCGTTGACCTTGTCCACGACCTCGATGGCGGCCGGCGCGTCGACCAGTGGGTAGAGCGGCGATTCCGGCTTGTTGAGGGCCTCGATCAGCAGGATCGCCCCGATGCGGTCCGCCGCGCGGGCGGCCTGCACCAGGTTCTCCAGGGCGAGCGCGTCCTGCGCCGCCGGGTCCACGCCCTCGACGCGGTTGCCGTACAGCGCGTTGAGCGCCGTGCAGCCGACAGAGGCGGCGAAGTCGGCCGCCACCTCGATGTTGGCCCGGAAGCGGTCCGACTCCGCGCCGGGCACGGAGAGCGCGCCGCGGTCGGGGCCGGGCAGCTGTCCGGCGTAGAAGTTCAGCCCCACCAGCTGGGTGCCGGCGTCGTCGAGCGCCTTCTTGAGGGCGTCGAGCTCCGCCTGTGGCGGAGTGGGGGTCTCGATCCAGGGCCACCACAGCTCGACCGCCGTGAAGCCTGCCGCGGCGGCTGCCGCGGGGCGCTCCAGGAGCGGGAGTTCCGTGAAGAGGATCGAGAGGTTCACATCGAAGCGCTGGTCCGGGTAGCCCATAAGGGTTCGGCGCTCCTTCCGTATTGCGGAAGTTAGTTTCTGCTTAACGGAAGATTGCCCGGAGGGTGGCACGGCTGTCAAGGGGGCGCCGGGAAAAACGCCCCGGCCGGCCGGTACGGAACCGGTCGTGCGGAACCCTTCGGACGCACGAAGGCGGGGCGGGGGCCGCCCTCGACCCCCGCCCCGCCCTGCTCTCAGCCCGTACGCGCCGTCCCTATCCGGCCGGAACGGTGTCCTGGAACGTCGTCCCGGCACTGCGGTACGCCCCGACCATCGCGTTGACCTGCGACGGAGTGAGCACCTGGTCCTTCACGTGCAGCACGTAGTCCACCTGCTGGTCGTACGAGCGGGGCGTCGTGCTCGGCTGCCCCTGGAGGTCGATCAGCCACTGGTTGAAGTTGATCGACATGGGCCGTTCGGGCAGGTAGGCCGCCCCGTGCGTCCCGAAGTGCTGCCCGTCGACGTAGTACGTGATCTGGTTGTCGTCGATCGTGACCACCAGGTCGTGCCAGCCCGCGTACGACTGCCGGACCTCGCTGTGCGCGTTGACCGCCTCCCACGGGTCGGGCCGGTAGGTCTCCCAGGAGGTCGTGTAGAGGATGTTCGCCGGTTCGCCCCAGCCGCCGTTCGGCAGGTACTCGAAGTCGTACTCCGCGTAGTCGTCCGCCATCGGCGCCTTGAGGTCGTTGATGGTGAAGAACGTCTGCACGATCCGGTCGCCGTCAGGGCCCGAACGCGGCGCGTCGCTGAACTTCACCCGGGACGCGTACGTCCCGTTCTTGAACTTCATCGACCGCGTCAGGAACTCGGTGTGCTTCGTCGAGGCCCCCGTCCCCGCCGTCGAGGTCTCCAGGTTCATCACCGAGTTGCCGCTCTGCGAGGCGAAGGTGACGTTCTCCGGCGCCCAGGTCGCGCCCGGCACGCCCGGACCGCCGGAGTTGGCCCGTACGCTCCAGCCGTTCGCGTTGATCCTCGGGTCGGTGTGCGAGCTGTAGTTGAAGTCGTCGAACAGCTTGGGCGCGTCTGCCGGCGGGTCGGTGGGCGGGTCCGTGGGGTCCGGCGGGTCCGTCGGACCGTTGCCGCCGGGAGCTTCGCCCCACACGGTCGCCCCCGCGACGTGGGCCGTCACCTTGGACCAGTCGCCGTACGCGGAGCGCTGCGGGCCGAAGGAGTAGTCGTCGGACTGGACGAGCGAGGCCCAGGACGCCTGGTGGAACCGGAGCTGCATGTCACCGGTGTCCGCCCCCGGCGCCAGCGAACCCGCGCCCGGGGTGAAGCCGATCTCCAGGTACCGGTCGGCGGTGGCCGTCGGGGAGGCGAGCGTGCCGAAGGTCCCGGTGATGTTCGCGCACCCCTTCACCGCCCAGGAGCAGGCGAACCGGTACGCGGCGGAAGCCGAGTCGGCCTTGAAGTAGTAGCGCACCTTGACGCTGCTCAGGGGCAGGGAGGTGCTGCCGCTGTTGCGCACCTTCAGCCACGGCTCGACCTGGTCGGCGCTGGCCCCGGACGCGCTCGTACGGTACTGGACGACGACCCCGTCCGCCGCGGCGTTCGCCGAGGACGGCAGGGCGGCGAGCCCGGTGCAGGCCAGGGCCACGGCGGCGGCAGCGGCCGCGGCGGAGCGCAGCCCGGTCCTGCTTTTCTTCTTCTGCGGTGTGTTCACGGGCGGGTTCCTTTCCGGAACGGGGTGGGGGTGTGGTGGGGACCCTCCGTGCGGATCGGGGCGCCGGGGCACGCGGTCCCGGTCCGAGCCGAACGCGAGTCCCTACGGGAGCGGTCGCGCTGTTCCTGAGGGCGGGAACGCGGAAGCGGCCACGGGCGGCCTCGCGTCCAGCGGGCGGTAGGGGACGCCGAGGGCGTCCAGCCGGGCGGTGTGGTGGCGCAGCCGCGCGAGGAACCCGGGCCAGTCGCCGCGCCCGCCTGTCCAGGAACGGTCGGCCAGCGCACAGAGCCGCGGATAGCCGAGGTACTCGATCTCCTGTGGCGTGCGGGCGTACTCGGTCCACAGGTGGGCCTGGGTCCCGAGCACCCGGGCCCGCTCGGCGTCGGTCCACCCCTCGGGGGCCGGTTCGTGGTCGTGGACCGTGCGCAGGGTGACCGGGGGGCCGGGCTGGGCGACCGGTTCGTCCGGGTCGCCGGACTGGGCGTAGTCGAGGTACGTGGCCCGGTGGTGCACGGCGACCACCTGGTGGCCCCGGCGTGCGGCGGCCAGCGCGTGCGAGGAGTCGCGCCAGGTCATCACCGTGAACTCCAGGGGGAGGTCGGAGCCGTTCTCGCTCCAGCCGAGGGGGATGCGCCCGCGCTCCACCAGAAACGCCCCGACCCTGCCCATGAACCAACCGTGCAGCGCGGCCGGGCTCGCGAGCCCCTCGGCCGCCGCGCGATCCCGGGCGGCCGGGCTGTTCTCCCATTCGGTGGTCGGGCACTCCTCGCCCCCGATGTGGATGTACGGCGACGGGAAGACGTCCATGACCTCCTCCAGCACCGCCCGGCAGAAGTCGAACACCTCCTCGTGCACACCGAGGATCGTGTCGCACACGCCCCAGCGGGTCCACACGTCCAGCACCCGCCCCGGGCCGTTGCCGAGTTCCGGATAGGCGGCGAGTGCCGCCCGCACATGGCCGGGCAGCTCGATCTCCGGTACGACGGTGACGCCGCGCTGCGCCGCGTACCGCACGAGCCCGCGCAACTCCGCCTTGGTGTAGGAGCCTTCGTGGGGCGTCGAGTCGAAGTCCGCTCCGTCGGGTCCGGCCGGACCCCGCTGCGACCGGGCCCGACGGGCGCCGACCGTGGTCAGCCGGGGGTAGGCGTCGACCGGCATCCGCCAGCCCTGGTCGTCGGTGAGGTGGAGGTGCAGGATGTTCAGTTTGTGCAGCGCCAGGAGGTCCACGTACCGGCGCAGATACCCGATCGGCTGGAAGTGCCGCGCCACGTCCAGCATCGCCCCGCGCCAGGGGCGGTCCGGCACGTCGGTGATCTCGACGCACGGCAGTTGCCAGGAGCCCGGCCCCCGCGACCCGCCCGCCAGGGCCTCGGGGGGCAGCAGCTGACGGACCGTCTGGACTCCGTGGAGCAGCCCGGTCGGGTGGGCGGCGCGCAGGAGGAGCGCCTGCGGCCCGACCGTGAGCCCGTACCCCTCCTCGCCGAGACCCCCGAGCTGCGGGTCCAGCGCGAGGACGATCCGGCCCTCCGGCGAGGGGGCCAGCGGTAGTCCGGCGGGAGCGCCGACCACGGAACGCAGCAGGTCGGCCGCCGGCTCCGCGCCCGGCAGCGCCCGGACGGCGGTGTCCCGGTCGAGCGTGAGCCGGCCGGCCAGGGGGGACACCTTCCGCGGCTGGGGGAGGAGGGGGAGATCGGGGCGCGATGCGGGCACGGGTGCCTCCGGGTTCGGTTCGCGGGCGGGCGGGAACGTGCGTGGGGGCCCTCGCCCCTCAGCCTTTGACGGCGCCGGCGGCGAAGCCGGAGGTGACATGGCGCTGGAGCAACAGGAAGATCACCAGGGCCGGTAGCGCGAAGAGGGTGGAGGCGGCCATCGTGGCGCCCCAGTCGGTGCCGAAGGTGTTCTGGAAGGACGACAGCCAGACGGGCAGGGTCCGGTTGTCCTGCTGCTTGATGATCAGGAAGTTGGCGTAGGCGAACTCGTTCCAGGCGGTGATGAAGCCGAACAGCGAGGTCGCCATCAGGCCGGGCGTCAGCAGCGGCATCGCCACCCGCCAGAACGCCCCGGTCCGGGTGCAGCCGTCGACCTGGGCGGCCTCCTCCAGCTCCGGAGGGATCGTCCCGATGAAGCCGCGCAGCACCACGATGGTGAACGGCAGCGTGATCATGAAGTAGATCAGCGTCAGCGTCGGCAGCCGGTCGAGCATGTCGGTGTCCCGGGAGATGATGTAGATCGGGATGATCAGCGACTCCCAGGGCGCCATCTGGGCGATGAAGATCATCAGCATGAACTGCCGCCGGCCCTTCCACCGCATGCGCGCCACGGCGAAGGCCGCGCCCAGCGCCACCAGCAGGGCCAGCAGTACCGCCCCCAGCGTGACGAGGACGCTGTTGCGCCAGAACAGGGCGAACCCGTCCGCCTCCACGGCCCGTTGGAAGTGGTCGAGGGTCCAGGTGCGCGGGAGGAGCCGGGGGTCGGCGGACTGGATGTCCGTGGAGGGTTTGAAGGCCGTGGAGACCATCCAGTACACGGGAAAGAGGCAGACCACGACGGTCGCGGCGGCGGCGATGTTCAGCGGGAGGCGCCGCAGTCGGGGGTGTACGGTGCGCGGGCTCATCGGCTCTCGTCCTCCTGGCGGAACATCTGGCGGAAGTAGAGGACGAGCACCCCGGACATCAGGACCACGGTGATCATCGAGGCGGCCGAGCCCAGGTCGTAGCGCTGGCTGGAGAGGGCCGTCTGCACCGCGTAGACCGGCAGGATCGTGGTGGCGTCGCCCGGCCCGCCTCTGGTCATCACCCAGATCTGCACGAACGCCTTGAACGTCCAGATCACCTCCAGCGAGAGGACCAGCAGGAAGATCGGCCGCAGTACCGGGAAGGTGACCGAGCGGAAGATCCTCCCCGCGCCCGCCCCGTCCAGCCGCGCGGACTCGTAGAGCTCCAAGGGCACGGTGGTGAGCGCGGAGTACAGCGTGATCGCGGCGAACGGGACCGACTGCCAGACGATCAGCGTCACCAGGATGACGAAGGAGGCGGTGCCGTTCGCGAACCACGGATAGCGGTCGAAGGAGGTGAGGCCGAGCGAGGTCAGCGTCTGGTTGACGATGCCGAACTCCGAGTGGAACAGCCACTGGAACACCGTGGTCGCGGCCACCACCGGCATGGCCCAGGCCAGCACCAGCGAGCACAGCACCACCGTCCGTCCGATCCGGCGCAGCCGCTCCACCATCAGGGCGACCAGAGTGGCGATCACCATGATCAGGAAGACGTTGAGCGCCATGAACAGGAACGTCCGCTGGACCACCTCCCAGAACCGCGGGTCCGACAGCAGCGTCCGGTAGTTCCGCAGTCCGACGAACTCGGCGTCCCCGCTGATCAGCTGGCGCAGCCGGAAGTCCTGGAGCGAGATCAGGACGGCCCGCGCCAGCGGGTAGACCAGCAGATAGAGCATGCCGCCGACGGCGGGGGCGACCAGCGCGTACGGCCACAGACGGGAGGCGCGCCGGCCTCCCGCGCCCGCGGGCCGGGCCGGGCGTGCGGTGGGGCGCGTGTCCGGGCGCCACCGGGGTGCGCGAGCTGCGGTCCGCTTCTCGGCGACCGGCACGGCGCGCCTCCTCTCCTGGATCTGCGGGTACGGGGTTTCCCGTACTGGGCCGGCCGGGCGGTCAGGAATCTGCGTTCATGGCCCGGGTGATGTCCTGGGAGGCCTGCGCGGCCTCCTTCTCCGGATCGCCTCCGGTGAGCACGGCCGTCATGTAGTCCTTGATCGGGTTCTCCGCCTCGACCGCCGCCCACCCGGGGGTGTTGGGCGTCGCGCGGCCGTTCGCCGCTCCGGCCGCCATCGCCGCTGCGCCCGGGTCGCCGGCCACGGCTGAGGCGAGCGAGGTGCGGTTCGGCACGTAGCTCATGGCCACGGCGAGCTTCTTCTGCCAGGTGTCCCCGGTCAGCTCCTTGATGAAGGTGACCGCCTCCTCCGGGTGGCCCGCGGCGGCCGGTACGACCAGGTCGGAACCGCCGGTGAACACCGCGCCCGGGGTGTCCGCGGTCTTGCCCGGGATCGGGAAGAAGGCGAGCTTCCCCTTGAGCCCGGGGTTCTTCTCCACGACGACGTTGGCCCCGCCCGGGGTGGAGATGATCTGGGCTGCCTGCCCCTGCGCCATCACCTCGGCCTGCGGCGGGTCGTCCTCGTCGGAGTCCTTGGGGCCCTTGCCGAGTGCCTGGAGCTCCTTGTAGAACGCCATGCCCCGCAGGGCCTCGGGGGTGTCCAGGGCACCGGACCACGTGCCCCCGGACTCGGCGGCGAGATCGCCGCCCTCGTCCCAGATGAAGCCGGCCAGGGTGTACCACATCTGTCCGGGCAGGTAGATGCCCTGTGTGCCGCCCTTGTCGAGCTGGGCGGTGGCGTCGGTCCACTGCTCACGGGTCCGTATCGCGGCGGCGTCGACGCCCGCCTGCTCGAAGAGGTCGGTGCGGTAGACGACCACGCGGTTCGCCGCGTAGTAGGGAATGCCGTACTGCCTGCCCTCGTACGCCCCCGGCTCCGCCAGCCCGCTCAGCCAGTCCTCGCCGTTCAGCTCGTCGGTCCGGTCGGTCAGGTCCAGCAGTCCGCCGCTCTGGGCGAACTGCGCCACCTGGGTGTTGCCCACCTCGATCACGTCCGGGGCGTCGTTGCCGGCCAGTGCGGCGGTGACCTTCTGGCCGATGCCGTCCCACTCCTGGATCTGGACCTTCACGTCGATCGTCGGGTGGCGCTTCTCGAAGTCGGCGGTGAACTCCTTCTGGAAGGCGTCCGAGACGCTGTCGCGCATCAGCCAGACGTCCACCGTCGTCCGTCCGTCCCCGCCCGCGGAGTCGGACGGCGAACTGCAGGCACTGAGCGCGGCGGCCAGGACGAGCACGGACCCACCGGCAAGCAAGCGGTACTTCACGGTTCACCTCAAAAAGCGGGGCTGATCGGACCGGACTTGACCACTGTCTGACCAATGGGGTCCACTGGACAGCTCACCTCTCGATGGTGGTTGAAGGTGGCATAGGCCCATGGAGGCGTCAACCCCCGCGACAAATAAGGGATTTGGAGATCAGGCCGTGGTCGGGCCTCTCGTGCACCGCAGGGAAAGCGCTACACTTCACCTGACCAGCAGGCCAGTTGGCCGTGCCGACTTGCTCAACTGGTAAGAAATGAAGGTGTCGGGAGGGGGCGTATGAACGCGCAGGTGCCGGGAACGGTGCTCAAACGGGAGCGGGCCCGCGAGGCGGTGCTGGAGCTGATCGAGTCGCGCGGGTCCGGCGACGCGCTCCCCTCCGAGCGCGCCCTGTGCGTCCTGCTCGGTGTGTCGCGGCCCACCGTGCGCGCGGCGGTCGACGAACTGGTCGCCGCCGGGCTCCTGGTGCGAGAGCACGGCCGGGGGATGTTCGTCGCACCCGCCAAGATCACCCAGGAGCTGGTGGCGGGGGACCGGGCGCTGACCGTGCCGCAGGCGTCGGGCGCCTGGTCGAGCCGGCTGCTGGAGTTCACCACGCTCCAGGCGGGGGCCCGGGTCGGTCGCAAGCTGCGGATGTCACCCGCCGCCGAGATCGTCTACGTGGCACGGCTGCGACTGGTCGACGGGGCGCCCATCGCCATCGAGCACCTGCACATCCGGGCCGAGCTGGTGCCGGGCCTCAGCGCGCAGGAGCTGGAGAGCGGCGACCTGTACGAGCACCTGCGGGCCACCCACGGCGTGCATGTCCACGAGGCGGTCCAGGCGATCGAGCCCACCGTCGTCACCCGGGCCGAGGCGAAGCTGCTCGACGTTCCCGAACTGTCCCCGGCGCTGCTCTTCGAACGGCTGACCTCGGACACCACGGGCCGCCCGGTGGAATACGTCCACTCGCTCTACCGGGGCGACCGCTACCGGATCGTCTCCCGCCTCGCGCTCGGCCCGAAGGCCGAGGTCGCCCCGGACCGGGAGGGCCACCACCCGGGTATTCCCCCCGGCGACTTCGCGCACGGCGACGCCATCGCCGCCTCCACCCGGGGGGACGTCCAGACGGGCGGCTGAATCAGACCTGTTCGCGTTGCGCACCGCGCAACTCCTGTTGCACCTCTTGCCCGGCGCGCTGGGGGCGCGTCAGGGTGGTGGACCCGTCACGAGCAGTCGCCCCCCCCCACGAGGTGCCTCGCATGAAACCTGCCCCCACGCCCGTCTCCGCCCCGGCCCCCGCCCCGGACCGCGCCCCCGCCCGCCCCGGCCGCCGGAGCCTCGTCCAGGGGATGCTGGCGGGAGCCGCCCTGGCCGCGGCCCCCGCCCTGGCCGCTCCCGCCCGCGCCGCGACCCGCCCGTCGCCCGCCTCCGCCCCGCGCGGCTGCCCGCGCGCCACCCGCCCCCTGCTGCTCGGCACGTACACCTCGGCTCAGGGAGGCGGCACGGGGATCGGCACCGCCGCGTACGACACCGGCACCGGGGCCATCACCCCCGGCCCCGTGATCACCGGCGTCGAGAACCCCTCCTACCTGGCCCTGCACCCCTCCGGCGCCACGGTCTACGCGGTCGCCGAGCAGGAGGCGGGCGCGGTCACGGCCGTGGCCCTCGCGCCGGACGGCGGGTACGAGGTGCTCGGCAGCCGCTCCACCGGAGGTTCCGGCGCCACCCATCTCTCCGTCCACCCTTCCGGGCGCTGGCTGCTGAGCGCGAACTACACCTCCGGCAGCGTCGCGGTCCACCCGATCGGCGACGACGGCTCCCTGGGGGAGCGCAGCGACCTGGTCGCGCACACCTCGCCGCCGCCCGGTCCCGGCCAGGGCGGGCCGCACGCCCACCAGATCATGACCGCCCCCGACGGCGGCCACGTCCTCGCCGTCGACCTCGGCACCGACACCGTGTACACCTACCGGCTGGACGAGTCCGCCGGCACGCTCACGGAGGCCTCCCGTGCCGTGCTGAAGCCCGGGTCGGGCCCCCGCCACCTCACCTTCCATCCCGGCGGGCGCTTCGCCTACCTGGCCTGCGAACTCGACGCCACCACCGTCGTCTGCGCCTGGGACCCCGTCTCCGGCGTCCTCACCCCGGGGCCGGGTCGGCCCGCGGGCACGGGGCCCGGCACGAGCTACCCCGCCCAGCTGGCGGTCACCGGCGACGGAGCGTACGCCTATCTGGCCAACCGGGGCCCCGACAGCCTCACCCGCTATGCCGTGGAGGACGACGGGGCGGCCCTGCGACTGCTGGACACCGTGCCCGTCGGCGGGTCGTGGCCCCGCCATCTCGCCCTCTCCCCCGACGGCTCGCTGCTCTTCACCGCCAACCAGCGCTCCTCGACCGTCAGCGTCTTCCGGGTGGGCCGTGACGGCTCCCTGACCGCGAAGGGCAGGCCGTTTCCGGCGCCGGTGGCGGTCTGCGTCCTGCCACTGCCGTGAGCGCCGCCACCGCGCCCCGCTCGCCCCGGACCGGAGCCCGCCCCAGCGGTTACAGTCGTGGCCGAGCGGCGGGAGCACCTGCCCGCGGCGAAGCAGACCAGGGAGGCACCGTGCGCTTGAGGGTGGAATTCACCACCGAGCCCTTCGATCTCGACGAGGCGCCCGCACACGCGGTGGTGGCCCGCGAGGTCATCCAGAACGCCCGGCTCGACGCCGTCGACGTCGGCCCGTTCGGCAACACCGCCGAAGGGGGCGGGGACGAGGTGCTCACCGCCGTGGACGCCCTGCTGCGCAGGGCCCTGGCCTCGGGCGCCACCAGGGTGTCGCTCCAGGTCAACGTGGTCGAGGGGGACGCCGCGTGACCCGACCCGCCGAACCGCCCCCGACGGCCGTCGGCCATCCGCTCGTCACCGCTGTCAAGCCGCTCGTCGACGCGATGGGCGCGGAGCTGCTGGGGCCGCAGGAGGCGGAGCCGGACGACGTGGTGCTGGCCTGGGAGGGTGTGGACGTCATAGCCGTGCGCCTGCCCCAGCTGTCCGAGTCGCTGGACCACATTCTCGCCGCGATGGAGAGACGGCACGGGATGCCGCTCCGCGACCTGGACCGCCGTACCAAGCAGTCCGTCGTCCGGACCCTGGAGGCACGCGGTGCCTTCTCCGTACGGCACGGGGTGGAGACGGTGGCGAGCGCTCTGGGCGTCTCCCGGTTCACGGTCTACAACTACCTCAACAGAGAACACGGTTCCAAGCCCGAGTAGTTGGCCGAAGCCACAGGGAAGCCGCCGTCCGCATGCCGGGACGGCGGCTTTCTTCGCGCACCAGATTTCAACAAACTGTTGACGTCGTGTTGTGGAGGGCGTTAGCTATCCGCAGCCCGAACAACGCACAGCGAAAAACAGCCACGGAGGCTCCCGTGACGTCGAGCTTCACACCGGGCCTCACCCGGTTCAACACCCTGGCGGACGGCGAGGCCACTTCCGCACTGCACGAGGTGTGTGCCAGCGCGGCATGGGGAGACACCCTCCTCGCCGGGCGTCCGTACGCCACAGAAGAAGCCCTGCTCTCCGCGAGCGACGCCGCCATGGCCGGCCTCACCGCGGCGGACCTGGCAGAAGCGATGGCCGGCCACCCGCCCATCGGCCGCCCGAAGCCCGGCGACCCGACCTCCTCCCGCGAACAGCGGGGCATGGCCCAAGCCTCCGAGGAGCTCAAGGCCGAGATGCTCGAACTGAACCTGGCCTACCAGGAGCGGTTCGGACACGTCTTCCTCATCTGCGCCACCGGAGCCACCGGCGAGCAGATGCGCGACGCGGTGAAGTCCCGGATCGGGAACTCGCCCGAGCAGGAGCGGGAGGTCGTGCGCACCGAACTGGGCAGGATCAACCGCATCCGGCTGACCCGTCTCGTACGGGAGGTCCTGCTGCCGGAAGCCTCCCCCCGGGGAGCCCCCGCACAGGACTCTCCCGCACAGGACTCTTGAGAACGAGGAGAGTGACGGTCTTGAGTACCGACACGACCGCATCGGTGTCCACCCACATCCTGGACACCAGTCTCGGCCGCCCCGCCGCGTCCGTCGCCGTCTCGCTCGCCGCCCGCAGCGGCGGCGCGCCGTACGTGACGCTCGGCGCCTCGGCGACCGACGCGGACGGGCGTTGCAAGGACCTGCCGGCACTGCCGGAGGGCACCACCCACGTGCGTCTCGCGTTCGACACCGAGACGTACTTTTCCCAGAAGCAAGCCGAGGCGCAGCAGGACGCCCCCCGCGTAAGGGACAGCGGCGCGTTCTTCCCGGAAGTGACGATCGCGTTCGCGGTCGTCCCGGGCGAGCACTATCACGTACCGCTGCTGCTCAACCCGTTCGGCTACTCCGTTTACCGAGGGAGCTAGCACCGACATGCCCACGATTCTCGGCCAGAACCAGTACGGCAAAGCAGAGAACCGCGTCGTGAAGATCACGCGGGACGGCGACACCCACCACATCAAGGACCTGAACGTCTCGGTCGCCCTGTCCGGCGACATGGACGACGTGCACTACTCCGGCTCCAACGCCAACGTCCTGCCGACCGACACCACCAAGAACACGGTGTACGCGTTCGCCAAGGAACACGGGATCGAGTCCGCCGAGCAGTTCGGCATCCACCTCGCCCGGCACTTCGTCTCCTCGCAGGAGCCCATCCACCGGGCCCGCATCCGCATCGAGGAGTACGCCTGGGAGCGCATCGCGACCTCGGACGGCAATTCCCGGTTCATCGGGGCCGACGACGTCAAGCACTCCTTCGTCCGCAAGGGGCAGGAGACCCGCGTCACCCAGATCACCTACGACGGTGGGAGCTGGGAGGTCGTCTCGGGCCTCAAGGACCTGACGGTGATGAACTCGACCAACTCCGAGTTCTGGGGATACGTCAAGGACCGGTACACCACCCTGAAGGAGGCGTACGACCGCATCCTGGCCACGGACGTCTCCGCGAGGTGGCGGTACAACTGGACCAGCGACGAGCAGCGGATGCCCAACTGGGAGAAGTCCTACGAGCAGGCACGCAAGCACATGCTCCAGGCCTTCGCCGAGACGTACTCCCTCTCGCTCCAGCAGACCCTGTACCAGATGGGTTCGCGCATCATCAACAGCCGGAGCGAGATCGACGAGATCCGCTTCTCGCTGCCGAACAACCACCACTTCCTGGTGGACCTCGAACCGTTCGGCCTGAAGAACGACACCGCCGACGGGGCCGTCTACTTCGCGGCGGACCGTCCCTACGGTCTGATCGAGGCCACCGTGCTCCGGGACGGCGTCGAGCCGAAGATCCCGGTCGACATGACCAACCTCTGACGCGGCACTGAACCGGCCCCCGTCCGCCGACGGGCGGGGGCCGGTCATCCCGGAGGGAACACCCCATGGCACAGCCAGCAACGGGGCCGGCTACAGGCCCGAGCACCTCCCCACCGGACCCGGCCGGCATGGAAGTCCGACCGACGAAGACCCCCCGGACGACCGTGCATCCGGTCGACGAGAAGCTTCCTTGCGCGCGGCTCGCCCCCGCCGCGCTCCAGCACATCGCCGCCATGTACGCGGGCGTCGTCACCCCTCCGCTCATCATCGGCCAGGCCGTGGGCCTGGACGCCGCGGGCATGACCCGGCTCATCGCGGCGAGCCTCCTGATCGCCGGACTCGCCACCCTCGTCCAGACCATCGGCCTCGGCCCCTTCGCCGGCAACCGGCTCCCGTTCGTCAACGCCGCCTCGTCCGCCGGCATCGCGCCGATGCTCGCCATCGCCGAGACCAGCGCACCCGGGCACCAACTTCCCGCCATCTACGGGGCGGTGCTCGTCGCCGGAGCCTTCTGCCTCACCGTCGGCCCGTTCTTCGGCAGGCTGCTGCGCTTCTTCCCACCGCTCGTCACCGGCGTGGTCATCACCCTCATCGGCGTCACCCTCATGCCGGTCCCGGTCGCCTGGGCCCAGGGAGGCGATGCCACGGCCCACGACTTCGGCGCGATGAAGTACCTCGCACTGGCCGCCTTCACCCTCGTCGTGATCCTGCTCATCCAGCGCTTCGGCCGCGGCTTCGTCCGACAAGTCGCGCTGCTGATGGGCATGTTCGTCGGCACACTGGCCGCGATACCGTTCGGACTCGCCGACTTCACCGCGCTGAGGTCCGCACCGCTCGCCGCGCTGCCGACCCCCTTCGCCTTCGGCGCGCCGGAGTTCCAGCCCGCCGCGATCCTCTCCCTCTGCATCGTCATGCTCGTCCTGATGACGGAGTCCTCTGCCGGCATGCTCGCCCTCGGCGAGATCTGCGAACGCCGAGCCGACGGCCGCACCATCACGCGAGGCCTGCGCACCGACGGCATCGCCACCCTCCTGGGACCCGTCTTCGGCGGATTCCCCACCAGCGCCTTCGCCCAGAACGTGGGCGTCGTCACGCTGACCCGGGTGCGCAGCCGTTACGTCGTCGCGGCCGCGGGCGGCGCGCTGCTGGTCCTGGGGGCCTTCCCGGTCCTCGGTGCGATCGTCTCGCTCGTGCCGATGCCCGTCCTCGGCGGCGCCGGCATCGTCCTGTTCGGCTCCATCGCGGTCAGCGGCATCCGTACGCTCTCCGAAGCCGGCCTGGACGACAGCTCCAACATCATCCTGGTCGCGGTCGCGCTCGGCGCGGGCATCATCCCGCTCGCCGCCCCCGCCTTCTACGCCGGGTTCCCGGCCTGGGCGCAGACCGTCCTCGGTTCCGGAATCAGTGCGGGGGCACTCGTCGCGGTCGTCCTCAACCTGTTCTTCCACCACCTCGGCACCCACGGCCGCAGCGCTGTGGCACTCAAATCCTCCTAGGGTCCTGCCGTGCCCACATCGCCACAGAGAGAAGAAGGAAGCACCATGGCAGCTTCGGCAGACCCTCAGCGCATCGTCATAGAGAACTGTTCGATCGCCACCGTCGACGCCCACGACACGGAGTACGCCTCCGGGCACATCGTCGTCGCGGGCAACCGCATCGAGTCCGTCGGCGCCGGCCAGGCGCCGGAGGGCCTCACCGGAGTCGTCCGGCGCATCGACGCCACCGGCCACCTCGCGACACCGGGCCTGGTCAACACCCACCACCACTTCTACCAGTGGATCACCCGCGGGCTTGCCACCGACCACAACCTCTTCAACTGGCTGGTCGCCCTCTACCCCACCTGGGCGCGCATCGACGAGCCGATGGCCCGGGCCGCGGCGCAGGGTTCGCTCGCCATGATGGCCCGCGGCGGCGTCACCACCGCCATGGACCACCACTACGTCTACCCGCGGGGCTCCGGCGACCTGTCCGGCGCGATCATCGGCGCCGCCCGTGAGACGGGCGTACGGTTCACCCTGGCCCGCGGCTCCATGGACCGCAGCGAAAAGGACGGCGGCCTGCCCCCGGACTTCGCCGTCGAGACCCTGGAAGGCGCGCTCGCCGCCACCGAGGCCACCATCGACGCCCACCACGACGCCTCCTTCGACGCGATGACGCAGGTCGCCGTGGCGCCCTGCTCACCGTTCTCGGTCTCCACCGAACTGATGCGCCAGGGGGCCGAGCTGGCACGCCGCAAGGGCGTGCGGCTGCACACCCACGGCTCGGAGACGGTGGAGGAGGAGCAGTTCTGCAAGGAACTGTTCGGGATGGGCCCCACCCAGTACTTCGAGTCCACCGGCTGGCTCGGCGAGGACGTGTGGATGGCGCACTGCGTCCACATGAACGACTCCGACATCGCCGCCTTCGCCCGCACGGGCACCGGCGTCGCGCACTGCCCGTCCTCCAACGCCCGCCTGGCCGCCGGCATCGCCCGGGTGCCCGACATGCTCGCCGCCGGCGTCCCCGTCGGCCTCGGCGTGGACGGCACCGCCTCCAACGAGTCCGGGGAGCTGCACACCGAGCTGCGCAACGCGCTGCTCATCAACCGGCTCGGCGCCCACCGCGAGGCGGCCCTGAACGCCCGGCAGGCCCTGCGCCTGGGCACCTTCGGCGGCGCCCGGGTCCTGGGGCGCGCCGACCAGATCGGCTCCCTGGAAGCCGGCAAGCTCGCCGACCTCGTCCTGTGGAAGCTGGACACCCTGGCCCACTCCTCGATCGCGGACCCGGTGACCGCCCTCGTCTTCGGCGCGGCCGCCCCGGTGACCCTGTCCCTCGTCGACGGCCAACCGGTCGTCGAGGAGAGCCGCCTCACCACGGTGGACGAGGACGCCGTCGCCCGCGTCACCCGGGACGAGGCCCGCCGCCTCGCCCGGATCGCCGCCGGGGCCTGACCCCGGCGGAACCCCGACCGGCCGGCCGAGGGGGACGGCCCTCGACCGGCCGCCGTGGACCCGAGCGGGGTCCGCGGCAGCCGGTCCGGCGGCCGCGCGCCTCAGGGCGCGCGGCCACCGGACCGGTGACACCTCCTGCCCGCACGCATCCCCACCGCACCCCGTGCCCCGTCAGTCCCGTGCCGCTGTGCCCCCATGCGTCACCGCACCGCTCGCACCACCTGCACCACCTGCACCACCTGAGAGAGCCGCACCATCGCACTCCTACGCACCACCTCCCTGACACCCGCGTCGACGACGACGCGTAACCGACCGGAGGAACCGCCGTGGCCGCCAAGCCCAGGTTTCAGAACGACGCAGAAGCAGCCGCCGACGCCGGCGCAGACGCGGGAGCCGACCGGAAACACCCGGTCGACGAGACCCTCCCCCCACTGAGGATGTTCACCAGCGGCCTCCAGCACGTGGCCGCGATGTACGCGGGCGTGGTGGCCCCGCCGCTCATCGTGGGGCCGGCCGTCGGCCTCACCGCCAAGGAGACCGCCTTCCTGATGGGGGCGAGCCTGTTCACCGCGGGGATAGCCACCCTGCTCCAGACCATCGGCTTCTGGCGGGTCGGCGCCCGGCTGCCCTTCGTCAACGGCGTCTCGTTCGCCGGGGTGGCCCCGATGATCGCGATAGGCAAGGACCGGGGCCATGACGGCATCGCGGTGATCTTCGGCGCGATCATCGTGGCGAGCGTGCTCGGTTTCGTCCTCGCCCCGTACTTCTGCAAACTGGTCCGCTTCTTCCCGCCGGTCGTCACCGGCACCGTCATCACGCTGATCGGAGTCTCGCTGCTGCCGGTCGCCTTCAACTGGTCCCAGGGCGGCGACGCGGCGGCGGAGGACTACGGGTCGACGACCAACATCGCCATGGCCGCCGTCACCCTGGTGATCGTGCTGGCCCTGCGCAAACTGCTGCGTGGTTTCCTCCAGCAGATCGCGATCCTGCTCGGCCTGGTCGTCGGCACCCTGATCGCCGTCCCGGCCGGCATCACAGACTTCGGCGCCATCAAGGACGCCGACGTGGTGGGCTTCCCGACGCCGTTCGCCTTCGGCGGCCCGCAGTTCGAGATCGCGGCCATCATCTCCATGTGCATCGTGATGCTGGTCTGCATGACCGAGTCCACGGCGGACATGCTGGCCCTCGGCAAGATCGTCGGCCGCCCGGCGGATGAGAAGGTCATCGAGGGCGGGCTGCGGGCCGACACCCTGGGCAGCGCCATCAGCCCCGTCTTCAACGGCTTCATGTGCAGCGCCTTCGCCCAGAACGTCGGCCTCGTCGCCATGACGAAGATCCGCAGCCGCTTCGTCGTCGCGGCGGGCGGCGTGATCCTCATCGTGCTCGGCCTGGTCCCGGTCGCGGCATCCGTGATCGCCCTCGTGCCGCTGCCGGTGCTCGGCGGCGCGGGCATCGTCCTGTTCGGGACGGTCGCGGCCAGCGGCATCCAGACCCTGGCCACCGCCGCGCTGGAGAAGGGGGAGAACGCCTTGATCGTGGCCGCGGCCGTCGGCATCGGCCTGATCCCGATCGCCGCGCCGCAGTTCTACCACGCCTTCCCCGAGGACCTGCTGGTCGTCCTGGACTCGGGCATCTCCACCGGCTGTGTGGTGGCGATCGTGCTGAACCTCGCCTTCAACCACCTGGGCCGCGGGCCGGACGCGGAGGACAGGGAGGGCACGGGCGGCCGCGACGGCGAGCACGTGGTCCCGGCCGCCGCCGGGGTGGGCGTCCACTGACCGCCCGACGCGCCCGCCCGGAGCCGCCGGCGCCCCGGCGGCCCGGATGCCCGCCGCATCCGGGCCGCCTGCCGCCGCCGGCCGCGTCCCGGTCCGGAGATCCGGGCGGGGCCGGACCGGCGCGTGCCGCCTCCGGGTCCGGGACGAGGTCCTCCCGCGCACGCGGGCGACGGCCCTGTGGCAGTGCTCCTGCTCAGCCCTCGTCGATGCGGTAGCCGTCGCCGTACACCCGCCACCGCAACGGCGTCTCCAGTTGGAACTTCCCCTCCCGTACGAAGACGCGCTGGGCCGTCTCCACCCGGCTGGTGTCGGCGTGCGCGGGCTCCTGGACCATCGCGGCGACCCGGGCGTCGAGGAACGCGTCGAGATACCTCCGCTCGTCCCCGCCCCCCGCGGGCGTCCGGGCCGCAGCCAGCGCCTGGCGGCGTATCGTGCGGAAACCGAGAGTGCCCTCGGCGTCCTGCGCGCCGTGCATCACATACGCGTCGTAGTAGACGAACTGGCCGAGCGCGCCGAGCCCGTCCTTCTTCGCCTGCCGCACCGCCGGGTCGAAGTACCCCGCGTCTCGCTCCGCGTCCTGCGCCGCCCGGAAGGCCGGATCGTTCGCGGCCCTCGCCCAGGCCCGGGCGAACGGTGGGCCGAGCCCCGTGTGGGCGTCGCTGCCCTCCACCGCCCGCAGCGCCGGCAGGAACCGCTCCAGCGGGTTGCCGGGACGTGCCTTCGCGTACCGCTCCACCACCGCGGTCATGTCCCCGGTGCCGGAGCAGAACCCGATGATGCCCGCCGTGTAGCCCCGCCCGTCCCCGATGTCCTCGATGTACGGGTACTGCGCCTCCCAGTCCAGGGAGGAGTTCTCCGCGCTGGAGACGAGTTGCAGGGCGATCCGCTTCTTCGCCGGGTCGTCCAGGGAGACGGCCGGGGCGTCGGAGGCGGACCCGGAGCAGCCGGTCAGAGCGGCGGCCGAGAGGAGCGCGGCGGCGAGGGGCGGGCGCAGGGCGCGGGCGAGGTGCTTCACCCGCCCAGCCTGCCAGGCCGGGGCCCGGCGGCCGACGGGGCCCCGGCGGCTGTAGCGTCAGGGGCATGGAAGATCAGTCAGTTGTGGATGTCGGCGATGTGCGCCTCGCGTACCGGACCTGGGGCGACTCGTACGGCTCGCCCGTCGTGCTGCTGCACGGCCTGGGCGGTTCGGCCGCCGACTGGGAGGCGGCCGCCCTCCTGCTGGGGCGGGAATGGCGGGTCTTCGCCCTCGACCTGCGCGGCCACGGGGGGAGCGACTGGCCCGACGCGTACGGTCCGGAGCTGATGGTCGAGGACGTCGTGGGCTTTCTCGACGAACTGGAACTGGACCGGGTCGGTCTCGTCGGCCACGGCATGGGCGGCGTCGTCGCCCGGCTGCTGGCGCAGGAGCACTCCGACCGGGTGGAGCGGCTGGTGCTGGTGGAGACCCCGGCGCCGTTCCCCGGCGACCCCGGGCCGGCGGGGCGCCCGGAGGGGCCGGTGGACTACGACGAGAACGCGGTGCCCGCCGTACGGGCCCACCTCGCCGACCCCGGGCCGGACGCCGCAGAGGGCCTCGGGGAGATCGTCGCCCCGACGATGATCATCACCGGCGGCCCGGAGAGCACGATGCCGCAGGACCGGCAGGCCGACACGGCCTCCCTGATCCCGGACTGCCGACTGATCACGGTCCCGGGCGGCCACCGGATGCACGAGACCCGGGCCGACCAGGTGGCCGCGCACATCACGGAGTTCTTCACCAGCTGAGGCCGAGGCCGATACGGACCCGCGGCAGGCGGTCTCGGCCGACGCCCGGAGGCGCACGACGGCCGCGGACCGCTCCGGCCGAGGGGCGGGGGCCGGGGGGCCGGGCCGGCCGGGCGTGGGGGAGCGGACCGGGGCGGCCCGCGTCGCGCCCGCCCCGGCCCCGCCGCTCAGCTCTCCGGCCGCCAGTCCGGACGGCGGCCGCTCAGGGCGATCACCCGGTCCAGCAGCGGGGCGTCGTCGGGGACCGGGACCGGCGGGCCGAAGGGGCTCTCCTCCTGCGGGCCGTCGTCGGCCGCGGTCAGCAGGGCCTCGCACGACCGCAGCTCGGCCTCGCCGACCGCGTACGGCTGGCCGGTCGCACGGGCCAGGTCCCAGCCGTGCACGACGAGTTCGTTCAGCGCGACGGCCCCGGCCACCTCGCCGGGCAACTCCACCCCGCCCGCTCTGGTCGGCCCGGACCAGGCGGCGGGGGAGCGCCAGGCCGCCGCCAGCTCCTCCAGTCGGCGGGGCAGTTCCGCGCGCCAGCCGTCGTCGAGGACGGGGAGTGCGGCGTCCGGGGAGTCGGCGGTGCTCGCCCCGAGATCCTTGCGGGCCGCGTCACGGAAGGCCGTGGCCAGCCCGGCCGTGTGGCCCAGCAGCTCCCGCACGGCGTAGTCCGGGCAAGGGGTGCGGCCGGCCAGCCGGTCGTCGTCGACGGCGTCGAGCAGGCCCGCGACGCGCCGGGCGGCCGGCCCCAGGTCGAGCACGGGGGACGGAGCGGGCTTCCGAGTGCTGTTTGTGTCCATACAGGGCGGACTCCCGCGCCGCCGGGAACTCATCGCTCCGACGGGTCCCTCGGCGTCAGAGGTCCTCGCCCCGCGTCCCGAGGGACGACACACACCGGCATATAGCGGAAGGTTACCGGCCCGCCTCTTGTCGGCAGCCCCCACGCCATGTCATACAGGTCTGGACCATTGCTGTCCGGATGGAAGGCACTCCCGTGCAACGCCCCCACATGTCTGCCGCGTTGGCCTGTTCCGCCGCTCTGCTCCTCGCCTCCCTCACCGCGTGCGGCGGCACGGCCGACGCCGACACCCGGCGCCCCAGCACCCCGAAGGGCGTGACCGCGCAGGCCAGCAGCTCCACCTCGGTGCACGTCATGTGGGAGCCCGCCACCGACGACAAGGCCATCGCCGGATACGAGGTCTACCGAGAGAAGACCAAGGTCAAGAGCGTTCCGGCGACGAAGCGCATGATCGATGTCAGCGGCTTGAAGGCCTCGACGGACTACACCTTCTCGGTCCGGGCCAAGGACACCGCGGGAAACCTCTCCGAGCCCAGCACCGTCGTGCCGGTCACCACCCGGGCCACCCCGCCCGACGACGACGAGCCGCCCACCGCCCCCTCGCGGCTGAAAGGCGCTGCCGACGGAAGCCGCGCGGCCACCCTCACCTGGGGCGCGGCCAAGGACGACGTGGGCGTCACCTCGTACGACATCTACCAGGAGGACTCCCGCATCCACAGCGTTCCGGCCGACGAGACCACGGCGAGGCTGACAGGTCTGCGCCCGGGGACCGTCTACACCTTCACCGTGCGCGCCCGGGACGCCTCCGACAAGTCCTCGCCCGACAGCAACGCCGTCGATCTCACCACCGCACCGGCCCCCGGCGCCCCCGCGAGCACCGCTCCCACCGGCCTGCGCGCCGACATCGGCAAGGAGGGCGCCGAGTTCACCGTCGACCTGTCCTGGGACCAGCCCGAGACGGGCGGCGCGATCCCCGCCTACCAGCTGTACCTGAACGGCAAGCTGACCACCACCATCGTCTGGGGCGGCCCGCCCCCCGAGGGCCGGGCCTCCTACCGGCTGAATCTGGCCGACCCGCCCGGCACCCGCTACTCGGTGAAGCTCCGGGCGAAGCTGCCGGACGGCAAGTGGGGCGACTTCTCGGCCCAGCCGACGATCGTCCTGGCCGACTGACTCCCGGCGGGCGCTGTTTTGCAGGCGCGCCCCGAGGAGCGGCCAGCGGGGAGGGGACGGCGAGCGCACGCACGGCTCCGCCCCCG
Organism: Streptomyces pratensis; assembly: GCF_037137275.1. Taxonomy (GTDB): domain Bacteria; phylum Actinomycetota; class Actinomycetes; order Streptomycetales; family Streptomycetaceae; genus Streptomyces; species Streptomyces pratensis_B. Next base: position 92,645 of record NZ_JBBBEN010000092.1, on the reverse strand, counting down.
GCGCGGTGCGGCGCCGGGGGCGGGGCTCGGTTCGCGCCGGTCGGCGCCGTCGCTCGGGTCAGCGCAGCTGTTCGTACGCGGGCAGAGTCAGGAAGTCCGCGTAGTCCTGGTCCAGGGAGACCTGGAGCAGGAGGTCGTGGGCCTGCTGCCACGACCCGGCGGCGAAGGCCTCCTCGCCGACCTCCGCGCGGATCGCGGCCAGCTCCTCGGCGGCGACCGCGCGGGCCAGGTCCGCGGTGGCGTGCTCGCCGTTGTCGAACACCACGTCCGCGTTGATCCACTGCCAGATCTGGGAGCGGGAGATCTCGGCGGTGGCCGCGTCCTCCATCAGGTTGAAGATGGCGACCGCGCCGAGGCCGCGCAGCCACGCCTCGATGTAGCGGATGCCGACCGCCACGGCGTTGCGCAGACCGTCGTAGGTGGGTTTGGCGTCGAGGGTGTCGATCGCGATCAGGTCTCCCGCCGCGACCGAGACGTCCTCGCGGAGGCGGTCCTTCTGGTGGGGCTTCTCGCCCAGGACCGCGTCGAAGGAGGCCAGGGCGATCGGGACGAGGTCGGGGTGGGCGACCCAGGAGCCGTCGAAGCCGTCGTGCGCCTCGCGGTCCTTGTCGGCCTTGACCTTCTCGAAGGCGACCTTGTTGACCTCGGCGTCGCGGCGGGAGGGGATGAACGCCGCCATGCCGCCGATCGCGTGCGCGCCCCGCTTGTGGCAGGTGCGGACGAGGAGTTCGGTGTAGGCCCGCATGAACGGGGCGGTCATCGTCACCGCGTTGCGATCCGGCAGGACGAACTTGGACCCGCCGTCACGGAAGTTCTTGACGATGGAGAAGAGGTAGTCCCAGCGGCCGGCGTTCAGCCCCGAGGCGTGGTCGCGCAGCTCGTAGAGGATCTCCTCCATCTCGTACGCCGCGGTGATCGTCTCGATGAGGACCGTCGCGCGGACCGTGCCCCGGGGAATGCCGACGTAGTCCTGCGCGAAGACGAAGACGTCGTTCCAGAGGCGGGCCTCCAGGTGCGACTCCGTCTTCGGCAGGTAGAAGTACGGGCCCTTGCCGAGCTCGATCAGACGCTCGGCGTTGTGGAAGAAGTAGAGGCCGAAATCGACGAGCGCTCCGGGCACCGGGGCGCCGTCCACCTGGAGGTGGCGCTCCTCCAGGTGCCAGCCGCGCGGGCGCATGACGACGGTGGCGAGTTCGTCGGCGGCCTTGAGCGCGTACGACTTGCCGGAGCGCGGGTCGGTGAAGTCGATGCGCCGCTCGTAGGCGTCGGTCAGGTTGAGCTGGCCGAGGACGACGTTCTCCCAGGTGGGAGCGGAGGCGTCCTCGAAGTCGGCGAGCCAGACCCTGGCGCCCGAGTTCAGGGCGTTGATGGTCATCTTGCGGTCGGTGGGGCCGGTGATCTCCACCCGGCGGTCATCGAGCGCCGCCGGGGCTGGCGCGACCTTCCAGGAGTCGTCCGCGCGGATCGCCGCCGTCTCGGGCAGGAAGTCCAGCGTGGAGGTGCGGGCGATCTCGGCGCGGCGCTCACCGCGCCGGGCGAGCAGCTCATTGCGGCGCGGGGTGAACTGCCGGTGCAGCTCGGCCACGAACGCGAGGGCCGCGTCGGTCAGGACCTCTTCCTGCCGGGGCAGGGGCTCGGCATCGACGATGGCCAGCGTGGACGGCGCTGGTGCGGACATGAGCTGTCACTCCTTCAGCGGGCGGCGGCGTCGCAGGGCCGCCGGGACGCCTGACACGGCACGGCGTGCCATGGCTCCGAGATACGGCCGTGGATGCCGCCTGAGGTTCAGAGGGCTTCTGACCAGTGGATAGTAGTTTCCTCATGGTGGAAGTTCAATGGTTTGTTGATGTCGAGATTCTCCGGGTCGACAGAAACGGCGGGCGGCGGCGCAGCGTGCCGACGCGGCCGCACACCGTTCACTCCAGGCGCCTCAGGTCCTGCGCGGTGTCGATGTCGTACGCCTGAGCCACATCGGAACACTCCACGAGCGTGATCGCATCGCGGTGCTCCCGCAGATACGCCCGCGCCCCCTGGTCGCCCACCGCTCCGGCCGCCGCATCCGCCCAGCGGGCCGCCCCGAACAACACGGGGTGACCCCGCCTGCCGCCGTACGAAGCCGCCACCAGGTCCGTCCGGGATCGGTGCGCCGAACGCACCCGGGCCACCGCTTCCGCGCCGATGCCCGGCTGGTCCACCAGCAGGACGAGCGCCGCGTCGGCGTGCGAGCCGGTCAGCGCGGCCAGCCCCAGCCGCAGCGAGGACCCCATGCCCTCCTCCCAGCCGGGGTTCACCGTCACCGCGCAGTCCGTGAGATCGGCGCGGGCGCACACCTCGTCGGCCGCCGCGCCCAGCACCACGTGCAGCGGCCCGCAGCCCCCGTCGCGCAGGGAGCGCACGGCGTGCTCGACGAGCGGGCGGCCCCGGTGCTTCAGCAACGCCTTGGGGCGGCCGCCGAGCCGGCGCCCCCCTCCCGCGGCCAGCAGCACCCCCGCGACCTCGGGGTTCCTCGTGTCGGCGGTCATGTCCTCAGTCATGGGGTCTGGATACCACCTGGCCGTTCGCACACGCGACATCCATGTCACCCGCAGGGGTCACCCCGATTTCTGTCCGTGGAGTGGCGCGCACTGCCTGTTATGACGTTAACTTGCCTGCGAGCCCGGGGACTTGGCCACGGACCCGGTGCGGGGAGGGACAGCGGCACAACGGTGTGCGAGGGGGAGTGCTGTGTTGCGAAGCGTGGGACAGAAGCGGGTCACCGGCAGCGGCGAGGACCCGAGAGTGGCCGGGCTGCGCACGGCCGTCTCCCGGCTCCGCCGGGAACTGGCCGCCCATCCCGCCGATTTCCCGGACCGGCCGATCGCCGAGGACGAGCTGGCCGCGCTGGACGCCATGGCCCTCGGCGGTGTGCCCGAGATCCCCCGGCTGCGCCGCTCACTGCTGCTGATCGCCGGGGCGATCGGTTCGGTCAGCGCTCTGGCCGCCGCCCTGCGCGAGGTGCGCAACGCGGTCGACCTCTTCGGGGAGCCGCCGCGCGGGTGATCCGGCGGACGCGGCCCGGGTGGGCCGCGTCAGCGGCGGATGAGCCTGCGCGCCGTGGCCGCCGCGACCGCCGACGTACGCGAGTCGACGCCCAGCTTCGCGTAGATGTGCACCAGGTGGGACTTGACCGTGGCCTGGCTCAGGAACAGCCTCTTGCTGATGTGGAGGTTCGACAGGCCCTCCCCGACCAGCTGGAGCACCTCCAGCTCCCGCCTGGTCAACGCCTCTGCCGGGGTGCGCATCCGGTCCATCAGCCGGTGCGCCACCGAGGGCGCGAGCGCTGAGTGGCCCGCCGCCGCCGTGCGCACCGCCGCCGCCAGCTCCTGTGGCGGCGCGTCCTTGAGCAGATAACCGCTCGCCCCCGCCTCGACGGCCGCCAGGATGTCCGCGTCGGAGTCGTACGTGGTGAGGATCAGCACCCGGGGAGCGTCCGGCCCCGCCGAGATCGCCGCCGTGGCCTCGGAGCCGTGCATCCCCGCGCCGAACTGGAGGTCCATCAGGACGACGTCGACGCCACCCGCCGCCGCCAGGGCCACCGCCTCCTCCGCGGTCGCGGCTTCGCCGACCACCTGGAAGCCCGGTTCGGTGTCCAGCACCGCGCGCAGCCCCGCCCGGACGACCGGGTGGTCGTCGGCGAGCAGCAGCCGGACGGTGTCCCCGCTCACGCGGCGCTCTCCCGATCCGCGGCGGGCAGGGGCAGAGTGACGGCCACGGCCGTGCCCTGGCCCGGCGCCGACTCGACGCTCAGCACCCCGCCGAGCGCCCCGGCCCGGGAGCGCATGGCCGGCAGTCCGAAACCCCCGTCGCCGCGTCCGGCCCCGGGAGCCCGCGCCGGATCGAAGCCCCGTCCGTCGTCCACGACGTCCAACGCCACCGCGGTGTCCATGAAGCTGAGGGTGACCTCCACCCGACCGGCCCGCGCATGGCGCTCCGTGTTGGCCAGGGCCGACTGGGCCGTCCGCAACAACGCCACCTCGTAGGGGGTCGGCAGCTCCACTGGGACGCCGCTGACCGCGAACCGCACGGCGAGCCCCGGCGCGCTCGTCCTGGCGCAGAGCCGCTCCAGCGCGGCGGCCAGCGAACCGTCTTCCAGATCCGGCGGGGCCAGGGCGCGCACGAAGGAACGGGCCTCGGCCAGATTCGCCTGCGCGGCCTCGCGGGCGGCCCGGACGTGTCCCGTGGCCGGGTCCCCTTCGGGCAGCGAGCGCTCGGCGGCGCGCAGCAGCAACTGGATGCTGGACAACCCCTGGGCGAGGGTGTCGTGGATCTCCCGCGCCAGGCGCTCCCGCTCGGCGAGGGCGCCCGCCGTACGCTCCGCGGCGGCCAGCTCCGCCCGGGTGGCGACCAACTCCACGATCAGCGCGCGCCGCCGCTCGCTCTCGCGGGACAGCGCGTCGTACCCGAGGACCGTGGCCACGGCGACCGCCGCGCCGAGCAGTGGCCCGATGACCGCACCGGGCGCGATCTCCTGCCGGTGCACGACGAAGCTGGTGATCGCGGCGGCCGCGGTGACCGCCACGGTGGGCAGGGCCCAGCGTGCCGGCAGCAGGTGGAGCTGGAGGAAGTAGAGCGGGAAGGCCGCCCACAGGGCGTCCGGCGAGAGTACGAGCAGCGCGCCCCACACCGAGCAGAGGCCGGCCAGCCACAGCGCCCCGGCCCGGCTCCCGAGGCGCGGCGCGAGCCCGGCGAGCGCCCGGCCCTGGCTCCTCCCAGGGGCGGCGTCCGCCTCGCCGCCCGCCGGCCGGGCCGGGGTGGTCTCGCCCTTGCCGCCGCCCGCCCGGCCGAGCGGCGGGGCGGCCCCGTCCGCGCCTCCGGACAGGGCCGGCGCCGGACGCCGGCCGGCCCTGGCTTCCGGCCGCCGGGACCCGGCGTACACCCCCGCCGCGTACACCCCCGCCATCAGCGCCGCCAGCGCCACAATCGCTCCGGCGTGGGGTGCGCCCTGGCCCAGGGCGCGCAGGGCGGCGAGCGCCAACAGCCCTGTCAACAGCCCGTGCAGGCAGAGCCGCAGGGCGACGGTGACGTGGGTGTGCGATGGCGAATCCATTGTCCGTCCAGCGTAGCGGCGGCCTTCCCGGGCACGGTCAACCGAAGGGTTGATGTCGGGCCCGTCCGCCGCGCGATGTTCCCGCTCCCGGGCCGGGCCACGCTGGGACCATGTTCGTCGCATGGAGAGACCTTCGGTCCGCCAGGGGCCGGTTCGCCCTCATGGGGTCCGTCGTGGTGCTGATCACGCTGCTCGTGGGCTTGTTGTCCGGTCTGACGGCCGGCCTGGCGCGGGAGAACACCTCGGCCGTCATCGGGCTGGACGCGGACCATATCGCCTTCGCCGCCCCACCGGACGGGCAGGCGGTGTCGTTCGCCGACTCGACGGTCCGCGAGGACGCCTGGCGGGCCTGGGGCGCGCGGCCCGGAATCGAGGCCGCGCAGCCGCTCGGCATCCGGACCCTGAACGTGACCGCCGCAGGCGACCGGACGGCCGCGGTGTCCGCCTTCGGTGTCGAGCCGGACGGCACACTCGCCCCGGGCGGCCGGGGGGCGGCCGGGCTCGCCCCCGGCCAGGTGGTGCTCTCCGAGCAGGCGGCGAAGGAGCTCGGCGTCGCCGCCGGCGACCGCGTCGCGCTCGGCCGGGCGGAGCGCGAGGTCGCCGCCGTGGCGGGGGACGCTTCCTACAGTCACACGCCTGTCGTCTGGACCACCCTCGACGACTGGCAGCACGTCGGCCAGGGCGGCGCGGGGCCAGGGGAAGCGGCGACCGTGATCGCCCTGACCACCACCGGCGGCGCCGATCTCGTGGCCGGGGACGAGGCGGCGGGCACCCGCACACTGGCCCTGGACGACGCCCTCACCGCGATCGGCTCCTACCAGGCGGAGAACGGCTCGCTGCAACTGATGCGCGGCTTCCTGTTCGCCATCTCCGCGCTCGTCATCGGCGCGTTCTTCACCGTCTGGACGATTCAGCGCAGCGGCGACGTCGCCGTGCTGAAGGCGCTCGGCGCGTCGACGCCGTACCTGCTGCGCGACGCCCTCGGGCAGGCCGTGGTGGTGCTCGCCCTCGGTACGGGGCTGGGCGCCGCCCTCGCCGTCGGCGCCGGGGCCTTGATCGGCGGGGGTGCGGCGCCGTTCGTCCTGGACGCGCCCACCGTCCTCGTCCCGGCTGCCGTCATGATCGCCCTCGGCATCCTCGGCGCGGCCCTGTCCGTCCGACGCATCACCGCCGTCGACCCGCTCACCGCACTCGGGAGTGCCCGATGACACTCACCCTGACCGACGTCACCCTCACCTACCCGGACGGCGAGGGCCGGCTCACCGCTCTGGACCGCGTATCGCTGGACGTGCCCGCCGGCACGCTCACCGCCGTCGTCGGGCGCTCCGGCTCGGGCAAGTCCAGCCTCCTCGCGGCGGCCGCCACCCTGGTCACCCCGGATTCCGGAGAGGTCGTCGTGGCCGGTACCCGGACCGCGGATCTGGGTCGGGCGGGGCGGGCGGCGCTGCGCCGGGAGCACATCGGCATCGTCTTCCAACAGCCCAACCTGCTGCCCTCGCTCACCGCGGCCGAGCAGCTCCAGGTGATGCGGCACCTGTCGGGCGGCTCCGCCAGAGGGGCCCGCCGCCAGGCCCTGGAGCTGCTGGACGCGGTCGGACTCGCGGACCGCGCTGACCGGCGGCCGCACCAGCTGTCGGGCGGCCAGCGCCAGCGGATCACCATCGCGCGGGCTCTGATGAACGAGCCCAAGGTGCTCCTCGTCGACGAACCGACCAGCGCGCTCGACCACGAGCGGGGCGCGGCCGTGCTCGATCTGCTGGTCTCCCTGACCCGGCAGCGCGCCACCGCCACGGTTCTGGTCACGCACGACCTCACGCACCTGGACCGGGTGGACCGGACGGTGCGGATGGACGACGGGCGGCTGGCGGGGGCCCCGGCGGCGCCCTGAGCTGGGCCAGGAGGCCGGGAGGGCAAGAGGCCGGGGCCCAGGGGCCAAAGGCGGTAGGCCTCCCGGCCGGCCGGGCTCAGCCGGTCGGGCCGCTGCTCGTCAGCGCGCCCGACAGCTCCTGCGCGACCTGCTGGAGAATCGGCACGATCCGCTCCGTCGCCGCCTCCGTCACCCGTCCCGCCGGGCCCGAGATGGAGATCGCGGCCGAGGTGGGGCTGTTCGGCACGGAGACCGCCAGGCAGCGCACCCCGATCTCCTGCTCGCTGTCGTCCACCGCGTACCCGGCCCCCCGCACCTGCTCCAGAGCCTCGAGGAAGCCCTCCGGCGTGGTGATGGTCTTCTCCGTCGCGGCCGGCATGCCGGTACGCGTCAGGAGCGCGCGGACCTCGTCGGCGGGGGTGTCGGCGAGCAGCGCCTTGCCCACGCCGGTGGAGTGGGGGAGCACCCGACGGCCGACCTCGGTGAACATGCGCATCGAGTGTTTGGAGGGCACCTGGGCGACGTACACGATCTCGTCCCCGTCCAGCAACGCCATGTTCGCCGTCTCACCGGTCTCCTCCACCAGGCGCTGGAGGTAGGGGCGTGCCCAGGTGCCCAGCAGCCGGGAGGCGGACTCGCCGAGCCGGATCAGCCGGGGGCCGAGTGCGTAACGGCGGTTGGGCTGCTGGCGGACGTAGCCGCAGACGACCAGGGTGCGCATCAGCCGGTGAATGGTGGGCAGGGGCAGCCCGCTGCTCGCGGAGAGCTCGCTCAGCCCCACCTCGCCCCCGGCGTCGGCCATCCGCTCCAGCAGATCGAAGGCACGCTCGAGGGACTGCACCCCGCCGCTGGCACCGGAGGGCTTGGAGTCGGCTGTGCTGGCGTGGGACGGCGGCACGTCAACGGTCCTTTCGAAGCGGAAGGCAAGTCAGCAGCCTACCGGGCGGTCCTCGATCGGCCCACCGCCGACCGGTCGGCGTCCGTGCCGGTCAGGGCCTGTTTTGTCCGGGTGCAGACGATCCGTCGGGCGGTTCGGCGCTGCGTGTTCTGGCCCATGCTACGTTCCGTTGTTCGGAATATGTATTTTACTTTGTGGAATTCTCCCATAGGCCCGTGCTGGGGTCCGACAGGTCCGGGGAGCGGCCCGGCGGGCTTCGAGGGGGTGGCGGCGGGGGTTGACGGTGGGTCCTCCCGGGTGAAGACTCCACCGAAACTTCAACAGTTCGTTGAATTCCTGGAGGGAAGGAGCAACAGGTGTCCGGTACGGACGTGAACCTGCTACTGCGCTCGTCGCGCGTCGTCACCCCCGAGGGCACCCGCCCCGCGACGGTCGCCGTCGCGGGCGGGACCATCGACGCGGTCCTGCCGTACGACACCGCCGTGCCCCCGGGCGCCCGGCTGGAGGAGCTCGGCGACGACGTCCTGCTGCCCGGCCTCGTCGACACCCACGTCCATGTGAACGACCCCGGACGCACCGAGTGGGAAGGCTTCTTCACGGCCACCCGGGCGGCGGCGGCGGGCGGCATCACCACGCTTCTGGACATGCCGCTCAACTCCCTCCCGCCGACCACCACCGTCGAGCACCTGCGGATCAAGCAGCAGGTCGCGGCCCCCAAGGCGCACGTCGACACGGGCTTCTGGGGCGGCGCGATCCCTTCCAACACCAAGGACCTGCGCCCGCTGCACGAGGCCGGCGTCTTCGGCTTCAAGTGCTTCCTGTCGCCCTCGGGCGTCGAGGAGTTCCCGGAGCTGGACCAGGAGCAGCTGGCCCGCGCGATGGCGGAGATCGCCGGCTTCGGCGGGCTGCTCATCGTGCACGCCGAGGACCCGCACCACCTGGCCGAGGCCCCGCAGCGCCCCGGCCCCGCCTACGCGGACTTCCTCGCCTCCCGCCCCCGCGACGCCGAGAACACCGCGATCGAGGGCCTCATCGCGCACGCCAAGCGGCTCGACGCGCGAGTCCACGTCCTGCACCTGTCCTCCGGCGACGCCCTGCCGCTGATCGCCGCCGCCCGGCGTGAGGGCGTCCGCGTCACGGTCGAGTCCTGCCCGCACTTCCTCACCCTCACCGCGGAGGAGGTGCCGGACGGGGCGACCGAGTTCAAGTGCTGCCCGCCCATCCGTGAGGCCGCCAACCAGGACGCCCTGTGGGCCGGGCTCGCCGACGGCACCATCGACGCGATCGTCTCCGACCACTCGCCCTGTACCACGGACCTGAAGACCCCGGACTTCGCCTCTGCCTGGGGTGGAATCTCCTCCCTCCAGCTCGGCCTGCCCGCCATCTGGACCGAGGCCCGCAGGCGCGGCCACTCGCTGGACGACGTGGCCCGCTGGATGTCCGCGGCCCCGGCGGAGCTGGCCGGGCTCTCCCGCAAGGGGGCCATCGAGGCCGGCCGGGACGCCGACTTCGCGGTCCTCGCGCCCGAGGCCGTCTTCACCGTCGACCCCGCCGAGCTCTTCCACCGCAACCAGGTCACCGCCTACGCCGGGAAGACCCTGCACGGCGTGGTCCGCTCCAGTTGGCTGCGCGGCGTCCGCATCGCCGCGGACGGCGTCCTGGCCGAACCCGCCGGCCGCCTCCTCGAAAGGGACGCCCGGCCGTGACGGGCGGCACCGTGCGGCCGCGCCGCACCGGTGACGCCGTCCGGGCCGGGACCGGGCGCTGCGGGGCCGAAGAGGGCGAGGCCCACCCGGTGCGGGCCGCCCGGCGCCACGGTGTGCCGGGCCGGCCCGGTCGAGTGAGGGCATGTCACCCTGGTCGGGGTGCGGCGAGCGCTCGCAGGCGCGGCGCCGCACTGCCCGACCTACCGACCAGGAGCCCCCATGATCTTCATCGCCGTCAAGTTCACCGCCCTGCCCGCCGAGCGTGACAACTGGCTCCCCGCACTGGCGGACTTCACCGCCGCCACCCGCGCCGAGCCCGGCAACCTCTTCTTCGACTGGTCCCGCAGCGTGGAGAACCCGGACGAGTTCGTGCTGCTGGAGGCGTTCGCCGACGCGGAGGCGGGGGAGGCGCACGTCAACTCCGGCCACTTCCGCGCGGCCATCGAGACGATGTCGGAGCTGGTGGCCGAGGTCCCCGAGATCATCAACGTCGAGGCGGAGGGCGAGGGCTGGTCCCGGATGGCGGAGGTCACTCCGCGCAACCGGTGACCGCTGGCCGCGCCGGGCAGGGCGTTCAGAACTCCTCGTGCGTCTCCGGGTCGCCGCCGAAGCGCCGTCGCGCCCCGGACGTGATCGTCGCCATCTCCTGAGCCGTCAGCTCGAACCCGAACAGATCGAGGTTCTCGCGCCGGCGCCCCGGATCGGCCGACTTCGGGATCGGCACCGCGCCCAGCTGGGTGTGCCAGCGCAGGACCACCTGGCCGGGGGCCACCCCGTGGTCCCTCGCGACGGCCACCGTCGAGGGGTCCTCCAGCACCTCGCGGCCGCGGGCGAGCGGGCTCCAGCTCTCCGTGACGATGCCCTTCGACGCGTGAACCGCCCGCAGCTCCTCCTGGGGGAGCAGCGGATGCATCTCGACCTGGTTCACCGAGGGCAGCACGCCGGTCTCCCTCTCCAGCCGCTCCAGGTGTCCGGCGGTGAAGTTGGAGACGCCGATGGAGCGGACCAGGCCGTCCTCACGCAGTTTGATCATCGCCTTCCAGGTCTCCGTGTACCGGTCGACGCGGGGCAGCGGCCAGTGGATCAGGTACAGGTCGACGTACTCGACGCCCAGACGGGCCCGCGACTGCTCGAACGAGGCGAGCGTCTCCTCGTACCCCTGGTGCCGGCCGGGCGCCTTCGTGGTGACGAGGACCTCCTCGCGCGGGACGCCGCTGCGGGCGATGCCCCGGCCGACGCCGGTCTCGTTGCCGTAGTTGACGGCGGTGTCGACCAGCCGGTAGCCGAGTTCCAGGGCCCCGGCGACGGCCTCCTCCGCTGCGGCGTCGTCCATCGGGTAGGTGCCGAGCCCCACCGCCGGGAGCGCGGTGCCGTCGTTGAGCGCGTGTACCGGTGTGCCGGGCATGGTCCGCCCCGTCCTTCCCGTCGCTGTCCCCGTCCCGGCCAGCGTAGAGGCGCGGCCGTGGCGCGGCAGCTCGACGCGGCCCCCGCCAGGCGGCGGCGTGGTCGGCCGACCCGCCTGCCCCACGACCAACTGCCGGGTCTGGTTCCCGCGCACGACCCGCCCGTGCGCCCTTGCCGACGAAAGTGACCACTCCGTGCCTCAGGGGTACCGGGATGTCAGTCCAGGGAGTTCTGTCGCGGCCGACCGGCCCCTCGCTGCCTGCCGGATCGCCTCGACCGTCCCTGACCACGGGTGATGCTGCGGGTCCATCCGACCGTCGAGACGGGTGTTCCTTTCCCGGGGGCCCGGCGGGTAGCGTGATCGCTCCGCGTGCGAGCCGGTGAGGTCTCCACAACACGGTCCGTGGAGATCCAGGAGAACCAGGTGTCCGTCGTCGCCGCGCCCGCCCTCGCACCCCCACGCCGCGCCTGGGCGACCGATCTGCCCGTGCTGGCGGTGGCCGTCGTCTGGGGCGCCAGCTACCTGGCGGCCAAGGGCATCACCACCGCCCACACCGTCATCGCCGTGCTCGTCCTGCGGTTCGCGATCGTGCTGCCGGTGCTCGTGGTGACCGGGTGGCGCAGGCTGCGGGCGCTGACCGGCGCGCAGTGGCGGGGGGCCGGGCTGCTGGGCCTGGTGCTGAGCGGGATCTTCCTGCTGGAGACGTACGGGGTGGTGCACACCTCCGCCACCAACGCCGGGCTGATCATCAGCCTGACGATGATCTTCACGCCCCTGGCAGAGGCCGCCGTGACCCGCGTCCGCCCGTCGGCCGGATGCGTCGCCGCGGCCGGGCTCTCCGTCACCGGTGTGGTCCTGCTGACCCAGGGCGGCGGGTTCACCAGCCCCTCCGGCGGTGACCTCCTGATGCTTCTCGCGGCCCTCGCCCGGACCGTCCACGTCCTGGCCATGGCCAGGATCAAGGCGGTCCAGGACGCCGACTCGCTGTCCCTGACCACGGTCCAGCTCGGCAGCGCGGTCGCCGTCTTCGCCGTTCTCGCCGCCGTTCCCGGAACCGGCGCCTCGCCGTGGAGCGCGGCGGCGGACTTCGGCGCCCGGGAATGGGCGGGCCTGGTCTTCCTCTCGGTGTTCTGCACGCTGTTCGCGTTCTTCGTGCAGATGTGGTCCGTCCGCCGCACCTCGCCGTCCCGGGTCAGCCTGCTGCTCGGTACGGAACCACTGTGGGCCGCGGCCGTCGGCATCAGCCTCGGCGGGGAACGGCTCGGGGCGCTCGGTGCGGCCGGGGCGGTCCTTGTCCTGGCGGGCACCGCCTGGGGCCGGCGCGGCGCCGACCGGGAGCGTGCCGGGGCGTGAGCCGGGCCGCCGCGGTCAGGTCTTGACCGCGTCCGCGGCGATCATCACGGCCACCCCTGTCACGAGCAGCACGATGTGGACGAACAGCCCGCGGTCGCTGAGGAAGCCGACGTGCCGCACCACCGTCCACAGCCGGAACCAACCGGTCCACTCGTACAGCAGGCCGCCGACGCCCTGGAGGAAGACGAGGAACCCGATCGTCTCGACGCTACTCTTCATGGACCGACCCTCCCGCCCGACCCGCGCCCTCCGCATCGCCCACCGGTCCCCGTCCGCCGCGACCAAAGCAGCCAGGTCGTGCGACTTTGGTCGCACCCGTGCCGCTCGGAGCGGCTCCGGGCCGACCGGCTGCGTAACTTTGCCGACATGACGCCCACCGAGTACCGCTGGCTCCTCCCCTCGGCGATGGCCGGGGCCGAGCTGCCGGGCGACCGGGCCAGGTCGCGGCGGACCGTGCGGGACTGGGCCGTGGACATCGCGGCCTTCCTCTGCGCCGCGTTCGCCGGCATGCTGACCGTCGCCGCCATCGACGCCGACCCGACCACCCCGGACGCGGTCGTCTTCGTCGACTCGGTGGCCGGCGCGGCGGCCTGCTGTGCGCTCTGGCTCCGGCGACGGTGGCCCGTCGGACTCGCGGCGGCCCTGACCGCGGTATGCGTCGTGGAGCCCGTCGCGGCCGGCGCCCTGATGGTCGCCCTGTTCAGCCTGGCCGTGCACCGCCCCTTCAAGCCCGTCGCGATCGTCGGGGCGGCCGCACTGATCGTCACGCCCCTCCAGCCCTCCCTGCGCCCCGACCCCGGGACCAGCTTGATGGCCTCGACCGTCATCGGGCTCCTGCTCGTCCTGCTGGCGCTCAGCTGGGGCATGGCCGTACGGTCGCGGCGACAGCTCGTCGTCAGCCTCCGCGAGCGCGCCCGCCGGGCCGAGGCCGAGGCGGAACTCCGCGCCGAAGGGGCCCAGCGCCTGGCCCGTGAGGCCATCGCCCGCGAGATGCACGACGTCCTGGCCCACCGCTTGACACTGCTCAGCGTGCACGCCGGGGCTCTGGAATTCCGGCCCGACGCCCCCGCGGCGGAGGTCGCCCGGGCCGCCGGGGTCATCCGGGACAGTGCCCACGAGGCGCTTCAGGACCTCCGCGAGATCATCGGCGTCCTGCGGGGCCCCGGGGACTCCGGCGAGGGGGAGCGGCCGCAGCCCACCCTCGCCACCCTGGGCGACCTCATCGCCGAGTCGCGGCTCGCCGGCATGCGGGTCGTGGTCGACAACCGGGTCGCCGCCCCCGGGGACGCCCCCGCCGCGACCGGCCGCACGGTCTACCGCATCGCCCAGGAGGGACTGACCAACGCCCGCAAGCACGCCCCCGGCGCCGAGGTCACCGTCCTCGTGACCGGCGGCCCCGGCCGCGGGCTCGGCATCGAGGTCCGCAACCCGGCCCCGACCGAGCCCTTCGAGCGCGTCCCCGGCTCGGGCCAGGGGCTCATCGGCCTCACCGAGCGCGCCACGCTCGCCGGGGGCGAGCTGGACCACGGCCCGACGGACGGCGGCGGCTTCGCGCTCCGGGCCCGGCTGCCGTGGCCCCCCGCGTGACGTACGGCGCGGGCGTCCGCCGGAGGGCGCCCGGGGAACGGGGCGACATGACCGCCGCCCACCGCCCGCCCTCTCCGCCGCACGAGGCCCGCCCCCGGACACGCCGCCGTGCGTGTGCATCGCACGCGGCCCCCCGTGGGCGGCCTCGACCGGTCAGGCCCGCCGTACGCGCCCCTCCGGCCGGCTGGCTACGGTGGCTGTCATGAGCACTCCGCCGTCTCCGGCGCCCCCGGCACCCTCCCCGCCCCCGGCCGGCCGGCCCGTGCGGCTGTTGATCGTCGACGACGACCCGTTGGTCCGGGCCGGACTGACGCTGATGCTGGGCGGGGACGACGGCATCGACATCGTGGGGGAGGGCGCGGACGGCCACGAGGTCGCGGAGCTCGTCGAACGGCTGCGACCCGATGTCGTCCTGATGGACCTCCGGATGCCGGGCATGGACGGGCTCACCGCGACAGAACGTCTGCGCAGCCGCCCGGCGGCCCCCGAAGTCATCGTCCTGACCACCTTCCACGCCGACGAGCACGTGCTCCGGGCCATCCGCGCCGGAGCCGCCGGTTTCGTCCTGAAGGACACGCCACCGGCCCGGATCGTCGAGTCGGTCCGTCGGGTCGCCGCAGGCGATCCGGTCCTCTCGCCCGCCGTCACCCGGCAGCTGATGGACAGGGCCGCGGGAGGTGGGCGGGACGACCGGGCCGGCCGCGCCGAACGCGCACGCACGCGGTTCGGTGAACTCGCCGAACGGGAGCAGGAGGTCGCCGTCGCCGTCGGACGAGGGGCGTCCAACGCGCAGATCGCCGGCTCGCTGTACTTGAGCGTGGCCACGGTCAAGACCCACGTCTCGCGGATTCTCGCCAAGCTCGGGCTCGACAACCGGGTGCAGATCGCCCTGTTGGTGCACGACGCGGGCCTGCTCGACACGGACCAGGAGGGCGGGGGCTGCCTGCGCTGACGGGGGCGGGCACGGAACGGTGGAGGGGCCGGCCGCCATGAGGGGCGCCCGGGCCCGGATCAGCCGCAGGGGACCTCGGCCAGCGCGACCGGCCGGCGTTCGCGGCGCGACACCTCGCAGGCCTCGGCGATCCGCAGGGCGTGCAGGGCCTCCCGCCCGTCGCACGGATTGGCCAGCTCGCCGCGGGCGACGCGCAGGAAGGCGTCCACCTCCGCCTCGTACGCCGGAGCGAACCGCTCCAGAAAGCCAGGCCAGGGCTTCGCCGGTGCGCCGGGGCCCGCCGGCTCGGCCGAGGTGAGCGGCGTACGGTCGTCGAGGCCGACGGCGATCTGGCCCAGCTCCCCCGCCAGCTCCATCCGCACGTCGTACCCCGCGCCGTTGCACCGGGTCGCGGTCGCGGTGGCGAGAGTCCCGTCGTCCAGGGTGAGCAGGGCGGCGGCGGTGGCCACGTCGCCCGCCTCCCGGAATATCGCGGGCCCTGCGTCCGAGCCGGTGGCGTAGACCTCGGTGACCTCGCGGCCCGTCACCCAGCGCAGGGCGTCGAAGTCGTGGACGAGGCAGTCGCGGTACAGCCCGCCGGAGAGCGGCAGGTAGGCGGCGGGCGGCGGGGCGGGGTCCGAGGTGACGGTCCGCACTGTGTGCAGCCGCCCGAGCCCGCCCTCCCGTACGGCCGTCCTCGCCCGGCCGTACCCGGCGTCGAAGCGCCGCATGAATCCCAGTTGCAGGACGCTGCCCGCCGCCTCGACCTCCGCCAGCGCGGCCAGCGTGCCGGGCAGGTCCAGGGCGATCGGTTTCTCGCAGAACGCGGGCATCCCGGCGCGGGCGGCGCGTGCGATGTAGCTCGCGTGGGCCGAGGTGGCCGAACAGATCACCACGGCGTCGGGCGGCCCTCCCGCCGCCTCGCCCGTGAACAGCGCGTCCGCGGTGACGGCCGAGCCACCCGTCCGCGCGGCGGCCGCGGCCGCCCGCCCGGGGTCCGCGTCCGCCAGCAGCAGGCCGTCCACGGCGGGGTGGCGGCTCAGCACCTCCGCGTGGAACGTACCGATCCGTCCCGTTCCGATCAGTCCGATGCGCATGACCCCCAAGGTGGTGCTCGCCCGGTCGTCATGTCAAGCGTTTGTCCTGACAAATGACGTCCGCGCCTCGTGCGGCATGCCGTGGCGAAGAAGGATGGCGGCGCCCTGCCCGGCATCCCACTGGGCAGGGCGGCGCCGCGCGTGATCCCGCGGGGAGAGCGGCCCGGCGTCCGTTACGCCATGGCTTTGTCCGGACAAGCGAACTACGCTCGCCCCGTGACCGAAAGAGGAAACGATCAGCCGCTGCCGCTGAGCGTGGACCGCACCAGCCCGGTGCCGCTCTACTTCCAGCTGGCGCGGCAGCTGGAGGCCGCCGTCGAACAGGGGCGCCTGGCCCCCGGCACTCTGCTCGGCAACGAGATCGACCTGGCCCACCGCCTCGGTCTGTCCCGGCCCACCGTCCGCCAGGCCATCCAGTCCCTGGTCGACAAGGGGCTGATGGTGCGCCGCCGGGGCGTCGGCACCCAGGTCGTCCACAGCCAGGTCCGCCGCCCCCTGGAGCTCAGCTCGCTCTACGACGACCTGGAGACGGCCGGCCAGCGCCCCGGCACCCTGGTGCTGCGCAACGCGGTGGAACCGGCCGGCGCCGAGGCCGCCGCGGCCCTCGGCGTCCCCGAGGGAAGCGAGGTGCACGCCGTCGAGCGGCTGCGCAGCGCGCACGGCGAACCGGTGGCCCTCCTTCGCAACCACCTGCCTCTCGGGCTCCTCCCGCTCCCCACCGGCGAGCTGGAGGAGACCGGGCTGTACCGGCTGATGCGGGCCGCGGGCATCACCCTGCACAGCGCCCGCCAGTCCGTCGGCGCGCGCGCCGCCGCCCAGGCCGAGGCGCGGCTCCTGGAGGAGCACGCGGGCGCCCCGCTGCTGACGATGGAACGCACCACGTACGACGACACCGGCCGCGCGGTCGAATTCGGCTCGCACGTCTACCGGGCCGGTCGGTACGCCTTCGAGTTCCAGCTTCTCGTACGCCCCTGAGCCCGTCGGACGGGCTGATGCGCCGACGGCGCACGGAGGGGCCGAAGCCGGGCATTGACATGGACATGAGTCAGGGGTAGGACTCCCCTCACCGGGGCACGCGCCCCTGCTTCGGCCCTGCCCGGCGAGGGCGGGCGGGGCTCGGGGATACTTGGGCAGCCGGGCCGGGACTCCACACTCCTCGGCCCCGTCAAGCAGCACAGCGAGCAGCAGTAGAAGGGCACGGCGTCGTGGCAAGGGTTCGGACAGGGGTACGCGTCATGGGCGCCGTGCTGGCAGTGGTGCTGGGCGCCTCCCTCACGGGATGCAGCAGCACCGGCGGCAAGCGGGCGGAGGAGCGCGCGGCCGCCGAGGCCGGGGGGCGCTCCGCGGTCGACACGCCGCGCTGGACCTTCGCCATGGTGACCCACTCGGGCGACGGCGACACCTTCTGGGACATCGTCCAGAAGGGCGCCGAACAGGCGGCGGTCAAGGACAACATCAACTTCCTCTACTCCCACGACGCCGAGGCCCAGCAGCAGGCCCAGCTCGTCCAGACCGCGATCGACAAGAAGGTCGACGGGCTGATCGTCTCGCTCGCCAAGCCGGACGCGATGAAGGCCGTGGTCGCCAAGGCCGTCAAGGCGGGCATCCCGGTCATCACCGTGAACTCGGGCTCAGCGGAGTCCAAGGAGTTCGGCGCGCTGGCCCACATCGGCCAGGACGAGACGATCGCCGGCGAGGCGGTCGGCGACGAGCTCGACGCCCGCGGCCGCGAGAAGGCCCTCTGCATCCTGCACGAGCAGGGCAACGTGGGCCACGAGCAGCGCTGCGCCGGGGCGAAGAAGACCTTCGACGGCACGATGCAGAACCTCTACGTCGACGGCACCAACATGCCCGACGTCACGGCTTCCATCGAGGCGAAGCTCCAGTCGGACCGGAGCATCGACGCGGTCGTCACCCTCGGCGCCCCCTTCGCGGACGCCGCAGTCCAGGCCAAGCAGACCGCGGGCAGCAAGGCGGAGATCGACACCTTCGACCTGAACGCCAAGGTCGCCGCCGGCCTCCAGGACGGGAGGCTCGGCTTCGCCGTCGACCAGCAGCCCTACCTCCAGGGCTACGAGGCCGTCGACCTGCTCTGGCTCCACCGCTACAACCGCAACGTCCTCGGTGGCGGCCTGCCCGTGCTGACCGGTCCGCAGATCATCACCGCCGACGACGCGAAAGCGCTGGCCGACTACGCCCGGCGGGGCACCCGATGAGCGGCGCCACCGCGGCCCCCGAGCGGGCGGACGAGCGGCTGGTGAGCACCTCACCGCTGCGCAAGCTGCTCGGCCGCCCCGAGCTGGGGTCGGTCGTCGGCGCGGCGGCCGTCTTCGTCTTCTTCGCGATCGTCGCCGACAGCTTCCTTCAGGCCTCCAGCTTCGGCACCGTGCTGTACGCGGCCTCCACCCTCGGCATCATGGCCGCCCCGGTCGCCCTGCTGATGATCGGCGGCGAGTTCGACCTCTCCGCCGGGGTGATGGTGACCAGCTCCGCGCTGATCTCCTCGATGTTCAGCTACCAGATGACGGCCAACGTGTGGGTGGGCGTTTTCGTGTCACTGCTGGTCACCCTGGCCATCGGTGCGTTCAACGGCTTCATGCTGACCCGCACCCGACTGCCGAGTTTCATCATCACGCTCGGCACCTTCCTGATGCTGACCGGTCTCAACCTCGGTTTCACCAAACTGATCAGCGGAACCGTCTCCACCAAGGCCATCGGCGACATGGAGGGCTTCGACTCGGCCCGCGCGCTGTTCGCCTCGACGCTCACCCTCGGCGGCGTCGAGTTCAAGGTGACGATCCTGTGGTGGGCGGCGCTCGTCGCGGTCGCCACCTGGGTCCTGCTCCGCACCCGCTTCGGCAACTGGATCTTCGCCGTCGGCGGTGAGGCCGACGCCGCCCGCGCGGTCGGCGTCCCGGTCGTCCGCACCAAGATCGGGCTCTACCTGGGCGTCGCCTTCGGCGCCTGGGTCTCCGGTCAGCACCTGCTGTTCAGCTACGACGTCGTCCAGTCCGGCGAGGGCGTCGGCAACGAACTGACGTTCATCATCGCCGCCGTCATCGGCGGCTGCCTGATCACCGGCGGCTACGGCTCAGCGATCGGCTCCGCGGTCGGCGCGATCATCTTCGGCATGACCAGCAAGGGCATCGTGTACGCCGAGTGGAACCCGGACTGGTTCAAGTTCTTCCTGGGAGCGATGCTGCTCCTGGCCACCCTGCTCAACGCGTGGGTGCGCAAGCGCGCGGAGGCGACGTCATGACGGCCACCCCTGAGGTCCCGGCCGGCCCGCTGGTCGAGCTGGCCGACGTAGCCAAGTACTACGGCAACATCAAGGCCCTGGAACACGTCTCGCTGGAGGTGCACGCCGGACAGATCACCTGCGTGCTCGGCGACAACGGAGCCGGCAAGTCCACCCTCATCAAGATCATCGCGGGGCTGCACCGGCACGACTCCGGGCGCTTCCTGATCGAGGGGGAGGAGACCTCGCTCGCCAACCCGCGCGACGCCCTGGACCGGGGCATCGCCACCGTCTACCAGGACCTCGCCGTCGTCCCGCTCATGCCGGTGTGGCGGAACTTCTTCCTCGGCTCCGAACCGACCACCGGAGTCGGGCCCTTCAAGCGCCTCGACGTCCGGCTGATGCGCGAGACGACCCGCGCCGAGCTGCTGCGCATGGGCATCGACCTGCGCGACGTCGACCAGCCCATCGGGACGCTGTCCGGCGGAGAGCGCCAGTGCGTGGCCATCGCCCGCGCCGTCCACTTCGGCGCGAAGGTCCTCGTCCTGGACGAGCCGACCGCCGCCCTCGGGGTCAAGCAGTCCGGCGTGGTCCTCAAGTACGTGGCGGCCGCCCGCGACGCCGGCCTCGGCGTGGTCCTCATCACGCACAATCCGCACCACGCCTACCTCGTCGGCGACCGCTTCGTCCTGCTCAAGCGCGGCTCGATGTCCGGCAGCCACACCAAGGACGACGTCACGCTGGACGAGCTGACCCGGCAGATGGCGGGCGGCAGCGAGCTGGAGGAGCTGAGCCACGAGCTGGAGCGCGGCCCCGCGCCCCTCCGCCCCGGCGGCCGCCCGGCCGACGAGGGCGCCCCCTGACCCGGGCCCGCCCCGGGGCCCGACCCGGCCCGGCCGACCCCGCCCAACGGTCCCCGGGGCCCGGCAGTGGCAGAATCGAGCGCGGCGGGCGCCGTCCGCCGCCGGCCGCCGCTGCCGACCGGCTCCTCCAATCCCCCCAAGGGACGATGAGCACGTACCGCGACTTCGCCCACCGCGGCTCCGCCCGCGCCACCGTCCTCAAGACCGTGGGCACCAAGGAGCGCCGCTCCCACCTCACCGCGCCCCGCGTCCCCACCGTCGGGATCGACATCGGCGGCACCAAGGTGATGGCAGGCGTCGTCGACGCCGACGGCAACATCCTGGAACAGCTGCGCACCGAGACGCCCGACAAGTCCAAGAGCCCCAAGGTCGTCGAGGACACCATCGTCGAGCTGGTCCTGGACCTCTCCGACCGGCACGACGTGCACGCCGTCGGCATCGGCGCGGCGGGCTGGGTCGACGCCGACCGCTCCAAGGTCCTGTTCGCCCCGCACCTCGCCTGGCGCGACGAGCCCCTGCGCGACGCCATCGCCTCCCGCCTCGTCGTCCCCGTCATGGTCGACAACGACGCCAACACGGCGGCCTGGGCGGAGTGGCGCTTCGGTGCCGGCCGCGGCGAGGACCACCTCGTCATGATCACCCTCGGCACGGGCATCGGCGGCGCGATCCTGGAGGACGGCCAGGTCAAACGCGGCAAGTACGGCGTCGCCGGTGAGTTCGGCCACATGCAGGTCGTCCCCTCCGGCCACCGCTGCCCCTGCGGCAACCGCGGCTGCTGGGAGCAGTACAGCTCCGGCAACGCCCTGGTCCGCGAGGCAAGGGAGCTGGCCGCCGCCGACTCCCCGGTCGCCCACTACCTGCTGGACCGGGTGAAGGGCCAGATCCCCGACATCACCGGTCCGCTCATCACCGAACTGGCCCGTGAGGGCGACGCGATGTGCATCGAGCTGCTCCAGGACATCGGCCAGTGGCTCGGTGTCGGCATCGCCAACCTGGCCGCCGCGCTCGACCCGTCCTGCTTCGTCATCGGAGGCGGCGTCAGCGCCGCCGACGACCTCCTCATCGGCCCTGCACGGGACGCCTTCAAGCGCCACCTCACCGGCCGCGGCTACCGCCCGGAGGCCAGGATCGCGAAGGCGCAGCTCGGCCCGGAGGCGGGTATGGTCGGCGCCGCGGACCTGGCCCGGCTGGTCGCGCGCCGGTTCCGCCGGGCCAACAGGCGGCGCGTCGAGCGGTACGAGCGGTACGCCCAGATCTACGACCAGGCGGCGAGCACGCTGCGCAACACGCGGTCAGCCCGCGTCATCGACTGAAACCCGGTCGCCCGCCCGGCGTCCCTCCCCGTACGCCATGACCGCAGCACCTGAAGGGTCACCTGATCATGACCGAAGCCGAGCACCCCGTGGTGCAGCACCAGTCGGAGCCCTCCGGCGACGGTGGGGGCAAGCCGCCCGAGGACCGCTGGCGCGTGTTCAGACGGCGGTTCATCACCGCCACGATCATCGTGCTGCTGATCGGCATCCCGGCGGGCTACCTGCTGATCTCGGCCGGCCAGAGCCGCCGCTCCGGCAAGGACAAGGAGGCAGAGGCGGCCGCCCAGGGCCTCCGCGAGGACTGGCCCTCCCGCATGCAGCGCCGGATCTTCGAGATCCCTATCCCCGGCAACGCCACCGGCGTCCAGTACTACGAGACCAACAACTGGAAGGCCAGCCGGATGTACGCGAAGTTCCGCACGACCTCCGCCGGCCTCGATCGCTTCCTGACCGGCGTGGGCACCGGACGCGCGGCCCTGGAACCCGGCCGGGTCTCCATCGGGGAGCGGGACGTCAAGATCACCGGCTGGTACTTCGGCCCGGACCAGCACTGGGCCGGCACCACGCACCGCAACGAGAAACCCCGTCCCACCCAGGACATCACGGTCAACATGACGGACCCGGCCAGTCCGGTCGTCTACGTCGTATCGGCGGCGACCCCCTGAGCCCGGGGTCTCCCGGCTTCGGCTGCGACGGTCGACGGCAGGCTCCAGCAGGGCCCTGCCGGACGGCGCCGGCGGCCTGCGAGGGCGCGGGGCCCCGTCGGACCGGCGTGGGCGGGTTCTTCCGCCCCTGACCTACCGTGCGGAGGACCGGCCGTGGGCTCCCCGAGCGCGGCGGACATCGGCGTTCGCCCGTAACCGGCACCCCGACGACGGGGTGTCGCCTGCCGCAAGGGGCGTCAGGAGCGGTCGGCGGTCGCACAGCCTTTGCCCATGGCCGTGTCGTCGCCCGTGTCGATCGGCTCGCTGCGGTCGTACGGGTCGACCCGGCGATCTTGGGTGGCGGGCTGCCCGGCGGCCGTGCCGAAGGGCGGCACGAAGTAGCCGGTCGGGCCGGAGCAGCCGCCGTTGGTCATGTGGAGCGTGTACGAGAGAAGGGACATCGTGCCCGGCTCCGTGACGACCTCGGCCGGATCGTCCCAGCTCATCACCACCTCGCGCCGCACGATGGTACGGACGACCTCGGCATCGCGCCCGCCGTCGGCCGCAGGGGCGACCGGGTAGACGAAGGTGACGTCCGCCGTCACCTCGACCGCCCCCCGCCCGCCCTCCCGGTACGTGAGCCGGCCGCGCGTCTTGACCACGTCCCCGACCAGCCGGGCCTGATCCGGCCGGAAGCGGCTGAACAGGAGCAGCGGATCGGTGCGCTCCGTGGGCGCCGTCGACGACAGGGCCGTACGGAAATACTCCTGGACGTCCTTCTGGTGCGGGTTCACCTGCGCGATCGCCTTCGTGGGCCGCTCACCGCGCAGCACCCGGGGATCGAGCCCCGAGGCCACCAGGAAGTCCCGGCTCTGCCGCAGTGCCCGCTCGACCTGGGCGGCTTCCATCCAGCCGGTGGCCTTGGCAGGCGGCACCGTGATACCCGCCGCTCCGTCGGCCCAGTGGGCGGCTGGCGAGCCCCGGAAGGGCTCCGAGACGGTCGGGCGCAGCCTCGGCTCGGCGTCGGGCGCCTCGCGCGGGCGTAGTGACTCGGCGGCCGACGGCGCCGCGTCCTGCCCGCTGTCGTCACCCTCGAACCAGCCGACGACCTGCTGCGGGAAGAGCGCCACGGCCAGGAGGGCCACGGCCGCCGCCAGCCCGGTCATGTACCAGCCGGTCCTGCGCCGGGGCCGGGCCGGTGAGTATGTCCGCCAGCCGTCCGGCGGCCCGGGACTCTCGCGCAGCCGCCGCTCCACCGCGCGGGCGCGCGCCGACGGCTCCACGGGGGCTCCGGCAGAGCCCGCCATCGATTCACGGAGGAACCGCTCCCACTCGTCTTCGGACGCGGACGACCCGCCTCGCCCCCCAGCCCCGCTCACGCCGCACTCCCGCTCTCTGTCATCCGCTGACGTCCCACGGCTCGTCGGCGCGATCGCTCGGCCGCCGGACCGGTCGGTTGCGCACCGGCCCATCGAGAGCCGCCCGTATGATCGCATGAGCGAGCCGTCGGCCCCGCAGGGCGGTCGCCGTGCGGCGGCTTCCCGTCGTGCGGGGGCAGGGAACGGGGACAGGAGCCCGGCGGGGCCACTCGCTGCGGCGCGAAAGCGTCGTCGTTTCCCGGAGGTTCGGCCCGCCCTGTCGGAGAGCGGGCCCAGATCCGCACATGAGGGAGTTCGCATGGCATACGTCCACCGCACCACCATGGAGCCCACCAAGCTGGAGCTGCTCACCGGCTGGCTGCCGCGGCAGAGCTGGTACGCGGGCGACGCGGAAGGGCCGGAGCTGGTTCAGGCCGGCGGGTTCCGCCTGGACGATCCTCAGGGCGCGGTCGGCATCGAGTTCATGGTCGTGGTGGACTCCGCCGCGCGGGAGCCGGTGGCGTACCTGACACCGATGAGCTACCGCGGTGCGGCGCTGGAAGGCGCCCCTGAAGAGGCGCTGATCGGCACCTCCGAGCACGGCGTGCTCGGCACCCGGTGGGTCTACGACGGCGTCCACGACCCGGTGGTGACGGCGCAGCTGCGGGCTCTCCTGCGGGGCGAGGCGCTGCCGCAGCACCAGAGCGAGAGCGACACCCCCGACCCGACCGTCACCGTGCACGGAACCACCCTTGAGGACGGGTTCGACGTTCAGCTCACCCGCGTCCTGCGGCCGGGCACGTCCGAGGGGACGGCGTCCGCGCACCTCGTCGCCGGGTGGACCTGGCCCGACGGAACGGCCGCCCGAGGAGTGTTCGCCACCCTCGCGCTGCGGTAGGAGGCCGGCGGGCACGGCAGGGACGGGCCGACGGCGGCCAAGGGTGGGGTGCCCGGGCCGTACGGCGGCGTCCGGGCCGTGCTCGCGGGGCGGGCGGTCGCGCGGGCTCGCGCACCGGCTCGGCGACGTCACACCGCGTCCGCACCGGTGTCTTCGAGCCGGTGCGTCGTGAAGGCACGCCAGCTCGCGCTCCGGCTCGCTTAGGCGATGACCTTCCGGCCGCCGCCCGGGGCGCCGGCGGACGCGCTCGGCGGCCCGCTGCGGGCGGTCGCTCCTCTCAGCCGTCGAACCGCTGCCGGGAGGCCTCGATGTGCCCGAGGTGCCGCTGGGTCCAGGCGCACATGCCGTCGACGGTCGCGCGCAGGGCGCGGCCCGGTTCTGTGAGGGCGTAGTCGACCCGGGGCGGGACGGTGGGGTGCACGGTCCGCTCGACCAGGCCGTTGCGTTCCAGCATGCGCAGGTTCTGGGAGAGCATCTTGTGGCTGATGCCCTCGACGCCGTCACGAAGGCGCGTGAAGCGCAGGGTGTCGTCGCCGAGGGCCTCGATGATGAGCAGCGCCCACTTGTTGGCGACGTCCGAGAAGATCTCCCGTGCCAGAGAGTCCGCCCGTCGCAGATCCACTCCGTCGGATGTGTCCTTCAACTGCTTGGTAACCACCAGGTTCCCCTGTCACCGAAAAGTGCGTTCTTCCACGTCAACGCCCACTCTCTTATGGTTTCTCAGTAACCACAAGAGACCGGTGACACCCCCGGTCGGCACGAGCGAGCCCCCGTGGGCTCCCCTGGCAAGGAGACGCACAGCATGGCCATCACCCTGGTGAACCCCGCGGGACTGCCGACGGTCGACGCCTACCGGCAGGTGTCGGTCGCGACCGGTAGGCGGCTGGTCTCGGTCGCCGGACAGGTCTCCGTCGACGCGCGGGGAGGCACGGTCGGCGCGGGCGACCTCGCCGCCCAGGTGGAGCAGAGCTACCTCAACGCCGCTACCGCCCTGGCCGCGGTCGGCGCCTCCTTCGACGACGTCACGAGACTGACCGTGTACGTCGTCGACTGGACCCCCGACAAGATGCCGCTGTTCCTGGACGGGGTCTCCCGCGCCGCCGCGAGGCTGGGCGTCACCCCGGCCGCCCCGGGCACTCTGCTGGGCGTCGCGGCGTTGGCCTCGCCCGACTACCTGGTCGAGGTGGAGGTCACCGCCGCCCTCGACTGAACCGCCCTCCGAGCACGCGAGGGCGGTCCGGGGGCCGGGCCTTCGGGCCTTGACGCCGTGCTCCAGGGCCCCGGCTCCCTCGTCCTCCAGGATGCCCCCGGAGCCGCCGGGGGCGCAGCATGGAGAAAAGCGTTCCGTCGGCGGTGCCGGGCACGATGCCGGGGCGGGGGAGTGGAGGGAGCATGCGATGGCCCATGACGCGCCTTCTGAAGCCGACGGCTCCGAGACCGCGGAGTTCGGAGCCGTCGCGGGCCGGGGGGCGCGAGGGGGGCTGCTGGACTTCCTGAACGTCGCAGCGGTCGTGGTGGACGCTGAGGGCAAGGTCGTCCTGTGGAGCCCGCAGGCCACGGACACGTTCGGGTACACGGCACGGGAGGCGCTGGGGCAGTACGCGGCGCGGCTGCTGCTCAGCGACGAGAACCGGGGCCGGGCGACAGAGCTGTTCGCCGGGGTGATGGCCACCGGACGGAGCTGGTCCGGGGTGTTCCCCGTCCGGCGCCGGGACGGATCGACGCGGCTGGTGGAGTTCCGCAACGTACGGCTGCTGGACGACCTCGGGGACGTGTACGCGCTGGGGATCGCCGTCGACCGGACGACGCTCCACGAAGTGGAGAACCGGCTGGCCCTGTCGGAGCAGCTGGTGTCACAGGCCCCGGTGGGGTTCGCCCTGCTGGACACCGATCTCCGCTACCGGCTGGTCAATCCCGCGCTGGAACGGATCAACGGGCTGCCGGCCGCCGAGCACCTCGGCAGACGCCCCCGCGACATTCACCCCTACGGCGGAGCGGAGGCGGTCGAAGAGGCGATGCGGCGCGTGCTGGCGACGGGCACGCCGCTCGTCGACCAGTACGTCGTGAGCCGCACCCGGGCGCATCCCGACGACGATCACGCGTGGTCCGTGTCGTACTACCGGATCGTCGGGCCCGCTGGGCGAGTCGTCGGCGTGGCGTCCTCGGTCATCGACGTCACCGAGCGCCACACGGTGGCAGCGGAGGCCGAGCGGGCCCGAAGACGGCTCGCGCTGATCGCGGACGCCTCCGCCCGGATCGGCACGACCCTCGGGGTCGTGCAGACCGCCCGGGAGCTCGCGGAAGTCGCGGTCCCGGATCTCGCGGACGTGACCGCGGTCGACGTCCTGGACGACGTGCTGTCCTGTCGCACCTCACCGGCGCACCCGGAAGGCCCCGAGCTGTTCCGGGCGCTCGCCGTCGCCTCCGCCGTCCCCCTCGACATCGCCGCTGCCGCCGACCCGGTCGGCGAGGTCTCCGCCTACGGTCCCGACCGGCTGATCACGCGCTGTGTGCGCACCGGCGAGCCCGTCCTCGTGGCCCACTGCGACGACCAGGACCTGCTGCGCATCGCCCGCGACCCGCAGGCCGCCGACCGCCTGGCCCGTGTCGGCGCGCACTCCTACCTCGCGGTCCCCCTGATCGCCAGGAACGAGGTCATCGGCGCCTTCGACCTCCTGAGAGCCCGCAACCCCGCGCCCTTCGACGCGGACGACGTCCTGCTCGCCCGCGAACTGGCCGGCCGGGCGGCCATCGCCATCGACAACGCCCGGTGGCACCAGAACGTACGGACCGCCGCGGAGACCCTCCAGCGCAGCCTGCTGCCACCCGCCTCGCCGCAACGGCCCGGCCTGAAGATCGCCTCCCTGTACCGGCCGGCCCTGGCGGCCAACGAGGTCGGGGGCGACTGGTACGACGTCATCCCCCTCGCCGACGACAAGACCGCCCTCGTCATCGGCGACGTCATGGGCAACGGCATCGACGCCGCCGCCGCCATGGGGCAGCTGCGCACCGCCGCTCGCGCCTACGCCGCTCTGGACCTGCCCCCGGACGAGGTCCTGCGCCACCTCGACCAGCTCACGCAGGGCCTGGAGCACTACATCGCCACCTGTCTCTACACCACGTACGACCCCCGCACCGAGCAGTGCCGCATCGCCAACGCCGGACACCTCCCCCCGGTCCTCACCCGCGCAGGGCGCCGGCCCGAACTGCTCCACCCGCCCACCGGAGCGCCCCTCGGCGTCGGTGGTGTCGACTTCGACACGACCGCCCTCTCCCTGCACCCCGGTGACCAGCTTCTCCTCTACACCGACGGCCTCGTAGAAACCCGCGGCGACCCCATCGACGAGCGCCTGAGCCTCCTTCTGCGCATCCTCGGGGCCGCGACCCCGCCCCACGACGCCACCTGCGCCCGGCTCGTCGACACCATGCGTCAGCCGGACGACCCCGACGACGTGGCCCTGCTGCTCGTCGAGGCCTGCCGGGGCGGCTGAGGCGGTGGTG
>NZ_JBBBEN010000092.1:63526-64861 GCF_037137275.1 Streptomyces pratensis | reverse complement strand
CCGCGCCTGCGGCCGGCCCCGTGCCACCGCGGTCGTGGAGCCCGGCGCCCGCCCGACGCGGCAGCCGGCTCACTCACGGCTGCGCGGCGACAGCCCACATCTCCGCGAAGTTCTGGCGGTAGGCGTCATGCGGGGCCGCTCCCTCAAGGCGCAGCACCGCCTCGTCGTCGTCCCGCAGCGACGAGTCGTTCAAGTTGTGCGACCCGGTGAAGGTCCACTTGGTGTCCGGGTGACCGGCGTAGGACCCCTCGATGAGGATGTACTTCGAGTGGACGCGGGAGTGGTCGCTGTCGCTGAGGCGCCGCTGGGCGATGTTCTTCACGCCGCTGAAGGTGTCCCAGTAGCTGCTCTGGCCGTGGATGATCTGGACGGCACATCCGTTGGCTGCGAGCTTCTTGAGGGTGCTCACGACCTCGGGCCGGTTCGCGAACGCTGAGACGGCCAGGCGGACGGTGGACTTCCGCGTGACGGACCCGACCGCGTACGTGCACGTGACGTTGTCGAGCACGTCGGCCACGAGGTCGCCGGTGTTCTGGGGGAAGAAGTAGTACTTCTCCGTGCCCACTTTGCCGCTGGTGAAGTAGTCGTCGTTCTTGACCATGGCGACCAAGTCATTGAAGTAGCCGACGTAGGCCGAGTACAGCCCGGTGTTCCCGACCACGGTGTACGCGTTGTTCCAGTAGGAACTGACGTTGAGCCGGGTCTGGTTGGCCGAGGTCTGGATGACCGTGTCCTCACCGACGCCCACCTGCTCACCGACGCGGGAGAACGTGAAGAACTTGTTGTGGTTGATGTGGCCGCGGCCCTTGTCCGGGGCGATGCAGGCTGCGCCGGGGGTGCACACGTGGACCCACGACCGGTTCGCCTTGTTCGTCGTCAACGCTGAGATCAGACTGGCCGCGGCCGGTCTGCTCGTACGGCTCGCATCCAGGACGACGCGTACGTTGACGCCCCTGTGGTGCGCGGCGACCAGGGCGTCCGTGTACTCCTGGTCGTCCAGGACGTAAAGCGCCGCCCGGATTGTTCGGCCGGTGCCGCTGCCGCCCGTTCCCGTGCTGTCGATGACACGGATGACGTGATCCTTGATGGCACGCTGCTGGGCGACGGTGCCGTTCGGGTTGTTGAAGACGGCACCGGTGGACACGGCCGTCCCTTCGACCGACGCGGCCGGTGTGGCGGGGGCCAGTGTGGCCAGCGCCATCGCGAACACCGGGGCGATGCGCGCCAGTCGACTTCGCGGTGTCCTTCTGGCTTCAGCGGCTGTCGAACTTTGCGTCATCGCGTCTCGCTATCTCTGCTGAGGGGTTCGTGGCGTTCGGGGCAGAACAGTGGCGG
>NZ_JBBBEN010000092.1:0-63514 GCF_037137275.1 Streptomyces pratensis | reverse complement strand
CCGCCACCCCAGGAGACCACGTACGCGTTCGTCGGGTTCAGGTACTGCTCGTACTCCCGCCACCACCGTTGCGACACCTTGCCCCACGGTGCGTCCGACGCGTTGGGCTCCGGGTCACCGGACCTCCCCGGCCTACGAGCAGTACTCGACCAGAAACATGCAGAGGGACCGGAACGAGCCGACTTCCACGCCCGTTTCCTCCCGGAACGGAAGCCGGCGTAGCCCCTCTTTCCCTGTGACGACTCTTTCGTCGTCAACGCAACGGGGCTCAAAGCCGACTCCTCGGGTCCCGTCCCCGAGCTCGAACGTATGAACGTTCAAGGGCGGGCAAAGAAGCGCATGACGAAACGGGGGATCATGCGACAGGACGGGCCGCGGGCGCAACCCGGCTTCCGCGGAATCAACCGCGCCACCCGCGGGGCCGGCGCGCTGCTGTGCTGGGCTCACGCGATCGCCCTGATCCTCACCGCGGCCGAGGCCCTGCACCGATCGACAGCCGGTTGGTGGGCCGCCTCCTGGGCCCTGACCGCCGGGCTGTTCCTCGCGTGGGCCGCTCTGCGGGCTGCCCAGAAAAGACTCCTCCGCCGGACCGCCGACCCCGAGGACGGAGGCTCTGACCCCACGTTCCCCGAGGGGCCCACGGACTACGACCGTGCCGCGTAGACGCGCCGCGGAGGAGCCGGCATCCCGATCTCCCACCGCCCGGGCCTCAGCCGTCCGGTGAGGAACCGCTGGGAGTCCCGCTCGGGTCACCCCACTGCTGTGGCATCGCGTGACAGATGAGAGGGTCGGACGGGTGAGCGAGACACCACCGAACACCCTGCAACACCGTTTTGACGGTCCGGAAGACGCTCCGGTCCTGGTCATCGGGCCTTCGCTGCGGGCCCTGATCGTGAAGGCCATCGCCTCTCTCGGCTGACCTCCAAGAACGAGGGGAGGCCGCACAAGACAGGTAAAAGTCTCCGTCCCGCCGGGCCACCCGTTTACGCGGCCAGCATCGCAAACCGGGCCGGCTCACCTCCGCTCGCGCAGAGAGCACACGCTCCAGTCGCGCCGGGCGGAACGGCGGGCCGGCTGAAGAGCACCCCTTGATGTACTTCAGGCCCCAGTCGATCTGCGGTTCACCTCCGTGTCGGCGGGCAGGAAACTTCCTGACCTGCACCTTAAGAAGGGCTTTGCATTTTCTTTGCCGTTCCTGAGGGGATGAGGCGCTCAGCCAGACGCATGCCATCACTCTATCCAGCTGCAGCTTGCAAGGTCGCCAAGGCGAGCACCGTGCTCCGTTACTGATCGAGGAACGGCCTGCGGAGCGCGAGTAGCGACATCAATGAGCTTCTTCGGCGTTGCCGCTCCAGTATGAGGACGGCCTTGGCGATTGACATCATGCGGTCGGGGCTGCAGCGGGACCTGTGGAAGATCCGCCAGGACTTCAGGCGAGCGACGCCACGTTCGACGGGTGCGCGTGCTGCGGCCAGGGCACGGTTGCGGGTCTTCTCGGTGGGGGTCAGTTCCTGTAGGGGCTTGCGTTTGATGCCGGTGGTCAGCCCCGGGCCGGCGCCCTGGTACGCGAGATCGGGCACGATGGGAACGCCCTGGCGCTCGCAGATCCGGATGATCCGGTGGGTGCGGGCGGTGGGTGCGGCCCGGCAGGGCGGGCGAGAGCCACAGCAGCCGGCCGGCGGGATCGGTGAGGACCTGCACGTTCACGCCGTGGCGGCGGTGCTTGTAGGAGTAGTCGGCGCGGCCGTCGCCGAACCGGTCGCATTTGGCGAGAGTGCCGTCGAGAAGGACGAAGTCGGGTTCGTGCAGCGTCTTGAGCAGACCCGGTGCGCGTGCGGCGAGCAGGTCGACGACCGCGCTGGTGTAGGCATGGGTGGTGGACTCGCTGATGTCGAACCCAGCAACGAGGCCCCCGAGCAGTGTTGTTGAGACGCCAGACGTCTCGATCAACCACCCGGGGGCCTTGCTCGTTGCGCTTCACGGGCCGTCACCCGATCGGTGGCCACATCGAAGAAGCTCAATGTCAGTCCCGTCCGACCGGATTCGCAGGCGGCTCGGAGAGGGCGTATCCGAGGGTGCGGTGCAGAAGCGCCGAACCACCACGGCTGGCTTCTACAGTCCCAGGCTAGGCGTCGAGAGTCGCGGCAGGGCTCGGCGTACACGTCTGACGTCCTGACTACGTCCGCGGGTGCCCGACCACCGCGGTTGCACGGCGGCTTCCACGCCACAGGTCATTCTGACCGGGCTGCCACGATGCTCGGTCTGCCTGTGAACAGGATGTGACGTAGCTGTGTACAAAAGTGTCGCAGGTCACCGCCCAGTTCGTGGCTCTGACCTCCTTTTGTCGAGTTCGTGCGGCTAGCCCGGACAACTGGTCGACACCTAGGGTCTCCTCAGTTTCTTCAATTGATCTTCATGCTGTGGGTGGGGGATGGAAGTGAGATCCCGGTGGAGTGCTTCTGGCGCGGCAGGGGCTGTCGCTGTCGCGCTGAGTGCGATATTGACGGTCGGACTGTTGCCAGGGCTTGTGTCCGCCGCGTCGCCGTCAGTGGTCTCCGACGCTGAGGGCGAGGCGACGAAGGCACCGGAGCCGAGGCTGTATTCGGAGGCTGAGGCGCTGGCTGAGGCGAGGGAGTCCGGCGAGAGCGTTGAGATCGCGTCGATGCGCGGTGAGACCCGTGAGGTGTTCGCCACGCCCTCGGGAGACTTGGAGGCGCGGGAATATCTGCGTCCGGTCTGGACCCGGGCCGGTGGGGATTGGAAGCCGGTCGACACGGATCTGTCCGCTTCGTCGGATGGCATGGTCGCGCCGAAGGCCACGACGGTGAAGCTGGCGTTCTCCGGCGGTGGTGATGCGCCGTTGGTGCGTATGGAGAAGGCCGGCCGTGAGCTTGCTCTGACTTGGCCGGGTAAGCTGCCCGACCCAGACTTGGACGGCAGCATCGCGACCTATCGGAACGTCCTTCCCGATGTCGACCTGCGGATGGGCGCTCAGGAAGACGGATTTACCCAGCTGCTGGTGGTCAAGTCCGCTGAGGCAGCGGGAAGCTCCGCACTTAAGGAGCTGCGGCTGAGGCTCGGCACCGAGGGTGTGGAGGTCCGCGAAGCATCCGATGGCGGCCTCGAAGCGGTTGACAAGGGTGCGAAGAGCGCGGTCTTCGAGGCGCCGAAGCCGATGATGTGGGACTCCAGCCCTGGCGAAGGAGCGCCTGCCGCCCGCACCGCCACCGGTGCTGAAGGTGAACGCGACGGGGAGCCGGGAGCTGGAGAGTCCGGCAAACTTGCCCCGGTGGATGTCGCTCTGACTTCGGGCGGCGACGAACTGGTGCTGACGCCGGATCAGGAAGTGTTGGCGGGCAAGGACACGCACTACCCGGTGTTCATCGACCCCCAGTGGTACTCGCCGCGTGCGTCGGCTTGGACGATGGCGTCGAAGTACTGGGCGTCCTCGCCGCAGTGGAAGTTCAACGGCGAGAACAACGCCGGTATGGGTTATTGCGGCTGGAACTACTGCGCGCCGCATGACACCAAGCGCCTCTTCTACCGTATCCCCACTTCGAAGTTCGCAGGCAAGTCGATTCTGTCGGCGGAGTTCGTCGTGCGGAACGTGCACTCCGCGTCCTGCACGAACCGGGGCGTGCAGTTGTGGCGCACGAAGGGCATCTCGTCCTCGACGACCTGGAACTCGCAGAACGCGTCAGGGTTTTGGATCGATCACCTGAAAACCGAGTCGTTCGCGTACGGCTACTCGGGCTGTGCGGCGAAGGATGCTGAGTTCGATGTGAAGTCGGCGGTACAGCAGGCCGCGAACGGCAAGTGGTCGACGATGACGTTCGGCCTCAAGGCCTCCAGCGAGACCGACAGATACGGCTGGAAGCGGTTCTCGGACAAGGCATTCCTACGAGTGAAGTACAACCGTCCGCCGCCGCAGGTGAAGATGTCGCAGCTGGCCATGGAGTACGGCGGCATCTGCAAGACCCCCGGAGCCGCGCCTCGGGTGCGCACCCTTGGCAAGATCTACGCGAACAACATCACAGACCCGGACGGCGACAAGGTGGCGTTGCAGTTCCAGGCGAAGTGGGATGCCGGCGACGGAAAGGGCCTGATCGCACGGTGGAAGCCGGCCCGCACGAGTGCGAAGGCTTCCGGCTCCAACTTCTCGATCAGTCTGCCGACATCGATCCCGCAGAACAAGACGGTCAACTGGTACGTACGCTCCTGGGACGGAGCACAGTATTCACCGTGGTCGTACGCGGGTGGTCCGACCGGCTGCTACTTCGTTTACGACACGACCGTGCCGGAGGCCCCGGCGATCACGTCGAGTGAGTATCCGGCCTCCAATCCGGAGAACCCGAACGATCCTTGGTGGGACGGGGTGGGCCAGTACGGTTACTTCAACCTGAAGGCCGCCGATACGGATGTGACCAAGTACTGGTACGGCATCAACTCCGATCCCACCCCGAAGAACGCTCTGGCTACCTCGGGTGGGGCGGCCCAGGTCGCGAAGGTCCTGCCGACCTCTTCGGGCGTCAACTTCATCACGGCGCAGGCCTTTGACGGTGCAGGCAACGGCAGCGAGGTGCGCACTTACCAGTTCCGGGTCAAGGCCGGCCAGCCCGATCGGGCGACCTGGCAGATGGACGAGTCCGCCGGAGCGACTGCCGCTGGGGGGTCGACGCCACCGCGTACTCTCGCTCTGCACGGCGGCGCGACCCCGGGCGCGGCGGGCGCGAGGAACACCGGAGTGCATTTCAACGGCACCGACGCCTACGCCTCCACCGACCTTTCACCGGTCGACACCAGTAAGGGCTTCGCGGTCTCCGCGTGGGTGAAGCTGGACACGAAGCCCAGCAGAGCAGCGATCGCGGTCGTGGTTCCCGGGAACAACGCACCTGGTCTCGAACTGTATTACTCGGCGACGTATGGCTGGTCGTTCAACCAGTACAAGTCGGATGACTCCGGTGGCGGTCTGGTGCGCGTCGCACAGGGCGACACCAGCAAGGTGACCGTCGGCGTGTGGACGCATCTGGTCGGCTCCTACAACTCCGCCGATGACGTCCTTGAGCTGTATGTGGACGGCACATTCGTTGGAGCGGTGCCGTACTCCACGCCGTGGGAGGCCCGGCGCGGACTGCAGATCGGCGGAAAGAACGTCACCGGAACCCCGAGCCACTTCTTCCCCGGCACCATTGATGAGGTGCAGCTCTTCGACAAGCCGCTGGTCCAAGGCGAAGTCAACAAGCTGAAGGCCCATCAGAGCGTCGGGGACCCGGGACGCCCGGCCATCGCGATGTTCCCGCTGGACGAGCCCGCCGACGCACAGGAGTTCAGCGGTCACGGCGGGGTACTGCCCGCGAAGTTCAACGGCGGCGTCACCTCCGGGCAGATGGGAGTGAAGGGCAAGGCGACAAAGTTCAACGGCACAGACGGATACGCCCGCATCGGGCAGACGAGCGGCCCGCATGTGAACACCAGCCGCAGTTTCACCGTCTCCGCTTGGGCCAAGCTGGACAAGGCGCCGGGCAAGGCGGCGATCATCACGGCCCAGGCAGGCATGCAGCGACCTGGCTTCGAGCTGTACTACTCCGCCACCTATGACCGGTGGGCGTTCAACCAGTACGCCGGCGACACCGCCGATGCGAAGATCATGCGTGCGATGCAGGCCGATGGCGTCACCGCCCGGGTCGGGGAGTGGGCGCACCTCGTCGGCGTCCACGACACCGTTGCCGACACACTCACCCTGTATGTCAACGGCACCAAGGCCGGTTCCGTCAAGCTCGGTGGCGCGTTCTACGCGAACCAGTCGATGTACATCGGCGCAACCAACCACAGCGGAACCATCAGCAACTACTTCCCCGGATCCATCGACGAGGTGCGCCTTTTCGACCGGCCGGTCTCCTCCGAGGAGGTGCTGCAGATGTACCGGCAGCGCCCCCTGGTGAAGTCCCGCTGGAAGCTCGATGAAGCCACCACCACGACCCCGGACGACGTCGGCACCGGCAACGCCATGAGATTGGCGGGTGGCGCGAAGATTGGCTGGGGCTTCATGGACTCAGGCCTGGAGCTCGACGGAGTGGGCGGCTACGCATCCACTTCGACGGTGCCGATCGATACCGGTACGAGCTTCACTATCGCCGGCTGGGCGCAGGCAGCCGCTACACCTGAGCAAGCGGCCGCGGTGGTGAGCGCTGAAGGCGCCGCGCAGAGCGCGTTCGTCCTCAGGTTCGTGCCCGATGCGAGCAACACCGAGGGGCTGGGCCGCTGGGAGGTTTCCTTGCCCGGCGCGGACACATCTGCACCGGCCGTGGTGCGGATCGCCAACAGCGAGTTCACCGACGTGATGGAGTGGAATCACCTGGCCTTGGTCTATGACGGCTTCAGCAAGCAGGCCCGGCTGTATGTGAACGGCTATCTCCAGGAGGTCGCCTGCGGCGATGCGGACGGTGACGGGGAGGTGGACGAGACAGGCTGCGAGGATCTGATCTCTTGGTCCGAGGACACGCTGACCTTCAAGGCAGGCAAGTCCCTCCAGATCGGTCGCGCTAAGGAGAACGGTGCCTGGGGCGGCTACTTCCCCGGTGTCGTCGATGACGTGTGGGCCTTCCAAGGCGCCCTGAACGACGAACAGATCGGAGTACTGGCCCGCAGCTGGTTCGACCTGCCGACCGAGGTCCCCTCCGGCTGACGCGCAACCGCCCGCGCCCCGCACAGCAGCGGGGCGCGGGCAAACGGTAATGCCTCCCTCCCACATTCGTGGTCGTGTCCCGCATCCACGCGGGCGCGGCACAGATAGCGATAGGCACAAGGATGATGAAACCCTTTTCCGGGGTGCGCTCCAAAGCATTCCTGTATCGAAGGACCTCACTGGTTCTGTCGGCGGTCATGGTCGGCGGACTCATACAGTTCACGGCAACCCCGCCGGCCAATGCCCAGGGCAATACCCGCCCCGACTTGCCGAACACCGATAGGCCGGTCGCGGGCGAAGATGATCAGAGGATCAAACCGCGCACCCTGACCAAGGGGGCGAAGACCCCGAGCAAGGCCCCGGCGGTCACCTGGCCCCAGGCAGGTTCGGCCGTGGTCGATATGCCTGACCCGACGTCCACGTCTGCACCCAAAGCGGTCGCCACCAAGGGGCTGCCGATCACGCTCGCATCCGCGAAGCGGGCCAAGGACTCCGTGCGCGGTGAGGTCGAGGCCCGCGTGCTGGACCGCAAGGCGACGGAACGCGCCGGGGTGCGGGGCGTGTTGTTCTCTCTCACCCCGAAGCGCGACACCACCAAAACCCTCAAGGGCACAGCCCGGAACACGGCCGCCGCCGACGGCGGCGACAGAACCACGGTCACGGTGGACTACGCCGCTTTCGCGGATGCCTTCGGCGGCGGCTATGCCTCCCGTCTGCAATTGGTGGAACTACCCCCCTGTGCGCTGACCACCCCGGGCAAGAAGACGTGCCGCACGGGCGAACCAGTGATAAGTGTCAACGACACCGGCAAACAGGAGCTGACTGCCAAGGCGGTCAGGCTGAGTGCTGAGGGGCCGACGGTTCTCGCCGTGGTCGCGGCGGCGGCGGGCGAGAAGGGCGACTACGCAGCGACCGACCTGGCCGCCTCTGCCGAATGGGGTACAAACCTCAATGCCGGCGATTTCACCTGGTCCTATGCCATGCCGGTGCCCGAGGTTCCCGGGGGCCTCAAGCCGAGTGTCGGCATGAGCTATTCCTCCGGGTCCATCGACGGACGCACGGGTGGCACCAACAATCAGGGGTCTTGGGTCGGTGACGGGTTTGACCTGTGGCCGGGCTATATCGAGCGAAAGTACAAGCCGTGCGCCGACGACGGCGAGAAGAACGCTGACGGCAACAAGCCCGGTGACCTGTGCTGGGGCTACGACAACGCCTTCATTTCCTTCAACGGCAAGGGCGGCGAGCTCGTCCCGGCCGGAGCGAACTCGTGGAAGCTGAAGAACGACGACGGCACGAAGATCGACCGCCTCAAGTCCACCAGCCGCGCCAACGGGGACAACGATGGCGAGTACTGGCGAGTGACCACCCCGGACGGGACGCGCGCCTACTTCGGCTACAACCGGCTCTCCGGCTGGGCCGAGGGTAAGGAAACCACCGACTCCACCTGGACGACTCCGGTCTTCGGGAACAACGACGGTGAGCCGTGTCATGCATCCGATTTCGCCAGCTCATGGTGCCAGCAGGGATGGCGTTGGAACCTCGACTACGTCATCGACGCCCACGGTAACGCGGTCACCTACTACTACAACACGGAAAAGAACTCCTACGGGCGCAACCTCAAGGCATCGGATGACACCCGCTACACCCGAGGCGGATATCTCGACCGTATCGAGTACGGGCTGAAGTGGGACAAGGCATACGTCGACAAGCCGCAGGCGAAGGTCGTCTTCAGCAACACCGAGCGGTGTATCCCGCAGTCCGGGGTGACCTGCGCGGCGGACACCATCGATGCCAACAAGCAGTACTGGTACGACACGCCGTGGGACCTGAACTGCAAGGCCGGCACCGACTGCGACAAGGGCCGTCTCTCACCGTCCTTCTGGACACGTAAGCGCCTGACCGAGGTCACCACCCAGGCCCTGAAGCCAGACGGCGCCT
The DNA here is from genome assembly GCF_037137275.1 of Streptomyces pratensis. Lineage (GTDB taxonomy): Bacteria > Actinomycetota > Actinomycetes > Streptomycetales > Streptomycetaceae > Streptomyces > Streptomyces pratensis_B. The sequence continues at coordinate 54,891 of NZ_JBBBEN010000092.1, read as the reverse complement.
ACGGCAAGGTCGACTCCTGGAAGCTTGCGCACCGCTGGGGCACGGCCGACGTCGACTACCAGCTCCTCCTTGACAGTGTCCAGCACACCGGCCACACCGCGAGCACACCGGTCACATTGCCGAAAACCACCTTCGCCTACACCCAGCTGGAGAACCGGCTGGACGAGACCGGCGACGGCATCGCGCCGTTCATCAAGTCCCGCCTGTCCACCGTCGCGGACGAATCCGGCGGCCAGATCGACGCCAACTACTCGACACCGGCGTGCAAGGAGGGCAGCCCTCCCACCCCGCACACCAACACAACCCGCTGCTTCCCGCAGTACATCGGCGGCGACAGCTTCAGTGACCCGGAGCTGCACTGGTTCAACAAGTACGTCGTCACCTCGGTCACCGCGACCGACCGCACGGGCGGTTCCCCGGACCAGGTCACGCAGTACGCATACCTGGACGGCGCGGCCTGGCACTTCGACGACACCGACGGGCTGGCCAAAGAGAAGAGCAAGACCTGGTCGCAGTGGCGTGGCTACGGCCATGTCCGGGTCAAGACCGGTGGTCAGGGCGGCTCGATGAAGTCGCAGTACGACTCCTACTTCCTGCGCGGCATGCACGGTGACCGCAAGGACAAGACCGGTGGCACCAAGTCTGTCACCGTGGCGCTCGCCGCCGGTGAGGGCGCGGCGATCACCGATCACGAGTCGGCTGCAGGCAGCAACTACAAAACGGTCACCTTCGATGCCCCGGGCGGCAAGGTGCTGGCCAAGTCGGTCAGCCGTCCCTGGCACCACGAGACCGCCAAGAAGGTCCGCGATTGGGGCACCGTCACCGCGAACTTCAGCGGCACCGCGGAGTCCAGGACATGGACCTCGCTCGACAACGGCGCGGGCGACAAGTGGCGCATCAGCGCGACTGCTGCGACATACGACACCGTTGGCGGCCGCCTCACCCAGGTCGACAATCAGGGCGACACCTCCAGTACCAGCGACGATCAGTGCACACGCACCACGTACGCCAGCAACATCAGCAAGAACATCCTCGCACTGCCGTCGCGGGTGGAGACCGTCGCCAAGGCATGCGGCACCACCCCTGACCGGTCCAAGGACGTCACCTCCGATGTCCGTACCGCCTACGACGGCGGCGCCTACAACGCCGCGCCGACCAAGGGCGACGCCACCAGCGTGGCGACACTGAAGAGCCACGACGGCACCAAGGCCACCTATCTGGAGACCGGCGCCACCTTCGACGGCTATGGCCGCGTGCTGACCAGCACCGATCTGACCGCCACCGTCACCGTCGACGGCACCGCCGCGCCGGTGCGCACCGCGCGCGACGACGGCCGCACCACCAAGACGTCGTTCAGTCCGGCCACGGGACTGCCCACCCAGACCACGTCCACCACCCCGCCCGCCAAAGCAGGGGACGCTGCCACCGCTCAGACCACCACCACCACGATCGACCCTCTGCGTAGCCAGCGGCTCACGCAGACCGACACTAACGGCAACGTGACCGAGTTCACCTACGACGCACTCGGCCGCAACGCCAAGGTATGGCTCGCCAACCGCAGAAAGACCCAGACACCGAGCTACGAGTTCGCCTACCGGGTGGCAGAAGGCAAGCCGGTCGCCGTCACCACCAAGCGCCTCAACAACAACGGCGGACAGATCAGCTCCCACCTGCTGTATGACGGGTTCCTGCGCGAACGCCAGAGCCAGACACCGGGGCCGGACGGCGGCCGCATCTTGACCGACACCTTCTACGACGAGCGCGGGCTCGCCACCAAGACGTTCGCGCCCTACTACGCCACCGGTGCGCCGTCAATGGAGCTGTTCAAGCCGGTCGACGCACTCGCGGTAGAAACCCAGACCCGCACCACGTTCGACGGCTTGGGCCGCGCAGTGCAGAGCCAGCAGATCGCCGGCAACGGCGACGGCGGCACCAGCCTCGCCACCACCAAGACGATCTACGGCGGTGACCGGACCACGGTCATCCCCCCAGCAGGCGGCACCGCCACCACCACCCTGACCGACGCCCGCGGCCAGACCACCGAGCTACGCCAGCACCACTCCCGCAACATCGACGCGGCCTACGACACCACCACCTACCGCCACACGCCGCACGGCCAGCTTGCCAAGGTCACCGACCCCGCCGGCAACTCCTGGAGCTACACCTACGACCAACTCGGCCGCCAGACCAAGAGCGAAGATCCCGACAAGGGCGTCACCACCACCGTCTATGACGACCGCGGCCAGGTGACCTCCACCAAGGACGCACGCAACACGAGCCTCTTCAACACCTACGACAACCTCGGCCGCCAGCTGGAGTTGCGCGAAGGCTCCGCAACCGGAAGCCTGCGCGCCAGCTGGGCCTACGACACTCTCACCGGAGCGAAGGGCCACCTGGCCGAGACCACCCGCTACCAGGCCGGCCACGCATACACCACCAAGGTCACCCAGTACGACAGGCTCTACCGGCCCATCAGGACCGCAGTGGTGATCCCCGACTCCGAAGGCGCCCTGGCCGGCACCTACCAGACAGGCACCAGCTACGCCCCCTCCGGCCTGGTCGGCGGGTTCAGCTACTCCGCGGCCGGGGCACTGCCCGGCGGCTCGGTCAACTACAGCTACGAGGACCAGACCCTGCGCCCGACGGCCGTGTTCGGCCAGGGCATGACCACCTCGGTCAAGTACAGCAACACCGGAAAACCGCTCCAGTACGAACTCGGTCTCACCGACAGCGGGAAGAAGACCTGGACCACCAACACCTACGAGTGGGGCACCCAGCGCCTGGCCACCTCCCGCGTCGACCGTGAGGAACAGGCCGGCGTCGACCGCCACGCCACCTACAAGTACGACGAGATGGGCAATATCCTGTCCATCTCTGATACCTCACGCACCGGCACTGACAACCAGTGCTTCGTCTACGACTATCTGCGCCGCGTGACGGAGGCATGGTCCCAGCCGTCCAACGCCTGCGCCACTACGCCCAGCACGTCCGCAGTCGGTGGCCCGGCTCCGTATTGGAACTCTTACACCTACGACAAGGTCGGTAACCGGCTCGCAGAGACCCGGCACGACCCGGCTGGCGATACCACTAAGAACATCCAGCGCACCTACAGTTACCCCGCGGCCGGCGCCAGGCAGCCACATACGCTCAGCTCCGTCGCCACCAAGAACGCGAGCGGCATCAGCACCGAAAACTACAGCTACGACAGCACCGGCAACACCACGGCCCGCCCAGGCCAGTCCTTGACCTGGGACGCCGAGGGCAAGCTTTCCAAGGTCACCGAAGACGGCAGGACCACCGAATACGTCTATGACGCAGGTGGTAGCCGCCTCATCGGCCGTACCGCCACCGAAACCACCCTCTACCTCGGCCACACCGAAGTCACCCTGCCCAAGGGCGCCACCACCGCCAAGGCCACCCGCTACATCGAAATCGGTGGCGGCCACCAAGCCATCCGAAGCGATGACGGCACATTCGACTTCACTATTGCCGACCATCACGGCACCGGCCAACTCGCCATCAACGCCGACAACCTCGCCGTCCAGCAGCGCCGCACGGATCTGTTCGGCTCTCCCCGCGGCACCACACCCTCCGCGTGGCCCGGCACCAAGGGCTTCGTCGGCGGCACCGACGACACCAAGGCCACCGGCCTGACCCACCTTGGTGCCCGCGAATACGACCCCGCGCTGGGCCGTTTCATCAGCGTCGACCCGATCATGGACCTCGCGGACCCGCAGCAGATGCACGGGTACACCTACGCCAACAACAACCCCGCGACATTTTCAGACCCCACCGGACTGGCACCCGAGGGGCGTTGCGGCGGAATCATCACCACCTGCGGCGACGCGCACAGCAAGCCGACGGTCAATGAATCCTGGACGCAGACCGAGAAGGGCTGGAGCTACCAGAGCTGGACGAGGGACAGCAAGGGAAATAGTTGGAGCTACAGCCGCCCTGCCGGCTTCGGCAGCGGATACACGTGGGAAATTGTCCAAGATCGGCCGAAGAACTGGGAAGAGACTGCCAATGAGTTGTCGTCGGTACCGATTCCACTCGTATCCATTCCGGCGACGGTCATATCTGCAGCCTACGACATAAAGCAAGGAGAATTCGATGCCGGTAAGGTCCTGAACTGCGCAGACGGTGTTACGGAAGCTATCAACTGTGCGGCGACAGCAGCGCCCGCGGTGAAGTCGCTGAAAACTGGAGCCAAAACAGTCAAGGGACTTCTCGGAAAGAAGGGGGAAAAGGGTGCTTCCGGCTGCAAATGCTTCCTCGCCGGCACAGACGTCCTCGTGTCAGACGGAGCAACCAAAGACATCGAGGATATTGAACTTGGTGACAAGGTGCTGGCCACCGATCCGGAAACAGGCGAGCAGGGTCCTCGCGAGGTAACCCGTCTCATACGCACCGAAGAAGACAAGAACTTCAACAAGCTCTTCATTGCGACCGAGAGCGGCATCGAGCAACTCACAGCAACCCACGAGCATCCCTTCTGGTCACCCTCCGAGAAGCGCTGGGTGCCTGCGAGGGAACTCACGAAGGGCATGACGCTTCGGACCGACGACGGCGACACGGTTATCGTCACCGGAAACAAGCCGTTCTCGAAGCACGCCCGCACCTACAACCTCACCGTCGACGACCTGCACACGTACTATGTGCTGGCTGGTCAGACGCCGGTCCTGGTTCACAACAGCAACTGTGATCCTCGCTTCTCGGTCGACTCCAAGGGGAACGCCACCGATCTCGCCAATCCGGGCGGCAGGGTTGGCGTTCCGAAACTTGAAGGTGGCACCCTGCAAGAAGTGGGCGGGCGCGTATGGGGTTCCGGAGATCCCTCCCACCTCGTAGGAACACGCGCTCCGGCTGATTTGCGCGGGTTGGCAAGCAGGGGTGATGCGGAGAAATTGCAGGACTTCTACCAGAGTGCAGCGCTCGCAGGAAAGGGCGGAAAGACTGCACCGGCGCGCGTGGTGCTGACTCAGGAGATCATCGATGCTTGGAGATAGTCAGGTGAGCAAGGAAGAGCAGGTCGTAGACCTGAAATTTGCGGCGGCGCAAGGGGAAAGCGTCGAGGTGTGCTTCGAGCCGGTAGGAACCACCTTCTCCCTGAGCGACGGTGAGGCGGTCTTTCTCCGGACCGCAATCTCAAACGTGGCCTCGCTTGAGATTGTCTCGTGGCCTAATGGGATTGGGGTTTGGGTTCCCTATCCCGGCGACTACGCGATCATTGACTCAAAGGGGAACGAAATCGATACGCTCTGATCCTCTCCCGTAAGAGAGCAGGGGCGCTCCGGATGCGTTGCGACGCCCCGGTGATGATGCCCAATCAGCGGCACCGGGAGTGAATCCACGATGCAAATCTGAAGCCCCGCCAGGTGACACCTGGCGGGGCTTCAACGTGGTCTGACGGCAACGGTGACGGCAACGCCAGCGGACGAGCGTTGCGGCAGGCGGCTCGTCAGGGGGTTCCTCGGCGTGCCATAGGGCGCCGCTCAGGGTGTCGATGGCTTGGCGTTGGAGGCGGAGTCGAACGTGGGCGTAGACGCCGGCGGTGACGCCGATGTGGGCGTGGCCGAGGAGTTCCTTGATCACGACGAGGTCGACCCCCTGTTCCAGGAGCAGGGTCGCAGTCGAGTGTCGAAGTTCGTGGAAGCGGATGCGACGGATTCCTGCCCGACCGAGGAAGCTGCGGAAGCGGCGGGTGAGGTTGGCCGGGTCGAGAGGCCGTCCTGTGGGTGTGGTGAAGACGAGGCTCTCGCCTCTCCCGTCCGGCCCTGCGATCTCGCGCTCCTTGTCCTGCCGCTCCTTGTGTTCTTTGAGGGAGTGGAGACATTCGGTCGGGAGGGCGATGCGGCGCTCGGACGCTCGGGTCTTGGTGGGCAGATGCGTGAGACCTCCGGTGCGAGTGCGCTGGAGCGAGCGCCGGATGCTGGCCGTTCCGGTGGTGAGGTCGAGGTCTTCCCAGCGGAGGCCGAGGAGTTCGCCCTTGCGGAGGCCAGTGCGGATGGCGAGTTCATACAGCGCGTGCAGCCGGTCGGCGCGGGCGGCGTCGAGGAAGTGGCGAGCCTCGACTGCGGTGAGAGGCCGGAAACGCGTCGGCCGGGGTGCGGTGGTCTTGACGTTGCGAGCGACGTTGCAGGGCAGCTCGTCTTCGCGGACGGCGTGTTCGAGGGCGGACTTGAGGACCGAATGCACGTAGGTCACGGTCGAGGGCGACAGTCGCTTCTGGCAGCACTCGCCGATGGCGCAGCACCTCTTCCGTTCGGTGTCTAGGCCCTGGGTGCAGCACTGGCAGGTGGTGCGGAGCCGGTCGAGGAAGGTGCGTACGTCCTTGGCCGTGAGGCGGGCGACCTTCTTGGTGCCGAGTCCGGGGATGAGGTGGAGGCGGACGCAGGCGGCGTATCGGGTATGAGTGTTCTCGCGGAGCCGGTGAACGGCGACACTGCCGAGCCAGTAGGTGAGGTAGTCGCCGACGGTGCTGTCGGCGGTGGCGGCAGGGAGACCGCGGTTGCTGTCGGCGATCTTCTCGGCGAGTTTGTCGGCGGCTTCTCTGCGGGTGGTGTCGTAGACGCGGACGCGTTTGCGGGTGCCGTTGGCGGCGAGGACGTAGCCGGCGGCTTCTCAGCGGCCGTCCTTGCGCTGGTAGATGGTGCCTTCGCCGTTGGCGCGGGCCTTCTTGCGCTTGGGGGCGGTCATCGAGCGGCTTCTTCCAGGTGGCGCTGGACGTAGTCGCCCAGGGCGTGGGTGGGGATGCGGCGGGCGCGGCCGATGGTCAGAGAGGCCAGGCGGCGGGTGCGCAGGAGGTCGTAGAGGGCGGAGCGGCCGATCTTGAGGCGGGCCATCGCCTCGGGGACGGTGAGGAGTTCGTCGTCACGCACCGGCTGTCACTCCCTGTTCGCGTGTCGGGCCGCCGTGGATGAGTGCGGCGAGGCGTTCGAGGTCTGGGGTGAGGCCGGTGCCGTCGTAGGCCCAGTGGGCGAGGACGAGGGTGGTCGGGGAAGGCGAAGGAGCGGGAGCGGCCGCTGACCTCGGGCCCGTCGATGTGGGCGCGGGTGGCTGCGATCTGGATGGCGTCGGCCAGGAGGTCGGGTGTGGCCCATGCGGGTGGCGGGGTGTAGGGGCCTGCGGGGCCGTCGAGGCGGATCACGGCGTGGAAGTGGATCAGTCCGCGCTGCTGGTATTCGGCGACCTTGGCGTACGAGACGCGGACGACCTTGGAGAGCAGTCGTTGCGGGACACCGGCTGCGGCGGCGATGGTGCGGCGCAGGTGGAGCATGAAGCGGGCCCACAGGGCGGGGGCGTGGGCGTTCCACAGCACGGCGCCGGTGTAGTCGTACCGCTCGGGGTCGAGTGGGGTGCCGAGGAGCGGGTCACTCTTGATGTGGGTGCGTCCGCAGCGGCAGCGGGCGGAGCCGCCCACGCGTCGCCCGTGAACGGGTCTGTCAAACGAGCGGTGTAACTCGGGTCGTTGAGGGATACTACCGTGCTGCGGAGAGTCGGCCGTCGAAGGTGATGTCGAAGGCGTTCAGCGCGGTCTTCCAGCGCATGGTCCAGCGGGCCTGGCCCTTGCTGGTCGGGTCCAGCGACATGATCGCCATGTAGACGCACTTCAGTGCGGCCTGCTCGTTGGGGCAGTGGCCGCGGGCCTTGACCGCCCGGCGGATCCTGGCGTTCACGGATTCGATCGCGTTGGTCGTGCAGACGATGCGGCGGATCTCGGTGTCGAAGCGGAGGAACGGGGTGAACTCCTCCCACGCGTTCTCCCAGAGCCGCACGATCGCCGGATACTTCATGCCCCAGACGTCGGCGAACTCGGCGAACCGGTCGAGTGCGGCTTCCTCGGTCGCCGCTGTGTATATGGGCTTGAGTACCTTGGCGATCTTGTCCCAGTCCTGGCGGGCGGCATAGCGGAAGGAGTTCCGCAGCAGGTGGACCACGCAGGTCTGCACGATGGTGCGGGGCCAGACGGTCTCGACGGCGTCGGGCAGGCCCTTGAGCCCGTCGCAGACGAGCATGAGGACGTCGCTCACGCCGCGGTTCTTGATCTCGGTGAGGATGTGCATCCAGTGCTTGGCGCCCTCGCCGCCGTCGCCGGCCCACAGCCCGAGGATGTCCCGGCGGCCCTCGACGGTGACGGCCAGGGCCACGTAGATGGGCCTGTTCGCGACCGCGCCGTCGCGGATCTTCACGTGGATCGCGTCGATGAAGACCACCGGATAGGCGGCTTGAGTTCTATCGGTGGTTGCGAATGCTGCGGAAGGAGAGTGTTCGCATGCCGAGGTACGCCCCCAACAGAGTGCCGACTGCTGTGAAGAAGAGGTACTTCGAGCTGCTGCACGAGGGATACCGAGGTGCGGCTGCCGCCCGCCAAGTCGGGGTGTCCACGAGCTGCGGCTCGTTGTGGTTCATCGATGCTGGAAGCATGATCGTTCCTGACGGCGGCCCAAAATCGCCGCGCTTCCTCACCCAAGACGACCGCATCGCGATCGCCGACGGCCTGCGCGCTGACCAGAGCGTGAAGCGGATCGCATCGTCGATCGGGAAGAGCTTTCAGAGCGTCTACCGGGAGATCAAGCGCAACAGCAAGCCTGATGGCCGCTACAACCCTTGGTGGGCCCACAACCAGGCACTCCTGCGTCGCAGGCGCCCCAAGGAAGAGAAGATCCGGGCCGGCGAACCGCTGCGAACGTTCGTGCGCGAGAAGCTCACTGAGAAGTGGTCACCTCAGCACATCTCACGCCACCTGACCCGCGAACACGCCCCCGACACATCAATGCGGGCCTGCCCAGAGACGATCTACCGGGCCCTGTTCGCCAGCCAGCTCGGACGTCGCGTCGCCAAGCTCCGTACCGGCCGAACCCGACGTAGGAAGCAGCGTCGCGGAGTGCCGACCCTGAACAAGATCAAGAATATGACGCTGATCCATCAGCGCCCCGTCGAGGTCAACGACCGCAGAACTCACGGGCATTGGGAAGGCGACCTGATCATCGGCCGCGGACAGGGCTCCGCGATCGGCACCCTGGTCGAACGCACCACTCGCTACGTCCATCTGATCCACTTGCCCGCCGGTTGGAAGGCCCCGCAAGTCCGCAACGCGCTGATCACACAGACCGCGCACATCCCACCCCAGATGAAGCGGACCCTCACCTGGGACCAGGGGCGCGAACTCACACTCCACGAGGACATCGAGGCCCTCACCGGCTTCCGGATCTACTTCTGCGACCCTCACTCGCCTTGGCAGCGCGGCACCAACGAGAACATGAATGGCCTGCTGCGGCAGTACTTTCCCAAGGGCACCGACCTCTCCGTCCACACCGCACAAGACCTTCGCGCCGTCGCCCATCAGCTCAACCGCCGACCTCGCATCGTGCTCGGAGACAAGACCCCAGTCGAGGCCATGCGAGAATGCCTCGCAAGCCCATTGACCAGGTAATTCGCAACCATTGATGGAATCCGCCCCGCGTCCAGGGGCCGGTTCTGCCATTCGGCCATGCCTTCGAGGACCTTGTCGGTGATCGTGGAGATCGTCTGGCGCGACACGTCGGCGCCATAGACCTCGGCCAGGTGGGCCTGGGCCTCGCCGGTGGTCAGGCCCTTCGCTGCGAGTGAGATGACCATCTCGTCGACGCCGGACAGACGCTTCTGGCGCTTCTTGACGATTTTCGGCTCGAAGGAGCCCTCGCGGTCGCGGGGCACGGTTATCTCCACCGGGCCGACATCGGTCAGTACGGTCTTGGCGCGGGTGCCGTTGCGTGCGTTACCGCTGTTCTTCCCTGCCGGATCGTGCTTGTCATAGCCGAGGTGGTCGGTGATCTCGCCCTCGAAAGCGGACTCGAGGAGCCGCTTCGTCAGCTGCTGGAGCAGCCCGCCCTCGCCGGTGAGCTGAAGGCCCTCGGCCTGGTCCCGGTCGACCACTCGTCGATCAGCCGGTCGTCCACAGACTTCACCGGCGCGGTCTCAGACGGTTCGCCGACCTCGGCCTCGGTCACGTTGTTGCTGGTCATCGATGCATCTTCCATGATCGGGAGTTACACCGAACGTTTTACAGTCCCCTGGCCAGGAAGGCGGAGGACTTCGAGGAGAGCACCGTCTACAGCTACACCATGACTCTGGCGCGTCTTCGGGGGAATGCTCGGGCACATCCGGCTACAGGATCTTGCCGAGGACGATATCGAGGCGGGGATGAAGTGGGCGCTGCGCGAGGGCTCGGCGCGAGGTGGCAAGGCGGGTACGGGGCTGGGGGTGGCCTCGGTCGAGATGTCACTGGCGCGGTTGAAGGAGGCGCTCGACCGGGCGGTGGCTCGGCGCCTCGTTGAGGTGAACGTCGCCCGAGAGGTGAAGGTCCCTCGCAACTATCGGAAGGCGGAGCGGCGGATGAAGACGGTGATTCCGCCCTGGAACCTCCAGGAGGTGCGCGCCTTCGTGGGCGCGGTCATGGACGACCGTCTGTGTGCCGTCCTTCTCCTGTCCCTGATGGGTCTGCGGCCGGCGGAGACCTGTGGCATGCCCTGGAGCGACGTCGACCTCGGCCAGGCCACCCTGACCGTCAGCCGGATCCGGACCCTGATGGGCAACAAGGTGGTGGTTGGAAAGGACACCAAGTCCTTTGCAGGGGAGCGTCAGCTTCCCCTTCCCGACCTGGTGGGCGACGCCCTCGCCGATTTCAAGGCCACGCAGATCGCGGAGAAGCTCGCGGTGGGGGAGAGGTACGAGGACAACGGATACGTGCTCGTGGACGGGGTCGGCAGGGCACTCAACGGGCGGCAGCTGCGTGAGAGGGCGTACAAGGCCATGGCCGAGTACTCGCTGCGCCGGGTCCGGCTGTACGACGCCCGCGCGAGTTGCTCACGTACCCGGCGAACAAGGGGGTGCCGGACCACCTTCTTGTCCGCTGGGCAGGTCACACCGAAGTCCGCACGACCAAGCGCTGGTACGTGAAGCCGGATGTGGAGGGTCTACGGCCGACGGAGGCTAAGTGGGGAGAACTGGCGAGTGCCCGGACCCGCCTACGAAGCGCCTGTGAGATGTGGGAGCGTGAGCGGGTGAGTGAGAAGAATGTTGAATCCCTGAAATACCGCTTCGACGGGCCAGAAGACGCCCCGGTCCTCGTCATGGGGACCTCCCTCGGTGCTACCTGGCACATGTGGGACCGGCAGGTGCCCGAGCTGGCTCAGCACTGGCGGGTCTTCCGCTACGACCTGCCCGGTCACGGCGGGGCCCCCGCCCAGGCCGTCGACTCCGTCGCCGAGCTGTCCGACCGGCTGCTCGCGACGCTGGACGGGCTCGGCGTCCGGCGCTTCGGCTACGCGGGCTGCGCGATCGGCGGCGCGGTCGGCGCCGACCTGGCCCTGCGCCACCCGCACCGGGTCGCCTCGCTGGCGCTCGTCGCCTCCTCGCCCCGGTTCGGCACACCCGACGAGTTCCGTCAGCGCGGGGTGATGGTGCGGGCCAACGGGCTGGAGCCGATGGCCCGCACCGCGCCGGAGCGGTGGTTCACCGCCGGTTTCGCCGCCGCGCAGCCCGCCATCGTCGAGTGGGCCGTGCAGATGGTCCGCACCACCGACCCCGGGTGCTACATCGCGGCCTGTGAGGCGCTCGCGGCATTCGACATCCGGGCCGATCTGAGCCGGATCGGCGTCCCCACTCTGGTCCTGGTCGGGGCGGAGGACCGGGTGACCGGGGCCGCCGAGGCCCGCACCCTGGTCGCCGGAATACCCGACGCCCGCCTCGCCCTCGTCCCCGGGGCCTCCCACCTCGCACCGGTCGAGCAGCCGGCCGCCGTCTGCGACCTGCTCCTGACGCACTTCTCCACCGCCTGGCAGGACACCCTCTCCGCATTCCCCGCGCCGAGCCTCGTCCCCGGCCCCGCCGCGCCCGCGCCCTTCGCCCCCGTGACAGAGGCCGCCTCCCCGGCCGCGCCCGAGGCCGCCGCGCCGGCGCCGGACGAGCGGTACGAGCGGGGGGCGAGGGTGCGCCGCGAGGTGCTGGGGGACGCCCATGTCGACGCGGCCGGCGCCGCTTCGGACGCGTTCACCGAGGACTTCCAGGAGCTGGTCACCCGGTACGTCTGGGGTGATGTCTGGAGCCGGGACGGGCTGGACCGCCGTACCCGCAGCTGTGTCGCCCTCACCGCGCTCGTCGCCTCGGGCCGGCTGGAGAGCCTGGCCGCCCACACCCGCGCCGCCCTGCGCAACGGACTGACGCCCGCCGAGATCCGGGAGGTCCTCCTCCAGACCGCCGTCCACTGCGGCGTCCCGGCCGCCGACGCGGCCTTCGCCGTCGCGCAGAAGGTGATCCAGGAGGAAACCACTCCGCCCGCGTAGCAGGATGGAGGGATGAACGCGACGCCTCTGACGCTCACCAAGAAGACGCACTCCTGCATCCGGATCGAGAAGGAGGGGCGTGTCCTGGTCATCGACCCCGGCGGCTTCTCCGAGGACGACGCGGCGCTCGGCGCGGACGTCCTCCTGGTCACGCACGAGCATCCCGACCACTTCGACGAGGCACGCCTGCGGGCGGGGCTGGAGACCAATCCGGCGGCCGAGGTGTGGACCCTGCGGAGCGTCGCCGAGCAGCTCTCCGCCGCCTTCCCGGGGCGGGTGCACACGGTCGGCCACGGTGACGCGTTCACCGCCGGCGGGTTCGACGTCACGGTCCACGGCGAGCTGCACGCGGTCATCCACCCGGACATCCCGAGGATCACCAACGTGGGCTTCCTGGTCGACGGCTCCGTCTTCCATCCCGGCGACGCGCTGACCGTCCCCGAGCGCCCCGTGGAGACGCTGCTGCTGCCGGTGATGGCCCCGTGGAGCAAGATCTCCGAGGTCATCGACTACGTGCGCGAGGTGGGGCCGCGGCGTGCCATCGACGTCCACGACGCCCTCCTGACCGATCTCGCGCGGCCGATCTACGACCAGCAGATCGGCGCCCTGGCCGGCGCGGAGCACGGCCGGCTGGCCCCGGGCGGCGTCACGGAACTGTGAGCGGTACGGCGACTGTCAGTGGGAGCCGCTAGGTTTGCTGCCATGCGCATCGCCACCTGGAACGTCAATTCGATCACCGCCCGGTTGCCGAGGCTGCTGGCCTGGCTGGAGAGCAGCGGCACCGACGTGCTGTGCATCCAGGAGACCAAGTGCGCGGCCGAGCAGTTCCCCTTCGAGCAGCTGCGGGAGCTGGGGTACGAGTCCGCCGTCAACGCCACGGGCCGGTGGAACGGAGTCGCGCTGGTCTCCCGGGTCGGGCTCACCGACATCGTGGCCGGGCTGCCCGGCGGCCCGGAGTACGACGGGCTGCCCGAGCCTCGCGCGATCTCGGCCACCTGCGGCCCCGTGCGCCTCTGGTCGGTCTACGTGCCCAACGGCCGGGAGGTCGAGCACCCCCATTACGCGTACAAGCTGCGCTGGCTGGAGGCTCTGCGCAAGGCCGTGACGGTGGACGCCGCGGGGACGCTGCCGTTCGCGGTCCTCGGCGACTTCAACGTGGCCCCGACCGACGACGACGTCTGGGACCCGGCCCTCTTCGCGGGAGCCACGCACGTCACGCCGGCCGAGCGCGCCGCCCTCGCGGCCCTGGAGCAGGAGGGCCTGAGCGAGGTGCTGCCCCGCCCTCTCAAGTACGACCGCGCGTACACCTTCTGGGACTACCGCGAGCTGAGGTTCCCGAAGAACAAGGGCATGCGGATCGACCTGACCTACGGCAACGCCCCTTTCACCGCCGCCGTCAAGGACAGCTATGTCGACCGCGAGGAGCGCAAGGGGAAGGGAGCGTCCGACCACGCCCCGGTGGTCGTGGACCTCGACCTCTGAGTCCGGGCCCCGGATGGGGCGGACCACCGGGGGGCGGCCCTGAGGGAGGCGGCGCTGAAGGAGGCGGCCCGGGGGAGGCGGCCGAAACCGCGACCGGGTGACAACCCGAGGTTGACACTCAGGAGGTGTCAACTTAGGGTTGACGCATGACGCAGCCCACTCCCGCCGTCCCCTCCCTCCGCCTCGACGACCTGATCCAGGCCATCAAGAACGTCCACACCGACGCTCTGGACCAGCTCACCGGCGCCGTCGTCGCCGCCGACCACCTCGGTGACGTCGCCGACCACCTGATCGGCCACTTCGTGGACCAGGCGCGGCGTTCCGGCGCCTCCTGGACGGACATCGGCCGGAGCATGGGGGTCACCCGCCAGGCGGCCCAGAAGCGCTTCGTGCCCAAGAAGACCGACGAGACCTCCGACCTGGACCCCAGCCAGGGGTTCGGCCGCTTCACGCAGCGGGCCCGCAACGTCGTCATGGCGGCCCACAACGAGGCCCGGGCCTCCCGGCACGGCGAGATCCTCCCGGCCCACCTGGTGCTCGGCCTCCTCACCGAGCCCGAGGGCATCGCCGCCCGGGTCGTCGCCGGGCAGGGTGTGGCGCCGGACACCGTCCGTGCGGCGGTGGCCGCCGTGCTGCCTCCCCCCGTGGAGGAGGCGCCGGAGCTGATCCCCTACGACGCGGACTCCCGCAAGGTCCTGGAGCTGACCTTCCGCGAGGCGCTCCGGCTCGGGCACGACTTCGTCGGCACCGAGCACCTTCTGCTCGCCCTGCTGGAGTTGGAGGACGGCTCGGGGGTGCTGACCGGCCTCGGCCTGGGCAAGGAGGCGGTCTCGGCCGCTGTCGAGACCGCGGTGGCCGAAGCGGCGGACGCCCTGGGGCGGCAGCAGCCCTGACCGCGCGTCCGCCCGTCCCCGGACGGCGGGCTCCGGGGCCCTCCCGTGCCCGCCGCGAGGTCAGTGCACCGAGAACCCGCCGTCCACGAAGACCGACTGCCCGGTGACGTACGCGGAGGAACGCCCCGCCAGGAACACCGCCGCCCCCGCGAAGTCCTCCGCCAGCCCGTTGCGGCCGACCAGGGTCCGCGCTGCGAGCGAGGCCACCTTCCGGGGATCGGAGGCCAGCCGCTCGTTCAGCGGCGTCAGCACGAATCCGGGCACCAGGGTGTTCACGGTGACCCCGTGCGCCGACCACGCCTCCGCCTGCGAGCGGGCCAGGGACTCCAGTCCGCCCTTGGAGGCCCCGTACGCGCCGCTGTTCACGAAGGCCCGGTGGGCCTGTTGCGAGGTGACGTGGATGATCCGCCCGTAGCCCCGCTCGGCCATGCCCGGACCGAAGCGCTGCCCCAGCAGGAACGGCGCCTTCAGGTTCACCGCCATCGTGGTGTCCCAGACGTCCTCTCCGAGGTCGTTCATCGGCGGGCGGAGGTTGACCCCCGCGCAGTTCACCAGGATGTCCGGCTCCCCGAAGGCGTCGGCGGCTGCCTCGGCGCCCGCCCGCGCGCCCTCGGCAGTGGCCAGGTCCGCGCTCACCCAGGCCGCCCGGCAGCCGTCGGCGGTCAGCCCCTCGACGGTCGCCCTCAGCTCCGCCTCCCGGCGGGCCACCACGGTGACCGCCGCTCCCGCGTGGGCGAGGGCGGTGGCGATCCCCCGGCCGATGCCGGAGCTGCCGCCCGTCACCACGGCCACCCGGCCCTCCAGCGAGAACAGTTCTGACACGTAGGTCTGCGCATTCATGCCCGTACCCTAAGCACCCGCTCCCGGCCGCCGACGGGGCGGGCGCCGGATCGGAGAACGCCGCGCGCCTCGTGGTGCGCAGTCGGCGGTGGTGGGACCCTGGCGGTATGAATCTCCCCTTCTTGGACAACTGGCGTAAACGTCAGGGCGGTACGCAGGGGGGCGCGCTCGCGGCCGCCGTCGAGGCAGACCCCGACGGCGTGGCCGAGATGCTCGCCGAGTGCGAGCTGCTGAGGGTCCGGGCAGGACAGCAAGGGCTCGAACTCGACGACACACCGGCGTCTTTGGCCGCGCTCGACCAGCTGCCGCCCCGCTGGCGCGAGGACCCGGAGGAGCTGCCCTGGCTGGGCAACGACGCCGGTCTCTACCTCGGCACCGTGACCGTCCGGACCGTCGCGGGCGCCGCGTGGGAGTTCCGGCCGAACGGACAGCCCGTGGTGCGGCTGTCCTCCGGGCGGGAGATCGACGTCGTCGCGGCCGGCCTCGACTGGGCGGTGACGGGCAGCCCCGAGCTGTCGCAGGTCTACGCCGAGTCCGCGGAGAGCTGACCGGGCGACTGCGCTCGTCATCTGATCCGGATAAGAAGCCTTATGGCGGCATCTGCGCGTGTCGGGTGCGAAGTCCCTTATCGGGGCGGATAGTTTGCGCTGACCTCGACACAGCGACAAGTGGGCAGGGCAGCGTATGGCCGTCGATCCGTTGATCGAACTGAGGGGCGTCAACAAACACTTCGGAGAGCTGCACGTACTTCAGGACGTCGATCTCACCGTCGGCCGCGGGGAGGTGGTGGTGGTCATCGGACCCTCCGGCTCCGGGAAGTCCACCCTCTGCCGGGTGGTCAACCGGCTGGAGACGATCGAGTCGGGCAGCATCACGATCGACGGCCGCCCCCTCCCGGAGGAGGGCAAGGGGCTCGCCCAGCTCCGCGCCGAAGTCGGCATGGTCTTCCAGTCGTTCAACCTGTTCGCCCACAGGACCGTGGTGGACAACGTCTCGCTGGCGCAGCTCAAGGTCCGCAAGCGCAAGAAGGAGGAGGCCGACCGCCGCTCCCGGGAACTGCTGGAGCGGGTCGGCCTGGCCGCCCACGCCGACAAGTTCCCCGCCCAGCTCTCCGGCGGGCAGCAGCAGCGCGTGGCCATCGCCCGCGCCCTGGCCATGGACCCCAAGGCGCTCCTCTTCGACGAGCCGACCTCGGCGCTCGACCCGGAGATGATCAACGAGGTGCTGGAGGTCATGCAGCAACTCGCCCGGGACGGGATGACGATGATCGTCGTCACCCACGAAATGGGCTTCGCCCGCTCCGCGGCCAACCGCGTGGTGTTCATGTCCGACGGCTGCATCGTCGAGGACCGCACCCCGGAGGACTTCTTCACGTCCCCGTCGAGCGACCGCGCCAAGGACTTCCTGTCCAAGATCCTCAAGCACTGAGGGGGATGTCATGTCGCGCACCAGGAACACGCGTACGGGCGGGGCCGCCGCCCTCGTGGCCGGCCTCCTGCTCGCCGCGCTCGCCGCGGGTTGCGGCAAGGAGGGCAGTCCGCCGGTGAAGGGGCCGCAGGCCGAGGCCCTGCCGGTGTACGAGGTCGACGCCGGCTTCCGACTGCCTGAGTCCGGCACCTGGTCCAGAGCGAGGCAGCGCGGCCACCTGGTGGTCGGCGCCAAGGAGGACCAGCCGTATCTGGGGGAGAAGGACCCGGCCACCGGCGTCTACTCCGGGTTCGACATCGAGATCGCCCGGATGCTGGCGGCCTCGATCGGATTCGACCCGAAGACGATCCGCTTCCGCACGATCGCCTCCGCGAACCGCGAGACCGCCCTGCAGAACGGGCAGATCGACTACTACGTCGGCACCTACACCATCAACGACATGCGCAAGAAACTCGTCGGTTTCGCCGGGCCCTACTACCTGGCCGGTCAGGGGCTGCTGGTGCGCACCGACGAGGACGGGATCGACGGCCCGCAGGACCTGGACGGCAGAACCGTCTGCTCCGCGGCCGGTTCCACGCCCTACCAGCGCATCGACGCCGACTTCCCCAAGGCGCTGCTCGTCGCCTATGACACGTACTCGATCTGCGTCGACAACCTGCTGACCTACCAGGTCGACGCGGTCACCACCGACGACGCGATCCTGCTGGGGTTCGCGGCCAAGGCCCCGGAGGAGATGAAGGTCGTCGGCAAGGCATTCTCCGAGGAGCCGTACGGCATCGGCGTGCCGCGCGACGACGACGCGCTGCGGACGGCGCTCAACGACGCGCTGGAGGCCAACGAGAAGAACGGCAACTGGAAGAAGGCGTTCGAAGCGACGCTGGGCCTCTCCGGAGCGCCCGCGCCGACCCCGCCGCCCATCGACCGCTACCCGGCGAACTGAGGGGACGGCCCACTCCATGGACGTACTGACAGACAACTTCTCCCTCTACGGCAAGGGCTTCCTCGGCACCGTCGAACTGACCGTCTACGCCTCCGCGCTGGCACTCTTCCTCGGTTTCCTGATGGCCTCCTTCCGGGTCGCGCCCATCAGCTCATTCCGAGTGCTGGGCGCGGTCTGGGTGACCGTGCTCCGCAACACCCCGCTCACGCTGCTGTTCTTCGCGGTCCTGCTCGGGCTGCCCCGCTTCGGGCTCGTGCTGCCCTTCCAGGTCTTCGCGGTCATCGCGCTGGGCTGCTACACCTCCGCGTTCATCTGCGAGGTGCTGCGCTCGGGCATCAACACCGTCCCCCGGGGCCAGGGCGAGGCAGCCCGCAGTCTCGGCATGAACTTCGGCCAGACCCTGAGCACCGTGGTGCTGCCGCAGGCCTTCCGCTCGGTGATCCCGCCGGTCGGCTCGACCCTGATCGCCCTGGCGAAGAACTCCGCCATCGCCGGGGCCTTCAGCGTCACCGAGCTGCTCGGCACCTACAAGACGCTCAACGAGCTGGGATACAGCATCATCTGGTCCTTCGTCTGGATCGCCGTCGGCTACCTCCTCATCACCCTGACCATCAGCGCGCTCTTCAACGTGCTGGAGAAGCGCTGGGGAGTCGCACGATGACCCGAACCCCCGTCCGCCCCCGCAAACAGGCACAGCCCTCGGCCACCGCGCTGTACGACGTCCCCGGGCCGGCGGCCCGCAAACGGCACCGCGTCTACGCGATCGCCTCGACGGCCGTGATCGCCGCGCTGTTCGGCTTGATCGTCCACCTGCTCTTCGCCACCGACCAGTTCACCACCGAGAAGTGGCGGCCCTTCGCCTACGAGGGCATCCAGGAGCTCCTGCTCCGCGGGCTCGGCAACACGCTCAAGGCGTTCGCGTACGCGGCAGTCCTCTCGCTTGCGCTGGGGGCGCTGCTGGCCGTCGGCCGGCTCTCCGCGCACCGTCCGCTGCGCTGGGTCTCCACCTTGCTCGTCGAGTTCTTCCGGGCGATGCCGGTACTGGTGATGATCTTCTTCATCTTCGTCGCGCTCCAGGTACGGCCGCTACCGGCCCTGGTCGCCGGGCTCACGCTCTACAACGGCTCCGTCCTCGCGGAGGTGTTCCGCACGGGGATCGACTCCGTGGACCGGGGCCAGCGTGAGGCGGCGTACGCGCTGGGCATGCGCAAGACGCAGGTCACCACCTTCGTTCTGGCGCCCCAGGCCGTGCGCGCGATGCTGCCGACCATCATCAGCCAGCTGGTGGTCGCGCTCAAGGACACCTCACTGGGCTATCTGATCACCTATGAGGAATTCCTCCACGCCGGGAAACTGATCGCGTCGAATCTCGACTACGATCTTCCCTTCATCCCCGTCGTGATGGTGATCTCTCCGATCTACATCGGGATGTGCATGCTGCTCTCGTGGTTCGCCACCTGGGCAGCCCGACGTCAGCGGCGCAGTCCGAGGACGAAGGCGGTGGGGGTGGCCCCGGCCGAACCGGGGACGCTGCTGCCGGGAGGGCAGTAGCCGGGCCGTGCCCGCCCGGCAGCAGTCGGTGATCACTCCTCGCGCAGCGGGACCGAGAGATGACTCGGGTCCGTGCCGGGCGAGGAGAAGGTCAGCTGCGCGCCGGTCGGGTTGTGCTCGATGTAGAGCGGGTCGACGGTGTCGATCACCAGGGCGAGCCGGTGACCGGCCGGGACGTCGTAGGCCGTGGAGTACAGCTCCAGGTCGACGGGGAACGGCCGGCCCGGCGTCTGTCCGTGGAACGTGTACGGAGCGTTGCTCACCAGCTTGCCGACGCCGAGGGGGCCCACGTCGTAGAGATAGGCGACGAGGGTGCCGCTCGACTTCGTGCTGGTCACCGTGGTGTGCAGCTCGGCCGTGCCGCGGATGTGCTGCGCGCTGGCGTACCTCTGCGACTGCCAGACGCCCGCGAAGGTGCGCGGCAGCAGCGGCACGGAGACGGCCGGGGGCAGTCGCAGGAACTGGTCCAGCGCGTTGGACAGGATCGAGACGCCGCCGTTGGCGCCCGAATCGACGTTCGCCCAGACCTTCTTGGTGCCGTCCAGCGGTATCCGCTCCTTGACGGCGCCCACCGACTTCCAGTCCGGGTAGCCCTCGTAGCCCCGGCCCGTACGCGAGGAGAGCTGGACGGGCTGCTCGGTGTCGATGCCGTTGCGCTCGTCCTTGAGATAGCGGTCGAACCAGCGGCGGGTGCTCGTCCAGGTGTCGTTGGGCAGCCCCAGCAGTCCGGTGGCCTCTGCGGTGGCGTGGTCGCCCGGACGGAACTCCAGCCGCTTGGGGCCGGTGAGCTTCTCGTAGAACGAGGCGTACTGGTTGGGCGGGAAGATCGTGTCCCCCCAGGCGTTGCCCAGCATGACGGCCGCGCCGTTGGCGTTGATCCGGTCCAGATGGGTCGCGGGGGAGCGCTTCTTCCCCCAGGCGATCATCTCCGGCTCCTTGTCGAGGCGGGAGCCGAGGAAGTCCCGCAGTATGGACGTCAGTTCGTCGCCGGGGCGGCCGGTGACCAGGCCCGCGCCGCCGAGCAGGGCGGCGGCCTGGAGGTGCTGGGTGCGCCCGCTGTAGATCGAGTCGATCAGGTCGCCCCAGCCGCTGAGCGCGGCGACCGCCTTGATCCGGGGATCATGTCCGGCCGCCAGCAGGCTGATCCCCGCACCGTAGGAGACGCCGCCCATGCCGATGCGGTCGGCGTCGGCGGAGGTGTGCTCCAGGGCCCAGTCGATGACGGCGGACGCGTCCGCGATGTCCGGCGGACCGGCCACCTCTATGCTCCCGCCCGAGAGCCAGAAGCCCCGGGAGGTGTAACTCACCACGACGTAGCCGGAGTCGGCGAGCTTCTGCGCCTGGGCCAGGTACTCGATCTGCGGCATCGCCCAGCTCGTGGGGAACACGATCAGCGGATACTTCGCCCCGGCCGCCGCCCCGGCCGGGACGACGACGTTGCCCTTGAGTGTGATGCCCCCGTGCCCGGGGATGTCGTGGAACGTCAGCCCCTGCGTGGTCGTGGCCGACGGGGCGGTCACCGGGACGGCGGCCGCCGGGGTCGCACCGAAGGCGGCGCCGGCGAGCAGGGCGGCGGCGATGGCGGTAGAAGCGGTGGTGCGCAGGGCGGGTCTGGGGGGTGCCACGGGTCACTCCTCACGCGTGTCAGTGCAAAGTGACCCGACGGTAACCCCGCGTCTTTACCGCTGGTAACTCCCTGGTGTGTTGCGTGAGGGTAACGATTGTCGGACGTGGCGTCAGCAGCGCCGCGGAGGCCGCCGGATCACTTCAGGGCGCTCTTGGCCTGCCAGTCGGCCCACGAGACGTTCCACGCGCCGTATCCGTTGCCCTCGGCGACCGTGCCCTTGGCGTCCGCGCCGGTGATCTCGAACGGGTCGCCCACCCGCACCTGCCCGTACAGGGCGGCGGCGTCCGCGTCGCTCATGCCGACACAGCCCGAACTCCGGTTCGCCCGGCCGAAGTGGCCGACGTTCCACGGAGCGGCGTGCGCGTACATCCCCGACCAGGTGAGCTGCATCGAGTAGTCGACCATCTTGTCGTAGGCGTCTCCCAGGCCCACCGTCTCGGAGCGCATGTTGATCGTGCCCTCCTTCGACATGAGCACCGCCGTCCCCCGCCACGAGGCCTTCTCGCCGCCCGGCGTCCCCGCCGACATCGGCACGTCCAGGACCTGCCGCCCGTCCCGCCGCAGGGCGAGGCGGTGCCGGTCCAGGTCGACCTCGACCACCTGCGCCGCGCCGACGGTGAACGTCGTCAGGTAGTCGCGGACGAACCAGCCGCCGTCCGCGCCCGTGTCGATCCCGTTCAGCTCCGCGTCCAGGGTGACCTTCGTGCCCGGCTTCCAGTACTCCTCGGGCCGCCAGTCGACGCGGTCCCGGCCCGAGTAGTCCCGCAGCCAGCCCCAGGAGCCCTCGGTGTCGTTGGACGTGGAGACCCGCAGCGCCTTCTCGACAGCAGCCTTGTTCTTCACCGGGTGGTCGAAGACGACGGACAGCGGCTGGGCGATGCCGACGGTGGTGTCCTTGCCCGGCGCGAGCGTCAGCTTGTTGACCTTCTCCGCCTCTGCGGTGGTGAACGCGGCCCGGTCGCTTCCACCGTCCGCGTCGGTCGCCTCCACGGTGTACGCGGTGCCCGGAGCGGCGACCCGCGCGGACGTCCAGGTCCGGCCGTCGGCGGATATCCTCCCGGCCAGCGCGTCCCCCTCGTCGGCTGTCACGGACACCGACGCGAGCTTCCCGTGCGCCAGCGTGACCTTCACCGGCTCGCCCGGTGCCGCCGCCTCACCCCGCAGGTTCACCGAGATGCCGGTGTCGGGCGCCTTCGTCTCCCCACCCGGCGTGACGGCCACGTCGGCCGACGCGCCCGAGCAGGCGGTGAGCGCGGCGCAGAGCAGCGCCGCCGGGCCGGTCAGAACGAGCCGGGCGCTGCGGCCGGCCGCGGGGGTACGACGGATGTGCGGGCGTGCGGAACTCAACGGAAAAACCTCCAGGGCGGGAACGCTCACCGGGGGAGAGGCGATTTCTCCCCGGCCGGGTTCCGTCCGCTCCGGAAAAAGGTGACTTGCCGCCTGGTGGCGATGGAGGCAGGCCCCTCGGCAGCCAGCCCCGCCGACCGAACCGGTACGGCTCCATCGGCTCCTGCGCGCCCGGGGCCGACTGCTCAGCAAGCCCTGCGCCAGACCCCCAGTTCCCACTTCTTCTGCATGGAGGAAAGCCCCAGCCTGCGTGACTCGGGGCAGAAGCGGTGGGTCGGCTCGGTGTACTCGACGTGGAACACCGCCTTGCCGGCCTCGATGAACGGTGTGAGCCGCGCGCACTCGCCGTACTGCGCGCACTGCTCGTTGACCGCGAAGTCGAAGGCGTCGACGAGGTCCGGGACCTGGGGCAGGTCGTTCTTCAATCCCACGGCCAGTCCGCGCTCGTGGGCGATGTGGGCGATCATGCGGTTGTACCTCAGCTGGTCCCGCGCGGTGAGCGGGAAACCGGTGTCGTCGCCGTACCCCTCCATCAGGTCCGGCTCCACGGCGTCGAACCCCTTCTCCCGGCACATGTCGAACCGCCGTTCCATAATCGGCCGCAGCACGGAGATCCGCCGGATGTCGAGCCAGCGCTCGCCGTGCCAGCCGTTCGCCCGACCCAGCACCGACCGGGGAAAGGCGTCCTTGTCGGGCCGGTAGTCCTCCCAGGCGCCCACGTTGACGTAGCAGATGACTTTGCGGCCCGCACGGTGGAGCCGGGCGACGTCGGCGGCGTCGTTCTCGAAACCGTCGATGTCGTACACCGGTACGTCGGCCGCCGCCGGGTCGACCTTCCCGTCGAGCTGCCACTGCCAGGCCAGCCCCGGACGGGGCTGCCACCGCTCGGCCGGCGCCTCGCCACGGCTGCCCCCCGCGACGGAACAGCCGCCGAGCGCGGTCGTCGCCAGGGCCGCCAGCACCGTCAGCAGCGCCCCGGCCCCCCGCCTCACCGATCCGCTCCGCCCAGCACCGGCGTCAGCCGGGCCCACGGGTTGGGCGGCTCCCCGGTCACAGGGCCCGACACCGCCGCCCCCCGCTCGTGGGCGGTGCGCACGGCCAGCGGGACCAGCGCCTCCGGTACCCCGTACACGAGATGGCAGAAACGGTCGGAGGAGTGACGCGTCGTCCAGCCGGGTCTACTGAACGCGGACACGTAGGTGGCCCAGGAACCCTCGAACGTGACGAGGAGATCGGCGAGCCGCGCGTAGCCGGCGGCCGGGTGCACACCCGGGTTGAGCACGACGGGAGACGCGCCCCGTCGGCGCAGCGCCCGCACCAGGGTCCGGTAGGCGGGCAGCGCGCCCGCGTCCGCGCTCACCTGGTCCAGAAAACAACCGTCGGTCGCGTACCACTCCCGGTGCCTGGCCGCGTCCGCGAGAACCTCCGCGGCGGGCCGGGCCCCGTAGTCGGTGTCCACGTAGCCGAGCAGCCGCGCGCCCGCTCCACGCACCGCGGCCGCCGCGGCCGTGAAAGCGGGGTCCGGCGAGCTGCCCGGCCCGTCCGCCGGGTTGAGCACGACCGCGCAGGTGCGGTCGGCCGCCGCGACGAGACGGCGCCAGGCGTCCGGGTCCTCGGCCGGGTGCACGTACAGGGGGATCAGCAGACTCACGACGCCGGCTCGCCTCCCCCGCGCGGGTACGCGGGGCGGTCGCCGGCCGCCCACAGCGCCGCCAGCGATCCCTCCAGCGTGTGCGAGGGGCGCCAGCCCAGGGCCTCCCGGGCGGCGGAGATGTCGGAGCACTGCCAGGACACCTGTTCCGAACGGGCGGAGCCGGCCCCCCGCTCCTCGACGCGCCCCGCGAAACCGGCGATGTCCGCGAGCGTACGCACCAGACGGCGCACCGGCACCGCGTCACCGCCGCCGATGTTGAGCACGCGCGGCAGGGGGGCGGCCGCGGTCACCGCCCGCTCCACCGCACGGGCCACGTCGCGTGCGTCGACGAAGTCGCGGTACGCCGACAGGTCCCCGAGAGGGAGCACCGCGTCCGGGCCCGGCCCCGCCTCCCGCAACAGCCGGGCGACCCGGCCGGGCAGGCCGGCAGCCGGCGCACCCGCCCCCACCGGGTTGCCGACCCGCAGTACGAGCGCGTCCAGAGCGGAGGCGGAGACGGTGACCGTGCCCGCCAGTTTCGTGGCCCCGTAGGCGGTGAGCGGGCGGGTGGCCGCCGACTCCGCCGTCGGGACCCGGCCGGTCGCCGGCCCGTACTCGGCGGCCGAACCGAGATGGACCAGCCGGGCCGACGGGCAGGCGAGACCGATCGCCGCGCACAGGACGGCGGGCCCCCGGACGTTGGCCTCCGCCAGCGCCACCGGGTCGCCGCCGGTCGCACCGGCGCAGTTGACCACGGCGTCGGGGGCCACCGACGCCAGGGTCTTCGCGAGCTGCCGGGCGGAGTCGGCGGCGAGGTCGACGGGGACGTCGGCGGCGGGGGACCGGCCGCCGGTGAGGAGCCGCGCGCCCCGCAGGGCGTCGAACCGCTCGGCGACGTGGGCGCCCAGAAAGCCGGTGGAACCCAGGAGGAGAATGCGCATGCGGTGCTCAGACTCCTTTGAGCAGCAGGGACTTGCGGCTGGTGAACTCCGCGTTGGCCCGGTCGTAGTCGTCGGGGCGGCCGATGTCCAGCCAGTAGCCGTCGAAATCGTAGGCGTGCGGTGGGCTTCCGGACCCCAGCAGGTCCAGCACCAGCTCGTCGAAGCCCAGCGGCAGCCCGGCGGTGTACCCGTCCAGTGTCGCCCGGGACAACCCGTAGACCCCCATGGAGACGCGGTAGTCGATGGTCGGTTTCTCGGTGAAGGCGACGACCCGGCTCGCCTCGGTGGTCAGCACCCCGAAGTCGATGCGCACCTCGCGCGCGTACGTGGCGATCGTCAGGGGCGCCCGGGAGGCCCGGTGGCGGTGCAGCACGTCGGCGTAGTCGAGGTCGGTGAGGATGTCCCCGTTCATCGCCAGGAAGTGCTCCGGCAGTCGCTCACGCATCGTCACCAACGGCCCCATGGTCCCCAGCGGGGAGCTCTCGGTGCAGTAGTCGACCTCCAGGCCCCATTGGGAGCCGTCGCCGACATAGGCGCGGATGATCTCCCCGAGATGGCCTATGGCGATGGTGCAGCTGCTGAAGCCGGCAGACGCGAGCTGACGCAGGACGATCTCCAGGATGGCGTGCTGGTCGCCGATGGGGACCAGGGGCTTGGGCAGCGCTGTGGTGTAGGGCCGCAGACGGACGCCCTTGCCACCGGCCAGGATCACTACGTGCATGGTTATCCCCTTGCTCGACGTGCGGGACGCGGTCAGATGTTGTAGATGCCGGTCTTGTAGCGGGCCAGATTGGCCGGTTCGCGGAAGAACTCCACCGTGCGCGCGAGTCCTTGCTCCAGATCGTGCGCCGGGCTCCAGCCGGTCGCCGCGCGCAGTCGGCCGGCGTCCGCGACCAGGCGCATCACCTCCGAGTTCGCGGGCCGCAGCCGCTGCGGGTCCTCCCGTACGTCGAGCTCGGTGTCCATCACCTTGCCGATGAGGGCGACCAGGTCGCCGACGGAGATCTCGCCACCGGTACCGGCGTTGAAGGTGCGGCCCACGACGTGTCCGGCGGGCGCGGAACCGACCGCCAGGAACGCCTGCGCGGTGTCCTTGACGAAGGTGAAGTCACGGGTGGGCCGCAGATCGCCGAGGGTTATGGTCCGCTCCCCGGCCGCTACCTGGCCGATGACCGTCGGGATCACCGCCCGCATGGACTGTCGCGGTCCGAACGTGTTGAACGGCCGCAACGTCACCACCGGCGTGGCGAAACTCGCGTGGTAGCTGTCGGCGAGCCGGTCCCCGCCCGCCTTCGAAGCCGCATACGGCGACTGGGTGTTGATCGGGTGGTCCTCGGTGATCGGCACGGTCTGCGCGGTGCCGTACGTCTCGCTGGTGGAGGTGTGGACCAGCCGCGGCGTGCCCGCGGCCCGCACCGCCTCCAGCACGTTCAGGGTGCCGGTCACGTTGGTGTCCACGTAACTGTGCGGTGCACGATAGGAGTACGGGATCGCGATGAGCGCGGCCAAGTGGTAGACGCACTCGGCTCCTTCGACGAGATGGCGGACCGAGCCCGGGTCGCGGACGTCGCCCAGGACGATCTCGACCCGGTCCAGGACATCGGGGGGCAGGGTCTCCAACCAGCCGTACGACGAGAAGGAGTTGTACTGCGCCATGGCCCTCACCCGGAACCCGGAGGCGACGAGCGCCTCGGTGAGGTGGGAGCCGATGAAGCCCTCGGCTCCGGTGACGGCGGCGAGCGGTGCGGCGGTCAAGGCGGTGTCCTTCCGGCAGGAAGTGGGAGATGGACGACGGTGGGCCGCGGGCGGCCCGGGAGGACGGGAGGAGCGGTGCGGTGGAGCGAGCGCGCCGTCAGCCGTGGGCGGCCGGCCGGCCCAGCCGCCGCACGGCCACCGCGCCCAGAGCGAGCACGGCGGCGCCGCAGGACAGCGGCAGCACCACGGCGCCCGGCGGGGCTCCGGTCAGCGTCACCGCGGCGGTGAGCATCGCCGCGGTGAGGCACAGGGCCGCCGGCGGCCACGCGATGCCGAATGCCTGGAGCAGCAGAGAGACCCACAGCACAGCGGCGAGCAGCAGCAGGGCGACCGGCTCTGCGTCCACGAGCAACGCCGCCGGCACGAGCGGGCCGAGGTACGCCATCAGGCATCCGGTGAGGACGGCGGCGGAACGGGCCCGGAACCCGGCCGGTGTTCTCGTGGACCGCAACGCCGCTGTCGACAGCCCGCGGTAGCGGTACAGCAGCCACTCGGCCGGTCCCATGCTCAGGGTCAGGACGATCACCGCCCAGGGATGGTGCCGGCCCGCCAGGAACACCAGCGACCCGGCGGCCAGGCCGAACAGCCCGTACGGCAGGGACGGCCACAGCGGCGCACGCGTGGCGCCGGGCGCGGCCGGGGCCCTGCGGGCGGCCCGCACCGCCCAGCCGGCCGCAGCGACCGCTCCCAGCAGCGACAGCAGCGGCAGCCCGGCCCGCAGCACGGTCCCTGGCTCCCACCACAGCAGCGCCGCCCCGCCGACGGTGACCGGCGCCAGGGCCGCCAGGAGCAACCGCTCCCGGCCCAGGACGAGGAGCACTCCGGCCGCGGCGAGATACGCGGACTGGACCGCGACCGCCGCCGCCGTCGCGCCCGGACCGGCCAGCGCGGCGCCGGAGAGCGCCGCCGCGACAGCGCCCAGCGGCGCCCCCCTGGCCAGAGTGCGGCCCGCCTCCCGCCGCCCGACGGCCAGGCGCAGGTACGCCCGGTGGCCCAGCGCCTGGTTCCACGCCCAGGAGACCAGCCCGGCCACCACCAGCGCCCGCACCGTGCCGTCGGACGGCAGCAGCCGCCCGGCGAGCGCGTAGGCGAGGCCGGGCAGCGCGAACAGCAGCCCGCGCAGGGCGCACCGCAGATGGTCCGGCCGCCAGGGGTCGGGGCCCCGCGGCGGCTCGGGGTACGCCCGCGGCACGCACTGGTACAACGCCGACGCCAGCGAGAACAGGTCGGCGTGCCCGTACTTCTCCCGGATCGCTTCGCCTGTCAGCCCCTCGGACTCCAGCAGCGCGGCCACCTCGTACGGGTGAACCGCGGGCGCTATGCGGTCGGCCAGCGCGGCCGCGAGCCGGTCCACCGCGTCGCGTCGCGCCGCGTGGCCGGGCAGCACCAGCGTCAGCGTGTGCTGGTCGGCCACGCGCAGGGCGAGGGTACGGTCGTCGGCGAGGCGCAGGGCCAGGGCGTCCTGCTCCGCGCCGCCCGGTCCCAGGGGCAGGGGGCCGCTCATCCGGCCGCCCTCCTCACCGGTGATCCGCCCGCCGTCGGCGCGCGTTCTGCGGTCGAGATCCGGCTGCCGGGCTCCGAAAGCTCCGCGTAGATCGAGCGGAAGGTGTCGATGGTCTGCCGCAGGGTGAACTGTTCGATGACCCTGAGTCGGGCCGCCTCGCCCATCCTCCGGCGCCTCCCCGCGTCGGCCAGCAGCTCCAGCGCCGCGGCGGCCATCGCGGCCGGGTCGCGGGGCGGCACGACGAGGCCGGCGTCGCCGACGGCCTCCCGGACACCGCCCACGTCCGTGGAGACGGTCGCCCGCCCGCAGGACATGGCCTCGATCAGGGTGAACGGGAAGCCCTCGCTGATGCTGGAGAGCATCACCACGGTGCCCGCGGCATAGGCGTCCTTGATGTCCTCGACCCGGCCCTCGAAGGTGACCGCTTCGGCGTGGCCCAGCTCCGCGGCCAGCGCCTCGCACCGGTTTCGATAGCCCTCCCCGCCCCGCGGCGTTCCGCCGAACAGGCGCAGCCGCGCGGCGGGCACCCGGGCACGTACGAGGGCGAAGGCGCGGATCAGGGTCTCCAGGTCCTTGATGGGGTCCACCCGGCCGGCCCAGCTGAGCACGGGGCCGGCCGGCTCGGGCCCGGCGGGAGGGAACGCGGCGGGGTCCACGCCGTTGTAGACCGTCCGGATCGACTCCGGGGCCGCGCCGCCGCGCTCCTCCCAGAGCCGGTTGTAACGGTTGCCCGGAGTGATCAGGGCGGCCCGCCGGTAGGTCTCCTCCGCCAGCAGCCGGAAGAAGCCCAGCAGGAGCGCCTTCACCGGCCACCGGTAAGGGGCGGTGCGGTATCCCAGGTAGCGCTCGCGCAGGTAGACACCGTGCTCGGTGAGCAGCAGCGGCACCCCGTGCCCCTCCAGCGCGGCGAGGCCGGGCAGCGCCGCCACGCCGCCGCTGACGGCGTGCGCCACACCCGTCCGCGGGAACGGCGCGGCCAGCGGTCGCAGCGCGTGCTCCAGCAGCACGGTGGCGGTCACCGCGTCCTGGAGGGTCGGCCGGGCCTCGTGCACCGGGAGCCCGGGCCGGTTCCAGAGTGCCGCCAGGATGCCGATGGCCTGGTCCCCGCGCAGGAACGGGCTGAGCCGGCCGGCCTGGGCGGCCCGCGCGAGCGCGTACAGGGCCGGGCCGAAGCCGTCCTCGGCACGTGGGTCGAGCAGGGCGGCCAGGAGCTGCTCGTAGGCCTCGGAGAGCTGCCCCAGACGGTATCCGCGGGGCGCGCGCCCGTCCGGGGCGGGGCCCCACATGGGGACGGAGACGACGCGGCCGACGTGAGCGGGCACGTCCCAGACGACCGGCTCGCGCCCGGTGCCGGTGACGGCGATCACGTCGAAGGCGATGTCGGGCATGCCCGTGACGAGCTGGTCGCACCAGACGCTCACACCGCCGTGGCTGTGCGGGTAGGTGCCTTCGGTGAGCAGGGTGACGCGCGACGCGCCGGGGCGTCGCGCGCCGTGGGGAAAGTGCTTCAACTGTGCTCCACGGCAGGGAAGTGGGGGTCATGTGCCCGGGGACGCGGGCCCGCCCCGGCCGCCGTGCCGGCGGCCGGGGCGGCCGGGCGTGCGCTTGTCAGCGCTCCGCGCTGTAGGGGATCTGCTGACGGGCGCCGGCGGGCACCTCGGTGCGTGGTGCGGTGGGAGCCGGGGCGGGCGTGCGGCCCGGTGCGACCGCTGTGGTCGGCGTGTCGGCGGACGGGGGGAGGTCCAGGGTGTACGGCGACCCGCCGCTCCTGCCCCAGCCGGAGACCGCGCCGGCGTAGGGGGTCCCGAAGTCCGTGCCGTCGTGCTGTGCGCCGGCGGGCAGGGTGGCCGCGAACGCCACATCGCCGGGCGTCAGCACGGTCACTCTGTCGCCGATCCGGTAGGCGGTGACCGTGCCGGCGTCGAGGGCGGCCCGCCAGGCCGTCCGCTGCCGCATCTCGACGCCGATCTCCTTCATACGGAGGTTCATCACGGGGGCGTCGTCGGTGAACAGGGCCTCGTAGTCGCCGAGGACACCGTCGAGAACCGGATAGGCGATGCGGTCCTCTGCGAGGTTCGACTGGTGGATGAAGTGCGGCCGGGGGTCGTTGGCGAGGACGTGTCCCAGCGCGATCCGGGTCTCCAGCGGCACGATGTGCTCGGTGTAGCCGGTGGCGACGTCCAGCGGCGCGGCCAGGCAGGTGGAGGTGGCCGGGTTGTCCTCGCAGATCCCGCTGCCGCCCTGGGCGCGGCTGGTGTAGATCCAGTTGTACTCGTCGACCTGCTCGGCCGTGCGCCCGGCGTTGTAGAAGACGTTCATCGGGTAGCGGGAGACCGTTGTGGCGGTGCCGACCCGGCGCTGCACGGGGTCACGGGAGTTGTCCGAGCCCAGCCAGGCGATACCCGTGTCCGTGAGGGCGGGCCCCAGATTGGGGTTGTCGACCGGCTGTTGCGGGGTCACCTTCAGACCGGAGTGCTCGCCGGTGACCAACTCCACTTTGTGGAGGGGGAGTCCGGCTGCTACACCCCACGCCTCGTTGGCCGCGATCTCGTCGGCGATCTCGTTCCGTCCGACCCAGCGGGTGGAGCCGTCCGGGTTCGTCGCGCACTTCCACGGCACCACGGCCGTGTCCTGCACGCAGCCCAGAAAGGCGTGGGTGTAGGTGTGGTTGATCCAGCGGAACCGGTCGCGCTCCGCCAGCAGTCTGTCGGCGAGTGGGTCCTGACCGCCGTTGTCCTGGCGGTGGTCCACGGTGCCCGACGCGTTGTAGGCGAAGTCCAGGGTGAAGTCCCGGCTGTTCTGCCAGGCGGTGGCGTGGTCGACGTCGGCGGGGACCATGCGGATCGGGTTCAGGGTGCCCTCCCCCGGTTGGCAGTCCACGTCGCCCGGGGTGCAGTTGAGCACGGTGTCCCAGCGGTCGTCGGCGGCGAAGACGTCGTCGACGTGGACCGCGAAGTAGTTGCGGTTCGCGCCGAGATGCACCCCTCCGGTCATCCACTCCACGATGCCCCGGGCCAGCAGACGGAACTGCTGTTGGTGCTGGTTGTAGACGAAGGTGACGACGAGTTCACGCCGACCGTCGTGCCGGTACTCGCCCACCAGGGAGCCCTTCGTCGCCCGGCCCGGGATGGCGGCCTGGACGTAGGGGACGAAGTCGGCGCCGGCCGCCGGAGTCGAGAGGTAGGCGTAGGACTCGCCCACGGTGGGGGAGTTGTCCTCGAAGGGGACGGCGCCCTCCAGATAGCCGAAGACTCCGGCCTTGCCGGCCTCGGTCACCTCGGCCCGCACGCCGTCGACGCTGCCGGCGTAGCCGGTGCCCACCGCCGCGTTGAGCCCCACCTGCGGACGCGCGTAGGTGTATGCGTCGACCTGCGGGATGGCGTACGTCTGTTCGTAGGCGATGAGGGCCGCCATCTCGCTGGAGCCCGTCGGGAAGGGGTTGTCGTTGGGCAGGACGACGGCCTGGTACTTCGCACGCGGTCGGCCGTCGAACGTGTCGGCGAGAAAGGCCGCGTCGATCACGGACCGGTCGGCGTCCCGCAGGTCGACCTCCGTGTAAGGCGTTCCGGCGTTCTCCAGCTCGGCGGCGATGGCGTCGGTGGACGGCCCACCGTCGCTCACGACCAGCACGCGCAGATCGACGCGCGGCGTGGGAGCGGCGGCCTGGGCAGTGACCGTCGGCAGCATGACCGCTGTCATCAGGGTGCCCACTAAGAGCGCGGTGGTGCGAATGGTCCGCTTCATGCGGTAGAACCCCTCCCCAGGGCAGGGGAGAGTGGGCTCCTGCCGGAGCCTGCCCCACCCCCATGAGCACGCCGACGCCCCTTCGGGACGCCGGTCGTCGACGCGTTCGTCGCCTCACATGGTGAGGTCTGTGTGGAGCTTTTGTGTGCTCTCCGAGGAACTTGACGGAAAAACGTATGTGGCTATTAGTGCGACAAGATGGGTGGCCGGGGTGATGCGGTGCCCTCGTCTGGCGGGGGAGGGGCATGCCCGCAGGCCTGTGTGCTGCTGCGGAAGGAGAACGGTGGGCCGCGACCGGCCGGATCGTGGGGAGGCGAGACGTCATTGGTCTCCACCAGAACGCCGACCGACGGGAAGCGGAATCAAGTCATCCTCGAAACGGCGTGCCGACGGCGGCCGACATGGAGCAGGGGGCGGCCGCCGTCTTCGTTTTTCGGGGTCCGTTCAGCAGGGCCGCGCGCCGCCGGTGGCGCGCGGGGGTGCGGTCAGGCGCACGTCACACGGGTCTCCGGGGTGTGGACGGGACCGCCGCTGAGGCTGGTGCTGTCGCTGAACTCCGCGTAGAAGTAGGAGTAGAAGCCGATGTTGCCGTTGCAGCCCGAGTCCTCCGCGACCTGCAGGGTCAGCGTGACGGTACGGCTCTGGCCCGGCGGGATGGTGGTGCCGTAGTTGCCGCCGAGGTCGGCCGGTCCGGTGCCGGAGCACGGCACGGCCCCGGCGTCCGTCGCCAGACTGCACCCCGTGAAGCTGTACTTGAGGTCGGGCCGCTGGGTGGTCAGCCACGTCGGGTCGATGGTCTGGTAGACGAACCAGATGTCGTACGTCTGGTTGTTCTTCAGCGTCATCGACAGGTTCACCGCCCCGCCGGGCGTGGTGGTGGCGGCGTCGGTGCTGAACGACAGCTCGGCCGGGGCCGGGTCGGCGGCGGTCGCGGAGGGCGCCAGGCCGAAGACGGCGAGGGCGAGGGCGATGACGGTGGCGAGACCTAGGCGTCTCGTGCGAGTGAATCTCATGGCCCGGGAGATTAAGCACGGCTTCAGGACACCGTCTGCACCCCGCGCCGCACCGCGTACGGACCACGGCTGAAAGCGGTGCGACGGTGGAGGCCGTGTGCGCGCGCCTTCACACAGTGGCGTGAAGGCTGTTCTCCCACGGCAGCGACGCACCTGGGAGGGGGTACGGGGCGCGGACGCGCGTGTCCTGCCCCACGCTGGCGTGGAACGGCCAATGGCGTGTTCCGGGCGGACTCGCTACCGAAGACGCCTACCGGACCGGTGTGTGCCGATCGCACGGGGACGGCGCGGGACGCGGCCGTCGGCGTGCCCGTTACGGGATGTCCGGCGGCGGGGCCGGGCCGCCCGGTACCGACTTCGGCGGAGGGCGCGCGGACGCGGACCGTCCCGTGCGCGCACGGCCCCTGGCGTCCGGGTCTTTCGGCCGAGGCGCTCCTGACGATTCGGGCGCTCCGGGGCTACTCTGCGCGAACATCCGTTGACTGGAGGTACGTATGCGCCGTTCCGTCGGTCGGAACATGTCGCTGTTGGCCGTGCTCGCCGTGATGGCTTCGGTGGGCGCCGCCCCCGCCGGTCCGGCCGCCCCCGCCGGACCGCGCCCGGCGCCGCCCAAGTCCCCGGTGGCGGTGGGGCACGGGGGAGCGGTGGCGAGCGTCGACCCCGACGCGTCGGCGGCCGGCATCGAGGTGCTGCGCAAGGGCGGCAACGCGGTGGACGCGGCCGTGGCGACCGCGGCGGCGCTCGGCGTGACGGAGCCGTACTCGGCGGGCATCGGAGGCGGGGGCTACCTTGTCCACTACGACGCGAAGTCGCGCGCGGTGCGGACCATCGACGGCCGCGAGACCGCGCCGCGCAGCGCGGACGCCTCCCTCTTCCTGGAGAACGGCCGCCCCGTCCCGTTCGAGGAGGCGAAGACCAGCGGCCTCGGCGTCGGCACGCCCGGCACCCCGGCCACCTGGGAGCGGGCCCTGGACGCCTGGGGCACCAAGTCCCTGCGGGCGCTGTTGCAGCCGGCCCGACGCCTGGCGCGGGACGGCTTCGTGGTGGACGGCACGTTCCGGGCGCAGACCGCCTCCAACCAGGCGCGCTTCGCGGACTTCCCGGCCTCCGCGGAGCTGTTCCTCCCGGGCGGGCGGCTGCCGGTCGTCGGCTCGGTGTTCAAGAACCCCGACCTCGCCCGCACGTACGAGGAGATCGGCCGCAAGGGCGTCGGCGAGCTCTACCGGGGCGAGCTGGCCCACGACATCGTCCGCACCGTGCGCAACCCGCCCGTCGACCCCGGCGCCGCCCGTGCGGTGCGGCCCGGCGACCTGACCCGCGGGGACCTGGCCTCCTACCGGACGTTGCGCAAGAACCCGACCAAGGTCGGCTACCGGGGCCTGGACGTCTACGGCATGGCCCCCTCGTCGTCCGGCGGGACCAGCGTGGGCCAGGCCCTCAACATGCTGGAGACCACCTCTCTTTCAAGCCTTGACCGGACCCGGTATCTGCACCGGCTCATCGAGGCGAGCCGCATCGCGTTCGCCGACCGGGGGCGCTGGGTGGGCGACCCGGCCTTCGAGGACGTCCCCACCGAAGAGCTGTTGAGCCAGCGGTTCGCCGACGCGCGCGCCTGTCTCATCAAGGACGACGCGGTGCTGGCCAGCCCGCTGGCCCCGGGCGACCCCCGCCACCCCGAGCGCTGCGGGAGCGTTGGCGCCGCCGCTCCGACCACGTACGAGGGCGAGAACACCACGCACCTGACGACGGCCGACAAGTGGGGCAATGTCGTCGCCTACACCCTGACGATCGAGTCCACCGGAGGCAGCGGCATCACGGTGCCCGGCCGCGGCTTCCTCCTCAACAACGAGCTCACGGACTTCTCCTTCGCCCCGGCCGACCCGGCGGTCCACGACCCGAACCTGCCCGGCCCGGGCAAGCGGCCGCGCTCGTCGATCTCCCCGACCATCGTGCTGGAGCACGGTGAGCCGGTGCTCGCCCTCGGCTCGCCGGGCGGGGCCACGATCATCACCACCGTCCTCCAGACGCTGACCGGGCACCTGGACCGGGGACTCCCGCTGGTCGACGCGATCGCCTCGCCCCGTGCCAGCCAGCGCAACACGGCGACGACGCAGATCGAACCGGGCCTGTGGAACAGCCCGGTGCGCGCGGAGCTGGAGCGGCTCGGCCACGTCTTCCGGCAGACCCCGGAGCTGGGGGCCGCCACCGGCGTCCAGCGGCTGCCCGACGGCCGGTGGCTGGCGGCGGCGGAAAAGGTGCGCCGGGGCGGGGGCTCGGCCATGGTGGTGCGTCCGGGCGGCAGGCACTGAGCCGGCCGGACGCAGGGGCGGCGGGACCGGCGACGCGCGGGACAGCGCGCACCGTCGGCCCCGCGGCCTTGGCGCACGTCCGCCCGCGGGGGCGGTCAGGGAACGACGCGCCGGCAAGGGGGCCCTTACGGGCCCCTCGGTCCACCGGAAGGGTCCCCACCGCACCATGCGCACCCGAACGCTCACCCTGACCTCCGCCGCGGGCGGGGTCGCGCTGCTCGCGGCGGCGGCCCTGCCCGCGACGGCCGAGACCGTCCCCGGCCCCCTCCGGGGCCCCGGGGCGGCGCCGGCGAGCGCGGTCCAGGAGGACGGCGCCGCCGTGACCGCTGCCGAACTGCTGGCCGAGGTCCGCTCCTGCACCCGGATCTCGAAGGGCCGGTACCGCACGGACAGCGGCCGCGCGAAGGCCACCGTCCCCGTCTGCGGCACCACGGACGCCGTGTTCTGGAAGGCGGACATGGACATCGACTGCGACGGCCGGGAGACCGCGGTCTGCAACAAGCGGACCGACCCGTACTTCCTGCCGGAGACCGCGTTCCGGACGTCGCGCGGCGAGCCCCTCGACTCGGCCGCCCTGCCCCATGTGGTCGTACCGGGACCGAGCGGGGTGTGGGACTACCGCACGGCGGGGCTCACCGGCGGCAGCGTCGTCGCGGTGGTGTACCGCGACCGGGTCCGGTACGGCGTCATCGGTGACACCGGCCCCGCGGGCATCATCGGGGAGGCGTCCTACGCCATGGCCCGGGAGCTGGGCATCGACCCGGACCCGGTGAGCGGAGGCGCCGAATCCGGGGTCACCTACATCGCGTTCAAGGACTCCCGCATCGCTTCGATCGAAGACGGCGCGCTGGCGCGGAGCCGGGGGGAGGAGCTGGCCGGGAAGTTCGTCACGGGGCCGTAGTCCGCTCCCGGCGCGGCCGCCACGCGCCAGACGACGCGACCGCACTCCGGGTACCCGTGGTGCGGGCCGAGCACGGTGCCCGCATGCCCGGGGCGGCCCGGCCGCGGCGCCCCCGGCGGCCGGGGGCCCGCCCCCGTGCCGGGCCGAGGCCCGCCCGCCGTGCCCGGCCGTTCCGAAGGCCCGCGCCCCGCGATCAGCGAGCGGTCACAGCGCGGTCAGGATGCGTGGGCCGTCGTCCGTGATCGCCACCGTGTGCTCGGCGTGCGCGGCCCGGCTGCCGTCGGTCGTCCGCAGGGTCCAGCCGTCCGGGTCGGGCCGGAAGTCGTCGAGGCCGCCGCCGATCAGCATGGGCTCGATCGCCAGGACCATCCCGTGCCGCAGGGGCATGCCGCGCCCGGCGCGCCCCTCGTTCGGCACGGAGGGGTCCTCGTGCATCGACCGTCCGATGCCGTGCCCGCCGAAGCCGTCGGGGATGCCGTAGCCCGCCGCCCGGCAGACCGTGCCGATGGCATGGGCGATGTCGCCGATCCGGTTGCCCACGACGGCCGCGCCGATCCCGGCCGCCAGAGCCTCGTACGCGGCGTCGATCAGCCGGGTGTCGGCTGGCCGGGCACGGCCCACGGTGAAGCTGACGGCCGAGTCTCCGGCCCAGCCGTCGAGGAGCGCACCCGCGTCCACGCTGACCAGGTCCCCCTCACGCAGCGGCTCCGCCGAGGGGATGCCGTGCACGATCGCGTCGTTGACCGAGACGCAGACGACGGCCGGGAACGGGGTGGGAGCGAAGTGGGGGCGGTAGTTCAGGAAGGGCGAGGAGGCTCCCGCCTCGCGCAGTATCCCGTGGGCCGCCTCGTCCAGTTCGCGGGGCGTCACGCCGACCGCCGCCACCTCCCTGGCCCGGGTGAGCATCTGTGCGACGACCCGGCCGGCCTCGCGCATCGCGTCGATGGATGTGTCTGTCTTGAGTTGCACCATGCCCATTACTATACCGGTCGAGCCGTTATAGTAATAACGGCAGGAGGGGGCGTCGCGTAGTAGGATCGCCTCATGGTCCGCACCCCTCTCACTCCCGAAGAGCGCCTGCGCGGCGAACGGCTCGGCCGACTGCTGCGTGAGGCGCGCGGGGGCCGCAGCATGGTCTCCGTCGCCGCGAGCGCCGGAATCTCCGCGGAGACGCTCCGCAAGATCGAGACCGGTCGCGCGCCCACCCCCGCCTTTTTCACGGTGGCCGCCCTCGCCGGGGCCCTGGGCCTCTCGCTGGACGACCTGCTCGGCCGTTGCGCGCCGGAACCGGCCGCGGCCCCCCTGATCGCGTAGCGGCCCGATGCGCCGGGGCGTAGGGTCGCGCCCGTGACTCTCCAGGACTTCGCCCGCAGTGAATACGTCAGCCTGACCACGTACCGCAAGGACGGCACGCCCGTCGCCACGCCCGTCTGGGCGGCGGCGGAAGGGGGCGTGCTCTACGTCTGGACCCGCTCCGACTCCGGGAAGGTCAAGCGGTTGCGGAACAACGGCGCCGTCCGCGTCACCGTCTGCGACGTACGCGGCCGGATCGCCGAAGGGGCCCCCAGCGCCGAGGGCGCCGCGCGGCTCCTCGACGAGGACGGCACCCGCGAGGCGCGCAAACTGCTGGCCCGCAAGTACACCTGGAAGTTCTGGCTGGTCGACTGGCCGGCCACGGTCGTCCGGCTGGGCAAGCGTCCGCACACCGGGATCGCCGTCACCTTCTGACCCCGGCCGCCGGTGGCCGCGCCGGGCCGCTCCATGGACACGGTCACGGGTACGAACGGCGCCGGCGGCGAGGGCGCGCCCCTCCCTCTCCGCCGCCGCCGTCGTCTGTTGTGACGGGAAACGCCCGGGGGCGGCGGTCCGGGTATCCGTTGTGGACCGCTCGGGTGCGAAACATGATCGACTCCGCCGGTTCACGGCGATGGTCTTGCCCCGCCGGACGGACGGGCTTACGTTCTCCCTCCATGCACCGATCTACGTGCGTAGAGAACGCGTGCAGGCTCTCTGACGCCGCGTCGAAGGAGCAGCTCATGTCCCACGTCGTACGCGCCGCACTCGTCCAGGCGACCTGGACCGGCGACACCGAATCCATGATCGCCAAGCACGAGGAGCACGCGCGCGAGGCCGCCCGGCAGGGGGCGGGGATCATCGGATTCCAGGAGGTGTTCAACGCCCCCTACTTCTGCCAGGTCCAGGAACCGGAGCACTACCGCTGGGCCGAGCCGGTGCCCGACGGGCCGACCGTCCGGCGGATGCGGGACCTGGCCCGTGAGACCGGCATGGTCGTGGTCGTCCCGGTCTTCGAGGTCGAGCGGCCCGGCTTCTACTACAACACCGCGGCCGTGATCGACGCCGACGGCTCGTATCTCGGCAAGTACCGCAAGCACCACATCCCGCAGGTCGAGGGCTTCTGGGAGAAGTACTACTTCAAGCCCGGAAACGTCGGCTGGCCGGTCTTCGACACGGCGGTCGGCAAGGTCGGCGTCTACATCTGCTACGACCGCCACTTCCCCGAAGGGTGGCGGCAACTCGGCCTCAACGGAGCCCAGTTGGTGTACAACCCCTCGGCGACCTCACGCGGTCTCTCCGGCCACCTCTGGCAGCTGGAACAGCCCGCCTCCGCCGTCGCCAACGAGTACTTCGTCGCCGCGATCAACCGGGTCGGCCGGGAGGAGTACGGCGACAACGACTTCTACGGCACCAGCTACTTCGTCGACCCGCGCGGCCAGTTCGTCGGGGACGTCGCGAGCGACACGGAGGAACAACTCCTCGTGCGCGACCTGGACTTCGGGTTGATCGAACAAGTGCGGCACCAGTGGGCCTTCTACCGGGACCGCCGCCCGGACGCGTACGACGGGCTGGTGGAGCCGTGAGTCGGCTGCACGAGCGCCACCTCGCCGTCAGCCCCGACTGGCTGGCCCTCTACTACCGAAACCCCCTGGAGCTCACCCACGGCCGGGGCCGCCACGTCTGGGACGCGGACGGCAACCGCTACCTGGACTTCTTCGGCGGCATCCTCACCACGATGACCGCCCACGCCCTGCCCGAGGTGACGCAGGCGGTCACGGAACAGGCCGGGCGCATCATCCACTCCTCCACCCTCTACCTCAACCGCCCCATGGTGGAGCTGGCCGAGCGGATCGCCGTCCTCTCGGGCATCCCGGAGGCCCGGGTCTTCTTCACCACGTCCGGCACCGAGGCCAACGACACGGCGCTGCTGCTCGCCACCGCGTACCGCCGGTCCAACCAGATCCTCGCGATGCGCAACAGCTACCACGGCCGGTCGTTCTCCACGGTCTCCATCACCGGCAACCAGGCCTGGTCGCCCACGAGTCTCTCGCCGCTCCAGACCCTGTACGTCCATGGCGGCGTCCGCGGCCGGGGACCGTACGCCGAACTGAGCGACGAACGCTTCATCGAGGCGTGCGTCGCCGACCTGGAAGACCTCCTCGGACACAGCCGTCGGCCCGCGGCGTTGATCGCCGAACCCGTGCAGGGAGTCGGCGGTTTCACCTCGCCGCCCGACGGGCTGTTCGCCGCGTTCCGCGAAGTCCTGGACCGGCATGGGGTGTTGTGGATCTCGGACGAGGTGCAGACGGGCTGGGGGCGCACCGGCGACCACTTCTGGGGCTGGCAGGCGCACGCGGAGAACGGGCCGCCGGACATCCTCACCTTCGCCAAGGGCATCGGCAACGGCATGTCCGTCGGCGGAGTGGTCGCCCGCGCCGAGGTGATGAACTGCCTGGACGCCAACTCCATCTCCACCTTCGGCGGTTCGCCGGTGACCATGGCCGCGTCGCTGGCCAACCTCGCGTATCTGCTGGAGCACGACCTCCAGGGCAACGCGCGCCGGGTCGGCGGGCTCCTCATCGAGCGGCTCCGGTCCGTCGCCGCCCGCTTCCCGGCCGTACGCGAAGTGCGCGGCCGGGGCCTGATGATCGGCGTCGAGCTGGTGAGACCCGGCACAGAAGAGGCCGACCCCGGCGCCGCGACGGCCGTGCTGGAAGCGGCCCGGGAAGGCGGGCTGCTCATCGGCAAGGGCGGCGGCCACAGCACCAGCGTCCTCAGGATCGCCCCGCCGCTGACCCTGACCGTCGCCGAGGCAGAGGAAGGCGCGGCCATCCTCGCGGACGCACTGCACGCGGCGGGCTGACCAGGCCCGCCCGGACCCACGCGCCGGCACCGTACACCCAACGCCGCGCGGGGCGCCCCACCGCACGCCCACGGGGCCGGCGGGGCGCCCCGCAGTGAGGAGGCACCCATGAGCCGCACCGTCATCCACGGCGGCCTCGTCATCACCGCGTCCGACGAGATCCACGCCGACGTGCTCATCGAGGGCGGTCGCATCGCAGCGCTCGCCGCCCACGGAACCGACGCCGCCGCCGGCTGGAGCGCCGACCGGAGGATCGACGCCACCGGCAAATACGTCGTCCCGGGCGGCGTCGACGCCCACACGCACATGGAGATGCCGTTCGGCGGCACGTACGCCGCCGACACCTTCGAGACCGGCACCCGCGCCGCGGCCTGGGGCGGCACCACCACCATCGTCGACTTCGCGATCCAGAGCAGGGGCCGCTCCCTGCGCGAAGGGCTGGACAGCTGGTACGGCAAGGCGGACGGCAACTGCGCCATCGACTACGCCTTCCACATGATCCTCGCGGACGTGAACCCCTCCTCGCTGAAGGAGATGGACCTCCTCGTCGCCGAAGGCATCACCTCGTTCAAACTGTTCATGGCCTACCCGGGCGTCTTCTACAGCGACGACGGCCAGATCCTGCGGGCCATGCAACGGGCCGCAGGCAACGGCGGGCTGATCATGATGCACGCGGAGAACGGCATCGCCATCGACGTCCTGGTCGAGCAGGCGCTCGCCGAGGGCCACACCGACCCCCGCTACCACGGGGACGTCCGCAAGGTCGCCCTGGAGGCCGAGGCCACCCACCGCGCCGTCCAGCTCGCCCGCGTCGCCGGGGCCCCCCTCTACGTGGTCCACGTCTCCGCCGACGAGGCCGTGGCCGAGATCGCCGGCGCCCGCCGCCAAGGCCTCCCGGTCTTCGGTGAGACCTGCCCGCAGTATCTGTTCCTGTCCACCGACAACCTGGCCGAGCCGGACTTCGAGGGCGCCAAGTACGTCTGCTCCACCCCGCTGCGCCCCAAGGAACACCAGGCGGCCCTGTGGCGGGGCCTGCGCAACGACGAACTCCAGGTCGTCTCCACCGACCACTGCCCCTTCTGCTTCGTCGGCCAGAAGGAGCTGGGCCGCGGCGACTTCTCCAAGATCCCCAACGGCATGCCCGGCGTGGAGCACCGGATGGATCTGCTGCACCAGGCGGTGGTGGACGGCCACCTCTCCCGCCGCCGCTGGATCGAGATCGCCTGCGCCTCCCCGGCGCGGATGTTCGGCCTCTACCCGAAGAAGGGCACCATCGCCCCCGGGGCCGACGCGGACGTGGTCGTCTACGACCCGGCCGCCCGGCAGACCCTCTCCGCGCGGACGCACCACATGAACGTCGACTACTCCGCGTACGAGGGCAGGCGCGTCACCGGCCAGGTCGAGACCGTGCTCTCACGCGGCGAGACCGTCATCGACAAGAGGACGTTCACCGGTCGCGCCGGGCACGGCATGTACACCCCCCGCGCCACGTGTCAGTACCTGGACTAGGAGACCCCGCCATGGACTTCGGACTCGTCCTCCAGACCGACCCGCCCGCGTCCGCCGTCGTCGGCCTGATGCGGCGCGCCGAGCGCAACGGCTTCCGCTACGGCTGGACCTTCGACTCGGCGGTGCTCTGGCAGGAGCCGTTCGTCATCTACAGCCGCATCCTGGAGCACACCGAGCGGATGGTGGTCGGCCCTATGGTCACCAACCCGTCGACCCGCACCTGGGAGGTCACCGCCTCCACCTTCGCCACCCTCAACGACATGTACGGCAACCGCACCGTCTGCGGTATCGGGCGCGGCGACTCCGCGAGGCGCGTCGCGGGCCGCCGGCCCAACACCCTGGCCCGCCTCGGGGAGGCCATCGACGTCATCCGGGACCTCGCCGAAGGCCGGGAGACCGCGGTCGACGGGCAGCCGGTGCGCATTCCCTGGGTCGAGGGCGGGCGGCTGCCGGTGTGGATGGCGGCCTACGGGCCCAGAGCGCTCGCCCTGGCGGGGCGGAAGGCGGACGGAGTGATCCTCCAACTCGCCGACCCCTTCCTCACCGAGTGGATGATCAAAGCGGTACGGGACGCGGCGGCCGACGCGGGCCGGGACCCCGACTCCGTCACCGTCTGCGTCGCCGCCCCGGCCTACGTCGGCGACGACCTCGGCCACGCCCGCGAGCAGTGCCGGTGGTTCGGCGGGATGGTCGGCAACCACGTCGCGGACCTGGTCGCCCGCTACGGTGAGCACTCCGGCCTGGTCCCCGAAGCGCTCACCGCGTACATCGCCGGGCGCTCCGGCTACGACTACAGCCACCACGGGCGCGCCGGCAACCCGGACACCGCCTTCGTCCCGGACGAGATCGTGGACCGGTTCTGTCTGCTGGGCCCCGCCGACGCGCACATCGAGAAGCTGCGGGCCCTGCGGGCGCTGGGCGTCGACCAGTTCGCGCTGTACGCCATGCACGACGCCCGCGAGGCGACCATCGACGCGTATGGGAGCGAGGTCATCCCGGCCCTGACCGGCTGACCCCTCCGCCCGGCCCGGGGGCCCGGCCCGACAGGGACGGGCCCCCGGGCCGGGCGGGGGCCCGTGAGGGCGAGGACGGTGGCCGCCGCGCCCGCTCGGGCGGCCCAGCCCACTGCCCGGCGCTCGGCGCCGGCATCGGCGAGATCCACGTCCGCCTGTGACCGCCGGGCCGTGGCCGCGGTCGCACGGCCCGGCGGTCATCGCAGGGACGCCCGGGCGATGCCCGGCCCCGGCCCGGACGTGAACCACCGGCCGCCCGGACCTCCGATTCGGGGCGCGCCGCCCGGACGGTGCGGTGCCCGGCGCGCCCGGGGCCGGCCCGCCGGAACGCTTGAGCGTGCCGCCGCCTCTCGTTACCCTCCAGTAAGTACGCGGGGTCGCAGCCGGGACGACCGGCCGCCCCGCACCCACGAGGGAGGCGGCACGCCCATGTCCTCAGCGGAGTCCACCGAACGGACCGGCCCGTCCCCCGAGCCCCGCGCCGGACGGGCCCCCCGCCCCGCCCCCGCGCCGATGCCCGGACTCACGGAGAGCGTGCGCAAGCTCGCCGACTCCTCCACCACCTCCACCGCACTCGTCGCCGACGCGCTCGCCCGCATCGAGGCGACCCGGCCCACCCTGAACGCCTTCCGCCACCTGCGCGCCGAAGCGGCCCTCGCCGAAGCCGCAGAGGCGGACCGCAGGCTGGCGGAGGGGGAGCGGCTGCCGCTTCTCGGCGTGCCGGTGGCCGTCAAGGACGACACCGATGTGGCCGGCCTGCCCACGCACTTCGGGTGCGGCGGCGAGCTGCCGCCGGCCGATGCCGACAGCGAGGCGGTCCGCCGCCTGCGCGCGGCGGGGGCCGTGGTCGTCGGCAAGACCAACTCCTGCGAACTGGGCCAGTGGCCGTTCACCGAGGGCCCCGCCTTCGGCGCCACCCGCAACCCCTGGAACACCGCCCACACCCCGGGCGGATCGTCCGGTGGATCGGCGGCGGCCGTCGCCGCCGGGCTCGTCCCCGCCGCGCTCGGCTCTGACGGCGCCGGGTCGGTGCGCATCCCCGCGGCCTGGACCCACCTCGTCGGCATCAAACCCCAGCGCGGCCGGGTCTCGGTCCACCCGTACAGCGACGCGTTCCAGGGACTCGCGGTCAACGGTCCCCTCGCCCGCACGGTCGCCGACGCCGCCCT
The DNA here is from genome assembly GCF_037137275.1 of Streptomyces pratensis. Lineage (GTDB taxonomy): Bacteria > Actinomycetota > Actinomycetes > Streptomycetales > Streptomycetaceae > Streptomyces > Streptomyces pratensis_B. Next base: position 10,807 of record NZ_JBBBEN010000092.1, on the reverse strand, counting down.
GCTCCTGGACGCGGTCGCCGGGGCGCACCCGGACGACCCCCACCGGCCGCCCGCCATCCGGGCCGTCGAGGCCTCCCGCCGAGACCCGGGCCGGCTGCGCATCGCCCTCGCCTGGCGGCCCCCGCTCACCCTCACTGGCGCGGCCCCGGACCCCGAGGTGCGCCGGGCCGTCACCGACCTGGCCGAAGCCCTCGCCCGGCTCGGCCACCACGTCGAGGAGGCCCGCCCCCGGTACGGGCTGATCGGCCTCGCCTTCGTCCCCCGCGCCACGGCCGGGATCGCCGAATGCGCGGCCCGCCACCCGGACCCGGCCCTGCTCGACCCGCGCACCCGCAGCGCCCTGCGGACCGGGACCCGCCTCGGCGGCCGGGCGGTCAGGGCCGCCCGCGCCCGTGAGGTGCGCCAGCACCGCAGGATCGGAGCGTTCTTCGACGTCTCCGGGTTCGATGTGCTCCTCACCCCGACCACGGCCGCCCCGCCGCCCCGCATCGGCCGGTTCGACGGCCTCAGCGCCTGGCGCACCGACCTCGCGATGACGGCCGCCTGTCCGTACGCCTGGCCCTGGAACGTCCTGGGATGGCCCGGCGTCAACGTCCCGGCAGGCTTCACCCGCGCCGGGCTCCCCGTCGGCGCGCAGCTACTGGGCCCGTCCCGCAGCGAGGAGCGGCTGATCGCACTCGCCGCACAGCTGGAGGACGACCGGCGCTGGTTCGAGCACCGGCCACCGGCCCCGTGACAGCACGGGGCCCCCGCCGCTCCCGCGCCCGTTCCCGTCCTGGCCGGGAAGCCGCGCGGGGGCCTTGTGGAGCCCCGGGCGGCGAGGAGATATCTTGATGTCAAGCAATGTTGCAGACGTGGAGCGGAGCACCCGGTGACTGACTCGACCATCATCTATACGCACACCGACGAGGCCCCTGCCCTGGCGACCTACTCGTTCCTGCCCGTCGTCGAGGCCTACGCCTCGACCGCAGGCGTCACGGTGGAGCGCCGTGACATCTCCCTCGCGGGGCGGATCATCGCCAGTTTCCCGGAGCGGCTGAAGGCCGAGCAGCGTATCGACGACGCACTCGCCGAGCTGGGCGAGCTGGCCCGGACGCCCGGCGCGAACATCATCAAGCTGCCGAACATCTCGGCGTCCATCCCGCAGCTCAAGGCCGCGATCGCCGAGCTCCAGGAGCAGGGGTACGCCCTTCCGGACTACCCGGACGACCCGCGGACCGATGAGGACAAGGACGTCCGCGCCCGTTACGACAAGGTCAAGGGCAGCGCCGTGAACCCGGTGCTGCGCGAGGGCAACTCCGACCGCCGCGCCCCCGCGTCCGTCAAGAACTACGCCAAGGCCCACCCGCACCGCATGGGCGCCTGGTCGGCCGACTCGAAGACGAACGTCGCCACCATGGGCGTCGACGACTTCCGCTCCACGGAGAAGTCCGTGGTCGTCCCCGAGGACGGCTCGCTCCGCATCGAACTGCACGGCGACGACGGCGCCACCACGGTGCTGCGCGAGTCCGTACCCGTCCTGAAGGGCGAGGTCGTCGACGCGGCCGTCATGCGCGTCGCCGCGCTGCGCGAGTTCTTCACCGCGCAGGTCGCCCGCGCCAAGGCCGAGGGCGTGCTGTTCTCCGTGCACCTCAAGGCCACCATGATGAAGGTCTCCGACCCGATCATCTTCGGCCACGCGGTCCGCGCCTTCTTCCCGAACACCTTCGCCAAGTACGGCGATGTGCTCACCGCCGCGGGGCTGACCCCCAACGACGGCCTGGGCGGCATCCTCAAGGGCCTGGGATCGGTGCCGGACGTGGGCGCCGAGATCCAGGCGTCCTTCGAGGCCGAGCTCGCCGAGGGCCCCGCCCTCGCGATGGTCGACTCCGACCGGGGCATCACCAACCTGCACGTCCCCAGCGACGTCATCGTGGACGCCTCCATGCCCGCGATGATCCGCACCTCGGGTCACATGTGGGGCCCCGACGGCGAGGAGGCCGACACCATCGCCGTCCTGCCGGACAGCAGCTACGCCGGCGTCTACCAGGTCGTCATCGACGACTGCCGCGCCAACGGCGCCTTCGACCCGTCGACCATGGGCTCGGTGCCCAACGTCGGCCTGATGGCGCAGAAGGCCGAGGAGTACGGCAGCCACGACAAGACCTTCGAGATCCCCGCCACCGGCACCGTTCGCGTCGTCGACACGAACGGCACCGCCGTGCTGGAGCAGGCCGTCGGCGCCGGCGACATCTTCCGGATGTGCCAGACCAAGGACGCGCCGATCCAGGACTGGGTCAGGCTCGCCGTCACCCGCGCCCGCGCGACCGGCAGCCCCGCCGTGTTCTGGCTGGACGAGGGCCGCGCGCACGACGCCCACCTCATCGCCAAGGTCAACGCCTACCTCGCCGACCACGACACAGACGGCCTGGACATCTCCATCCGCACGCCGGAGGAGGCCACGGCCTTCTCCCTGGAGCGCATCCGCCGCGGTGAGGACACCATCTCCGTCACCGGCAACGTGCTGCGTGACTACCTCACCGACCTCTTCCCGATCCTGGAGCTCGGCACCAGCGCGAAGATGCTCTCCGTCGTCCCGCTGATGAACGGCGGCGGCCTGTTCGAGACGGGTGCGGGCGGCTCGGCCCCCAAGCACGTGCAGCAGCTGGTCAAGGAGAACTACCTGCGCTGGGACAGCCTGGGCGAGTTCCTCGCGCTGGCCGTCAGCTTCGAGCACCTCGCCACCACCACGGACAACGCGCGGGCCAAGGTCCTCGCCGCCACCCTGGACCGGGCGACCGGGACCTTCCTCAACGAGGACAAGTCCCCGAGCCGCCGCCTCGGCGGCATCGACAACCGGGGCAGCCACTTCTACCTGGCGCTCTACTGGGCCCAGGAGCTGGCGCGGCAGACCGACGACGCCAAGCTCGCGGAGGCGTTCGGCCCGCTCGCCAGGACGCTGGCCGAGCAGGAGGACACCATCGTCGCCGAGCTGGCCGCGGTGCAGGGCTCGCCGGCCGAGATCGGCGGCTACTACCAGCCCGACGCGGCCAAGGCGGCCGCGATCATGCGCCCGTCCGCCACGTTCAACCAGGCGATCGCGAGCCTCGCCTGATCCCACGGACGCCAGGCGCCGGCCCGCAGCCGACGCCCTCGCGTCCGTTGTCCCGCCCCGGCCGGCCCCGTGCCCGCCGGGGCGGTTCGCGTCCCCCAAGCCGCGGGCCCCGGGCGCCCGCCGGGCCCGCCCTACGGCACCCGGGCCGTCCACTCGGGCGCGGCGAACTTGGTGCGCACGAGCTCCTCCGCGCGGGCCAGCTCGGCGTCCGTCACATGGCCCGCGGCGAGGCCGTGGCGCTTGCGGAACGACGCGATCATGCGCTCGATCACGGCCTGACGGGGCAGCCCCGTCTGCCGCCGCAGCGGGTCGACGCGCTTCTTCGCGGACCGGGTGCCCTTGTCGGACATCTTCTCCTTGCCGATCCGCAGGACCTCCAGCATCTTGTCCGCGTCGATGTCGTACGCCATGGTCACGTGGTGGAGCACGGCCCCCGGCCCTCCGTCAGGCCCGACCATCCGCTTCTGCGCCGCGCCCGCGATCTTGCCGACCTCGGTGGCGATGTCGTTCAGCGGCTGGTACCAGGCCTTGATGCCCATGTCGGCGAGAGCCTCCAGCACCCAGTCGTCCAGATAGGCGTAACTGTCGGCGAACGACAGCCCGGAGACCAGGGACTGCGGGACGGCCAGCGAGTAGGTGATGGTGCTGCTCGGCTCGGCGAACATCGCGCCGCCCCCCGAGATCCGGCGCACGACGTTCACGCCGTGGCGCTCGACGCCGGCCGGGTCGACCTCGTTGCGCAGCGACTGGAAGCTGCCGATGATCACGGCGGGGGAGTCCCACTCCCAGACCCGCAGCGTCGGCGGACGCCGCCCGGCGGCCACCTCGGCGGTGATGACCTCGTCCAGCGCCATGTGCAGCGCGGGCGACTGCGGTGCGTCGTGGATCAGCTGCCAGTCGTAGTCGCTCCACTCCGTCGCCTGCGCCAGAGCGCGGCGTACGGCGATGGCGACGCCCTCCGCGCTGAGCCCGAACATCACCGCGGAGTCGGGAAGCGCAGCCTCGATCCGGGCCGCCAGCCCGGCCGTGTCGGTGTTGGCCGGTGCGCCCTCCAACGCGGCGTCGATCGCCAGGATCGCCTCGTCCGGTTCGAGGAAGAAGTCCCCGGCGACACGGACACCGCGCAGGGCCCCGCCCCCGACGTCCAGGTCCACCACGATCAGCTTGCCGCCGGGAACCTTGTACTCACCGTGCACAGCCTGCCTCCAGCTCCAGTCCGCGAGCCCGGTTCGGGGATGAGCCGGACACCATCGCCCATAACGCGCATGGGGCCGCCGTTCATCCCTGCCGGGGCTCGCGCCCCGACCGTGGCCGGAAGCGGCGCCGCACGCCGCGTCCTCAGGAAGAATCGCTGCCATGCTTCAGGAAGGAACGCCGATATGAGCGACACACCGCGGCACATCCTCGTCATCGGCATGGGCGCCGGCGACCCCGACCACCTGACCCTCGCCGCCGTGAAGGCGATGCGCCGGACCGAGGTGTTCTTCGTTCTCGGCAAGGGCCCGGAGAAGGAGTCGCTGACCCGGCTGCGGAGGGACATCCTCGACGCCCACCTCACCGGCCCCTATCGGGTCGTGGAGGCCACGGACCCGTGGCGCGACCGTACGCAGGAGGACGGCGCGCGCTATGCCTCTGCGGTGCGCGACTGGCGCCACCGGCGCGCCGACCTCTGCGAGCGGCTGATCTCCGAGGAGCTGGAGCCGGGGCAGTGCGGCGCCTTCCTGGTGTGGGGCGACCCGTCCCTGTACGACAGCACGCTCGCCGTCCTGGAGGACATCCGGCGCCGCGGCGCCGTGGCGTTCGACCACGAGGTGATCCCGGGCATCAGCAGCGTCTCCGCCCTCGCCGCCCGCCACCGCGTCACCCTGAACCGGGTCGGCCGCCCCATCCACATCACGCCCGGCAGACGGCTCGCAGAGGGCTTCCCCCAGGACGACGGCGACATCGTCGTGATGCTCGACGGCCACGAGAGCTTCACCCACCTCACGGGGCGGGGCCTGTGGATTCACTGGGGCGCGTACATCGGCACCCCCGACGAGCTCCTGGTCTCCGGCCCGCTCGACGAGGTCGCCGGCCGGATCAGCCGACTGCGCGCGGAGGCCCGCGCGCGGCACGGCTGGATCATGGACACCTACCTGCTGCGCCGCCGGCCGGAGAGCGAGCCGGGCACGGGGAGCGCCGGGGGCCCCGCGCGGCACGGAGCAGACGGCGCGCACGGAGGCGGTGACAGCTGACGGGCCGCGGCCGACGCGGACCGGAGCCGCACGGCCGGTCACGGCCCGCCCGCGGACCGCGACCGGGCGAACGGTCCGGCCGAGCGGACCCGGTCCGCCCGGGGCGCGCCCGCTCGGCCGGCGGGGCCGTGGTCCGCGCGTGGCCCCGGCCACGCGCGCTTCCCGGCCCGCGCCGCGGCGCGGGCGGCCACCGCCGCCGCGCCTCGTCGTCGGGCCGGCCGGAGGTCAGCTCCGGGATTCGTGGGCCCGGATCACTTTGAGCCCGTGTCCCAGGCTCGGGCACTCGGCGCTCAGGTCGTTGCCCCGCACCAGATAGTCGTGCACCCGCCCGTCCGCGGGTCGCTCCACCGCCCGGTACAAGGTGCCGTTCACGGTGATCGTCCAGTCGTCGCCGTCCTGGGCCCACCCGACTGTCTTCTTCATACAGCGCATCCCTCGGTCGTCGCCGCCGTGGGTCGGCGGCCGTGTATTGGCAAGAACAACGGCCTGTGAAGCTCAGTGGTTCCGCCCCGACTACGCCGTTCGGTTACATCTGGGTCACCGCCCCCGCATATTGGAGACGGACGACCTGACCGGGCGTCGGGAAGCACATGACGACCAGTCGAACGGGGGCGGAACTCGGCCGGGTCCGCCGACGGTCCCACTGTGCCGCCGCCCGACGGACGGCCGGTCCGGGCGGCCTCCCCGGGAGGCTGCCCGGACCACCGCCGCCGCAGGGCGATGTCCGAGCCCGCTGCTAACGTGCGCCTTCGTTGGAATGAGCGAAAGGACGACTGACGTGCGGGAAGTGACGTGCCATGAGGTCGGCGCCCCGCGCCTGAACGAGGCGCTGGAAGGCATCGGCCCGCGGACCGTGGGGCGGTGGCACACGATGCGCTACGACGACGCCTCGCCCGAGCGGCTGCGGGAGACGGGCGACGAGCTGCTCGACCATGTCGCCGCCCGTGCCGGGGAAGGACGCCCGCTCGACGGCCCGGCACGTGCGGCACTGCGGACGGCGGCGGAGTGCGCCCTGGGAATCCTGAGTGTCGGCTGCTTCCCCGACGGCGACCAGGAGATCCTCTTCCCGCTCATCGGCGAGAGCCTCAGCAGCGAGGACATAGCCTTCGGCGATGTCGTCGCCTGCGGAGGCGGGCGGGCCCCCTCGGCCGCAACATGGCTCGACGCCTTCGCGACCTGCCTGGTCAGCGGGCTCGTGTGGGACTGGCAGCGGGTGATCGGCCTCCTGCTGAGGAGCGACTACGCGCCCGCCCTCCACGACGGGGTCCCCTATACGAAACCGGAGTCGGTCTCCCACCCGGTGGACCTCGCCGCGATGGACGCTCTGTGCCGCTATCTGACCGAAGCCGAGGGGCATCTGCCCCGGGACTGGCCGACTGTGCCGTTGTGCAAGCCCGACGCCGGCGAACGCGCCGGCGCGGCCGAGAAGCTGGACGCCGCAGGCCCCCTGGCAGCCGACCGGCGACTCCTGCGCGTTCTCCTCGACGACGACCAGCACGCCTTCGAGGAGGCGTTGGCGGCCCGGCTCGTCGAGCACCGCGAGGGCGCGGGCCCCGACCCCGCGCCGAGGACGCTCCTGCCGCTCGGCGCCCTCGCCCTGGCGGCCCTCGCCGTCCAGGTGCACGGCTGGGACCTCGGCGTGCGCTCCGGCTATCTGCCGCCCGACCTGCTGGGAACCCCCGATGCGCTGTCGCGGGCCGCGGAAGGGGGACCCAACACCCTGGGCGGCTGGTACGCGAAGTAGCGGCCGTCGCCAGGCGCCGCGCGGCCGCTGCCCGGAAGCAGCGGCCGGGCCCCGGCGGAGGGCCGAACGGGCTGCCTGAACAGCCGCGCGCGGAGCGCGCCGGGGAACAGGCGGGACGCGCCGTGCGGAGCGGGGGCCCAGCCGGGGGACGGGAGTCCGGGGGCCGATGACCGGCACGCCGGACCGGACAGTCCCCCTCGTCGGGAGAGTTAGGTTAGCCTCACCAGCGAATCGCCGGTGGAGGGCCGTTCTGCGACCGGCGACACCCCTGCGCACCCGTGACCCCTGCCGGAGGAACCCGATGACGCCCGGACCGCGCACGCCGCCCCTCGACCTGCTGGGGGTGGGCGCAGGGCCCTTCAACCTGTCGCTCGCCGCACTCGCCGACGGCGTGCCCGGCCTGCGCAGCCTCTTCTACGAACAGCGTGCCGCCTTCCACTGGCACCCCGGCCTGCTGATCGAGGGAGCGACTCTCCAAGTACCCTTCCTGGCCGACCTGGTGAGCCTGGTCGAGCCCACCAGCCCCTGGTCCTTCCTCCATTACCTCAAGACCCGGCGCCGGCTGTTCCCCTTCTACTTCGCCGAGCGCCTGCACCTCCACCGCTCCGAGTTCGACGACTACCTCCGCTGGGCCAGTGCCGAACTCCCCTCCACGCGCTTCGGCCACCGCGTCGACACCGTGGCCTGGGACACCGGACAGGGCGCGTTCACCGTGGAGTTCAGCCGCCTCGGCCCCGAAGGCGATACGCTCTCGACCGGCCTCGCCCACGCCCGCCACCTCGCCCTCGGCGTCGGGACCGCCCCGCACGTGCCCGGACCGCTGCGGGACCTGGTCCGGGACCCGGCGGCTCTTGTGCTGCACTCCGCGGACTACCTCGGCCGACGGGACCGGCTGCTGGCCGCCCGGCACATCACCGTCGTCGGGTCCGGCCAGTCGGGGGCCGAAATCCTGCTGGACCTGCTGCGCTCCCGGCCCGACGGAGCGGAAGGCCTCACCTGGCTGGCCCGTACCCCGGCGTTCGCCCCGATGGAGTACAGCAAGATCGGACTGGAGCAGTTCACCCCCGACTACACCCGCTACTTCCACTCGCTCCCGCAGGCGACCCGGGACCGGCTCCTGCCCCGACAGTGGCAGCTCTACAAGGGGGTCAGCGCGGAGACCCTCGGAGACATCCACGACGAGCTGTACCGGCGCAGCCTCGGCGGTGGCTGGCCCGACGTGACGCTCACCCCCGGCATCGAGGTCACCGGCGCGAAGGTCACCGACACCGGACGCGTCGAACTGCGCGTGGAACACGGCCAGCAGCAGTCCCGGGGCCGGCTCACCACCGACGCGGTCGTTCTCGCCACCGGATACCGGGAGCGCCCCGTGGACCGGCTGCTCGCCGCGCTCGACCCGTACGTCGTCCGTGACGACGCCGGGCGTGCGCAGGTCGACGAGGCCCAACGGCTCGTCCTCGCACCGGAGATCGGGGGCTCCGTCTTCGTGCAGAACGCCGAGCGGCACACCCACGGCGTGGGGGTACCCGACCTGGGGCTGGCCGCCTGGCGCTCAGCGGTGATCGTCAACGCGCTCACGGGCAAGGAGACGTACCTCCTTCCCGACCGGACCGCCTTCACCGCCTTCGGCCTCGCCGGACACGCCCGCGGCCGGCGCGACCACCCCTCCGGGGCCGTCGACGGGCGGGGGTGACCAGCCGCCGGCCGTGCCCTCTGGGCGCCATGCGTCTGGGGGGTGTGCGTCAATGGTGGCCTGGTGCGGCGCTGGGCCGCGCGGTGGGGTTCACCGTGCGGCCCAGGGCGAGGGTGGTGCGAGGGGGTGCGGGGTCAGCCCTTGCGGGTGTTGATCTCCTCGGTGAGCTGGGGGACGACGGTGAACAGGTCGCCGACGACGCCGTAGTCGACGAGGTCGAAGATCGGGGCCTCGGCGTCCTTGTTGATCGCGACGATGGTCTTGGAGGTCTGCATCCCGGCCCGGTGCTGGATCGCGCCGGAGATCCCCGAGGCGATGTACAGCTGCGGGGAGACGGACTTGCCGGTCTGCCCGACCTGGCTGGTGTGCGGGTACCAGCCCGCGTCCACCGCCGCGCGCGAAGCGCCCACCGCCGCGCCCAGACTGTCGGCGAGCGCCTCGATCAGCGGGAAGTTCTCCGCACCGTTGACCCCCCGCCCGCCGGACACCACGATCGCGGCCTCGGTCAGCTCCGGGCGCCCCGTGGACTCCCGCGGCGTACGCGAGGTGACCTTCGTGCCCCTGGCCGCGTCACCGAACGACACCGCCAGCTCCTCCACCGCACCGGCCGCCGCGGCCGGCTCCACCGGCGCCGAGTTCGGCTTGACCGTGATCACCGGCACCCCCCGCGAGACACGGGACCTCGTCGTGAACGAAGCCGCGAACGCCGACTGCGTGGCGACCGGACCCTGCTCACCGGCCTCCAGATCCGTGGCATCGGTGATCACACCCGACCCCACCCGCAACGCCAGACGCGCCGCGACCTCCTTGCCCTCGGCCGACGACGCCACCAGCACCGCCACCGGAGCCACCACCCCGAAAGCAGCCTGCAGCGCGTCCACCTTCGGCACCACCAGATACTCCCCGAACTCCGCGGCCTCCGCCACCAGAACCCGCACCGCACCGTGCTCACCCAGCACCCCGGCGGTCTCCCGCGCCCCCGCACCCAGCGCCACCGCCACCGGATCACCGACCCGACGGGCCAGCGTCAGCAGCTCCAGGGTCGGCTTGCGCACCGCACCGTCCACATGATCGACCAGAACCAGAACTTCAGCCATGACAACGCACTCCAGACAGAGAAGACACAGGAAGACAAGACACAACCGCACACACACCCGCACCCGGCCACCCCACCCACACCGGCGCCGAACCGGGCACGGACACCGGAACAGACCCCGACACGGACACGGGAACAGGCCCGGGCACTAGATGAACTTCTGGCCCGCGAGGAACTCCGCGAGCTGCCGGCCGCCCTCGCCCTCGTCCGTCACGACCGTGCCCGCCGTACGCGCCGGACGCTCCACGGCCGAGTCCACCGCCGTCCACGCACCCGCCAGACCCACCTCACCGGCCTCCAGACCCAGATCCTCCAGATCCAGCGACTCCACCGGCTTCTTCTTCGCCGCCATGATCCCCTTGAACGACGGGTAACGAGCCTCACCGGACTGATCGGTCACCGACACCACCGCCGGCAACGACGCCTCCAGCAACTCCGTCGCCGTGTCACCGTCACGCCGCCCCGTCACCACACCCCCCGCCACCGCGACCTCCGACACCAACGTCACCTGCGGAACACCCAGACGCTCCGCGAGCAGAGCCGGAAGCACCCCCATCACCCCGTCCGTGGAAGCCATCCCACAGACCACCAGGTCATACCCGCTCTTCTCCACCGCCTTCGCCAGCACCAGCGACGTCCCCATCACATCACTGCCGTGCACAGCACCGTCCTCGACGTGAACCGCCTTGTCCGCCCCCATCGACAACGCCTTGCGCAACGCGTCCCTGGCATCCTCCGGACCCACCGTCACCACGGTGACCTCCGCACCGTCCGCCCCGTCCGCGATCTGCAACGCCTGCTCGACCGCGTACTCGTCCAGCTCCGACAACAGACCGTCCACATCCTCACGGTCCAACGTCAGGTCATCGGCGAAACGCCGGTCACCGGTCGCGTCGGGCACGTACTTCACACAGACAACGATCCTCAAGCTCACGCCGGCTCTCCT
>NZ_JBBBEN010000091.1:138873-180992 GCF_037137275.1 Streptomyces pratensis | reverse complement strand
CCCTTTCCGGCGGCTCCAACTTTACCAGACTCTCATTCGTTCCGTTTCCGGTCCGTTTTCGAAATGCTGGTGGCCTGTGGAATGGCCTTGTCTTTCGGCTGATCCGACTTTATCAGAAACATTCGGGCCCGAATAAACGGCTCGATCGATTCGAAGAGAAGAATCAAGTGGCTCGGCGGGATGAACCAGCATCCCCTGCACGAGCGAAATGGATCTTACGCGGCCGTCTCGAACATGTCCAGTCCGAGGCAACCGTTAAAATCTACCTCCCCACAGTCTCCGTGTCAACGGTTCTTGTGGGCGAAGAGGAGACTAGCAGCTCAGCCGGGGCGCGCGCACATCGGCGGTCAGGCCGCGGAGGGGAGTTCGGCACTGCGTTCGACGGCTGCCAGGTCGCCAGTGTCTCCGGCGCGTACCGCGCGGCCGCCCAGGATGTAGACGTACGCCAGAAAAGCCAGTTCAGCGGCGATGCCTATGGTGATCCGGGCCCAGGTCGGCAGTCCGGACGGAGTCACGAATCCTTCGATCAGTCCGGAGACGAAGAGGACGAGGGCCAGGCCGAGGGCCATTCCCAGAGCGGCCCGCCCCTGTTGGGCGAGGGCGGTACGCCTCGACAGAGGCCCCGGGTCGATCACGGTCCACCCGAGGCGGAGCCCCGTGCCGGCGGCCACGAACACCGCGGTGAGTTCGAGCAGGCCGTGCGGGAGGACCAGGCCGAGGAAGACGTCCAGGCGGCCGACGGAGGACATCAGGCCTATGCCGACGGCGAGGTTCAGCATGTTGAGGAAGAGTATCCAGAGCACCGGTATACAGAGGAACGCGCCCAGGACCAGGCACAACGCGGCCGCCTGCGCGTTGTTGGTCCATACCTGCGCCGCGAACGACGCCGCCGGGTGGCTGGAGTAGTAGGTCTCGTACTCCCCTCCCGGCCGGGTCATGCTGCGCAGGTCCTCGGGGGCGGCGATGGCTGCCTGGACCTCGGGGTGGGTGCCGATCCACCAGCCCATCAGCGCCGCCACCGCGATGGAGAGCACCGCGGTGGGCACCCACCAGTGGCGCGAGCGGTAGACGGCCGCGGGGAATCCCGCGGTGAGGAATCGGGTCGCGTCCCGCCAGGACGCTTTACGGGCCCCGGTCACCGTCGAGCGGGCGCGGGCCACGAGCTGGGTGAGGCGGGCGGTGAGAAAGGGGTCCGGAGTGCTCGACTGAATCAGCGAGAGGTGGGTCGCCGTGCGCTGGTAGAGGACGACCAGTTCGTCCGCTTCCGCACCGGTGAGGCGTCGCCCGCGGCGCAGAAGGTGGTCGAGACGGTCCCACTCCGTGCGGTGGGCGGTGACGAAGACGTCGAGGTCCATGGGCGGCTGTTGCTCCAGGCATGGGTGCGTACGGGTCCGTACTACTGCGGCGCGCTGCCGATCAGCTTGGCAGACTGGGCCCGGCTGGGGCGGAGAAGGTCGGCGAAGGGTGGGACCCGATGAGTGAGCTGGTGACCGGGGACGCGGTCGTTCTGGGACTGAGACCGGCGAGGCTGCCGAGCCGGGCTCTTGCGTCGGCGATCGATCTGGCGGTGACCTTGACCGTCTTCCTCCTGATGTCGGTGGTCCTCGGAATCGCCTCCGTCTCCCTGGACGAAGCAGCCGTGGCAGCGATCGGGGTCGCGTCCTTTCTCCTGGTCCTGATCGGTGGGCCGGTGGCGGTCGAGACGCTCAGCCACGGCCGCTCGCTGGGGAAGCTGGCCTGCGGGCTGCGTGTGGTGCGGGACGACGGCGGACCGATCCGGTTCCGGCACGCGCTCGTGCGAGGGGCGATGGGGCTCGTCGAGATCCTCATGACGTTCGGCGCCGTGGCCTCCATCGCTTCCCTGGTGTCGGCGCGGGGCCGTCGGCTCGGCGACGTGTTCGCCGGGACGCTGGTCGTCCGGGAGCGCGTCGCGGCCTCGGGGCGATCCGTCGCCGTGCCGCCGCCCCCGCCCTGGCTGATCGGCCGGTTCTCCCGGCTCGACCTGTCGGCCGTGCCGGACGAGCTCTGGCTCTCGATACGCCAGTACCTGACCCGGATGCAGCAGCTGGACCCGGGTGTGGGCCGTTCGGTCGCGGAAGGGCTGGCCGGCGAGCTGGTGAGACGAACCGGGGCCACACCACCGCAGGGTGTGCCGGCGGCCGCGTTCCTGGCAGGGGTGGTGCATGAGCGGCAGGTGCGGGACGCGCGGCGGGTCTTCGCTCCGGGACACGGGCGACCGTCGACGGCGGTGTCCCCGGCCGGGGGCGCCGGGCCCCATGGGGCCGGAGGGTTCGCCGGTCCCCCCGGCCCGGCCGGGGGCGGGGCGTACTCCGGGCCGGCGTCGTATGTCCCGGCCGTCGGCCGTGGCGGCCAGGACGCCCCCGCGGGCGGGCCCCCTTCGCCGCTTGATTCCGGGGCGGCCGGGGGCGACGGGCCTGGTGAGCAGCGGCGCGGGGGCGCGGGCTCGGGGTTCGCTCCGCCCGGCTGAGGGGGGTCGCCCGGGGCTGCCCGGCCGAGAGCGACCGCCGGTTCCGGTCCGCCCGGCGTGCGGCGGGCCGTCGTGCGAGTGCCGGGCCGCCCGGACCGGTCCGGGTTCGCCGGTGTGTCCCGGGCCTACGGCTACGGGGCGCGGGGCGACGGGGGAGTTTCCAGGTGTTCGAGCTCGATGCCGGGTGCGGCGAGGACCACGTCGCCGGCGATGTGCACGGTGTGCTGTTCACCGGTGTCCAGGGCGCTGACCTGGTATTCGTCCACGGTCAGGGGGCCGTTGTCAGTGGCGTGCGCTTCACTGTTCACCAGAGCCCAGGACTGATCAGTGGTCCGGGGTGCGAGGACCGGGTCCGTGAAGGTGACCACGCGGACGCGGGTCGAGGGGGAAGCGGGGGTGAGGCGCAGGAGACGGGTCATGGACACGAGGAACGCGGGGGACGTACCGGCGAAGGCGTGGGCGCGGACGTTGCCTTCGGTGGCGTGGGCGCCGGTCGGGTCGGTACGGACCCAGGTGACGCCTTCCAGGGCCGCTCCTCGGACCTGCCAGCTCGCGGCATGCAGTTCAAGACGGATGGGGCGCCCCAGTTCGTCCAGAGCGAGGTCGACGGAGCCGAGGTGGTCACCCGAGGGGGACGTGGTCTGGGAGACGTAGCGCCAGCCGGAGGGGCCGGGGGCGCAGTGGAAGTGTTCTTCACCGAGGGGGGTGTGATCGTGAAGGTCGTGGAGCGAATACCTACCGCGGGGCATGGGGTCCTTCAGGTTCCTCGGGCTGTGCGGGGGCGGTAACGGGAGCAGGCCCCCGGCACGGGGGTGCGGGGGCCTGCGCTCGGTTCTGCCGCTATGGGCCGTGACGCCGCCTGGCGTCCGGGAGGCCGGGCCTTCCGGACGCCGGGCGGGTCGGGCCGGGATCAGTAGCGGTAGTGGTCGGACTTGTAGGGGCCTTCGACCTTCACGCCGATGTACGACGCCTGCTCGGGGCGGAGCGTGGTCAGCTTGACGCCCAGGGCGTCGAGGTGGAGGCGGGCGACCTTCTCGTCCAGGTGCTTGGGCAGCACGTAGACGTCGGTCGGGTACTCCTGCGGCTTCGTGAACAGCTCGATCTGCGCCAGCGTCTGGTCGGCGAAGCTGTTGGACATCACGAACGAGGGGTGGCCCGTCGCGTTGCCCAGGTTCAGCAGGCGGCCCTCGGACAGCACGATGAGGACCTTGCCGTCCGGGAAGGTCCAGGTGTGGACCTGCGGCTTGACCTCGTCCTTCACGATCCCGTCGATCGCCGCGAGACCGGCCATGTCGATCTCGTTGTCGAAGTGGCCGATGTTCCCCACGATGGCCTGGTGCTTCATCCGGGCCATGTCCGAGGCCATGATGATGTCCTTGTTGCCCGTGGTCGTGACGAAGATGTCCGCCTGCTCCACCACGTCGTCCAGGGTGGCGACCTGGTAGCCGTCCATCGCGGCCTGCAGCGCGCAGATCGGGTCGATCTCCGTGATGATGACGCGGGCGCCCTGGCCGCGCAGCGACTCCGCGCAGCCCTTGCCCACGTCGCCGTAGCCGCACACGACGGCGGTCTTGCCGCCGATCAGGACGTCGGTGGCGCGGTTGATGCCGTCGATGAGGGAGTGGCGGCAGCCGTACTTGTTGTCGAACTTCGACTTCGTCACCGCGTCGTTCACATTGATCGCGGGGAACAGGAGGGTCCCGTCACGGTGCATCTCGTACAGGCGGTGGACGCCGGTGGTGGTCTCCTCTGTGACTCCGCGGATCTCCGACGCCAGCTGCGTCCACTTCTGCGGCGCCTCGCCCAGCGTGCGGTTCAGCAGCGTCAGGATCTGCGCGTACTCCTCGCTGTCCGCCGTCGACGGGTCGGGGGCAGCCCCGGCCTTCTCGAACTCGACGCCCTTGTGGACCAGGAGGGTGGCGTCACCGCCGTCGTCCAGGATCATGTTCGGGCCGCCGGTGGGCGTGTTCGGCCAGGTCAGCGCCTGCTCCGTGCACCACCAGTACTCCTCCAGCGTCTCGCCCTTCCAGGCGAAGACCGGGACGCCCGCGGGGGCGTCGGGAGTGCCGTTCGGGCCGACCGCGATCGCCGCGGCCGCGTGGTCCTGGGTCGAGAAGATGTTGCAGGAGGCCCACCGGACCTCCGCGCCGAGCGCGACCAGCGTCTCGATCAGCACGGCCGTCTGCACTGTCATGTGCAGCGAGCCGGTGATCCGGGCGCCGGCCAGCGGCTGGGCCGCGGCGTACTCCTTGCGGATCGACATCAGGCCGGGCATCTCGTGCTCGGCGAGGGTGATCTCCTTGCGGCCGAAGGCGGCGAGGGAGAGATCGGCGACCTTGAAGTCCTGGCCATGGGTGACCGTCGTCATAACGGGCTGCTCCTCGTGAAGGGTCGAGGTGGGCTTGTCTCTGGGCTGGCTCTGCGGCGGCACGGGCACACGAATGCCCGGGTGTCCGCAGTGCAGTCCGTCGGAGGCCCTCTCTCCCTCGCCCGGCCCGCTCCGCGGACCGATCGACCGCCATCAGCAGCGACGTCTGTATGCGTATCCGAATCTACACCGAACGGCCCAGCGAGCCCCAGCCCGTACGTGAAGCCGGGCGCGTGTGAGGGGTCACCGGGCCGAACGGGGCCGGTGTGCGGTGGGTCAGTGGCCGGAACCCTTCGGGGCTGGGCCTGCGTCCGCGCCCGCGCCTGTGCTCGTACCCGGGGCGGTGCCGGGCGCGGCGGCCTCGGTGTTGTAGATGTCCGGCTCCAGGTAGATGACCCGGGCGATCGGGACGGCGTCGCGGATGCGGCTCTCGGCGGCGTCGATGGCATGGGCGATCTCGGCGGCCGTGTCGTCGTGCTGGACCGCGATCTTGGCGGCGACCAGCAGTTCCTCGGGGCCGAGGTGGAGGGTGCGCATGTGGATGATGCCGGTGACGGTGTCGCCGTCGACCACGGCCGCCTTGATCTTCTCGACGTCCTCGATGCCGGCGGACTCCCCGAGCAGCAGGGACTTCGTCTCGGCGGCGAGGACGATCGCGATGATGATCAGCAGGATGCCGATGCAGAGAGTGCCGATGCCGTCCCAGACGCCGTTGCCGGTGGCGAGGGCCAGGCTGACGCCCGCGAGCGCCAGGACCAGGCCGACGAGCGCGCCGAGGTCCTCCAGGAGGACGACCGGAAGCTCGGGGGCCTTCGCACGGCGGACGAACTGGGTCCAGGAGAGGTTGCCGCGGGTCTGGTTGGACTCCTTGATCGCCGTACGGAAGGAGAAGATCTCGGCGATGATCGCGAAGACCAGGACGCCGACCGGCCAGTACCAGGCCTCGATCTCGTGCGGGTGCTGGATCTTCTCGTAGCCCTCGTACACGGCGAACATGCCGCCGACCGAGAAGAGGACGATGGAGACGAGGAACGCGTAGATGTAGCGCTCGCGGCCGTAGCCGAAGGGGTGCTGGGGCGTGGCTTCGCGTTGGGCCTTCTTGCCGCCGAGCAGCAGCAGCCCCTGGTTGCCCGAGTCGGCGAGCGAGTGGACGCTCTCCGCGAGCATCGACGAGGAGCCACTGAAGAGGAACGCTACGAATTTGGCCACGGCGATCGAGAGGTTGGCGACGAGTGCCGCCATGATCGCCTTGGTTCCGCCTGACGCGCTCATGAGTGCGTGGGTGTCCCTTCCTCGGTGCGTGGCCTGTGCCGCCGCGGTAAGGCGGCACATTGTTGCAGTCGCCGCGGTGGCCGGGGGCGTCAGACGGCCACGGTGGCTCGGAAGAGTGTGCCCGGTCCGGCGGCGTCGACCGCTTCGCCGGCCGGTACGTAGACCGACTCCCCCGGGTGCAGGTCGAGCGCGCCGGCCCGTACGGTCCCCGCGGTGCAGAGCAGGATCTGCGGGGCGGGGGCGGTGAGCTCGGCGGGTGTCGCGCCGGCGGCGAGGATGTACCGGGAGAGGACGAACTCGTCGACGGGCGTCTCGTACCGCTCCTCGCCCGACGGGTCCGCCTCCGGGCGCAGTACGCCGGGTTCGGTGGCCTCGAAGCGGACGATCCGCAGGAGTGCGGGTACGTCGATGTGCTTGGGGGTGAGGCCGCAGCGCAGCACGTTGTCCGAGCTGGCCATGATCTCGACGCCGAGACCGTCGAGGTAGGCGTGCGGGACGCCCGCGCCGAGGAAGAGGGCTTCGCCGGGCTGGAGTTCCACGTGGTTCAGCAGCATCGCCGCCAGCACACCGGGGTCGCCGGGGAAGTGGTGGGCGATGCGGGCGTACAGGGTGTGGGCGCCGCCGAGGCGTTCGGCGGCGGCGGCCGCCTCCTCCACGGTTTCCGCCGTCTTTGCCGGGTCGGCGCTGAGGATCGCCGTGAGCGTCTCCCGGAGGGCGGCCTCTTCGGGGTGGGCGCGGAGCAGGTCCACGTACGGCTTGAGGGAGTCGACTCCGAGCGCTTCCATCGTGTCGGCCGCCTCGGTCGGCCTGCGGAAACCGCACAGCCCGTCGAAGGGGGTGAGGGCGCAGATCAGCTCGGGCTTGTGGTTCCCGTCCCGGTAGACGCGGTGCGGGGCGTCCATCGGGACGCCTCGTGCCTCCTCGTCCGCGAAACCGTCGCGCGCCTGGTCCGGGTTCGGATGGACCTGGAGGGAGAGGGGGGCTCCGGCGGCGAGGAGCTTGAGGAGGAAGGGGAGGCGGGGGCCGAACCGGGCGACGGCGGCGGCGCCGAGCTCCCCTTCCGGGTCGGCGGCGATGACGTCGGTGAGGGCGGTCTCCGTCTCCCCGGTCGTGGTGGTGCGGGTGACGCGCGAGGGGGCTCCGGGGTGGGCGCCCATCCACATCTCGGCCTGTGGCTCGCCAGTGGGCCGGGTGCCGAGCAGGGCGGGGATGGCCGTGGTGGACCCCCAGGCGTAGGGGCGCACGGTGTTGGACAGCCGGTCCATGAGAATCGTCCTCGGGTGGGGCGGGCGGGAACGGTCGCCGGCAGGATCGCCGGGCCCTGGTTTCCCGGTTTACAGGTTTACGGGTCAGCTTGCACGCGGCAGGTTGCGGGAGTCGGGTTGCCGGGTGGAGACGGCGTTGCGGGCGGGTGCCGGGGAGTTCCGCTCGTGGGGTGGGGGCCGGGGTGGCCTCCCTGCGCAGGGTGGGGGCCGAAGTCGCGTCCGGCGTTCCGCCCGCCGCGCGCGAGCCGGTGCCGGGCCCGTCCGCAGAGAGGGGCGTGGCGGGCCGGGGCCGGCTTCCGTCCGCCGGGCGCGGGTCGGCGTCGGCCCCTCGGACGAGGGCGGACCCGGCGGACGGAATGGGGGCGGGGCATGGGCGGCGGCGGACCGGTACGACCGGTACGGGCTGATGCGGAAGGCTGCCGCCCCCGTGAGGGACGGCCTCCGCATCCCGCCGGGTACGGAGGCCGCTGGCCCCGCACCCGGCCGGACGGGACCGGGGCCAGGCCGCCGCACCCTCCGCGACGTGCTGCGGACGGCGCGCGCCCATGAGGGCAGGGGCGGCGGGGCCTCAGGGGCGGGGCGCCGAGGCCAGGGAGAGGTAGACCGCTGCGAAGTCGGTGATCGCGAGCAGCTCGGCGAGGGTCTCCAGTTCGCCGCCCTCCTCCGGTTCCAGTTCGCTGACCGGCGTGTCATGGCCGAGCGCCAGCTCCCGGGCCGCCGGGTAGGCGCTGAGGCCTCCCGTGGGGCGGTCCCGGAGGAGGACGACCCGGGCCCTCAGTGTCTCGCCTTCGTCGACGCGGTCGCGGAAGAAGTCGTCGGGGTCGGCGCCGGCCGCGAAGTCCCCGGTCAGCAGCGTGCCGTGGGAGGGCAGCGCCTCGGGGAGCTCCGCGGCGAGGGCGGGGCGGCCGGCGAGTTCGGACAGGACGGCGGCGAAGCGGCGTCCCACCGGGCCCGCGGCGTCGCCCTCCGTCCACAGCAGCGGCAGGCTGTCCGCCAGTTCGGCGGCGAGCGTCTTGGCCGGGTTGCTGTACGTGGCGACGGTCGGGCCGCAGCGTTCGGCGGTGCGGTCCAGGCGGTCCGCCGCCTTCTGCAACTCCTCTGCGGGCGCGTTCACCAGGCCCACCCGGTCGAGGAGGGCCAGCAGGGGGGTGAGGAGAGCCCACAGGGTGCCGGGGCCGGCCGCCGAGGTCTCCGCGTCGTACTCGCCGTGCGGGGCAGCCGCCATCGGGACGACCAGGCCGTGCACCCCGTCGACCGCCTCGCGCAGCGGCGAGCGGGTGGGGGCGACGGCGACGACGGTGCAGCCGCGGCGGTAGGCCTGCTCGGCGAGCAGGGCGAGGCCCGGTTCGGAGCCGTCGGCCGTCGTGATGAGGAGCAGGTCCACGGACCCGGCCCAGCCGGGCAGGGCCCAGCGCAGCGCACCCGCGGCCGGGGCGACGCCCGTGGGGTGGATGCGTACGACGGGGGCGGCCGCCCCCGCCAGCGCGCCGATCAGGTCCGCGACGCCGGACGCCGCGGTCCCGGGGCCCGCGACGAGCACGGCGCGGGGCCGGCCCTCCGGGGTCAGACCGCCGATGCCCGCCTCAGCGGCGTGCCGGGCGGCGGTGCGCACCCGCGCCCCGGCCTCGGCCGCGCCGCGGAGGAGGCCGCGGCGGTCGGCTCGGGCGAGGGCTTCCGGGGCGTCGAGCAAGGACTCGTCGAACATGGCGGTGGGCCTTTCGATCACCGGGCGGGGTGCGTGCTGCGGCGTGCCCGCCGGGGCGGATGCGGGAGCGGGCGCGGAGACGGTGTGCTGCGCCCGCCTCCGGTCGTCGGACCCGGTGGTCCCACGTCGTACGACGTGGGAGCCGTTCGCGCGTCGCTCCCGGTCAGGCGGGGCGGCGGGCCTCGTCGACGAGCAGTACCGGAATGCCGTCCCGCACCGGGTAGGCCAGGCCGCAGTCGGCACCGGTGCAGACCAGCTCGGGGCTGTCGGCCGACGAACGGTCGTCGAGCGGGGAGTGGCAGGCCGGGCAGGCCAGGATCTCCAGGAGGCCGGCTTCGAGCGGCATGGGGCGAGTCCCTTCGAGCATGCGTGTCCAGATCCGCGTGGATCAGGCCTCGTCAGCCTACCGCCGGGGTCGCGGGGACGCGGCCCCGGCGGGGGCGCGAAACGGGGAGACAGTCGTCGGGGCGACCGGGGCGGCGATGTCCGCGACCGGCCCGGTCTGCTTCCCCGCACATCTGCCCGCCTCGCAGCCCGTTCCTCGGCGCCCCAGCTCCTCGGCACTCCGACTCCTCGGCACGCCGGCTCGTCAGTGCCTCAGCCGGTACGGATCAGCGCCAGCACCTCGTCGCGTACCGCCGTCATCGTCGCCTCGTCCCGCGCCTCGACGTTCAGGCGCAGAAGGGGTTCGGTGTTCGAGGCGCGGAGGTTGAACCACCAGTCGGCGGACGTGACGGTGAGGCCGTCCAGCTCGTCGAGGGCGGTGTCGTCGCGGGTGCCGTACATCTTCTTGGCCAGGGCCAGGCTGGCGGTCTGGTCGGCGACGGTGGAGTTGATCTCGCCGGAGCCAGCGTACCGGTCGTACTCGGCGACGAGGCGGGACAGCGTGCCGTCCTGGCCGCCCAGCGCGGCCAGGACGTGGAGGGCCGCGAGCATGCCCGTGTCGGCGTTCCAGAAGTCGCGGAAGTAGTAGTGGGCCGAGTGCTCGCCGCCGAAGATCGCACCGTGCTCGGCCATCTCGGTCTTGATGAAGGAGTGCCCGACCCGGGTGCGGACGGGGGTGCCGCCGTTCTCGCGGACCACCTCGGGGACGGACCAGGAGGTGATCAGGTTGTGGATGACGGTGCCCGTGCCCCCGTTCCGAGCCAGTTCGCGGGCGGCGACCAGGGCGGTGATCGCGGAGGGGGAGACGCCCTCGCCCCGCTCGTCGACGACGAAGCAGCGGTCGGCGTCGCCGTCGAAGGCGAGGCCGAGGTCGGCGCCCTCGGCCAGGACACGCGCCTGGAGGTCGACGATGTTCTTCGGGTCGAGGGGGTTGGCCTCGTGGTGCGGGAAGGCGCCGTCCAGTTCGAAGTACATCGGCACGAGGTCGAGCGGGAGGCCGGAGAAGACCGTGGGGACGGTGTGGCCGCCCATGCCGTTGCCGGCGTCCACGACGACCTTCAGAGGCCGGATCGCCGTGAGGTCGACCAGTCCCAGGAGGTGGGCCGCGTAATCGGTCAGGGTGTCGCGTTCGGTGATCGTGCCGGGGGCGAGCCCCTCAGCGGCGCGTGGGGCGCCCCCCTGCTCCGACCACTGCTCGACGAGGGTGCGGATCTCGGTGAGGCCGGTCTCCTGGCCGACGGGGGCGGCTCCCGCACGGCACATCTTGATGCCGTTGTACTGCGCCGGGTTGTGCGAGGCCGTGAACATCGCCCCGGGCAGGTCCAGCGCCCCCGACGCGTAGTACAGCTGGTCCGTCGAGCAGAGGCCGATGAGCGTGACGTCCACGCCCCGGGCCGCAGCGCCCCGGGCGAACGCACCGGCGAGCCCCGGTGACGTGGGGCGCATGTCGTGGCCGATCACGATCGCGTCGGCGGCCGTGACCTGGACGAACGCGGCTCCGAAGAGCTCGGCCAGCGAGGCGTCCCACTGGTCGGGCACTACTCCCCGCACGTCGTACGCCTTCACGAGCTGCGACAGATCAGCAACCACGGCTGGTCCTCCTGGGTCTGAGCGGACCGCCCAAACTACCGGGCCGGGCAGGGCCCCAGGAGTCGGCCCCTGGCCTCGGACGCCGGAACCGGCTTCAGGAATCGGGGGAGCGCAGCACCCGCAGGTGACCGCGGCGGGCCACTTCCACCGGGTCGGCGGAGCGCGGACCGCGTTCCCCGCCCTCCGGGCCCCGCTCGGGGGGGCGGGCCGCTTCGCGGACCGCGTTGGCGAGTGCTTCGAGGTCGTCGCCGCTGGGGTGCGCCGGCGCGGAGCCGTCGGAGAGCCGCACCACTTCCCAGCCGCGTGGCGCGGTCAGCCGCTCACTGTGTTCGGCGCAGAGGTCGTAGCAGTGGGGCTCGGCGTAGGTGGCGAGCGGGCCGAGGACCGCAGTCGAGTCGGCATAGACGTACGTCAGTGTCGCGACGGCAGGGCGGCCGCACGCGGTGCGCGAACAGCGACGTACAGGGCTCACGATGTTGGACGGTACCGCACTCTTGAGCGGGCTGCGACGACGCGGGCCCGGGCAGCCTCACCGTGTCGCCCTGTGACCTGCGGCACAGCCGACATCCGGGCGGCTCGTGCGACCTGCGTCGAAGCGGCCAAGCGGTGGTCGTGGGCCGGCCCCGCCGGTCGGGGGCGGGGCGGCCCGGAGGACGGGTGGACTCTCGGCGATCGCACACGGGGCCGGAAATGGGCACAACCTTGGCCGGAATGCTCGACTTTGGACCACCGGAACGGGGCGGCAGCCCTTCGGGCGCCGGTGCGCCCGCCCTCTCCGCGCCCCGGCTCCTGCTCCTCGCCCCGGCTCAGGGCCCGGACCGTCCGGGCATCCGGCGTCCCGGCCGCTCCCCCGGGGCCGGCCCGTACGGGGCCGACGTCCCCATCTCCACGGGCGGCCCGGTCCCGGAGCGTTACGCTGCGTCGGTGATGGACAGCTCCGTACCCACCCCCCCGTTCGAACCGCGGCCCCGCCGTCGCGACCGGCACGGCCGCGGTATGCGCGGACCGGTCGCGCCGCCGCAGGTGCCGTTGTCGGTCAGCCGGGGGGAGACCTTCCGCGATCTGGTGCGGGACTCGGTGGAGCGACTGGAGCGGCGCTGGCCCCAGTTGGCCGAGGTCGACTTCGTCGTCCTCGACGTGCCCAGCACTCCGGAGGAGACCGTTCCGCTCGGCAGCGCCCTCCCCGCGGCCAAGGGGCGCACCGCTCAGATCGTCGTCTACCGGCGTCCGGTCGAGATCCGCACCAAGAGCCGCGACGAGCGTTCCCTGCTCGTGCACGAGGTCGTCGTCGAGCAGGTCGCGGAGCTGCTGGGGCTGGCCCCCGAGTCGGTCGATCCCCGGTACGGGCAGGACTGAGGGCAGGGCCGGTGAGTGCCCGGCCCTGATCGTCCGGGCCCTTCGGGACCGTCCGGGACCGGAGGGCCCGGACGGTCTCAGTCGGCCAGGACCGAGAGGTCCTGCCGGGCGGACGGGACCTCGACCGTGCCGCCGTCGTCGGCGAGGGTCTGCACGGTGAACATCAAGACCCCGTCCTTGGTGCGGGCCATGGTGCGGGAGGCGTGGACCGGGCCGCCGGAGGTCGTCTCGACGGTCAGCGCGTAGGCGCCCTTGAGCCCGTCCGGGGCCTTCGGCTCGACGGCGAGCGTCGTGCCGCTCTTGACGGTGTACGTCTCCACGGCAGCTTCGCCGCCGCCGCTGCCCGCCGACGTGGTGACCTTGACGCGTGCCGTGTCCCCCGGGGCGGTCAAGGAGAGCGTCGAGCCCTCGGCCCTGTTGTCCGCGACGCTCGCCCGGGCGCCGATGGGGCCGGTGGCCGGGAGGTAGGCGACCTCCTGCTTGTCGCCGCTGCCGCGGACCACGCGCAGCGCGGCCACGATCGGGGTCGCACGCTTCTTCTGCACGGGGCTCAGGCGCAACGAGCCCGGCTCGCCGCGGGTGACGGCCTTCAGGTCGACGACGGCCGTCATCGACGACTTGATGTGCAGGGTGGCGTTGCCCGCCGGGGAGAACGTCGCGTTCTTCCCCATGAGCTCGACCTTCACCTCCGCGTCGTCCTCGCCGGGCGCGAACGCCACCAGCTGCACGGAGGCGGCGTCGGCCGGGACGCCGGGCAGCACGAGGGTGGCGGAGGGCTCGTCGGAGGCGCTGATCCAGTCGCTGCCGGAGGCGTCGTCGGCGCTCATGACGACCGCGCCGATCCGCCCGGAGCGGGTGGTGACGTGGACGGTCAGCTGGTCGACGGCCTCGGGGGTGAGGGTGGACAGCAGGAGCGCCGTGCTCGAACGGGCGGGCACGGTGATGCCGTCGGCGACATCGGAGTCGAGGGGGCCCTCGGGGCCGAACAGCTCGATGTCGGCCACGGCCGCGGCGTCGTCGGGGTTGGTGAGGTGGATGTAGTCCTGGCGGGACTTCGCGGTGCTCGCGCCCGGGAACCAGAAGTCCGTGTCGGGGGCGGTGCAGGTGACTCCGAGGAGGCCGCGGGCCCCGCCCGCGGTGATCTCGGTGGTCTGCTGGGCGGTCCAGCCGGGGGCCAGCCGGCCGGTGGCCGTGCCGACGAGGGCCGGGGCGTCGGAGCCGTCCGCCTCGGCGACGACCGGCTTCCCGGGCTCCTTCACGGCGAGGAACGGCTTGTCGGCCTTCTCCTGCGCCTTCTTCGCCGCTTCCTCCGCCTTCGCGGCCTTCTTCGGGTCGGTCTCGTCCTCGGCGTCCACGATCGGCAGGGCGGGCTTCAGCTCGGCTGCGGCCTCGGCGTCGCCGCCCTTCCCCGCCGGGGTGAACGCGGTGTACTGCGTCTGCGCCAGATCGGACCCGCTGGGCGTGGGACAGACCAGGCTGGAGCGTTCGACCGGCAGCAGCGAGGTGGCTCCCGCGGCGGGCGCCGCCGGTCCTTCGGGCGCGGCGACCGAGGCGAAGCCGGTGATGGCGGCCAGCGCGACGGCGCCGGCGATCAGGGACAGGTGGGTGGACTTCACTCGGACTCGCCTCGCGATGCGTTGCCGGACGGCCACGGGGCCTGGCCCGGGGCCGGGGGGTCGACGTGTTCGCCGCTCCCGGAGTGCTGGCCGGGGTGCGGGTACGGGGGCTGCTGTGCCTGCTGCCGGCCGGTGTACGGGCCGTACGCGTCGTACCCGCCCTGCTCGTCGTACTGCTGGGCGTACGGGTCCTGGACGCCGTAGCCGCCCTGGTCGCCGTAGCCCGGATAGCCCGCGTCCTGCTGGTGCGGATGCCCCTGGTGCGGTTGCTGCTGGGCGTACGGGTCCGCCTGGTACGGGGCGTAGTAATCGGCGCCCTGCGGCTGCTGCCCGGCCCACTCGCCGTACTCGCCGTACTGCTGCTGCGGGATGGGCGCGTAGCCCCCGGTGGCCTCCTGCGGGTCGTGCGCCGGGGCGTGCGCCGCGTCGTGGCCGGCATACGGGTCGGCGGTCTGCTGGGCGGGGATGTACTCCCCGGGATACGCGGCGTCCGGGCCGTGGTGGCTGCTCGGGCCGTGGCCGTCGGTTCCTTCGCCGGCCGTGCCGTCGTCGGGCCTGCGGCCGTCCTCGGCCTCCTCCGCGGCGGCCGCCGCCTCGGCCTGGGCCGCGGCGCGCAGCCTGCGGGCCCGGCGGCCCTCGCCGTCGACCGGCTCCGCGGCCACGGCGAGCGCCTCCTCGGGCAGGTCGTCGTCGATGTCCCGGCGGCGACCCGGCAGAGCCATGATCACCAGGAGGACGGCGAGCCCGGCCTGCGCCCAGATCCAGGCGGTGTGCGTGAGGGGGGCCTCGTAGGTGAGATCCAGGCGGCCCCCGTCCGCGGGAAGCTCGAAACCCTGGGCCCAGCCGTCGACGGTCCTGCGGGGCAGCGGTGCGCCGTCCAGCGTGGCGTGCCAGCCCGCATCGGCGGCGTCGGCGATCCGCAGGACCCGGCCCGCCTCGCCGGCCGGGATCTCGGAGTGGGCCTCGACGGGCCCGGACCCGACGGGAAGGTGTTCGCCCTCCCCGGACGCCGGGGCGATCATGACGCGGGCGACCTGGCGGTCCACCCTCCACAGGGCGCTGCCGTCCAGCTGGCTGAGGCGGCTGAGACCGGGGGTCGCGTCGAGGACCCGGCTCATCTGGCGCGGCGCTCCGTCGCGTACGAGGACGTAGCGGACGGCGAAGCCGCTGAGCTGGCCGCCCTGGTCCGCGCCGGAGCCGGCGACCAGATTGGCGACGACCTTGTCGAGGTGGCTGTTGCCGCCGACCGCCTCGGTCAGTTCACCGTCGCCGAGGCGGGCTCCGGAGCCGCGGACCAGGCTGTACGCCACGGAGTCGGGCGAGGCGCCGCCGAGGACGAGGGTGCGCGGCTGGTCCCGGGTGGTGCTCTCCTCCGCGACGAACGCGGGCACCTGCACGGGGTCGCGGCGCTCCAGAGGGCCGTCCGCGCCGCCGATCATCCAGCCGATCGCGGCCAGCACGGGGGCGACCGCGGCGGCCAGGGCGATCAGCGCGGCGACGGGCTGGCGCCAGCCGAAGCTCTGCTCCGCGACCCGGATGCGCGCGCCGTCCGCCCCCACCAGGGCGGCGGCGATCAGCGCGGCGCCGTACACCAGGGTGGCGGGCCCCGCCCAGGCCGATCCGTTGGCGAGGACCGCGCAGAGCAGTCCGACGAGCGCGACCGCCCAGGCGGTGCGGACGGCGAGCTGCCGCTCCCCGCGCAGCAGGGCGGCGAGCGCCGCCAGCACGATGCCCAGGAGCAGGACGCCGCCCGCGGCGCCCGGTCCGCCGGGGCTGATGCCGAGCAGGTCGAGGGCGGAGGCTGTGCCGGCGCCGATGTCCAGGCCCGCTTCCCGGAAGAAGGCGGAGGGGTCTGTCAGGAGGGTGAGCGACCACGGCGCGAGGACCAGGACCGGGGTGCCGACGGCGGCGAGGAAGCGGAGCGCGTAGGCCGCGATGTCGCGGCGGCGCAGCACCAGCACACCGAGTTGGAGGATCACCGCGAGGGGCCAGATGATCGGGGTGAACGCCGTCGCGAAGGTCAGCAGCAGGGTGTACGCCCAGGTGGCGCGCCAACTGCCGCGCTCCCCGGCGGCGCTGTCTGCGCGCAGCCCGTGGGCGGCGACGCCCGCGCGGGCGATCAACGGGAGCAGGACGAGGAGGACGGCGGTGCCGATGCGACCGGTGGCCAGGGCCCCGGTCGCGGCGGGCAGGAAGGCGTACGCGACGCTCGCCCAGGCCCGCAGCAGCCGCGACGGGAGCAGCGGCCGGGTGGCGAAGTAGGCGGTGAGCCCGGCCAGCGGGATCGAGCAGACCAGCAGCACGCTGACGGCGAGGCCGGTGGAGCCGAGGAACAGGCCCGACAGGGCGGCGAGCAGGGCGAGATAAGGCGGCGCGGGCTGGGTGCCGCCGGTCCCGACGGTGTGCCAGGCGTCCGCGTACCGGCCCCAGAGCGCGCCGATGTCGTCGGGTGCGGGCAGCAGCGCGCCGCCCGCCAGCGCGCCGCCGGTGAACAGGTTGCGGCAGGCCACCAGGGAGACGGCGAGCAGCAGGGCGAAGAGGATCGGTCCGGGCTTGCGGCCGATGCGCTTGAGGCGGGCGAACTGGTCGACTTCGAGGAAGTCCGCGTCGTCGCCGCCGGGGCCGGACTCGACGGCGCCGTGCCGTGAACCGCCGGCGTCGGCCTCCGCGCGGACGCCGAAGTCGCCCGCGATCTGGTCGACGGTGGCCCGGACGGTCGCGCCGGGCGGTGGGAAGAGGGCGCGCAGCTCGGCGGCGTCGATGACGCCCCTGCCCCGGGCGCGGCGCGCGGCGAGGATGCGGCCGGGGCGCAGGAGGGCGCCCAGGAGACCGGTGACCTCGTCGAGGGCCTGGCCGGGCACCTTGCCGACGAGGTAGGCGAGGGTGCGCAGCAGGGTGCCGACGACGAGCCGGAGCAGCACCCAGGGCAGGGCCTTGCCGCGGGCGTTGACGAGCATCGTGTAGGCCGCGCCCGCCTTGTCGACGCGGTGGGGGCTGACGACCGAGCGGCCCGCGCAGTCGATGGGACGGCGCTCGCGTGCGGAGGCCTCTGCGTGCCGCAGGACCGCGTCCGGGGCGACGAGGACCCGGTGGCCGGCGAGGTGGGCCCGCCAGCACAGGTCGACGTCGTCGCGCATCAGGGGGAGGCCGCGGTCGAAGCCGCCCAGCTCCTCGAAGACGTCACGGCGGATCAGCATGCCGGCGGAGGAGACGGACAGGACGGTACGGACCTGGTCGTGCTGGCCCTGGTCCTGCTCGCGGCGGTCCAGGCCGGTCCAGCGGCGTCCGCTGTCGGCGATGGAGACGCCGACTTCGAGGAGTTGCTTGCGGTCGTACCAGCCGCGCAGCTTGGGTCCGACGATCGCGGCGTGCCGGTCGGTGTCCACGACGCGCAGCATCTCGGCGAGGGCGTCCGGCTCGGGGGCGCAGTCGTCGTGCAGCAGCCAGAGCCACTGGACCGGTTCGCCGTGCGGCAGCTCCGGGAGGTCGTAGTTCTCGTCCGTCCAGGTCCGGCTGACGGGGTCCCAGCCGCCGGGCCGCTTGAGGTACGGCAGATCGTCCGGGGTCAGGGCCCCGGCTGTTCGGACCGCTTCCTCGACGGCCGTGCCGAAGCTCGTACGGCGTGCGAGGTGCAGGACGCGTTCGCCGCCGAGCGCCTCTGTGACCAGCCGGGCGGAGTCGTCCGCACTGCCGGTGTCGGCGGCGACGACGTTCTGGACGGGGCGTTCCTGCCCGAGCAGCCCGGCCAGCACGTCGGGCAGCCAGCGGGCGCCGTCGTGGGAGACGAGCACGGCGGTGACGACGTGCCGGGGGAACTCTGGGGCGGCGGCGGCCGCGTTCGGCGCCGCCGAGTGGCTGTGCACGGACATCGAGGTACGGGCCCTCCGGCCGGGTCCGGGGGCGTATCCCCCCGCGGGCTGCATCGGTGTACACGCGCGCCCTGGCGGGGCGTTGGCGCATCTCGGACGGGGCCCCACACTAACGGTACGGACACGGAGCGGGGCCCCGAGCGGTGG
This sequence comes from Streptomyces pratensis, assembly GCF_037137275.1. GTDB lineage: Bacteria > Actinomycetota > Actinomycetes > Streptomycetales > Streptomycetaceae > Streptomyces > Streptomyces pratensis_B. Next base: position 162,932 of record NZ_JBBBEN010000091.1, on the reverse strand, counting down.
CGGGGGCCGGGCGCGGACCTGCCGACGGCCCGTCGCCCGAGCCCCGGGAGAGGCGTGGGCGAACGGGCCGTCGAGGGCGGCGGGCGCCGGCGAGGTGACGGCGCGGGGCCGTGGCCGCCGTGCGGCGGGGACGCGGGGCCGGCGCGGGGTTGGTTCCGGGCGGCCGGGGCGGTCTGTCCGATGCCCTGCCGGCGGCGGTCGGGCCGGCGCGGGCCGCGGGGGCGGCTGCCGGGTGGCGGTCGCAGCGGGCCCCGGTCGGCTGCTGGAGAGTCGCCGGACGACGGTCCGGGCGACTGTGGGGCGGGCGCCGGCCCTTCGACGGGCCACCGCAGAGCGGCGGTGGCGCGGTCGGCCCGGGGCCGGGTCCTACATGGCGGCCTTCTTGAGGCGCCGCCGCTCTCGCTCCGAGAGTCCGCCCCAGATGCCGAAGCGTTCGTCCTTGGCCAGGGCGTACTCCAGGCACTCCGAGCGCACCTCGCAGGCGAGGCAGACCTTCTTGGCCTCGCGGGTGGACCCGCCCTTCTCGGGAAAAAAGGACTCGGGATCGGTCTGGGCGCACAGTGCGCGCTCCTGCCAGCCGAGTTCCTCGTCCGCGTCCTCGACCAGCAGTTGCTGGAACAGCTCGGTCATGTGCGCCCCTCGTCTGTCTCTTGCGTCCCGTGATGCGGCCGCTACTGGTCACGGCCGAACGACACGAGTGAAATTACAAGTGTGTATCTCCGAGCCAGTCAAGCGAGGATCTGCTATTGGCCGGGGGATTCACTCTGCGGAACCAAGCGTATACAGAAAGTGTTCAAATCGCCAAAAACCTGACATATGCCACGGGCTCCACCCTCTCGCACCTCCACCGGTCAAGATGAACGAAGATCCCCTCGTGTTGCGATTCGATCACCTAAGCGACCGAGATCACAGTCAGGTCACGAGATCTCCACCAGGTTTGACCATGGGGCCTCTGCGCCACATGACCGGTCATCCGGGTGCACAAACCTTTCTCTGCGCCTGTCACTCAGAAGGAGCGAAAGATTGTCCACATATCGGGCATCGGGTTGACATCGGGCGGCCGAGCCGGTCTCCTGAGCTCCATGTCAGCGACCTCAGCGATGCACGTCACCCACGTTCGTGGGTTCCGCAGTGCTGTCCAGGCCCGCTGTCGCTGTTCCAGCTGTCACAGCTGTTGAAGCCCCAGGGCTCCAGCTCCTCTCCCGCCTTCGGGACCGGGTGACCCCGGTCCGGCCCGCCCGGTCGAGCGCCTCCGCTTCTTCCGCGCCGCCGCACGGCTCCCCGCGATCCCCCAGCGCCGCCCCGCGGCTCTTCCCGCAGCTCCTGTGCCGAGCCGTGGGACGTTCACCGCGACTCCCCCCGCACGTGACTCCCCTGCCGAGGACCCACCGCAGCCATGAACAGCGACAGCGACCTCCAGATCGCCGGCGACCTCCTCGAGGTCCAGCACCTCCTGCGACCCGCCCGCGAACACCCCTCCACCCTCGCCGAGTTCGTCGGCCTCGCGCGCTCCATCGCGGCCGACCGGGCGCAGTGGGCCGGACTCGTCCGGTACGACTCCGTCTCCCGCTGGTACCACCGCCTGCGGGTCGGCCCCGCGGCCCTCGGGCCCGACCCGGCGGGGCAGGCTCCGCCCGGCTACGAGGTGTGGCTTCTCAGCTGGGTGCCCGGCCAGGGCAGCGGGCGCCACGGCCACGGCCGCTCCTCCGGTGTGCTGACGGTCCTCGAAGGCGAGTTGACCGAACACACCGAGCGCGGGAGCCGGACCCTCGGCGCGGGCGCGCAGCGCGCGTTCGCTCCGGGCTATGTCCACGAAGTGGTCAACGACGCGCTCGAACCCGCGGTGAGTCTGCACATCTACTACCCGGGTCTGACCGAGATGCCGATGCAGGCGTCGCGATGCGCCCCGACGGCCGTGGACGCCGTGTCCGCCTGACAAACTGCTGTGCATGCGCATTGTTGTTCTGGCCGGTGGTATCGGCGGTGCCCGCTTCCTGCGCGGCCTCAAGGAGGCCGCGCCCGACGCGGACGTCACGGTGATCGGCAACACGGGTGATGACATCCATCTGTTCGGGCTGAAGGTCTGCCCCGACCTCGACACCGTGATGTACACCCTCGGCGGTGGCATCGACGAGGAGCAGGGCTGGGGGCGGGCCGACGAGACCTTCCGGGTCAAGGAGGAACTCACGGCGTACGGCGTGGGCCCCGGGTGGTTCGGGCTCGGTGACCGCGACTTCGCGACCCACATCGTCCGTACGCAGATGCTGGGCGCGGGCTACCCGCTGAGCGCGGTCACCGAAGCGCTCTGCGCCCGCTGGGAGCCGGGGGTGCGCCTGCTGCCGATGTCCGACGACCGCGTCGAGACGCACGTCGCCGTCGGGCTGGACGGCGAGAGCAGGGCGATCCACTTCCAGGAGTACTGGGTGAAGCTGCGCGCCTCCGTCGCGGCCCGGGCGATCGTCCCGGTCGGCGCGGAGCAGGCCACGCCCGCGCCGGGGGTGCTGGAGGCCATCGGCTCCGCCGACGTCATTCTCTTCCCGCCGTCGAACCCGGTGGTGTCCATCGGCACGATCCTCGCGGTCCCGGGAATCCGCGAGGCCATCGCCGAAGCCGGGGTGCCGGTCGTCGGGCTCTCCCCCATCGTCGGGGACGCGCCCGTGCGCGGCATGGCCGACAAGGTGCTCGCCGCGGTGGGCGTCGAGTCGACGGCCGCGGCGGTCGCCCGGCACTACGGTTCCGGGCTGCTGGACGGCTGGCTGGTGGACACGGTGGACGCCGGCTCGGTCGACGAGGTCGAGACGGCCGGAATCCGCTGCCGGGCGGTGCCTCTGATGATGACCGACGTCCAGGCGACGGCGGAGATGGCCCGTCAGGCGTTGGCGCTCGCCGAGGAGGTCCAGGCATGAGCGCCGACGGGGACGGCACGCCCTCCTTCCGGGTCTGGGCGCTGGGCGGGATGCCCGAGGTCCGGGCCGGGGACGACCTCGCCGAGCTGATCGCCGCAACGGAGCCCGGACTGGTCGACGGCGACGTCCTGCTCGTCACCTCGAAGATCGTCTCCAAGGCGGAGGGCCGGACCGTCGAGGCGGCGGACCGCGAGGCGGCGATCGACGCCGAGACCGTGCGGGTGGTCGCGCGGCGCGGAGCACTGCGGATCGTGGAGAACCGGCAGGGGCTGGTCATGGCCGCGGCCGGCGTCGACGCCTCGAACACGCCCGCGGGGACCGTGCTGCTGCTGCCAGAGGACCCCGACGCCTCGGCGCGCGCGATCCGCGACGGACTGCGGGACGCGCTCGGCGTGGAGATCGGCGTCGTCGTCACGGACACCTCCGGCCGGCCCTGGCGCAGCGGGCTGACCGACGTGGCCATCGGCGCGGCCGGGGTGCGGGTGCTGGACGACCTTCGCGGCGGGACGGACGCGTACGGCAATCCGCTCAGCGCCACGGTCGTGGCCACGGCGGACGAGCTGGCCGCGGCCGGGGACCTGGTCAAGGGCAAGGCGTCCGGGCTGCCGGTCGCCGTGGTGCGGGGGCTGCCGCACGTGGTGGCGCCCGTGGCCCAGGACACTCCCGGAGCGCGGGCGCTGGTGCGGGGCGCGGCCGACGACATGTTCCGCCTCGGTACGTCGGAGGCGGTCCGGGAGGCGATGACGCTGCGGCGCACGGTGCGCGAGTTCACCGGGGAACCGGTGGACCCGGGGGCGGTCCGGCGGGCGGTCGCGGCCGCCGTCACCGCTCCCGCTCCGCACCACACGACGCCGTGGCGCTTCGTGCTGCTGGAGTCGGCAGGGTCGCGGACGAGGCTGCTGGACGCGATGCGGGACGCCTGGATCGCGGATCTGCGGCGCGACGGGAAGAGCGAGGAGTCCATCGCCAAGCGGGTGCGGCGGGGCGACGTGCTGCGCAACGCCCCGTATCTGGTGGTGCCGTGCCTGGTGATGGACGGCTCCCACACCTACGGCGACGAGCGCCGCGACAGCGCCGAGCGCGAGATGTTCGTGGTCGCCGCGGGGGCCGGTGTGCAGAACTTCCTGGTGGCGCTGGCGGGTGAGCGGCTGGGGTCGGCGTGGGTGTCCTCGACGATGTTCTGCCGGTCCGTGGTGCGGGAGGTGCTGGAGCTGCCGGAGTCCTGGGACCCGCTGGGGGCGGTGGCCGTGGGGCATGCGGCCGGGGAGCCGCGGGAGCGGCCCGCGCGGGATGCGGAGGCGTTCCTCACGGTGCGGTGAGGCGTCCGGGGCCGTCCGCTACAGCGGCGCTATGTCGCGCGGGGCCATTCTCGGCGCGCGGCGCGCCGGGACGCGGCCCGAGAGCAGGATCAGCCGGGTCGCCCGGTGGCGCTGCCCCGCGTACGGGGCGAGCAGCGTCAGCATCTCCGTGTCGTCCGCGTCGCGGTGGTCCGCGAGGGCGTGCCCGACGATGCCCGGCAGGTGGAAGTCGCCGACCGTGACCGCGTCCGCCGCGCCGTTCGAGCGCTGAAGGGTCTCGGCCGACGTCCAGGGGCCGATCCCGGGGATCAGTTCCAGGCGGGCCAGGGCTTCGGGGAGGTCCATCGTCGCGGCCTCCTCCAGCCGGGGGGCCGCCCGTACCGCGCGCAGGATCGTCGCCGAGCGCTTGGCGTCGACGTTCGCCCGGTGCCACTCCCAGGACGGGATCATCGCCCAGGTGCGCGGGTCCGGCATGACGTGGAGGCCCAGGTCCGCGGTGGGGCCGGGCGCGGGGGCGCCGAAGCGGCGGACCAGGAGGCGCCAGGCGCGGTAGGCCTCGTCCGTGGTGACCTTCTGTTCCAGGACCGAGGGGATCAGCGATTCCAGCACCAGGCCCGTGCGCAGCAGCCGCAGCCCCGGGCGGCGGTGCCGGGCGACGGCGAGCAGCCGGTGGCGCGGGACGAACGCGTCCGGGTCGTCGTCGGCCCCCAGCAGGGCGGGGAGCCGGGACAGGAGCCAGTCGGCGCCCGGTCCCCAGGCCACCGCCTCGATCCGGTCGCCGCGTGCGGCGAGGCGCAGGGTGCCCGGCCCCTCGGGCGTGCGGCTGGCCCGCCAGAACGTGCCGTCGGCGGCCGTCCGGTACGTGGGGTCGGCCGGGCCGCGGCGCAGCGGGCCGAGCACCAGACGGAGGTCCAGCGGGCCGGGCGGGGTCCACTCCCGGGACAGCGGCGTGCTGGCGCGGGGTCCCCTGCTCGCGCCGCCGGGCAGGGCCGGGCCGGCCTGCTGCGGGAGCGCCGCTCGCGCGGTGCGGGGGGCGAATCGTCCTGCCACGGGTGGTGCCTCGGTCGTCTGTGGGGCAAAAAGGGGGCTCACCAGAGAGTACGGGGCCCCATCGCCGGACGCGGACCCGTGCGGGCGCCCGGCGCCACCCCGGGGAGAGGGGCGCTCCGCACGGGAGGGGCTCAGCGGCGCCGTCCGAGTACGGAAAGGCCCTGCCGGTCCGTGGCCTACTGATCCGAGGAGAAGCGGACCGAAGCGTCGGGGAGGGTCGCGTCGCACCAGATCCTGACCCCGTCGCGCAGCTCGTTGTCCGCGCCCACCCGCGCCCCGTCGCCGATCACCGCGCCCTCCAGCACCGTGCGGCTGCCGACCCTGGCGCCTGCGCCGACGAGGGAGTTCCTGACGACCGCGCCCGGTTCGACGACCGCGCCCGCCAGGACCGTCGAGCCGTCTATCCGCGCGCCCGCGCCGATCACCGCGTCGGCGCCGATCACCGTGCCGCCGGTGAGTTTGGCGTCGCGGGCCACCGAGGCGGTCGGCAGGACCAGGCGGTCGCCGCAGCGGCCGGGGACGGCAGGGGACGGGGCCCGGCCGAGGACGAGGTCGGCGGAACCGCGGACGAAGGCCTGCGGGGTGCCGAGGTCCAGCCAGTACGTGGAGTCGACCATGCCCTGGAGGTGCGCGCCCGAGGCGAGCAGTCCGGGGAAGGTCTCGCGTTCGACCGAGACCGGGCGGCCCTCGGGGATCGTGTCGATGACCGAGCGCCGGAAGATGTAGGCCCCCGCGTTGATCTGGTCGGTGACGATCTCCTCCGGCGACTGCGGCTTCTCCAGGAAGGCGGTGACCCGGCCCGTCCCGTCGGTCGGCACGAGGCCGAAGGCGCGCGGGTCCTCGACCCGGGTCAGATGCAGCGACACATCGGCCCCGGAGACGGTGTGCGAGCTGACCAGGGCCCGGATGTCGAGCCCGGTCAGGATGTCGCCGTTGAAGATCAGGACCGGTTCCTCCGGCCCGGAGGACAGCTTCGGCGCGACGTTGCGGATGGCCCCGCCGGTGCCGAGCGGCTCCTGCTCGGTGACGTACTCGATGTGCAGTCCGAGCGAGGAACCGTCGCCGAAGTACGGCTCGAACACCTCGGCCAGGTAGGACGTGGCGAGCACGATGTGCTCCACCCCGGCCGCCCTGGCCCGCGCCAGCTGGTGGGTGAGGAAGGGGACGCCCGCCGCCGGGACCATCGGCTTCGGGGTGTGCACCGTGAGCGGGCGCAGCCGGGTGCCTTTGCCACCGACCAGGAGAATTGCTTCTTTTGCCTCTGTCACAGCACTGTCTCTGCTTCCTGGTGGGGCCTGGCCTCGTATCGGCTGGCCAGTCTAAGCAGACCGGGCGGGAAGGCCCCGGTCAGCGGCCCTGCAGTTTGGCGGCGGTGGTCCGGGCCGTGCCGAGCTTCTTGTAGAGACGCGACCCGGGGCATTCGGTTGCGAAGCCGTCCCGGTGCCCGGAGATCACATTGAGTTTGACCTTTTTGCCCTTCTTGTGCTTGTTGCTGCCTCCGGAGACGAGGGTCACCTTGCCCTTGGGGTTGGCCCCGAACAGCCCGAGCTTCCAGGCCGTGAGCTTGGCGACGGCGTTCACCGCGGCGGTGGGCGGGTTGGACGAGGAGTAGGTGCCGAGCACCGCGATCCCCATCGAGTTGCTGTTGAACCCCAGGGTGTGGGCCCCCAGGACGGCTCGTTTCACGCCTCCGGCCCGGCCCTCGTAGATGTTCCCGCACTTGTCGACGGCGAAGTTGTACCCGATGTCACGCCAGCCGTTGCTCTTGACGTGGTAGCGGTAGATGCTGCGGAGCATCGCGGGGGCCTGCTTGCAGGTGTAGTTGTTGCCGGTCGCACTGTGGTGCACGAAGGCCGCCTTGACGGTCTTGGTGTACGCGAAGGTGCGCTCGCGGAGCCTCTCGTCCGCGCCCCAGCCCTTGCGCGTGACGATGCCGGGCCGCGGGCCGATGTACGGCTTCGCCGCGGCCGCCGTGAACAGCGTCTCCCGCTGCTCCGCCTCCGCTTGGCCCAGGGCGGGGATGACGGTCGCGCCGAACGGTGCGAGGCCGGCGTTGACGGCCGAGGAGGTGGCCGCCTGCGCGGTGAGGAGCTCCGGCCCGAGCGCGGTCGCCGGCGGGGTGTCGGCGAACCTGACGGAGGCAGCGGCCCCGTCGCCGGTCGCGGCCCGCGCGGGGTCCGGCTCCGGGTCCTCGCCGGGATGGACGAGCTCCAGGCGCAGTCCGTCGGGGAGCGGTGCGGCGGCGGTCCCGTCCTGCGGGTCGGCGGCCCCGGGGCGTACGCGGACCTCCACTCCGTCGGAGTCGCCGACCCAGAGCGGGGCCGTCGCCCCGCGCACGCCGCCGGACTCGCGCTCGGCGCTGCCGAGGTCGGCGCTGTGCTCGGCGTTGTGGGTCTCGACGTCCTGCCAGTCCGACCAGCCCGCGCCCCCGGTCGCCCGGGTGCGGACCTGGACGGTTCCGTGCAGTTCGGCGTCGGGGTCGTCCCAGACCACGCCCACCAGGGAGAAGCGGCGGGCGTCGCGCGGGGGCAGGCCTTGGGCCACCGCGCCGGCGGCACGGTTCGACGGTGCGGCGAGGGGCTCCAGGGGGAGGGACTGCGTCGAACCCGCGGGCTCCGCGGCCGACTCGGCGGCCCGGGGCCCCTCCGGGCGGGGCCCCTCGTCGCGGGGATCGGCGTCGGGGGCGTTGGCGGTGGCGTCGGGAGGCGCGGCTGCGTCCACCGCGGCTTCGGGCGGGACCGGCGAGGGGTCCGCGTCCGCAAGGCGGGTGGGGTCCGCGGCTGCGGGCTGGAGGATGAGGGACGGCGGCCGGGCCGGGGCGGAGTGCGAGGCCGGGGCGGATACGGCGGGTGCGGCGAGCGGCAGGGTGAGTGCCGCCGCGCAGGTGACGCCGACTGAGGTGACAAGGAGTGCACGCATACAGATGATCCTGTACGTATGCACCCATATCCGGCTACCCGGACAGGGCACCCAAGGTGACGCCCCGTCGCCCGAACCGGTGTACGTGACACCCGTTCAGCCCGCCCCGCACGGCGGGCGCGCGTAGGCTTGCGCGGATGAACCCCAGCGACCGCACCCCCGCCGACCTGCTGCGATCCGCCCTCGCCTCGGACCCGGCCCGCCCCCTGGTCACCTTCTACGACGACGCCACCGGAGAACGCGTCGAACTGTCGGTGGCCACCTTCGCCAATTGGGTGGCCAAGACCGCCAATCTGCTCCAGGGCGACCTGGCCGCGGAGCCCGGCGACCGGCTCGCCCTCCTGCTCCCCGCGCACTGGCAGTCCGCGGTCTGGCTGCTCGCCTGCTCCTCGGTCGGCGTCGTCGCCGACGTCCAGGGCGATCCGGCCGCCGCCGACCTCGTCGTGACCGGCCCGGACACCCTGGAGCGGGCGCGGGCCTGCCGGGGCGAACGGGTCGCGCTCGCCCTGCGCCCCCTGGGGGGCCGCTTCCCGCAGCCGCCCGAGGGGTTCGCGGACTACGCGGTGGAGGTGCCGAGCCAGGGCGACCGCTTCGCCCCCTTCGCTCCGGTGGACGCCGACGCGGCAGCGCTGACCGTGGACGGGCTCCGGCTGACGGGCGCACAGCTCGTCGCCAGGGCCCGTGAGGACGCCGCCGCCCTCGGGCTCGCGCCCGGCTCCCGGCTGCTGACCGGACGGACGTACGACAGCTGGGACGGGCTGAGCGCCGGACTCTTCGCGCCCCTGGCGGCCGGGGCGTCCGTGGTGCTCTGCCGCCACCTCGGGCAGCTCGACGCGGACGGCCTGGCCAAGCGCGTCGAGAGCGAACGCGTGACCGACACGGCGGTATGACAAGCGCCTGACGTGCACTCGTCCGGCCCACAGCGGGCCGAGTCCCCGGCGCCACGCGCCGGAGCGGGTAGATGATCGGCGGTACAGACCGCCTCCTGACAGTGCACAACCAAGCGTGAGGTTCAGCCGTCTACTCCTGCGACCGGCGGCCCATCGCGCCGCCGAACGTGAAGGATGGACGCAGACGTGACCGACAGTGCCGGCCCGCCGGACGACTCGGACCGCCCGGCCGGGGACACGCCGCCGAGCAGGTCGCAGGAGGAGCACGGGGCTAAGGCCCGCCCCGCTCCCGATGCCTCCCCCACCGGACCGTCGCAGCACGGCCCCCCGCAGGACGAAGCACCCGCCGGCGACTGCGCGGGCAGCCCCGGGGGCGACGACGGCAGCCCCGGCGGCGACACCGGCCACGGCGGCAGCGGCGCTGCGAGTGGCGCGGCGCGGGCCTGGGCCGACCGCCCCGAGGGCGGCGGTGGGCGGCGCGGCCCCTGGCTGCGCTGGGCCGCCCTCGCGGCCTCGTTCCTCGTGCTCGTCTCGGCGGGCGCGGGCTGGTGGCTCTACAAGAAGCTCGACGCCAACATCACCACCGACACCGGTGCCGCCGCCGTGCTCAAGGCCTACGAGGAGGAACGGCCGGCCCCGGTCGTCATGGACGCACAGAACATCCTGCTCATCGGGTCCGACAGCCGGGCCGGGGACAACAGCGAGTACGGGCGGGACGACGGCGGCAGCCAGCGGTCGGACACCACGATCCTGCTGCACCTCGCCGCGGACCGGAGGAGCGCGACCGCGGTCTCCCTCCCCCGCGACCTGATGGTGGAGATCCCCGGGTGCCGCACCGCGGACGGCGAGGAGACCCGGGAGCGGCTGGCTCAGTTCAACTCGGCGTTCGAGGCCGGCGGCACGGCCTGCACCGTCCGCACCGTGGAGCGGATGACCGGCATCCGCGTCGATCACCACATGGTCGTCGACTTCAACGGCTTCAAGGACATGGTCGACGCCGTGGACGGGGTGGAGATCTGCCTCGCGGAGCCGATCGACGACGAGGACGCCCACCTGGAGCTGCCGGCCGGGCGGCAGAAGCTGAACGGCGAGGAGGCCCTCGGCTACGTACGGGCGCGAAAGTCCCTCGGCGACGGCAGCGACACCGAACGGATGGAGCGCCAGCAGCAGTTCCTCGGCGCCCTGGTCAACAAGATGCAGAGCAACGGGGTCCTGCTCAACCCCACCCGGCTCTATCCGGTGCTGGACGCGGCGACCAAGTCGCTGACCACGGACCCCGGGCTGGACTCGCTGCGTGATCTGTACGACCTGGTGCGCGGGATGCGCAACGTCCCGACCGACCAGGTGCGGTTCCTGACCGTCCCCCGGCAGCCGTACCGCCACAACCGGAACCGGGACGAACTCGTCGAACCGGACGCGAGCAAGCTGTTCGAGCAACTCCGCGAGGACCGGCCCGTCACCGTGGTCCCGGCCGACGAGCTCAAGGACGCGGAGGGCGAACGGGAAAGGAACGAGGACGGAAAACCGGATGACGCCGGGTCCGAAAGCCCGACGCCCGCCCCTACCTATTCGGGGTCGAGCGCGGCCGACGACCTGTGCAAGCAGTAAAGCAATTACCAAGACGGAGAACACAATCGACGCGTAATGGGAAGAATGCCCGGTTGTAAGGGGCGTGCAATGTGTCACGCACGTCGCTCGACGTGGAATCGGCCGGATAGTGTGACGCGATCCGGTGCTTCCGGCCGTCAGGTCGTGCACTGCTGGAGCGAAAGAACGAGCGCCTTGCCGGGGGAGGGCGCCTCGCGTGGCACCGACGGAGGACTCAGGCAACCGTGGACGCGCATAGCCGTGGGCGGGCGGACGATATCGACCCCGCCGACCAGTGGGTGCTCAACCCGCATACCGGCAATTACGAATTGCGACTGGATCACTCCGCAGGGGAGTCGCCCGCCGTCGCGCGCACGGCCACGGCGGAAGGGGCCGGCAGCCGCCGCGAGGTGCGGTCCGGCTCTCCCCGTGAGGGCCGCGGGAGGGACGGCGTCCCCCCCGGCGGCCCGCGCCGCGAGGTGCCCGGCCAGCGCAGCCGCCGGAGCACCCAGGGCGGACGCGGGGCGGAGCCGCCCGCGGCGGGCCGCCGCAAGCGCAAGCCGAAGAAGTCGCGGAGGAAGGCGGCGCTGCTGTGGACGGGCGGGGTGATGGCGTTCGTCGTGGTCGCCGGATCGGCCGGCGCCTACGTCCTGTACCAGCAGCTCAACGGCAACATCGACACCGTCGACGTGGGCGACGCCGGCAACAGCGACGTCCTCAGCGACGGCCCGATGAACATCCTGATCATCGGTACCGACAAGCGCACCGGCGAGGGCAACAAGGGGTACGGCGACGCGGGCAGCGCCGGCCACGCCGACACCAACATCCTGTTCCACGTCGCGGAGGACCGGACCAACGCGACGGCGATGAGCATCCCGCGCGACCTGGTGACGGAGATCCCCGACTGCGAGACCAAGCAGCCGGACGGGTCGACGAAGGTGATCCCCGGCACGCCGAACGTCCGCTTCAACACCAGCCTCGGCCAGGAGGGCCGCGACCCGGGCTGCACCATGCGGACCGTCGAGGCGATCACCGGCATCAAGCCCGACCACTTCATGATGGTCGACTTCAACGCGGTCAAGGAGCTGACGACGGCGGTCGGCGGCGTCAAGGTCTGCATGGCCAAGCCGATCGACGACCCGAAGTCGCATCTGAAGCTGCCCCAGGGCGAGTCGAAGGTGCAGGGCGAGGACGCCCTGGCCCTGCTGCGCACCCGGGACAGCTTCGGCAACAAGAGCGACCTCGACCGCATCAAGGTGCAGCAGCAGTTCCTCGGCTCCATGATCCGGGAGATGAAGTCGAGCGACACCCTCACCAACCCGAAGAAGCTCTTCACACTCGCCGACGCGGCCACCAAGGCCCTGACGGTCGACCAGGGCATCGGCAGCGCGAAGAAGCTGATGACACTCGCCCAGGAGATCGGCAAGGTCGACACCAAGAACATCAGCTTCGTCACGATGCCGGTCATCGACAACCCGGCCGAGCCGAAGCCCGTCACCGTCGTCGTCCACCCGGAGCAGGGAGAGCAGCTCTTCTCGATGCTGCGCTCCGACACCTCGCTGACCGAGGTGAAGAAGCAGGAGAAGGCCGCCAAGGGCAAGCAGGCGGCCCTGCTGAAGGGCCCGCAGGCCGCTCCCGCCGATGTGCGCGTGGACGTCCTCAACGGCGGCAGCATCTCCGGCGCCGCGGGGGCGACCGTCACCTGGCTCCAGAACGAACAGGGCGTGCTGAAGTCCACCAACAAGGCCAACGCCCCCGAGAAGATCGACAAGACGACGCTGGAGTACGCGCCCAACCAGGCCGACCAGGCCCGCGCGCTCGCCGCGATGATGGGGCTGCCCGCCTCGGCCATGAAGCAGGGCGCCACCGACGCCGAGGGGCTTCAGGCGATGGTGCTCACGCTGGGGGCGGACTTCAAGGGCGCGGGACAGCTCATCACCGGGCCGGCGAAGGCTCCGGAGAGCGCCAAGCAAGCAAGCGCCGACAAGGCGGTATGCGCCGAGTGACACCGGGTATCCGCGCCGCAGCGACGGCCTGAACAGCAGGGGGGTCCGGTGGGACGGAGCAGTACGCCCGGGGAGGGAACGCGGTCACGCGTCCGCCACACGACCGCGGACGAGCGGGACCGGAGCCGGGGCCGCGGCCGGGAGGAGAGCCCGCAGGACGGGACCCCGTACGGGGCGGGCGGCGGCCAGGGCCCCGGCGGTCGGGCCGACGAGGGCCGGGGCCGCCGGGCGCCGAAGGGCCGGCGCGGCGACGGCGACCGGCCCCGCGGGCGCAGCACCCGCCGCGCACCGAAGAGCGGGAAACGGCGCGTGCTGCGCTGGAGCGCCTCCGTGCTCGCCGTGCTGATACTCGGCACCGGCGGCGCCGGTTACCTCTACTACGAGTACCTCAACAGCAACATCAGGAAAGAGGATCTGACCCTCGGCGACGAGCAGATGGCCGACCACAAGGCCAACGCCGCCGGGCAGACCCCGCTGAACATCCTCCTCATCGGCTCCGACGCCCGCGACTCCAAGGCCAACCAGAAGCTGGGCGGGGCGAAGGAGACCTTCGGCGCACCGCCGCTCGCCGACGTGCAGATGCTGCTCCACATATCCGCGGACCGCAGCAACCTCTCGGTGATCAGCATGCCGCGCGACACCATGCTCAAGATGCCGAAGTGCACGGCCCCGGACGGCGAGGTGTTCCCGGCCTCCACCGTGGACGTGCAGACGAACGAGAGCCTGGGGCGCGGCGGACCGGGGTGCACGGTGGCCACCTGGTACGAGCTGACCGGTATCAGGATCGACCACTTCATGATGATCGACTTCGCGGGCGTGGTGTCGATGGCCGACGCCATCGGCGGCGTGCCGGTCTGCGTCGACGCGAACATCCACTCGCGCGGCCGCGACGGCAAGGGCTCGGGGCTGAAGCTGGAGAAGGGCACCACCTACGTCCAGGGCGAGCAGGCCCTCGCGTGGCTGCGCACCCGGTACGGCTTCGAGGACAACACCGACCTCGGGCGCGCCAAGGCACAGCACCAGTACATGAACGCGATGGTCCGGGAGCTGCGCAAGGGCACCAAGCTCACCGACCCGGCCAAGCTGATGAACCTCGCCGAGGCCGCCACCGAGGCGCTGACGGTCGACAAGGGCCTCGACACGGTCAAGAAGCTCTACGACCTGGCCGAGGAGTTCAAGAAGGTCCCCACGAAGCGCATCACGATGTCGACCATGCCGAACGTCTACGGCACCGGCGTGAACAGGGGCCGGGTGTACCCGAAGGCGGGAGACGCGGAGCAGTTGTTCCGGATGGTCCGCGAGGACGTACCGCTGGACGGGAAGGCGTCGAAGCGGAAGAAGCCGCAGGAGGCCGTGGAGGACCCCTCTGCCCCGGTCGGGGACATCGCCGTCGCCGTGCGGAACGGGACCGCCACGGACGCGCTCGGTCCGGCCTCCGGGCGTGCGGGCGCGGTGGCGGACCAGCTGAGGGAAGCCGGGTTCACGAAGACCACCGTCGACGCGGCCGACGTGGCCGGGGCGGCGCGGACCGGCGTGCTGTACCCGAGCGCGGATCTGGAGGGCGACGCCCAGGCGGCCGCCAAGGCGCTGGGCATCCCGCTGACGCAGGTGAAGAAGTCCACCGACGTCTCGGGGATCTCGCTCGTCGTGGGCGCCGACTGGCGGGAGGGCGAGGCCTACCCCGTGCCCGAGGGCCAGGAGAAGACCCCGGAGTCCGCGGGGGCCCTCAACGGCGAGGAGGAGGCCTGTATGAAGGTCAACCCGGCGTACACCTGGTGACGTGAGGGGCGTGCGCCTGCGGGGCCCACCGCGGCGGTGGACCCCACGGGCGCGGACGCCGGGACCGTACGGGGCCGGCCCGGGCCCGTCAGACGGTTTCGGCCCTGCCGGTCATCGCCGGGCGGCGGCTCGCGATGACCTTCTTCGCCAGGGACCGCGGGCTGGTGAGGAAGCCGAACCCCCAGCACATGTGCATCGTCGCCAGGGCCACCGGGATCTGTGCGCGGGCCTTCAGCGACAGCCCCTTGCCGGCGGGCAGCGAGCCGGCGACGATGGCGGCCGCGTAACCGCCCGGGACGACCAGGGCCCACGGGGTGAGCGTCGCGCCCACGACCAGGCCCGCCGCGATGGCGACGACGGCGGTCGGCGGGGCCAGATAGCGCAGGTTGATCGAGCCGGGGTGGTAGCGCGCGACGACATGGCGCCACCGGCCGTAGTCCTTGTACTGCTTGGCGAGCGCCTTCACCGTGGGGCGCGGGCGGTACTGGACCCTCAGCTCGGGCGAGAACCAGATCAGCCCGCCGGCCTCGCGGAGGCGGAAGTTCAGCTCCCAGTCCTGCGCGCGGATGAACTCGACGTTGTAGCCGTCGGCCCGCTCCAGCGCCTCGCGGCGGAAGACGCCCAGATACACGGTCTCGGCCGGGCCCGCCTGGCCGCCGGTGTGGAAGGCCGCGTTGCCGACGCCGATCTTCGAGGTCATCGCGGCGGCGACGGCGTCCTCCCAGGCGTTCTCGCCCTCGGCGTGCATGATGCCTCCGACGTTCTGCGCGCCGGTCTCCTCCAGGAGGCGCACGGCCGTCGCGATGTAGCCGGGCGAGAGCATGCCGTGGCCGTCGACCCGTACGACGATCGGATGGCGGGACGCCTCGATCGCCGCGTTGAGGGCGGCGGGGGTGCGGCCGGAGGGATTGGGGACGGTGTGGACCCGGGGGTCCTCCGCGACCAGTTCGGCGGCGATGGCGTCGGTGCGGTCGGTGGAGGGGCCGAGCGCGATCACGACCTCCATCTCCCCGGCGTACTCCTGCTCCAGGATGTGCCGGACCGAGTTCCTGAGATGGCGTTCCTCGTTGAGCACCGGCATGATCACGGAGACGGCGGGGTACTGCGCGGCAGACATGTGGTCCTCGGGGGTCCTCGGGGCGCCGGGGGTTTCGCACCCCTGGAGGCGGCGTTATTCGGCCGCCACGTTACCGCGAACGGGGGATACCGGTGCGCCCCGCCGGGTCGCGGGCCGGGACGCAGATCGTATGGGCCTACCGTGCGATGGTCCCCCCTGCACCGCGGAGGTGTCTCCCCCCGTGCCCACGCCGCCACGACCGCAGCGCCCGCCGTGCCCCCGCGCCACGCCCCCCGGGCGCCGGCCGCCCCGGGGCACGCGGCCAGTCCGCTCCCGCACGCAGGACGAGCGGCCCGGCTGGGGCATGCGGGCGGCCGTCGGGCTGTCCGTGCTGGTGCTGGGGGCCGGTGGGATCGGTCACGCCGTGGTGAGCGAGCTGGAGACGGGGATCGGCCGGGTCGACCCGTTCAAGGACATGAAGAACCGCCCTCGGGCGGGCGGGGGCATGAACCTCCTGCTCGTCGGGACCGACGGCCGGGACACCATCACGCGGGAAGAACGGGAGAAGTACCGGCTGGGGGGCGAGCCCTGTCACTGCACCGACACGATCATGCTGATCCATCTGTCGGCGGACAAGCAGCGGGCGAGCGTCGTCAGCCTCCCCCGGGACAGCTACGCCGAGATCCCCGCCCACACGGACCGCACCACGGGCGAGCAGCACGCCTCCCACCCGGTGAAGCTGAACGCCGCCTACGCGGAGGGCGGGCCGACGCTGACCGTGCGCACGGTCGAGCACATGACGGGGGTCAAGATCGACCACTATCTGGAAGTCGACTTCACCAGCTTCATGAAGACGGTGGACGCGGTGGGCGGGGTGGAGATCTGCACGGCCCTCCCGATGAAGGACACGTACAGCGGCCTGGACCTGCCGGCGGGCAGCCATGAGCTGGACGGCGGCCAGGCGCTCCAGTACGTCCGCGCACGCCATGTCGACGGGGGCTCCGACCTGGGCCGGATGCAGCGCCAGCAGAAGTTCGTGGCGGCGCTGATCGAACAGGTGACGAGCAGCGGCGTGCTGCTGAACCCGGTGAAGTTCCAGCAGGTGTCGGCCTCTGTGCTCGGCTCGGTCCGGGCCGACAAGGGTTTCGGCACGAAGCAGATGCTGGCGCTCGGCTCGGCGATGCGGGGCTTCAGCCCGTCCTCGTCCGAGTTCGCCTCCGTCCCCGTGGGCAACCCCAGCTTCCCGGTGAAGGGCATCGGCGCGACGGTGCGGTGGGACGCGGCGAAGGCGAAGAAGCTCTTCCGGGCGCTGCGTGAGGACGAGCCGCTGGCCCCGGCGGAGCCGGAGTCCGCGGCCGGGCCGGAGGAGCCCGCGGCCGCGCTGGTCGATGTGGCGCCGCGGAAGGTCCGGGTCCAGGTCTACAACGGGACCTCGAAGGACGGCCTCGGCCGGGCCGTGGACGAGCAGCTGCGCGGCACCGGGTTCGCCACGACGGGCCTCCCGCTCAACGGGGAGCGGCGGGATGCGAGGCGGACGGTCGTGACGTACGACCCGCGCTGGGACCGTTCGGCGCAGTCCCTGGCGGCCGCCCTGCCCGGCAGTGAGCTGGAGGCGGTGAAGGGCCACGGCGGGACCCTGAGCGTGACGGTGGGCTCGGACTTCACGGAGGTGCGGCGGGTGAGGTCGGGGAGCCGGGAGGCGGGCGAGTTCTCCACGGTGAGGGGCGACGAGGTGGTGTGCCCGTAGAAGGCGGGGCGTGAACCGCGCAGGCGGTCGGGCGCACCGGCCGGAGGCGCGGGTCACGGCGGGTCGGGGACCGTGGGAGGGCCTCGGGGGCCGGGCCGTGAGGGCGCGGCGAGCCTTGGGCCATGGGGGCCTCGGAGGCCGGGCCGTGAGGGCGCGGGGGACCGCACGCCGTGGGGGTCGCGGCGGGTCTCAGTCGTCGATGCCGTCGGCCACGCGCTTCTCGCGCAGCTCCTTGATCGCGCGGCGGCGGGCGAGCCGGTGGGTGCGCCGGATCTGTGCCTCCTGGTAGCGCCGCTTGTCCCGCTCGGTCTCGGGGATCACCTGCGGTACGGCGCGCGGCCTGCCGTCCCCGTCGACGGCGGCGAAGACCAGATAGGCGCTGCCGACCTGCTGGGCGGGGGTCGACTCGTTCCAGCGCTCGGCCATCACACGGACGCCGACCTCCATCGAGGAGCGGCCGGTCCAGTTGACCTGGGCGCGCACATGGACGAGGTCGCCGACCCGGACCGGCTCCAGGAAGACCATCTCGTCCATCGAGGCGGTCACCGCGGGGCCGCCGGAGTGCCGGCCGGCCACGGCGCCCGCCGCGTCGTCGACCAGCTTCATGATCACGCCGCCGTGCACCGTGCCGAGGAGGTTGGTGTCGCTGCCAGTCATGATGTGGCTGAGGGTGGTGCGGGAGGCCGCGGTCGGCTTGCCCGGAATCTCGCCCTCCGGGCGGGTGGCCTGATCTGTCATACAGTCCACCTTATGCGCGGCTCCGGGTCTCGCCGAATGCATCAGCTTCGCAACAGCCCCGGTGCAATTTCCCTTACACCCTGTAATAGGTGTGCGCGGGGACGGCACACTGGTCGGATGAACGATTGGCCCGATCGCCGGACCGGCGACCGCAGCGAGCGTTACGGGCAGGGCAGCGCCGCCCCCCGGCCCGAGAGCGCACGGGCGATGCCGCACGTCCGCCGCCCGGCCCCCGCCCCTCCGGCGCAGGCGCCGCGGCGGCCGCAGGTGCCGCCGCAGGGCCGGGGGCACGACGACCGCCACCGGTCCGGCGCCCCCGGCCACGGGGGCCCCGCCGCCGGGTACGACAGCGGCTACAACACGGGCCAGGTCTACGGCGCGGGCGGCGGCCGTCGCGGCGGCGACGGGGGCTACGTCCAGGGCCGCCCCGCCCCCGACTGGCGTCGCCGGATCAAGCTCGGCGCGCTGACCCTGGTGGTCGTCGTGCTCGTGGTCTCCGTCTCCACCTACTTCTGGGCCGACTCGAAGCTGAAGCGCGAGGTCGACCTCGCGAAGGTCATCGAGCGGCCGGAGGCCGGCGACGGGACGAACTACCTGATCGTCGGGTCCGACAGCCGTCAGGGCATGTCGGACGAGGAGAAGAAGCGGCTGCGCACCGGTTCCGCCGAGGGCAAGCGCACCGACTCGATGATGATCCTGCACGACGGCTCCAGCGGACCGACGCTGATCTCGCTGCCGCGTGACTCCAACGTCGAGATCCCGTCCTTCAAGGGGTCCGAGTCCGGCAAGGTGTTCCCGGGCCGGGGCCGGCAGGTGAAGCTGAACGCCGCTTACGCCGAGGACGGACCCGAACTGCTGGTGCGGACGGTGGAGTTCAACACCGGCCTGCGCATCGACCATTACGTCGAGATCGGCTTCGGCGGCTTCGCGAAGATCGTGGACGCGATCGGAGGCGTCGAGCTGGACATTCCGAAGGCGTTCAAGGACAAGAAGTCCGG
The DNA here is from genome assembly GCF_037137275.1 of Streptomyces pratensis. GTDB lineage: Bacteria > Actinomycetota > Actinomycetes > Streptomycetales > Streptomycetaceae > Streptomyces > Streptomyces pratensis_B. Next base: position 143,957 of record NZ_JBBBEN010000091.1, on the reverse strand, counting down.
GGCCGACTTCCAGGCCGGCAAGCAGACGCTGAACGGCGAACAGTCCCTGGCCTTCGTGCGGACCCGGTACGCGTTCGCGGGCAGCGACCTCGACCGGACGAAGAACCAGCAGAAGTTCCTCGCGGCGCTGGCGAGCCAGACGGCGACGCCGTCCACGATCCTCAACCCGTTCACGCTGTACCCGACGCTGGGCGCGGGCCTCGACACGCTGATCGTGGACAAGGACATGTCGCTCTGGGCGCTGGCTGACATGTTCTTCGCGATGAAGGGCGTCACCGGCGGCGAGGGCACCTCGATGAACATGCCGATCTCGGGCAGCGTGGGCAGCAACCTCGTCTGGGACAAGGCCAAGGTGAAGCAGCTCGTGGAGCAGCTCAACAACGACGAGAAGGTCACCGTCACCGGCGACTGACGCCGGTCGCCGACCGGTTCACGCGCTACGGGCCGGGCCCGTCGGGCGGCACGCCGTCCGACGGGCCCGCCGCTATGCGCCGTAGGTGATGACGCCCGACTCGTCCATGGCGGGGTGCATCTGGGAGGGGCCGTACGCGTCCGCGTCAGAGGGGCGCGGCTTCTCCGGCCCGTCGGGCCCGACGCGCATCACGCGCTCGACCCTGACGATGTCGAACCGCCTTCCCCGCACCACCAGTTCATTGGGCCGGGTGCGCTCGGCGAACCGGTCGGCGGCACGGGCGTGGACGAGCGCCTCCTTCTCGTCGGCCTTCCCCAGCCGGGGCAGGGACACCGTCAGATGGTGGACGAGGGAGCGCCGGGCGCCCTGCGGGGTGGCGTGCAGACCGGTCACCATCGACCAGGAAGCCTCCTTCCGCTCCATCGCCCGGAACGCCGGAGGGAGCAGGACGACCCCCGGGTGGCTGGTCAACGCCCTCCGGGAATCGGCCCGTACGTCGTCGGGGAAGCGGCTCGACGTGTACGAGAGCGACAGCAGGCTCGCCCGGCCGAGCCCCTCGGTCAGTCCGACGGCCGCCGCGTGGTCGATCACGAACCCGTCGTCGCACGGGGGTTCCGGCGCGTTCGGGTCCCAGTCGTCGGAGTCCACGTCGGTGGGCCGGGGCGGCTCCAGCCGGCCGCCGCCGATCCGGGCGAACTCGTCGGCGCGCACCACCCGGTAGCGGACGCCGGCCGCCGACACCTCGTCGACCGGCTCCGTCTCCAGCCGCGCCACGGCGGCCAGCAGCGACCGCCGCACCGCCCGGTCGTCGGTGTCGTCCTTCGCCATGAACCACAGGTGCGAGTTCAGCTCGTCCCGGGCCATCTGCGGGAAACCCGAATCCATCTCGCCCAGCAGCCGCCAGCGCGGCCGGTCGCCGCGGCGCTGCTCGGCGAGCCCGAACATCGGCCCCCGGACCACGATGTCCGGGTACGTGCGGAGGGAGGCGAACGCGTCCGCCTCCGTGACCTCGAAGACCGGGTCGTCGCGACGCGTGACGTTGATGGTCAGGTGGTCCGGTGAGAGCTCCGGGTGATCGGCCATGTGCCCAGTGTGCCGAACCGGGCGGCCGGTGTCCGGGTTTCCGCCGCACAGGGCTCTCCGCGGCCTCCCGGCGCACGGGCCGGCCCCGACGGGCGCGCCCCGCCGGGCCGGACGCACTGCTCGGCGTCGTCGGAGGCGGTCCGGAGGTCGGCCTCACCGTTCGCGCGTGCGCCGTCATGCCGCCGGGCCCTTCGGTTCGACCTCGGCGAAGTCCTCGTGGAGCGCGTCCAGGTAGCGTCCGGTCGGTTCGCCGGCCGGGTCCAGCTCGGCCAGCCGCCAGCGCGGCAGTCGCTCCTCGACGTCGGGGGCCAGCGAGCCGTCCGCGGGGTCGGAGAGGGCGTGCAGCACCCCGAACGCGGTCTCCCTCGCGATCTCCCGGGCCAGCGCGCCGAGGTCCTCCGGGGTGAGCCCGGCGGCGAGGGCGCGCTCCACGGCCTCGGCCGCCGACCCGCCGCAGCGATAGGACTCCACCCACCGGTGCGCGCCCGCGCCCCACGCGTCGATGTCCTGCCACACCGTGCGCAGGAACCGGTAGCGGGCGAGCTGCGGGAGGCCCTCTTCGGCCTCGGACTCGGCCCAGTCCTCCGCGTCGCCGCCCGCCCCCAGGGCGCCGAAGAGGGCGGTCAGCCTGTCGAGTTCGGTCATGGGGAGGGAGGGTAGCGGCCGGGGCGGGGACGTATCACGGGTACGGGGCGCTGCGGGCGGGGGCGCCACCGCTTCGGAGCCCGGGGCGTGCTCCGAAGCGGTGGCGCACGCGGGGAGCGATGAGTTTCCGCCCGGCGCGCGGTCAGTACCTCCGTGAGGATTCAGTACCTCCGTCACCACGCGGTACACCCCGCGAGGGCCATGGACCGGGAGCCGCGGGCCGGCGCCGAGCGCCGGCCGGGACACGGTCACGACACACAGGAGCTCCGATGCGCACCCTGATCAGCACCGCCTTCGTCTCGCTCGACGGCGTCATGGAGGCCCCGGGCGGCGAGCCCGGCTACCGGAACTCCGGATGGACCTTCAAGGACGTGGAGTTCCTCCCCGAGGCGTACGCCATCAAGGAGCGGGAGCAGGAGGAGGCCGCGGCGATGCTGCTGGGCAGAGCGAGCTACGAGGCCTTCAGCGCGGTCTGGCCGGGCATGGAGGAGTTCACCGGGTACAACGCGATGCCGAAGTACGTCGTGTCCACCACCCTCTCCGACGACGACCTGGTGCCCGGCTGGGGCGCCACCACGCTCCTTCGGTCGCTCGACGAGGTCGCCGCCCTGAAGGAGACCGAGGGCGGCCCGGTCCTCCTGCACGGCAGTGCCGCCCTGAACCGGGGCCTCTCCGACGCCGGCCTGATCGACCGGTACCACCTGCTCGTCTTCCCGCTGCTGCTCGGCGCGGGCAAGCGCCTGTTCAGCGACACGGACAAGGACCGCCAGAAACTGAAGCTGGTCGAGCACGAGGCGTACGCGAACGGCATCCAGAAGAACGTCTTCGACGTCGTCCACTGAGACGTAACCGGCAGAGCCGTCACGGCGTGTGCCCGGCCAGCCGCGCCGCGCCCGCTTCGGGGCGCGGCTGGGCCCGGAAAGAGGTCGACACCCGCACCGCGCCGGGGGAGACTCCTCGCGATGACTCGACGAACCGACACGCCCCCCACCTGGGACGAGCGTGCGCAGCTGACCGCCTTCCTCGACTACGCCCGTGACACCGCGCGGGCCAAGTGCGAGGGCGTGTCCGCCGAAGACGCGCGCAAGGCGCCCCTCCCGAACTCGCCGCTGATGACGCTGTGCGGCCTGATCAGCCATCTGCGGTGGGTCGAGCACTACTGGTTCCACGTGATGTTCCTGGGCGAGGAGGACGACGGCCCGCTCGCGGAGGCGACGGAGGAGGACCCCGACCCGGAGATGCGGACAGCGGTCGACGTCCCGCTGCCCCAGCTCCTCGCGGAGTACGAGGAGCAGAGCGCCCGCTACCGCCGCCTGGTGGCCGGGCACGGCCTGGACACCCCAGCCGAACGCCCCATCGGCGACGGCCGCCACGTCGACCTCCGCTGGGTGATCCTCCACCTCATCGAGGAGACGTCCCGCCACAACGGCCACCTCGACGTGGTGCGTGAACTGGTCGACGGGCAGACCGGGGTCTGACACCCCGGCCGCCCGGACGAGGACGGGCGCGGCCCCCGGGGCCGGAGGGCGCCTCACCACACGGGGCCGCCACGGCTTCCGCGGCCCGGGCCGGCGGGCGGGTCCGCTGCCGCCGGCCCCGCCCACGGGCGCCGCTACGGGAGTTCGTTGAACCGGTACTCCCGGCGGTTCCACTGGGGCTGCGGGTCCGCCAGGACGGCCTCGCACACCTCCGCCACTCGCGACCAGTGGAGGATGATCTCCTTGTTGCCGAGGCCCTCGTCGTCGGCGTTCATGTACGCCCCGTCGTACCCGTCCGCCAGGATGGAGTCCATCAGGTAGGCGCCGGCGGGATAGTTCCTCGCGGCCTTGACCATCGCGGCCTTGGCGTCCCCTCCGATGCTCCCATCGTCCGCTGTGCGGCCGTAGATCTCCAGGAGCTTGAGGGGCTGGGTCAGGGTGATCTGGAGGAGGTTGTTCCCTTCCTCCATGTACCCCACCGAGACGTTGGCCGGCGTGCCCAGGTAGCAGGCCCCCCATTCGCCGTTGGTGTGGAAGGTCGCGGCCGCCGCTATCAGCGCCTGTCCGTTCTCCCAGTCACCGCCCTTGAAGGCGACGGTGCCGGCGCTCAGCGTGTGGGTCCGGAACTGGAGGTCGGGCTGCTCCCCCGCGGCCGTCCGCTGGACGGCCGGTTCTGCGGGGCCACGCCGCGCGGAGGCCTCTTCCCGGTCGTCGGCGAGCGACTGCACGGGGGCCGGGCCGCGCATCGCCCGTGTCGCGTTGGCCTCCGCCTCGCGTTCGAAGCGGTCGGACGGGTCGGAGACGCGGAGCCCTGACCCGTTGTCGGTTCCGGCGACGGGGCCCTGGCGCTGCTGGATGACGTGGGTGAGTTCGTGGGCGAGCTTGTGCTTGCCGCCGCCGCCGTCGCCGATGACGACGTGGTTGCCGCTGGTGTAGGCATGGGCGCCGACCTCGGCGGCCGACGCCTTGGCGGCGGAGTCGTTGTGGATGCGGACGTCGGAGAAGTCGGCGCCGAGCCGGCTCTCCATGTCGGTGCGGGTGGCGTCGTCGAGGGGCCGGCCAGGGGTGCGCAGGACGTCGTGGACGGCGGACCGCTGCACCGCCTGTTCGGGCTGGGGGTGGCCGCAGCCGTCCCCGTGCTGGTGCTCCTCCTGCGCTCCGCGGTGGCCGGCGTCGCGGAGCATCTGCACGACAGCGGCGTTGCCCACGGCGCTCTGCTGAGCGAGGAGGCCCCGCGGCGGGGACGATCCCGGCCGTGCCGATGCGACTGCCGCCCGCGCGGCGCCAAGGGTCCGTCGCCCCTTGCCCTGGTCGCCCGTTCTTCTCTCTCCGCCCTGCGTCTGCACCGAGCGCCCCTTTCCGTGATCGACAGCCCGGGTTCCTGGATACAGGGGAGCCGAGACACGCGGCTAGGGCTGCGAGGGCAGAGCTCGGCGTCTGAACAGGCAGTACGGCCGGTCGGCCCC
>NZ_JBBBEN010000091.1:11978-138868 GCF_037137275.1 Streptomyces pratensis | reverse complement strand
AGGGGCCGACGCCGTATCCGTACCCGCTACGTCCTAGCCCCTCGTCACAGCGCGGGGTGGGCGTTCTTCAGCAGCTCCTGGAACTGGGCGGAGAACCAGGCGCCGGAGATCGGCGCGTCGGGCAGCGCCCCGGACATGCTGTTCCCGTTGCGCGGGTTGCCGGTGTACGTCGGGTCGCACATCCGGTCGAAGCCCTTGCCGTCGGGGTTCGGGATGAGCTTGCTGGAACCGTCGGACTCACCCGGCGGCTTGACCCAGACGTACGCGTCGATCCCGGCGGCGGGGGCGGTCGTCGGGCGCTCGCCGAGGCCCGCACCGGCCTGGTTGCACCAGTTGCCGAGGTGGAGTCGGCGGTCGTAGCGCCCGCCGTCGACGTATGCGTCGACAGTCGTCCTCGGGCCGGGCCCGGCCGGCCGTGCCGAACCGCCCCAGCCGTTGCGGGAGGTGTCGATCAGCATGCCGAGACCGGAGTCGAAGCCGATCCTGACCAGCTCGGCCCGCATGGCCTGCGCATAGGTCAGCTCGTCGGTGTAGCGGTTCCAGTCCACCCACTTCGACTGGCGTACGGAGGTGCCGTTGACGCTGTCGCCGATGGCGAAGTTGTCCTCCTTCAGGGCGCTGTAGTTGGCGGTGTTGACGATGAAGCCGTGTACGTCGGCAAGGGTCGCGCCCTCGGTGGTGGCGGCCTCCTTGAAGATCTGGGCGGAAGCGCCGAAGTTGTCGTCCCAGCCGAGCCAGCCGTGGTGGCCGGCGTCGACGTAGTTGTAGACGTTGGCGATGTCGCCCAGCTTGTTGAGCGCGTACCCGACGCCCTTCTGGTAGTTGCCGTTCGCCTTCATCACGTCACAGTTGGGTGTGGCGGTGGGGCGGGGGGTGACATTGGTGACGAGGTTGGGCAGCGAGTCGATCTCCACCGTCGTGACGATCCGCAGGCCCGCGTACTTGGGGTCGGCGATGATCTCGGTGATCGGGTCGATGTACTCGTTCTTGTACCGGCCGATCTCTGTCGGGCCGAGCTCACCGTTGGAGGCGAGCGCCGCACAGTCGCGGCCCGGCAGGTTGTAGATCACCAGCTGGACGGCGAGCTCGCCCGTGCCCTTCTGCTCGAGGGCCTCGTCCAGGTGGGCGCGCAGACCCATGCTGGTGCTGCTGCCCTCGATGGCGGCGATGCGGTCCAGCCAGACAGCGGTCGGCTGCTGGGAGACGGCCGCGCCGCCCGGCTCCGCCGCGGCCTTCGCGGACCACTCGGGGTTCACATAGGTCTTCGCGCCCACGTACGGGTTGTCCACCCGGTCGCCGGGCGGGTCCGTCGGGTCCGGGTCCGGGTCGGGCCCGGGGCCCGGGCCGGTGCCGCCGTCGCAGGTCACGCCGTTGAGCTTGAAGGTCGCCGGCACGGCGTTCTCGCCGCTGTTGCTGGCGTTGAAGCCGAAGGCAGCGGAACCGCCGGTGCCGAGGTTGCCGTTGTACGAGACGTTCTTGGCGGTGACGGCTGCGCCCGTCTGGCTGACGACGGCGTTCCAGCCCTGCGTGATCTTCTGGTCGCCGGCGTAGACCCACTCCAGGGTCCAGCCGTTCACCGGGTCACCGGTGTTGGTGACGGTCACGTTCGCACCGAAACCGCCGTTCCACTGACCCTGCACCTTGTAGTCGACGGTGCAGCCTGCGGCGGCGGCGCCGGCGGTACCGGTCGCCGCGGCGGTGACGCCCGCGGCCATGAACAGGGCACAGGCCGCTGCCAGGCCCGTACGGCCGCGGGAGGAGATGGCCGAAGACCGCAGTCTTCTCCGGGAAGCCGTGGGGGACGTGGGGGAAGGGGTGGCGCTGGAATGCACGGGGTGATGCATGAGCGACTCCTGACGACTGAGGTGCTCCTGACAGAACACCTAGCGAGGGGGACCGCTCCCACTGGTGAGGCAGACCGTAGCGCCAAGCGGCGACAAGTAACAGACGTGTTGCAAACTTTCTCTGTCGAATAACTTCGACTCTTCACCCTTCTTGACCGCACCGCCGGGGTCACATCACAGTGGGAGCGCTCCCACTGGTGCAAGGCTTGAACGTACGATCCGTGCGGTTCGGGACGCCCGACCCTGGGCGTCCCGAACCGGCACAAGGGCGATACCGCAACGCCCTCCAGCTCCACCAGCAGTTCTTTCAGCCCCCGCACGCGGTTCTCGGCCCGCGCTCCGGTTCCTTCGGGGCAGGCGCCTGTACGAGCAACACCCGCACAGAAGAGTCCCGTTCGCCATGGGCCTTCGGTGTGCCGACGCAGTGCCCGAAGTCCGCGGACCGAGGGCCGCGGCGCGGCCCGGTCGGGTGCGCAGACGCCCGGCGTCTGTGCGACGTCCTCACCGGCAGCGACTCGGCCCCGCGGCCGGGCACGGACGGAGGCCACCGTCGGGTTGAGGCGGGCGTGCACCACTGCCCTGCCTGGGCTCACGGTTCCGGTGGGCAGCCGGAACTCCCGCCCGCGGCCGAACGGCCCCGCGCTGACCGGGGATGCCCGGAACACGCCGGGGGACTCGGACGTGCGGCCGTCGCCACCAGGCCGGCCCCCGGCGGGGACGGCCCCGCCGCGCGGGCGACGGCCCTGGCCCAGCCCACACGAAAGACCCCCGGCGATGCCGGGAGCCTTGTCGTTTACGCAGGTCAGCGTCTGTCCCCAGGCCAGGGCGCGCCCGGGATCTCCCCAGCATGACGCCCGAGGAGGCCCAGGAGCGGACCCGAACGGCCGGGAAGCCGATCAGGGCTCCTGGACCGGCCGAGCGGGGCACTGACCTGCGAGAACCCTGTTACGGCAGGTTGCGCGCCATGACGATCCGCTGGACCTGGTTCGTGCCCTCGTAGATCTGCGTGATCTTGGCGTCGCGCATCATCCGCTCGACCGGGTAGTCCCGCGTGTAGCCGTAGCCGCCGAGCAGCTGGACGGCGTCCGTGGTGACCTCCATGGCGACGTCGGAGGCGAAGCACTTGGCGGCCGCGCCGAAGAACGTGAGGCCGCCGTCGACGCGCTCGGACTTGGCGGCGGCCGAGTAGGTGAGCTGGCGGGCGGCCTCCAGCTTCATCGCCATGTCGGCGAGCATGAACTGGACGCCCTGGAAGTCGGCGATCGGCTTGCCGAACTGCTTGCGCTCCTGGACGTACCCGTGGGCGTAGTCCAGCGCACCCTGGGCGATGCCGAGGGCCTGGGCCGCGATGGTGATGCGGGTGTGGTCCAGGGTCTTCATCGCGGTGGCGAAGCCGGTGCCCTCCTCGCCGATCATGCGGTCGGCGGGGATGCGGACGTTGTCGAAGTAGACCTCGCGGGTCGGGGAGCCCTTGATGCCGAGCTTCTTCTCCGGGGCCCCGAAGGAGACGCCCTCGTCGGACTTCTCGACCACGAAAGCGGAGATGCCCTTGGATCGCTTGGTCGGGTCGGTGACCGCCATGACCGTGTAGTAGTCGGAGACGCCCGCGTTGGTGATCCAGCGCTTCACTCCGTTGAGGACCCAGAAGTCGCCGTCGCGGACGGCCTTGGTCTTCATCCCCGCCGCATCCGAGCCGGCGTCCGGCTCGGACAGGGCGTACGAGAACATCGCGTCGCCCTTGGCGAGCGGGCCCAGGTACTTCCGCTTCAGCTCCTCCGAGCCGGAGAGGATCACCGGGAGCGAGCCCAGCTTGTTGACGGCCGGGATCAGGGAGGAGGAGGCGCAGACGCGGGCAACCTCCTCGATCACGATGACCGTGGCGAGCGCGTCGGCGCCGGCCCCGCCGTACTCCTCCGGGACGTGGACCGCGTGCAGGTCCGAGGCGACCAGGGCGTCCAGCGCCTCCTGCGGGAAACGGCTCTCCTCGTCCACCGCGGCGGCGAAGGGGGCGATCTTCGTCTCGGCGAGCGCGCGGATGGTGTCGCGGAGCATGTCGTGCTCCTCGGCCGGACGGTACAGGTCGAAATCGGTCGAACCCGCCAAGACGCTCACTCCCCAAGATGCTAACTACCGTTAAGTAACCCAATTTTAGTGCGCCTCCCGCTCTCCGGCATACGTGAGCGGCACGTGAGCTTCGTGACAGGGGCCGGCCGGACGGGGACGTTCCGGGCGGGCGGAGCGGCGAATGCCGGGCAGCGGTCCCCGACTATGCTCGGTCCGCACGTCCGTCCGCACCTCCCAGGAGCACTCCATGGCCCTCAGGATCACTGTGATCGGCACCGGGTATCTCGGCGCCACCCATGCCGCGGCCATGGCCGAGCTGGGGTTCGAGGTCCTCGGGCTCGACGTCGTGCCGGAGAAGATCGAACTGCTCTCCACCGGCCGCGTGCCGATGTACGAACCGGGCCTGGAGGAGATGCTCCAGAAGCATGTCGCGGGCATCGAGGGCTCCACGGGGCGGCTGCGCTTCACCACCTCCTGGGAGGAGGTCGGCGCGTTCGGCGATGTGCACTTCGTCTGCGTGAACACTCCCCAGAAGCACGGCGAGTACGCCTGCGACATGAGCTACGTCGACAGCGCCTTCGAGTCGCTCGCCCCGCAGCTCGCCCGGCCCGCCCTGGTCGTCGGCAAGTCGACCGTCCCCGTCGGATCGGCCGCCCGTCTCGCGGCGCGGCTGGCCGAGCTGGCCCCGGCCGGCCAGGACGCCGAGCTGGCCTGGAACCCGGAGTTCCTGCGCGAGGGCTTCGCCGTGCAGGACACCCTGCGCCCCGACCGGATCGTCGTCGGCGTGCGGAGCGAGGCGGCCGAGAAGCTGCTGCGCGAGGTGTACGCGGCGCCGGTGGCGGAGGGCTCGCCGTTCGTGGTGACCGACTTCCCGACCGCCGAGCTGGTGAAGACCTCGGCCAACTCCTTCCTGGCCACCAAGATCTCCTTCATCAACGCGATGGCCGAGGTCTGCGAGGCCGCCGACGGAGACGTCGTGAAGCTCGCGGAGGCCATCGGGCACGACGAGCGGATCGGGAGGAAGTTCCTGCGGGCCGGGATCGGCTTCGGCGGCGGCTGTCTGCCCAAGGACATCCGGGCCTTCATGGCGCGCGCCGGCGAGCTGGGCGCGGACCAGGCGCTGACCTTCCTCCGCGAGGTCGACTCCATCAACATGCGCCGCCGCGGCCACATGGTCGAGCTGGCCCGCGAGGCCGTGGGCGGGGACTCGTTCCTCGGCAAGCGGGTGGCGGTGCTGGGCGCCGCGTTCAAGCCCGACTCCGACGACGTACGCGACTCCCCCGCGCTCAACGTGGCGGGGCAGATCCACCTCCAGGGCGGCCAGGTCACCGTCTTCGACCCGAAGGGCATGGACAACGCCCGCCGGCTCTTCCCGACCCTGGGCTACGCGGACTCGGCGCTGGAGGCGGTGCGCGGCGCGGACGTGGTGCTGCACCTGACGGAGTGGCCCGAGTTCCGCGAGCTGGACCCGGTGGCGCTGGGCGAGGCGGCGGCCCGCCGGATCATCCTGGACGGCCGCAACGCGCTGGACAGCGCGGTGTGGCGCGAGGCGGGGTGGACGTACCGGGCGATGGGCCGGCCGAAGGCCTGACCCGCCCGCCTACGAACGCTTCGCGCGGTACGTACGCATCTTGGCGCGAGCCCCGCAGACCGACATCGAGCACCATCGGCGTCGGCCGGCGGGGCTCCGGTCGTAGTAGGCCCACTGGCAGTCGGCCGCCTCGCACGCCTTGAGCCGGAGCCAGGTCCCGTCGGCGGCCGACACGGCGATGGCCTCGGCGACCCGGGCCGTGAGCGCCGCCGCGCCCGCCGCCGGCTCAGGCCCCGCCGCCGGGCGCAGCGCCGCCGCACCCGCCTCGTCGACGACGACCAGGAGCGGGGCGGCGGCGAGGAGCGGGGTCAGTGCGGGCAAAGGCGGCCCGCCCGGGGGCGGCCGGTGCCCCGCGTGGGCGAGGCAGGCCCGGCGCAGCGCCTCGCGCAGGTCGCGGGCGGCCGGGACGTCGTCCTGGGAGAGGCCGAAGGGGGCCCGGCCAGCGGCGGTGTCGAGGGCGTCCGCGCCCGTCTCGACGTCCAGCGAGTTGACCAGCGCCTCGATCAGCGCGAGCCGGCCGGGCGCGGGGGTCTTCTCACTCATCGCGCGCCCGCGCCCGGTGGGCCTCGTCCCCGGCTCCACCGCTCGGAACGGCCCACGGCCTGCCGGGCGTTCGCGCCCCACGGGCCTCGACCGCGGACCCGCCGACCGGTCTCGCCCGCCGGGCTTCTCCTGCGGCCTCACCGCGTGACACGTCCTGCGCGCTCATGGTTGCGACGTTACCCCCGATACGGCAGCATGAGGTAACCGTTACCAGTTGCCGCAGTTAAGCAGTAACCGAAGAAGGGATGTCCCATGGCCATCGCCACACTGGGTTCCGTCGTACTGGACTGCCCCGACCCCAACGCCCTCGCCGGTTTCTACGCCGCTCTCCTCGGCGGTGTCGTCGAGGAGAGCGGGGACGACTGGGTGGAGCTCAACGGGGCCCCCGGCACCCAGCTCGCGTTCCAGGCCGCCCCCGACTTCGTGCCTCCGCAGTGGCCGCGGCCCGACGCCTCGCAGCAGTTCCACCTCGATCTGACCGTGCCCGACCTGGACACGGCGGAGCGGGAGGTGCTCGCGCTGGGGGCCCGGCCGCTGGACACGGAGGACCGGACGCGAAGCTTCCGGGTGTACGCGGACCCCGCGGGCCACCCGTTCTGTCTCTGCGCCGGTCAGTGACCCGGTCCCCCCGGGGAGGGCCGGGGGGAAACGGTGTGCGGTTCAGCCATCCGGTTGACAGGCTGGGCGCATGAACGACTCACAAGCCCCCGGGCCCTCTCCCGCGGCCCACACGACGGAGTGGGTCGACACCCCCCTGACCGCCGAGCTGGTCCGCGGTGCGCTCGATCTGGAGCGCACCGCGCGCGGTCTCCTCCCCCACCGGCTGCCCGCCCGTGCCCGCGCCCAGTACAGCGACGAGCAACTGGCCCAGGCGGAGTCGCAGCCCTCCGGGGTCCGGCTGGTGTTCCGGACCCGGGCCACCGCCGTCGAGCTGGACGTTTTGCGCACCGTGACGGGCTACCGGGGCGTCCCGCCGGGCCCGGACGGCGCGTACGACCTGCACATCGACGGGCGTCCGGCCGGCCGCGCCACGGCGGGCGGCGGCGACGTGCTGATGGTCGACCTGTCCGACGGCTCCCGCGAGACGATCCCGGGCCCGGTCGGCAGCGTGCGGTTCATTGGCCTGCCCGACCGGGAGAAGGACGTCGAGATCTGGCTGCCGTACACCGAGACCACCGAGCTGATCGCCCTGCGCACCGACGCGCCCGTCCACGCGGTGGCGCCGGGCGGCCGGCGGGTGTGGCTGCACCACGGCAGTTCGATCAGCCAGGGCTCCGCGGCGGAGAGCTCCGCCACTGCCTGGCCCGCCCTGGCCGCTGCCGCGGGGGGCGTGGAGCTGGTGAACCTGGGACTGGGCGGCAGCGCCCTGCTCGATCCGTTCGTGGCACGCGTCCTGCGGGACACGCCGGCCGACCTGATCAGCGTGAAGATCGGCATCAACATCGTCAACCTCGACCTGATGCGGCTGCGCGCCTTCACCCCGGCGGTGCACGGCTTCCTGGACACCGTTCGCGAGGGGCGTCCGACCACGCCGCTGCTGGTCGTCTCCCCCCTCCACTGCCCCAGCCACGAGGACACCCCGGGGCCCGGCGCACCGGACTTCCGGGCCGGGTCGCTCGCGTTCAGAGCCATGGGCGACCCGGCGGAGACCGCCTCCGGCAAGCTCACCCTCACCGTCATCCGCGCGGAGCTGGCCCGGATCGTGGAGCAGCGGGCGGCCGACGACCCGCACTTGTACTGCCTGGACGGCCGCGAGCTGTACGGCGAGGCGGACTTCGCCGAGCTGCCGCTGCCCGACCAGCTCCACCCGGACGCCGCCGCCCACCGTCGTATGGGAGAACGCTTCGCGGCGCTCGCCTTCGGCCCGGGGGGCCCGTTCGCGGCGGCGCCCTGACCGGGCCCGCCCCGGCGGACCGGTCACGGTCCGCCGCCGGGTCTCGAGCGCCCCGCGGTGGCTAGCGCACCGGTCCGTCCAGCTCGGTGATCGTCGCGTGGGACGGGCCGCGCCGACGCTGCTCGTCGCGGGCCACGGCCTCCGCGTCGCGCAGCACCCGTACGGCGTTCTGCCAGGTCAGCTTGGCGATGTCGCCCTCGGACCAGCGGCGGCGCAGCAGTTCGGCGATCAGGTTCGGATAGCCGGAGACGTCCTCGAGACCGCGCGGTGTGAACGCCGTGCCGTCGTAGTCGCCGCCGATGCCGATGTGGTCGACGCCCGCGACCTCGCGCAGGTGGTCGAGGTGGTCGGCGATGGTGGCGACGGTGGCCTGCGGGCGCGGGTGGGCCGCCTCGAAGTCCTCGTGGATGCGCATCGCGGCCGGGGTGGTGTCGAGGTGGTGCAGCCCGTGCTCGCGCATGTTCCGGTCGGCGGCCAGGGTCCAGGCGACGGCCGCGGGCAGGACGAACTTCGGGACGAAGGTCGCCATCGCGACGCCGCCGTTGGCCGGGAGGGCCGCGAGCACGTCGTCGGGGATGTTGCGCGGGTGGTCGCAGACCGTGCGCGCCGAGGAGTGCGAGAAGATCACCGGCGCGGTGCTGGTGGCGAGGGCGTCGCGCATGACGCCGTCCGCGACGTGCGAGAGGTCGACCAGCATGCCCACGCGGTTCATCTCGCGGACGACCTCGCGGCCGAACGGGGAGAGGCCGCCGAGGCGCGGCAGGTCCGTCGCGCTGTCCGCCCAGTCGATGTTGTCGTTGTGCGTGAGCGTCATGTAGCGGACGCCGAGCTCGTACAGGGAGCGCAGGGCGCCCAGCGAGTTGTTGATGGAGTGGCCGCCCTCGGCCCCCATCAGGGAGGCGATACGGCCCTCGGCGCGGGACTTCTCCAGGTCGTCGGCGGTGAGCGCCCGGCGCAGATGGGCCGGGTAGCGGGCGATCAGCTCGGCGACGACGTCGATCTGCTCCAGCGTGGCGCTGACGGCCGCGTCGCCGGTCAGGTCGGTGCGGACGTACACCGACCAGAACTGGCCGCCGACCCCGCCCGCCCTGAGCCGTGCGAGGTCGGTGTGGAGCACGCCGCGCTGGTCGGCGGCGATGTCCCGGGCGTCGAGGTCGTAGCCGACCTGTTCGCGCAGGGCCCAGGGGAGGTCGTTGTGGCCGTCGACGACGGGGTGGGCGGCGAGGATCTCGCGGGCGCGGGAGAGGTGGTCCACGGCCGGGCCTACTTTCCGAAGCCGAAGGAGTCGGCGCCGGCGACCTTGGCCCGCAGCCGCTTGCCCTTCTCGGTGGCCTGGTCGTTCAGCTCCCGCTGGAACTCCCGCATCCGGTCCTGCAACGCGGGGTCCTGCGCGGCGAGGATGCGGGCGGCGAGCAGGCCCGCGTTGCGCGCGCCGCCGACCGAGACGGTGGCGACGGGCACCCCGGCGGGCATCTGGACGATGGAGAGCAGGCTGTCCATGCCGTCCAGGTACTTCAGCGGCACCGGCACGCCGATGACCGGCAGCGGGGTGACCGAGGCGAGCATGCCGGGCAGGTGGGCGGCGCCGCCCGCTCCGGCGATGACCGTCCTGATGCCGCGGCCCGCCGCCTCCTCGCCGTACGCGATCATCTCGTGCGGCATGCGGTGGGCGGAGACGACGTCGACCTCGTACGGGATCTCGAACTCGTCGAGCGCCTCTGCGGCGGCCTCCATGACGGGCCAGTCGGAGTCCGAGCCCATCACGATGCCGACGAGGGGGGAGGGACCGGTGCCGGGGGAAGTCATTCGGTGATCGTTCCTCGCAGGTAGTCGGCCGCGTGCCGGGCGCGCTCCCGCACGTCCGCCAGATCGTCGCCGTAGGTGTTGACGTGTCCGACCTTGCGGCCGGGCTTCACGTCCTTGCCGTACATGTGGATCTTGAGCTGCGGATCGCGGGCCATGCAGTGCAGGTACGCCTGGTACATGTCCGGGAAGTCGCCGCCCAGGACGTTGCACATGACCGTCCAGGGGGCGCGCGGGCGCGGGTCGCCCAGGGGGAGGTCGAGGACGGCCCGCACATGGTTGGCGAACTGGGACGTGATCGCGCCGTCCTGCGTCCAGTGGCCGGAGTTGTGGGGGCGCATCGCCAGCTCGTTGACGAGGATGCCGGGGGTCCCGTCGGCCTTTCGGATCTCGAACAGCTCGACCGCGAGGTGGCCGACGACGTCCAGTTCGGCGGCGATGCGCAGGGCGAGCTGCTGGGCCTCACCGGCCAGCGCCTCGTCCAGGCCGGGGGCCGGGGCGATCACCGTGTCGCAGACGCCGTCGACCTGAACGGACTCGACGACCGGGTAGGCGACGGCCTGGCCGTGCGGCGAGCGGACGATGCCGGCCGCCAGCTCCCGTACGAAGTCGACCTTCTCCTCCGCCAGGACCGGGACCCCGGCGCGGAAGGGCTCGGCGGCGTCCGCCTCCGAGCGGACCACCCACACGCCCTTGCCGTCGTAGCCGCCGCGCACGGTCTTGAGGATGACCGGGAAGCCCCCGGTCTCCTCGGCGAACGAGGCGGCGTCGGCCGGATCGCTCACGATGCGGTGGCGGGGGCAGGGTGCGCCGATCTCCAGGAGTCTGGCCCTCATCACCCCCTTGTCCTGGGCGTGCACCAGTGCATCGGGGCCGGGGCGCACGGGGATGCCGTCCGCTTCCAGGGCCCGCAGATGCTCGGTCGGCACGTGCTCGTGATCGAAGGTGATCACGTCGCAACCGCGCGCGAAGGCGCGCAGCGTGTCCAGGTCGCGATAGTCGCCGATGACGACCTCGCTCACCACTTGGGCCGCCGAGTCCTGGGGAGTGTCACTGAGGAGCTTGAATTTCAGGCCGAGGGGGATGCCCGCCTCGTGGGTCATACGGGCGAGCTGACCGCCGCCGACCATGCCGACTACCGGGAACGTCACGCCTCCAGGGTATCCGCCACGCCGGTGGTCCCCCGACGCCGTCCGGCCAATGCCCCGCGGACTCACGGACGTCGTACGGGAGTGCTGGTTAGCATGGCGGAGTTGACGTACGCCTGTCGACGCCACCAGACGCCTTCCAACGGACGGGACCAGCGATCACCATGAGCGAACCGGGCGCATTGCGGACCCGGCTTGAGCTGCTGGGCCGGGAGGTCGCCAAGTTCGGCGCGGTCGGCGCGGCCGGGCTGCTGGTCAACATGGCGGTCTTCAACCTGCTCCGGCACACCACGGACCTGCCGGTGGTCCGGGCGAGCCTGCTGGCGACCTTCGTCGCCATCCTCTTCAACTACGTGGGCTTCCGCTACTGGACCTACCGGGAGCGCGACAAGACGGGCCGCACCCGCGAACTGAGCCTGTTCCTGCTGTTCAGCGCGGCGGGCGCGGTGATCGAGACCGGCGTGCTGTATCTGGCGACGTACGGCTTCGGCTGGAACACCCCGGTCCAGAGCAACGTGTTCAAGATCGTCGGCATCGGGATCGCCACCCTGTTCCGCTTCTGGTCCTACCGGACCTGGGTCTTCAAGGCCCTGCCCGCCAAGGAGGCCGTGCTCAGCGCGGAACGGTTTCTGGAGCAGCGAAGGCCGTCGGAACAGCAGGTAGGCCCCGACCCCGTACGGAACTGACTCACCCGCGCCGCCGCTCAGCGCACCGGCCGCTCCGGGGCCTTGCGGTCCTGCGGGGCCCGGCTGAGGAAGAGCGCGAACACCGCGGGGTGCTGCTGGAGCAGTTCCAGACGGCCGCCGTCCGCCTCCGCGAGGTCACGGGCGACGGCCAGGCCGATGCCCGTGGAGTTGCGGCCGCTGATCGTCCGCTCGAAGATCCGCGCCCCCAGCTCGGCCGGGACGCCGGGGCCCTCGTCGGTGACCTCGATGACCACCTGGTTGCCGGTGACCCGGGTGCGCAGCGCGACGGTGCCGCCGCCGTGCATCAGGGAGTTCTCGATCAGCGCCGCCAGGACCTGGGCGACCGCGCCCGGAGTGCCGACGGCCCGCAAACCGTGCTTTCCGGAGCAGACCAGGGCGCGGCCGGTGCTGCGGTAGGCGGGGCGCCACTCCTCGATCTGCTGCTTGACGACCTCGTCGAGATCGAAGAGGACGGCGGAGCCGGTGCGCGGGTCGCGGGAGTTCGTGAGCAGCCGCTCGACGACGTCGGTGAGCCGCTCCACCTGCGTGAGGGCGATGTTCGCCTCCTCCTTGACCGTCTCCAGGTCCTCGGTGACGGAGATCTCCTCGATCCGCATGGAGAGCGCGGTCAGCGGTGTCCGCAGTTGGTGAGAGGCGTCGGCGGCCAGTCGGCGCTCGGCCGTCAGCATCCGGGCGATCCGTTCGGCGGAGGCGTCCAGGACGTCGGCGACCCGGTCGAGCTCCGGCACCCCGTACCGCTTGTGGCGCGGGCGGGGGTCGCCGGAGCCGAGGCGCTCCGCGGTCTCGGCGAGGTCGGTGAGCGGGGAGGCGAGCCGGTTGGCCTGGCGTACGGCGAGGAGCACGGCGGAGACGATCGCCAGCAGGGCCACCGCGCCGATGATCAGCAGGGTGCGCCCCACCTCGCGGGTGACGGCGGAGCGGGACTCCTCGACGGTGACCTTCTCACCGCCGTCCCCGGTCTCGATGGCCCGCAGGACGCTGCCGGTGGGGCGGTCGCCGACGGCGATGGGCTCCCGGCCCGGAATCTCGATCAACGCGAACCGGGTACGGTCGATCTGCTCGGCCAGCACGCGCGGGTTGATCCGCTCGCCGCCCAGGAGCTGGCTCTCGACCACGCTGAGCAGCCGCAGCGCCTCGGACTCGACGCTCTCCTGGGCGCTGGCGCTGATGGTGCGCGTCTCCACGATCACCAGCGACACACCGAAGACGGAGATGACCACGAGCACCACGGCGAGCGTGGAGTTGATCAGCCGGCGGCGCATGGCCGCCTCCGTTCGTCGTCAGGCGCATGAGGGGCCTCCCCCGGGCGCGCGGGGCCGTCCTCGGAGTACATGGGGGGCGCTGCGTCAGCTCTTCTCGAACCGGAAGCCGACGCCCCGGACGGTGGCGATGTAGCGCGGGTTGGCGGCGTCGTCGCCGAGCTTCTTGCGCAGCCAGGAGATGTGCATGTCGAGCGTCTTGGTGGAGGACCACCAGGTGGTGTCCCAGACCTCGCGCATCAGCTGGTCACGGGTGACGACCCGGCCGGCGTCCCGGACCAGGACCCGCAGCAGGTCGAACTCCTTGGCGGTGAGCTGGAGTTCCTCCTCGCCCATCCAGGCCCGGTGGGACTCGACGTCGATCCTGACGCCGTGGGTGGCGGGCTGCGGGACGGGCTCGGCGGCCCCGCGGCGCAGCAGGGCGCGGACCCGGGCGAGCAACTCGGCGAGCCGGAACGGCTTGGTGACGTAGTCGTCGGCGCCGGCGTCCAGGCCGACGACCGTGTCGACCTCGTCGGCCCGCGCGGTCAGCACCAGGATGGGGATGGCGTGCCCGTCGGCGCGCAGCCGCCGGGCGACTTCGAGCCCGTCCATACCGGGCAGCCCCAGATCGAGGACGACCAGATCGACGCCGCCCTTGAGTCCGGCGTCGAGCGCGGCCGGGCCGTCCTGGCGGACCTCGACCTCGTAACCCTCGCGGCGCAGGGCGCGGGCCAGCGGCTCCGAGATGGACGCGTCGTCCTCGGCGAGCAGTACACGGGTCATGGGGTGATGGTAGTCCGGACGCGGCGCGAGGGGTGAGGTCCAGAACAATGCCTGCGGGTCAGCGCAACAAAGCGGACAGGAGCCTTGGAATATGGGAGCGTGGTTCCACTAACACCTGTGATCCATGTCTCAAGTCCTTCCATATGCCGCAGTGTCGTGTCGTATGGTGTTCCGACGCCTGTTGCACTACTCAAGGACCTTTGGGCAGCCATGAGCGCCAAGGGTCTCTTTTGTGTGCGGGGTCCGGTCACGGCCGGCCCCAGCGAGTGAATGACCTGTGAGCCGGGCCCGGGGTGCGAGAGCGTGCGCCGGGCGTGGATCCCGATGCGGTCCGTCCCCGCCCCGCCGTTCGACCGCGCTCCGCCAGGAGCCCGGTCGCGCGGGGCGAGTCCCCCTCAGGCGTGGGGACGGGGTGCGGCCGCACCGGTGCCGGCTGCCCCCCACCGGGCGCGTACCGCTCACAAGGCGGCGCGTCCCGACCAGCAAGGATCGACCATGGCGTCCAGCCTGACGAAGGACTCGGCCAGTTCCGGCGAGAAGACCTTCTTCGGCCACCCCCGCGGCCTGGCCACACTCTTCATGACGGAGATGTGGGAGCGCTTCAGCTACTACGGCATGAGGGCACTGCTCCCGCTCTACCTGATCGCCCCCGGCGGGCTCGACATGAAGCCCGCCACGGCGACCGCGATCTACTCGGTCTACCTGTCGCTGGTGTACCTGCTCGCCATGCCCGGCGGCTGGTTCGGCGACCGGGTCTGGGGCCCGCGCAAGACCGTCGCCATCGCCGGTGGCGTGATCATGCTCGGCCATCTGGTCCTGGCCCTGCCGTCCGAGGGCACGTTCTTCGCCGGTCTCGGCCTCGTGGCCATCGGATCGGGTCTGCTGAAGTCCAACATCTCGACGATGGTCGGCCACCTCTACGACGGCCCGGACGACCCGCGCCGCGACGGTGGCTTCACGATCTTCTACATGGGCATCAACATGGGCGCCTTCGCGGCGCCCCTGATCATCGGCACCGTCGGTGAGAACGTCAACTGGCACCTCGGCTTCGCCCTCGCCGCCCTCGGCATGGGGCTGGGCGTGGTCCAGTTCCTGCTCGGCACCCGCCACCTGAACGAGCGCAGCCTGGTCGTCCCCAAGCCGCTGTCCAAGGACGAGCGCGCCGCCACCCTGCGCAAGTCGATGATCTGGCTGGGCGTCGCGGCGGTCTTCTACATCGGCACGGTCGTCACCGGCGTCTACACGCTGAACTGGCTGCTGGTCCCGATCACCGTCGCGGGTCTCGTCATCCCGGTGATGGTCCTGGCGCGCATCAAGCGCGACAAGGAGCTCAGCGCCACCGAGCAGTCGAAGATGTCCGGCTACATCTGGTTCTTCGTGGCCGCGGCCATCTTCTGGATGATCTACGACCAGGGCGGCTCGACGCTCGCGATCTTCGCCGAGTCCTCCGCGGACAACAGCGTCTTCGGCTGGGACTTCCCGGTCTCCTGGTACCAGTCGGTCAACCCGGTCCTGATCATGGCGCTCGCCCCGGTCTTCGCCACCTTCTGGCTGGCGCTGAACCGGCGCGGCAAGGAGCCCAGCACGATCGTGAAGTTCAGCTCCGGCCTGGTGCTGGTCGGCGCGTCGTTCTTCGTCTTCCTGATGCCGCTCACCATCTCGGGCGACGGCCAGAAGGCCGCCGCGATGTGGCTGGTAGCGATCTACTTCCTCCAGACCGTCGCCGAGCTGACGCTCTCCCCGGTCGGCCTCTCGGTCACGACGAAGATGGCCCCGGCCAAGTACGCCAGCCAGATGATGGGTGTCTGGTTCCTCGCCGTCACCGCGGGCGACTGCACCACCGGCCTGCTCTCGCTGGCCGGCGTGGAGCTCAACCGCACCGGGGTGGTCGCCATGGAGGCGACGCTCGCCGTCGTGGCCGGTATCGCGATCTTCATGTACCGCGGCAAGGTCAAGAAGCTCATGGGCGACGTCCGCTGACGCAGCCCGCTGGGCGCACACGCACGGCGAAGGGCCGCCGCACCGGATTCGGTGCGGCGGCCCTTCGCCGTGGTGGCCGCACGGGAAGCCCGGCCTCCTCCCCCGGGGCGGGCCCCGGCCCGCCGCGTCCCCGTCGGTCCGGGGGGCGGTCAGCGCGCCCGGGCCCCCGGCGGTTACCGCCGTTGGCCCGGGCGCGGACACCGCGCCGCCCAGCGGATCGCCGCGCACGGGCGGGCCCTCAATCGGCAGCCCGCAGCCCGCAGCCCGCAGCCGCCACGGTCGCTGGGCGCGCGCCGCCGAGGAAGCCGCGGGCGGGCGCTCGCCCTCCGCCCGGCCCGATGCCGGCGGAACGACGAAAAGCGCGCCGGATCGGCGCGCTCTCGGGTGCGTGGGGCCGCTGTGTCCAGCGGCTATACGGGTGCGGCGAGTTCCGCCCAGACGGTCTTGCCCGGCGCGTCCGGCGCACGCTGGACTCCCCAGTCCAGGCAGAGGCGCTGCACGATGAACATGCCGTGCCCTCCGGGGCGGCCGGCGCGGTGCGGCGTACGAGGGGCGGGCTGGCCTGCCCCCCGGTCGGCGACCTCGACCCGCAGCGCCTTGGAGGTGCGCCCGAGACGGAGTTCCTCGGGGCCCTCCGCGTGCAGGCAGGCGTTGGTCACCAGCTCGGAGACGACCAGGAGGACGTCCTCCGCGGCGGCCTTGCGGTCCGCACCGGACGCCGGGAGCCAGCCCCAGTCGTGCAGCGCCTGACGGGCGAAGTCACGAGCTGTCGGAACGATCCCGCTGGCATCCCTGAGGGAGAGCGTGCGCCACTGCCGGTCGGCCGGGGCGGGCGAGTCCATGCCCGCTTCGTCCGGCTCGCGACCGAGGTCGCCCGGCGGATGCTGCCGGGTGGTGCTCATCAGCGCTTCACCTCACCGATTCGCCATGGCGCCATGTCGCCGTTCAACAGATACAGGTACTGATTCGGATAACGCGTGGTGCCGGGCCTCACAGAACACCGACGCAGGGTCTCTTGCCCTGCCGCACCGCGACGACACCCACTTCTGGCACACGATCGTCGTGACCTGTCGGCATCGCCGATGCCGCCGGTCGGACGCTCGTGCCCGGTTCAGGGCTCCAGCGCCTCTTCGAGGGTGGCGTGGACGGTGAAGACCGCCCCCGCGCCCGTGATCTCGAAGACCCTCGCCACGACAGGCTGCATTCCGGCCAAATGAACCCCTCCCCCGATCGCCTCCGCCTTGAGGCGGGCGCCGAGCAACACGTTCAGCCCGGTGGAATCACAGAACTCCAGGCGTGAGCAGTCGACCACGAGGCGTGACCGCCCCTGCTCGACCGCGCCCTCCAAGGGCTCGCGCAGCAGATCGGCCGTGTGGTGGTCAAGCTCACCCACCGGCGTCACGACCTCGCTGAGCCCCTCGGTCCGGGCCTCGACCTGAAGCCGACCCCGGTTCGCACTGCCGACCGTCCCGCGGTCCATGCCTGTCCCTCTTCGCCGCTCGTCACTTGCGCGTCACTGCCTGCGCGGCCGTATGCGTAGCTGCCGCCGACGTCCGTGAAACAGTACGCGTTTCATTCGCCACGCGGTAGTCGAAGAACTCAACAAAGCGGACATACATGAACAATTGGCAGTTGTCACTGCTGGCCGGAAGCGGGTAAGGGTAGAGGCCCACCCGAAACACGACCGGCTTTGGAGGCGCCGCTTCACCGCAGGAACACGTATCGGCATCGGCAGCCATATGCCGAGAACGATGGAGGAGAAGCATGTCACCCCGGCTCGACGAAGCGCGTACCCCCGATGCGCCGTCGGCATGTCCTCAGGGACCGACCAATTCCGACTCCCCCGCCGCGAGCGCCGTACCCGGCCCGCGCGCCGGCACGACCGGCATCACCCCTGACTTCCTCGGCGAGGGGCTCGAAGGGCTCCCCGAGATTCCGCCGTACGCCGAGGTCGGGGCCCTGGACGCCCGGGCGCTGTCGAAGACCCTCTTCGAACGCCTGGAGTCCCTCGAAGAGGGCACCCACGAGTACGCGTACGTCCGCAGCACCCTCGTCGAGCTGAACCTCGCGCTCGTCAAGTTCGCCGCTTCCCGGTTCCGCTCCCGCAGCGAGCCGATGGAGGACATCGTCCAGGTCGGCACCATCGGCCTGATCAAGGCGATCGACCGGTTCGAGCTGAGCCGCGGCGTGGAGTTCCCCACGTTCGCGATGCCGACCATCGTCGGCGAGGTCAAGCGTTTCTTCCGCGACACCAGCTGGTCCGTGCGCGTGCCGCGCCGGCTCCAGGAGCTCCGGCTCGACCTGGCGAAGGCGGGCGACGAGCTGTCCCAGCAGCTGGACCGCGCCCCGACCGTGACGGAGCTGTCCCAGCGGCTGGGCATCACCCCCGACGAGGTCGTCGAGGGCATGGCGGCGAGCAACGCCTACACGGCGAGCTCGCTGGACGCCAAGCCCGAGGAGGACGACCACGAGGGCGCGCTCGCGGACCGCATCGGCTACGAGGACCACAGCCTCGAAGGCATCGAGTACATCGAGTCCCTGAAGCCGCTCATCGCCGCGCTGCCCTCACGGGACCGCATGATCCTTTCACTCCGTTTCGTCAGCAACATGACGCAGTCGGAGATCGGTGAGGAGCTGGGCATCTCGCAGATGCACGTGTCCCGGCTGCTCTCCCGGACGCTGACCAAGCTCCGCAAGGGCCTGACCCTGGAGGAATGACCGGTCGCGGCCCCGCACCCCGGGACGCGCGGAACAGTGCGACATCTGCGGAAGGACCCGCCCCGAGCACGGGGGAGCGGGTCCTTCCGCATGTCCGGTCCGTGTGCGCGGCGCCTGCGGGCCTCCGGGCCCGCTCGGAGAGGTCGGCCGCCGCGCCGGGCGGCTACACCACGCGCTCCCCGCTCCGCCAGACCGCGCTCACCAGGGGCACGCCCGGCCGGTAGGCGAGGTGGACGTGGCTGGGCGCGTCGAGGAGGACCAGGTCGGCGCGGGCCCCGGGCGCGATCCGTCCGACGTCCGTGCGGCGCAGGGCTGCGGCCCCGCCCGCGGTGGCCGACCAGAGCGCCTCGTCCGGGCTCATCCCCATGTCGCGCACGGCGAGCGCGACGCAGAACGGCATGGAGGAGGTGAAGGACGAGCCGGGGTTGCAGTCCGTGGAGAGGGCGACGACAGCCCCCGCGTCCAGCAGCCGGCGGGCGTCGGGCCAGGCGGCGCGGGTGGAGAACTCCGCGCCCGGGAGCAGCGTGGCGACCGTGTTCCCCTGCGCGAGCGCGTCGACGTCCGCGTCCGTGAGGTGGGTGCAGTGGTCGGCGGAGGCGGCGTCGAGCTCCACGGCGAGCTGGACGCCGGGGCCGTACGTCAACTGGTTGGCGTGGATACGGGGGTGCAGGCCCCTGGCGCGGCCGGCGGTGAGGATGGCGCGCGCCTGGTCGCCGTCGAAGGCCCCCTCCTCGCAGAACACGTCGATCCAGCGGGCGTGCGGGGCGCAGGCCTCCAGCATCGGGCCGGTGACCAGGTCGACGTAGGCCGCGGGGTCGTCGGCGTAGTCGGGGGAGACGATGTGCGCGCCGAGGTAGGTGACCTCGTCGGTGTGGCGGGCGGCGATGCGCAGGGCGCGGGCCTCGTCCTCGACGGTGAGGCCGTAGCCGGACTTGGTCTCGAAGGTGGTGGTGCCCTGGCGCAGGGCCTCGGCGAGGTAGCGGGCGACGTTGGCGCTGAGCACGTCGTCGGAGGCGGCGCGGGTGGCGGCGACCGTGGTGCGGATGCCGCCCGCGCGGTAGGGCTGCCCGGACATCCGGGCGTCGAACTCCTGGGTGCGGTCGCCGGCGAAGACGAGATGGGAGTGGGAGTCGACGAAGCCCGGGACCACCGCGCGGCCGGCGGCGTCGAGGACGTTGTCAGTGGCGGGTGCTTTGCTTGATTCACCGGTCCAGACAACGCGGTCGCCCTCGATGACGACGGCCGCGTCCCGGATCAGGCCCAGGGGGGTCCCGTTGCCGAGGGAGGGGTCATTGGTGACCAGGCTGGCGATGTGGGTGACGGCGGTGCTCGTCATCGGAAGGCTGTTCTCCTTGCGTTCCGGAAGCACCCGGAGCGCCGGAGCCCGGCGGTGCGCCGGACGCTCGCGGCTCTCGGGGTGCTCGGGGCGTCGTGCGGTCAGCTGTGCAGGGCGGCGACGGCCGCGGCGAGCGCTCGGGGAACGTCCTCGATCCGGGTGTGCCGGCCGTCCCGGACGATGTGACGCCCCGCCACGACCGTGTGCCGCACATCAGCGGCGGAGGCGGCGAATACGACGGTCTCCGCTGCCAGCCGGGGCTCGGGGCCTGCCGTTCTGACGGAGTCCAGGGCGACGGTGGTCAGGTCCGCCGGGGCTCCCGGCTCCAGCACGCCCGCGTCGGGGCGGCCGAGGGCCGCGTGGCCGTCGGCGGACGCGGCCCGGAGCAGGGCGGCGGCCGTCCAGTGGCCGCGTACGTGCGTGCGCAGCCGCTCGTCGAGCTCCATCGCCCGCGCCTCTTCGAAGAGGTCGATCACGGCGTGGCTGTCGCTGCCCAGGGAGAGCGGGGAGCCCGCCTTCTGGAGGGCCGCGGCGGGGCCGATGCCGTCGGCGAGGTCGCGTTCGGTGGTGGGGCACATGCAGGTGCCGGTGGACGACGAGCCGATCAGCTCGATGTCCGCGTCGGTGAGGTGCGTGTTGTGGATGCCGGTGGTGCGTGGTCCGAGGACCCCGTGGTCGGCCAGCAGCCGGGTGGGGGTGCGGCCGTGGGCGGCGCGGCAGGCGTCGTTCTCCGCCGTCTGCTCGGAGAGGTGGACGTGCAGCGGCGCGCCGCGTTCCCCGGCCCACTGCGCGACGATGCCCAGCTGGTCGGCGGGGACCGCCCGCACGGAGTGGACGGCGGCGCCGATCAGCGTGTGGTCGTCGCCCTTGAGGAGGGAGGCCCGCTCGGCCCAGGCGTCGGCGGTCGTGTCGGAGAAGCGCAGTTGGTGGCGGGTGGGCCGCTCGCCGAAGCCCGCGGCGAAATAGGCGGTGTCCAGGAGGGTGATGCGGATTCCGGCCTCGGCGGCGGCCGCGATCAGCGCCTCGCCCATGGCGTTCGGGTTGGCGTAGGGCGTGCCGCCGGGCGCGTGGTGCAGATAGTGGAACTCGCCGACGGAGGTGATTCCGGCCAGGGCCATCTCGGCGTACGTGGCCCGGGCCAGGTCGAAGTAGCTGTCCGGGGTGAGCCGGGAGGCTGTCCGGTACATCAGCTCGCGCCATGTCCAGAAGGTGCCGGAGCCCACTTGCACGGTGGCGCGCAGGGCCCGGTGGAAGGCGTGCGAGTGGGCGTTGGCGAGGCCGGGGACGGTCAGGCCGCGCAGCACGGTGGCTCCGGACGGGGGCGTCGGGACGCCGGTCATGATCCCGGCGACGCGGCCTTGGGCGACGTCCAGGGTGACGCCCGGCTCGACGTGCGTGCCGAGCCAGGCGTGGTCCATCCAGTACGTCGCGGTGACGGGCGCTCCCGCGGCCCGAGTCGTCAGCTGCACGCGAGACCTTCCAGTACGTCGGCGAGCGCCCTCACCCCGGCCGTGCAGTCGTCCTCGGTCGCGTGTTCGGCGGGCGAGTGCGAGATTCCGGTGGGGTTGCGCACGAAGAGCATCGCGGTGGGCACCGCAGCGGACAAAATACCCGCGTCGTGTCCCGCTCCGGTGCCGAGGACGGGCACGGGGCGCCCCGTGTCGCCCGCGCTCCCCAGAATGTGGGCGAGCTCGTCGCGCAGCGCGTGCTCGAAGTCGACCACGGGCGTGAACGACTCGCGGACGACGTCGAGGTCGATCCCGGCGCGTTCGGCATGCTCCCGGGCGGCATGCTCGATGCCGGAGACGACGGCGTCCAGGGTGGCGTGGTCGGCGGCGCGGGAGTCGAGCCAGCCGCGTACGAGGGAGGGGATGGCGTTGACCCCGTTGGGCTCGACCGCGACCTTGCCGAAGGTGGCGAGCGCGCCGGTCAGTTCGGCCTCGCGCCGGGCCGCGAGCACGGTCTCGGCGTACGTGAGCATCGGATCGCGCCGGTCGGCGAGGCGGGTGGTGCCCGCGTGGTTGGCCTCACCGCGGAAGTCGAACCGCCAGCGGCCGTGCGGCCAGATGGCGGAGGCGATGCCGACGGGGTCCCCGGTCAGGTCCAGGGCGCGGCCCTGCTCGACGTGGAGTTCGACGAACGCCCCGATCCGGGCGAGCCGTTCCGGGTCGGGGCCGAGGGCCTCGGGGTCGTGGCCGGCCGCCTCCATGGCCCGGGGCAGGGTGATCCCGTCCGCGTCGCGCAGCCGGTGGGCGTCGGCGACGGTGAGTCGGCCGGCCGTGAGGCGGGACCCGACGCAGGCCAGACCGAAGCGGGCCCCCTCCTCGTCACCGAAGTTGGCGATCGCCAGCGGCCGGTCGAGCTTGACGCCCCGGCGGTGGAGTTCGTCGAGCGCGGCGAAGGAGGACACCACGCCGAGCGGCCCGTCGAACGCCCCGCCGTCCGGGACGGAGTCCAGGTGCGAGCCGGTGACGACGGCGTCCCCGGCCAGCGGGTCGCCGAGCCAGGCCCACTGGTTGCCGTTGCGGTCGGTCTCCTGGGTGAGCCCGCGCGCCTCCGCCTGCGCACGGAACCAGGCCCGGCAGTCGAGGTCCGCCGCCGACCAGGCGTAACGCCGGTAGCCGCCGGTCCCTGAGTGCCGCCCGACGGGCTCCAGCCCGCGCCACAGGGCGAGGAAGGAGTCGCCCGCACGCCACTGCTGGGCGCGGGGTCCGTGGGACGCGCTGTCCTCGGGGGCGCTCGGGACGCGACCTGTGCCCGGACCGCTTGCTCCGGGCGCGCCCCGCAGGCGTCCCGCACCCACGCCCGGCGTGAGGTCCGGTGGCGTGGCCCCGTCCGGTGGCGTGGCCCCGTCCGGCGGCGTGTCCGTGGGCATCAGCGGTCCTCGGCCATCGGTACGCGCACGCCCTGGTCCGCGGCGACGGACTGCGCGATGTCGTAGCCCGCGTCGACGTGGCGGATGACGCCCATGCCGGGGTCGTTGGTGAGGACGCGGCGGATCTTCTCGCCGGCGAGCTTCGTGCCGTCCGCGACGGAGACCTGGCCCGCGTGGAGGGAGCGGCCCATGCCGACGCCCCCTCCGTGGTGGAGGGAGACCCAGGAGGCTCCGGAGGCCACGTTGACCATGGCGTTCAGCAGCGGCCAGTCGGCGATGGCGTCGGAGCCGTCGAGCATGGCCTCGGTCTCGCGGTACGGGGAGGCGACCGAGCCGCAGTCCAGGTGGTCGCGGCCGATGGCGAGCGGGGCGGCCAGCTCGCCGCCGGCCACCATGTCGTTGAAGCGCTCACCGGCCTTGTCGCGCTCGCCGTAGCCGAGCCAGCAGATGCGGGCGGGCAGGCCCTGGAAGTGGACGCGCTCGCCGGCCATCTGGATCCACCGGTGCAGGGACTCGTTCTCCGGGAAGAGCTCCAGGAGGGCCTCGTCCGTCTTGCGGATGTCGGACGCCTCGCCGGACAGCGCGGCCCAGCGGAAGGGCCCCTTGCCCTCGCAGAACAGCGGCCGGATGTAGGCGGGGACGAAGCCGGGGAAGTCGAAGGCGCGTTCGTAGCCGGCGAGTCGGGCCTCGCCGCGGATCGAGTTGCCGTAGTCGAAGACCTCGGCCCCGGCGTCCATGAAGCCGACCATGGCCTCGACGTGCCGGGCCATCGACTCGCGGGACCGCTGGGTGAAGTCGGCGGGCTTCTCGGCGGCGAGGCCGACCATGTCGTCGAAGTCGACGCCCAGCGGCAGGTAGGCCAGCGGGTCGTGCGCGCTGGTCTGGTCGGTGACGATGTCGATGGGAGCGCCCTCCGCGAGCATGCGGGGCAGCAGCTCCGCCGCGTTGCCGAGGAGCCCGATCGACAGCGGGCGGCGGGCGTCGCGGGCCTCGACGGCGAGCTGGAGGGCGTGCTCCAGGCTGTCGGCCCGCACGTCCAGGAAGCGGTGCTCGATCCGGCGCTCGATGGCACGCGGGTCGCAGTCGACGCAGAGGGCGACGCCGTCGTTCATGGTGACGGCGAGGGGCTGGGCGCCGCCCATGCCGCCGAGCCCTGCGGTCAGGGTGATCGTCCCGGCCAGCGAGCCGCCGAACTTCTTCGCGGCGACGGCGGCGAAGGTCTCGTAGGTGCCCTGGAGGATGCCCTGGGTGCCGATGTAGATCCAGGACCCGGCGGTCATCTGGCCGTACATGGTGAGGCCGAGGGCCTCCAGGCGGCGGAACTCCTCCCAGTTGGCCCAGTCGCCCACCAGGTTGGAGTTGGCGATGAGCACGCGCGGCGCCCACTCGTGGGTCTGCATGACCCCGACCGGCCGCCCGGACTGGACGAGCATCGTCTCGTCCTGTTTGAGCGTCCGGAGGGTGCGGACCATCGCGTCGAAGGAACGCCAGTCGCGGGCGGCCTTCCCCGTGCCGCCGTAGACGACGAGCTTGTCGGGGTGTTCGGCGACTTCGGGGTCGAGGTTGTTCTGGAGCATGCGCAGGGCGGCTTCCTGCTGCCATCCCAGGGCGGTCAGCGCGCTGCCGCGCGGTGCCCGTACGGGGCGGGGTCCTGACATGGCGGTGCCTCCTCGCGACGGTGAACAACTATTCACATCCTGAGTCGCTGAATAGTCGTAGTCAACAGGTGCGGCCCGCGTCGCGACCGGGAAGGCATTTTGCCTACGGAGCCGGAGGCCGAACCGGAGGCATCGATGAGCACTCCCGACACCCCTGCGTCAGCCGGCTTCGGTGGCCCAGGAGGCCCAGGAGACCGAGGAGGCGCAAGGGGAGCCGGCGGACGGGGGGAGGCCCGGGGCCCGGAGGAGGCGGGAGGGCGGGGGGAGGGAGGCCCGCTGGGGTCGCCGCCGCTCAAGCGCGTTCTCGGCCCCAAGCTGCTGGTCCTCTTCGTGATCGGCGACATCCTGGGCACCGGCATCTACGCCACCACGGGCAACGTGGCCGGAAAGGTGGGCGGCGCCCTGTGGCTGCCGTTCGCGATCGGTTTCGTCGTCGCGCTGCTGACGGCGGCCTCGTACGTGGAGCTGGTCGGCAAGTACCCGAAGGCGGCCGGGGCCGCCCTGTACACGCAGAAGGCGTTCAAGGTCCCGTTCCTGACCTTCGTCGTCGCCTTCATGGTGATGTGCTCCGGACTCTCGTCCGCGAGCGCGGCGGCCCGCGCCTTCAGCGGGGACTACCTCGGCGAGTTCACCGACGCCGTACCCCCGACCCTGATCGCCGTCCTCTTCGTCCTCGCCCTCGCGGCGATCAACCTGCGCGGGGTCGCCGAGTCGGTGAAGGCGAACATCGTGCTGACCCTGGTCGAGGTGAGCGGGCTCGCGGTGATCCTCACGATCGGCGCGTACGCGGTGCTGAACGGCGGGGGCGAGCCCTCCCGGCTGACCCAGATCGAAACCGGCGGCACCGGATACGCGCTGCTCACCGGGGTGCTCGGGGCCACCGCGCTGGGCTTCTTCGCGTTCGTCGGTTTTGAGGACTCGGTCAACATGGCAGAGGAGACCAAGGACCCGGCCCGCACCTTCCCGCGCGCGATCTTCATCGGTGTGGGCGTCACCGGCACCCTCTACGTCCTGGTCGCGCTGGTCTCCTCGCTGCTGGTCGACTCCCGCACCCTGGCGGGGTCCAGCGGCCCGCTGCTGGAGGTGGTGAAGGCCGGGGGGATCGATTTTCCGCCGAAAGTCTTCGCGCTGATCGCCCTGTTCGCCGTCACGAACTCGGCCCTGATCAACATCATGATGGCCTCGCGGCTCTGCTACGGCATGGCCGGCGAGCGCATCCTCCCGCCCGCCATGGGCCGGGTACTGGCCCGCCGCCGTACGCCCTGGGCCGGCATCGTCTTCGTCTCCGTCCTGGCGATCGGCCTGGTGTCCACCGGCGAGATCGAGGGGCTCGGCGACACCACGTCCTTCCTGCTGCTCTGCGTCTTCGCCGTGGTCAACGTCGCCGTGCTGGTACTGCGCCGGGACCCGGCGGGCCACCGCCACTTCCGTACGCCGACAGCGCTGCCGGTGCTCGGGGCGCTCACCTCGCTGGTCCTCGCGAGCCCGCTCGCGGACCGGGGGTCCGACGTGTACGTGCGCGCCGGAATCCTGCTGCTGACCGGGATCGGGCTGTGGGCGGTCAACAGGGCGGTGATGACGGCCCGGGAGAAGTCCGGCGCCGCGTCGGGCTGACGGGCCGGGCGCGCCGCGCCCGGGCACCGCGCGGCTGCTCGTATTTCAGCCGCTTCCTGCGCCGCGGTCCGCATGTACCAAAGGAAAATGCCAGAAGCCCCTCCTGCCGTCAGCACGTTGCGTAGCCTCGGGGTCACAGCCGTACGCCGCGTCGGGAGGGAGATCCGCGTGCCCGGAATCGACGAGTGCCTGCTCGACGTCATGAGACTGCCCGGCGCCCGGGGCGCCTCGGTGGTCGACTGGACGAGCGGTCTCGCCCTCGGCACCATCGGGGACTCCCCCAACGACGACCACGAGGCCACCGCCGCAGAGACGGCCGAGGTGGCCCGGATGGCCGCAGAACAGCCGGCCTTCGCCGCCCTCGCCGCGGGGGGCGCGGCGGCGGGGCCGGAGGAGGCGCCCGGCACGGCCGTCGAGGACCTCATCGTCACCACGCGCGACGGCTATCACCTGCTCCGCTTCGTCGAGACGGCTTTCGACAGCAGCATCTTCCTGCACCTGTGGCTGGACCGCTCCGCCGGCAACCTCGCCCTCGCGCGGATGCGGCTCGGTGAGTCGGCCGAGCGGCTGGTGCTGGAGTGAGTGCGATAGCCGCCGCCCCCGGCACGCCGGGGGCGGAGCCGCTTCCGGTCCTCTCCCCGATGCTCCAGCGCCTCGCCGCGGAGCGGGCCACGGGGGCCCTGATGCGCGACCGGGGCACGCTCTACCTCGCCGGGGGCCAGGTGGTGCACGCCGAGAGCCCGGCGACCCCCGGGATCGACGTCCTGCTCACCACCGGAGGAGTCCTGCGGCACGAGAGCTGGTGGGACGCGGTGGCGCACGCCGGGGCGGACCGCCGGGTCGGCCGCTACCTGGTGGACGGCGGCCACGTACCGGGCGGGGCCCTGGAACTGTGCCACCTGGGCGCCCTGTACGACGCCGCCTTCTTCGCCCTCGCACCGACCGGGTCGCCCGCCCGCTTCCGGTACGGGGTGTCGCACTGGATCGGTCCGGTGCGGCCGGTCCCGGCGGCCGCCGTGCAGCGCGAGACGCAGCGCCGACGCGCGCTGCTGGACGACATCTGGCCCGACGCCACGTGCGACGGCGCCCCGCTGGTCCGGACGACGGCACGATTTGCCGACGCCCCGTCACCGGCCCGCCGGCGCCGCGTCCTGGAGCTGGCCGACGGGGTGCGCACGGCCTCGGACATCGCCCAGGCTCTCGGCCGCTCGGCGTTCCACATCCTGGTCGACCTGCGACGGCTGGCCGCCGCAGGCCTGGTGGAGGCCGCGCAGCCGCCGGCCGGCTCGTCGGGTCCCGGCCGGATCGCCCTCCCAGAGGTGACGGCCGACCCCGACGTCGCCCTGCTGCGCCGGCTCCGAGACGCATTGGAGGCCCTGTGATACGCGCGCTCAGACAGCGTGCCGGGAGGAGACAGCTGATGGCGCCCGAGGCCGAGGTACGCAAGGTCCTCGACGAGCTCCAGCGGTTACGGGCCCGGGTCCCGCTGCTCTCCGGAGCGCTGGCCGCCAGCACCGACGGACTGGTCCTGGCCCACGACACCCCGGGCGTCGAGGCGGAGGGCGTCGCCGCGCTCACCGCCGCCGCCCTCGGCGTCTCCGTCCGGATGACCGACGCCGCCGGACGCGGCGGCTTCCGGGAACTGCTGGTCCGGGGCGAGGCGGGTTACGTCGCGACCTACGCCGCGGGCTCCTCCGCCGTCCTGACCCTCCTGGCCGAGGACCGCATCAACGTCGGACGGCTCCATCTGGAGGGCCGCCGCGCGGCCGCCCGCATCGGCGAGCTCGTCGACGCCACGCTGGAACGGCCCGCACCGCGCGCCGCGCCCCCGCAGCACCCCGGCGCGCCGGGCAGCGCCCTGCCGCGCCGCCCCACGTGACGGCCCGGCCCCCACACGCGTACCGCCCAACCCCCCGGGACGCGCCCCGCCACGCGGAAGCCGCGCGGAAGCCCTCGTAGGAACGCCCCCCGCACCAACCCCGCAGGAACGACCGCGGAACGACCGCGGAAACGGACCCGGTCCCCGCGACCGGCCACGGAAAGGAAAGAGCCTCCATGGCGAACACCGAAGCGTCACTGAAGGAAGCGATGAGCTCGATCGAGGGCGCCACGGGCATCGCTCTCGTCGACTACACGAGCGGAATGGCCCTGGGCACACTCGGCGGCGGCAAGGACTTCAATCTGGAGGTCGCCGCCGCGGGCAACACGGACGTGGTCCGGGCCAAGCTGCGCACCATGGAGCACCTGGGCATCCAGGACGAGATCGAGGACATCCTCATCACGCTGGGCACCCAGTACCACCTGATCCGGCTGCTCAAGGCGCGGGGCAATACCGGGCTGTTCCTCTACCTGGTGCTGGACTCGGGCCGGGCGAACCTGGCGATGGCCCGCCACCAGCTGAAGAGGATCGAAGCCGACCTGGAGGTCTGACGGCCCCCGTGCCGGGGCCGGGAGGCGGTCCGGCCCGGCCGGACCGCGGGACCCCTCGGTCTCACCTGCGGCGGCGCCGCGCCCCGCCCGGCGCGGCGTCCCCCGCCGCCGGGCCCGTCGTCCGGTGCCCCCGCACCCGCTTGCCGACCGGGCTGCCGTGCCCGGCCCAGTCGGTGCGCACCCAGTACAGGACGTCCTCGCGTCCCTCCCGCTGCCCGATCCGTACGGCCTTCAGCCAGAGCCCCACGCCCGCGCCGGCGAGCAGCAGCCCCCCGGCGCCCGGCAGCAGGAACGACGACGCGACCGCCGCGACGAACGCCGTCAGCAGCCACCATCTGCGCCCGCGCCGCCAGGCCCGCAGTGTCACGGCCCGGTCCTGGAGGAAGTCGCCGCGCCCGGCGCGGTCGGCGCCCCGGGCCAGCTCTGTGTACCGCCCGCTCCGTGCCGACGCCACGACGGCGGCGGTGATCAGGAACAGCGCCGCCCCGGCCAGCAGCCCGACCCGGCGCCCGGACAGCCCCGGCACGAACGCCCCCGCCGCCGCGGCCACCAGACCCGACCACCACAGCGGCGCCGCCCCGGCCCGTACGGCCACGGCCACTCTCGCCAGCGACTGCCCTCCGCGTCCCACCCGCGCACCTCTCTTCTCTTCACGCGTGTCCGCACCGCGCACACCGCGGTGCCTCTGGCCGCGGAGGTTAACGGCCGCAGATGAGCGATACGTGAGAAACCCCGAAACCGGCGGCCGGGGGGACGGCGGAACGGCGGGCGGCGGAGGGCGCGGCCGCCCGGACCGCCAGGCCCCCGCCCGTCAGCCCGTCACTCCACGAACAGGCCGCGTGCCGCAGCCCGTGCGTCGAACTCCTCCAGCCGCGCCTGGGCGTCGGGGAGCTCGTCGCACATCGCCTCCAGCAGCACCCGCCCCAGCAGCATCGGCGCGCACACGGTGTCGAAGGAGAGCCCGGAGCCGATGGCCGCCGGGAGCAGCAGGTCGCTGTGTCCGGCGACGGGCGCGAAGGCGGAGTCGGCGACCGTCACGACGGTCAGCCCCCGGCTCCGGGCGTACGCCAGGGCGTCAACGCTCTCCTTCGGGTGGCGGGGCAGC
The DNA here is from genome assembly GCF_037137275.1 of Streptomyces pratensis. Taxonomy (GTDB): domain Bacteria; phylum Actinomycetota; class Actinomycetes; order Streptomycetales; family Streptomycetaceae; genus Streptomyces; species Streptomyces pratensis_B. The sequence continues at coordinate 109,534 of NZ_JBBBEN010000091.1, read as the reverse complement.
GCGAAGCACACGAGGGCGGTGGCCCCCGCCCGCCGGGCGGAGTCGACCCGGTCGAGCAGCATGCTGCCGCCCTCGTCGAGCACCCGGACGTCGGGGTGCACCTTGGCCGCGAAGTAGCCGAACCCGCGCGCCTGCGAGGAGGCGGCGCGCAGTCCCAGCACCGGCAGCGGCCGCGACCCGGCCAGCAGCCGCCCCGCCCGCTCCACGGGGGCGGGGTCGGCGAGCAGGTCGGAGAGGTGCTGGAGGTTCTCGATCTCGGCGCGGACGGCCTGCTGGTACTCGTTGAGCGTGTCCCCCTCGTCCTCCTGTTCCGCGTCGGCGGGCGCGACGTCGCGCAGATGCCTGCGCAGCGCCGGATAGCCGTCGAAGCCGAGGGCCACGGCGAAGCGGGTGACGGACGGCTGGCTGACCCCGGCCAGCTCGGCCAGCTCGACGCTGGACAGGAACGGCGCGTCGGCCGCGCGGCGGACCATGCAGTGCGCGATGCGCCGTTGGGTGGGCGTGAGCCGGTGCCCCTCGAAGAGCCGCTGCAACCGTGCGGCGGGGCTGCTCCCACTCATGCTGTCCCCTTGCTGGATCTGTCGTGCCACGGCCGGCACGGCAGATCCATTCAGCCAGGTAGGCAGCTGCATGTCCATGTGCGGGAAGCGGCGAGGAGGGGGGCCAGCCTCCGGAAAAGGGGGTGCTAGCCCCACTGTCACGGGGGCCCCGGCTCCGTACCGTGGTCGCTATGGAAGCCCGTGACCCCGAGCTCAAGAAGGAGCTCGCCGCCACCCTCCAGGCCCGCGGCGAGCTGGGAGCGGAGTACGAGACCGCGCTCATCGACTCGTTTCTGGAGAAGGTCGAGCAGCGCCTCGACACGACGCTCGACCGCCGGGTCCGCCGGCAGCTCGCCGAGCAGCAGATGACCACCGCCCGGGGTGGGCGTCCGGCGGGGCCGGGCAGCTTCGGGGAGCGGAACGGGCTGGGGATCGTCTCCCTGGTCCTGGCCGTCCCGCTGTCCGCGATAGGCGTCGCGAACGCCGGGATCGAGGGGCTGGTGGTGGCCTGGCTCGGCATCGTCGGGGTCAACGCGTTCCAGGTGGCGCGCACCCGTCGCCTGTTCCACCGCCGCGGCGAGCCCGCCATATCCGACGGGTAGCACGGAGAGCCCCCGTGTGGAGGGGCGCGCTCCCACGCGGCCCGGCGGGCTGTCGTAGCGCGCTCGGGGCCGGTGGCCGCCCGGGGCCGGGCCCACGGGGGAGGCCCGGCCCCGCCGAAGTCTGTCGCGGGGGCCGCCGCACCCCCGGTCGCCCGGGGGGCGGGACGACGGCGGTCCCCGCGAGGGACGCGGTCCGGGTCAGGGCCGGGTTCCCGCGTCCGGGCGACGGTGGAGGTCCGGGAGCCGCTCCGTAGTCCGTGTCGCCGTATCGGTGCCGGCGGGTCTCCCCGCCGACACCCACCAAGGTGCCGGAGCCGTGTTAAGCGGGTGCTGCGCGGACGTGACGTGCTCGTACCGTTTGCGCGAAGCCACGGCTGCCGGGCCCGGCATTCACCGGCTACGCCTTCGCGCCCGCGTCCCGGGCGAGGAACGCCAGCAGGTCCTGCCTGCTGACCACGCCCGTGGGCTTGCCCTCCACCAGCACGATCGCCGCGTCCGCGCCCTGCGCACCGCTGAGCACGGCCATCAGGTCCTCGACCGGCTCGCCGGAGCCGACCTGCGGCAGCGGGGCCGACATGTGCTTCTCCAGCGGGTCGGTCAGTGCGGCGCGCTGGGTGAACAGCGCGTCCAGCAGCTGCCGTTCCACGACGGAGCCGATGACCTCCGCGGCCATCACGTCCGGGTGTCCGGCCCCCGGCTTCACGATCGGCATCTGGGAGACGCCGTACTCACGGAGCACCTCGATGGCCTCGCCGACCGTCTCCTCCGGGTGCATGTGCACGAGGGAGGGCAGCGGCCCCTCCTTGAAGTCCAGGACCGCGCCGACGCGGGCGGAGGGACCGGAGTCCGCCAGGAAGCCGTAGTCGGCCATCCACTCGTCGTTGAAGATCTTGCTGAGGTAGCCGCGTCCGCTGTCGGGGAGCAGCACCACCACGACGTCGTCGGGGCCGAGCCGCCTGGCGACCTCCAGCGCCCCCACGACCGCCATCCCGCAGGACCCGCCGACCAGCAGCCCCTCCTCCTTGGCGAGCCGGCGCGTCATCTGGAAGGAGTCCTTGTCGGACACCGCGACGATCTCGTCGGTGACGTTCCGGTCGTAGGCGCTCGGCCAGAAGTCCTCGCCGACGCCCTCGACCAGATACGGGCGGCCGGAGCCGCCGGAGTAGACCGAGCCCTCCGGGTCCGCGCCGATCACCTGGACCGCGCCGTCGCTGACCTCCTTGAGGTAGCGTCCGGTGCCGCTGATCGTGCCGCCGGTGCCGACGCCCGTGACGAAGTGGGTGATCTTCCCCTCCGTCTGCTCCCACAGTTCGGGACCGGTGGTCTCGTAGTGCGAGCGCGGGTTGTTCGGATTGGAGTACTGGTCGGGCTTCCAGGCGCCCGGCGTCTCGGCGACCAGCCGGTCGGAGACGTTGTAGTACGAGTCCGGGTGCTCGGGGTCAACGGCCGTGGGGCAGACGACGACCTCCGCGCCGTACGCGCGCAGCACGTTGATCTTGTCCGTGGACACCTTGTCCGGGCAGACGAAGATGCACTTGTAGCCCTTCTGCTGGGCGACGATGGCGAGGCCGACGCCCGTGTTGCCGCTGGTCGGCTCGACGATCGTGCCGCCGGGCTTCAGCTCGCCGCTCTGTTCGGCCGCCTCGATCATGCGCAGCGCGATGCGGTCCTTCACCGACCCGCCGGGGTTGAAGTACTCGACCTTGGCGAGGACGGTCGCCTGGATACCTGCCGTGACGTTGCGCAGCCTCACCAGCGGGGTGTTGCCGACAAGACTGATCATCGAATCGTGGAATTGCACCGTGTACTCCGGGGTCTCCGAGATGGTCCGGCCCAGGGTATGCGTACCGGGCGGACTCTGCGTACGGAACTCTGCGTATCCGAAGGAGTACGCGGAGCCCCGGACGGGGCAGGTAGGTACATGGAGGGCTGTACGGCGAGGAGGAGGTGGACCGGACTGTGTCGAGAGCAAGGGTGGCACGGCGGATCGCGGCGGGCGCCGCTTACGGCGGTGGCAGCGTCGGGCTGATCGGTGCGGCGGCCGTGGGCGTGTTCCTGGCGGAGGTCCAGCTCGCGAAGAAGCAGGTGGGCGGCGGCTCGGCCCCGGTCCCGCCGAGCGCGGACGGGCGGTACGGAGTGGCGTTCGCCGGACCGTCCGACCCACTGCGGCTGGGGATGCTCGGGGACTCGACGGCCGCGGGACAGGGGGTGCGGCGGGCCGGGCACACGCCGGGGGCGCTGCTCGCGTCGGGGCTCGCGGCGGTCTCCGAGCGGCCGGTGGACCTGCGGAACGTGGCGCTGCCGGGGGCCCGGTCGGACGATCTGGAGCGGCAGGTCTCCCTGCTGCTCGCGGACCCGGCCCGCACCCCGGACGTCTGCGTGATCATGATCGGGGCGAACGACGTCACCCACCGGATGCCGGCCACCCAGTCGGTGCGCTGCCTCACGACGGCCGTGCGCAGGCTGCGGACGGCGGGGGCGGAGGTGGTCGTCGGGACCTGCCCCGACCTGGGCACCATCGAGCCGGTCTACCAGCCGCTGCGCTGGCTGGCCCGGCGGGTGAGCCGGCAGCTGGCGGCCGCGCAGACCATCGGCGCGGTGGAGCAGGGCGGGCGCACGGTGTCGCTGGGCGACCTGCTGGGCCCGGAGTTCGCGGCGAACCCGCGTGAGCTGTTCGGCCCGGACAACTACCACCCGTCCGCGGAGGGGTACGCCACGGCGGCCATGGCGGTCCTGCCCACCCTGTGCGCGGTGCTCGGCCTGTGGCCGGAGACCGACCGGCTGGACGGGACGCGCCGCGAGGACATCCTGCCGGTGGCGAAGGCGGCCTCGCAGGCGGCCCGCGAGGCCGGTACGGAGGTCACGGGCGCCCGCGCGCCGTGGGCTCGGCTCAAGCACCGCAGACGGCGACGCCTGCCCGCCTCCACCGAACCGCACCCGTATCCGCACCCGGACGCGGCCCCCGACCGCGCATAGGACCCCGCCCGCTCCTCATCGGGCACCGGAGTACGAGACGTCGGGGCGCGAGGGCCCCGGGACGCAAGGCCGCGGGCGTGAGAAGGCGTACGGGGGGCGGGTACGGGAGGGCGCGCGAGGCCGGGCGCCGGGACCTGAGCGGGCGCTTAGAAAAGAGTCCCGCATCACACGGCCTGCCGGGTGACCCCGGCGATACGTCCAGGTAACTTCCAAGGAGTTCCGCCAGTCCGCACAGCCTTCCAGCCCTCATGGAGCCGCGTGATGCCCGAAGCCGTGATCGTCTCTGCCGCCCGTTCGCCGATCGGCCGCGCCTTCAAGGGGTCCCTGAAGGACCTGCGCGCGGACGACCTGACCGCCACGATCATCCAGACCGCACTGGCCAAGGTCCCCGAGCTGGACCCGAAGGACATCGACGACCTGATGCTGGGCTGCGGCCTGCCGGGCGGCGAGCAGGGCAACAACCTGGGTCGCGTCATCGCCGTGCAGATGGGGATGGACCACCTTCCCGGCTGCACGGTCACCCGTTACTGCTCCTCCTCCCTCCAGACCAGCCGGATGGCGCTGCACGCGATCAAGGCGGGCGAGGGCGACGTCTTCGTCTCGGCCGGCGTGGAGATGGTGTCCCGCTTCACCAAGGGCAACTCCGACAGCCTCCCGGACACGCACAACCCGCTGTTCGCCGACGCGGAGGCCCGTACCGCCGCCCGCGCAGAGGAGTCCGGTGCGAGCTGGCACGACCCGCGCGAGGACGGTCTGGTCCCGGACGCGTACATCTCCATGGGGCAGACGGCGGAGAACCTGGCGCGACTGAAGGGCGTCACCCGCCAGGACATGGACGAGTTCGGCGTACGGTCGCAGAACCTCGCGGAGGCGGCCCTGAAGAACGGCTTCTGGGAGCGGGAGATCACGCCGGTCACCACACCCGACGGCACGGTCGTCTCCCAGGACGACGGCCCGCGCGCCGGTGTCACCATGGAGGGCGTGCAGGGCCTGAAGCCGGTCTTCCGCCCCGACGGCCTGGTCACCGCGGCCAACTGCTGCCCGCTGAACGACGGTGCGGCGGCCCTGGTGATCATGTCGGACACCAAGGCGCGCGAGCTGGGCCTGACCCCGCTGGCCCGGATCGTCTCCACCGGCGTCTCCGGCCTCTCCCCCGAGATCATGGGCTACGGCCCGGTCGAGGCCAGCAAGCAGGCCCTCAAGCGGGCCGGCCTGACCGTCGGCGACATCGACCTCGCCGAGATCAACGAGGCCTTCGCCGCCCAGGTCATCCCGTCCTACCGGGATCTGGGCCTGCCGCTGGAGAAGGTCAACGTCAACGGCGGCGCGATCGCGGTCGGCCACCCCTTCGGCATGACCGGAGCCCGCATCACCGGCACACTGATCAACAGCCTCCAGTTCCATGACAAGCAGTTCGGCCTGGAGACGATGTGCGTGGGCGGCGGCCAGGGCATGGCGATGGTGATCGAGCGGCTGAGCTGAGGCGCGGCGCGACCTTGGGCACGAGCCGCTGAGCTGAGGCGCGGCGCCTCCCGCCGGCGTTGCGGCCTCCCGCGGTACGGGGTTTCGAACCCCGCCGAGCCCCGACCGTGACCGAATCTCCCCCAGGATGTGATGTGCGTCCCGGGGGAGATTCGTTTGCGCAGGTCAGAAGCGTTTCACGGGGGAACGCCGGGCCGAAAGACCTGTCCATTTCGTGACGTAATGCACTGACAGCCCGTACCGGTACAGGCCAAGCTGATGTAGGAAGTCGGGGGTATCGAGAGAAACCGGGAGTACGTCAGTGAGCGCCATGTCATTTGCCCTGTTGCTGACCACCGCCGCTGCCACGGCCGTCGGCGCCGCCGCACTGCACGCCGCTCACGGGCTGCGCCGGCAGGTCGCGGCCCTGCGCACGGAGATGGCCGAGGGCCGGGCCGCCGGCGCTTCGGTGCCGCCCCAGACCCGCAGCACCGCCACCCCCGTCGAGGAGATACGCACGGCCGTCGCCGAGGCGCTCGCCGAGGAGCGGGAGCGCGAGCTGGCGGAGGCACGCGCCTTCTGGGCCGCCCAGGAGGCACGCGACGCCGCTGACGCCCCCTCCCTGCTGGGCGGGCTGTCCGGTCTGGGCGAGGACGCCCCGTACTTCGTGCCCCGGCAGACCGACTTCTCCGGTCTGGAGTCGATGGACCTCGAAGCGGCCGAGGCGATGGAGGAGCTGGCGGAGCTGAGCGAGCGCACCCTCGCGGAGCAGGAGGCCGGCGAGCTGACGGGTCTGCCGGAGATCTCCGAGTTCCCGGAGGACTCCCCCGAGCTGGCCGCGGCCCGCCGCCGCCACCCCTCGCACCCGGACTTCGTCCCCGTGCAGGCACCGGTCGTCACCGACCACGAGCGCACCGTGAGCCGCCTGGAAGAGCTGGCGGACACGGCGACCGAGCTGACCGACGTGCGTCCGGGACCGCTGGGCACGCTCGACGTGTACGTCTTCGCCGACGGCACCACGCTCTGCATGACGCCGGGCCACCGCGAGACCGCGGAACAGCTCTCCGAGGCCCTGCAGGCGGGCCGCCAGCCGGTCCTGCTGGGCGGCTCGGGCGTCTCCGGCGCCTATGCCCTGACCTTCTCCTGCGGCGAGGACAACGTCTACATCCTCGCGGACCGCGTCATCGCCTCGTTCTGAGGGGACCGCCGGGAACGACCGCTTCCGCCCTCCCGGGCGCGGGCCGCTCAGGCGAGAGCCCGCGCCGCCGCTTCCTCGACGTATCGCACGGCCTCGTCCAGCTCTCCGGGCGGGGCCGTTTCCAGTGCCACCGCCAGGTCCCGTCCGGCGACGGCGAGCTGGTCGCCCACCGCGAACATCCCGGCGTCCGGCAGCTCCCGGGGCGGCGCTCCCGGGTCCTCCAGGCGCTGGGCCCGCCGGGCGAGCTCGCGGGCGGCCGCCAGCGCCTCTGCGGCCGTACCGCGCCGCAGGCGGCTCTGCGGGGCCGAGCGCAGCCGGTCGGCGAAACGGTCCACGGCCAGGATGAGGGGCGTCGTATCGAGCACTCGGCGACCCTACGCGCCCTTCCCGCACGGTGGCCACCGTGCGGGAAGCCCGGGGACCGGGCCCGGCCGGGAATCGGAACGGCCCCCAGGCTCGATGCCTGCGGGCCGGTCCGGTACTGCGGGTCCTACGGGTGGTGCGGGGCGTGCGATCAGTCGTCGCCGCGGAGAATCGCGACCAGGCGCAGCATCTCGATGTAGATCCACACCAGGGTCACGGTGAGACCGAAGGCCGCCAGCCAGGCCTCCTCGCGCGGGGCGCCGTAGGCGATGCCGTCCTCGACCTGCTTGAAGTTGAGGGCGAGGATGCACGCGCCGATGACGATGGCCACGATGCCGAAGACGACGCCGAGCGCGCCGCTGCGGAAGCCGAGGCCGTCACCGCCGCCGAACACGGCGAACAGGAGGTTGACCATCATCAGCAGCATGAAGCCGATGGCGGCCGCCATCACGAAGCCGTAGAAGCGGCGGGTGACCCGGATCAGTCCGGTGCGGTAGGCGATCAGCACGCCGGCGAAGACCGCCATGGTGCCGATCACCGCCTGCATCGCGGCGCCGGGGGCGACGTACATGCTGACGATGTTGCTGACGATGCCGAGGAAGACTCCCTCGAACGCCGCGTACGTCAGGATCAGCGGCGGCGAGGGCCGGCGCTTGAACGAGTTCACCATCGCCAGGACGAAGCCGATGATCGCGGCGCCGATGGCCACGCCGTAGGCGCTGCCGAGGTTCGCCTCGTCGACCGGCATGACCCACCAGGCGATGGTGGCGGCGACGATCACGGTGCCCAGCGTCATCGCCGTACGCGTCACCACGTCGTCGATGGTCATCGCGTCGGAACGCGCGGGCGCCTGCGGGGCGCCGTGCTGGGCGTCCTGCTGTGCGTAGGGGTTGGTGGCGTACGGGTTGGCGGTGCCCTGGGCGTACGGGTCGGCTCCCGTCGCGGCGGCCCCGGCCTGCGGCGCCGCGTTGAAGCCCGCGTGGCCGTTGTCGCGGCTGAACCCCCGTCGCGAGAAGACCGGGTTGCTGCTCCTCATCTCACTCCTCCGTGGCCACACTGCGTGGCCTCGCCACAAGAGTAATGGGTAGGCAAAAGAATCACCCCAGTCCCAGGGGAGGATCTTTCCCCCGAATCCGCGGGGTCGCGTCCGGGCGGTCCGCCGCCGGGCCCCGCCGAAGGCCTGCGGGCCCCTCGTGCGGGCGGGGCGCCACCGGATGCGTAATCGGCTACGGTCAGGGCTGTCCGGGTCACGCAGGGTGCAGTGCGTGGTGCCCGGAGCCGGACTCGAACCGGCACGCCCCCGAGGGGCAGCGAGGTTTAAGCTCGCCGTGTCTGCGTTCCACCATCCGGGCGTGCCGCGCGGCTCCGCGTCTGGCTACCGACCCTATCCGGGGGCGTCCCCCGACCAGCGGAGCAGTGGCGCGATGTTGTCCTATTTTATTGACCGCTTGAGGGTGCGTCAGCACATCGGGCCGGTCTGACCACCCACCCCCGTCCGATGACGGCCGGGCGACGCGCCGCGCGGGATTGACGGAAAGTCGCCGCACTCGTACGGCCCAACGCGCCAGGTCCGCGCCAGGCCGCGCCAGGGGGCCCGCCACCCTCACGTCCCGCGGCACTCCACGCGCCCCCGGTGCCCGCCGCGGCGCCCCTCTCACGCCGGTGCGCGCCGTCGTGACGCTGGGTAGGCGCGACGGGCTCCGGCGGGCGGCCGCGGTGGCACTCCCGGCCGGAGCTCAGGGTCGATGTCATACCCGAGGAGGACGGAACCGCCCCCGTGATGCGACTCAAGAGGGCCCCGGGAACGGGCATCGGGGGTGACGACCCGGGGCGGTCGGGACGTGACGATGGAGTAGTCCCCGAGGCATCGGCGCCAGCGCCCGCCCAGCACCCCCGATGCGACCGCATCACCCGATTCAGGAGCACCCCTGTGACCACTGCCCCCACCGTCCACCGCACCACCGCGGTGGCTGCCCGTGCCACGGAGCTGTCGAAGGTCTACGGCGAGGGCGAGACGCAGGTCGTCGCCCTGGACCGGGTGACCGTGGACTTCCCGCAGGGCGAGTTCACCGCGATCATGGGCCCCTCCGGTTCCGGCAAGTCGACGCTGATGCACTGCGTCGCCGGTCTCGACAGCTTCAGCAGCGGCTCGGTGCGCATCGGCGACACGGAGCTGTCGACGTTGAAGGACAAGCAGCTCACCCAGCTCCGCCGGGACAAGATCGGCTTCATCTTCCAGGCCTTCAACCTGCTGCCGACGCTCACCGCACAGGAGAACATCACCCTCCCGATGGACATCGCGGGGCGTAAGCCGGACGCCGCGTGGCTCCAGAAGGTCATCGACATGGTGGGGCTCTCGGAGCGGCTGAAGCACCGGCCGACCGAGCTCTCCGGCGGTCAGCAGCAGCGGGTCGCGGTGGCGCGCGCCCTGGCCTCGCAGCCCGAGATCATCTTCGGTGACGAGCCGACCGGGAACCTGGACTCGCGTTCCGGCGCCGAGGTCCTCGGCTTCCTGCGCAACTCGGTGCGCGAGCTGGGCCAGACCGTGGTGATGGTGACGCACGACCCGGTGGCCGCCTCCTACGCGGACCGGGTGATCTTCCTCGCGGACGGCGCGGTCGTCGACCAGATGATGCACCCCACCGCCGACGGGGTCCTCGACCGGATGAAGGCGTTCGACGCGAAGGGCCGCACCAGCTGACGCCCGCGGCGGCCACGGCCCGGCTGCCGCCCCGCGTCCCCGACCCCCTTCCGGAACCCATCCCAGGACACACAGACATGTTCCGTACCGCCCTGCGCAATGTGCTCGCGCACAAGGCCAGGCTGCTGATGACCGTGCTCGCCGTCATGCTCGGCGTAGCGTTCGTCTCCGGCACCCTCGTCTTCACTGACACCCTCGGCAACGCCTTCCGCAACCAGTCGGCCAAGAGTTACGACGACGTCGCCGTCGCCGTGTCGACCTACGCCGACCGGCGCGACGAAGAGATCCGCGGCCTCGACGAGGCCACCCTGGACGAGATCCGCGGCCTGGACGGCGTGGAGAGCGTCACCGGCCGCGTCTCCGGCTTCGCCGGGGTCGCCGACCCGGACGGCAAGCTGATAGGCAACGGCTGGTCCAACACCGGCGCCAACTTCTCCCCCGGCAAGGACGGCAAGGACCCCGCGTACACGTTCACCGACGGCACGGGCCCGGTGAAGGGCGGCCGGGTCGCGCTGGACGAGGACACCGCGAGCAAGGGCGAGTACGCCGTCGGCGACCCGGTGCGGGTCGCCACGAACGGCCCGGTGAAGGAGTACACCCTCTCCGGTGTGTTCACCACCGAGGACGGCGCGGTCAACGCGGGCGGCAGCCTCGTGCTGTTCGACACCGCGACCGCCCAGGAGCTCTACCTGAAGCCCGGCGTCTTCCAGGACGCCACGGTCACCGCCGCGGCGGGCGCCTCCGACCAGAAGCTGCTGGACGCGATCGAGCCCCTCGTCCCGGAGGAGGCGACCGCGCAGACCGGCAAGGCGCTCGCGGACGAGCAGGCCGAGCAGATCGAGAACGGCCTCAGCAGCCTCAACGCCATGCTGCTGGCCTTCGCGGGCATCGCGCTGTTCGTCGGCGTCTTCCTCATCGCCAACACCTTCACCATGCTGGTCGCCCAGCGGACCCGTGAGCTGGCCCTGATGCGGGCCATCGGCGCCTCCCGCAGCCAGGTCAAGCGCTCGGTGCTGATCGAGGCCGCCGTCGTCGGACTGCTCGCCTCGGTCATCGGCTTCCTCCTGGGCCTCGGCCTCGCCACCGGGCTGCGCTCCGCGATGGGGCTCCTGGGCGGCAAGATCCCCGCAGGGCCGCTGATCGTCTCGCCGACCGCCGTGGGCTCCGCCTTCGCCGTCGGCGTCCTGATCACCGTGCTGGCCGCCTGGCTGCCCGCCCGCCGGGCCGCGCGGATCGCCCCGGTGGCCGCGATGAGCAGCGTGCACGCCACCGCCTCCACCAAGTCCCTGGTCGTCCGCAACTCCATCGGCGGCGTGATCACCCTGCTCGGCGCGACGGGGATCGTCGGCGGCGCGGCGACCGGCGGCACCAACGGCCGGTACCTGATCGCGGCCGGCGCCTTCTTCGCCCTGATCGGCGTCATCGTGCTGATCCCGCTGCTCTCCCGCCCGGTCATCGCCCTCGTGCGGCCGCTGCTGAAGAAGCTCTTCGGAGTGTCGGGGAAGCTGGCCTCGCAGAACGCGGTCCGCAACCCGCGGCGTACCGGAGCCACCGCCTCCGCGCTGGCGATCGGCCTGACCCTGGTCACCGGGATCTCGGTGCTCGGCGTCACCCTCGGCCAGGCCATCGACAAGATGACCACGGACAACATCAAGGCCGACTACATGGTCTCGATGGCCAGCGGCGACTCGCTCGACGAATCGGCGCTGAAAGCCCTGTCCAAGGCCGACGGCGTCGTTGCGCTGACCCCGCAGCAGGCCGCCTACTTCCAGGTCGACGGCGAACCCCACTCGGCCTCCGGCGTCACCCCGGGCGACGTGGAGGAGGTCTTCTCCCTGAAGACCGTCTCCGGTTCGCTCGGTTCACTGAAGGACGGCCAGGTCGCGGTCGGCTCCGAGACCGCGCAGTCGAACGGCTGGAAGACCGGCGACACCCTCCCGGTGACGTTCAACGACGACGAGAAGGGCGAGCTGACCATCGGCGCTCTCTACGAGCAGAACGAGTTCCTCTCGCCCTTCCTGATCCCCAAGGACCTCGCCGACCGGCACAGCTCCGGCTCGCGCTCCGACATCCGGGAGATCTGGATCAAGACGGAGGGCGGCGCGAGCGAGGCCAACGAGCAGGCGCTCGTGGACGCGCTCGGCGACAACCCGGCGATGAGCATCATGGACCGCCAGGACATCCGTGACATGTTCGGCGGTTTCGTGAACACCGCGCTGAACATCATGTACGGGCTCCTCGCCATGGCCCTGCTGATCGCGGTCCTCGGTGTCGTCAACACCCTGGCGATGTCGGTGTTCGAGCGGCAGCAGGAGATCGGCATGCTGCGCGCGATCGGTCTCGACCGCCGTCGCGTCAAGCGGATGATCCGTCTGGAGGCCGTCGTCATCGCTCTCTTCGGCGCGGTGATCGGGGTGGCGCTGGGCGTCTTCCTCGGCTGGGCGATCGGTCAGACGCTGGCCGACGAGATCCCCGGCTACGCCCTGGTCCTGCCGTGGGACCGCCTGGCGCTGTTCCTGGCGCTCGCCGCACTGGTGGGGGTCCTGGCCTCCCTGTGGCCGGCCCGCAGCGCCGCGAAGCTCAACATGCTGACGGCGATCAAGACGGAGTGACCCGGCGCCCGGGGCTCCCGGGGCCGAAGGGACGACGAGGGGCCGGCGCACCGCCGCGACAGCGGGTGCGGCGGCCCCTCGCCCGTCCTCCCCGCCCGGGCCGGGCGGGCGAGTGACCGTACGGTCAGTCGCCCGCCGCCTCGGTCCAGGCACGGGCCCGCAGCGGCAGCCGGGAGCCGCCGTCCGCAGCCGGCCGCACCGCGAGGATCTGGTTGACGCCGATCCTGTTGTGCTCGAAGGAGAGCGCGGACGCGGCCATGTACAGCCGCCAGACCCTGGCCCGGCCCGGTGAGGCGGCGCGCACCGCCTCCTCCCAGTTCCGCTCCAGGTTGGCCACCCAGCGGCGCAGGGTCAGCGCGTAGTGCTCGCGGAGCGCCTCGACGTCCCGGGCCTCGAACCCGGCCTCCTCCAGGGTGGCCAGGGTGCGGCCGACCGGGGCCAGTTCGCCGTCGGGGAAGACGTACGCGTCGATGAACGGGTCGATCCGGTAGGCCGTTTCGTCCCTCTCCGGCCGGCGGGCGATCTGGTGGTTCAGCAGTCGGCCGCCGGGCTTCAGGAGGGCGTAGAGGTCGTCGGCGTACTCCCGGTAGCGGACCGACCCGACATGCTCGGCCATGCCGATCGAGGAGATGGCGTCGTACGGTCCGTCGCGGACGTCCCGGTAGTCCTGCACGCGGATCTCGATCCGGTCGGTCAGGCCCTCCTGAGCGATCCGCTTCCGGGCGTGGGCGGCCTGTTCCCAGGAGAGGGTGATGCCGGTGACCTGCGCCCCGTACACGCGGGCGGCGTGCATGGCCATCGAGCCCCAGCCGCAGCCGACGTCCAGGAGCCGGTCGCCCTCCTTCAGGGCGAGCTTGCGGCAGACCAGGTCGAGCTTGTCGCGCTGGGCCTCCTCCAGGGTTCCGCCGTCCTGCCAGTAGGCGCAGGAGTAGACCATGGACGGCCCCAGGACCAGGGCGTAGAAGTCGTTGCCGACGTCGTAGTGGTGGCTGATGGCCTCTTTGTCGCGGCGTCTGGTGTGCAGCGGACCGGTGCGGCGGCGCACCTCCTCCGCGGGCGGGGCCGGGGGCGGCCAGGGGCCCGCCAGGGCGAGCAGGCCGCGGCCGAAGGCGCGGACCTCGGGGTCGCGGACCGGGTGGACGGCGTCCTTGGCGTCGGCGCCGCGGTCCCACAGGAGGCCGGCCAGCCGGTCGAGCACCTCGTACAGGTCGCCCTCGACGTCGATCTCCCCGGCCACCCAGGCGCGGGCCAGGCCCAGCTCGCCCGGCTTCCACAGGAGTCGGCGCAGCGCACGGCGGTCCCTGATCACCAGGACCGGGGCGCCGGGCGGCCCCGATTCGCTGCCGTCCCAGGCCCGGACGCGGACCGGGAAGGGTTCCGAGAGCAACGTCTCGGCGAGAGCGGTCAGCCGCGACGCGGCTTCTGCCATGGCGCACACCTCCGTGGTGGTGTTTCCCCGATAAGCACGATGCACAGACATGCCCGTAGCCCACCGCGACACCCCGGTGCCGCGGCGAGGTACGTCCGCGTCAACTCTCCCCGCACACTCCGTCATCCCGCTACCGGGCAAGGAAACGGCAAAGCGGAGGCGGGGGGCGAGAACCGGCCATGCGCCCCCGCACGGGCCCCCGGCGCGGACCGGTGCCGGGAACCCCGAAGGGGCCGTCCGCACCACGGATGGCGGACGGCCCCTTCGGGATCGTGCGGAGTGCTCCGGCGGACCGGGGCACGGCCTCGGGGAGGCCGGCGGAGGTGCTAGGAGGCCTTGGCCTTCTCGCCCTCCGACTTGGCGGCGGCCGGAGCCGGAGCAGGCTTGGCGGCCTCGTAGAACTCCTCGCGCGGAGTCTCCATGGCGCCGAGCGAGACGACCTCGCGCTTGAGGAACATCGCCAGCGTCCAGTCGGCGAAGATCCGGATCTTGCGGTTCCAGGTCGGCATCGCCATGCCGTGGTAACCACGGTGCATGTACCAGGCGAGACGGCCCTTGAGCTTGATCTTCACCTTGCCCATGACGATCATCGCGACGCCCTTGTGCAGGCCGAGACCGGCGACCGCACCCTTGTTGGCGTGGCTGTACTCCTTCTGCGGGAAGCCGCGCATCCCGGAGATGACGTTGTCGCCGAGGACCTTCGCCTGACGCAGCGCGTGCTGGGCGTTGGGCGGGCACCAGGCGTTCGGGTTGCCGGCGCGGCGGCCGACCATGTCCGGCACCTGGGCGTTGTCGCCCGCGGCCCAGATGTAGTCGGTGCCCTGCACCTGGAGCTTCTCGGAGGTGTCCACGTGGCCGCGGGGGCCGAGCGGCAGGCCGAAACGGGCCAGTGCCGGGTTCGGCTTCACACCGGCGGTCCACACGATCGTGCTGGAGTCGACCTCCAGTCCGTTCTTGAGCACCACGTGGCCGTCGACGCAGGAGTCCATCGAGGTGGAGAGGTAGATCTCCACGCCGCGGCTCTCCAGGTGCTCCTTGCCGTAGGCGCCCAGCTTCGGGCCGACCTCGGGAAGGATCTTGTCGGCGGCGTCGACGAGGATGAAGCGCATGTCCTCGCGCTTCACGTTGGTGTAGTACTTCGCGGCGTCGCGGGCCATGTCCTCGACCTCGCCGATGGTCTCCGCGCCGGCGAAGCCGCCGCCCACGAAGACGAACGTGAGCGCCTTGCGGCGGACGTCCTCGTCGGTCGTGGAGTCGGCCTTGTCGAGCTGCTCCAGGACGTGGTTGCGCAGGCCGATGGACTCCTCGATGCCCTTCATGCCGATGCCCTGCTCGGCGAGGCCGGGGATCGGGAAGGTACGGGAGACCGCGCCCATCGCGATGACCAGGTAGTCGAAGGGCAGCTCGTAGGCCTCGCCGACGAGCGGCGCGACGGTGGCGACCTTGCGGTCCTGGTCGATGGTCGTGACCCGGCCGGTGAGAACCTCGGCCTTGGGCAGCACGCGTCGCAGCGGGACGACGACATGCCGAGGCGAGATGCTGCCTGCGGCAGCTTCGGGGAGGAAGGGCTGGTACGTCATGTACGACCGCGGGTCGACGACCGTGACGGTCGCCTCCCCGTACCGCATCTTCTTCAGAATGCGACGAGCTGCGTACAGGCCTACGTACCCACCGCCTACAACGAGGATCCTGGGACGCTCCGTGGTGCTCATGCCATCGAGTATCCACCCCGCCCCGGGGGGTACCTCGTGAGCCCCTTCACAAGGATGGTTCCCCCCTCTGCTACACTTCGCCGCCCGCGTGACCCAGGTCATGGGCCGGGAGGGGAACCACACCACCGTGGAAAACGTTGTTCACCGCTTGTGAGCTGGCCCTTGACCGCCGAACCGGGGACCGGCCACCGCCGCGTCGCCCGCGCCGGCTCCGAGCGACCTCCGTGCGCCAGGCCGACTGCGCGACCTCCCGAGCGCCCCTCAGGGCCCCCGCGGGCCCGAACTTCGCCCTCCAGGGGGCGATTCCTTGTGAAGAAGTTCACGAACTTACTCGTGGCGCGCCGACGCCGGGGGTCGCCGATCGCCCCGCTGAGCCCGCCCACCACTCAAAGGTGCAGGTGACAGTGCGATTGAGCGGGAGCCCCCAGGGGTGATCGACGCGCCCCTGGGGCCCTGCGGGGCGTGCGGGTCAGCCGGCCGCGCTCCAGGCGATCCCGTCGAGGATGTCGTGCTCGCTGACCACGACCTCCTGGGCCCCGGTCCGCTCCATCACGGCGAGCAGGACGAGCGCTCCGGCGCCGATCACGTCGACCCGGCCCGGGTGCATCGCGCCGATCGCCGCCCGCTCGTCGTGCGTCGAGGTCAGGAGCCGCTCGGTGATCGCCCGGACCCGGCCGAGCGGGACCCGCGCGTGGTGGATGGCCTCGGAGTCGTACTCCGCGAGGTCCAGGGCGATCGCGGCGATCGTCGTGACGGTGCCGGCGAGGCCGACGAGGCTGCCGGCGCCGGTCAGCGGCACGGTGCGCTCCGCGACGTCGAGGGCGGCCTCGACGTCCGCGCGGATGGCGGCGATCCGTTCGGGCGTCGGCGGGTCCACCACGGCCCCGTCCGCCGTCAGATGACGCTCGGTCATCCGGACGCAGCCGATGTCCACGGAGCGGGCCGCCTCGACCGTCTCCGAGCCGAGGACGAACTCGGTGGAACCGCCGCCGATGTCGACGACCAGGTACGGCTTGGCCACGCCGTCGCCGCCGGCCAGCTCCTTGGTCGCCCCGGCGAAGGAGAGATGGGCCTCCTGGTCGCCGGTGACCACCTCGGGCTCGACGCCCAGGATGTCCAGCACGCCGGCCACGAACTCGGCGGCGTTCTCCGCGTCGCGGGATGCGGAGGTGGCGACGAAGCGGACGCGTTCTGCGCCCAGTTCGGCGATGACGGCGGCGTACTCCCGGCAGGCGGCGAAGGTCCGCTCCAGCGCCTCGGGGGCGAGCCGGCCGGTCCTGTCCACGCCCTGGCCGAGGCGGACGATCGTCATCCGCCGGTCCAGCTCGGCGAAGGCGCCCGTGGCGGGGTCCACGTCGGCGACGAGCAGCCGGATGGAGTTGGTGCCGCAGTCGACGGCGGCGACCCGCGTCACGCGTCCCGTCCCTCGGCGGGTCCGTCGAGGGGGCGGGCGGCGAAGTGTCCGCCGTCGCTCTCGTCCACCGTCCACCCCGCACTCGCCGCCGGAGCCCCGCACGGCGCGACGCACGGGCCCTTGGCCCACCACTCGGGCAGCATCGCGATGGCCTCGTCGCCCAGCGGGTTCACCCCGGGCCCTGCGGCCAGCGAGTGGCCGACGAGGACGTGCAGACACTTCACCCGGTCCGGCATGCCGCCCGCGCTCGGGAAGCCCTCCAGGACCTCGATGGCGTCGCGACGGGCGAGGTAGTCCTCGTGCGCGGCACGGTAGGCGGCGGCCAGCTCCGGGTCCGCCTCCAGCCGGGCGGTCATCTCCTTCATCACGCCGTTGGCCTCCAGCGTCCCGATCGCAGAGGCCGCCCGGGGGCAGGTCAGGTAGTACGTCGTCGGGAACGGCGTGCCGTCCTCCAGACGGGGCTGGGTCTCCACCACGTCCGGGTTGCCGCACGGGCAGCGGTGCGCGATGGCCCGCAGGCCGCGCGGCGGGCGGCCGAGCTGCTGCTCGAACGCGGCGATGTCCGCGTCGGTGGGCCGGGTGGACTCGGTCTGCGGAGGGGGCGTTTCCATGCCTGCCTTGGTTCTGCTCGGTAGCTCACCGGAGGGGAGCTGCGGTCTTCGGTCAGTCGCGGTCGGCGCTGTCGACGCCGTCCCAGAGGTTCGCGTGCCAGGGGCGGTCGCTCGCGCCCGGCTCCGCACGGCGGTCCTCGGCCGCGTCGGGGTCGGCCACGGTGTAGCCGACCTCCCCGGGGAGCACGTAGTGGAGGTGGCGGCGGGCCAGGCGCATGATGTACGCGTCGTCCTGGAGCCGCGCCTTCTCGTCCCGGAGCTCCTCGGTGCGCCGCTCGGCCTGCTGCGAGAGCCTCTCCTGCTCGGCGATCTCCTCGCGTTGGGAGACGTACTGCCGCATCGGATAGGCGAGCGCCACCACCATGGAGCAGACGATCAGCGCCAGGAACGCGGCCCGGCCGGTGAGCCGGGAGCGGCGGTCCTGGCGGCGGCTCTGCGAGCGGTACACCCGGGCCGCGGTCTGCTCGCCGAGCAGCCGCAGCCTGGTCGCGGTGGAGAACCGGTCGCGGTTCCTCCCGGCCATGTCACCCGCCTCCCCGTTACGCACGTCCGTCCCCGCACACGGTACGGGACCGGGTGCGGGGACGGACGGAGGCTCTGCCCTCGGCCCGGGACGGGCCGGGGGGCGTCAGCCCTTGAAGCGCGGGAAGGCGGAGCGGCCCGCGTACACCGCGGCGTCGTCGAGGATCTCCTCGATGCGCAGCAGCTGGTTGTACTTGGCGACGCGGTCCGAGCGGGCCGGGGCGCCGGTCTTGATCTGACCGCAGTTCACGGCGACGGCGAGGTCGGCGATGGTGACGTCCTCGGTCTCACCGGAGCGGTGCGACATCATGCACTTGAAGCCGTTGCGCTGGGCGAGCTCGACGGCGTCCAGGGTCTCCGTCAGCGAGCCGATCTGGTTGACCTTGACGAGCAGGGCGTTGGCGGAGCCCTCCTCGATGCCGCGGGCCAGGCGCTCGGGGTTGGTGACGAAGAGGTCGTCGCCGACGATCTGGACCCTGGCGCCGATCTGGTCGGTGATGACCTTCCAGCCGGCCCAGTCGTCCTCGTACAGCGGGTCCTCGATGGAGACCAGCGGGTAGGCCGAGACGAGCTCCGCGTAGTACTCGGTCATCTCGGCGGCCGAGCGGGACTTGCCCTCGAACTCGTAGACGCCGTCCTTGTAGAACTCGGACGCGGCGACGTCGAGCGCGAGCGCGATGTCGCGGCCCGGGACGTAACCGGCCTCCTTGATGGCCTCGACGATGAGGTCCAGGGCGGCTCGGTTGGACTCCAGGTTCGGGGCGAAGCCGCCCTCGTCGCCGAGTCCGGTGGACAGGCCCTTGGCCTTGAGGACCTTCTTCAGGGTGTGGTAGACCTCCGCGCCCCAGCGCAGGGCCTCGGAGAAGGACTCCGCGCCGATCGGCGCGATCATGAACTCCTGGATGTCCACGTTGGAGTCGGCGTGCGAGCCGCCGTTCAGGATGTTCATCATCGGAACGGGCAGCAGGTGCGCGTTCGGGCCGCCGAGGTAGCGGAAGAGCGGGAGGTCGGACGCCTCGGAGGCGGCGTGCGCGACGGCGAGCGAGACACCGAGGATGGCGTTCGCGCCGAGCGAGGCCTTGTTCTCGGTGGCGTCCAGGTCGAACATCGCCTGGTCGATGAGGCGCTGCTCGGTGGCGTCGTAGCCGACGAGCTCCGGGCCGATCTGCTCGATGACGGCGAGGACGGCCTTCTCGACGCCCTTGCCCATGTAGCGGTTGGGGTCGCCGTCGCGAAGCTCGATGGCCTCGAACGCACCGGTGGAGGCGCCGGACGGAACAGCAGCACGGCCCGTGCTGCCGTCGTCGAGGCCAACCTCGACCTCGACCGTGGGGTTGCCCCGGGAGTCGAGGATTTCCCTGGCAACGACGACGTCGATGGACGGCACGAGGCATCTCCTTCTGGGATCTGACACTGGTTGTGCAGGGTCACTGTGGCCTTGCGACACGAGCCTAACCGGCCGGACCGTCTCCGTCGGCCGACCGCCCGTCTCCTGGGACGAAAAAGGACTCAAGAGTCTGCATCACGGACAAATCTCTCGAAATCTACTGACCGGTAATGACAAGAGGTGAACGGACGCCCGCTCGTTCCCGCCCGGTGCGCGCACAGCCCCGGCCCGGTGCGCACGGGGGAGAGCGCACCGGGCCGGGGGGCCGTGCGAGGGAGGAGGCCGCCGGACCCCCTCCCTCCGGGGAGGAGAGACGTCGGTTACTTCAGGTGGAGCTGCTGACCCGGGAAGATCAGGTCCGCGTTCTCGACGATGTCGTCGTTGAGCTCGAAGAGCTTGCTCCAGCCGCCCTTGACGCCTTCCTGCTGAGCGATGCTGCTCAGGGTGTCGCCGGACTCGACCTTGTACTCGCCGTCGCCCTTCTGGACCTTCCCGCCGGTCGGGGTGGTGACGGTCTTGCCGCTCTCGGCCTTCTTGCTCTCGGCCTTGGGTGCGGTGCGCTGCTCGCTGCGCGTGGTGGGCTGCTCGGCGCGGCGCTCGGGCTGCGCCTGCTCGGGCTTGCTCTCGGGCTTGCTCTCGGCCTGGCCGGAGCCGGTGTTCACACCCGGGTCCACACCGTCGTCGGTGAGACCGCCGGCGCCGGCGCAGGCCCACGCGCCCGGGCCCTGCATGTCGAGGAGCTTCTCCGCGGTGGCGATCTGCTGGTCCTTGGAGGCCAGGTCGGCGCGCGGGGCGTACTGCGTACCGCCGGCGGCGGCCCAGCTGGACTGCGAGAACTGCAGCCCGCCGTAGTAGCCGTTGCCGGTGTTGATGGACCAGTTGCCGCCGGACTCGCACTGGGCGACGGCGTCCCAGGTGGCGACGGAGGCGGCGGAGGCGTTGGTCGCGCCCATCAGCGGGACGGCGACGGCGGCGCCGGCGACACCCGCCATGGTGGCGATGCGGACGGCCTTGGAGGGGCGGCGGTGCTTGCCCTTGCTGTTCAGCAGCATGGAACGGATCTCCTCACCGACGCCTACGAGGTGAGCTGTCGGGTTCGGGCTGATGAGTTGCCCGGACGCATGACCTTGCACGCGTCTTCACCCCAAGCCGTCCCCGTCCGTCCCCGTCCTTCGACGAGGCCGTCCGGACCCGGCGGCCTACCTGGGTCCCCCGCTCCTGCCTACGGCGCTTTACGCGTCTGTTCCCCTCGGCCGCCGGCAGGATTCGGCGTGACGGTCGACGGGGCCCGCGGTGCGAGCAGTTACGACCGTAAACACAGGCAACCCCGACATTCAAAGATGGACATACAGAACAATCGCCGCTTAGCGCACGGCCCTGACGGATCGTTTCCGCAGGTCGGAGGCGATGTGCGCGGACCAGGCGGACGCCGCGCGCCAGTTGAAGCAAAGAGACCCATGTCTCACTTACACAAAAGTGGACATAGGCCTCTGAACTGCCCGGGATTTTCGGGGTGTTCTCCCGAAATGGATCAGTTGTCGGCGGGCTCCTCCGCGCCGTCGCGCGCTGTCGGCCCCGAACCTTGCACGCCGTCTTGGTCCAGGCCCTGACCAAGGCCGAGATCCAGACTCTGGCCGGGCAGGATCAGGTCCGGGTCGGAGCCGATGAGGCCCTTGTTCGTCTCGTACAGGCCGGCCCAGCCCTCGGGGAGTTCCTGGGCGTCAGCGATCGACCAGAGGTTGTCCCCGGCCCGCACGGTGTAGTCGCCGGCGACGGCCGCGCCGCCGTCCCGCGCGGCGCCCTCGCCCCGTGAGGCGTGCCGGCCGGACTCGCGGAGGCCGTCCTCCCGGCCCGCCGCCCCGGCCTCTTCCGGCGCGGGAGCGCCCCGGTGCTTGCCGCCCGCCGAGGCGTCAGGGGCCGTGGAGGGTTGCGAGGCTCCGGGGGCCGCCCCGGAGGCGGGCGGGGCGGTGGGCGCGGACGGGGCGTCGGCGGCCGCGCCCCTCCTCTCCGTACGGCTGACCCCGTCGGACTCGGAGCCGTCGCCCCGCTCGCCCGTCGCGACGCCGTCCGCGCCGCCGGACGGGTCGGGGGCGGGGTCCGCGTCCGCCTGCCCGGAGGCGTCGGGCGTGGGCGTCGGGTCCGCCTTCCCGGGCGCGTCCGCCTCGTCGACGGGGGCGGCGCCCTCCTCGCCCGCCGGGGCGTCGGACGGCGTGGCCCCCGGATCGACGCCGGGCAGGCCGCCGTCCGCCGCGAGGCCGGAGATCACGGCGCAGCCGGGCCACGCGCCGGGCCCCTGGTCGTCCAGGATCTTCTCGGCCACGGCGATCTGCTGCGAGCGGCTGGCGAGGTCCGCGCGGGGCGCGTAGTCCGTGCCGCCGTACGTCGACCAGGTCTCCTGCGAGAACTGGAGCCCGCCGTAGAAGCCGTTGCCGAGGTCGGCGCTCCACATGCCGCCGCTCTCGCACTCCGCCACCCGGTCCCAGGTCGTGGCCTCGGCCGCGTGTGCGCCGCTCGCGCCGAGCAGCGGGATGGCGATGGCCGATCCCGTCACCCCCGCGGCGACGACGATGGCGGGTGCCTGGCGAGGGCGGCGGTGTCGGCCGTTCGCGGAGCCCATGGGTATGCCTTCCGTGCGACTGACGAGCGAGTACCCGCTGCCGCGCACGGCGTCACACGCGTGCGTCGGTCCGCAGGTGACGCACGGACGACGGGCGCCCGACGCGTCGAACGGTGAACCTAGCGGGACTCGAACGGGTGTCACAAGTCGATGCAGCGCAGATCACGTGAAAGTCACAGAGTTGACGGCCTGTCACTTTCCGTGCTGCGGCGGCCCGGCTCGAACTCGACCGGCAGCGTCCGCAGTCCGCGCATGATGAGACCGCCGCGCCACCGCAAATCGGCAGGTTCTGCCGCAAGTCGCAGGCCCGGGAGCCTCCGCAGCAGCGTGGCGAGCGCGGCCTGCCCCTCCAGTCGGGCCAGCGGCGCCCCCAGGCAGTAGTGGACGCCGTGCCCGTATCCGAGGTGCTGATTGTCACGCCGGGACAGGTCGAGGGTGTCCGGGTCCGCGAACCGCTCCGGGTCCCGGTCGGCGGCGGCCAGCACCACCAGGACGGGGTCCCCCGCGGCGATCTCCCGCCCGCCCAGCGTCAGCGGCTCGGTCGCGTACCGCCAGGTCGCCAGCTCCACCGGCCCGTCGAACCGCAGCAGCTCCTCGATCCCGGTCTCCAGCAGCCCGCTCTGCCCCGCCTCCAGGGAGGCTTCGAGCCGGGCGCGCTGCTCGGGGTGGCGCAGCAGGGCGTAGGTACCGTTGCCGATCAGGTTCACCGTCGTCTCGAAGCCGGCGAACAGCAGGATGAAGGCCATCGCGGCGGCTTCGTTCTCCGTGAGGTGCTCGCCGTGGTCACTGGCCCGGATCAGCCCGGAGATGAGGTCGTCACCCGGGTTCTCCCGCTTGCGGTGGATGAGTTCGGCGAGGTAGCCGCGCATCTTCTTCACCGACCGGGCGACCCCGCCGCGGGGCCCGCCGCCGTGCCGGATCATCATGCCCGCCCAGTCCCGGAAGTCGTCCTGGTCCTCGCGCGGGACGCCGAGCAGGTCGCAGATGGCGTAGATGGGGAGCGGGAAGGCCAGGTCGTGGATCAGGTCGGCCTTCCCCTCCTCGACGAAGTCGTCGATGAGCCGGTCCGTCAGCTCCTGCACGCGGGGGGCGAACTCCGCGACCCGGCGGGGAGTGAACGCCTTGGAGACGAGCCGGCGCAGCCGGGTGTGGTCCGGCGGGTCGATGTTGAGCAGATGCGTCATCAGCTCCGCCTTGCGCTCCCCCGGGATGCCCGTCTTGCCCTTGGCGTGCGGGGACTCGGCGTGGTGGGCGGGGTTCTTCGAGAGCCGCGCGTCGGCGAGCGCCTGCCTGGCGTCCCCGTACCGGGTCACGAGCCAGGCCTCGACCCCGCTGGGCAGGGCGGTGCGGTGCACGGGGCTGTGCTCCCGGAGCCAGGCGTACGCGGGATACGGGTCGGTGGCGAACTCCCAGGTGAAGAGCTCGGGGGCAGGGGCCTGCGGGGCTCTGACGCTGTGCGGGCAGGCAGCCGGGGCGGAGGCGTCGTGGGGGTGCGGGGGCGTGGCGGGGGCGTCGGCGGGGCGTGGGGGCGTGGCGGGGGCGTCGGCGGGGCGTGGGGGCGTGGCGGGGGCGTCGGCGGGGCTGTCGTTCACTCCACGACGGTATCGGTCGGGACTTCCCAGACATCCCGCAGCTCCTCGGCGTCTTGACGGGCCGGCGCGTTGCCGGACGCGGCCCTCCTGTCCGGCCAGAACAACGCGCGCGACCAGGACACCCCCTAACCCGCGTCGCGCTCCGCCGCCAGGATCGCGTCGCGGTAGACGCGGGCCGCCGCGCGCAGGGCGGCCTCCGGGTCGGCGCCGTCGGCCTCTGCGGCCACGGCGAGGGCGAGGAGTTCGTAGCCGATGGTGTCGCCTTCGGGGAGGGGGACGTCGAGCCCGGCGGACCGCACACGGCTCGCGAGCTTCGCGGCGAGGGCCAGGCCGGGCTGGCCGAGGGGGACGCCCTCGGTGACCGAGGTGCGCTGCTTCTCGATCGCCTTGGTGCGCAGCCAGTGCGCCTGCACGTCCTGCGGGGTCTCGGCGCTCTCGTCGCCGAAGACGTGCGGGTGGCGGTGGATCAGCTTCTCGACGAGGCCGCCCGCGACGTCGTCGACGGCGAAGGGCTCCTCGGGGTGCTCCTCCGCGATGCGCGCGTGGAAGACGACCTGGAGCAGCACGTCGCCGAGCTCCTCGCGCAGTTCGTCCCGGTCGCCGTCCTCGATCGCCTCGACCAGCTCGTACGCCTCCTCGATGGCGTACTTGGCGAGGCCCCGGTGGGTCTTCTGCGAGGTCCACGGACACACGCGGCGAATCCGGTCCATGACCTGGACCAGGTCCAGCAGGCGGGCGCCCGGCAGGTCGTAGGAGCCGGGGAGCAGTTCCAGGTCCGGCATCCGCACCCGGCCCGAGCCGCCCAGGCGGGCCAGGCCGTCGGTGAGCGGGGCGTCGCCCTCGCCGCCGGCCAGGACGACGACGCTCCGGCCGCCCGCGCAGGCGTCGACGAGTTCGCCGGCCGACAGGGCGGCGTGCTCGACGCGGACGCCGGCCTCGCGGAGGTAGGGCAGCTGCGGGTGGTCCGGGTCGGCGCACAGGACCCGGTCCGCCGCGTGCAGCGTCTGCCAGGCCGGCCAGGAGAGCAGTCCGGGCGCGACCCGGTGGCTGGCGGTGAGCAGGACGATGCGGCCGGGGTCACCGGGGGCTTCAGCGTTCACCCCGCGAACCTACCCGGTCCCCCGAGGGGCCCGGGCTCCCCCCTGCGAGCGGGGGCGGGTCCCGGGCGACGCCGGTCGACGGCTCAGGCGTCCGTCCGGGCGCCCTGCGGCGTGACGTCGGTGACCTGGGTGATCCAGGGCGCGGTGTACTCGCCGAGCTGCATCTTCTGGTCGTCCCAGGCGCCGAAGCGCGGGTTGACGTCGATGTCGAGCGCCTTCGACGCCTCGGTCAGCGCCTCGCCGACGACCTGCTGTCCGGCGGGGGTGCCGAGGTCGGCGCCGAGCGCCTCCGCGAGCTTGGGCAACTGGACCTCCTGCCGCATGTCGGCGTCGATCTGGTCCGGGGCGACCCAGCGCTGCTGGAGCATCATCGACGCCAGCTGCTCCTCGCCGCCGTACTGGGCGCGGCTGGCCAGCCGCATCTCTTGGACCTCCTTGCGGGAGACCGTGACGCCGGCGTCCTCCGCGGCCCGGTCGACGATGCGGCTGAAGATCATGCCGTGCAGCTTGGCGCGGGTGAGCTGGCCAGACTGGTTCACCAGCTGGGTGGCCTGCGGAGAGCTCTCCTGAGCGCTGCGGACGTCCGCGGCACGTGCCTGGACCGCCGACACCTCGATCCGCTCGCCGCCCACGACGGCCGCGGCACCGGGGTGGGCCTGGTTGCCGCAGGCCGAGAGGAGCGGCGCCGCGACGAGAGTCGCGGCGAGGACGGAGAGGGCGGTGCGACGACGGCGGTGCAAAGGAGCCTCCCGGGGAGAGTTTGTGCATCGGTGCACAAAGCCTTGCGGTGATCGATGTTAGGCAGTGGTGGTGGCCTGTGCCACTGATTCGACCAACGATTCGGGAGGAGTCGGGGATGTGCCCGGAGATGTGCGGGTGTGGCCGGCCGCGCCGGACGCCCCCGCTCCGCAGGACCGCCGCCCCGCACTCGCGGTCCCGGCGTCACACCTGGTGGCGCACCCAGACGTTCGGCTCGGTGTAGACCGCGTACCCGTGGGCCGGCGCGCAGTGCACCGGGACGAGGGCCCCCGGCACCACCACCGGGCCGTCGGCGTCGAACGGCATCCCGGTCCACTCCCGCCACTGCGCGAGCGATCCGCTCACGGTCATCGACGCGGGGGCGACCGAATCCACCGTCCCGCCCGCGCGGACGTGGACCCGCAGCCACGGGTCCTCGGGAAGCCCGTCCTGGGGGCGGGTGAGCCGTGCGTACTCCTCCATCGGCACCGCGGGCCGCAGGTGCTTGCCGCTCGGCCGGACCGGGGCGACGACCTCGTGGAAGCCGAGCCGCCCGGCGTTGGCGCGCATCGCGGCGAGCATCCGGCCGGAGATGCCCCTGCCCTGCTGCCCGGTGGCCACGGTGACCTCGATCGCGCCCACGGTGTCCGGCGTCCGCCCGCGCCGCAGGTCCGAGAACGCCCAGAGCAGCAGCCGGTCCCAGCCGTCGGCGGGCAGCTTCCCGCGTCCGGGGGCGTCCAGCCGGAAGGGGACGCTGTAGGCGCGGGCGACCACGACGCCGTCGGGGTCGGTGGCGACCAGCACGTACTGCGGGAACTCGACGGCGATGCGCGGGAAGTGCGCCCAGCCGACGAGGTCCTCCAGGAGGAAGCCCGGCCAGGTGTCCGGCATCCGGTCGAGGGCGTCCACGAGTTCGGGGCGCTCGGCGAGCGTGGTGATGTTCAGCTCCATCCGGCCGACCCTAACCAGGTGCGCCCCGCCTCGACCAGGGCTTTTCGACGGCAGAGCCGGTCCGTACGGCCGGGCCGTGGCACGGCCCCCGGCGACTGCCGGTCGTGCCCGCGCCCGCCGGGCGCAGCCGGAAGCGGCCCGCTCCCGGCTCAGCCCGCGCACTGGGCGAGCATGACCTGCTTGTCGGCGGTCGTGACGGGGAGGGCGTACTTCACTGAGACCTGGGCGAACCGCACCGCGTAGGAGCAGCGGACCGGCTTGTACGGCGGCAGCCAGGAGGCGGGGCCGGAGTCCCGCTTGGCGTTGTTGGCCGGGCCGTCCACCGGGAGCAGATTGAGCGGGTCGTTGGCTATCCGCTGCCGCTTCGCCTCGCTCCAGTGGGCCGCCCCCATCTGCCAGGTGTAGGACAGCGGCATCACGTGGTCGATCTGCACCTCCGTCGCCCGCTCCTTGCGCCAGGCGATGGTCCTGCCCGTGTAGGGGTCCTTGAGCGTCAGGGACATCACCACGCAGTCGGAGCCCGAGCGGTGCTCGATGTCCTTGCCGTCCCGGGCGAGGAGGTCGTTGCGGGTGTCGCAGCCGTTCCGGGCGAGCGGGATGCCGTCCGTCCGGTCCTTCCAGGCGGACCCGAACTCAGCCCGCTCGTACCCGGTCTTCGGGCCGCGCCCCTTCGTGGCCACCTTCTCGATGAGCCGGCGCGCCTCGGCCCGGTCCGCCGGCGAGGTGAGGGGCGCCAGGCCCGGCTTCGTACCGTCGGGGTTGTCCAGCGGGCTGACGCCGAACTCCCGCGCGGCCCCCGCGCCGGCGTCCGCCCCACCGCTCGCGCCGCCGCCTTCGGCCGCCAGGTCGCCGACGTCGCAGCCGGCAAGGGCGAGGAGGAGGGCGCTCAGCGCCGGCAGGGCCGCTCGGTGCGTACGGGTTGGTATCACGTGGTGCCGTCCTGACGGGGAGAGAGCCGGGCCCCGGGAATCCTACGGGGCTCCTCCGCGCCGGGGCCGCCCTCGCGACCGCCCTTCAGCGGCGGCCCGAACGGGCCGTGCGGCGGGTCTCGCCCCTTCCCGATGCCGAGGGTGTTCTCCACCGGCGGCATCCCCGAGCCGATGACCTCCAGCCAGGGCCCTTCCGGCAGTTCCGCCAGCCGCTCGCACCCCGTCTCCCCCAGGGCTCGCCACGGCGCGGCGGCCTCCTCGTCGGTGTGCAGCTCCGCCTTCGCGCGCAGCTCGCGCCCCGTGTCGGTGGCCGTGCCGTCCGCCGCCGGCAGCCCGCGCTCCTGGAGCCGCCGCCGGCCCGCGCCCCACTCCTCCTGGACGCCGCCCTCGACGTCATCACGACGAACGGCGCCGGGGCCGGGGCCGGGGCCCTGAGCCTGCGCGACCTGGCCCGGCGGGCCGACGTCTCGCACGCCGCTCCGGCGCACCGCTTCGGGGACCGCACGGGCCTGCTGACCGCCGTGGCCGCCGAGGGATACGCCCTGTTCGCGGACGCGCTGTCCGGCGCGCCGGACCTCCGGGAGCGGGGAGTCGCGTACGTGCGGTTCGCGGCGAGGCGCCCCGGCCACTTCCAGGTGCTGTTCCAGCCGCACTCCATCGCACCGACGACCCGGACCTGCTGACCGCCCGGTCCCGGGCGACCGAGGCACTGCGCGCGGGCGTGGCGGACCTTCCGCCGACCGGCCGGGGCGAGGACGGCCGCCTGGCGGGGGTGGCCGCCTGGTCCCTGGGCCACGGCTTCGCGACCCTGCTGCTCAGCGGCGACCTGGCCGAGGCGATGGAGGGCCGGGACCCGGAGGAGGCGTTCGGGTCTCTCACCGGACTGATCTTCGCGCCGGGGCCGGGGGACGGCGGCTGGTCCGCCGCCCCCGGGGGTCGTCGGTTACGACCCCAGAATCGTCGTCAGGAACTCCCCCGTCCACGCCAGCAGTTCGCGCCCGATGACCGGCTTGCCGCCGATCTTCCCGGCCGTCGGGCGCGGGACCAGGATCTGGTGGGCGGCTGGCTTGATCACCGTCTTGGGGTGCAGGCGCTTCAGGCGCAGCTCCTGCGACTCGCGCAACTCCACTGGCGCGAAACGGATGTTGGAGCCCTGGAGGACGATCTCGCCGACGCCGCAGGCGCGGGCCAGCATCCGCAGGCCGGCCACCAGCAGGAGGTTCTCGACCGGTTCGGGCAGGGGGCCGTAGCGGTCGGTCAGCTCCTCGCGGACCGCGCGGATGTCGTCCTCCGAGGAGGCCGAGGCGATGGCACGGTAGGCCTGGAGGCGCAGCCGCTCGCCGGGGGCGTAGTCGTGCGGGACGTGCGCGTCGACCGGCAGCTCGATCTTGACCTCCAGCGGCGGCTCCTCCTGCGCGCCGCCCTCCATCTGGGCCCGGTAGTCGGCCACCGCTTCGCCGACCATGCGGACGTACAGGTCGAAGCCGACGCCCGCGATGTGACCGGACTGCTCGCCGCCCAGGAGGTTGCCCGCGCCGCGGATCTCCAGGTCCTTCATGGCCACGTACATGCCCGCCCCCATCTCGGTGTGCTGCGCGATGGTGGCGAGGCGCTCGTGGGCGGTCTCGGTGAGGGGCTTCTCCGGCGGGTAGAGGAAGTAGGCGTAACCGCGGTCCCGGCCACGGCCCACCCGGCCGCGCAGCTGGTGGAGCTGGGAGAGCCCGAAGTTGTCCCCCCGCTCCACGATCAGGGTGTTGGCGTTGGAGATGTCGATGCCGGACTCGACGATGGTCGTGGAGACCAGCACGTCGAACTTCTTCTCCCAGAAGTCCACCACCACCTGTTCCAGTGCCTGTTCGGACATCTGCCCGTGTGCCGTGGCGATCCGCGCCTCCGGGACGATCTCGCGCAGGCGGGCGGCGGCCCGGTCGATGGACTCGACCCGGTTGTGGATGTAGAAGACCTGCCCCTCGCGCAGCAGTTCGCGGCGGACCGCCGCGCCGATCTGCTTCTCCTCGTACGGTCCGACGAAGGTGAGGACCGGGTGGCGCTCCTCCGGCGGGGTGGTGATCGTGGACATCTCGCGGATGCCCGTCACCGCCATCTCGAGCGTACGGGGGATGGGCGTCGCGGACATCGTCAGCACGTCCACGTTGGCGCGGAGCTTCTTCAGCTGCTCCTTGTGCTCGACGCCGAAGCGCTGCTCCTCGTCCACGACGACCAGCCCGAGGTCCTTGAACTTCGTCTCGGAGGAGAACAGGCGGTGGGTGCCGATGACCAGGTCGACGGACCCCTCCTTCAGCCCTTCGAGGGTGGCCCTGGACTCCGCCTCCGACTGGAAGCGGCTCAACGCCCTCACGTTGACGGGAAACTGGGCGTAGCGCTCGGTGAAGGTGCCGTAGTGCTGCTGGACGAGGAGGGTCGTCGGCACGAGCACGGCCACCTGCTTGCCGTCCTGGACCGCCTTGAAGGCCGCCCTGACCGCGATCTCCGTCTTGCCGTAGCCGACGTCGCCGCAGACCAGCCGGTCCATCGGGACCGTCTTCTCCATGTCCTCCTTGACCTCGGCGATCGTGGAGAGCTGGTCGGGCGTCTCCGCGTACGGGAAGGCGTCCTCCAGCTCCCGCTGCCAGGGGGTGTCCGCGCCGAAGGCGTGGCCGGGGGCCGCCATCCGGGCGGAGTAGAGCTTGATCAGGTCGGCGGCGATCTCCTTGACCGCCTTCTTCGCCCGCTGCTTCGTCTTCGTCCAGTCCGCGCCGCCGAGCCGGTGCAGCGTCGGGGCCTCACCGCCGACGTACTTGGTGACCTGCTCCAGCTGGTCGGTGGGGATGTACAGCCGGTCGCCCGGCTGGCCGCGCTTGGCGGGGGCGTACTCGACGAGGAGGTACTCGCGGGTCGCGCCCTGGACCGTGCGCTGCACCATCTCCACGTACCGGCCCACACCGTGCTGCTCGTGGACGATGTAGTCGCCGACCTCCAGGGTCAGCGGGTCGATCGTCTTCCTGCGGCGGGCCGGCATCCGGCCCAGGTCCTTGGTGGCGGAGCGCTGGCCGGTCAGGTCGGTCTCTGTGAGCACGGCGAGCTTCAGCGCCGGGTCGACGAAGCCCTGGTCGATGGCCCCGCAGGAGACGTGGACCAGGGAGGGCGTGATGTCGCTCAGGTCCGGGTCCAGGCGCGCGGCGATGCCCTCGCCGCTCAGCACCTCGACCGTGCGGGCGGCGAGGCCCTGGCCCTCGGTGACGTAGACCGTGCGCCAGCCGTCGGCCAGCCAGCCCTTGGTGTCGGCCAGGGCGCGGGCGGTGTCGCCCCGGTACGCCTCCGGGGCGTGCATGGAGAGCTGGAGGGTGTCGTCGTCGTGGTCGGCCGCGTCGGCGGCGAACGGCGAGAAGGACCACCACATCATCCCCAGCTCGCGGGCCCTGTCCCGGACGTCCGCGATGCCCCACAGCGAGGCCGCGCCCACGTCGATCGGGGCCTCGCCGCCGCCCGCGCTCGCCGCCCACGACGCCTGGAGGAACTCCTGGCTGGTGGCGACCAGGTCGGCCGCCCGGGTGCGGACCCGCTCCGGGTCGCAGACCAGTGCCATCGCGTCCTTCGGCAGGACGTCCAGCAGCAGTTCCATGTCGTCGACCAGGACCGGGGCCAGCGACTCCATGCCCTCGACCGCGATGCCCTCCGCGATCTTGCCGAGCAGTTCGCCCAGCTCCGGGTGGGCCTCGGCGAGGACCGCCGCCCGCTCCCGCACCTGGTCGGTCAGCAGCAGCTCCCGGCAGGGCGGCGCCCACAGCCCGTGCGCGGCGACCTCGAGGGACCGCTGGTCGGCGATCTTGAAGTAGCGGATCTCCTCGACGTCGTCGCCCCAGAACTCCACCCGAAGGGGGTGCTCCTCGGTCGGCGGGAAGACGTCCAGGATGCCGCCGCGGACGGCGAACTCGCCCCGCTTCTCGACCAGTTCGACCCGCGCGTAGGCGGCGGCCGCCAGGGCGTCCACCACTGCGCCCAAGTCCGCGCTCTGTCCGCTGCTCAGGGCTACGGGCTCCAGCTCGCCGAGCCCCTTGACCTGCGGCTGGAGCACGGAGCGGATGGGCGCGACGACCACCGAGACCGGGCCCGTCTCCGGGTCGTCCGCGCGCGGGTGGGCCAGCCGCCGCAGCACGGCGAGGCGGCGGCCCACGGTGTCGGAGCGGGGCGAGAGCCGCTCGTGCGGCAGGGTCTCCCAGGACGGGAACTCCGCCACGGTGTCCGGCGGCAGCAGCGTGCGCAGCGCGGCCGCCAGGTCCTCGGCCTCCCGGCCGGTCGCGGTGACGGCCAGCACGGTCCGGCCGGTGCGCCGGGCCAGGGCGGCCACGGCGAAGGGGCGGGCGCCGGGCGGGCCCACCAGATCGACGTGGCTCCGGTGCCCGTCCCCGGCGGCCTTCACCGCCTCGGCGAGGGCCGGGTCCGTAACGACGACATCCAGCAGACCGTGCAGACTCATGGGTTTTCCGTCCGGGTGATCAGGTGTTCTCAGCATCCGGCTGCTGCCGGGGGCAACGCGAAGGACCCGACACGTGGGACGGGCCGGGGGTTCCAGCGTACGACCCTGGGGTGCTCGCCGCGTCCGGAACCGGCGGGCCGCCGGGCCCTCCCGCACGCGCGCCACCGCCTCCGCGGACCCGCGGGGAGCCTCGCGCGCACGGGGTACGCGGGGTACCGTACGCCGCCGTCCGTCGCGCCGACACGCCCGCTCGCCGCCGGTCGCCCACCGTTCATCTCCGCATCTCACACAGTTGGGTCCGAGATCCTCACAGGAGTGATCCCACCGTCTACTCTTTTGCCAACCCTTGCACGAACAGGTGCACCGGACGGCACCACGGCAGGACCAGCGCACGGGCGGCAGCACAGCCACAGGCACGGGTGGGGCGACCGGCGGCCGCAACCAGTGCCGCGGGGCGATCCCTCGCGGTGCACGGCCACAGCGGCATCAGGCATCGGGGGCGTACGTGGACGAGAACGAGATGTCTGTCTTCGGGGTCCCGGAGGCCGAGGAAGAGATCTACCGGCACTTCCTGCGCAACCCCGGCACCAGCGCCGACGACCTGCACCTCCTGCTGCACTCCCGGCCCTGGGACGCCCGTGCCCGGATCGCCCGGCTCCAGGAACTGGGGCTCCTGCACGCCGAGGACGCGGAGCAGCGGATCTTCCCCGCGGACCCCGAAGTCGCCCTCACCCGGCTGGTGGACCTGCGGCTGCACGCGCTCCACCAGGAGCTCCAGCGCGTCACCCGATCGCGCCACGTCATTGACGGTCTACGCGCGGAGCAGGCGGCCCGTACGCCCCCGCCGCAGGGCATCGAGCAGCTGGAGGGGCTGGCCCAGATCCGCAACCGGATCGACGACCTCGCCTTCTTCGCCCGCGACGAGATCCTCTCCGTGGAGCCCTACGCCAGGCTGTCGGCGGAGAACATCGCCCGCTCCCGGCCGCTGGACCTGCGCTGTCTGCGGCGCGGGGTGCGGATTCGCAACGTCGTCTCCAGCGTCGCACTCCAGGACCCGCCCACCGCCGCCTACCTGCGGGAGCTGGCCGAGCACGGGGCGGCGATCCGGGTGACGGCGGACACCACGGAACGGCTCCTCGTCTACGACCGCCGGGCGGCGCTCGTCCCGTTGGACCCGCGCGACACCTCCCGGGGGGCGCTGGTCGCCCACCGCAGCGGCCTGGTCTCCAACATCATCGCCCTGTTCGACCGGATCTGGGAGCAGGCCGACGACCTGCCCCCCGCGGGCGGCGGGGAGGGCGGGGACGACCCGGCCGTGCCCGCCCCCTCCGGCATCGAGCGCCGGGTGCTCGTCTCCATGTGCACCGTGGGCAAGGACGAGGCCGGGGCGCGGGAGCTGGGGGTGTCGGTGCGGACCTACCGGCGGCACGTCGCGGACCTGATGCAGACGCTCGGCGCGGCCAGCCGGGCGCAGGCCGCGCTGCTGGCCCGCGAGCGCGGCTGGATCTGACCCGGACCCCGCCCCCGCGGTCCACCGGACCGCCCCGGGCCGGGTCCCCGGGCCGGGGGCAGGCCTGGAGCCGCCAGGAACCGCCCGGCCCGCCCCTCAGGGCCCCTCGGTCCAGCCGCGCAGCGCCGTGTCCGCCAGCACGCAGGACACCGCCCGCCGCACCGCCGACGCGTCCGTCGCCCCGGCCAGCTCGACCCGCAGGGTCACCCGGTCCCGTCCGACCTCTGGGTGGCAGGCCCAGTGCCCCGGCAGCAGTCCCAGCAGCCGTACGACGGTGGTCCACCCGGTCGGGGCGGCCCGGTCGCGGCGCACCACGACGACATCGGCGACGCCCGCCCGCCCGGGGCTCATCGGGTCGCCTCCGTGTCCGTGTCGGCGTCCGTGCCCGCGTCGGGCCCCGGGCGCAGCGCCTGACGGGCCGCCGCCGCCAGGGCGGTGATGCCGACGGGCAGGGCGGTCGCGACGTCGGGAGCGAAGCCGGGGGCGTGGTTGGGCGGTACGGGCTCCCCGCCGGCGCGGGCGGCCCGCCAGGGCCCCGCCCCGGCGGTCCCCAGCATCCAGTACGCCACCGGCACGCCCCCGGACGCGAAGTGCGGGACGTCCTCGGTCGCCGCCGACGCCGAGAAGTCCAGCACCCGGCCGGGCCCCAGGAGCCTCTCGTGGGCCCCGCGCACCGCGGCGGTCAGGCCCGGGTCGGGGCACAGGGCGGGCGAGCGGGCGGTGACCGTGAAGGCGGGGGCGCGCGGAGCGCCGGACGCGGCGGCCTCGGCCCGGAGCACGCGTTCGGCGGCGGCCGCCAGCCGGTCGAGCGCCGCTTCGGTGAACGCGCGGATGGTGAGCGAGAGTTCGGCGCTGTCCGGGGTGATGTTCCCGCGCTCGCCGGCCCGGACAGAACCGACGGTGAGCACGGCCTGTTCGCCGGGCGCGGTCGTCTCGGCGACCACGGACCGCAGCCGCAGCACGGCGGCGGCGGCCATCAGGACCGGGTCGAGGTTGAGGTGCGGGGTGGCCGCGTGTCCGCCCCGGCCGTGCAGGACGGCCTCGACGGCGACGCTCCCCGCCATCAGGGGCGGGCCCCCGGCCGGCGCGTGGGCCAGCGTGCCCGCGGGGAGCGGGGCGGCGTGCTGGGCGAGGACCGCGTCGGGGACGCCGAAGCGGTCGTACAGCCGGCCGTCCTCCAGCATGGCCCTGGCCCCGGTCAGGGTCTCCTCCTCCGGCTGGCCCACGACCAGGACGGTGCCCCGCCAGTCGGCCCGGGAGGCGGCGAGGAGCGCCACCGCCCCGGAGACCGCCGCGAGGTGCAGGTCGTGCCCGCAGGCGTGCATGACGCCGGGCACGGTGCTGGCGTACGGCAGCCCGGTGGCCTCGGTGACGGGCAGCGCGTCGAGTTCGGCGCGCAGCAGCACGGTGGGCCCCGGCCCGTTGCGCAGCACCCCGACGACGCCGTGGCCGCCGCCCACGGAGCGGGTGACCGTACAGCCGTGGTCGGTGAGCCGGGCGGCGAGGCGGCCGGCGGTGCGGTGCTCGTGGCCGGAGAGTTCGGGGTGGGCGTGCAGATCCAGGTAGAGCTGGAGGGCGTCGTGGAGCAGGGGGCGGGGCAGAGCCGTGGGCGGGCCGGGCGCCCCGGGGCCGCCGGCGTCGCGGCGGTGGCCGTCCGGCCCCCGCACGCCGCTCGTCGTACGGCGCTCGCCGACGGGCCCCGGTGCGTCGCCCTTCGCGCGGCCGTCGCCGTCCGGCCCCGGTCCGCCGCCGCTCGCTCCGCCCCGGTCACCGTCCGTGCCGTCGTCCCCGTCGTTCGCCGGTGTCGCCGCTGTGACCACTTCGCACCTCATCTCTCTCCGTGAGCCTGATCCGTACGGCTGTCAGCCGCCGGGCCGTCGCGCTGTCACCCGGCGTCAGCGAAGTGACAGCGAAACCGCGGCCGATCTGACAGCGGCCGCCCCTGCAATGGACGCAGCACCGGGAACACCGGGCCGGAGCCGCCGGCCGGTCCCCACGAGACCAGGGAGAACACCATGGCCCCCAAGACCGAGCTCGCCACCCTCGCCGACGAGATCCTGGAGCTGGAGTCGGAGACCTTCGAGATCTCGGACTACTCCGACGCGTCGGAGGTCGTCCTCGCCGGTTCGACGTCCTGCTCCTCCACGTCGACCTGCTCCAGCACCACCAGCACCACCTCCTGCAGCGCCTGACGTCCAGTCCGCCGCGTCGGCGCGCCGGCCCCCTCCGCCCACCGGAGGGGGCCGGCGCGTGTGGCGTCACGGGAACGGATGCGGGGCGGCCTTGATCTCCGCCTCCGGCAGGTCGTCCTCCCGCCGCCCCGCCGCCCGCAGCGCGGTACGCAGCCGGGGCATGGTCAGGGCCCGCTGCCGGGCCCAGCCGAAGTCCAGCGGCAGCAGCCCGGGGACGAGGGTGGACACCGTGTGCAGGCCCATCCGGTGCTGCTCCGGCGTGGTCTGGTCGACGGCGATCACGTCGTACCCCGCGTCCGTCAACCGGGCCCGCAGCAGCCACAGATCGTCGAGCAGGTCGCCGGTCCGGGGGCGCAGCGGCTGCCAGGTGGCGAACGCCTCCTCCAGTGGGAGGACGTCGACCGGGTCCAGGTACTCGGCGGCGTACCGGGTCATCGAGGGCAGACCGTAGAGCTGGGCGTGGTCCTTGAGATGCAGCACCTTGCCGAAGTCGCGCTCCATGGCCTCCAGTTCCGAGCGCCGCTCGGCCACCTGGTAGGGCAGGTGCGGGATGTAGGTGAGGACTTCCGACAGCGCCGCCTCGACGGTGCCGGCGGGGTCGAAGCCGGCCGCCGCGCTGAAGGAGAGCGTGCCGGGACCGCCGTCGCGCCGCACCGCGAGGGCGGTGACGACGGGGACCGCCAGGTCCATCCGCGTGTCGAAGGCGTGCACGTCGTAGCCGTGCAGCGCGGCCCGGTCGAGCATCGAGCGCACGGCGGGCGTGGTGCCGGTGGTGAGGTCGATCCCGGTGAGCCGGGCGCGGCCGTACCAGGCGAGGAGGAAGGCGTCCCGCTCGACGAGTTCGAGAAGCCCGAAGAGAATCGCCTCCTCCAGGCTGCCGCCGGTCGCGCAGCCGTTGGAGCACTCGAAGACGAAGTTGTCGGCCTCGACCCCGGCGCTGTAGTGGGCGAGCCGGGCGGGGACCAGGACGGGCCGGTCCTCGCGCAGGGAGTGGCCCCAGACCCATGGGATCGCCCGGTCCGGGTCGAAGGGGCTGACCAGGTGGTCGGCGGCGTACGTCTCGGGGGCGTAGAAGCCGCAGTCCGCGGGGTTCAGGGCCTGCCCGGCGAGGTTGGCGTAGGAGTCCACGACCGGTGAGGCGCCGCGGCGGCGGTGGGTGCCCGCGTAGCGTTCCAGGCCCTCCAGGTGGGCGAGGGTGCGGCTGGTGGCGTACCGGTTGGCCTGGCCGCTCCAGGTGACGTCGTTGAGCCCGGCGTATCCGCGCACGAAGTGGGTCCCGGCGACCGGGGCGGTGGTCGTGGAGGCGGGGTTGATCCAGGTGTCGGAGCCGAGCGCCCCGCAGACCGGGTTGGCGAGGGCGGCGGTCGGCAGGGGGTAGGAGTCCAGGGAACGCAGCCGGTAGCCGTCGGGGTCCGGTTTCGGGGCGGGCGCCAGCTCCATGCGGGCCGCGTCGGCGGTGTCGGGAACCTCGTGCACACAGGCGGGGCAGAGCGGTTCTGGCAGCAGCGGGAAGGTGGCCGTGGCGAGGGTGACGAGGTCGACCCGGGTGACGCGGGGCAGCGCCCGGTCGGCCGCGGTGGCCTCGGGGAGGGAGCGCCGGCCGGGCAGCACGGCCTGGTAGGCGGCCCAGACGGCGTCCACCGCGTGGTCGGTGAGCACCGGCCAGTGCACGGCTCCGTGCGGCGCGAAGCCCAGTTCCAGGGCCTCGCGCTCGGAGCGGCTGCGCAGCCGCTGCCAGCGCATCGCCAGGCACTGCCCGCAGGCGGTTCCGGTCCCGCCGCCCCAGGGGCCGATCAGCACGGCCCGGGAGGTCAGCTGGACGTTGGCGGCGGGGCGGGCGTCGGCGTACGGGTCGGGGCAGCCGAAGCCGAGGGTGTCGGCCGCCCCGAGCGGAACGACGTAGGGGGCGGGCAGCTGTTCGGTGGGGCGGAGGCGGGCGTGGCGCTCGGTCAGCGCGGACTGGAGCCGGGCGCGCCCGGCGTCGAGCGGGGCGGGGCGGGCGGTCGGGGTGGTGGTCGTGGTCATGACTTGTCGCTCCAGCGGAAGGTCTTCAGCGCCACCGCGCCGAGGACGAGGGCGAATCCGGCGAGCACCGCGCAGGCGACGCCGATGTCCTTCAGGGAGCCGTCGCCGGTCAGGGCCCCGGAGACCCCGTCGTTGAGGTAGCGCAGCGGCAGGACCCGGGAGAGGCTCTGCATCCATCCGGGCATCGCGTCCAGCGGGAAGAACGAGCCCGACAGGAACGCCATGGGGATCATCAGGCAGTTGGCGACGGCGGCGACCGCCTCCGGGGTCCTGGCGTAGCTGCCGACGATGACGCCGAGCGCCAGGAACGCGGTGATGCCGAGGACCAGCACCGGCAGGGCGAGCGGCCAGCGGCCGTCCAGTTCGAGGCCGAAGGAGGGCAGCAGCGCCACGGCGACGAACAGCACGGCCTGGACGGCTCCGATGCCGAGTGCCAGGACGTAGCGGGAGGCGAGGACGGCGGAGACGGGCGTCGGCGTCATCCGGATCAGCCGGAGGATGTCGTCCCGCCGCCACTGCATGAGGACGAACCCGACGCCGAAGACGGCGGCGTTGCCGACTCCCCAGGACAGGACGCCGGGCGCGATGTAGTTGATGTAGGGCTTGCCGCTCTCCTCGACCGTCTGGCCGTGGAAGATCAGCCCGAAGACCACCAGGAAGATCAGGGGGAAGGCGAAGGTGAAGAAGAGGGTGGTCCGGTCGCGGGTGTAGGCCCGGTATCCGGCCTGGCTCAGCGCGGCGTAGGCGCTCATCGGGGTGTCTCCGTATCGCTGGGGGTGGGGCGGGCCGACGGTTCGAGGGCCTTACGGCTGCGGGGAGGGCGTTGCGCGGGCGGGGGGCGTCGCGTGGGCCTTACGGCTGCGGAGCGCCGGCGCCGGTGAGGTCCAGGTAGACGTCTTCGAGGCTCGCGGTGCGGGTCTGCACGCCCTGGAGGCCGGTGATCTGGTCGAGCGCGGACAGCACCCGGCCGGAGGCCAGGGTCTCCAGCACGATCGCCCCGCCCTCCTCGCTCGCCCGGTCCACGCCTTCGATGGCACGGGCCCGCTCCAGCGTGAGGCGGCCCGCCGGGACGACGAGGCGGGTGGTGGGGCTGGAGGCGGCGATGAGCCGGCCGGGGCTGTCCAGGGCGGCGATCCGGCCGGCGACCATGATCGCGACCCGGTCGCACAGCGCCTCGGCCTCGTCCAGGTGGTGGGTGGTGTAGACGATGGTCCGGCCCTCGCTCCGCAGGCCGCGCAGCACCTCCCACAAGGAGCGGCGGGCCTGCGGGTCGAGGGCGGCGGTCGGCTCGTCCAGGAAGATCAGCTCGGGGTCGTGGACCAGGGCGGAGGCGATGGCGAGCCGCTGGCGCTGGCCGCCGGACAGGTCGTCGACCCGGGTGGAGCCCTGCTCTGTGAGGCCGACGGAGGCGAGGGCGCGTTCGGCGGCGGCCGCGTCGCACCGGTAGAGGGCGGCCATGGTGGCCAGGTGCTCGCGGGCGGTCAGGCGGACGAAGAACGCGGAGGCCTGGGTCTGCACGCCCAGCCGGGGCAGCAGCGCGGTGTTGCGGGGCCAGGGGCTCTGGCCCAGGACCGTCACCGTCCCTGCGTCGGCCCGGCGCTGCCCCTCCATGATCTCGACGACCGTCGTCTTGCCCGCCCCGTTGGGGCCGAGCAACCCGAAGAACTCGCCGCGCCCGACGGTCAGCGAGACGCCGTCGACCGCCCGGGTGGCGCCGTACGCCTTGTGGACGTCGTCCAGGACGACGGCGGCCGTGGGGTCCTGTGCCGGGCGGGAGGAGGGGGTGGGGGTCATGGAACTCTCCTTGGAGGGGGGGGGACATCAGGTCGTGAGCAGGTGGTGGACGCCCACGACGACCGCCGCGGCGACGGCGGCGAGGACGAGCAGGGCGCCGGCCCCGTAGGCGGTGTAGACGGCCTTGGCCCGGCGCGGGTAGGCCGCCGCCCGCGGGTCCCGGCGGACGGCGAGCCGCAGGTAGGAGCCGGTGGACGCGGCGAGGCCGGTGGCTCCGGCCAGTTGGCTCACGATCTTGTAGCCGTCGAGCGGCGGCAGCGGCACGAGCATCGCGAACGCCTGGACGCTGCCGAGGAGCAGCAGGGCGGCCAGCGCGTCGCGGGTGGCGTCGTCGAGCGGTGCGAAAAGCCACAGCGCGCAGAAGGGGAGCAGGAAGACCAGGTTCATGACCGCGCCCGCGGCCGCCGTGGCGATGCGGTGCCGACGGCTGCCGAGATACGGGTAGTCGTCGACGGTGCAGTACATGATGACGGCGGGCAGCCGCCACCGCAGTCCGATCTCCGCGACCCGTCCGCCGAAGTGCCGGGCCACCACACCGTGCGCGAGTTCGTGCAGGGCGGTGCTCAGCCACAGCAGGGCCGCGATGCCGGTCAGCAGCACCGGGTTGGTGAGCATGTGGCGTACCGCGAGGAGGAGTTCACCGGACCGGGCGACGACGACCGCTTCCATCGCCAGGACGAGCAGCAGCAGCGGCGCCGCCCAGCCGGGCGACAGCAGGAAGCCCACCGCCCGGTGCAGCCCGGCGGTGGTGGCGTCCGCGTCGGCCACCAGCCGCAGGGTGCCGCGCAGCAGGGTCCGGGGCGCGGGCTCTGCCGCCGCGGCGGGAGCGGCGGGCGTCCCCTCCAACAGGCCCCGGGCTCCGAGCAGGGCCAGGATCTGCTGCCAGTGGGGGTCGCCCAGCCGGCGCCCGTACTGCTTTGCGTAGGCCGCGCCGATCTCCTCGACGCTCCGCTCGCCGTCCATCCGGGCGATGAGGAAGTGCTCCTTGGGCCCGACCTTGAAGGAGTTGCCGCTGTCGGGGTCCTTGATCAGGTGGACGGTGGCGGGACCGTCGAGCAGCCCGTCGCTGAGCAGCACGCGCGGCCGCAGGGCGGGCCGGTAGCCGGCGAGGGCCCCGGACGCGCTCACGCGGACTCCCCCAGCACCCGGCCCAGGACGTGGCTCAGGTATGCCTCGTCCTGGATGGTGACATGGAGCCGGTTGTTCGTCATGTGCATGTACGGGGAGAGGAGCAGCGGGAGGGCCGCGGCGGGGTCGGTGACCCGCTCGTCCCTCTCCCCGTCCCAGGACCGGAAGACGAGGTCCCCGTCCAGGGCCAGTCTGCGGGCCCGGTCGCGGAGTTCGGCGCAGTGCGCGGCCCACCCCGCGAGGGAGCCGGGCAGCGCGCCGGGCCCCGGGGCGTCCGGCCCGGTCGCGGTGGCGGCGCGTATCCGGTCGAAGCGGTCGCGGAGCCCCTCGGCCGTCCGGGCGTAGTTGCGGTCGTACTCGTCGGTGCCGATGAAGCCGGTGCCGGGGAACGCGCGGTGCCAGAACGTGTAGTAGTCGCTCAGGTAGCCGGTCAGTTCGCCCTTTTCGGGCAGGAAGGTCGAGGAGATCACCATCATCCACTGGGCGGCCGTCCCCAGGAGCACCGTGCGCAGATGGAGGTTCTTGGTGGCCAGCGCGTCGATCACCAGATCGCTGGAGTGCCGGAAGTGCCACTCGGCCAGCTCGATCCCGGCGGGCCCGCCGTACTTCCCGAACTCCGGTTCGTAGGGCTCGCGGTGACGGGAGTTGTTGGGGCGCAGGTTCATCCGGCCCCGCTCGTCGGTGAAGTGGCCGCGTTCGCCGCCGGGGAACTCGATCTCGAAGAGGGTGTTGTAGAAGTCGTTGAGGAACCCGGAGTCGACCTCGTACAGGGCGGGCCGCTCCGCCAGGAACGCGTCCACCGCCTGTTCGGTGCGGCGGGCCACCTCGGGCTCCGCGGCGGGCGACGAGGGCTTCAGGCGCAGCCGTACGTGGGGCCCCTCCAGCCAGTAGTTGATGAAGAAGTACCCGGCGAGCAGCCCTTCCTCCTCCAGCTCCGCCACCAGCGGACGGACGCAGTGCAGGAGGAAGGGGCGGGGGTTGGCGGCGTAGAAGACGTGGGTGGCCTGCCAGGCACCGGCGGCCGTCGCGGTGGTCACGGGGGGTGTCATGAGGTCCTCCTGCGGGCGGGTACGGCCGTTTCCACGGCCAGTTCGGCGACATGGCGGCCGTGGCCGGAGACGGTGTGCAGCGCGTCCTCGTCCGGCAGCATCTCCCGGAGGACCACGCGGGCCCCCGGGGTCTTGATCAGCGCCTCGAAGGCGGACAGGGACAGCGTGCTGTCGAAGTCGAGGTACTGCGGCTTGGCCCCGGTGGCGCCCCGGGCCCCGGTGTCCGAGACGGTCGCGAAGACCCGGTCGGGCAGGCCGTGGGCGCGCCGGAACGCGTGCCATCCGAGGAACCACTCGTCCTCCGGGGTCCCCGGCCGGAGCAGCGGCAGCACCGCGGCCGGCGCGCTCCAGCTGCGCCGGCTCAGCACGAGCGAGCCGTGCCGCACCCGGGGCCGCCCGGTGACCCCGCCGTGCGGCTCGCCCTCGGGGACGCCCGCCCACACGTTGAGCGGGGCCATCGAGGTCGGGGAGAGCATGAGCAGGGTGCGGGGCAGCTCCGGCAGGGCCAGCGGGACCAGGTAGCCGAGGTAGACGGGGATCACCTCGCGGTCCAGCCGGACCGAGCGCAGGACGAGCCGGTCGGCCTCTGCGTCGTGGACGAGGTACAGGTCCTCCAGCGAGAGCTGGAACCGCTCTTGGAGCGTGCCGCGTTCGCCGGGGCAGACGATCTCGTACGGGAGGAGCCGTCCGTGCAGGTTGAGGTTGCTGGTGACCGGGCCGCCGGTGACCTCCGCGAGGACCGCGCCCCCGGGCACGATGGCGTCCGTGTCGGCGAGCAGCCGTTCGTCGAGCCCGTCGAAGAGCTGGGTGAACCGGCTGAAGGGGAACGACACCCCGCCGTAGGACCGGTTGAGGACGACGAGCGGGTCGTCCGGCCGGTCGGCGATCTGGACGTGGTGGCTCATCGGCGTGAAGGCGGGCGCGATGCCGTCGAGTTCATCGGCGACCGCGTCGAGGAACGCGCCGTCGATCCGCACCTCCGCGGCACCCGGCTCCGCCTTCTCCCACAGCGCGCCCATCCGGGCGGTGAAGGCGCGGCGGGCTTCGTCCAGGGCCCGCAGCCGGGGCAGCTTCAGCCAGTTGACCTCCGGCACGTAGACACCGTCGGCGTCGTAGGCGGTGCGGGTGGCGGTGAACGTCATGTACTGGTCGAAGAAGTCCTCGTGGAAGTCGTGGACCAGCTTCAGCAGGTCGTCGCAGCGCCCGCCCCGCCCGTACCGGGCCAGGAAGAAGCCCTGGAAGGTGATCCGCTGCGGCAGGGTGAGGTCGAAGGCGGGCAGCACCCGCTCGACCGCCGCCAGCGGCCCGGCCGCCAGCTCCCGCCAGGCCACCGGGTCCAGCTCGGCGCCGCGGCCCGCCGCCGCGTCCTCGTACAGCAGGGTCTGCGGGACCTTGGCCCGCTCGGCCCCCAGCTCCTCCTGGACCGTCCGCAGCCCCGCCCGCACCGCCTCCAGCAGGGCGCGCCGCTCGTGCGGGGCGGCTTCCGCGAAGCGTCCGATGTGGGCGGCGGGCTCGTCCAGCCGGTCCGCGAGCCGGTCGGCCCACGGGCGTTCCAGGCCGCGCAGCGCCGCCTGGAACGCGCCCAGCGGGTCGGTGTCGTGGACCTCGGTGCGCAGACACGGCACCTGGACCATGCCGACGTCCAGGAGCGCCCC
Organism: Streptomyces pratensis; assembly: GCF_037137275.1. GTDB lineage: Bacteria > Actinomycetota > Actinomycetes > Streptomycetales > Streptomycetaceae > Streptomyces > Streptomyces pratensis_B. The sequence continues at coordinate 66,250 of NZ_JBBBEN010000091.1, read as the reverse complement.
GAGATACTGCTCGCACTCCTCGCGCGAGGCCCCGCGGTCCTGCTCCAGCCAGGCCACCAGCTCCCCGTACCGGAGGGCGCCGCGCTCCTCGAACAGGCTGAGCAACCGCTCCAGGGTGCCGCTGCGGCGCAGGAAGAACAGCCGGTCCTTCACCGCGTCGAAGGTGACGGCGGTGTCGTCGTCGCCCGCGGTGACCCAGCGCCGCACATAGCGGACCCGGTCGTCGTCCCGCCCCCAGCCGGAGGCGAGGGCGACCGGCAGGTCGGCCCGGCGGGCCGGGTCGGCGATCACCGCGTCGACGAGCCGGCCCAGCGCCACGACGTTGAGGCGGACCTGGGTGCGCCACTCCTCCTCGACCTCCACCCGCAGCCCCTTCGAGCCGCCGAGGGTGCCGAGGGCGACGCCGGTGAACGTGGAGAAGGGGCTGGTCTTGCAGGCGGTCCGGTAGAGGTAGGACAGCAGCGAGCGTTCGATCTTGCGCTGCTTCTTGTCGGGGCGCGCCCCGGCCCGTGCGGCCTTCTCGCGGTAGACGTCGAGCTGGTCGTCCAGGGTCGGCGAGGCCAGCAGCAGCCCCTTGCGGAGGCGCTCGTGACCGGCGAGCCGGGCCAGCTCCTCGCGGCTGCGGCCGGTCTCCGCGGCCAGCAGGGCGGCCCCCGCCCCGCGCCGCTCGTCCAGGGCGCGCCGCCCGGTCAGCCAGTGGGCCAGGGCGGTGGCGGCGGCCGGGTCCAGAGCCCGTACCCGGTCGAGCGCGCTCCTCGCGGAATCGGGATCGGGCAGCCGGTTGTTGAAGACGTCCCGGCGCAGCTTCAGCAGGGCGCGGCGCAGCGGTTCGTCGTCGCTGCCGCCGATCAGCCCGTGCAGCCGGTCGCCGGTCTTCTCCGCCAGCAGCGCCAGCTGTTCGGTGGCGTCCAGCACGTCGTCGGCCCAGCGGCGGCTGTCCGGGCAGCGCAGGGACCGGACGCTGTCGACGGGGAGCCCGGCGACGCGCAGCATGAAGGCGGGCCGCGTGACGGCGAAGTTCACGGTGTCGCTCATGGTCGGCGCCCCCTCAGGCGATCTCGTAGCGGAAGTCGGCGGGGGCGGGGCGCTCGTTCCCGACCATCATGATCAGCAGGGGGGCCTCTCCGGTCCCTTCGAGGCCGAGTTCCTCGATGTAGGAGATGTTGTCGAAACCGAGCGCGACCCCGCAGCCGAGGTCCGCGGCGGCCGCGGCGGTGTAGACGGACTGGGCGATGGCCCCGATCGTGGCGTTGACCAGCCGGTATCCCCGGTCGCCGACCGCGTCCAGGACGGCGGTGGTGCGGACGGTCGGCACCAGGACGGCTCCGGCCTGCTCCAGGTTGTAGTTGGAGAGGAAGTAGTTCCGCTGGAGGAACTCCCCCGGCCTGCCCTCCTTGACCCTCCTCAGAGTGCGCGCCCCGGGGTCGTAGGCGTACGAGCCCGGGGCGAGCCCCTCGACGTGGTTGACGAACGCGTACAGCTTCGCGAGCCGTGCCCCGCCGGTGTCCCCGCCGAGCCGCGACCCCGCGGCAGCGGCGGCCAGGCAGGCCGCCAGCCGGTCGCCGGTGACCGGCCTCTGCGCGTCGAACCGGCCGAAGCTGCTGCGGCGGGCGCGCAGGGCGGTGCGGACGTCGGCCTCCAGCGGCCGGGCCGGCGGCAGCACCGCCTCGGGGAGCGCGGGGTCGGCCGGGTGCGCGGCGGCGGGGTCCAGCGCGTGGGGGGCGGGCCGGGCGGCGGCGTCGGCAGAGGTGGCCTCCTGCATGCGGAGCAGCGCGTCGAAGGAGAGCACCGTCCTGGAGCGCTCGACGTCCTTGCGGCGCACCCGTGCGGAGGCGGCGCGGGCCGCCCCGGCCGGGCGCACCGAAGAGCCGGCCCACTTCAGCGGGACGACGGCGAAGACGCCCTCCTCGCGCGGGTCGACCCCGAGCAGGCCGGCGAGGCGTTCCTCGTCGAACCAGAGCGCGGGCTCCACGGCCAGCCCCCGGGCGGCGGCCCACATCCGCCAGGTCTGGAGGCAGGCCCCGAGGTCCATGGAGACAGCGTGGAAGGAGAAGCTGTTGTACTTGAAGGAGTTCTGCCAGTACTTGACGCCCAGCACCAGGTACTGGTCGGTCTCCGCGCCCGGCGCGTCCTTCCCCAGCGCCTCCCGCACCTGCCCGGAGACGTCACCGGTGAGCAGCCGCTGCATGGTGTGGTGGCGGGTGGAGTAGTAGTGCACGCCCGGCGCCACGGGCCCGCTCGGCCCGGACACCCAGTGCACGCTCACCGGGTAGAGCCCGCCGCCGGACGCGGAGCCGCGCGACCAGTTGGCCAGCGGATAGAAGGGCAGCGCGTTCAGGTCAGTGTTGGCCTGGACGCCGAGGCGGCGGCCGGTCAGCCCGTAGGAGTCGCGGAGCATCCCGGAGAGCGAGGAAAGGTCGAACGCCGCGCCCTGCCCGCCGCCGTCCCCGTGCAGGCCCCGCTCCAGCGTCGCGTCGGCCGGGTAGGGGGCGTCGGGCAGCGGGAAGGCGTCCACGCCCGGGTAGAACTTGGCCTTGCGGGGGCCGTCCTGCCAGTTCGGCACGTAGTCCGCGGGGTCCATCGGGACCCGGCCGCGATGCATGATCGCGTCGGCGTATTCATGGGCGTATCCCATGGCGAGCTCCTTGGTCACAGCGGAAGAGGGGGCGGCGCGGGCGCGGTCATGGGAACGGGTGCGGCGCGGAGTTGAGGTCGGCGTCGGTGAGGTCGGCCGTCCGCAGACCCGCCTCGCGCAGGGCGGTGCGCAGCCGGGGCATGCCCAGGGCGCGCTGGCGGCTCCAGCCGAAGTCGATCGGCAGCAGCCCCGGCACGATGACGCTCACGGTCCGCAGCCCCAGCTCCCGCTGCTCCGGCATCGTCTGGTCGACGACGATCACGTCGAACCCGGCCGCGGTGACGGCGTCCACGCACCGCTCCAGGTCCTCGCGCAGATCGTCGGAGACCGGCAGCAGGGGCCGCTCCCCGCCCTCGTACAGCGCGTCGAAGGAGCGGGCCGGCGGGCGTACGGCCCCGGGCGCGCCGAGCAGGAAGTCGGCGTGGTCGCCCATCTCCGGGATGCCGTACGCCAGCGGGTGGTCGTGCAGGGCCTCGACCTTGGTGAAGTCGCTCGCCATGGCCCGCAGCCGGTCCTCGTCGCGCTCGGTGCGGCCCTGGAGGTTGACGGCGTCGGTGGCGATCTCGCAGAGCGCCCCGGCGAGCGCCGCCTCCGGGTCGAGCCCGGCCCCCGCGCCGAAGCACATCCGGCCGGGCCCTCCGTCGGGGCGGACCGCGACACCGGTGACGACGGGGATCGGGAAGGTGATCCGGGTGTCGAAGAACCGGGCCTCGTAGCCGTACATCTCCAGCCGGTCCACCATCTGGCGGGTGGCCGGGCGGCGGCTGGTGCGGGGGTCGATCTCGGGCAGCGCGGCCCGCCCGTACCAGGAGAGCAGGAACGCGTCCCGCTCGACGACCTCCATCAGCCCGAAGTAGACGGCCTCCTCCAGGCATCCGCCCGACGCGCAACCGTTGGAGCTCTCCTGCACGAACCGGTTCTCCAGGCCGGGCGCGTGGTAGTACGTCAGCACCTCCGGGACCAGCACGGTGTGCCCGTCGCGCAGCGACCAGCCGCGCACCCAGGGGATCTCCCGGTCCGACGTGAAGGGCAGGACGCGGGGGTTGGCCCGGTGGAAGTCCTCGGAGTAGAGCCCGCAGACGCGCGGGTCCAGCACGGCCCGGCCGTCCGCCCACAGCCCGTCCAGGCTGGCCCGCACCTGGGCGCGCTTGGCCCGCGAGCGCATTCCGGCGTACCGCTCGAGCCCTTCCAGCACCCCGATGCGCACGCTCTCGGCGAAGGTGTCGGCGTGGCCGCCCCAGAACGTCTCGCGCAGATAGGGGCCCGAACGCATCGAGAAGCAGCCGATGGTGGCGGAGGTGGAGGTGGAGGCGACGTCCTGGACTACGGAGGGGCCGAGCGAGCCGCAGACCGGGTTGGCGTACGGCTCGACGGGCAGCTCGTAGTCCCCGATGTCCCGCACCCGGAAGCTGCCGGGCCGCAGCTTGGGCGCGGGCCGCAGGGCGAGGGCCGCCGCCTCGTCGCAGTCCGGCTCCGGGCGACCGCAGGCGGGGCACTCCGGGTCGGGGACGAGCGGGTAGTGGCGCACCCCCAGGGTCTGGAGGTCGACGAGGTGCACGGCCGGGAACGCCCCGGTGGCGGGGCCGCCGCCCTGGAGACGCGCGGCGATGACCCCGGCGAGCGCCTCCGCGGCGAACGGCGTGATGTACGGGGACGGGCCCGCCGCCCGGGTGCCGGAGCCCAGCTCCAGCGCCTCGCGCAGGGCCACGGAACGCACCCCCTGCCAACGCCGCTCCAGGCAGCGGACGCAGGGCCCCGGCCCGGCGTCGTCCGCCGTGGGCAGCGGCCCGACGACGGCGTGCCGCCCGTAGAAGCGCACCGGCACCCGCCCGCCCGGCACGCCGTCGCCGGCCGCGAACGCGTCGCGCACCCCGAGGGGGGCGACGTCCGGCACGGCCGTGGCCGCCGCCCCGCCGTGCCGGGCCAGCCCCTCGCCCAGCAGCCGGGCCAGCAGCCGGGTGGACTCCGCCAGCACGGGGGCGCCGCTCGGTACGGACGCCCCGCGCTCCGGGGCCTGCGGTCGGGTCTCAACGGGCATCGGGACCGCCCTCGCCGTCCACCGTGAGGAGCACCCGGGCGGTGCTGATGCCGCCCGCCGGCAGGTCCGCCGGGGTCGTCGGCACGTACAGGGCGTCGCGCCCGGCGGACCGCAGTCGGTCCAGCACCGCGTCGAACGTGGTCATGGCCGCGTCCGCGGCGACGGACCGGCCGCCGACCGCGATCGACGCGGCGGCGAGGTCGGGCACCAGCGGGTCGCCGAGATCGACCGCCGCCTGAGGGTCCTCTGCGGCGAGCTGTGCCTGGCCGAGCAGGTCGCGAAGGGCGCAGGCGGTCGCCGTACGCCGGGACAGCCCGGCCCCGACCGCCCAACGGCCCTGCCCCAACGGGCCGTCCGCCTCGCGGGCCAGCACCACGTGGGAGGAGGTGCGGTCCGCCTCACCCAGGTCCAGGAGGTCCACGGCGATGTCCAGGTTGCCGGCCGACTTCAGCAGGAACACCAGCTCCGGGTCGTCGCCGCCGACCGCCACCGGGCTCACCCGGGTGGCCCCCCGCACCGCGCGCAGCAGGGCGTCGTGCGCCAGCGCGGACAGCAGCCCCTGGCCGGCCGCCTCCGCCGCGCTGCCGCCCGCCCCGGAACCGGCGCGGCTCGCCAGGTGGACCCGGTCGCGGTTGCGCGGCCCGAACGGGCGCAGGGCCGCGGCCGGCACCCGCACCGGGTCCTTGCCGATCAGGGAGGTCGCGACGGCCCACGCGGTGGGCGCGGCCCCGGTGCCGCCGCCGGTGGTCAACGCCTCCGGCCCCAGCACCCGCGACCCGCCGGCCGCGCCCGCGCCGCCGCCGGTGACGCCCGTCAGGGGCGCCAGGTGCTCGACGTACGCCTCGGCCGCCGCGTACAGCGCCCGGGTACGCGCCCCGGCCAGGTGGTGCACGTCGAACGCGGCGATCCGGCGGCGCTCCCCTCCTCCGAGCGCCACTTCGACGCGGCTGAGCTTCAGCGGGGTCTGGGTCAGCTCCTCGTCGTCGTAGCGCCGGAAGACCCCGGTGTGCCGGCGGACCAGCGCCGTGCCGGTCCGGTTCAACGTGTCGACGAGGTCCTCCGCGTCGCGGGCGGTCTCCACGGTCGCGGTGACGGGCAGCGCGAGCGCGTCGGGCAGGGCGGCCGGGGGCTCGTCGGCGGTCAGCTGGGCGCAGCGGGCGCACCGGGGGTGGGGGTGGACCGGTTCGGCCATCACGTCCAGCGACGCGAGGTCCTGCACGAGGACGTGACCCGCCGTCTCCGCGGGCAGCGCCCCGGTCGCCAGGCGGAAGATCTCGTATCCGACGAGGTTGCCGACCATCGCGGCGACCGGACCTGACAGGGCGTCGTCCGACGTCGCCACGGCCCCGGACGCCTCGCTCCACAGCTCGGCGGCCGTTCCGGCGTCGACGTTGCCGCCCAGGCGCAGCAGCGCACAGGACCAGCAGCCGGCGGAGGAGGCGGTGGCCAGCGGCCCGACGACCAGGCGGCGGCCGAACAGCCAGGCGGGGATGAGGGTGGCGCCCTCCGGCACCCCTGCGGCCAGCAGCCGGTGGGTGCGCGCCCCGGCGCCCGCGCCGGTGACCACGACGACGTCGTACCCGTCCAGGTCCGCCCAGCCGGCGTCCGTCCCGGCGATCGGCTCGATGTCCGCGCCCACGGCCGCGGCTTCGGCGGCGACGTCGCCGGACGCGGCGCCGGGGAGGGCCCCGACGCGGGCGCAGCCGTTGCGCAGCAGGCTCAGCACGCACCAGCGGGCCGTCTCGTCGTCGCCGAGGACGGCGACGCGGGTGGCGCGGTAGCGGGCGAAGCGGGCGGGGGCGTCGTCGGCGTAGTGGTCGACGTAGGCGATCTGCGCGGCGAACCGTTCGGCGCTCTCCTCGCCGAGGGCGTCCGTGGCGGAAGAGGTCTCGGGGATGTCCCGGGCGAAGCTACGCGCGTACAGGGTCTTGACCAGTTCGGCGGCCATCGCCCGCTGCGCGGGTCCGAATCCGGCGCACAGCTCGGCCAGCCGGTGCTGCCCGGTCAGGTGGGGGACGACGAGGGAGGCGAAGCGGTAGGCGGTGCGGCCGGTGAGGTGGAAGCCGCCGTCGGCGTTGTGGAAGAGCACCCCGCCGGGGGTCTCGGTGAACAGCACGTCCCGGCGGATGCGCGGCCGGGTCCCGGCGAGCGCGTCGAACGCGGCGGCCGGGGCGGGAGGTTCGGCGGGGGCGGCTGGGGTAGCGGCGGGTGCGGCACTCTCGGCCATGGGGATCACACCTTCTCTGTGCGGCGGTTACGAATCCGGGAGGTTCTTCGTGCGTGGGCGCGGAGCAGGTCGTGGATGCGGTACGGGCCCGGCGGGCCGTCCTCCAGCAGTCCGGCGTCGGCCAGCCGCTCCCGTACGGCTTCGGGGACGGCTCCGTGGCCGGCGCCCGGGTCCGCCTGGGCCGCCAGCAGTTCCGGCGGGCCCTGCGCGAGCCGCAGGAAGGCCTCGGTGAGCCGGGGGTCGAGCCGGTCCAGGGCCCGGTCGAAGAGACCGGCGACCGAGTGGTCGGGTGAGTCGGTCAGGGTGAGCCGGGCGAGCGGGTCGTCGCCCAGCCAGTCGACGGCGTCGGTGAGCCGCAGCCCCGGGCGGGTCAGCAGCCGGGCGGTGAGGATGCTCAGGGCGGCCGGGAAGTGCCCGCAGAGCGAGGCCAGTTCACGCGCCGCACGCGGTTCGGCCTCCACCCGCTCGACCCCCAGGGCGGCCAGCAGCAGGGCGGCCGACTCCTCCTCGGCGAAAGCGGTCAGCCGCTGCACCCAGCCTCCGTGGGTGGCGATGAGTCCGCCGAGCCCCATCCGGCTGGTGACGACGACGGCGAGGTCCGGCCCGACGGGCTGCCCCCCGGGGGCCCCGGCCGGGGGCACGAGCAGCGGGCGCACCTGGTCGGCGTCCACCACGTCGTCCAGGACGAGCAGGGCACGGCCGCCGTCGCGCGACGAGCCGAGGGCGGCGGCCACTTCGGCGGCGACCTCGTCGACCGTACGGGGCTCACCGTCCGGGCGGGTCATCCTGACGAGTAACTGCCCGGCGGGGAAGGCGTCCCCCACCCGCTGGGCGACATGCTGCACCAGGGCTGACTTGCCGATCCCCGGAGCCCCGGAGACCAGGACCGTGAGGGGCCGGCGCCCCTCGGGGCCGGGGGGCGGAGGTGCGGTGAGGCGGGCCGCCATCGCCTCGGTCTCGGCCGCCCGCCCGGTGAAGTGCGGTACGGCGGGGACGGGCCCGGTGCCGGGGGCGGTGAGCGGGCCGGGGGCGATGGCCGTGGGGGCCACGGTCTCGCCCCGGATGACCCGGGGGGCCGCCGGGTCACCCGACCCGAGGTCCTCGCCCCGCAGGATGGACAGCTCCAGTCGCCGGAGGGAGGGCGAGGGGTCCACACCCAGCTCCTCCAACAGGAAGCCCTTGACTCTGCGGTACTCGGCGAGCGCCTGGGACTGGCGTCCGGTGCGGTAGAGCGCCTCGATGAGCTGTTCATGGAAGCGTTCATGCCCGGGGTATACGCGCGTAGCGGTCCACAGGTCGCCGAGCGCCTCGCCGCAGCGCCCCAGGCCGAGCAACAGGTCGCAGACCCGCTCGACCGCTCGCAGCCGCTCCTCCACGAGTCGGGGCACCTCGTCGCGGTGCAGGACGTCGGAGCGGACGTTGGCCAGGAGCGAGCCCTGCCAGAGCGACAGGGCGTCCTTGAGGGTGTAGAGCTCGGCCTCCGGGTCCCGGCCCAGGGTGGCGGCCCGGCTCACCTGGTCGCGGAAGCCGAGGAGATCCAGCGTGGGGGGTTCGGCGGTGATCCGGTAGCCGCCGGGCACCGCTTCGATGGAGGTGCGGACCACCCCGTGCTTGGAGAACAGTCTGCGCAGCCGCAGCACACAGGTCTGGAGGGCGGCCCTGGCGGTGGCGGGCTGCTCCTCACCCCACACCGCGCGCTGCAAGTAGTCTGCGGAGACAGTGGAGTTGGCGTGCAGAAGAAGTGCGGCGAGGAGGATCGTGGGCTTGGAGGGCTGGAGGACGACGGTGTCGGGGCCGTCCGCGAGGGCCAGCGGGCCCAGGAGCTGAAACCGCATCACGCCGGGCAGTCCTAGTCCCAGCCGTTGACGAGCTTGCACACCCGCACCGGCCCGGACTCCGCGGGCAGGTGACCGATGAGGCCCGACAGCTCCGTGCAGACGAGCCGGGCGATGTGCTCGGGGGTGGCGGGCAGGTCCGCGGGGCCGGTGGCCGCAGACGCGGTCCCGGGGGCGAACGTGACGGCGGCGAGGGCGAGCCCGGCGACGAGGGAGGCGGCTCGGACCCGGTGGCGCTGCTTCTGCGAAAGCGAAGAACTGGACACGTTTCCCCTCCGGCTGTGGTGTCGGCGCCGGGTGGTCCCGGCACCGACGACGATGCCAGCGCGGAACGCGCCACGAGAGGGCCCGCCGTGTCAGCTTGCTGCACGGGCCACCGCGACCGCGTGCAACAACCTGACACGCGCCGCCGTGCTTCGGGGGCCCGGAGCGGGAAGGGCTCCCCGGCCCGGGAGTTGAGGGAGCGACTCCGGTTCCGGAGCACAGGCGGCGGCTCCTCCCCCGCGGGACGGGGCCCGGCTCCCAGGCGGCTGGGCCCGGCTCGGAAGCGGCGAAGACGGCTGGGCCCGGCTCGAAGGCGCTGAGCCCGGCTCGGAAGCGGCTGGGCCCGGCTCCCAGGCGGCTGGGCCCGGCTCGGAAGCGGCGAAGACGGCGCGGCCCGGCTCGAAGGCGCTGAGCCCGGCTCGGAAGCGGCTGGGCCCGGCTCGGAGGTGGCGGCTGGGCCCGGCTCGGAAGCGACGAAGACGGCGCGGCCCGGCTCGGAGACCTCGGGGCGGCAGGCCCCCTGAGCGGCGGGGCGGGAGCCCGCCGAGGGGCGCTGAGGGAGGGAACGGCTCGGCCCCGGGGCGGTTGGAGGAACGCCCCGGGGCCTGCCGGTCATCCTACGGTGGCACCGGGACGGTCCGGCGATGCCGACCGGACTCCGGGCCGGCGGATCAACCCGACCGTTGGATCAACCTGCCTGGCGGATCAACCCGCCCAGCGCATCAACCCGACCGTCGAATCACCACGACCGTTGAATCACCACGACCGTTGGATGAACCCGACCACCGGCTGGCCCCGGCCTCCGGCCCGGCCCGCCCGTCCACCGGCTCACCCGTCGGTCGCGATGGCGTTCAGGACGTTCATGCGACCTGCACGGAAGGCCGGGACGAGGGCGGCGAACAGCCCGACGAGCGCGGAGCAGGCGAAGACCGTGAGAATCGTGGGCCAGGGTATCTCCAGAACCTCCAGGCCCTCCAAGGCGAGCAGCTTCTGGGCGGCGGTGCCCCAGCCCATGCCGAGCCCCAGTCCGAGCAGCGCGCCGAACAGGGCGATGACCACGGACTCCAGCCGGATCATCCGGCGCAGCTGGCGACGGGAGAGCCCGATGGCGCGCATCAGGCCGATCTCCCGGGTCCGCTCGACCACGGACAGGGCGAGGGTGTTCACCACGCCGAGGACCGCGACGATGATCGCCAGGGCGAGCAGTCCGTACACGATGTTCAGCAACTGCCCGATCTGGTCCTTCAGCGTCTCCTTGAAGTCGGCCTGGTTCTGCACCTGGTAGACCGGATACTCCGCGAGGGCGCTCTTGAGAGCCGCGTAGGCCTCCTTCTCCTTGCCCTCCTCGGCCTTGGCGAACATCACCACGTTCTGCGGCATCCGGTCGGCAGGGACGTAGGAGGCGGCCGTCGTCAGGTTGGTGTACATCGCGCCACGGTCGATGTTGGTGTCGTCCGAGGTGATGGCGGCGACCTTGAGCTTCGCCGTCCCGCCCGCGGTGAACGCGACGGTCAGGGTGTCCCCGACCTCGACGCCGTGCCGCTCGGCGTAGGTGTCGCCCACGGACATGGCGTCCTTGCCGTACGCCTTGGCGAGGTCACCGGAGACGGCCGTGCGGCGGACGTCCTGCTGGTACGTCGGATCGGCGGCGACAAGGCCCTCGTCCTCCGTCGAACCGTCCGGAGCGGTGATCTTCGCCTTGACGAAGGTGTAGTCGCTCACGTGCTCCAGGCCGGGGACCGCGTGCACGGCCTCGGCTGCCTGGGGGACGATCGGCCGACCGGAGCCGCCGTCCTGGACGATGAAGTCCGCGCCCACCGACCGGTCGAGCTCCTCGGTGGCCGAAGCCACCATGGACGACCCGACGACGGAGAGGCAGGCCACCAGGGCGAGCCCGATCATCAGGGCGGCGCCGGTCGCTCCCGTGCGCCGGGGGTTGCGCAGTGCGTTGCGCTCGGCCAGCCGGCCGACCGGGCCGAAGAGCCGCAGCACGACGCCGAGGGCCCGGACCACCACACCGGCCAGCAGCGGGCCGATGACGATGAAGCCGATCAGCGTCAACAGCACGCCCAGGCCCAGGGACATCGACCCCTCGGTCGCCTTGTCGGCCTGCGTCGTCGCCCACAGGGCCGCTCCGCCGGCCGCGGTGAGGACCAGGCCGATGACGGCCCTGACCCGGCCGGCCCGGCCGTCGGCGGGGGTCCCGGCGTCGCGCAGCGCGGCCATCGGGGATATTTTTCCGGCCCGGCGTGCCGGGATGTACGCGGCGAGGACGGTGACGACGACGCCGAGCACGAGGCCGGTCACGGGGGTCGTCCAGGCGACGGTGAGGTCCTTGGTGGAGAGCTCCATGCCCACCGCGCTCATCAGCTTCATCAGTCCGACGGCGAGGCCGACGCCCGCCGCGACGCCGAGCACTGAGCCGACGACGCCGAGAAGGACCGCCTCCACCAGCACGGAGCGGTTGACCTGCTTGCGGCTGGAGCCGATGGCCCGCATCAGCCCGATCTCGCGGGTCCGCTGGGCGACCAGCATCGAGAAGGTGTTGACGATGAGGAAGATGCCGACGAGGAAGGCGATCCCGGCGAAGCCGAGCATGGCGTACTTCATGACGTCCAGGAAGGGGCCCATGGAGTCCTTGTTGGCGTCGGCGGCCTCCTGCTGGGTCTGGAGCCTGTAGGCGCCGGAGCCGTCGAGGACCGCGGCCACGTTCTGCTTGAGCCGGGTGTCGCTGACGCCTTCCTCCGCGGTCACCGAGACCTGGGTGAAGACGCCGGTCTCGCCCAGCAGGTGCTTCTGGGCCGTGCCGGTGTCGAAATAGACCATGGCCGCGCCCGGGTTGGTGACGGTGAAGGACGCGATGCCGCGGATCTTCGCCGTGAAGTCGCCGGTGGCGGCGATGGTGCGCAGCTCGTCACCGATCTTGAGCCGGTGCTTCTTCGCCGTGTCGGCGTCGACCATCATCTCGGTGGGGCCGCGGGGCGCGTGTCCGGAGGTGATCTCCATCGAACGCAGGTCGTTCTCGGTCCAGTTGCCCGCTATGGTCGGGGCGCCGGTCTCGGAGCCCATGTTCTTGTTCTCGCCGTCGACGACGGTGACCGCCATGGAGAAGACGGCTCCCTCGGCCTTCTTCACCCCGTCGGCCTTCTCCACCTGCTGAACGACGGAGGCGGGCAGGGAGGCGGGCTTGCCGTCGGCGGGCTGCTCGTCGTTCCCGGCGGCCTCCTTCGGGCTGACGGTGACGTCGGGCGAGGTGACCGCGAAGATCTTGTCGAAGGTGGCGTTCAGCGTGTCGGTGAAGACGAGCGTGCCGCAGACGAATGCCACGGACAGCAGCACCGCGACGGCGGAGAGGGCCATCCTCCCCTTGTGGGCGAGGAAGTTGCGCATCGAGGTCTTCCAGACGGTCATGAGGTCCGCCCACGTGCGTCGAAGTGCTTCATACGGTCGAGGACCTGGTCCGCGGTCGGGTGGTGCATCTCGTCGACGATGGAGCCGTCGGCGAGATACAGCACCCGGTCCGCGTAGGAGGCGGCGACGGGGTCGTGGGTGACCATGACGATGGTCTGTCCCAGCTCGTCGACCGACTTGCGGAGGAAGGCCAGGACTTCGGCCCCGGCCCGCGAGTCCAGGTTGCCGGTGGGCTCGTCGCCGAAGATGATCTCCGGCCGGGCGGCGAGCGCCCTGGCGACCGCGACGCGCTGCTGCTGACCGCCGGAGAGCTGCGTCGGGCGGTGCTTGAGGCGCTCGGCGAGCCCGACGGTCTCCACGACCTGCTGGAGCCAGGCGGCATCGGGCTTGCGGCCCGCGATGTCCATCGGCAGCGTGATGTTCTCGATCGCATTGAGCGTCGGGAGCAGGTTGAACGCCTGGAATATGAATCCGATGCGGTCGCGCCGGAGTTGGGTGAGCTTCTTGTCCTTGAGCTGGGTGATCTCGGTCTCGTCGAGGAAGATCTCGCCCGAGGTCGCCGTGTCGAGCCCGGCCAGGCAGTGCATCAGGGTCGACTTGCCGGAGCCGGACGGGCCCATGATGGCGGTGAACTGCCCGCGGGCGATGTCCACGTCCACGTGGTCGAGCGCGACGACCCGGGTCTCCCCGGTGCCGTACGCCTTCACAACCTGCCGCGCTCGTGCCGCGACGGCCGTACGCCCTCCAGTGCCCCCGTGCCTGGGAATGGTTACAGCCGTTGTCACGGTTTATCTCCTATGTCGATCGATGACTGGACGTCGTTGATTACAGTCCGAAGTCTGGTTCCGGCAGGGGTCCCGGCGCGATGGTGCCCAGCGCAGTCTTGAGGGTGGGGTTTTCCCCACCAGCCCCCACCGGCTCTTCCGCCCGTCTCCCCCGCTGCGTGCCGCAAGCGCGACGTAGGAACAGGCTAAGGAAACGCACTCCCCCGCCACGTCCTCCGCCGGGAGGAACGGGCCCTGGCCCCTATGCGGGGGCGCCCCCTAGGGGAGTTCACCCCCTGGCAGGGGGGAGGATCAGGGTCTCCTCCGCCGTCCGCCCTCCGGCGCTCCGACCGGAGCGGACGAGTCCGCCGGGAGCCATCACCGAGGCCGGAGACCGGCACGCCCACGCACCGGCCCGCGCCCCGCAGGTCCACCCCCCGCAAACCCGCACCCGGCCGCAAGCCCGCCCGCGCCCCCGCTCGTCCGCACAGCGCCGCGCGCCCACGTCTCCGCAAGGCGGCACCCCGCAGACCCGCCCACGCGCCCACCCCTCCGCACCCCGCCTGCCCGTCCGAGCACCCGCGCCCCGCCCGCACGTCCGAGCCCGCACGTCCCCGCGCCCGCACGACGACGGCGCCCGTCCACCCCTCGCCTCCTCCCTCTTCCCCTCCCCCTCCGGCCGTTCCGGGTGAGACAGTGCCCGGAAGATACGTGCATAGGGAAGGGAACCCGGTGGGCGGCACAGAGGGCACAGCAGGCGCGAGCGGTACGGACGACACGGGCCGCACGGGCGACACGGGCAGTCCGCCCCGTGGCGCCCCCGGCCCCCTCACCACCCCCCGAGGACGCCGACCGGTCGTGGCGGCGCTCATGCTCGGCATGGCGCTGGCCGCCATCGACGGGACCATCGTGTCCACCGCCGTCCCCCAGATCGTCGGCGACCTCGGCGGCTTCACCGTCTTCTCCTGGCTCTTCTCCGGCTATCTCCTCGCCGTCACCGTCACGCTCCCGCTGTACGGAAAGCTCTCGGACACCTTCGGGCGCAAGCCGGTCCTGATCGCCGGGATCATCCTGTTCCTGGCCGGCTCGGCGCTCTGCGCCGCCGCCTGGAACATGACCGCGCTCATCGCCTTCCGCATCGTCCAGGGCCTGGGCGGCGGGGCGCTCCAGGGCACGGTGCAGACCATCGCCGCCGACCTCTATCCGCTGAAGGAGCGTCCGCGCATCCAGGCGAAGCTGTCCACCGTCTGGGCCACGTCCTCGGTCGCCGGGCCGGTGGTCGGCGGGCTGCTCGCCGGCTATGCCGACTGGCGGTGGATCTTCCTGGTCAACCTTCCCGTCGGAGCCGTCGCCCTCTGGCTGGTCGTCCGCCACCTCCACGAGCCCTCGCGCCCCCGCCCGACCGCCCGCCCCCGCGTCGACTGGGCGGGGGCGCTCGCCGTGTTCGCCACGGGCACCCTGCTGATCACCGCGCTCGTCCAGGGCGGCGTCGCCTGGTCCTGGCTCTCCGCGCCCTCGCTCGGCCTGTTCGGGGCGAGCGCGGCGCTGGCCGCGCTGACCGTCGCCATCGAACGGCGGGCGGCGGAGCCGATCATCCCCGGCTGGGTCTGGCGGCGGCGCACCATCGCCTCGGTCAACCTGGCGCTCGGCGCGATGGGCCTGCTGATGGTCGCGCCGACCGTCTTCCTGCCCACGTACGCGCAGGCGGTCCTGGGGCTCGGGCCGATCGCCGCCGGGTTCGTGCTCTCCGTGATGACCCTGAGCTGGCCGGTGTCGGCGGCACTGTCCGACCGGGTCTACAACCGCATCGGCTTCCGGCTGACCGCGATCACCGGGATGAGCGCCGCCCTGCTGATCCTGCTGGCCTTCCCGCTGCTGCCCTACCCGGGCGCTCCCTGGCAGCCCGCGCTGATCATGCTGCTGCTCGGCGCGGCCCTCGGGCTGTTCCAGCTCCCGCTGATCGTGGGCGTCCAGTCGACGGTCGGCTGGTCGGAGCGCGGTACGACGACGGCGTCCGTCCTCTTCTGCCGCCAGGTCGGCCAGAGCGTCGGCGCGGCGCTCTTCGGGGCCGTCGCCAACGGCGTCCTCGCCTCCCGGCTGACCGACGCACCCGCACCCGGCCTTCCCGACGACCTGGACGCCGTCGCCCGCGCCCTGGAGGACCCGGGCGCCCTCCCCGCGGCCGCTACGGACCATCTGCGCCGGGCGGTGGACGCGGCGGTCGACCACGTCTACACAGGCGCCGCCGGGGCCGCCGCCCTGGCCCTGCTCGCCCTGGTCGCCCTCGCTCCGCGCCGCTTCCCGGTGATCCCCGAGGCGGACGGCGGCCGGGAGCCCTGAGCCCGGAGGCGCCGGCCGGGATGCCCGCCCCCGCTTGATAGGCAAGCCTGCACTTGCCTATCGTGTGGTCATGGCGGACGATGTCTTCAAGGCCCTGGCCGATCCGACGCGGCGGCGCATCCTCGACGAGCTGGCGGAGCGGAACGGCCAGACACTGTTCGAGATATGCGCACGGCTGACGACCAAGCACGGCCTGGGGCTGTCCCGCCAGGCGATCAGCCAGCACCTGGCCGTGCTGGAGTCGGCGGGCCTGGTCGCCTCCCGACGCCAGGGCCGCTACAAGTTCCACGACCTGACCACCGGACCCCTTGAGCACATCGTGAGCCGGTGGCTCAGACCCGACGCCCCGGAGAGCACCCCATGAAAATCCATCTGACCAGCGTCTTCGTCGACGACCAGGAGAAGGCTCTGCGCTTCTACACGGACGTGCTGGGCTTCGTGAAGAAGCACGACGTGCCGATGGGCGGCGAGGACCGCTGGCTGACCGTGGTCTCGCCGGAGAGCCCCGACGGCCCCGAACTGCTGCTGGAGCCCGACAAGCACCCGGCGGTCAAGCCGTACACGACGGCACTGGCCGAGGACGGCATCCCCGCCGCGTCCTTCGCCGTGGACGACGTACGGGCGGAGCACGCCCGCCTGCGCGGGCTCGGCGTGCACTTCACCCAGGAGCCGCTGGCCATGGGCCCCGTCACCACTGCCGTGCTGGACGACACCTGCGGCAACCTGATCCAGATCGCGCACAGCGAGTAGGGGCGGCTTCTCGCGGGCCCCTCCCGGACCCCGCCGTCCGGCCGGGCGGCCGCGCCACCGCCGTCCCGGCCCGACCGGCCCCCGGCCTCGACCGGCTGGCCGCAGAAGCCGGCACGGCGGGCGCTCGGGGTGGAGGGTCGACCTCACGTCGCCTTGAGGTTCCAGGTCCTGGGCGCCGGTGACATCGAGGCGCCGGGGAGGGCCGGTCGTGAGGACGCCTGTGTCGGGCAGGACGCCTGCGAGGGTGGCGCCTGCGTCCAGGTGGCGGACCGTTTCCTGGCGCTGCCCCCGCCCGTGCCAGCGAGAACCCTCACGGACCCGCCCTCGTCCTCCCCACCGCCCTGGCCGTGTTCGTCGACGCGGCCGTCGCGGAAGGCCCCGCCCGCCGCACCGCCTGACGCGCCCCGGTCGCTACGTACGCGTGGCGAGCCTGGACGACTACCGCATGGCGCCGACGACCACCGGCGCGGGCCCGACCGCCCTCGTCATCGGCTACGGGAACCTCACGGACCAGGCGGTGCCGACGGCCGTCCAGCGCCTGGCCCACGCCCTCGACACGGTGCGCGGCCGGACATCGGGTCGCTGAACACCCCACGGGCCGGGGGCGCGCCCCCGGCGGCCGGCGTCATACCCCGGCGGCCGGAGTGAGCGCCGCCGCGTCCAGGCGGGCCCGCGACTCCTCCGGCAGACGCAGCTCCACCGCGCCCAAAACCTCGTCCAACTGCTCGACCGAGCTGACGCCCACGATCGAATGACGGGCGGGTCGCCGGCCATCAGCCAGGCCGGCACCACCCGGTTCGCCGTCGCCCCCAGCTCGTCGGCCACGTCACCGAGCACCGCCAGACGCCGTGCGCTGCCCGGGTGGTCGTACGCCTCCGGCAGCGGCTTGTCCCACCGCGTGTACGCACCGGAGATCAGCGCCGAGTACCGACTGCGACCCAGGGCAGCGGCGCCGCCGGCGCCCGTGCGGCCCGCAGCGGCCTCAAGGACCGGCCGCACCGGCCTCTCCAGTCGCACCGGCCCCAGAGGCCTCAGTCCTCCGGCCCCGCCGTCACCCGCCCCGTCAGCGCCGCCAGCGAACTGCGCACATGCGCCATGTGCGCCTGGACCTCCTCGCGGCCCTCCTCGTGCTCCCGCAGAATCCGCTCCGTCTCCCGGACCACCCGCTCCTCGCGGACCCGGGCCTCCGCCAGCAGCTCCGCCGCCCGCGCCTCCGCGTCCTCCTGGCCGTGGCGGGCCGCCTCCTCCGCCTCCGCGAAACCGCGCACCGCCTCCGCGAGCAGTGCCTCCGCCCGCTCGGTCAGCTCCGCGTACCGCGCCGCGGACGCCGCGTCCTCGGCGGCCAGCGCGGCCTCCGTCTCCTTGAGGCGCTCGGCGTGCTCCTGCTCCTGGTGCGCCAGGACACTCGCCGTACGGCTACGCGTCTCCTCCATCGCGGACTCGGCGGCCGCCCGCACCTCCTCCGCGTCCTCCCGGGCCGCGGCGAGAACCCCCTCCGCCTCCCGGACCGCATCGGCGACGCGTTCCTCCGCCGCCGACGCAGCCGCCCCCCGCACCGCGTCGGCCGCCTTCCGCGCCGCGTCCGCCGCCGCTCGGCCCTCCGCCTCCGCGGCCTCCTGCAACGCCTGGCCCGCCGCCACCGCCTCCGCGTGCAGCGCCTCGGCCTCGCTCTCCGCCAGCGCCAGAATCCGCTGCGCCCGCTCCCCCAGCTCCGCGTAGTCCTGCACCGGCAGCGCCGCGACGGTCTCCGCCAGCCGGGTGGCCCGCTCCGACAGCTCCTCCACCCGGTCCGTCAGCCGGGCGGCCTCCGCGAGCGCCGACTCCCGCTCGGCCGTCAGGGCCGCCACCCTCCGGTCCACCTGATCCTGGCGGTAACCACGCCCCCGCACACCGACGACGTCGAACGCGGACCCCGGTCCAGCACTCATCCCTGAAACCTCTCTCCGACTCACCCACACGCTTCGACACCCAGCGACACGTCAAGGATGCGGCAATTCGGCCGGAAGTCGGAATCGATCAGCTCATTCAGGACGGCAGCGACCGCGCCGCCGGCCACCGGGCACACGACGAGGCGCCCGGCCCCTCCCCGGACCCGGGCGCCTCGTCGTCCCGCTGCGGCGCGTCAGCCGCCCGTACGCGTCAGAGCAGCCCGTCCCACATCTGCTCCAGCAGCACCGACCACCAGCTCTCCGGCGACGCCAGCGCCGCCGGGTCCAACGCCATCAGCTGTGCCTGGAAATCGACGGTCCAACGGCCCGCCTGCTCCGGGTTCAGCCCGTACCGGAGCCGCCACATCCGGCCCAGCAACGCCATCGACCGCACGAACTCCGGCAGCCCCGTGTTCACGAACTGCGGGGGCGACGGCTGCCCGCCCGGGCCGGCCTCCACCGGTACGGCCACGATGTTCGCCGTCCCGTACTGCACACAGACCGCCCGGCCGAAGTCCGTGCCCACCACCAGATACGACCCCGCGTCCGGCGCGGGCTGCACCTGCCGCTGAGCCGCCAGCTCGGCCAGCGTCGGCACCACCGGCTGCCCCGGCTGCGCCCAGAAGAACGGCCCGAAATCGGCGGGCAGGCCCGCCCACACCAGAGTCCTCGCGACGACCTCCGGCACACCCTGACGGGACACGGCCCGCTGGTCGAACCGCAGAACGCCCTGCGGTCCGAACGCCTGCACCAGCTCCTCGGCCACCGCCTCCGGCGGCAGCACCGGCGCGGGCGGCATCTGCGGCAACGGGGCCCGCACCGGCGCCGGCCGCGCGGGGCCGTCCGCCACCTGGTGCAGCTCACCCTGGTGCGTCAGCAGATGCCGCATGCCCTGCTGGCGGCTCAGGTGGTCCGCGCCGTACGGGGCGACGCTGGTGATCCGCACCTGCGGCCAGGTCTCCCGGATCATCCGGGCGCAGTAACCGCCCGGCAGCTCACAGGACTCCAGCTCCGTGTGCAGCTCGATGACCTGCTGCGGCGGCACGTTCATCGCCCGCAGCTCGTGCAGCATCTGCCACTCCGGGTGCGGGGTGCCCGGCGCCGAGCGGCGGATCAGCTGCTGCTCGCTGCCGTCGGGGGCGCGGAACCGCAGCACGGCCTGGTAGCCGGGGCCCACGGTCGGCCGACCGGTGGGCTGCTGCGGATAGCCGTACGCCGGGGGCGGCGGAGTGTGCGGACCGGGCGGCGGGGGCGGTACGGGACCCGGAGCCCCGCCCTGCGAAGCCCCCGGCGGACCGGGCGGGCCGGGCGGACCGCCCTGGCCGGGAGCGGCGAACATCGTCTCCGCCTGGTGGACCCCGCCACCGGGAGGCGGCGTGGAACCAGGCGGCGGAGGCGGCGGGCCGGGCGGGCCGGGCGGCTGCGGGGCCCCCGGAGCACCGGGCGGACCCGGAGGCCGCGGCGCACCGGGCCTCGGTGCGCCCCCGCCGATGCTGCCGCCGTCGGCGAGCATCGTGGCCGCATGGTGGACCCCGCCCCCCGGGGGCGGCGTGGGCCCCGGAGGCGGAGGCGGCGTACCGGGCGGACCCGGAGGCGGCGTGGAGCCGGGCGGCGGAGGCGGGGGGCCCGGCGGGCCCGGAGGCGGCGTGGCGCCCGGCGGACCGAGCTGGGAGACGAGCCGCGTCGGCACGTACCCGCCCACCGGAGCACCGGGCGCACCCGGACCCGAAGGCGGCGGCGGCGTCGCACCGGGGCGTGCCTCGGGGACACCCGGCGGCGGCAAAGTGGGCGCGCCCCCGCGCGACCCACGCGGCGGCACCGCGGCCTTGCTCGTGGCCGCGTCCGCGATCTCACCGGCGTCCGGGGAGTCCGGCTCCGGCCGGAGCACGGGGGCCACCTGCGTACGCGGCAGCTGGCTCCCCCCGGACATCAGCGCGGTGGGCGCCTCGGCCGGGACCACCGGCGGCAGAGTCCCCTCGTCGTCCGTCCCGGAGAGCGGCGGCGCGAACACCGTCGCGGGCAGGGGCACCGCCCCGTCGTCCAGGTCCCCGTTCGTGTCCGTCCCCGCCCACGGCGTCGACCCCGCGGACACCCCGTCCGACGCGGTCGGGTCATACCCGTCGCCCCCACCGGCGGCGGGCCAGGACGGGGCGGAGCCCCCGGCGGAAGAAGAGGAGGAGGAAGGGGCGGAAGCGGCCGTGGAGCCGGACGGAGGCACCGCCTCGGCCCCCGCGTCCGCCGGAGCGGAAGGCGCGGCCCCCCGGGGGCCTGCGCCCTCGCCCGGCGCCGCAGCCTCCGCCTCGCGCCTCTCCGCACGCCGGTCCGGAATGCCCAACTGGTCCGCCGCGTCCTGGAGCCACTCCGGAGGGCTCAACAGGAACGACGTCTGATGCAGATCCGCCCGCTGCGGGGGCTCCGGCGCCGCGGGCGGCACGGCAGCCGAAGCCCCGTACTCCTCCTCGTACCGCCGGATCACCTCACCCACCGGCAGCCCCGGCCACAACGTCGCCTCACCGCTGTCCCGGGCGATCACCAACCGCTGACGGCCCCCGTCCGAGACCGGGCCCTCCGCCCGATCCTCGGCCCACACCACGAAACCCCGGTCGAACTCACGGACCCGCACCTCACGATGCTGATACGCGGGCACATCACCGTTGACCCACTCGTCCGCCCGCTCCTGCGCCTGCGCGAAAGTCACCACCGCGCTCACCCCTCCACCGGGACGGCCCGCGCGAAGCCACCGTCCACCATCAGATTCGCCACCGTCTCCAGCTCCGGCGGATTCCCCGCCAGCCGCTGCAGGAAGACGTCGAAATCCGCACCGCAGGGCAACAGCAGCCGCTCCACCCGCTCCTGCACGCCCCAGCCGTCCCGGTCACGGGCGTCGTCGTACGGGGAGAACCACACCGAACCCGGCTCCTGGCCCCGCACCTTCACCGCCAGAATCCCGCCCTGGACGAACGCGACGCCCAGAAAGTCCTTGGTGAAGTGATCCCGCAAGCACTTGTTCACATACACCAGGTCATTCACCGCGGCCTCGTCCCGCACCGTGAAGAACGGCTGGTCCACCAGCAGCCCCAACTCCGCGTCGAGCGCCGCGCCCACCGGCGCCGCACCCCCCGCCGCCTTCAGGAACGAACGGTACGCACCGGGCAACCGGTAGCCGAGATCCTCCTCGACCCCTTGAATCTGCTGCTCACTCACCGCCACAGCGCCCTTGGGCAACCGGAAGTGCGTGGGACGGGTCTCCTCCAACGGACGGGTCCCCCGCCGCTCCTGGTCCACCGCCGTCGACGCCAGGCCGCCGTGATGGCGCAGCAGCGCCTTCACCTCGACCGGCACCAACTCCATCCGCCGCCCACCCGCCACGTGATGCCACGTCCAGCCGTGCGGAGTCGCCACCGCGGGGATCGTCCCCCACAGATCATGACCACTCGCCGCCATCGCCGCGTTCGCCGACACGTAGTCGGTCAGACGCAACTCGTCGATACCGAACCCCTGCGGCGGATCGGCGATCTCCGCGGCGGCACGCGCGTACGGCGAGAAATCCGGGTGGCCCTGCGCGCCCATCCGCACCCCACCGGGGTGGCGAGAAGCCCGGACCGGGTCCGGGAAGTGCACGACCTGCCCGGCATAGGCCGCGTTCGGTGGCGCGGCTTGCTGCCCGAGCCGACCTGTCGTCATGGCGGTTGCCCCCTGCTGCGTCCGGTGTTCCGCACAGCCTAAGCGGTGGGACACCGGACGATCCCGCCCTGCCGCACCCGTCACCAACGGTCACAACCACGTGACAGCGAGGCGACCGCCGCCCCCGTCCGAGCGACACGCGGCCCCCTTTCGCCGCCCCAGCTTCCCCACCACCTGGCACATTTGGCAGGCTGTCCCCGCAACTCGGGGGATTGCAGGGAGGGACGACAGCACGATGCATTCGGCACAAACAGTCACAGCAGGCGACCCGCGACTCAGCTGGAGCACCACCAAAACCAGCCCCACGCCCCGCCTGCTCCACCGCCGCGACGGGATTCTCCCCGCCGTGGCCGCCGCCCTGTCCGTACGCGGGGAGACGCTCACCTGCACCGCGGGCAAAGGGGACCAACCACCCGTACTGCACCCGCTCGTCCAGGACTTCCTCGACGCCCTCGGCAGCGGCCGGCGCGAACGCTTCACCGGACGCTGCCCCGAAGCCATACTGCTCTCCCGCCAGCTCACCGCGGCCGAGAGCAGCCGTTCCAAACGCGCCCAGCGAAAACCACTGACCAACGGCGAAGCCCGCCGCGCCCTCAAGCACTCCCGGCTCACCGCCCGCCGCATCCGCGAGGACGGCGACCCCCTCCACGGCAGCTACGCACCGCCCTGCCGCTCCTGCTCGGCCCTCCTGTCCCACTTCGGCGTACGCCCCGTCGACCTCACCTCCACCGGCGCGGCCACCACCGCCGAGAAGGGCTGACCGCCCACCGATGCGCGACCGCGAACAGCACACCACCACCCGCTTCCCCGTCGCCGTCGACGCCGCCCTGCGCGAAGCAGGCTGGCAACCCGGACGCTGGGACATCCGCCGGGCCGAGGAATGGGCCGACGCCCTGCGCTCCCACGCCTCCCCCGCCGGCCACCGGCACGCCGTCTTCCCCGCCGCCGTCGAGGCCTGGGCGGAGTTCGGCGGCCTCCACATCAGCGCGTCCGCCCCCGGCCGGCACATCGCCCCCGCCACCGTGCACATCGACCCCCTGCACGGGCTCCACCTCGCCCGCACCCTCGGCGATCTCGGCCGCGCACTGGAGACCGAGGTCAGCCCCCTCGGGGCCGAGGGCGAGGAGCAGGCCGTCCTGGCCATCGACGCCGAGGGACGCGTGTACAGCATCGACCACACCGGGGACTGGTACCTGGGCGCCGACATCGACGAAGCCCTCGCCACTCTCATCACAGGGACCCAGCCGACCCGTCTCACATCGGCCTGACACACCGCCCCGGGCCCCGGCCCAGGACCGTTCGCCCCCACCGGCGCCCACCACACCGGCAGCGGCGCCCGCACCGGCGAGCCCAGAGACCCCCCGGACCACCAGAGCCCGCCAGAACCCCTCCGAACCCCTCAGAGCCCGTCCGCAGAACCCGAACTGTCCGGCAGAACCGCCGAGACACGGAAACCGCCCGCCTCCGTCGGCCCGGAAACGAACACGCCCCCCAGCCCCAGCACCCGCTCCCGCATCCCCACCAGCCCGTTCCCCCCGCTCGGCAGGCCCGCGTCGGCCACCGCCGCGTCCGAAGGACCGTTCTCCACCTGCATCGCCACCTCGGCCTCCCGATGCGCGAGCCGCACCCACGTCCTCGCGCCCGCCGCGTGCTTGTGCACGTTCGTCAGGGCCTCCTGCACCACCCGGAACGCCGTCTGCTCCACCTCGGGCGGATACGGCCGCAGCTCACCGTCCACCGACAGCTCGACGGTCATCCCCGCCTCCCGTGACTGCGCCACCAGCGCCTCCACCTCGTCCAGCCGGGGGCCGTCCTCGGAAGAAGCCGCCTCGGCCGCCGCGACCGCCTGCCCCACCGACGCCAACGGAACCGCGCCCACAGCGGCGGACGCCGTCAACGCGTCCCCGGATCGCAGAACGCCCAGCATCTCGCGCAGCTCCGTGAGCGCCTGCCGGCCCATGTCCCCCACCAGCGCCGCGTTCCGCACCGCCTTCGCCGGGTCCTTCGGCGCGACCGCCTGAAGGGCCGCCGCATGGACCACCATCAAGCTCACCCGATGGGCGACCACGTCGTGCATCTCCCGGGCGATCCGGGTCCGCTCTTCCGTACGCGCCCACTCGGCCCGCTCCTCGGCCCGGTCCGCCAGCAGCGACAACTCCCGCTCCAACGAGTCCGCCCGCTCCCGCAGGCTCTCCATCAACCGCCGACGGGCCCCTATGTAGAGACCGAGCAACACGGACGGAGCCGTCATCCCCACGGACATGAAGACGGACACCAAGGGCACATACCAGTCACCCGGCCCGAAGTCCGCCTGCTCGGCCACGCTCTGCCGCAGCCGCACATACGTGACGATGAACGTCCCCACCAGGGACATCCCCGCCAGCACGACGGTGATCCGGCGCGGCGCCTCGGACGCGGCCAGCGTGTACAGACCGACCAGGCCCATCAGGAAGCCCATCTCGGCCGGCGTCGTCGCGATCGACACCAGCACCACGACGATCGGCCACCGCCGCCGCACTGCCAGCACCGACCCCGCGAGCACCCCGAACACCACGCCCACCGGCACCGGCAGCCCGGCGTTCCGGGCGAAGTCGACCCCCTCCAGTCCGCACTCCAGCGCCGACACCAGCGCCAGCCCCACGTCCAGGGCGGCACCGCGCCGCCGCTCCCACCACCAGTAGCCGCGGGTGGTCGATCCCGCCGCCTCCCGGTCTTCCCCCGTTGCGGTCATGGCATCCAGCCTACGGGCGGGCGCACGTCATTTTCCGGCGGCCGACAAGAGCACGCGCCGTGCACGAACACACACGAAACACGGACCCATCGCCCGAAATAGCGAATCGACCGCACTTTCGACCCACTCGTCCGGAAATCGGACGAGCATCACCGCATGACGGAGACCACACGCAAGTACGCCGACTTCGAGGGCCTGCGCGAACGGGCGGTGGCGCTGCGCCGGGAGGGGATGAGCCGCCGCCAGATCCGCGACCGGCTCCACGTGGACAACAACGACCTCCTCAACCGCCTCCTCGACGGCGAGCCGGCCCCCGAGTGGACGAAGCGCCCCCGCGCCAAGGACGACGTACGGGCCAGGGCCAGGGAGCTGCGCCTCCAGGGCATGACCTACGACCAGATCCAGGTGGAGCTGGGGTGCTCGAAAGGGTCGATCTCGCTGTGGGTGCGGGATCTGCCGAAGCCGGAGCGCAGGCGCACCCGGGAGGAGTCCTCCGCCATCGGGCGGCGCGGCTGGGAGGCCACGCTCCAGCGGCGCGAGGCGGAGCGCCGGGCCGCCCGGCGGAGTGCGGCGGACGAGGTCGGGGCGATGACCGGCCGCGAGCTCTTCCTGCTGGGCGTGGGCCTCTACTGGGCGGAGGGCTCCAAGTCCAAGCCGTACCGCACCCAGGAGCGGGTCACCTTCGTCAACAGCGACCCCGGCATGATCACGGTCTTTCTCACCTGGCTTCGCCTGTTGGGCGTAGCCCAGGAGCATCTGCGCTTCCACGTCCACATCCACGAGAGCGCGGACGTCGCGGCAGCCGAGCGGTACTGGCTCTCGCTCACCGGCGCCACCCCTTCGGCGTTCGGCAAGACATCCCTCAAGAAGCACTCGCCCAGGACCAACCGGAAGAACGTCGGCGACGGCTACCGAGGCTGCCTCGCGGTGCGGGTACTGAAAAGTGCCGAGCTGTACCGTCGCATCGAGGGTGCGTGGTGCGGCATAGTAGGTGCTGCGAAACAAGCCGATCAAGAAAATCGGACATAGTCCGCCATACCATCCCGGGTCGTCTAATGGCAGGACAAATGGTTTTGGTCCATTGAATGAGGGTTCGATTCCTTCCCCGGGAGCACACCAGCGGGCCCCGACCACTCCGGTCGGGGCCCGCCCCCGTTTCCTGCGCAAACACCCCCGGTATCCTGCGGATGACCACCACCCGAAGCCGAAGGGCCCATCCGTGAGCGCAACCAGCCCGGCAGCCGTCGTCGTCCTCGCAGCGGGTGAGGGCACCCGCATGAAGTCGAAGACGCCCAAGGTCCTCCACGAGATCTCCGGGCGTTCGCTCGTCGGTCATGTCGTCGCCGCCGCCCGCGAGCTGGACCCCCAGCACCTCGTGGTGGTCGTCGGCCACGCGAGTGAGCAGGTCACCGCGCACCTGAACGCCGGTGACGCCCCCGTGCGCACCGCCTACCAGGCCGAGCAGAACGGGACCGGGCACGCGGTCCGCATGGGCCTCGAGGAGCTCGGCGGGACCGTCGAGGGCACCGTGATCGTCGTCTGCGGCGACACCCCGCTGCTGTCCGGGGCGACGCTCGGCGCGCTCGCCGCCACCCATGCCGCCGACGCCAACGCGGTCACCGTCCTGACCGCCGAGGTCCCCGACTCCACCGGCTACGGCCGCATCGTGCGCGACGCGGCCTCCGGCGCGGTCACCGAGATCGTCGAGCACAAGGACGCCACCGAGGAGCAGCGGGCGATCCGGGAGATCAACTCCGGGGTGTTCGCGTTCGACGGGCGGCTGCTGGGCGAGGCGCTCGGCAAGGTGCGCACGGACAACAGCCAGGGCGAGGAGTACCTCACCGATGTGCTCTCGATCCTGCGGGAGGCCGGGCACCGGGTCGGGGCGTCCGTGGCGGGCGACCACCGGGAGATCCTGGGGATCAACAACCGGCTGCAGCTGGCCGAGGCGCGGCGGCTGCTGAACGGGCGGCTGCTGGAGCGGGCGATGCTGGCGGGTGTGACGGTGGTGGACCCGGCGTCCACGCTGATCGACGTGACGGTGACGTACGAGCGGGACGCGGTCGTGCAGCCGGGGACGCAGTTGCTGGGGTCGACGCATCTCGCGGAGGACTGCGAGGTGGGGCCGAACACGCGGCTCAAGGACACCGTGGTGCACGCGGGCGCCCGGGTGGACAACTCGGTGACGGACACGGCCGAGGTGGGACCGGGGGCGACGGTGGGGCCGTACGCGTATCTGCGGCCGGGGACGCGGCTGGGGGCGCAGGCGAAGGCCGGTACGTACGTGGAGATGAAGAACGCGACGGTGGGCGAGGGGACGAAGGTCCCGCACCTGAGTTATGTGGGCGACGCGACGATCGGCGATCACACGAACATCGGTGCGGCCAGCGTGTTCGTGAACTACGACGGGGTGGCCAAGCACCACACGACGATCGGCTCCCACTGCCGTACGGGATCGGACAATATGTTTGTGGCGCCGGTCACGGTCGGGGACGGCGTGTACACGGCCGCCGGGTCGGTCATCACGAAGGACGTGCCGGCGGGCTCGCTGGCCGTGGCCCGGGGCCAGCAGCGGAATATCGAGGGTTGGGTGGCCCGCAAGCGCCCCGGGAGCGCCGCCGCTCAGGCCGCTCAGGCGTCGTCGCGGGAGGCCGGGAGCGAAAGCTGACCGGAAACAGGCGCGCCGGTGACGGCGTACCGTGATACATGCTCACCCATTTCGGCTGGCTGGTTGCACATGGGGACCTATGCGTGCAGCGCCAGATACACGTCTGAGGAGACTGTGCTGTGACCGGGATCAAGACGACCGGCGAGAAGAAACTGATGCTCTTCTCCGGCCGCGCCCACCCCGAGCTGGCCGAGGAGGTCGCCCATAAGCTGGGTGTCGGTCTCGTGCCGACGAAGGCTTTCGATTTCGCCAACGGTGAGATCTATGTGCGGTTCCAGGAGTCCGCTCGCGGCGCGGACTGTTTCCTGATCCAGAGCCACACGGCTCCGATCAACAAGTGGATCATGGAGCAGTTGATCATGCTGGACGCGCTGAAGCGCGCGTCGGCCCGTTCGATCACGGTGATCGTGCCGTTCTACGGGTATGCCCGCCAGGACAAGAAGCACCGTGGCCGTGAGCCGATCTCGGCCCGTCTGGTGGCGGATCTGATGAAGGCGGCGGGCGCGGACCGCATTCTCACCGTCGATCTGCACACGGACCAGATCCAGGGTTTCTTCGACGGCCCGGTGGACCATCTGTTCGCGCTGCCGATCCTGGCGGACTACGTGGGTGCGAAGGTGGACCGCTCCAAGCTGACGGTGGTGTCGCCGGACGCGGGCCGGGTGCGGGTCGCCGACCGTTGGTGCGACCGGTTGGACGCGCCGCTGGCGATCGTGCACAAGCGGCGTGACAAGGACGTGCCGAACCAGGTCAGCGTCCATGAGGTCGTGGGTAACGTCGAGGGCCGGGTGTGTGTGCTGGTCGACGACATGATCGACACCGGTGGCACGATCTGCGCCGCCGCGGACGCGCTGTTCGCGCACGGCGCCGAGGACGTCATCGTGACGGCGACGCACGGGGTGCTGTCGGGTCCGGCGGCGGACCGGCTGAAGAACTCGAAGGTGAGTGAGTTCGTGTTCACGGACACGCTGCCGACGCCGGGTGAGCTGGAGCTGGACAAGATCACGGTGCTGTCGATCGCGCCGACGATCGCGCGTGCGGTGCGTGAGGTGTTCGAGGACGGTTCGGTGACGAGCCTCTTCGAGGAGCAGGGCTGACTGCCTGCGGTTGATCCACTTTGGGGTGCGGCCTCCCCGCCGGGTAGACTCAGCGAGTTGCTCGGCGAGGGAGGCCGTACCCGTGTGTACGGCTGTCCGTTATCGACGCGCTCTTCGTAGCAGGCCTGTCGTGGGCCGGGTGACCGTTCGAGTTCCGTCGTCCGACGGTCCTGTCACCTGACGAGGAGTGCAACCATGGCTGAGATCAAGCTCGCCACCGAGGTCCGTACCGAGTTCGGCAAGGGCGCTGCCCGCCGTATCCGTCGTGCCGACCAGGTTCCCGCGGTCGTTTACGGTCACGGCGCCGAGCCGGTCCACGTGGCGCTGCCGGGTCACGATCTGCTGCTGGCTCTGCGTACGGCCAACGTGCTGATCGGTCTGGAGATCGACGGCAAGGACGCGCTGGTCATCCCGAAGGCCGTGCAGCGTCACCCCCTGAAGGGCACCATCGAGCACGTCGACCTGCTGACCGTGACGCGCGGCGAGAAGGTCAACGTCGAGATCGCGGTGCACGCAGAGGGCGACCTGGCGCCGGGTGCGAACCTGCTGGAGTACGTGCTCAACACGCTGCTCGTCGAGGCCGAGGCGACCCACATTCCCGAGTCGGTGACGGTCTCCGTCGCGGGCCTGGAGGCCGGTGACTCGATCGTCGCGAAGGACATCCCGCTGCCGAAGGGCTCCGTGCTGGCCGGTGACGAGGACGCCATCGTGCTCCAGGTCGTCTCGGCGCAGGCCGAGGAGCCGTCCGCGGACGAGGCTGCCTCGGAGGCCTGATCCTCAGCCGCGTCGGCGCGGCCTGCTTCACCTGTTCCATCTGCTCCACCTGTGTGACCGACGGGGCGGCGGTTTCCTTACCGGGGGCCGCCGCCCCGTCTGCCTGTGGAATCCGTCCTGCCCCATGCGACCGTCCGTACGCGAGGAGACCGAGCGCTGATGTCCGACGCCACCGACCCCTGGCTCATCGTGGGACTGGGGAATCCGGGTCCCGAATACGCGGCGAACCGGCACAACGTCGGTTTCATGGTCGCCGATCTGCTCGCGGAGCGGATCGGCGGGAAGTTCAAGCGGGCGCAGAAGGCGCAGGCGCAGGTGGTGGAGGGGCGGGTGGGTCCGCCGGGTCCGGGGAGCCGTCGGGTGGTTCTGGTAAAGCCGATGGCCTACATGAATCTGTCGGGCGGGCCGGTGAACGCGTTGCGGGACTTCTACAAGGTGCCGCTGGGCCACATCGTGGCGGTCCACGACGAGCTGGACGTGGACTACGGGGTGCTGCGGCTGAAGCTGGGCGGCGGTGACAACGGGCACAACGGGCTGAAGTCGATGACGAAGGCGATGGGCGCGGACTACCACCGGGTGCGGTTCGGGATCGGCCGGCCGCCGGGGCGGATGCAGGTGGCGGATTTCGTGCTGAAGGATTTCTCTTCGACCGAGCGCAAGGAGCTGGCGTTCCTGGTGGACCGGTCGGCGGATGCGGTGGAGTGTCTGCTGGCGGAGGGTCTGGAGCGGGCGCAGAGCGCGTACAACTCCTGATTCCGCGGGGGCGGGTGCGGCTCTTTCTGGCCACAGGTTGACCTGGGGCAGGGGTCTGGCCAAGGATCTGCCCCCATGAAACGGAGCTCTTCCCACCGTGCGACGCTCGTGGGCCGCCGGGCCGCGCTGGTGCTGGTCGTCCTGGTGCTGCTCGTCGCGGGTGCGTGGTCGTCGTGGAACACCGCCCGTCATGTCGTTCTGTCCGAGGGCCGTGAGCACGGCACGGTGACGGTGACGAGGTGCGGTGAGGAGGTGTGCGCCGGTGCGTTCGAGCCGGACGCCGGGGCGGCGGCGCGGGCGCGGGTGACGGTGGAGCGGTCGGTCGCGGCGCGGCAGGGGGATCGTTTTCCGGTGGTGGTGAAGCCCGGTTCCGATGCGGTGGTGCGCACGGGGACGCCGGGCTTTCTGCATGCGTGGCTGCCGTTGGGCGGGGCGATGCTGATGGCCGCTTTCGTGATCGGCGGCGGACTGCGGCTGGTGCGGACGGCGTGGGGTGTGGGTACGGCCGGGGCGGCCCTGCTGGTGGCGACGTTCGTCGCGTTGTAGCGGGGCCGCCCCGGCCGTCGGTCGGTCTGCGTCCGGTCGGTGCCGGTGTCGTTCGGGTGGCTGCGGGTCAGCCGGTGTTCCGCAGGCCTGCCGCGACGCCGTTGACGGTGAGCAGCAGGGCGCGGGAGAGCAGCGGGTCGGGTTCTTCGCCGCGTTCTGCGGCCTGGCGCTGGCGGGCGAGCAGGGAGACCTGGAGGTAGGAGATCGGGTCCAGGTAGGCGTCGCGGATGGAGAAGGTCTGCTGGAGCACCGGGCTGGTGCCGAGCAGTTCGGTGGAGCCGGTGACCTTGAGGACTTCCCTGACGGTCAGCGCGTGCTCGGCCTCGATGGCGTCGAAGACGTGCTTCAGCTCGTCGGGGACGAGCGTGTCGACGTAGTGCCGGGCGATGCGCAGGTCGGTCTTGGCGAGGGTCATCTCGACGTTGGAGATGAAGTTCCGGAAGAAGTGCCACTGCTGGTGCATTTCTTCCAGGACGGTGCCGAGGCCCGCTTCGCGCAGGGCCTTGAGGCCGGAGCCGACGCCGTACCAGCCGGGGACGATCTGGCGGGACTGGGTCCAGCCGAAGACCCACGGGATGGCTCGCAGGCCGTCGAGCGAGACGCCGGAGCCGGGGCGGCGGGAGGGCCGTGAGCCCAGGTGCAGGTCGGCGAGCTGGTCCACCGGGGTGGAGGCGAGGAAGTACGCGGGCAGGTCGGGGTCTTCGACGAGCTTGCGGTAGGCGCCGTGGGCCGCGTCGGAGACGGTGTCCATGGCCGCGTCCCAGCGGGCGAGGGACTCGTCGGACTGGCGGGGCGCGGTGTGCAGGGCGGAGGCCTGGAGGGTGGCCGCGACGGTCAGCTCCAGGTTCTCGCGGGCGAGGGCGGGGATGAGGTACTTGTCGGAGATGACCTCGCCCTGCTCTGTGACCTTGATCTCGCCTTCCAGGGTGCCCCAGGGCTGGGCGAGGATCGCGTCGTGGGAGGGGCCGCCGCCGCGGCCGACGGTGCCGCCGCGGCCGTGGAAGAGGCGCAGGCGTACCCCGTAGCGGTGGGCGACGTCGCGCAGGCGGCGCTGGGCGCGGTGGATCTCCCACTGGGAGGTGGTGATGCCGCCGAACTTGGAGGAGTCGCTGTAGCCGAGCATGACCTCCTGGACGTCGCCGCGCAGGGAGACGAGGCGGCGGTAGGAGGGGTCGGCGAGCATCTCGTCGAGGATGACGTCGGCGGCGCGCAGCTCGTCGGTGGTCTCCAGGAGCGGGACGATGCCGATCGTGGCCCAGCCGGCGTGGAGGTCGATGAGGCCGGCTTCGCGGGCGAGGACGGCGGCGGCGAAGACGTCGTCGGCGCCCTGGCACATCGAGATGATGTAGGACTCGATGACTTCGGGGCCGAAGCGTTCGAAGGCCTGCTTGATGGTGTGGAAGACGCCGAGGGTCTTCTCGCCGGCCGCGTCGAGCGGGGCCGGGGTGGGCGCCAGCGGCCGGCGGGAGCGGAGTTCCTTGGCGAGGAGCTTCTGCCGGTAGTCGCGGGGCATGTCGGCGTAGCGCCAGGATTCCTCGCCGAGCCGGTCGAAGAGCTGGCCGAGGGCGTGATGGTGGGCGTCGGCGTGTTCGCGGACGTCCATGGTGGCGAGCTGGAGGCCGAAGGCGGACAGGGTGCGGATGGTGCGGTCCATGCGGCCGTCGGCGAAGAGTCCGCCCTTGTGCTCGCGGAGCGAGGTCTGGATGAGTTCCAGGTCGGCGATGAGTTCGGCGGTGCCGAGGTAGTCGCAGCCGGGGCGGTGGGGCGTGCCCTTGGCGAGGCGTTCGCGGGTGTTGACGAGCTTCTGGCGGATGCAGGTGGCCTTGAGCCGGTAGGGCTCTTCCGCGTTGAGCCGCTTGTAGCGGGGGCTGATCTCGGGGAGGCTTTCCAGGTCGGCCTGGAGGGAGGTGAGGAGTTCCTCGGTGGCCCCGGCGTAGCGGATGGAGTTGGAGAGGAGTCCGCGCAGGTAGTCGATCAGGTCGAGGGCGTCGGTGATGCCGTGCTCGTGCTGGAGGATCAGGATGTCCCAGGTGACGGCGGGCGTCACGTTGGGGTTGCCGTCGCGGTCGCCGCCGATCCAGGTGCCGAAGGTGAGGGGGCGGGTGCCGGCGGGCAGTTCGACGCCGACGCGTTCGAGTTCGGCGGCGAGGTCCTCCAGGACGTCGCCGACGGCCTCTGCGTGCAGTTCGTCGAGGTAGTAGATGGCGTTGCGGGCCTCGTCTGCGGGCTCGGGACGGACGACGCGGAGTTCGTCGGTCTGCCAGATGAGGTCGATGTTCTCGGCGAGGCGGCGGTCGTGGCGGCGGCGGTCGGCGTCGACGACCGGCGTTTCCAGGAGCTCGGCGATGCGGCGGAGCTTGTTCAGCACCGAGCGGCGGGCGGCCTCTGTGGGGTGGGCGGTGAAGACGGGTCGGACGTTGAGGTTCTTGACCGTCTCGCGCAGGTGTTCGGGGTCGGCGTCCTTGAGCATGTCGGCCGTGCGGGCCAGCAGTCCGCCTTCGGCGGAGCGGCGGTCGCGCATCTCGTGGGCGCGGTGGACCTGCTCGGTGACGTTGGCGAGGTGGAAGTAGGTGGAGAAGGCGCGGACGAGTTGCGCCGCGGTCTCCAGTTCCGTGTCGCCGAGGAGTTCGGCCGCTGCTTCGCCGTCGGTGCGGGTCAGGGCGCGTACCCGCTCGACGAGGTCGAGGAGCTCCTGGCCCTCCTGGCGTACGAGGGTCTCACCGAGGAGGTCGCCGAGGCGGCGGATGTCGGCGCGCAGCGCGGGGCTGGCGGCAGAGGTCTGGTCGGCACTGCTCACAGTGTGCGGCTCCTTGCAGTGAATGAGGAGGTGCGTTCGCTTCGCCGTTCCCGCCGTGGGTGGCGATGGGGGACGGCTGGGCGGGGCCCGGGGTTCTGCGGCTGGCAGCGGTGCTGTCGCCACGCCCCGACGAGCGGGTGCGGACCGCGCTGTCCGACCCTCCCAGGATAGGTGGCGTCGCGGTCGGCGTGTCCGCTGCCCTGGTGGGGGCGCGGGCGCCGCTGGACGCCTGGTGCCCTGGGCCCCTACCCAGAGGACGGGCGCGCTACCGCGCTGCGACGGGCTGGTCCGGCCTCTCGTGTTGTGGG
Organism: Streptomyces pratensis; assembly: GCF_037137275.1. Taxonomy (GTDB): domain Bacteria; phylum Actinomycetota; class Actinomycetes; order Streptomycetales; family Streptomycetaceae; genus Streptomyces; species Streptomyces pratensis_B. The sequence continues at coordinate 32,700 of NZ_JBBBEN010000091.1, read as the reverse complement.
CCCCGTCACTGCCATACTTACCAAGCCGTAGGTTACGGAACCGTAGCCAGGGCCGTCCGTGTTCTGCTTCCTCACCCTCCGGGGGACCTCTCTATGCCGACCACTCCCCATGTGCTCGACGGAACCGATCCGTCCGCCTCCGCTCTCCCTCCCGCCACGCTCGGCGGGGACCGGAAGCGGTCGATCGAGCAGCTGGCGCTGCTGGTGTTCATCGTGGTGCCGTTCCTGGCCCTGGCGGCCGCGGTGCCGCTGGCGTGGGGGCGGGGGGTGAGCTGGCTGGATCTGGGGCTGTTGACGGCGATGTACTTCATCGGCTGCCACGGCATCACGATCGGTTTCCACCGGTATTTCACGCACGGCGCCTTCAAGGCGAGGCGTCCGCTGCGGATCGCGTTGGCGGTGGCGGGTTCGCTGGCGGTGGAGGGGCCGCTGGTGCGGTGGGTGGCCGATCACCGCAAGCACCACCGGTTCTCGGACGCTGAGGGGGACCCGCATTCGCCGTGGCGGTTCGGGGAGACCCTGCCGGCCCTGATGAAGGGGCTGTGGTGGGCGCACATCGCCTGGATGTTCGACGAGGAGCGGACGCCGCAGGAGAAGTACGCCCCCGATCTGATCAAGGACCCGGCGATCCGTGGCATCTCGCGCCACTTCCTCTCGTTCACCATCGTCTCGCTGGCGATTCCTCCGCTGGTCGGCGGTCTGGTGACGATGTCGTGGTGGGGGGCGGCGACGGCCTTCTTCTGGGGGTCGCTGGTCCGGGTCGCGCTGCTGCACCACGTCACCTGGTCGATCAACTCGATCTGCCACGCGGTCGGCAAGCGTCCGTTCAAGTCGCGCGACCGGTCGGGGAACGTGTGGTGGCTGGCGGTGCTGTCGTGCGGCGAGTCGTGGCACAACCTGCACCACGCGGACCCGACGAGCGCCCGGCACGGGGTGATGAGGGGCCAGATCGACTCCAGCGCGCGGCTGATCCGCTGGTTCGAGAAGCTGGGCTGGGCGCACGACGTGCGGTGGCCGGACGCCTCGCGCATCGACTCCCGGCGCACGCCCGCACCGGCCGACGCGGCATGATTGGCGACGTGGCGACCGACTCCAGCATGAGCAGCGAGAACAGCGGGGCCTCCCCCGCCCGGCGGGCCCGTCGGGTCCGGATGACGGGGAAGGAACGCCGGGAGCAGCTGCTGGACATCGGGCGGACCCTGTTCGCCGACAAGGGTTTCGAGGGGACGTCGGTGGAGGAGATCGCGGCGCGCGCCGGGGTCTCCAAGCCGGTGGTGTACGAGCACTTCGGCGGCAAGGAGGGCCTGTACGCCGTCGTGGTCGACCGCGAGATGCGGCGGCTGCTGGACATGGTGACCGGGGCGCTCACGGCGGGGCATCCGCGGGAGCTGCTGGAGCAGGCGGCGTTCGCGCTGCTGGACTACATCGAGTCCTACACGGACGGTTTCCGCATCCTGGTCCGGGATTCGCCGGTGGCGCAGTCCACGGGCACGTTCGCGTCGCTGATCAGCGACATCGCCACGCAGGTGGAGGACATTCTCGGCCTGGAGTTCAAGGCGCGGGGGTTCGATCCGAAGCTGGCCCCGCTGTACGCGCAGGCGCTGGTGGGGATGGTGGCGCTGACGGGTCAGTGGTGGCTGGACGTGCGCAATCCGCCGAAGGCGGAGGTCGCGGCCCATCTGGTGAACCTGTGCTGGCACGGCCTGGAGAACCTTGAGGCGAAGCCGCGACTGATAGGGCACCGCAAGAACTGACCCCGGGGGCGGTGGCGGGGCGGCGGCGAGGCCGCGGAACGGCGGACAGAACCGGACCGGTGCGGTCGAGGCAGGACCGTTCCACGGTCTCTCGACGTCAAGACACTTGAATTCAAGAGACTTCATGTCGACAGACCCTCTACACTGATCGACATGGAGGACGAGGTCGACCGACTGGTCGCTGCATGGCGCCGCGAGCGCCCCGACCTCGACGTGGAACCACTCGAGGTGCTCAGCCGCGTCTCCCGCCTGGCACGCCACCTCGACCGGGCCCGCCGCACCGCCTTCGCCGAGCACCAGCTGGAGCCGTGGGAGTTCGACGTGCTCACCTCCCTGCGCCGGGCCGGGCCCCCGTACCAGCTCTCCCCCGGGCAGCTGCTGACCCAGACCCTGGTCACCTCGGGCACGATGACCAACCGCATCGACCGGCTCGCCAAGAGGAACCTCGTCGAGCGGCTGCCCGACCCGAACGACCGGCGGGGCGTCCTCGTGCGGCTCACCGCGGAGGGGCGCGACAAGGCCGACCAGTCACTGGCCGGGCTGCTCGACCAGGAGCGGGCCATCCTCGGCGAGCTGTCCCGCCAGCAACGCGGTGAACTGGCGGGTCTGCTACGTCAGTTGACCGCCCCGTTCGACAACATTCCCTAGCGGGTCCGCGGCGGGGCCCACCCCGGAGCGGCGCGCCAGCGCCACCGCCGCCAGGGTCGAGTGCACCCCGAGCTTGCCCAGGACGTTCTGCATATGGGTGCGCACCGTGTGCGGGGAGAGGAACAGCCGCTCGGCGACCGCCTTGCGGCCGAGCCCCGCCACCATGCAGCGCAGCACCTCGCGCTCGCGGGGCGTCAGCGACTCCACCAGCCGCTCGCTGTCGGTGCGGTGCTTGCGGGCGTCGGTCAGCTCCCGCAGAACGCCGGTGAGCAGGGCGGGCGGCAGGTGCGTCTCGTCGCGCAGCACCCCCCGGACCACCGCGAGCAGCCGTTGCAGCGAGGAGTCCTTGGCCACCCAGCCCGCGGCCCCCGCCTGGAGGGCCCGCGCCGCGCGCCGCGGGTCGTCCTTCTCCGCCAGGACGACCGACCGCACGGCGGGCCGGTCCGCGAGCACCTGAGCGACCAGCGAGATGCCGTCGGCGTGGTCCGCGCCCTCCGGCCGGGGTGCGGGAGCGGCGCCCCCGCCTCCGGTCGCGCGGACGCCGAGCTCGGCGTCGACCAGCATGACGTCGTACGCACGCCCCTCCGCGTCCGCCCGCTCCAGCGCGCGCAGCGCGGCCGGGCCGCTGCCCGCCGCCGCCACGTCCACATCCGGTTCGGCCGCGAGGGCCGCCGCGAGCGACTCGGCGAAGATGCGGTGGTCGTCGACCACCAGGACCCGGATACGCGCCACAGCCACCCCCATCGGTGGGGGCGGACAGCGCCGGGGGCGGCGCCGGGGACAAAGGGGCGGCCTGGGTGCCGCCGGCCGCCGCCGTGCACCGTCCCGCCGCCCCGCCCCGGCGCGGTGCCCGTACGCTCTCGCCCCCTGCGTCCGCACCGGCCCCCACCGGTGCTGGCCCTCAGCGTACGGGCGGGGGCCGCGGGAGGGAGGGTGTGCGCGGAACTGGTCGGCTCAGATGTTTAGGGTGTGTTTCATGTTCCGCCTTGAGACAGAAGTAGACAAAGAACGTCGCATTCTGCTGAGCGGGCGTCTGCACCAGGACAATCTGGCGGCTTCGGCCCGTCTGCGCGCGCTGCTGACCACCTCCGGCGAGCACGAAGTGCCCCTGGAGGTGTGGGCACTGGACGAACACGGCGCCATCGCCGGCGGGCTGACGGGGCGGACCTGGGGGTACTGGCTCCACGTCGACCTGCTCTGGGTCGACGCCCCGCACCGCGGGGGCGGCCTCGGCGCACGGCTGCTCGCCGAGGCCGAGCGGACGGCCCGCGCCGAACGCGCCTGCACCCGCTCCCGGCTGGAGACCTGGGACTTCCAGGCCCCCGACTTCTACCGGAAGCAGGGTTACGAGGAGATCGGCCGGGTCGAGGACTACCCGCCGGGCGTCACCGAGTTCATCCTCGTGAAACGGCTGTGAACGGCCGGGCTCACCGCAGTCGGCGCGCGCCGGGCGAGGGGACGGCGGCGAAGATCCCCGGAGCGGTGTGTCCCGCCCCGGCGAACGCCTTGGTGACGGCCCGCGCGACCGCGTCGGCCGTCTCCTCCTCGACCAGGACGAGGGCGGAGCCGCCGAAGCCGCCGCCGGTCATCCGCGCCCCGAGCGCCCCTGCCTCGTTCGCCGCCGCGACCACCAGGTCCAACTCCGGGCAGGAGACCCGCAGATCGTCGCGGAGCGAGCGGTGTCCCTCGTTCAGGACGGGGCCCGCCGCCCGGACGTCGCCCGCCTCCAGCAGCGCGATGATCTGCTCGACCCGGCGGTTGTCGCCGACGACGTGGCGTACGCAGCGGATGACGGACGCGTCCGCCCCGGCGTCGGCGAGGGCGGCGAGGGCCGCGTCGAGACCGTCGTGGGGGAGGTCGCGCAGCATGGGTATGCCGAGCAGCCGCGCGCCCTCCTCGCAGGCGGACCGGCGCCGCGCGTACGCGCCGTCGCCCAGCGCGTGCTGGACCCGGGTGTCCACGACCAGCAGCGTCAGGCCGTGGGCGGCCAGGTCGAAGGGGACCTGGCGCAGGGTCAGGTCGCGGGTGTCCAGATGCAGGGCGTGGCCCTCGGTGCAGCAGGCGGACGCCATCTGGTCCATGATCCCGCAGGGCACGCCGACGAATGCGTTCTCGGCGCGGCGGCCGGTCACGGCCAGCTCGGCGGCGCTCAGCCGGAGGTCGTAGAGGTCGCTGAGGGCCAGGGCGGTGACGACTTCGAGGGCGGCGGACGAGGAGAGGCCGGCTCCGGTGGGCACGGTCGACGTGAGGGCGATGTCCGCGCCGGTGACCGGGTGCCCGGCCTCGCGCAGCGCCCACCAGACGCCCGCCGGGTAGGCGGCCCAGCCGTGGCCGGAGCGCGGGGTCAGCTCCCCGGCGTGGAGGGAGACGACGCCGCCGGGCACGTCGTGGGAGTACACGCGCAGGACGCCGTCGGTGCGGGGGGAGACGGCGGCGCGGGCGGTGTGCGGGAGGGCGAGCGGCAGGACGAAGCCGTCGTTGAAGTCGGTGTACTCGCCGATGAGGTTCACTCGTCCGGGTGCCGCCCAGACGCCGTGCGGCTTGTGCCCGTACAGCTCGGCGAAGACGGCGGCCGGGTCGGTCGCGGGCGGTGCGGTGGTCTCGGTCATGGGGCGGCCGGCTCCTCTCGGCGGGCGAACTGCCAGGCGTCGGCGATGATTCCGGCCAGGTCGGCGCGGGTGGGCTGCCAGCCGAGGCGTTCGACGGCGGTGGCGGCGGAGGCAACGAGGACGGCCGGGTCGCCTCCCCGGCGGGGTGCGGCGGTCTCGGGGACGGGGTGGCCGGTGACCTTGCGGACGGTCTCGATGACCTCGCGGACCGAGAAGCCGTTGCCGTTGCCGAGGTTGCAGATCAGGTGCTCGCCCGGGGCGGCCGCGCCCAGGGCCAGGAGATGAGCCTCGGCGAGGTCGGCGACATGGATGTAGTCGCGGACGCAGGTGCCGTCCGGGGTGGGGTAGTCGTCGCCGTAGACGGAGATCGACTCCCGTTGTCCCAGGGCCACCTGGAGGACCAGCGGGATGAGATGGGTCTCGGGGGCGTGGCGTTCGCCGAGGCGCCCGTACGCTCCGGCCACGTTGAAGTAGCGCAGCGAGACGGCGGCCAGCCCGTGGGCGGCGGCCTCGCCGGCGATCATGTGGTCGACGGCCAGCTTGGAGGCGCCGTACGGGCTGGTGGGAGCGGTGGGGGCGGACTCGGTGACGGGGTTGGAGGCCGGTTCGCCGTAGGTGGCGGCGGTGGAGGAGAAGACGAGGGTGCGCACCCCGTGGTCGCGCATCGCGGCGAGCAGGCAGGCGGTGCCGCCGACGTTGTTCACCCAGTACTTCTCGGGGTCGCGGACGGACTCGCCGACCTGGGAGAAGGCGGCGAAGTGCAGGACCCCGTCGTAGGAGGCGTCCAGGCAGCGGGCGGCGTCCTGAACGCGGCCCTCGACGAACGCGGCCCCGGCCGGGACGCCTGCGCGGAAGCCGGTGGAGAGGTCGTCCAGGACGGTCACCGTGTGCCCGGCCTCCAACAGGTGCTGGGCCACCACGCTGCCCACGTATCCGGCGCCACCGGTGACCAGGTACTTCTTCGGGGGGTTGCTCATGTGCTCGCTACCTCTCGCAGTCGCTGGGCCGCGGCTTCCGGCGGCACGTCGTTGATGAACACGCTCATGCCGGACTCGGAGCCCGCGAGGAACTTCAGCTTGCCGGACGTCCGGCGAATGGTGAAAAGCTCCAGATGCAGGGCGAAGTCCTCGCGCCCGGGGGTCTCGAACGGCGCCTGGTGCCAGGCGGAGATGTACGGCGTCGGCGGCTCGCCCGCGCCGAAGATCCGGTCGAAGCGCCTCAGGAGTTCCAGATAGACCCGGGGGAACTCCTCCCGCGCGCCCTCGTCCAGCTCCCGCAGGTCGGGGACGCGTCGGCGGGGGTGGAGGTGGACCTCGTAGGGCCAGTGCGCCGCGTAGGGGACGTAGGCGATCCAGTGGCCGGTGGCGAGGACGACGCGAGAGCCGTCCTCCTCCTCGCGGGCGACCACGTCGTCGAAGAGGTTGCGGCCGCTCTCCTCACGGTGGCGGGCGGCGGAGGCGAGCATCAGCCCGGTGCGCGGGGTGACGAAGGGGTAGCCGTAGATCTGGCCGTGCGGGTGGCCGAGGGTGACGCCGATCTCCGCGCCGCGGTTCTCGAAGCAGAAGACCTGGGTGACCTGGCCGAGTGCGGCGAGCGCGGCGGTGCGGTCGGTCCAGGCGGCGAGGACGAGGGCGGCCTGTTCCTCGGTGAGGTCGGCGAAGGACGCGTCGTGGTCCGAGGTGAAGCAGACGACCTCGCAGCGGCCGGCGTCCCCGGCGAGGGAGGGGAAGCGGTTCTCGAAGACGGCGACGTCGTAGTGGCTGTCGGGGATCTCGCTGAGGCGGCCGTCGCGCGTGGGGCAGAGGGGGCAGGCGTCTGTCGGCGGGTGGTAGGTGCGGGCCTGGCGGTGCGAGGCGACGGCGACCGCGTCACCGAGCAGCGGGTCGCGGCGGATCTCGGCCGTGGTGGAGACGGTGTCGAGGGGCCGGCGGTCGACGGCCTCGCGCACGGTGTCGGCCGCGGAGTCGTAGTAGATCAGCTCACGGCCGTCGGCGAGGGTCGTCACGGTCTTCTTCACCAGGGTCCTCCACTTACTCCTCCAAACATAACTGCACAGAAGAAACCACGAAGCAACATCGCCGTCAATGCCACCCACCGATCGCACCCGCCTGACGGCGAAGCGGTGTCGCACACGGATATACCTCCACGTGCGATCACGATCGAACAAAGAAACTCGATGATTCTGTTCATTCATCGAACTTCACCGCGCCGAAGCCGGCGGCGGAACTGGCCGGCCTGGTACACGGGACCGAGTCCTCGGACCCCGACGAGGCTCCGGACGACGCCTGGTACCGCAAGCCCGCGCTGCCCGGCTGGGGCGCGATCGTCCTCGCCGCCCTGTGCTAGTCCCGTACTCCCTCTGACCGGAGGAACACCCCATGTCCGAGCTGCACGAGGAAGTCTCCGAGCTGGAGCGCGAGTCCGCGACCGCGGCCCGTCTGTCCGACATCCGGCGGATCATCGGCGGCCTGTTCCTGGTCTACGGGCGCTCGGCCTGATCTTCCTGATCTGGAGGAAGCCGCGCCCCGCACAGGCCCCGGCGGAGGCCGCACCGGACACCGACGCGGACTGATCCCACCCGGGTCCGCCCGTCGGCGGCCTCAGCGCCGCCTCCCGCGGGGGCCGGGCGTCACCGCTCCCCTTCGGGGGCGCCCGGCCCCCGCGGCGCGCCGACCGCGCCCGCCGCCCGCTCCAGCAGCCCCGTACGGGCCGCGAGGGCGGCCGCCTCCAGCCGGGAGGCGACGCCGAGCTTCACCAGGACCCGCTGGACGTGGGTGCGGGCGGTGCTCGGGGCGATCCGCATCCCGGCCGCGATGAGCCGGGTGTCCTCGCCCTCGGCGACCCGCACCAGCACCTCGGCCTCCCGCGGAGTGAGCAGGTCGAGCAGCCGCCGCCCCTCGTCGTCGGGCCGGGCCACCGGGTCGAGCAGTTCGGCGAAGGCCCCCCGCAGCAACTGCGGGGCGATGGCGCTCTCCCCCGCCCGCGCCGAGAGCATGGCCCGCTCGACGCCCTCGATGCGCTCGTCGTGTCGGACGTACCCCGCGGCGCCTGCGGCGAACGCGGCGGCGATCCCTCGCGGGCTGGGTACCGGGCCGAGGACCACCACCGCCACCTGCGGGCGCTCGCGGCAGATCCGCGCGATCGGGTCGAAGACCCCTGGCGCGGCGGGCGAGGCCGTACCGAAGAGGCAGACCTCCGGGGCCCTGCCGACCACCAGTTCCGCCGCCCCCGACGTCGGCGCGGCTGCCGCGAGGACCCGGTGCCCGCGCAGTTTCAACGCCGAGGCGAGTGCCTCGGCGAGCAGGCGGTGATCGTCCACCACCATGAGCCGCACGCTCATCGGATAAGGGCCTTCCTCTGGATCAGGGCGGATCGGGGAGCGGGTCAGGGCGTGCGGATCGGGCCTCACGAACCCGCCCCGAAGCCGAGACAAGGTCCTCGTCCCCCATGCCCCCGCGCCCCCGGGACACCGGCCCCCGGGCTCCTGCCCCGGCAAGTTACACGCTTGCCCGACAGGGCGCGGCCCTTCCGCCGAAGATCGCCCGGGAATGCCGAATTCTCGCCTCCCGCGGCTCGTCGGCGCTCTCCGGGCGGGCGTCCCGCGGCCGGAAAACGATCGGCCCTGCCGGTCGGTGATCGGCCGGCAGGGCCTGGTGCTGGGGCGAAGCGGGGATCAGTCGGCGCGGAAGGCGAGCACCAGATACAGCTTCTTGTCGGCGTCGATGCTGCTGCGCTCGCTGATGAGCACCTTCGACTTGTAGAGCCGTCCCTGCGAGTAGAGGACCTCGGAGTGGTCGGTGGTGAAGCGGGTCTCCGCGTCCCGGACCGCCTCGTCGCTCGGGTTCTCCATCAGCAGGGTCTGCTTGAAGGTCTCGCCGTCGATGGAGACGATCTGGCCGCCCTTGTCGTAGGGGGGCTCCTTGTAGGCGATGACGTTGGCGCCGTCCATCCGCAGGGGGACGAGCGTGTAGCGGTCGCCCGCGTCCGCCCGTCCGCCGAGCAGCTTGCCGGTGGTCAGGTCGAAGGCGACGATCTCGTTGGTGTCGCCGTACTCCCCGGTGCCGTCGTGCTCCTCGGTCGGCAGGTAGAGCCTGTTGTTGCCGACGGCCATGTGCTGGCACTGCTCGACGTCGGTGGCGTCGCAGCGCGCCGCGTAGGTGTCCGCGTCGGCCGCGATGCGCACGATCAGCTTGCCGGTCGCCGCGTCGATCGAGAAGAAGTCGGAGATGCTGCTGCCGTCGCCGGCGGTGTCGCCGACGTCGGCCGCGACCACCAGCGGCTTGGTGGAGACGATGGACGCGTAGTCGACGCCCGCGGGCATCTGGTAGGAGGACAGCGGCGCGCCGGTCGTCGGGTTCAGCGCCTGGATGCTGAGTTGCGGGCTGTCGTGCGAACCGCACTTGCGGACCACGGCGAGCGCCTCGCCGCCGCCGTAACCGGTGTCGTAGCAGCCGTCCGCGCTGACCTTCGGCTTCCAGAGTTCGGCGCCGTTCTCCAGCTTGAAGGCCGCGCCGCCCCGGGTGCCGCCCGCGGCGACGGTGGTCCCGCTGAGCGTGACCTCGTCGAAGCGGATCGGCTCGTCGCCGCCGGTGGCGGCGGTGACGCCCTTGCTCCACAGCAGCTTGCCGGTGGTCAGGTCGATGACGCCGACCTGGTTGCACGACGGGTACTTGTCCGCCTTGGTCGGCTTGCCCTCCTTGAAGAGGATGGCCGTCCTGAAGTCCTCGCTCATGTGCCGGGAGGCGCCGCAGACCTCGCCGTCCAGCGGGAGCTTCCAGAGTTCGGCGCCCTTGTCCCCGTCGTAGGCGACGACCTCGTTGACGCCCGTCTTCACGTACGCCTTGTCGGTGAGCCAGGAGCCCATGACCGAGGTGACGTCGGTGACCTTCGGCTCCGGGACCTGGAAGGCGACCTTGGCCTTGGTGGTGCCGGGGGCCTTCTCGACCCCGCCGGCCAGGCCGCCGCCCTCGCCGCCCTTGTCCGCGCCGCCCTTGCCGCCGTCGCCGCCGCCGGAGGAGGACGCCTCTGTGGTGTCGCCGCCGTCGCTGCCCATGGTGGCGTAGACGACGCCGCCGCCGATGATCAGCACCACGGCGACGGCCGCGGCGAGGATGATCTGCATCTGGGTGCCGAACTTCTTGCCGCCGCCCGGCTGTTGGGTCCCGTACTGCGGGTGCATGGGCTGCGTCGGGTAGCCGTAGCCCTGCTGCCCCGCCCCGGGGTGGCCCGCGGGTCCCTGCGGATAGCCGTAGCCGGGCTGCGGGGGCTGGGGCGCCTGCGGGTAGCCGTAGCCGTTGGGCTGCGGGGCCGGCGGAGTGGGGTAGCCGCCCGGCTGGGGCGGCGGGCTGCCGTGACCGCCGACGGGCGGGGCGGCCGACGGCTGCTTGCCGAAGGGGTCCGCGGGCGGCGGGGTCGGCGCGCCGAACCCCCCGGGCGGCGGGTCCTGCGGTGCGCCGAACCCTCCGGACGGCGGGCCGGCCGGGGGGCCCGCGGGCGGCGCCGGGGGCTCGTTCGGGGGCGTGTTGGGGGGCTCGTTGGGTGGCTGCTGCGGCGGCTGGGTCATGGCGTGCGTACCTCGGGAGACGAGAGGGGGTGGGGTCGTCGCGCCCGCCCGGAGGGGGCCGGGCGCGGTCGGATGCCGGCGTGGACCGTCACTTGCTGTACACCAGCAGGGTGGTCTGCTCCAGCTCCTCCTTGTCGTTGCCCGCGCTCACGCGCTCGCTGAAGACGAAGGAGCGGCCGTCCTCGTAGGCGATCCTGGCCGAGAAGAAGCCGTTCTCGATCCGGGCGACCGACTCCGGGTGCTGCAGCAGCGTCTTGGGGGTCCCGCCGGTCGGCGGGAGGGTCACGATCGCCCCGCTCGCGTCGTACCTCGGCCGCATGTAGAGCACCAGGTCGTCGCCCTCCATCCGCAGCGGGCGCAGGACGCGTCCCTCCGGGGCGGGGGCCTCCCACGTGGGCTTGCCGGTGTCCAGGCCGAACGCGATGACCTTGTTCGTCCGGGCGGTCCCGCTCCCGTCGTCCTTGGTGGCGATGTAGAAGGTGTCGGCGTCGGCGGCGACGCCGCTGCACCCCTCGATGTCCTTACCGAAGACCGAGAAGCCGCGCCCGCAGTCGGCGGTGAGCGTGTCGCCCTCGGCGGGGGTGATCTGGGAGCGGAGCTTGCCCGCGTCGGTGAGCGCGACGATCGCCCACTGCTTCTTCTCCTCGTGGTTGAAGGAGACGACGAGCGGTTCGACCGAGTAGACCTTGTCGACCTCCCAGCCGCGCTTGGGCTGGTAGGTCCACCTGGCCTTGCCGGTGGCCGGGTCGATCTCCTGGATCTGGTGCTGCGGGTTCTTGACGTCGTCGGTGCGGCAGCTGGTCGCGGCGATCAGCTTCGCCCCGCCGGCGAACGCGAAGGGCTTGCAGTTCCCCGAGGGATTGCCGAACAGCTCCTTGCCGTCGCTGACGCGGTAGGCGTTGGAGTTGCTGGTCCGCCCGACCGTGACGGTGTCGCCGCTGATGGCCAGACCGATGTCCGACATCAGGTCCCAGGTGCCGTTCTTCTTGACCGTCTTCTTCCAGCCGGTCTTGCCGGTGGTGAGGTCGATCATCTGGAGGACGGAGCAGTTGGCCCGGTCCGTGGTGCCGTCCTTCACTCCGATGACGATCTTGCCGTCGGAGGTGGCGGATTCGGGTGTGGCGCACACGTCGGCGGGGAGCTCCAGGCTCCACTTCTGCTTGCCGTCGGTGACGGAGTACGCCGAGACGCCGCGGTACATGGCCTTGGCGACCAGGCCGCCGGCGAACCAGGGGCCGTGGACGGACGCGCCGTTGCGGGGCACGTCGACGTCGTTCTTCTGGAGCCAGGCGACCTTCGCCTCGCCCTCCTTGCGTCCGGCGTTGAGGTCGTCGTCCACCTCCCTGCCGTCGCCGGCGCCGTCGCCCTCGTCGACCGTGGGCGACTCGCTGGGCGCCTTGGGGTCGGAGCCGGCCTCGGCGACGGGCTTCTTCTCCTCGTCGTCGCCGCCGCCGACCACGAACCAGACGCCGGCGCCGGCGGCGAGGGCCACGGCGAGCGCCGCCGCGACCACGATGCCGGTCCTGCCCCGGAGGAAGCCGCCGCCGCCCGAGCCCGGCCCGCCGGGGACGGGCGCGCCGGGGTACTGCTGCTGCGGGTAGCCGTAACCGGGCTGCGGCTGCTGGCCGTAGGGGCCCGGAGCCGGCTGGCCGTAGGGGCCGGGGGGCTGGCCGCCGTAGGGGCCCGGAGCCGGCTGGCCATAGGGCCCGGGGGGCTGCTGGCCGTACGGCCCGGGGGGCTGGCCCGGCTGCTGCGGGTAGCCGTAACCGGCCTGGCTCTCGGGGGGCGTCTGCGGATAGCCGTACGCCGGGGCGGCCGGCGGGGGCGTCTGCGGAGGCCCGGCCGGGGGCTGGGAGGGCTGTGGCGGCTGACCGGGCGGCGTCCGGGGCGGCTGAGGAGTCCCCTGCGGCGGCTCCTGCGGAGCTCCGAAGCCTCCCTGCGGCGGTGGCTGGCTGGGCGGCTGGCTCATCAGCACGTCCCCCTTCGTGCGGGCCGGTGTCCGATACGGTCTCCCCCGCGATTCCCGGAGGGTCACTTCCCCCGGGAAAGGAGCGAATCGGGCATGGCTTCCGCGGTGTCACGACAGTCGGGCGGGGCTTCTTTGTACCACTGGCCCGCCACCGGGCACCGGCTCGGGCCAGCCCCTGTTCCCAAGGGAGAACCGCCTCGTGATGACCTCGTTACGACCGGGGGCGGGTGACGGTCAGTCACCGAAGGCGATCATCGTGCGCAGGGTGATCTCCTCCTCGTCGGTGGGCCCGGTGACGTAGGCGTGCATCAGCAGGGAACGCCCGTCGGCGTACTGGACCAGCGGCTCGTGGAAGGTGCGTTCGACAGTCGCCGCCGACGCCGGGTGCCGCAGCACCGGCCGGAGGCCGCCGCCCTGCGGCCCGAGTGCCATGATGCCGCCTCCCCCGCCCCCGGGGGCGGGCGGGCTCAGGTACATCAGGACGTTGCCGTCCTCGACCCGCAGCGGCATCAGGGTCTGCGCGGCGGGCGCGGGGACCTTCCACTTCCTCTTGCCGGTGCCCATGTCGAAGGCCACGACGGCGTTGGTGGGCTCCTTGTCGACGGGGGCGGCCTTGGTGGCGAGGTAGAGCGTGTCGGAGTCGGCGGCCACCCCCACGCAGTTGTCGAGGTTTCCGCCCTCGTTGCGCTGGTCGTCGGCGCACCGGGCCTCGTAGTCGTCCGTGCCGGGGTCGGGCTGGGCGCGGAGGACGCCGTCGTCGCCGAGGAGCGCGATGGCCCACTTGTCGCTCTGCCGCAGCGAGACGACCGGCGGGTCGACGGAGTAGAACTGGTCGACCTCCCAGCCCTTCTTGACCTTGTACGACCACACGGTCCGGCCGGTGGCCGGGTCGACGCGCCGCACCTCCTGCTCGGCCTCGTCGACCGGCTGCTCGCGGCAGTCGACCGCGGCCAGCGGCACGGCTCCGCTGGTGAGCCCGTACGGCTGGCAGGCCCCGGGCAGCTCTCCCCACAGATGCTCGCCGTCGCTGATCCGGTAGGCGTCGGTGAGGGTGGTGCGGCCCACGGTCACGACGTCGCCGTTGACCGCCATGACGATGTCCGACAACGCGTCCTGGGTGCCCGCGCGTTCGAACGTGGCGGTCCAGCCCGCCTTCCCGGTGGTCAGGTCGATCATCTGGAGCCGGTCGCAGGAGGCTTCCTCGGTGGTGTCGCTCCTGAGCCCGAGGACGATCTTCCCGTCCGTGGTGGGCAGAGTGGGCGCCGCGCAGACGTCGGCCGGCAGCCGCAGGCTCCACTTCCGCGAGCCGTCGGCGAGCGAGTAGCCGGACGCCGTGCGGTAGAGGGCCTTGGCCACCAGGCCGCCAGCGGTCCAGGGGCCGAACGCGGAGGCGCCGCCCGCCGGCAGGTCCACCCCGTTCCGCTGAATCCACCGGACCGGGGCCTCGCCCTCCCGGCGTTCCTCGTTCAGCTCGCGCGCCCCCGGCGACGGCTGTGCCTTCGGGTCCGTCGCCTCTTCGGACTGCGGCAAAGCGGTGCCCGGGCCCGCCGCGACGGGCCCGGGGTCCTCGGCGTCGCCGCCCGCCGCGAACCAGACGCCCGCACCGACGACCAGGGCCGCCGCGATCACCGCGGCGACGAGCCCGGCGGCCCGCCGCCCGGACCGCCCGCCGCCGCCAGGTCCGGGCGGCGGCGGGAGGCCGGGGGGCGCGGTGGGCGGCAGCTGCTGCCCGTACGCGCCGGCGGGAGCCTGCGGCCGCGGGTGGCCGTACGCCCCCTGGTGGCCGTGCGCGCCGGGCCGCGGCCGGTCGGGCGACGGGTCCCCGTACGCGCCCGGCAGGGGCTCGTACGGCGCGCCGAACGCCCCCTGCTGCTCACCGGAGCTCCCGGACGGCGGGTGCGTCATCGTGTGCTTCCCCCCTGTGACCTGACGAACCGTCAGGCGTCCTCGGCCAGCTCCAGCCAGCGCATCTCCAGCTCGTCGCGCTCGGTGACGAGCTCGCGCAGCTCGGCGTCGAGTCCCGCGACCTTCTCGAAGTCGGTGGCGTTGTCCGCGATCTGCCTGTGCAGGGCGGTCTCGCGGGTGGAGAGCTTGTCGAGCTGCCGCTCGACCTTCTGCAACTCCTTCTTCGCGGCGCGGGACGCCTGCGCCGAGACGGCGGGGGCCGCCGCGGGGGCGGAGGCCGGACGGGGCGAGGCGGAGGGGGTGGCCTCCTCCTCCATGCGCTGCCTGCGCTCCAGGTACTCGTCGATGCCCCGCGGCAGCATCCGCAGGGAGCGGTCGCCGAGGAGGGCCATCACCCGGTCCGTGGTGCGCTCGATGAAGAACCGGTCGTGGGAGATCACGATCATCGATCCGGGCCAGCCGTCGAGGAGGTCCTCCAGCTGGGTCAGGGTCTCGATGTCGAGGTCGTTGGTGGGCTCGTCGAGGAAGAGGACGTTGGGCTCGTCCATCAGCAGGCGCAGGATCTGGAGCCGGCGGCGCTCACCGCCGGAGAGGTCGCCGACCGGCGTCCACTGCTTCTCCTTGGTGAAGCCGAACTGCTCGCAGAGCTGGCCTGCGGTCATCTCGCGGCCCTTGCCTAGGTCGACCCGGTCGCGTACCTGCTGGACGGCCTCCAGGACCCGCAGGTTCGGCTTCAGCTCGGAGACCTCCTGGGAGAGGTAGGCGAGTTTGACCGTCCTGCCGACGACGACCTTCCCCGCGGCGGGCTGCTCCTCGCCCTGGGTGCGGGCGGCCTCGGCCAGCGCGCGCAGCAGCGAGGTCTTGCCCGCGCCGTTGACGCCGACCAGGCCGACCCGGTCTCCGGGGCCGAGCTGCCAGGTCAGGTGGGTGAGCAGGGTCTTGGGCCCGGCCTGGACGGTCACGTCCTCCAGGTCGAACACGGTCTTGCCCAGGCGGGCGTTGGCGAACTTCATCAGCTCGCTGGTGTCGCGCGGCGGCGGCACGTCGGCGATCAGCTCGTTGGCGGCCTCGATGCGGTAGCGCGGCTTGGAGGTGCGGGCGGGGGCGCCGCGGCGCAGCCAGGCCAGCTCCTTGCGCATCAGGTTCTGCCGCTTGGACTCCTCGGTGGCGGCGATGCGCTCCCGCTCGGCGCGTGCGAAGACGTAGTCGCTGTAGCCGCCCTCGTACTCGTGGACGGCGCCTCGCTGGACGTCCCACATGCGGGTGCAGACCTGGTCCAGGAACCACCGGTCGTGGGTGACGCAGACGAGGGCGGAGCGGCGGGTGCGCAGATGGCCGGCGAGCCAGGAGATGCCTTCGACGTCCAGGTGGTTGGTGGGCTCGTCGAGGACGATCAGGTCCTGCTCGTCGATGAGGAGCTTCGCCAGGGCGATACGACGGCGCTCGCCGCCGGAGAGCGGGGCGATGACGGTGTCGAGGCCGTGCTCGAAGCCGGGCAGGGCGAGGCCGCCGAAGAGGCCGGTGAGCACATCGCGGATCTTGGCGCTGCCCGCCCACTCGTGGTCGGCGAGGTCCCCGATGACCTCCTGGCGGATGGTCGCCTTCGGGTCCAGGGAGTCGTGCTGGGTGAGGACGCCGAGGCGCAGCCCGCCGTTGTGGGTGACACGGCCGGTGTCCGCGTCCTCCAGTTTGGCGAGCATCCGGATGAGGGTCGTCTTGCCGTCGCCGTTACGGCCCACGACACCGATCCGGTCGCCCTCGGACACCCCGAGGGATACGCCGTCGAGCAGGGCACGGGTGCCGTACACCTTGCTGACCTGCTCGACATTGACCAGATTGACGGCCATTTCACTCCTGTCCGGGGGGGATGGTTCGACCCTCCCAGGGTACGGCGCGGCGGCGGGGGGCCTGTCGCACGGCCTTGCCCGCCGCTGCCCCTCCAGGGCCGGGGACCGCCGCGCGCGGGCCCGCTGCCCGCCCGCTCGACCAGCAGCCAGCCTCCGAGGACCATCGCGACGGCCGTCGGAGCGCTGACCGGGACCACGATCAGCGGGGCCGTACGCCCCTCCAGCAGGCCTCCGAGGCCGACCGCGGACAGGCCCAGCACGCCGAGCAGGCTGAGCGTCACTGCCAGGGCCGCCAGGGGGCCGTGGCCCGCGCCGGGCGCTGCGGCGGTCGGGCGCTCGAAACTGCGGAAGGCCGCGACGAGCCCGGCGGTGAGGGGTGCCGCGAGGGCGATCCGCAGCGGGACCCGGGCCCACCAGGCGGCGGTGACGGCGAGCGGTGCGGGGCCGCCGGCAGCAAGTCGACGTAGCGGTCCCGGGTGGCGGGCGTCGCCCCGGCGAGTTCACGAACGCTTGGTCCCGTACGGGTACGGTCGCGGCCGGCGGGGGCCCGGCGGCAGGGTCCGGATACTCAGTTCGGCGTCTGAGTAGGGGGTGGCGGGGAGGCCCCGTACGCGCCGCCGGTCAGGACCGGCCGTGTCCGCCCCGGGAGGCCGATCCGAACAGGCCTTCGCCCTCCGAAGGAGCAGATCCGGACAGACCCGGGCCTGACCCGCGGAAGAAGCATAAAAGCCGCTCCCCGGGGGAGACGGCACATAGGTCACGCCCCCGTCGCGTCCGGTGTCGAGGCCCGCGGTGCCCGGGGCGCGCCTCACCTGCCGCACCCGGCGGCCGAACCGGACATCCCCCGGGGGCCGGCGGCCGTCCGTCGGGTCGCTCGCCACCTGCCGCGCCACTCGCCGTTCCCGAGAACCGGAGGACCAACATCGTGCGGATTCCTCGTCACCTCACCCCTGTCGGCCTCCTCGCCCTGCTCACCGTGGCCGGGTGCGGGGGCGGGACACAGACCGACGGCCGCGCCCCCGAGACCCCGCCCGCGGCCACGCACACGGCGACGGCGGCGCCTCCGGAGACTCCCCCGGCGACGGTTCCGGGCGCTCCCTCAGCCACGCCCACCGTGACGGCTCCGGACACTCCCGCAGCCACTTCGACCGCCGTGCCCGGTCCGGTCATGCCCGCCCTGCACAGCCGGAGCTACCAGGAGGCGCGGGCCGCACTGGACCGTCGGGAGGTGCCCCCCGCGCGGGTGACGACGGCCGCCCAGCACAAGGACGTCACCCTCCCCCGGGACCACGGCGGCTGGTACGTATGCGCCACCAGCCCCCGGCCGGGCGCACCGCTCACGGCCGCCACCGTGGTCACCGTGAGGCTCGCGGAGGACTTCAGCGACTGCACGACCAGCTTCCACGGCTACCTGCACCAGGAGAACGACCCGGCCTACACCCCGCCCGCCCCGTAGCCGGACGCGGCGCCACGGCCGACCGGGCCCCGCACGGCCGCCCCGGCCTCCGGGGAGGCCTGCCGAAGGGGAGCGATCACTCCGGTCGCGCGCCCCACGGTCGTCGCGGGGCGCCGGCGGCTCCCGTCAGAACCTCTCCACGCGCGCCCCGGGCGCGGGCGACACCGCGACGCGCGCGTCGCGGCAGGTCCCGGAAGCCGTCAGCGCGTCGGCGACCTTCTGGCCCGCCGCATCGTCGGGGACGAGGAACGCCGTCGTCGGGCCGGAACCGGAGACCAGGGCGGCCCAGGCGCCCGCCTCCGTGCCGGCGGCCAGGGTGGCGGCGAGGGCGGGGCGCAGGGAGAGCGCGGCCGGCTGGAGGTCGTTGCTCAGGGCCCCCGCGAGTGCGCCGGCGTCGCCGGAGCGCAGGGCGGCCAGCAGCGCGGGGGACGCGGTCGGCTCCGGGACCTCCGTGCCGGCGGTGAGCCGGTCGAACTCCCCGTACACCGCGGGCGTGGAGAGTCCGCCGTCCGCCACCGCGAAGACCCAGTGGAAGGTCCCGCCGACCTCGACGGGGGTCAGCTTCTCGCCGCGTCCGAGGCCGAGCGCGGCCCCGCCGACCAGGCTGAAGGGGACGTCGCTGCCGAGCTCCGCGCAGATGGCCAGCAGCTCGTCACGGCTCGCGCCGGTCCCCCACAGGGCGTCGCATGCCACCAGGGCGGCCGCCCCGTCGGCGCTGCCGCCCGCCATGCCGCCCGCGACCGGGATGTCCTTGGCGATGTGCAGGCGGACGGCGGGCTCGATGCCGTACCGCTCGGCCAGCGCGCGGGCGGCGCGGGCGGCGAGGTTGGTGGAGTCCAGCGGGACCCGGGCCGCGTCGGGGCCCGAGCAGGTGATCGTGAGCGTGTCGGCCGGGGCGGCGGTGACCTCGTCGTAGAGACCGACGGCGAGGAAGACGTTGGCGAGGTCGTGGAAGCCGTCCGGGCGGGCGGCGCCGACGGCGAGCTGGACGTTGACCTTGGCGGGGACCCGGACGGTCACGGGGGCGCTCATACCGCGGACTCCGGCTTGTGCTCGGCGATGGCGGCGAACTCCTCCACCGTCAGCGCCTCGCCGCGCGCCTGCGGGGAGACCCCGGCGGCGACGAGCGCGGCTTCGGCGGCGGGTGCGGACCCGGCCCAGCCGGACAGGGCCGCGCGCAGCGTCTTGCGGCGCTGGGCGAAGGCGGCGTCCACCACGGCGAAGACCTCGGCGCGGCTCGCGGTGGTGCTGACCGGCTCTGCGCGCCGCACGAGGGAGACGAGCCCGGAGTCGACGTTCGGGGCGGGCCAGAAGACGTTGCGGCCGATGGACCCGGCCCGCTTGACGTCCGCGTACCAGTTGGCCTTCACCGACGGCACGCCGTAGACCTTGTTGCCGGGGCGGGCGGCCAGCCGGTCGGCGACCTCGGCCTGGACCATGACGAGGGTGCGCTCGATGCTGGGGAAGCGCTCCAGCATGGTGAGCAGGACCGGGACGGCCACGTTGTACGGGAGGTTCGCCACCAGGGCGGTGGGGGCCGGGCCGGGCAGCTCGGTCACCAGCATCGCGTCGGAGTGGACGAGCGCGAAGCGGTCGGCCCGCTCCGGCATCCGGGCCCGCACGGTGGCGGGCAGGGCGGCCGCGAGCACCGCGTCGATCTCGACCGCGACGACCCGGTCCGCCGCCTCCAGGAGCGCCAGGGTCAACGAGCCGAGCCCGGGGCCGACCTCGACGACGACGTCGGCCTCGCGGACCTCCGCCGTGCGCACGATGCGGCGGACGGTGTTGGCGTCGATGACGAAGTTCTGACCGCGCTGCTTGGTGGGGCGTACGCCCAGCTTCGCGGCCAGTTCGCGGATGTCTGCGGGGCCCAGGAGGGCGTCGGGCTCTGTGCTGCTCACCCGGTAAGCCTACGGCCGCCGCGTGCGGCGGCAGGGCGGCGGGCCGCTCAGAAGTCGAAGGCGCGTGCCGTGTTGTCGTGGACCGCGGCGGCCAGCGTGTCCTCGTCCAGGCCCTTCACCTCGGCCATGGCGCGGAGGGTGACCGGGACGAGGTACGGCGCGTTGGGCCGCCCCCGGTACGGGGCCGGGGTGAGGAAGGGCGCGTCCGTCTCCACCAGGACCAGCTCCGTGGGGGCGGCGGCGAGGGCGTCGCGCAGCGGCTGGGCGTTCTTGAAGGTCACGTTGCCCGCGAACGACATGAAGTACCCGGCCCGTGCGCAGGTCCGGGCCATCTCGGCGTCGCCGGAGTAGCAGTGGAAGACGGTCCGCTCGGGCGCGCCCGCGTCCGCCAGGACCCGCAGGACGTCGGCGTGCGCGTCCCGGTCGTGGATGACGAGGGCCTTGCCGTGCCGCTTGGCGATCTCGATGTGGGCCCGGAAGGACTCCTCCTGGGCGGCGACGCCCTCGGGGCCCGTACGGAAGAAGTCCAGCCCGGTCTCGCCGACGCCGCGCACGCAGTCGAGTCCGGCCAGCGCGTCGATCTCCGCGAGCGCCTCCTCCAGCGCCGCCCGGCCGCCGGGCTCCCGCGCCCCCTGACGGGCGGTGCCGTCCGGGTCGCCGTGGACGATGCGCGGGGCCTCGTTGGGGTGCAGGGCGACCGAGGCGTGGACGGACGGGTGGGCGGCCGCGGTCTCGGCGGCCCAGCGGGAGCCGGCCACGTCGCAGCCCACCTGGACCACCGTCGTGACGTTCACCGCGGCGGCCCTGGCCAGCGCCTCCTCGACGGTGGCGTCCTGAAGGTCCAGGTGGGTGTGGGAGTCGGCGACCGGAACCCGCAGGGGCTCGGGCAGCGGCGGGGCTTCGGTACGGCTCATGCCGACGATCGTACGAGGGCCGGGGGCGTGGCCGTACGGGGGGCGTGGCCGTACGGCGGCCGCGGCGCGGGCGCACAACGGCGGGCGCGGGCGCATCCGAGGGGGCGCGGGGCGCGGGCGTACGGGGGTCGTCGGCCGCTGGTGCGCGCGCCGGCG
>NZ_JBBBEN010000091.1:0-11952 GCF_037137275.1 Streptomyces pratensis | reverse complement strand
GCCGACGGCCCTCACGCGGGGAGGCACCCGTTCGCCCCGCGCCCCCGGCTCACTTGCGGTGGAACAGGTCGGACAGCCGCCAGTGGCGGCTCGGGGCGGCGGCCGCCGGGACCGGCCGGCCCTGCCCGGCCCGCTCCGCGCCGCGCGGGGCGCGCTGCCGCAGGACCTGCTGGGCGCCGGCCACCCGCCCCTCCCGCATGATGCGCACCACGTGTCCGCCGCAGTCGGCGCAGGTGGGCGTGGAGAGCGGGGACGGCACCCGCTCGCCGTCGGTCGTGTAGACGACGAACTCGTGGCCCTGGACGTCCACGTGGTGCTCGATCTCGTAGGACTGCTCCCACCCGTGTCCGCACCTCATGCAGGCGAAGGCGTACGCCTCATGGACGGTGGTCGCTGCGATCTCGCTCATGCCTGCTCCTCTTGTCCGCCGGTCAAGCGCTCCGCGGACGGCCGGCGGCCCGAAGGGTTCCGAACCGGCGGCCCGTCCCTTCCAGTGGACACCCGCACAAGGACGGACGCACCAGCTCAGAGGCGATGTTGGTGCGTTCTTGGCCTCCTTTTGCCGCCCTTTGCCGCTCCATGGCCCGAGGCAGGGCAGCGCGTGACCGCCGAACCACCAAGCGCCCCCCGACGCGCCCCGCACTCACCGTGAACGCGCCCGCGCACTACCCCCATCCCACCCCCAGATTTACCCGAATCCTCGGCATTTCCTTCGGCCTGGACCCAGGAATTCACCATTCAATTGAATTCGCAATTTCTCCGGACGTCGCACGCCGATTTGCGGGCCGCCCCTTTCTCCCTTTCACTCGTTATGTACGTCAACCCGATTTCCCATACAGGACGGGGAACACCATGTACACCACGGACACCACTGCCACCGACGTCGAGCTGGACCTCGACGCGGCCCTCAACCCGGGCGAGGCCGAAGGCTTCTACCGGGACTCGCGGGAGTGCGCGTTCCTCGCGCTCATCGCGGGCGGCGGCGCCCTGCTGCTCTCGCCCCCGACCCCGCGCCCGAAGAAGGGCTAGTCGTCGGCATATGGACCAGACACATGCCTCGTCCCCGCTAGCGGGCGCCGTGCATGACCTGGCAACAGAGGTGGTTCTCGCTCTTCGGAGCGGGGACCACCTCGCCACGGTGTGCGGCGCGGCAGGAATCGACGAGGAGAACCGGACCGGAATCGCGGCGGTGCGGGTCATCGGCGCCGACCTGCTGCTGCCGAGCGTCCTGCACGGGCGCCACCCACACCCGGGCGATGTCGCGGTGCTCGACCGCGCGGTGCGGGAGTTCCCGCCGAAGCCCGACGCCCCGGCCGCCACCGCCTGGAGCCACTGGCACATGATCTCCACGCTCCAGCGGATCGCGCCGTCGCCCCCGGGCCCCGCCGACCCGTACGAGGAACCCGACGCCGAATGGCTGGAGGAGGCCCCCTGGCAGGCGCTCACCCACCAGCTCTCCGTGCTCGCGCCGCTGGCCGTCCCGGCCGCCCCCTCGGCCGTGCGGCGGGCCGCCGCGGCACGGGCCGTCGACCTCTCGCGCGGCTTCGTCCGCGCGGTCCGGCGACGCGACTGGCTCCAGGCGGCGGGCGCGGGCCGCTGGCTCGCGGCGCTCGGCGGCGAACCGGCGACGCTGGGCCTGGAACGCGGCCTGGACTTCGTCGAGCTGATGGGCGGGCACGACCCGCGGGTCGCTCTCCACGTGCGGGCGGCCCGGCTGATGGCCGAGGCGAGGCAACGGTGACGGCGACCGCGACGCAGGGCCCGCGGGGGCACGCGGCCCCCGGGGCCGCGCTCGCCGTCCTGCCCCGCGTCCTGGCGGGAGCCCTCGACTGGACCGACGCCCACCGCGCGGGCTTCGCGCTCCCCGTCGACGTCCTGGAACCCCACGTCCAGGTCAACGCCACGCTCAAACCGCTGGGCGAACTGGCCCAGCTGGGCTCCGCGATCCGCCGCAGCACCCCCGCCGGCTCCCCGGAGCACTCCAGGGCCGGGGAACTCGTCGCGTACGCCTGGGAGCAGACGGACGCGGGCGGCCTGCTCCTGGAGCTGCTGCGCGGCGAACCCTTCGCCGCCTACCCCTACGAGATCTACGCCGCCTTCGCCGGACACGGGCTGCGCCACGAGGGCTTCGAGCGCCTCGCCGGCACGCTCACCGCGACCCGCGGCTGGGCCCACACCGAGCAGCAGGCCAACCGGCAGCTGGGCCTCGTCAACTCCGAGCGGCGGGTCGGGGCGCCCCCGCACGCCGACGCCGGGGCGGTGCTGGCCCGGACGTGGCTGGGCGGGCTGTCGGAGCCGTGGACGTTCGAGGGCCCGTCGGGCTACGCCCTGACCCACACCGTCTTCCACCTCACCGACTGGGGCCGCGCCCCCGACCGGGTCCCCGAGGAGACCGACGCCTATCTCCGCACCTGGCTGCCCCCCTGGGCCGACGGCTGTCTGGAGAGCCGGCAGTGGGACCTCACCGGTGAGCTGCTGGCGGTGGCCGCCTCCCTGCCGGGTCCGGCGCCGCTGCCGCTGCTGGACGCGGTGTGGCCGGTGCTCGCCGACGCCCAGCACCCCAGCGGCTGCGTCCCGGAGACCGGCCCGCCGGCGGACGGGGCCGCGGGCGGCGACCCGTACCCCTTCATCGACTGCTACCACTCCACGCTGGTGACGGCCTTCGCCGCGGCCCTGTCCCTGAGGTCGCTGCGGCGCACCGACGAGGCCGCGTCCGGCCGGGAAAGGCGGACCGCGTGAGCGCCATCCAGCAGATCCACGAGGTCGGGGCGAAGGCCCTGGAGTGGCTGTACGAGCACCGCCAGGGGTTCCGGCTGGAGGACGACCCGGCCCCCGAAACGGGTGTGCTCGACCGGTTCAAGCCCCTGGGCGAACTGGCCCTGATCGGCAAGGTCATCTTCCGCGAGGGGGTGGCCGGCTCCCAGCAGTCCGCCCTCGCCCACAAGCTGCTGGACCACTCCTGGCACGAACTGCTCGGCTCCGGGGCGCGGCTGCTGGACGGGCAGCGGCGCGAACCGCTCTCCCCGGTCCCGCTGGAGGTCTACGTGCCGTTCCGGGAGCTGGGCTACAGGCAGCCCGACCTGGAGACCGCGATCCGGCTCAACCACCGGCTGGCCAGCTGGGCGGCGCTGGAGGTGCTGCCGGTGCGGCGGCTGGGGCTGAGCGCGATCGAGCGGCGCTTCGGGGTCGAGCCGAGCACCCCGGAGAACGCGGCGCTCGCCCACACCTGGCTGGCCCGGCGACCCGAGCCGTGGACCGTCGAGGGGCACATCGGCTACGACATCACCCACACGGTGTTCCATCTGACCGACTGGGGCGAGCGTCCCGACGGACTCCCCGCCGACGTGGCGGAGTATCTGGCGCTGTGGCTGCCGGTGTGGCTCGACGACTGGCTCGACCTGAAGCGCTGGGACCTGCTGGGCGAGCTTTTGGCGGTCGACGCGTGTCTGCCGGAGCCGACCCTGGACCCCGCCGCGTGGCGGGGGTTCGCGCAGGCCCAGCAGGCGGACGGGGCGATGCCGGTGGTGGGCCCGATGCCCGAGGGGGACGAGGAGTCGGTGTTCGACCTCGTCTACCACCCGACCCTGGTCGCCGCGTTCGCCTCCGCGCTCGCGATGTCCCGTGCGCTGTCCGGCCTCAGCTCACCGGCCCCGGCATGAGCGGGCTCGCCGACGCGACCGGGACGGCCGCCGGGCGCACCACCGGGGGACACGGCGACCCGGCTGCCGCCCGGCTGCTGGCCGGGGCGGCCCGCGCCGTCGACGCGCCGGACCTGGTGCTCGCGGTCAGCCGCGACCAGGTCCGCACGGTCCACACCGGCGGCAGCGCGGCGCCGGGCCCGGTCCCCCGGGAGCGGCTCCTCTACGAGCTGGGCTCGGCGTCGAAGCCGTTCGCGGGGCTGCTCCTGGCCCGGCTGGTCGCCCAGGGCCGGGTGCGGTACGAGGACCGGGCGGCGGACCTGCTGGCCCCGGGCCTCCCCGTCCACCCGGCGGTGCGCCGGATCACCCTGCGCCATCTGCTCACCCACACCTCGGGGCTTCCGGGCCTGCCCGCCGACTTCTATCCGCGGGCCGTGCCCCGCTGGACCACCGACCCGTACGGCGGCTATACCGCGGACCGGGTGGTCCGGGCCTTCCTCAAGGCCCGCCCGCGCCACCGCCCCGGCGCCCGCTGGCACTACTCGAACTTCGCCGTATCGGTCCTCGGCCACACCCTGGCGGCGGCGACCGGGACCCCGTGGGAGGTCCTGCTGCACCAGCAGGTGCTGGCCCCGCTGCGCCTGGCGGGGACGCGGGTGCGCCCCGGCCCGGAGGGCGCCGACGCGGTCGGCCACCACCGCGACGGGACGCCGGTGCCCGCGCTGGACACCGGCGGCTTCACGGCGGCGGGCGCGGTCCGCTCCTCGCCGCTGGACCTGCTCACGTTCCTGGAGGCGCATCTCGGCGGGGCACGGCGCCCGGACTCCCCCGTGGACGCGACCCTGGCCACCGCGCTGGCGGACGTGACGCGCCCCGTGCTGCGCCGCGGGTGGCGGCACGCGCACACCCACACGCTCACGTGGTTCTGGCACCCCTCCCCGTACGGCCCGGTCCTCTTCCACGCGGGGGCGACCATGGGCCAGCAGGCGTTCCTGGGGCTGCGCCCGGACTCGGGCCTCGCGGTGGCGGCGACGGCGACCCGGCGGGTGCGTTGGGGTGACACCTTCGTGTCGACGGCGTACGGACTGCTGACCGGGACGCCGTAGCACCAGGCCGCAAGCACCACGCCGTACGACGGCCTGCGGCACAGCGGCCACGGCTGCCGCCGGGC
Organism: Streptomyces pratensis; assembly: GCF_037137275.1. Lineage (GTDB taxonomy): Bacteria > Actinomycetota > Actinomycetes > Streptomycetales > Streptomycetaceae > Streptomyces > Streptomyces pratensis_B. The sequence continues at coordinate 7,143 of NZ_JBBBEN010000091.1, read as the reverse complement.
GCCCCCTCAGGGTTTGGGCGCCCTCAAGGTCTCCTTCTCCGCGTTCTTCGCCGCGACCACCGCGTCGAACACCTCGCGCTTGGGCAGCCCGGCGGCGGCCGCGACGGCCGCGATGGCCTCCTTGCGCCGCTCCCCCGCCTCCTCGCGCACGCGCACCCGCCGCACCAGCTCCTCCGCGTCCAGCCCCTCGTCCCCGGTGTCGCTCGCCCCCTCGACGACGACGGTGATCTCCCCGCGTACACCGTCGGCCGCCCACACCGCCAGCTCGCCCAGCGGACCGCGCTTGACCTCTTCGTACGTTTTGGTCAGCTCCCGGCACACGGCGGCCCGGCGCTCGGAGCCGAAGACCTCCGCCATCGCGGCGAGGGTGTCGTCGAGCCGGTGCGGGGCCTCGAAGAAGACCATCGTGCGGCGCTCGTCGGCGTTCTCACGGAGCTTGGAAAGCCGTTCGCCGGCCTTGCGCGGCAGGAAGCCCTCGAAGCAGAACCGGTCCACGGGCAGCCCGGAGAGCGCGAGAGCGGTGAGCACGGCGCTCGGCCCCGGGACGGCGGTGACGCGGATGTCCTGCTCCACGGCGGCGGCCACGAGCCGGTAGCCGGGGTCGGAGACGGACGGCATGCCGGCGTCCGTGACGAGCAGGACCCGCGCGCCGCCGGTCAGCGCCTCGACGAGCTCCGGCGTACGGGCGGACTCGTTGCCCTCGAAGTAGGAGACGACACGCCCCGAGGTGTGGACGCCGAGCGCCTGGGTGAGCCGGCGCAGTCGCCGGGTGTCCTCCGCGGCGACCACGTCGGCCCGCTCCAGTTCGGCGGCGAGGCGCGGCGGGGCGTCCGCCACGTCACCGATGGGGGTCCCTGCGAGCACGAGCGTTCCAGTCGTTCCAGTCACATCAGCCATCCTCGCAGCACGGGCAGCGCCTTTCGCACAGCCGCGTTCCCTACGATGGCGCGGTGACGAGTACCGCGCCCGAGACACAGCGGGGCCAAGACGCCGGGGACCCGCGCGGCGCACAGCCGACCTCCTGGCAGCGGCGGCTGCGCCGATTCGGCCATGTGCCCCGCTCGGAGACCTCGCTCCGCGACCGGCTGGACCCGCCGTACACCAGGCCGGGACGGCAGTTCTGGTCCGTGCTCGCGGTGCCGCCGCGCCTGGCGGACCGCCTGGTGCGGTGGGCGGGCTGGGGCGGGCCGCTGCTGGTCGCGCTGGTGGCGGGCCTGCTGCGCTTCTGGAAGCTGGACCGGCCGCACGCGGTGATATTCGACGAGACGTATTACGCGAAGGACGCCTGGGCGCTGGTCAACCAGGGCTACGAGGGGTCCTGGCCCAAGGACGTCGACAAACTGATCCTGAAAGATCCCTCGTCGGTGCCCGTCCCCACCGACCCGGGCTATGTGGTGCACCCGCCGGTCGGCAAGTGGATCATCGGGTTCGGCGAGCAGCTGTTCGGCTTCACGCCGTTCGGCTGGCGGTTCATGGTGGCGGTGCTGGGCACGGTCTCGGTGCTGCTGCTGTGCCGGATCGGGCGGCGGCTGTTCCGCTCCACGTTCCTGGGCTGCCTGGCGGGCCTGCTCCTCGCGGTGGACGGCCTGCACTTCGTGATGAGCCGCACCGCTCTGCTCGACCTGATCGTCATGTTCTTCGTGCTCGCCGCCTTCGGCTGCCTGGTGGTCGACCGCGACCGCTCCCGCCGCAGGCTCTCCGAGGCGCTGCCGGTGGACGAGGAGGGCGTGCTGCGCCCGGACGCCCGGGTCGCGGAGACCCTGCGCCTGGGGTGGCGGCCGTGGCGGATCGCGGCGGGCGTGATGCTGGGCCTGGCCTTCGCCACGAAGTGGAACGGCCTCTACGTCCTGGCCGCGTTCGGGCTCATGACGGTGCTGTGGGACGTCGGCGCCCGGCGCACGGCGGGCGCGGTCCGCCCGTACGCGGCGGTGCTGCGCCGGGACCTGGCGCCCGCGTTCGTCGCCACGGTGCCGGTCGCGATCCTCACGTACGTCGTCTCGTGGACCGGCTGGATCGTCACGGACAGGGGTTACTACCGCGACTGGGCGGCCACCGAGGGCAAGGACTCCTCGTGGAGCTGGCTGCCGGACTGGCTGCGGAGCCTGTGGCACTACGAGAACCAGGTGTACGACTTCCACGTCGGCCTGACCTCGGGGCACACCTACGAGTCCAATCCCTGGAGCTGGCTCGTGCTGGGCCGGCCCGTCTCCTACTTCTACGAGGAGGAGGCGGGCTGCGCGGAGTCGGCGACCGGCAAGTGCGCCCGCGAGGTGCTCGCCATCGGCACCCCGCTGCTGTGGTGGGCGGCGTGCTTCGCCCTGGCGTACGTGGTGTGGCGCTGGCTCTTCCGCCGCGACTGGCGGGCGGGCGCGATCGCCTGCGGGGTGGCGGCGGGCTGGCTGCCCTGGTTCTTCTACCAGGAGCGGACGATCTTCCTGTTCTACGCGGTCGTGTTCGTGCCGTTCCTCTGCCTGGCCGTGACGATGATGCTCGGCGCGATGCTGGGGCCCGCGCAGAACACCGGGACCCGCGCCGAGTTGGGCCTGAACCCCCACGACCCGACCGGCGAACGCCGCCGCACGCTGGGCGCGATCGCGGTGGGCGTGCTGGTGCTGCTGATCGTGTGGAACTTCATCTACTTCTGGCCGCTGTACACCGGGACCTCGATCCCGGAGGACCTGTGGCGGGACCGGATGTGGCTGGACACCTGGGTGTAGCCGGGGAAACGGCGGGCCCGGCGCTGGATGGCGCCGGGCCCGCCGTGCTTCGTCCGGCCGGCATTCCGGTCCGGTAACAACGGCCCCCCGGCCCGTCCGCTGCCCTTAGGCTGCCTCACAGTTGACTTTGAACACGTTCAAGCCACATCCGGGGGAGGGGACTACAGATGCGCAGCGGAACGAAGGTCGCCGTGGTCGGCGGAGCGTTCGTCCTGGTGGCCGGCGGCATCGGCTACGGGGCCTACAGCATGCTCACCGACGCGGGCGGCGGGGGCAGCGGCACGCGGAGCGCCTCAGAAGTGTCGAAGGTGAAGACCGGGCCGCCGAGCGCGGAGGAGATAGCGAAGACGTCGAAGGGCTTTCTGGACGCGTGGGCGGCGGGGGACGCCACGGCCGCGGCCCTGCTCACCAACAACGAGACGGGCGCGGAGCCGGTGCTCTCCTCGTACGGCGAGGACGCCCACATCGGCAAGGTGAAGATCACCCCGGGCCCCGCGGTCGGCGCGAAGGTGCCTTACACCGTCAACGCGACCGTCTCCTACGAGGGCGAGTCGAAGCCCCTGTCGTACGCCTCCGAGCTGACCGTGGTGCGCGGTCTGACGACCGGGAAGGCGCTGGTCGACTGGGCGCCCACGGTCGTGCACCCGCAGTTGGCGGAGGGGGCGGCGCTGAAGACCGGCGAGTCCTCGACGCCGGCGATCGAGGCCGTGGACCGCAACGGCACGGTGCTCACCGAGGAGGAGTACCCGTCGCTGGGGCCGATCCTGGACACCCTGCGCAAGAAGTACGGGGCGACGGCCGGTGGGTCGCCCGGCATCGAGACGTGGATCGAGCCCGCGGACGAGACACAGCCGGACATCAACCTGCTGACCCTGACCCAGGGCAAACCCGGCAAGGTGCAGACGACGCTGGACGCGGGCGCGCAGGCGGCGGCCGAGCGGGCGGTGAAGAAGTACGCGCAAGCCTCGGTGGTCGCGGTGAAGCCGTCCACCGGGGCGATCCGCGCGGTGGCCAACAATCCGGTGACCGAGTTCAACGTGGCGTTGCAGGGCAAGCAGGCACCCGGCTCGACGCTGAAGATCGTGACGGCCGCGCTGCTGCTGGAGAAGGGCCTGGTCACCGCGGACGGCACGGCGGAGTGCCCCAAGGACGCCATGTGGCAGGGCCGTTCGTTCCACAACCTGGACCACTTCGCGCTGCCGGACGGCTCCACCTTCACCCAGAGCTTCGCCCAGTCCTGCAACACCGCCTTCATCAAGCTGATCGACGACGTCGGCGACGACTCGGCCCTCGCCAAGGAGGCGCGGGACGTCTTCGGGATCGGCCTGGACTGGAAGACCGGCGTCGTCACCACCGACGGCAGTGTGCCGGAGGAGACGGGCGGCGAGGCCGCGGCCCAGTACATCGGCCAGGGCACGGTCCAGATGAACGCCCTCAACATGGCGTCCATCACCGCCACCGCCCGCACCGGCACCTTCCGCCAGCCGGTCATCGTCCCGAAGTCCCTGGACGACCGGCCGCTGGCCACGGCCTCGCGCTCGCTGTCCCGGTCCGTCACCCAGCAGCTGAACTCGATGATGCGGGCCACGGCGGCCTGGGGCACGGGCAAGGACGCCATGGCCTCTGTGGGCGGCGACAAGGGGGCGAAGACCGGTTCGGCCGAGGTCGGCGGGCAGACCGACTCCAACAGCTGGTTCACCGGCTTCAGCAACGACCTCGCCGCCGCGGCGGTCGTCCAGAAGGGCGGCCACGGCGGCGACGCGGCGGGCCCGGTGGTCGCCGAGGTGCTGCGCGCGGGCGGCTGAGCCGAAGGCGGGGCCGCCCGGCCCTCCGGCCGGGCGTCCCGACTCCGGCGACGCCCGGCAGGTGCTCCCCCACGGTCAGGGGGCGGGGGCAGAAGCGCCCCGCCCCCTGGTCATGCGGGTTTCGACGCCCCTGCGGCGGGCGGCCGTCGCGTTGGCCTCAGGGCGCGAGCCTGATCGAGTTGATCGGGGTCAGGTTCACGTCCCAGTAGGTCCAGGTGGGCATCTTCGCGCCGCAGCCGACGCCGTCGTAGCCGGTGCACAGCTGCACGGTCGCGCCCTGGGTCTGGTTGTTGAAGACGCGGTGGACACCGGTCTGATTGCGGAGGTTGTAGACCCCGTACCGGTAGTACGTCGCCTCGGGCCGGTTGCCGTTCCAGGACGCGCCCGGGTAGATGCAGACGTACCCGGAACGGCATCCCGCGTAGGTGTCCTGGGCGTCCTGGGCGTCGGCCGACCCGGCCTGGGCCCCGGCGCCCGTCGTCAGTACGGCCCCTGCCGTGAACATGAGCAGTGCTGCCGCTCGTACGAGTTTGCGCATGGCGTTCCTCCCTGCGCGGGGCCCTGGGCCCTGCGCTCCCCTGTGGGGCACATGATGGTGACGGAAGAAGCGTGGCAGTGCGGCGGGGGCGCGCGCCGCACCCTTTCATCAGGGTGAAACCGTCCGCCGCACCCACCGCGTCAGGGGCCGGCCGTCTCCAGAAGCCGGCGGCCGAGCGGCGAGGGGCGGTGGAGCACGCACCGGCCCTCCTTGCGGCTGGCGGCGAGGCCCGCCCCGCGCAGGATCGCCAGCTGCTGGCTGGTGTTGGGCAGGGAGCATCCCACCGCGTCGGCCAGCTCGGACGTGGTGGCGCAACCGTGGGCGGCCACTTCGTACAGCAGCGCGGCGCGGGTCGCGCCCAGCAGCCGGGACAGCGAGGCGGCGGCGGTCCGGCCGGGCGCGGAAGGCGGCTGGACCGGTTTCTCGACGGGGTAGACCAGCATCGGCAGCCGTGCGCCGTCGACCCGTGCGATCGGCCGGCGCCAGCAGAAGTACGACGGCGTCAGCAGCAGGCCCCGCCCCGCCAGATGCAGGTCCCGGTCCGCGGAATGCGTCACCTCCAGCACGGGCGGGCTCCACCGCGCCATCGGGCGGAAGGTGTCCAGCAGGGCGCGGGTGCCGCCGGCCGCCAGTTCACGGCACCGCCAGGCGACGTCGGAGGCCACCGCCGCGTCGATCCAGTGCCGGTAGGGGTGGATGAACGCGGCGTCGTACGCGGCGAGAAGCCCCCCGAGGTTCCGCAGCGCCGCCGTGTCACCCCGCTCGCCCTGCCGCTCCCCCGTGAGCGGCCGCGCCAAGGGGCCCGACGCCGCCAGGAGCGTGAGTTCCCGCCGCAGCCGGCTCCGGGGGGTCGAGGGCGGTGGGTCTCCGCCCCGGAGGGGACCGGCGTCGCCGTCGTCCGGGGCGGAGGGCAGGAAGTCCGGGCAGGAGAGGCCGGGCGGCACGAGACCGCGCATCGCCAGGGCGACCGCCCGGTCCGGCCCGCCCGCCCGCAGCCGGGGGGCGACAGCCCGCCGCCACGGGCCGAAGGCCAACGCGCCCTCGCCGGTCTGGAGCTGGCGGACGCTGCACACGATCTCCCAGAACGGGTCCGGGCTGCGGGCGATGCGGACGTACTCCAGGTCCTGCGCGGTGAAGTGAAGACGCAACACCATTTCCCCCTTGTCGTACTTTCCTGCATATGTCGCCCCACCACTGTGGCCCCGCGCCCGGAAGCCGTGATCGGGACACGCCATTTCCAGCCAGGGATTGGCCGGATGACCTGGGTGAAGGGCGCAAAGGCGCACGCACGGGAGCGCGGGGTGGGACCCCGGCACTCCTGTGCGCCCGAACCCGCCGGCCCCCACGCCTCTCCCGCCGGTTCCCCCGCCTTACCCGTCGGCTCCCCGCCTCCCCCGTCGCCGCCCCGGCCCGGGACCCGCACTCGCTCGGACCGGGTCTGATGGCGATCGGCATCGGACTGACGCCGCACACGAGTTGACCTCGCGGAGTCCTGCCGCCTCGCGCACGCCCGGCAGCCGCCGTGGATCAGCGCGCGAGGGACGCGGCGGAGGGGCGCCCCTGGACGTGTCCGGCGGTCGCTCCTGCCGGATCGCGCGCCGGCGCGTCGCGGTGGCGCACGACCGGATCGCGCGAAACCGCGTCCCGGTGGCGCGCGACATCACCTACTCAAAGAACCAGGGAAATGACCCCACCCCACCCCACCCGGCGTGTACCTGACGGGTCCCGAGGGGCGCATCACCCGCACGGGTGAGTTTTGCCAACTCGACTGGATTTCGTACCGGTTGGCAGGCATATGCTCACGCCACCACACATCAGACGTACGTCGGCCCCCGGCCGGGACTGCAATCCCGATCGAGGGCCTGACCACCAAGGAAGTTCGGAGCTTCCCTATGGCTACCCAGCAGAATACTGCGCTCACGCGCGCCCTGGCAGAGGTTCCCGGGCCTCACCCGAGGTCCGGCGTGATCCACGTCGTCATCCCGCACACCACCCGCTTCACCGTCGTCGGCAACCACCTCGCCCAGCACCCCGACCTCAGCTGCACCGCCGTGGGCATCGCCGTACGCATCCAGTCCCTGCC
>NZ_JBBBEN010000090.1:13108-37933 GCF_037137275.1 Streptomyces pratensis | reverse complement strand
GTCCCGAACCATCGAGCAGGAGGAAGTACCAGCATGACGGACACCACGGCACCGGCCGCGCATCTGCGGCCGGTCCCCGACCTGGACGACGACCACGAAACGACCGTGCCCGTCGCGGTCGACAACCCCGCCCTGCCGGAGCCGAAGGTGAGCGTGGAGAAGCGCAAGCCGGTCCTGGCCGGGTGGCTGACCGACCGGCGCGACTTCACCGCCACCGCCCGCCACGCCGGCGCGAACGCCGGATACAGCGCCCTCTTCCACGGCGTGCGGCTCCCGGTCTACGCCGGGCGTCTCGCGCTGATGTCGCCGCGGGGGGCCTGCCGGTTCATCGCCACCACCAACCGGTGGATCTGGGACCGCGAAGCCGCCCCCCTGCGGGCCGCCGCCGTCCGCGCCGAGGACGTCGAGGAGTACATGCGCCTGTCCCGGCTGCGGGCCGGACGGGTCCGGCTGCGCGGCCTGGTCACCCTGGTCGCCGCCGTGTTCGGCGTCGGCTTCGCCCTCTGGCTCTACGTCATGGCCCCCGCGCTGATGTACGCGTTCGCGGCCGGCGGTGTGCTGCTCCTCGGTATGGCCGGTCAGCAGCCCGACGCTCCGGTCATCGGCCCCGCCGTGTTGAAGACGGAGGTGCAGAAGCTCACCGGGTCGATCGTGCTGCGCGGTCTCGACTCCATCGGGAACAGCCGGATCAGCGCCGCCATCAAGAAGGGCGGCGACATGAACGGGCTGCGCTTCACCAGCGAGATCGTCCGCGACGGCCCCGGCTACCGCGCCGACCTCGATCTCCCGTACGGGGTGACGCCCGAGGACATCATGGAGGCCCGCAAGCCGCTGGCGTCCGGGCTGCGGCGCAAGGTCGGCTGCGTCTGGCCCTCCCCCGATCCGTCCGAGCATGAGGGGCGGTTGGTGCTGTGGGTGGGGGACAAGCCGATGAACGAGACCACCAAACCCGCCTGGCCCCTCCTCAAGACCGGGCAGGTGGACCTCTTCAAGCCGGTGGTGTTCGGCAACGACCAGCGCATGCGCGACGTGTCCGTGACGCTGATGTTCGCCGCCGTGGTCGTCGGCTCGATCCCCCGCATGGGCAAGACGTTCCTGATGCGGCTGTTCCTCCTCATCGCCGCACTCGACCCCCGCGCCGAGCTGCACGCGTTCGACTTCAAGGGCACCGGCGACTTCGGAGCCCTGGAACCCGTCTGCCACCGCTACCGGGCAGGCGAGGAGAACGACGACATCGAATACGTCCTGGACGCGCTGCGGGAGCTGAAGGAGGAGCTGCGCCGGCGGGCGAAGGTCATCAAGTCCCTGCCGCGCTCCCGCTGCCCGGAATCCAAGGTCACCCCGGAACTGGCCAGCGACAAGAGTCTGGGGCTGCACCCGATCGTGGCCGGGTTCGACGAGTGTCAGGTGCCGTTCGAGCACGAGGAGCACGGCAAGGAGATCGAAGCGATCTGCACCGACCTCGTCAAGCGAGGCCCGGCCCTCGGGATCGTGACCCTGTTCGGGACGCAGCGCCCGGACGCGAAGTCGCTGCCCACCGGGATCAGCGCGAACGCGGTGCTGCGCTTCTGCCTCAAGGTCATGGGACAGCCCGCCAACGACATGGTGCTCGGCACCTCGATGTACAAGGCCGGGTACCGGGCCACCATGTTCTCCCGCTCCGACCGGGGCATCTGCTGGATGGCCGGCGAAGGAGACGACCCGCGCATCGTGGCGTCCGCGTTCGTGGACGCGGTGGCCGCCGAGCAGATCGCCGCCCGCGCCCGCCAGGTCCGCGAGGAGTACGGCAACGTCACCGGCCACGCCATCGGCCACGGGCCCGAGAAGTCCGGGCAGTCCGATGTGCTGGCCGACGTCCTCGCCGTTATCGCGTCCGACGAGAAGTCCGTGTGGTGCGAGCGGATCGCTACCCGGCTCGCGGCGGCGCAGCCGGACGTCTACGGCGGGTGGAAGGGCGAGAACGTCACCGCCGCCCTCAAGCCCCACGGCATCAAGGCCGGGCAGGTCTGGGGCCAGACCGACACCGGCGAGGGCAAGAACCGGCGCGGCATCGACCGCGCCGACATCACCGCCGCCATCACCCGCCGTAACCAGAGCAAGGCCGCTGCCTGACCCCAGCAGGACTGCTAGACCTAGCACCCCCGGCTGCTAGGTCTAGCACCCCCGCTAGCACCCCACACCCGCCCTGAGCTGCGACCTAGCGTCTAGCAGCCCACCTGCGGAAACACCCGGAAACCCGCCTGACGAAGGGATGTGAGCCCCTCGTGGCGCTCGCTAGCCTCCTCATCCTCCTCACCGCCGCCGGTTACGCAGTGTTGTGCGCGGTCCGGCCGTTCGCCCCGTGCCGGAAGTGCTCCGGCATCGGCGTCCGCACCCGCCGCCGCACCGTCACCCTCTGCCGTCGCTGCCACGGCACCCGCGCCCGACTCCGCATCGGGCGACGGCTGCTGAACAACAGCCGCAGCATCCACGCGGCCGGCACACGACCCCACGCCACCGACCGGAAGGCCACCCCATGGCAGTGACCCTGTCCCTCGTCGCCCTCTTCGGACTCGTCCTGTTCTTCCTGCTCCGGTCCGGCAGCCTCACGCCCGGCGGCGCGTTCACCGCCGCCGGGTTCGGGTTCTTCCTCGCCTCCACCGGAGCCGCCGGACCCATCAACCAGATGGCCACCGCCCTCATCGACGCCATCCCCAACATCTGAGGAGCACCACCCCGTGCGACTGCGCCTCCAGCTCACCGGCTGGGACCGCCGGACCCTGACCCTGACCGACACCCCCTGCCCCGACTGCCCCCGCTGCGAGGGCGAGGGCGGGTTCGCCTACGACTACGGCGACCACAACGGGGAGTACGCCGGCACCGAGTGGGACCCCTGCACCTGCTGGGACGAAACCCGCCGCTGGACCCTGCTCCGACTCCCGCGCATCCCCCGCCGCCGCCGGGCCGACCGCGACCCGTGGAGCAACGAACCGCCTTTCTGACATGCACGAGGGCGACCCCCGCGTCTCGCCAAAGAACTGGGGCCGCCCTCGTCTGCCAGCACTTCTCACAGAACTGGAGACACCAGCATGACCCAACCCACCCCCATCCGGCGAGTGCCGGACGGGACCTTACGAGCCGTGGCGCTGTGCGCCGGCTACGGCGGCCTGGAGACCGCGCTCGGTGCGGGTATCGGCGCGGTGCCGGTCGCCTACGCCGAGAACGACCCCTACGCCGCCGCCGTGTTCGCCGCCCACCACCCCGGGGTGCCGAACCTGGGAGACATCACCCGCGCCGACTGGGAGCGGGTCCGTGACCTCTACCGGCCCGAGATCGTCGGGGCCGGTTTCCCGTGCCGCAACATCAGTAACGCCGGACGGAAGGATGGGATCAGTGGCCAGTGGTCGAGGGTCTGGAAGAACGTCGCTGCGGCTGTGGGCGTCATTCGACCGCGCTACGTCTTCCTGGAAAACGTGGCGGCGCTCCGCTCGCGGGGGCTGGACGTCGTCGCCCAGGACCTGGCCGCGATCGGGTATGGCGTCCGGTGGACATGTCTACGAGCTGGTGACCCCGAAGTCGGGGCCCCGCACGAGCGCGACCGGTGGTTCGCAGTTGCCCATCCCGCTGATGCCGACCCCCACCACCTCGGACGGCACTGGCGGACCCGGCACGTCTCCCAAGCGCAAGGGTGGGCTGAACCTGCGCACCGCAGTGACCCGGCTTCCGGCACCCCCGCCCGAGTCCTGAGGCTGGTCCCCACACCGGCAGCCAGGGACTGGCGGTCGGGTGCCTCCAACCTGCTGGAGCGCAACGCGCGCCCGCTGAACGAGTTCGTCGTCAACCGGCTCCCCTACAGCGGGAGCTGGATCTCCACCGACGGCATCGACTACGGGCCCGCCATCCGCCGCTGGGAACACATCACCGGCCGCCCCGCCCCCTGCCCCACCGAACCCGGCACGCGGGGCAACCGCCGCCTGTCGCCGTTCTTCACGGAATGGCTCATGGGCCTGCCCGCCGGCTGGGTCACCGCCGTCCTCGGCATCCCGCGCAAGGAACAGCTCCGCATCCTCGGCAACGGCGTCATCCCCCGCCAGGCACACCACGCCTACGGACAACTCCTCGGAGCCCTCCCCGCCGCTTGGACCAACCCGTGGGCGGTGGCCGCGTGAACACCCACCTCCTCAACGCAGCCCTTGACGCGGCCGAACGCGGCTGGCACGTCTTCCCCCTGCGGCCGGCCGACAAGCGGCCCGCTCTCCACGGCGAGACCGCCTGCCCCGGTACCGGCGACTGTGCGACCGGCCACCGGAAGTGGGAGCAGCGGGCCACGACCGATCGCGACCGCATCCGCCGGGCGTGGTCGGCTGGCGCGTTCAACGTCGGCCTGGCCACGGGCCCGTCCGGGTTGGTCGTGGTGGACCTGGACCCGGTCAAGGCGAAGGACCCGAAAGGAACGCCTGACGGCGTCACTTCCCTGCAAGCGCTCTGCGAGCGCGCCGGGCAGACCGTCCCCGCCACCTACCGGACCCGGACCGCGAGCGGCGGGCACCACCTGTACTTCACCGCCCCCACCGGGGCCCGGCTCGGCAACAGCGCAGGCAGGCTCGGCACCCACATCGACACCCGCGCCCACGGCGGCTACGTCGTCACCGCCGGCAGCACCCTCCCGAACGGTACGTACGAGGTGGCCGACCCCACCGAGCCCGCACCACTCCCGGAGTGGCTGCACGACCTCCTGAGACCCCGTCAGCCCTCTCAGGCATTGATGGCCGCGCCCGTGCCGGTTCGGGCTTCTCGGTACGCGGCAGCGGCTCTCAGGGCCGAAACGGCGGCCGTCGCAGGGGCCGGGGAGGGTGTGCGGAACTGGACGCTCGTGCGGGCCGCCCGCGCTCTGGGGCGGTTCATCCCGTCCGGCGACCTCGCCCGTCATGAGGTGGAGCAGGCTCTTAATTCGGCGGGATTAGCGGCCGGACTGCGAGAGAACGAGTGCCGCGCCGCCGTGACCAGCGCTCTCAACTGGTCCATCGCCAACAACCTCGGGCGGCCGGCATGACCACCACCCCCAGGAATCCCCGCCTTAAGAGCCTGCCCGCCACCCCGAACAACCCGCAGGCCGCCAACGCCGCCGCAGCACCGGTGACCGGTGGCGAGCCGAAAGGCGTCGCCGGAGGCGTCCGCGTTGCTGTTCGCCCTGACCCGCACACGGTCACGGTGACCGGCATCCGCCCCGGCCTCACCGTGCGCGGGCTGGGCCGCAACCAGATCCCCGCCGCCGACTGGCTCTGCGCCTGCGGCCACCACGAACGCGCCCGGGGCCGGGAGCGCGTCACCGACCTCACCACCCGCGCCCGCGTCGACCACTGCCCGCACACCGAGCAGCACCGGAGGAACGCCGCATGAACACCCCTGCCCAGCAGTCCAAGGCACCCATCGACGGTGCCGCCCTGCTCGACGCGGTGGAAGCCTTCCACCGCCGGTTCAACGTCTTCCCCACCGAGTCCGCCTACGTCGCGGTCGCCCTGTGGGACGCCCACGCCCACCTGATCGACTGCTTCGAGACCACCCCGCGCATCGCGTTCCTCTCCCCGGAACCGGGGTCGGGGAAGTCCCGGGCGCTGGAGATCGTGGAACTGCTCACCCCCCGCCCCATGAGCACGGTGTCGGCGTCCGCGAACGCCCTCTACCGGCTGGTCGACTCCGCCGAGGGACTGCCCACGGTCCTGTTCGACGAGGTGGACACCATCTTCGGCCCCAAGGCCGGGGCGGACGAGGCGCTGCGCGGGTTCCTGAACGCCGGATACCGGCGCATCGGCGGGGCCCTGCGGTGCGTCGGGGACGGCTCCAACCAAAACGCCCAGGTGTTCGGTTCCTACTGCGCCGTCGCCATGGCGGGGCTCGGCTCCCTCCCCGACACCGTGCTGACCCGGTCGGTCATCATCCGGATGCGGAAGCGGGCCCCCAACGAGAAGGTCGAGCCCTACCGCCAGCGCATCCACGAGAAGCAGGGCCACGCCCTGCGCGACCAGGTCGCGAAGTGGGCCGACACCGTCCGCGACCAGGTCGCCAACGCCTGGCCCGACATGCCCGACGGGGTCACCGACCGGCCCGCCGACGTGTGGGAGCCGCTGCTCGCCGTCGCGGACGCGGCCGGCGGAACCTGGCCCGCGCGGGCCCGTGCCGCCTGCCTGGACCTGATCAACGCCGGTCAGGACAACGACGAAGCATCGTTGGGTGTCCGGCTGCTGACCGACCTGCGCGACAAGGTGTTCTGCGGCGCGGACCGGGTGCCCACCGCCGTCATCCTCGAAATCCTGCTCCGCATGGACGACGCCCCCTGGGGCGACCTGGACGACAAGCCGCTGAACTCCCGCACGCTCGCCAAGCTCCTCGGGCAGTACGTCACCCCGGCCATCAAGCCCATCAAGCCGCGCGGCATCCGTACCCCCGCCGGTACCCCCAAGGGCTACTACGCGGAAGACCTCACGGACGCCTGGACGCGGTACTGCCCCCCGCCCCCCGAGGGATCCGCAACATCCGCCACGTCCGCCACACCGCAGGTCAGCGGGGGTGAATCCGTGGCGGATACCGCCACATCCACCCGCCACACGCCTGCGGAAACCGCCACACCGCTCTTCCCCGTCGCGGGCTGACCCCCAGCGCCACCAGGTGCCGCCACACCCCCGGATGTGGCGGCACCTATCCGCCACACGACCGCCATCCGCCACAAACACAGGCCCCTGACCTGCGATGTGGCGGCGTGGCGGACGTTGCGGATCCCTCAGAAGAGAAGACACGAGCTGCTTCCCCAAGGAGTCGCACCATGGCCCGCCCTCAGATGCTCAAGCTCCCCGAAGTCCTCGCCGAACTCGACATGAGCCGAGCGGCTTTCTACCGCATGCGCGCCCGGGGCCTCGCCCCGAAGGTCATCAAGCTCCCGAACCATCAGGTCCGCGTGCGTCGAGCCGACCTGGACGACTGGCTCCGCCAGTACGAGCAGGCCGCCGCCTAACCACATCCGCCCGTAGACGAACACGCGGGGCCCGCCACCAGGCGGGCCCCGCGCCATCTGGAGAGCCATGTCCCTCACGTACGACGTACGGCTGTACGCGATCGAGGTACGCCGCGACCGCCCCAAGCCCTTCCGTCTCCGCTGGCTTGTCGGCCAGCGCAAGCACTCGAAGAGTTACCAGCTCAAGGCTCAGGCGGACGGTCGACGATCTGAGTTGATGTCGGCCGTTCGGCGCGGTGAGCAGTTCGACGAGGAGACGGGCCTCCCGGTCTCGGAGATCCGCGCTCAGCATGGGTCGGTGACTTGGTACGAGCACACTCGCGCCTACATCGAGCGCAAGTGGGCGACTGCCCCGGCGAAATCCCGCAAGAACTACGCGGATGCCCTGGCTACGATCACCCCGGCGCTCGTGAAGACCAGGGCGGGCAGTCCAGACCCCGCAGTTCTCCGCCGGGCTCTGTATGGGTGGGCCTACAACCGGAACCGGTGGGAGGACGAGCACCCCGAGGACGTCACAGCGGCTTTGCGGTGGCTGGAGAAGAACTCGCTGCCCGTGTCGGCTCTGGAGGAGTCAGCCACGGTGCGTCTCGCGTTGGATGCACTGGGCTTGAAGCTCGACGGCAAGCCTGCCGCGCCGCGAACCGCCCGGCGCAAGCGTGCCTGCCTTAGTGATGTGCTGGGGCTCGCCGTGGAGGAGCGCTACTTCACCACCCCCGTGAACCCGCTCACCACGGTGAAGTGGGTCGCCCCGAAATCCGCTGAGGAGCTTGATCCGGAGAGCGTGGCGAACCCGCGTCAGGTGCGAGCGCTCCTCAAGGGTGTGCGGGAGCAGGGGGCACGCGGCGCACACCTGGAAGCGTTCTTTGGGTGCCTCTACTACGCGGCCATGCGTCCGGCTGAGGCGACGGCGCTCCGTCGGGCACAGTGCCACCTTCCCGAGACAGGGTGGGGCGTTCTCACGCTGAGGCAAGGTGCCGTCCGCGCCGGCAAGGGCTGGACGAACGATGGGCGGGCGCACGAGGATCGTCACCTGAAGGCACGGGCAGTCAAGGACTCCCGTCCCGTGCCGATCCCGCCGCACTTCGTGCGGCTGCTCAGGGAGCACATCGCCTTGCAGGGCACCGCGCCGGACGGACGGCTGTTTCGTACGAGCAGGGGCGGACTCCTTCAGGAAACGGGATACGGCGAAGTCTGGGCCAAGGCCCGGCAGGACGTCCTCAGCGAAGATGAGGCAGCCTCCCCGCTCGTTCGCCGTCCCTATGACCTGCGTCACGCCGGGGTTTCGTTCTGGCTGAGTTCGGGGGTGGACCCGATGGAGTGCGCGCGACGGGCCGGCCACACGATCGCGGTCCTGTTCCGGGTCTACGCCAAAGTCCTGGCCCAGACACAGGACCGTGCGAACCATCGGATCGACGCGGCTATGAGGGAGTGGAACGAGCCCGAGTAGAGGCTGCCTCTCCCCCGGGGGACACCTGGGGGACACACGCTGATCAGGGGTGGGATTGAGGCGGGACAAGGTGAGACAAGGTCCGTTTCGCGCTGCCTGAGCGCGGGTGCGTCAGCCAAAGCGAAAGCCCCGCCTGACCAGGCTAAATACCTGGTCAGGCGGGGCTTTCCGTTCTGTGGCGGCGCCAGGGTTCGAACCTGGGTAGGCTGAGCCGGCAGATTTACAGTCTGCTCCCTTTGGCCACTCGGGCACACCGCCTCGAACGACGCGTCGGATCTCTGGTGGTGAGCTCCTTGGCGACGACGTAAACACTACCTGATGGTCAGGGGTGCTTCGCCACCTCATTGATCGGCGGCTGCCGGACGCGAGGACACCGCGGGGCGAGAGGCCCGCGTATACGGGATGTATCCGGACGTTGCGACCGCTTGACCAGGCTTCCGCGGCGTCGCCGAGCGCCCGGGAGGGACGGCCTGCCAGCCCTTAGGCTTTGCGCTGTATCCCACGCATTCGACGCAAGGAGCCACACGTCATGGCCGACTCCAGTTTCGACATCGTCTCGAAGGTCGAGCGGCAGGAGGTCGACAACGCCCTCAACCAGGCCGCCAAGGAGATCTCCCAGCGCTACGACTTCAAGGGCACGGGCGCCTCGATCTCGTGGTCGGGCGAGAAGATCCTGATGGAGGCGAACGGCGAGGAGCGGGTCAAGGCCATCCTCGACATCTTCCAGTCCAAGCTGATCAAGCGCGGCATCTCGATGAAGTCGCTGGACGCGGGCGAGCCGCAGCTCTCCGGCAAGGAGTACAAGATCTTCGCGACGATCGAGGAGGGCATCTCCCAGGACAACGCCAAGAAGGTCGCGAAGATCATCCGCGATGAGGGCCCGAAGGGCGTCAAGGCGCAGGTCCAGGGCGACGAGCTGCGGGTCAGCTCGAAGAGCCGCGACGACCTTCAGGCCGTGCAGGCGCTGCTGAAGGGGCAGGACTTCGACTTCGCGGTGCAGTTCGTGAACTACCGGTAGCGGGCCGCCCCGACCCGCGCGGGCGTGGTCGGAGCGGGGCGGCCGAGCGGGGCACGCCGCCGGGGGACGACCTCGACGGCGTGCCCTTTCGTGTGCGCCGGTCGGCCGCGGGCCCCGGGCGCGATGTCCGAATACCGCCGGTGGCACGGTGCCGGCGGGCGCAGACTGGGTGGTACGGGTCCACCGCGTCGGCCGCGAGGCGTGAGCGGCGGACCGTGGTTCGGCGGCGAGGGAAGTGCGTGGGCGTGACGACGGTGTACACGCGGGTGGACAGCCCGCTGGGTGAGCTGCTGCTGGTCGGCGCGGCGTCGGACGACGCGGAAGCGGCCGGGGGCGCGGGGGTCCGGCTGCGCTCCCTGTCGGTGCCCGGCCAGAAGGGCGGCGCAGTCGTCCAGGACGGCTGGCGGCACGCGCCGGAGGCGTTCACCCGGATGACAGGACAGCTGGAGGCGTACTTCGCCGGGCGCTCGACCCGCTTCGACGTGCCGTTCGACGCGGGCGTCGGCACGGAGTTCCAGCGCCGGGTCTGGGAGGCCCTGGAGTCGGTCCCGTACGGCAGGACCGTGTCGTACGGGGACATCGCCGCGCGGGTCGGCGCCTCGGGCGCGGGGGTGCGGGCGGTGGGCACGGCGATCGGCCGCAACCCGCTGCTGGTCGTCCGCCCGTGCCACCGGGTGATCGGCGCGGACGGGGCGCTGCGGGGGTACGCGGGCGGGCTGGAGCGCAAGAAGCTGCTGCTGCGGCTCGAGGGCGGGGCGGGCTGAGCCGTGGCGCGTGTCCCGCCGGCGCCGGACGGTCTGTTCGAGCGGCCGCGGCGGGTCGTCGCGCCGGGGGCCGTGCATGTGCCCCGGTGGCTGTCGGTGGAGCGCCGGCGTGCGTTGGTGTCGGCGTGCCGGGAGTGGGCCCGTGGCCCGGTCCCGCTGCGGCGCACCGTGCTGCCCGGCGGCGGGGTGATGTCCGTGCGGACGGTGTGCCTGGGGTGGCACTGGCAGCCGTACCGCTATGCGCGCACGGCGGACGACGTGAACGGCGCGCGGGTGGCCGCGTTTCCCGCCTGGCTGGGGGACCTGGGGCGTGCGGCGGTGGCGGAGGCTTACGGGGACGCGGGCGCGGCGGAGGCGTTCGCTCCGGACACCGCGCTGATCAACTTCTACGAGGACACCGCGCGGATGGGCATGCACCAGGACAAGGAGGAGCGGTCGGACGCTCCTGTGGTGTCGTTGAGCATCGGGGCCGCGTGCGTGTTCCGCTTCGGGAACACGCAGGGGCGTGGGCGGCCCTGGACTGACGTGGAGTTGGCGTCCGGGGATCTGTTCGTGTTCGGCGGGCCGTCGCGGTCGGCGTTCCACGGGGTGCCGAAGGTGTACGCGGGCTCGGCCGACCCGGCTGCCGGGATGCGGGCCGGCCGGTTGAACCTGACGTTGCGGGAGACCGGGCTGAGCTGACGGGCCCCGGGACCCGGTCTCCGTCCTCCTGTCAGCGGCGTTCGCGGCTGTTGCCGAACAGCAGGCGGTAGACGATGAGCAGGACCAGCGAACCGGCGACGGCGGCGAGCCAGGTGGCGGTGTCGTAGAAGTCGTTGGTGACGGGGCGGTCGAGGAACCGGCCGGAGAGCCAGCCTCCGACGAAGGCCCCGGCGATGCCGATGAGGGTGGTGCCGACGATGCCGCCCGGGTCGCGGCCCGGGAGCAGGATTTTGGCTATGACTCCGGCGAGCAGCCCGAGAATGATCCAACTGATGATGCCCATGCGGCCGTACCTACCCCTTGTTTCGTCGTGACACCCAAAGACGCCGCGCGCACGCATTCGGTTGCCTGGGGAAGGGGTGCGGAGTCGGGCCGAGGGGCTGTGCTGGCGCTCTTCAGGCCGCGGCGAAGGGCTGGTCCGTGGGGACGATCTCCTTGCCGAAGGGCATGAGGGAGACGGGGATCAGCTTGAAGTTGGCGATCCCCAGGGGAATGCCGATGATCGTGACGCACAGAGCGATGCCGGTGGTGATGTGGCCGAGCGCCAGCCACCATCCCGCCAGGACCAGCCAGAGGACGTTGCCGACGCAGGAGGGCGAGCCGGCGTCCCGGCGGTCCACGACGGTGTGGCCGAACGGCCAGAGGGCGTAGACGCCGATCCTGAAGGCGGCGATGCCGAAGGGGATGCCGATGACGGTGACGCAGAGCAGGAGTGCCGCGAGCAGGTAGCCGAGGAACATCCAGAAACCGCACAGGACGAGCCAGATGACGTTCAGAAGGGTTTTCACGGGCGATGACCTGCCATCTGTTCCAGTCGGGCGATACGCTCCGCCATCGGCGGATGCGTGGAGAACATTTTCGCCATCCCCTGGCCGGGGCGGAAGGGATTCGCGATCATCATGTGACTCGCGGTCTCGATCTTCGGTTCGGACGGCAGCGGCAGCTGCTTCGTCCCGGCGTCGAGCTTGCGCAGAGCGCTGGCGAGGGCGAGCGGGTCCCCGGTGAGCTGGGCTCCGGAGGCGTCGGCCTCGTACTCCCGGGAGCGGCTGACGGCCAGTTGGATGACGGAGGCGGCGAGCGGCCCCAGGATCATGATCAGGAGCATGCCGAGGAGGCCGGGCCCCTCGTCGTCGTTGGAGCGGCCCACCGGGATGAGCCACGCGAAGTTGACCAGGAACATGACCACGGAGGCGAGCGCCCCGGCCACGGACGAGATGAGGATGTCCCGGTTGTAGACGTGGCTCAGCTCGTGGCCCAGGACACCGCGCAACTCCCGTTCGTCCAGGATCTGGAGGATGCCCTCGGTGCAGCAGACGGCGGCGTTGCGCGGATTGCGGCCGGTGGCGAACGCGTTGGGCGCCTGCGTCGGGGAGATGTAGAGGCGTGGCATGGGTTGGCGGGCCTCGGTGGAGAGCTCCCGGACGATGCGGTAGAGCTTCGGGGCCTCGAACTCGCTGACGGGGCGGGCGCGCATCGCCCGCAGCGCCAGCTTGTCGCTGTTCCAGTACGCGTAGGCGTTGGTGCCCACGGCCACCAGGAGCGCGACGAGCAGCCCCGTACGGCCGAAGAAGCTGCCGATGACGATGATGAGTGCGGACAGTCCTCCGAGGAGTACGGCGGTTCTCAGCCCGTTGTGCCGGCGGTGCACGGTACGCCCTCCAAGTGGTGCGGCAGGGGAACCCTTTGCGTGGTGGTGCTCCACTCCCCAGTGGAGCCTCCTGTACTGGTCAACGCCAGGCGGCAGGAGCTAGTTCCCTTGTGCGTGCGGCCACAGGCCGGGGCCCGCCCGGCGCTTTCCGGCCGGTTCGGGCTCCGGACCCGTACGGAAGGGGCGCTGAGCCGTACGGGTGGTGGGCGGGTCTCTCGGAGAGGGGGCGGTCAGTGCTGCTGGGCGGGGAGCTTGGCGAGGGTGAGCGCCTCGGGGTCGGGCACGACCTCACTGGTGCAGTGACCGCAGCGGGAGGCGACCGCGGGGATCTCGCTGTAGCAGCGCGGGCAGT
Organism: Streptomyces pratensis; assembly: GCF_037137275.1. Classification (GTDB taxonomy): domain Bacteria; phylum Actinomycetota; class Actinomycetes; order Streptomycetales; family Streptomycetaceae; genus Streptomyces; species Streptomyces pratensis_B. Next base: position 25,014 of record NZ_JBBBEN010000090.1, on the reverse strand, counting down.
CGCGGAGGGCGGCCTTGATGTCGACCGCCTCCTCCTTCTCCTTGGCGAAGCGGTTCTGCACCTTGGCCATGGGGACGACCACGCAGAAGTAGAGGACCGCGGCGGTGATGACGAAGGCGATGGCGGCGCTGATGAAGAGCCCGTAGGGGAACGTGACCCCGTCGACCTTGAAGAAGGCCTTGCTGAAGTCTCCGGAGCCTCGGGTGGCGAGGCCGATCAGCGGGGTGATGAAGGCGTTGCTGAAGCCCGTGACGACCGCGGTGAAGGCGGCTCCGACGGCGAGTCCGATCGCCATCGAGATGACGTTTCCCCGCAGGATGAAGTCCTTGAACCCGTTCAGCACTGCACTCTCCTCGTGACCCGCTCGCACGTCTCCGCCTTTTACGTGACGTATGCAGCCAAGACCTTGCCCTGACCGGGGGGCCGTGGGCAAGCCGGTCTTCCGTTGGTCAGAAAAGGTTGACGGCGGCGAAGCGCAGGACGAGCTGGGGGGCGCCGGAGAGCAGGATTCCGGCGGCGGCGGTGAGGACGATCGCCGTGGTCAGGGGGGTGACCGCACGAGAACGACATGGCGTGGGGGCAGCCGTCTTGACGGCCGGCTCGGTCGTTTCCGGATCACGGAAGAGAAGGGCGGTCCACCGAAGGTAGTAATACAGGGCGATCACCACGTTGACGGCCATGACGACGGCGAGCCAGCCCAGGCCCGCGTCGACGGCGGCGGAGAAGACGGCGACCTTGGCGAACAGCCCGATGACGCCGGGCGGCAGGCCGGCCAGGCAGAGCAGGAAGAAGCCGAGGGCCAGGGCGACGAGGGGGCGGGTCGCGTAGAGGCCCCGGTAGTCGGCGACGCGGTTGCCCGGGTGCGTACGGGCGACGAGGGCGGCGACGGCGAACGCGCCCAGGTTCACGACGGCGTACATCAGGGCGTACGCCACGGTGGAGCCGATCTGTTGGTCGCTGGAGTACGCGGCGGCGGCGACCGGGACGAGGAGGTACCCGGCCTGGGCGACGGAGGACCAGGCCAGGAGGCGGACGGCGCTGCGGGCGCGGGTGGCGTTCTGGCGGAGGGCGGCGACGTTGCCGACGGTCATGGTGAGCGCGGCGAGGACGGCGAGAGCGGGGCCCCACACGTCGGCATAGGCCGGGAACGCGACGACGGCGACCAGGATGAGCCCCGAGAAGCCGACGGTCTTGCCGACGACGGAGAGGTAGGCGGCGATCGGCAGGGGCGCGCCGACGTAGGTGTCGGGGACCCAGAAGTGGAACGGCGCGGCGGCGGTCTTGAAGGCGAAGCCGACGAGAGTGAGGGCGACGCCGGCCTTGACGAGGGTGTCGAGCGCCGGGGCGACGTCGTCGAGGCGGGCGGCGATCTCGGTGAGGTGCAGGGTGCCGGTGCTCGCGTACACGAAGCTGACGCCGAGCAGCATGACGGCGGTGGCGACGACGGAGGAGAGGAAAAACTTCAGCGCGGCTTCGGAGGAGCGCCGGTCGCCGCGCACGATGCCGACCAGGGCGAAGGCGGGCAGCGAGGCGACTTCGAGGGCGACGACGAGGGTGGCGAGGTCACGGGCGGCGGGCAGGAGGGCCGCGCCGGCCGCAGAGGCCAGGATCAGGAACCAGTACTCGCCCGCCGGGAGCCTGCCCGTGGTGTCGAGGGAGAGCAGGACGGCGAGGAACGCGCCGCCGAGGACGAGGGCCTGGATGACCAGGGCGAAGTGGTCGGCGGTGTAGCTGCACGCCTGCGTCCCGGTGGTGACGCAGAAGGTCGACCGGTCCCCGGCGCGCAGCGGGATCAGGAGGGCGAGGGCGACGGCCGGCGCGGTGAGGGCGACGAGGCCGAGGAGCCGTTTGCGGTGCGCGGGCAGGAACAGGTCGGCGACGAGGACGATCAGGGCGGCCAGCGCGGTGAGCGTGGGGGGAGCGACGGCGAGCCAGTCGATGGACTGGACGAGGCTGGGGGTGTCGGCCGCGGCCGTGAGAAGCCCCGGGGCGGCGCCGTGCGCGTCGGCGCCGCCCGTGAGGGCGCTGAGGTCGGCGGTCACGACTTGCCTCCTGCGAGGAGCTTCTGCACGGCCGGGTCGGTGAGGCCGAGGAGCACGGCGGGCCAGAGTCCGGCGAGGACGGTGAGGGCGGCGAGCGGGGTCCAGGCGGCGGCCTCGTACGGCTGGATGTCCGCGAGCTGCGGGGTGGCGGCGGCCGGTCGGGCGGGGGCGGCCGCGGACGCGTCGGCTCCGGACCGGGGCGTGTCCGACGGGCGGGCGGCGTCCGTCGGCTGCTGGTCCTCCGCCGTCGGCGTGGGCCGGGGGCTGGGCGACAGGGCCGAGTGGGGCGCGTGTTCGCCCATGCAGACCCGGCGGACCACGATGAGCATGTACGCGGCGGTGAGCAGGGTGCCGAACGCCCCGATCGCCATGAAGGTGCGGAACGCGGGGCGGCTCAGCCCTTCGGCCGGGCTGTACGCACCGAACAGGGTCAGCATCTCGCCCCAGAAACCGGCGAGTCCGGGGAGGCCCAGCGAGGCGACCGCGGCGAAGGCGAGGAGCGCGCCCAGGCGGGGGGCCCGGCCGTAGAGGGCTGCCCCGGTGGCGCCGGCGAGCGTGTCGAGGTCCGCGGTGCCGTAGCGGTCCTTGACCGCGCCGGCCAGGAAGAACAGCAGCCCGGTGATGAGGCCGTGGGCGATGTTGGCGAAGAGCGCGCCGTTGACTCCGGTGGGGGTCATGGTGGCGATGCCGAGCAGGACGAAGCCCATGTGGCCGACGGAGGAGTAGGCGATGAGCCGCTTGAGGTCGCCCTTGGCCCCGGTGCGGGCGAGGGCCAGGCAGGCGAGGGACCCGTAGACGATGCCGACGACGGCGAACGCGGCGAGGTAGGGCGCGAAGGTGTGCATGCCGTCGGGCGCGATGGGGAGCAGGATGCGGACGAACCCGTACGTTCCCATCTTCAGCAGGACGCCCGCGAGAAGCACGGACCCGACGGTGGGCGCGGCGGTGTGGGCGTCCGGGAGCCAGCTGTGCAGGGGCCACATCGGGGTCTTGACGGCGAGGCCGAGACCGATCGCCAGGACGGCGGTGACCTGCACGGATGTGGTGAGGCCGCGGCCGTTGTCAGTGGCGAGTGCCACCATGTCGAAGGTGCCGCTCTTCAGCCCGATGAGGAGCAGGCCCAGCAGCATGACGACGGAGCCGAGCAGGGTGTAGAGGATGAACTTCCAGGCGGCGGGCCGCCTGGCCTCGCCGCCCCAGCGGGCGATGAGGAAGTACATCGGGATGAGGACCATCTCGAAGGCGAGGAAGAAGAGCAGCAGATCCAGCACGGCGAAGGTCGCGAGGGTGCCGGACTCCAGGACGAGGACGAGGGCGACGAACGCCTTCGGTGAGGGGCCCGCGGGCAGCTTGAAGTAGCTGTACAGCGCGCAGAGGAACGTCAGCAGCGCGGTCAGGAGCAGGAGGGGGAGCGAGATGCCGTCGATGCCGAGGTGGATGCGGACGTCGAGCGCCGGAATCCAGCTGATGTCGGTGGTCGCCTGCATCGTGGCGGGCCGGTCGTGGTCGAAGCCCGCGGCCAGGACGATCGCCGCGGCGAGGACCGCACCGGTCACCGTCACGCCGTGGCGGAGCACGGCTTGGCCGGGGCTCTTCCCCTTCAGCCCGGGCGGGGCGGGGAGCAGGGCCGCGGCGGCTCCGAGGAGCGGCGCGACGACGATGAACGCGAGAAGGAACTGCATCACGGATGCGCTGATATCGAGCACGGTCACGACCCCGCGTTGACGTTGGCGAAGACGACGGCGGCGATCGCCAGGACGAGGGTCCCGGCGAGCAGCGCGCCGAGGTAGGTCTGCACGTTGCCGGTCTGCGCGCGGCGTACGGCGGCGCCGAGGAGCCGTGCGGTGGCGCCCGAGCCGCGGACGTAGGCGTCGACGACCTCGTGGTCCAGGAAGCGGACGAGGCGGGCGGCCGCCTGGACGGGGCGGACGAACAGCGCGGCGTACAGGGCGTCGAGGTGGAAGCCGGTGACGGCGTGGCGGTGCAGGGGGCCGAGCAGGAGCCTGCCGGGGTCGCCAGGGCTCGGGGCGTCCGCGATGGTGCCGTAGGCGGCGGTGTGGGACGTCATGGCCTCGGCTTCGACGAGGGCCGGCTCTGCGCCGGGGTGGGCGGCGACGGCGCCGATCGGGGCGCGGGTGGCGAGAGCGGCGGCGTGCCGCCACGCCCCGTAGGTGACGAGGCCGCCGGCGAGGCCGACGCCCGTGGACAGGACGGCGGTGGTGAGGGACGGGGTGAGGCCGTGTCCGTCGAACCAGTCGCCGATCGCACCGGCGGTGAGACCGAAGGCGAAGGTGGGGGCGGCCAGAATCCACAGGACGGAGGTCATGGCGAGGGGCTGCCTGCCGTGGTCGGGCACGTCTGTTCCGCGGCCCCGGAAGGCGAGGAGCCAGAGGCGGACGGCGTATGCGGCGGTGAGGACGGCGGCGAGGAGCCCGGCGATCAGGATCGTCCATCCGGCGGCCGCCGGCGCGACGGTCCGCTCGCCGAGCGCGGTGTGCTCGGCGGCGACGAGGACGGCTTCCTTGGAGAAGAAGCCGGCGAACGGCGGAATGGCGGCGAGGGCGAGGAGGGCGACCGTCATCGTCCAGTAGGCGTCCGGGACGCGGCGGGCGAGGCCGCTCATCTGGCCCATGGCGGCGAGTGAGTTGGTGCCGGCGGCGTGGATGACGACGCCCGCGGCGAGGAAGAGGACCGCTTTGAACGCGCCGTGCGACAGGAGGTGGAAGACGGCGGCTCCGCGGTCGCCGACGGCCAGGGCCCCGGACATGTAACCGAGCTGGCCGATGGTCGAGTAGGCGAGGACCCGCTTGATGTCGTCCTGGGCGAGGGCGGCGAGCCCGGAGCCGATCATCGTGACGGCGGCCATCACGGCGAGGACGACGAGCGCCGCGGCGGAGGCGGCGAAGACGGGCAGCAGCCGGGCCACGAAGTAGATGCCGGCGGCGACCATCGTCGCGGCGTGGATGAGCGCGGAGACGGGGGTGGGGCCGGCCATCGCGTCGGGCAGCCAGGTGTGCAGCGGGAACTGGGCGGACTTCCCGGCCACGCCCGCGAGGAGCAGCAGGGCGATGAGGGTGGGGTGGTCCAGTCCTCCGTGGTCGACGGCGGCGAGGATCTCCGTGATCCGGAAGCTGCCGGTGTCGGCGGCGAGGGCGAACAGACCGATCAGGAAGGGGACGTCGCCGAGCTTGGTGACCAGGAAGGCCTTGAGGGAAGCGGCTCGGGCTTCGGGCGTCTCCCAGTAGTGGCCGACGAGGAAGTACGAGCAGATGCCCATGATCTCCCAGCCGACCAGGAGCACCATCAGGTCGCCGGAGTAGACGACCAGGAACATCGCCGCGGTGAACAGGGAGACGAGGGCGGCGTAGGAGGGGTAGCGGGCGTCGCCGCGGAGGTAGGCCGTGGAGTACAGCTGTACGCAGGTGGCGACGAGCCCGACCAGGGCGGCCACCAGGACCGCGAAGCCGTCGAGGTGCAGGGCCAGGTCGATGGGGACGGAGCCGGTGGGGGTGAGCTGGGTCGCGGCGTCGATGGCGCGGCCGCCGCCCTGACGGACGGCGACGACCGCGGCGAGGACGGCCGCGGTGAGGGTCGGGAGGACCGCCAGGGGCCTGACGAAGCCGGGGGCGCTGCGGCCGACGGCGAGTCCCGCGACGGCCCCGAGGAAGGGGAGGAGCGGGACGAGGGCGGCGAGGGTCGTGGTGATCACGCGGTGGTCCCTGCCTTCTTCGCTTTCCCGGTCTGCGCGGTGCTCGCACTCTTCGGGCCTGCTGCGTCCTGCGCGTCTCCCGGGCCCTCCGCCCGCGCCGCCGACGCGGTGTCCGAGCTGTCGGGGAGCGTTTCGGCGTCGTCGGTCTCGGCGGTGTCGCGGAGCCGGTCGATGTCGGAGGAGCCCCGGTTGCGGTACACGGCCAGGACGATCGCGAGCCCGATGCCGATCTCGGCGGCGGCGATGGCGATGGTGAAGAGCGTGAGGGCCTGGCCGGAGTGGAGGGTGTCGCGCAGCCATACGTCGAAGGCGACGAGGTTGAGGTTGACGGCGTTGAGCATCAGCTCGACGGACATCAGGACGAGTATCGCGTTGCGCCGGGCGAGGACGCCGTAGAGGCCGGTGCAGAAGAGGAGGGCGGCGAGCACGGCGGGATAGGCGAGGTGCATCAGCTTGGCCCCTCCTGCCCCAAGCGGCCGGAGGAGCCGGAGGGGGCCGGGCCCTCCGTCTCGGGGCGGACCGTCGTGTCGGCGTCGCGTTTACGGGACAGGACGATGGCGCCCACGAGGGCCGCGAGCAGCAGGACGGAGAGTGCTTCGAAGGGCAGTACCCAGTTGCGGAACAGGAAGGCGCCGGTGACGTCGGTGGAGCCCTGGGCCGGTCCGTCGAGGTCGATCCAGGTGGTGCGGAAGGCGTCGGCCACGACCCAGACGAGCGCGGTGGCCGCCGCACCCGCGACACCGAGCGCGACCCACCGGTTGCCCGAATCGGCGTCCGGGGAGCGGCCGATGGGGGCCCGCGTCAGCATCAGTCCGAAGAGGAGGAGCACGACGATGGAACCGACGTAGATGAGCACCTGGACCCAGGCGATGAACTCCGCGGTGAGCAGGAGGTACTCGACGGCCAGTCCGCCGAACGCCACGACGAGCCACAGGGCGGCGTGCACCAGGTGTCTGGTCGTGACGGTCATGACGGCGGCGCCGAGGGTGACGAGGCCGATGACGACGAAGGCGATCTCGACGCCGGTCGGGGAGAGGAAGCCGGGGTGGCCGCCGGCGGCCAGTGTGTTCGACACCGCGGTCGTCACCGTGCTCGTGGGCGCGGTGGAGGTGGTCGCGGCGGCCTGCGCCGACGCCGCCGCCGCGGCTGCTGTGGACATCACGGGGTCCCTCCCTTCTCCTCGGTCGGCTCCGGCGGGGAGTCCGGGTCGGTCTGTGGAATCCGGGCGGCCAGTTTGTCCGCGGTCTTGCGGGCGGCGGCGATCTCCTTCGGCTCCTCGGCTCCGGGGTCGAGGGCGGGCGGCTCCGGCACGGTCCACATCCACTCGCGGAGCTTGTCGCGCTCGTGGGTGAGTTCGTGGATGTCGGTCTCCGCGTACTCGAACTCGGGTGACCAGAACAGCGCGTCGAAGGGGCAGACCTCGATGCAGATGCCGCAGTACATGCAGAGGGAGAAGTCGATGGCGAACCGGTCGAGGACGTTCCGGCTGCGTTCCCGGCCGCCGGGGGCGGCGGGCGGCGCCGTCTCCTTGTGCGAGTCGATGTAGATGCACCAGTCGGGGCACTCGCGGGCGCAGAGCATGCAGACCGTGCAGTTCTCCTCGAACAGCCCGATGACTCCGCGGGTGCGGGGCGGGAGTTCGGGCTGGGCGTCGGGGTACTGCGCGGTGACGGTCTTCTTCGTCATGGTGCGCAGGGTGACGGCGAGGCCCTTGGCCAGACCGGAACCGGGGAGCGGAGTCACTGGTTGATCGCCACCTTCACGATGCCGGTGAGCGCGATCTGCGCGAGGGCGAGGGGGACGAGGGTCGTCCAGGCGAGCTTCTGCAACTGGTCCTCACGCAGACGCGGGTAGCTGACGCGCAGCCAGATGATGACGAACGCGAGGAGGGCGGTCTTGACGAGGGTCCAGAACCAGCCCAGCCCGTCGTCGCCGAAGGGGCCGTGCCAGCCGCCGAGGAAGAGAACGGTGGTGAGGGCGCACAGGATGACGATGCCCGCGTACTCCGCGAGGAGGAACAGGGCGAAACGCAGGCCCGTGTACTCGGTGTACGCGCCGAAGATGATCTCGGAGTCGGCGACCGGCATGTCGAACGGGGGGCGCTGGAGCTCGGCGAGGCCGGCGACGAAGAAGACGAGGGCCCCGATGATCTGCCAGGGCAGCCACCACCACTCGAAGGCCTGGAGGATGCCGGAGAGCGAGACCGTCCCCGCCGCCATGGCGACGGAGGCCGCGGCGAGGAGCATCGGAAGCTCGTAGGAGAGCAGTTGGGCGGCGGTACGGACTCCGCCGAGCAGGGAGAACTTGTTGGCGGAGGCCCAGCCGGCCATCAGCGAGCCCAGCACGCCGACGCCCATCACCGCGAGCACGAAGAAGACGCCCGCGTCGACGGCCTGGCCGACCGCACCGTCCTTGGGCCCGGCGGGGATGACCGCGAGGACGAGGAGATAGGGCAGGAGGGCGACGGCGGGGGCGAGCTGGAAGACCCGGCGGTCGGCGGCGGCCGGGACCACGTCCTCCTTCTGCGCGAACTTCACGCCGTCCGCGACGAGCTGGGCCCACCCGTGGAAGCCGCCTGCGTACATGGGGCCGAGCCGGCCCTGCATATGGGCCATCACCTTGTGCTCGGTCTGCCCCACGAGGAGCGGGGCGACCAGGAACACGACGAAGACGATGGCCAGGCGGAGGGCGACGTCGAGAGCGTCGTTCACTCGGTATCCCCTCCAGCGGGGCGGTCCGGGTCGGACGGTGTGCGGTCAGGGGCGGCCCCGTCGGGGGGCGTATCGCCGGGGGCCGCCTCGTTCGGGGGCGCCTCCTCGGTGACGGCCTCGTTCGGGATGACGTTGTCCGGGGACGCAGGCTCGCCCGCGCCCGCGCCCGCGCCTTCGCCCTCGGGCGACGGCGCGGCCTCCGGCTCGTCGAAGGCCGGTCGGGCGTGGTGCCACGGAGCGTCCGCGGTGCGGCCCCTGACCGGAGGCGCGGGGGCGCCCGACGCGTCCGACGCCGACCGCTGGCTGGCCGAACCGTCGGAGGCCGAGCGGGAACGGCGGGCGGGGCGGTCCTGGCGGGCCGGACGGGCAGACCGCTCCCCAGCCGAGCCGGTCGCGGCGGCGTCCGGGGGCGGCTGCCGGCCGGCCGACCCCTGGGACCCGGAGCGCGAACGGCGGGGGCGGGCGGCCGAAGGCGTGTCCGCAGCCGGCGGCGCCTCGGCGGCGGAACCCTCCGGCGGTACGTCGGGAGCGGAGGCCGTACGGGGCGTCTCGGGCGCGGAGTCCGCCGGGCCGCGCTTCTCCGCAGCCCCCTCCCCCGAGGCTCCTGCGGCCGTCTCGCCCGAGGGCCTCGCGGGGGCCCCGGGGGCAGGCGTCGCGGCGGTCGTACCGGGGCGTTGGGCGGCGGAGCCCTCGCTCGCGCTGCGGGCACGGCGGGGCGGGCGGTCGGCTGCGGAGCGGGCCGCTCGGGCCGGGCGGGCCGCGGCGGCGGGCAGCTGCCCCTTGAGCGGGCCCCACTCGTTCGGGTCGGGGACTCCGGGCGGCAGCATCGTGCGTCGCTTGGGCCCGCCGTGCTCGGACTCCCCCGGCTCCTTCGCCCCGGGCCAGGCCTTGGCGACGCGGGCCGCCAGGACGAAGTCCTTGCGCAGCGGGTGCCCCTCGAAGCCCTCCGGCAGCAGCAGCGGGACGAGATGCGGGTGCCCTTCGAAGGCGATGCCGAACATCTCGTGCGTCTCCCGCTCGTGCCATTCCGCGCCCGCGTAGACGTCGACGGCGGTGGGTAGGACGGCGGCCTCGTGCGGCACGGTCGTCCGTACCATCAGCCGCCGGACCCTGCCCGTGCCCAGGGCGGCGACATGGGCGCAGACACGGAAGCCGGCACCGGGTTCGTCGACGGCGCTGAGCCAGTCGAAGTAGGTGCAGCCCAACACGTCGCGGGCGGTCCGCAGCGCGGTGGTCCAGGCCGTGGCGGGGACGTCGACGGTGAGCAGGTCGTAGGCGGACTCTGCCGTCGCCTCGTCGCCGAACACCTCCGTGACGCCGTCCGGCAGCCGATCGTGGGCCGCTGCGGCGGACGCCACGTCGTGGTCGTTCATCGCTGGGTCTCCCCCGGCGTCGTGGGGCCGGCGACCAGGCCGCTGCGGAGGGCCGCGGTGGACGGGCCGCCACCGGGTGCTCCGGGGGCGTACCGCTCGGCGAGGGACTCGCGGGCGATCTTCTCCTGGAGCTTCAGGATGCCCTGGAGCAGCGCCTCCGGCCGGGGCGGGCAGCCGGGTACGTACACGTCGACGGGGATGATCTGGTCGACGCCCTTGGTGACGGAGTACGAGTCCCAGTAGGGGCCGCCGCAGTTGGAGCACGCGCCGAAGGAGATGACGTACTTCGGCTCGGGCATCTGTTCGTACAGGCGCTTCACGGCCGGGGCCATCTTGTCCGTCACCGTGCCGGAGACGATCATGAGGTCGGCCTGGCGGGGCCCGGGGGCGAAGGGGATCACACCGAGCCGGATGAAGTCGTGACGCGCCATGGAAGCGGCGATGAACTCGATGGCGCAGCAGGCGAGTCCGAAGTTGAAGACCCAGAGGCTGTAGCGGCGGCCCCAGTTCAGGACCACCTTCATCGGCTCGGGCGCGAGCCGGGAGAGCACGCCGAGGCGCTTCGGCTCGGGGAGGAGGACCGGTTCGGCCGCGTCCGGGGGCGGGGTCTCGGGCTGCCGCGACGCGGGGGTCGGCCGGCTCGTCAGGCCCATGCGAGAACGCCCTTCTTCCATGCGTAGAGCAGACCCACGGCCAGGAAGCCGAGGAAGACGAACATCTCGACCAGCGTCGTCGCGCCGTATCCCGGGGCCGCGAACACCGTGGCCCACGGGAACAGGAAGATGGAGTCGACGGCGAAGATCACGTACAGGAACGCGTAGACGTAGTAGCGGATCTGGGTGTGCGCCCAGCCCTCACCGACCGGGTCGACGCCGCATTCGTAGGTGAGCAGCTTCTCCGGGGTGGGGACGACAGGCCGAAGAAGGCGGCCGGCTCCGAAGGCCACGGCGACGAACAGCACGCCGATCAGGGCGAGCAGGCCGATCACCGAGTAGCTCTGGAAGTACGATTCGCCCCCCGCGAGGACGCGAGGCCCTTCCACCACCACGCCGGGCACGCCCACCGCCACGTCGGTCACGCCGGTCATGTCCGCCATGCCCGCCCCTCTTTCCCTCGTCGCCGCGCCGTCTGTCCCCTATCTGTACGGACGGGAGTCTAGGGCCTGCTAAAGGGAGCGTAAGCAGCCGCGTCGGACATCGGGTGGGGTTATCCCTACTTCACCCCTCCCATGAGCCCCATGGCGTGCGAGGGAGCCGCCCGGCAGGCTGTCGGTATGACCATGACCCCTTCCGTGACGGGCCCCGACCGGTTGCCGCCCGCCCGCTTCGCCGTCGACCGGTGGACCTGGCGGGAGGTCGCGTATCTTCTCGCCAACCTGCCGCTGGCCGTGGCCGGTTTCGTCTGCACGGTCGTGGTGATCTCTGTCGGCGCGGGTCTGTCCGTCACGGTCATCGGCCTGCCGCTGCTCGTCGGCGGGCTCAAGGCCGCGCGGCTGCTGGGCCGGCTGGAGCGCCGGCGTGCTCGGTCGATGCTCGGCGTGCGGGTCGACGAACCGAGCCCGTCGGCGCGCGCCCACCGGGGGGACGGGCTCTTCGGCCGGCTGTGGTCGGGGCTCAAAGATCCGGTGGGCTGGCGGTCGTTGCTGTATGGATTCGTCCGGCTGCCGTGGGGAGTGCTGACGTTCGCTTTGACCTTGGTCAGTCTGTTCGTGCTGTGGCCGGTGCTCCCCTTCATCACCCGGGGGCTCACGACCGTGGACCGAGCGATGGTCCGCGGAATGTTGTCGCCCTCGGACGAGCTGGAACGGCGGATCGCGGAGCTGGAGTCGGACCGGGGCGTGGTCGTGGACACCGCGGCCGCCGACCTGCGCCGGATAGAACGCGACCTCCACGACGGCGCGCAGGCCCGCCTGGTCGCCCTCGCGATGGGCCTGGGGCTGGCGAAGGAGAAGCTGACGGATGATCCCGATGCGGCCGCCCGGATGGTCGACGAGGCCCACGGCGAGATCAAGGTGGCCCTTCAGGAGCTGCGCGACCTGGCCCGCGGCATCCACCCCGCCGTCCTCACCGAC
>NZ_JBBBEN010000090.1:0-13058 GCF_037137275.1 Streptomyces pratensis | reverse complement strand
CGTCCTCACCGACCGCGGCCTGGACGCCGCCCTCTCCGCCATCGCCTCCCGCTGCACCGTCCCGGTCAAGGTGTCGGTCGAGCTTCCCGGAAGGCCGGCGGAGGCGATCGAGGGCATCGCGTACTTCACCGTCTCGGAGCTGCTCCAGAACGTCAGCAAGCACAGCGGCGCGCCGTCGGCCTCCGTGGACGTGTGGCGTACGGCGGACCGCCTGCTCATCCAGGTCAGGGACGACGGACCGGGCGGAGCGCGGATGGACGGCGGTACGGGCTTGGCCGGGCTGGCCGAGCGGCTGGACGCGGTCGACGGAGTGTTCCTCGTGGACTCACCGGCGGGTGGGCCCACGACAGTCACCGCGGAGTTGCCCTGGCGGGACAGGGCTGCCTGAGCGCCCCCTTGGACCCGCGCCTCGGGGTCTCGCCCTCAGGAGCTCGCTGAGCACGAAGGGTAGGGAAAACCCCCGGCCGGATACGGAGAAGGGCCTCATGGTGTGGAAGTCGGCCGGCCAGCACCCTTGAGGGAGAACGGTCCGTCCGGTGCCGGTTCGCAGGCACCCACCACCCACACCGCCCCCACCAGCCCCACACCTGCACCACAGCCACCCCCGACCGGCACTGCCCCCACCCCAGGCCCCACCCCGGTACCTGGCCCCGGGCCCAGGGCCCGGGCCCCCCACCGCCGACCACTACGGCCACCGGAACCGCCACGGCCGCCACGGCTACCGGGACCACCGCAAGATGCGACACACAGCCCGCTGAGAGACTGAGACAGAGACGGAACGGACGGCACCCATGGCCACGGCATACGGACCGGACACGCGGGACCGGGACTTTCACGGTTCCGGCCCCGGCTTCGGGGCGAAGACCCCGGCGAAGCGCTCCCTCCCCGCTCCGCTGCGCGCACCGCTGGAGGCCCGTGCCTGGCGCGAGCTTCTCTATGTGCTGCTGAGCTTCCCGCTGAGCACAGCGATGTTCATCTTCGCGGTCGCCATGACGTCGATGAGCGCCGGCCTGTTGATCACCTTCATCGGCATACCCATCCTCGCCGCCGGTCTGGCCTTCTGCCGGGGATTCGGCGTGCTGGAGCGGCACCGGGCGCGGGGGCTGCTGCGGGTGGACGTGGCCGATCCGGAGCGGGTCAGGGGAAAGACCGGCGGGCCGTTGGCATGGATGGGCGCGGTGCTCAAGAGCGGCGCGTCCTGGCGGCACCTGCTGTACACCCTGCTGCACTTCCCCTGGTCCGTCTTCACGTTCACGGTCGCGGTGACCTGCTGGACGTACGGCCTCGCGGCGCTCACCTATCCGCTGTGGCACTGGATCTTCCCGGTGTTCGCGGGGACCGGCGGCCTCCAGCTGTACGGGGACCTGGAGCACAAGGAGTATCTGGACTCCCCCGCCGAGCTGGCGTTGACCGGGGCCGTCGGCCTGCTGCTGGTGCTGGCGTCACCGTGGATCGTGCGGGGGCTGCTGACGGTGGACCGGCTGATGGTGACCGGCCTGCTGGGCCCGTCGCGGCTGGCGACCCGGGTCTCCGAGCTGGAGTCGGACCGGGGCGTGGTCGTGGACACCGCGGCCGCCGACCTGCGCCGCATCGAGCGCGACCTCCACGACGGCGCGCAGGCCCGCCTGGTCGCCCTCGCCATGGATCTGGGGCTGGCGAAGGAGAAGCTCGCCGAAGACCCGGACGCCGCCGCGCGGATGGTCGACGAGGCACACGGTGAGGTGAAGGTGGCCCTTCAGGAGCTGCGCGACCTGGCCCGCGGCATCCACCCCGCCGTCCTCACCGACCGCGGCCTGGACGCCGCCCTCTCCGCCATCGCCTCCCGCTGCACCGTCCCCGTGACGGCCGAGGTCGACCTGGAGTCGCGGCCCGCGCAGGCCATCGAGGGCATCGCGTACTTCACCGTCTCGGAGCTGCTCCAGAACGTCAGCAAGCACGCCCGGGCGACCCGGGCCACGGTCGACGTGTGGCGCGCGGCCGACCGGCTGATGCTCCAGGTCACGGACAACGGACGGGGCGGGGCGTCGGTGTCACCGGGCGGCGGCCTGGCCGGGCTGACCGAGCGACTCGACGCGGTGGACGGGGTCCTCGTGGTCGACTCTCCGGCCGGCGGCCCGACGACGATCACCGCCGAGCTCCCCTGGCGAGGCTGACCCCCGCCCCGTCTGCCGCCCCGCCCTGCTGCCATGCCCTGGGGGCCCCCACCTGCCGCCCCGCCCTGCTCCCATGCCCTCCCGCGGGCCCGGCGGCAGGGCTGTCGGCCGCCTCCATGCCGTCGCCGGTCGCCTTACCGCGGTGTGCACGGCATGTCTTCCTCGGAGCACGCCCTGATGCGGCGGCCCGCACGCCAGGGCTCCTCGACACCACGTGTCGCGACGGCACGCACCAGGGTCCCCTCGACGCGCAGGCCTCCTGGTCACCGCGGTGCGCGTGTCGGATCACGACGGTGTCCGTGCCGTCGTGACCACGTTATCCACAGGCCCCCCATTCGCCTTCCCGTCCTGGGATGCTGTGACGGTCGGGGCGCGGCCCGCAGTCGTCGGGCGGAGCACGCGCAGGGGCGCGGAGAGCGCGGAATCATCGGAACAGTGGGGGAAGCGGCGTCGTGCGGAACGTGGAGAACAGAGTGCGCGTGGTCATCGCCGAGGACTCGGTCCTGCTTCGGGAAGGGCTCACTCGCCTGCTCACCGATCTCGGGCACGAGGTGGTCGCGGGGGTCGGGGACGCCGAGGCGTTGATCAAGACTATGGCGGAGCTCGACGCCCAGCGGGCACTGCCCGATGTGGTGGTGGCCGATGTGCGGATGCCGCCGACGCATACGGACGAGGGCGTGCGGGCGGCCGTGCGGCTGCGGAAGGACTATCCGGGCATCGGAGTGCTGGTCCTCTCCCAGTATGTGGAGGAGCAGTACGCCACCGAGCTGTTGGCGGGCAGCAGCCGCGGGGTGGGCTATCTGCTCAAGGACCGGGTGGCCGAGGTCCGTGAGTTCGTGGACGCGGTCGTGCGGGTGGCTCAGGGCGGTACGGCTCTGGACCCGGAGGTAGTGGCGCAGTTGCTGGGCCGCAGCCGGAAGCAGGACGTGCTGGCCGGGCTCACGCCGCGCGAGCGCGAGGTCCTCGGTCTGATGGCCGAGGGCCGGACGAATTCCGCCGTGGCCCGGCAGCTCGTGGTGAGCGACGGCGCGGTGGAGAAGCACGTCAGCAACATCTTCCAGAAGCTGGGCCTCTCCCCCAGCGACGGGGACCACCGGCGCGTCCTCGCCGTGCTCACCTACCTGAATTCCTGAACGCCCGCCCTGGTCGGCCTGAGAGCACGGGGCAGGGAAGGCGGGCCTTGCACCGGCCGACCGNGGCCGGTGCAAGGCCCGGCACCCGCCGCCCCCATCGGGCACTGACCGGCCCCACAGGCATCCACAGGCCCACCACCGCCGCCGTCCCGCCAGTCCGCCTCGCCCCGCCAGCCCGCCTTCACCCACCAACCGCTGTCGGGCTCACCGGCCGCCATCGGCCCCGCCCACCAGCCGCCATCGGGCACCGGCCACCGGCCGCCATCGGCCCCGCCCAGGGCCCATCGCCCCCCAGCGAGCCCACCCGGCCACGCAGCGCCCCCGCCCACCCGGCAGCGAGCCCACCCGACCGCCCAGCGCGTGTCCGGCCGCCCAGCCGGGAGCGCACAGAGGCTCTCCGGGGGCACGTCGGGGGCGTTCCCGCAGCCCTGGGGTGTCCGACGGGCACTGGCCGGGCACTTCTGTCCCAGGAGGCCGGGACCTTCCGCTCGGGTCGGCCCGGACGGAGTGTGTTCGGCCCGACACAGGGCGGGCGCCTAGGCCAAAAGACCTATACGGAAACGTTTTCATCCCATGCGCCAGAGGCGTGCACAAGCGGACAGACCAGGCCGATAGGCGTCTCAAAACGCTGTCCACCATACGATCGGTCCCTGGAGACCGGCCCGCGCGGACGTAGGGTGGCCCCTGGGATCGCCGGCTGGCCGGACGGTTCCGAACCGCCGCCCCAAGGGAGGTCCAGTTCAGTGACGAGCCAGGTCAGTAGTGCGGCAGAGAAGGCCGATGAGGCCGACGACGCCGTCCTCGGGGGCCAGCGCGCCCCCGAGTCAGGTACGACGGGAACGCCGGGCGGCGACGGGAAAGAGGTCCGCCGCCTGGACCGGGTGATCATCCGTTTCGCGGGTGACTCGGGTGACGGCATGCAGCTCACGGGCGACCGGTTCACCTCGGAGACGGCTTCCTTCGGCAACGATCTCTCGACCCTGCCGAACTTCCCCGCCGAGATCCGCGCTCCCGCCGGGACGCTGCCGGGTGTCTCCTCCTTCCAGCTCCACTTCGCCGATCACGACATCCTCACCCCGGGCGACGCCCCGAACGTCCTGGTGGCGATGAACCCCGCCGCGCTGAAGGCGAACATCGCCGACGTACCGCGGGGCGCGGAGATCATCGTGAACACCGACGAGTTCACGAAGCGGCCGATGGCGAAGGTGGGGTACACGACCAGTCCGCTGGAGGACGGGTCGCTGGAGGCCTACAACGTCCACCCGGTGCCGCTGACGACGCTCACGATCGAGGCGCTGAAGGACTTCGGGCTGCCCCGCAGGGAGGCCGAGCGCAGCAAGAACATGTTCGCGCTGGGTCTGCTGTCGTGGATGTACCACCGGCCGACCGAGGGGACGGAGACGTTCCTGCGGCAGAAGTTCGCGAAGAAGCCGCAGATCGCCGAGGCGAACGTGGCCGCTTTCCGGGCCGGGTGGAATTTCGGCGAGACCACCGAGGACTTCGCGGTCTCCTACGAGGTCGCTCCGGCCTCACAGGCGTTCCCCACCGGCACCTACCGCAACATCTCGGGGAACCTGGCCCTGTCCTACGGCCTGATCGCCGCCGGGCAGCTGGCACAGCTGCCGCTGTATCTGGGCTCGTACCCGATCACCCCGGCCTCGGACATCCTGCACGAGCTGTCCCGGCACAAGAACTTCGGCGTGCGGACCTTCCAGGCGGAGGACGAGATCGCCGGGATCGGTGCGGCGCTCGGCGCGGCGTTCGGCGGCGCGCTGGGCATCACGACGACGTCCGGCCCGGGAGTGGCGCTGAAGTCGGAGACCATCGGCCTGGCGGTCTCCCTGGAGCTGCCGCTGCTGATCATCGACATCCAGCGCGGCGGCCCCTCGACCGGGTTGCCGACCAAGACCGAGCAGGCCGACCTGCTCCAGGCGATGTACGGCAGGAACGGTGAGGCCCCGGTGCCCATCGTGGCCCCGCAGACCCCCGCCGACTGCTTCGACGCCGCGATCGAGGCGGCCCGCATCGCGCTGACGTACCGCACGCCGGTCTTCCTGCTCTCCGACGGCTATCTGGCCAACGGCTCCGAGCCCTGGCGCATCCCGGAGACGGACAGCCTGCCCGACCTCGCCACCCCCTTCGCCTCCGGTCCGAACCACACCCTGGCGGACGGCACCGAGGTGTTCTGGCCCTACAAGCGCGACCCGCAGACCCTGGCCCGCCCCTGGGCCGTCCCCGGGACGCCCGGCCTCGAACACCGTATCGGCGGCATCGAGAAGCAGGACGGCACCGGCAACATCTCCTACGACCCGGCCAACCACGACTTCATGGTCCGCGTCCGCCAGGCGAAGGTCGACGGCATCGAGGTCCCCGACCTGAGCGTCGACGACCCCGCCGATGCCCGGACCCTGGTGCTCGGCTGGGGATCGACCTACGGGCCGATCACCGCCGCCGTCCGCCGGCTGCGCGCAGAGGGCCTGCCCATCGCCCAGGCCCACCTGCGCCACCTCAACCCCTTCCCGAGGAATCTCGGCGAGGTGCTGAAGCGTTACGACAAGGTCGTCGTGCCGGAGATGAACCTCGGTCAGCTCGCGATGCTGCTGCGGGCGAAGTACCTGGTGGACGCGCACAGCTACAACCAGGTCAACGGAATGCCGTTCAAGGCCGAGCAGCTCGCCACAGCTCTCAAGGAGGCCATCGATGCCTGACACCGAAGAACTGCGGCACAACGAACTGCTGCAGCTGGTGCCCAAGGCCGAGGCGAAGCAGTCCATGAAGGACTTCAAGTCCGACCAGGAAGTCCGCTGGTGCCCGGGGTGCGGCGACTACGCCGTCCTCGCCGCGGTCCAGGGGTTCATGCCGGAGCTGGGGCTCGCGAAGGAGAACATCACCTTCGTCTCCGGCATCGGCTGCTCCTCCCGCTTCCCGTACTACATGAACACCTACGGGATGCACTCCATCCACGGCCGCGCGCCCTCCATCGCCACCGGGCTCGCCACCTCCCGCCGGGATCTGTCGGTGTGGGTGGTCACCGGCGACGGCGACGCGCTCTCCATCGGCGGCAACCACCTCATCCACGCACTGCGCCGCAACGTCAACCTCAAGATCCTGCTCTTCAACAACCGGATCTACGGGCTGACCAAGGGCCAGTACAGCCCCACCTCCGAAGTCGGCAAGATCACCAAGTCGACGCCCATGGGATCGCTCGACGCGCCCTTCAACCCGGTCTCCCTCGCCCTCGGCGCGGAAGCGACCTTCGTGGCCCGCACGGTCGACTCCGACCGCAAGCACCTCACCAGCGTGCTGCGCGCCGCGGCCGAACACCCCGGCACCGCCCTGGTGGAGATCTACCAGAACTGCAACATCTTCAACGACGGCGCCTTCGAGGTCCTCAAGGACAAGGAACAGGCCACCGAGGCCGTCATCCGCCTCGAACACGGACAACCCATCCTCTTCGGCGCGGACGGCTCCAAGGGCGTCGTCCGCGACCCCGCCACCGGTGACCTGCAAGTCGTCGCCGTCACCGACGAGAACCGTTCACAGGTCCTCGTCCACGACGCCCACGCCTCCTCCCCCACCACGGCGTTCGCACTGTCCCGACTCGCCGACGCCGACACCCTGCACCACACCCCCATCGGCGTGCTGCGCGACGTCGAACGGCCCGTCTACGACACCCTGATGTCCGACCAACTCGACGCCGCCATCGACAAGAACGGCAAGGGCGACCTCGGCGCACTCCTCTCCGGGAACGACACCTGGACCGTCCTCGGCTGACCTTCCTGGGCCCGGGGCCCGTGCTCCGCGCGCCGCCGGCTCCCCCGCCGTTCAGGGCCCGGACCTCCCCCCTTGGGGGCAGGCCCGGGCCCTGGCGCATTGCCGTACCGGCCGCACCGCCCCGACTCCGTCCGCCCCGGCCCGCCCCCGTACGCCCCACTCCGCCTCGGCGTGCTCCCGCCGTGCACGGAACGGTCATGAGTGTTTCGCCGGGACGGCTATGACACCTGCCCCTTCCGGCGCTACCGTCGTGCCGTCGGCAGATCCGTCGGCACAGGCAGGCCGGGAGGGCCCGTGAAGGGGAAGCACGAACAGCGGGCAGGGCTGCTGTACGGAATCGGCGCGTACGGGATGTGGGGCCTGGTCCCCTTGTTCTGGCCCCTGCTCAAGCCGTCAGGAGCCCTGGAGATCCTCGCCCACCGGATGGTGTGGTCGCTCGGCGTCGTGGGCATCGCCCTGCTCGTGATGGGTCGCTGGGCCTGGGTCGGCGAGCTGGCCCGTGATCCGCGCAAGCTGGGGCTGATATCCCTCGCGGCGACCACCATCACGATCAACTGGGGCCTCTACATCTGGGCCGTGAACAACGGCCAGGTCGTCGAGGCCTCGCTCGGCTACTTCATCAATCCGCTGGTCACCATCGCCATGGGCGTCCTGCTGCTGGGCGAACGACTGCGGCCCGTCCAGTGGATCGCGGTCGCCACGGGGCTGGTGGCCGTCCTGGTCCTGGCGATCGGGTACGGCCGGCCGCCGTGGATCTCGTTGGTGCTGGCGTCCTGCTTCGCCACGTACGGCCTGGTGAAGAAGAAGGTGAACATGAGCGGCCTGGAGTCCCTGGCCGCCGAGACCGCCGTGCTGTTCCTGCCCGCGCTCGGCTTCCTGCTCTGGCTCACCGCCGACGGCGCGTCGACGTTCACGGCGGGGGGCGCGGGGCACGGCGCCCTGCTCGCCGCGACGGGCGTCATCACGGCGGTACCGCTGGTCTGCTTCGGCGCGGCGGCGATCCGGGTGCCGCTGTCCACACTGGGGCTGCTCCAGTATCTGGCCCCGGTCTTCCAGTTCGCTCTCGGCATCCTCTACTTCCACGAGGCGATGCCGCCGGAGCGGTGGGCCGGCTTCGCCCTGGTCTGGCTGGCGCTGTCACTGCTCACCTGGGACGCGTTGCGCACCGCGCGGCGCAACAGGGTCCTGGCGGCGGAGCTGCTGGCAACGGCGGCGGGCGCGCCCTCGGCGACGGGAGCCGGCCCCGCCGAGAGCCGGCCCGCCCCCGCTCATTCCCCGACCGCTCAAGAAAAGATTACCTAGTTGCATTTATTACTCGGTTGCGTTATCCTTGTTTCTCCGGAAGCCGTGACCGAGGGAGCAGCCATGACTGACGTACTCATCGTGGGCGCGGGCCCCACCGGGCTGGTCCTGGCCTGCGACCTGGCCCGGCGGGGCGTGGCCGTGCGGATCGTGGACCGCTCGCCCGCCCCGCCGCGCACCTCGCGCGCCAAGGGCCCCAACCCCCGTTCGCTGGAGATCCTGGACGACCTCGGGGTCGTGGACGAGGTGCTGGCCGCCGGATCGGCCCCCCTGCCGATGCTCAAGTACCGCGGCCGCCTCCCGGTCGCGGAGACCGATCCGTGGGCGGGCTCCGCACCGGCGCCCCACGCGCCCTACGACCGGGGGTGGCTGGTCGCCCAGTGGCGGCTGGAGGAGATCCTGCGCGAACGGCTGGCCGGGTACGGAGTCCGCGTCGAGCTGGGCCGTGAGGTCGTGGGCCTGGCGCGGGACGCGGCCGGTGCGGGCGACGGGGGCCGGGTCACCGTGGCGTTCGCCGAGGGGCCGGCCGATCGCGCCCGGTACGTCATCGGGTGCGACGGGGCCCACAGCTCCGTGCGCAAGCTCCTGGGGATCGGGTTCACGGGAACCACCGACGAGGACCAGGTGATGGTCTGTGGAGACGTCGACCTGGCCGACGGCGTTCTGGACCGCGGCCGCTGGCACCAGTGGTTCGACACGGACGGCGCGGTCATGCTCTGCCCGATCCCCGGTACGCGGACGGGCTGGTGGTTCCAGGCCGCACCGGAGCGGGACGGGCGGGGGCGGCCGCTCGCCCCCTCGGCCGACGGGTTCCGGCGGCTGCTCGCCCGCCACACCGCGCTGTCCGGCAGCCACCTCGTGCGAGCCGGACTGCTGTCGACGTACCGGGTCGACGTGCGGCTGGCGGACCGCTTCCGCGCGGGTCGGGTCCTCCTCGCCGGGGACGCCGCCCATGTGCACGCCGTCGCGGGCGGCCTCGGGATGAACACCGGTATCCAGGACGCGTTCAACCTGGGCTGGAAGCTGCATCTGGTGCTCGCCGGGCACGCCGGCGCGGAGCTGCTGGACACATATGAGGAGGAGCGGCTTCCGGTGGCCGCCCGGACCCTGGACCTCACCTCCGAGCGCCTGCGGGCCACGCTGGAGGCGATCCGCAGGCCCGGCGGCGGCCTGGACACGGCGATCACCCCGGACACGAGCGGGCTGGGCGCCGGCTACCGGTGGAGCTCCCTGGCCGTGCACCGCCCCGACGCCCCTGCCACCGGCGCCGCCGCCCCCTCCCCCGGCCCGCCGCCCGCCCCGCGCCCCGGGGATCGCGCGCCGGACGCCCCCTGCCGGGAGGCCGCGACCGGGGCCCGCACCCGGCTGCACCGCGTCCTCGCGGGCCCCGGCACCACGGTCCTCGGCTTCGGGCCCGGCAGCGCCGCGGTCCTGCGCGAGGCGGCGGCCGCCTACGGCGAGGCCGGGGTGCGGGTCTGCCGGGTGTACGGGGCGCACGAGGACCGGTCCGGCGCGGAGCCCGGCGCGGTGGTCGACGACGAGGGCCACGCGGCGAGGGCATACGGCACGGCGGCCTTCGGCGCTACGGGCCGGGGCGCCGTGGTGCTCGTCCGCCCCGACCACCACGTGGGGGTGCACGCCCCGGCGCACGAGGCCCACCTCGTACGGGAGTACCTGCGGCGGCTGTACGGGGCGGGTCCGGCGGGCGGCATGGTGGACGCCGTGTCCTCAGGCTGATTGAGTGCCCGGATGGGGACGGTGCTGGGGGCCATGAGGAACGTGCGGTGGCACGAGTTGCAGCATGCGTACGGCTCGGCGTCCCAGGTCCCCGGGGTGCTGTCGCGGATCGCGTGGGGGGACGCGCCGTCCTCGGACCAGGCTCTGAGCGACCTGGAGCGGTGGATCGGCACGCCGCCCGTCTTCGACTCCACCGCGGCGACGGTGCCGTTCCTGTGGGAACTGGCGGTGACGGAGCGGGTCAGGGACAGGGCGGGCGTGCTGGATCTGCTCACCACGGTCCTGGCTGCCGGGGACGTGCGGCGCCCCGGGTGGACCCGCGCCGCCCACGACGCGGTGGCGGCGGGCCGCGGCACGGCCGACCGGCTGGCAGCGCCCTCCACGCCCGGCCTCTCGGGGGCTGCTCCGCCGACCTCTCTCGCCCGGCCGGTGCGCGCAGCCGCCGCACGGCTGCTGGGCGCGATCGACCGCCACTCCTGCCCGGTCTGCGCCCCAGGCGGGGACTGAGCCCGCCGGCCACGCCCCGACAGCGAGATCCAGCCCCGGTGGCGGGGCGGGGCACCGGCCCCGGGGCCGTTCGCCGTCGCGGCCGCTGGTCCGGGGATACTGACCCCGGATCAGCCGCGCTTGTGATCAGCTGACGCCATGGAAGGCATATGGACAAGCGTTGTAGCGGTCGGCGGCACACTCCTGGGCGTCATGATCACCCAGCTCTTCCAGCGCCTCGCGTCGGGACGCAGTGAGCTGTTCGCCCGGTCGGAAGCGCTCCGGCAGGAGCGCATAGCCACGTACAGCTCGTTCGCCGCGGCGCTGGAGGACTACCGCCACGGGCAGGCGGGCCGCTGGTACCGCATGCGGCAGGACCCTGAGGGTGAGGCTTTCGTCGCGGCGCGCGACGAGGCGCACCGGCTCCGGACAGCGACCCGGCAGGTGCTCTACCGGGTCAAGCTGCTCACTGACGACCAGGGGGTGGTCGCCGCCGCCGAGCAGGCTTACCAGCGCACGCGTGATGTGTCGACGGCACAGGACCAGGCCGAGCGGGACGCACTGGACGCCCGGGCGAGAGAGGCGATCGACGCGTTCGTGGCCCGGGCTTCGCCCCTGACCCGTTGACCTGCCGCAGGGCAGACGCCGGGTGGCTCCCCGGGGCCGCTGGAAGCTCCGGACGGTGCGGCCCGGCCGACGGGCCGGGGCCCACGCGTACGGCGGTGATACGCGCGCCAGGCCTTCGCTTCGCCTCGTCGCCGCGATGTCCACGGCCGGGCGGAAGTGGCCGGCCGGCAGGGGCCCGGCTCTTCCCCCGCCCCACTGCCGGACCACCCGTGTCCCACGGGAAGCCCCACGGACTCCGGCGGGGGGACCCGCGTGCGTTCACCGCGCAGCGCTCCGCCGGGCACGGCCCCAGGTGGCTGCTCCCAGCAACAGCCCCCACACCAGGAACCACGGGTCCCACAGGAACAGATGCCAGGAGAACGCCTTCCGGTCCATGTCCGCCGAGGCCTCGATCACCCCCGCCTCCACCAGCGTCTGCCCGACGACCAGTGATCCCCCGTACAGGACGAGTGCCGCCGTCGCTCCCCACGACAGTGTCAGCAGCACCCGTCGCGGCACCCGTTGTCCCCACTCCTGCACGACGGCGAGCCCCAGCACGGCGGCGAACAGCTTCAGCCCGGCGGTCAGCCAGACCACCGCGATCATTCGCGGGTCGCGGGCTCGGGCCAGTCGCTCCAGTTCACCCCCCAGGGTGTCCAGTCCGACGGTCCCTCCCGCCGCCCAGTAGACGCTGACCAGCGCGTACAGCAGCCCGAGCCAGAAGGCGGCATAACCGCACCACAGCAGACGTGCCCTCTGGGGCGATCGGTTGTGTGTCACCTCGCGATCATCGCAAACCGGGACACTCCTGACGCCTCATGAGCCCAGGCCTGTCCTCCGGCTACCGCGGGCACGCGATGATCTCCGGCAAGACAAGGCAAGGCGGGCCGGCCGCCCCACCAGACGCACCGACCGACCAGGAGACCGGCCGCCGTGCCCACTCGCTCACCTCACGCCCGCCACCGAAGGACTTCCGGAGCCGTCCGCCCAGGGCGTTGAGTCCCGGGCCGGGCACCGCGTCGTCCGCTCAGAGAAAGCCAGGAGCCACCATGAGATCTCGGCCCGTCGTCACAGCGCTCGCCATGGCGTCAGTCCTGTTCCCAAGCGCCTGCTCCACCGGCGGCCACGGCGGTGCGGGGCCCTCGCCTTCGACCTCCGCCACGGCGGAGGACAGCGGGGCCACGGTCTCGAAGTCGCCCGCAGCCGGCCCGGCCGGCGCCGTCCCCCCGGACACCTCCCGAAAGTCCGGTGAGGGCCACAGCGCGGTGCAGAGCACCGCAGGGCCGGCACTGGAGCGGGTGGAGACAAGCACCCACGACACCTATGACCGGGTTTCCTTCCACTTCGCGGGGGGAACGCCTGGATTCTTCGCGGAGTACGTCGATGTCCTCCGGCACGGCGGACGCGGCGAGGAGTACGACATCTCCGGCGACCACCGCCTCAAGATCGTCTTCATAGCTGTCGGCGCCGGCAGTCCGGTGGGAGAACTGGACACCACCCCCACCCTTCGCGAAGTGCGCGACCTGTCCGTCTTCGAGGGCGAACACGGCATCGGCATCGGGATCGACAGCGGCGACGGCGACGACAAGCCGGGATTCCGTGTCAGCGCGGACGCCACGACCGTGGCCGTGGACGTGGCACGGTCGTAGCGGAACAGCCCGAGGGCGGGCTCCCCCCACGGTGGTGCCGCAGGAGGAGCCCACCCGGCGCCGTCAGCCCGAGAACGTCAGATGTCGTTCCCTGTGCCGTTGACCAGCAGCCGCCAGGTGCCGGGGCCGGGGAGGCCGTCGGCGTCGGAACCGGTCCACCCCTGGGCCTCCTGGAACGCCTTGGTGGCCCGCAGATCGGCGTCACCCCACACCGGACC
>NZ_JBBBEN010000089.1:228806-276805 GCF_037137275.1 Streptomyces pratensis | reverse complement strand
AGGAGAGCCGGCGTGAGCTTGAGGATCGTTGTCTGTGTGAAGTACGTGCCCGACGCGACCGGTGACCGGCGTTTCGCCGATGACCTGACGTTGGACCGTGAGGATGTGGACGGTCTGTTGTCGGAGCTGGACGAGTACGCGGTCGAGCAGGCGTTGCAGATCGCGGACGGGGCGGACGGTGCGGAGGTCACCGTGGTGACGGTGGGTCCGGAGGATGCCAGGGACGCGTTGCGCAAGGCGTTGTCGATGGGGGCGGACAAGGCGGTTCACGTCGAGGACGGTGCTGTGCACGGCAGTGATGTGATGGGGACGTCGCTGGTGCTGGCGAAGGCGGTGGAGAAGAGCGGGTATGACCTGGTGGTCTGTGGGATGGCTTCCACGGACGGGGTGATGGGGGTGCTTCCGGCTCTGCTCGCGGAGCGTCTGGGTGTTCCGCAGGTGACGTTGGTGTCGGAGGTCGCGGTGGCGGGGGGTGTGGTGACGGGGCGGCGTGACGGTGACACGGCGACGGAGTTGCTGGAGGCGTCGTTGCCGGCGGTGGTGTCGGTGACCGATCAGTCCGGTGAGGCTCGTTACCCGTCGTTCAAGGGGATCATGGCGGCGAAGAAGAAGCCGGTGGAGTCGCTGGATCTGGAGGATCTGGGTCTGGAGGCCGGTGAGGTGGGTCTGGCGGGTGCGTGGACGGCGGTGGACTCGGCCGTGGAGCGTCCGGCGCGTACGGCGGGCACGGTCGTGACGGACGAGGGCGAGGGCGGCCGGCAGCTCGCGGAGTTCCTCGCGGGCCAGAAGTTCATCTAGTGCCCGGGCCTGTTCCCGTGTCCGTGTCGGGGTCTGTTCCGGTGTCCGTGCCCGGTTCGGCGCCGGTGTGGGTGGGGTGGCCGGGTGCGGGTGTGTGTGCGGTTGTGTCTTGTCTTCCTGTGTCTTCTCTGTCTGGAGTGCGTTGTCATGGCTGAAGTTCTGGTTCTGGTCGATCATGTGGACGGTGCGGTGCGCAAGCCGACCCTGGAGCTGCTGACGCTGGCCCGTCGGGTCGGTGATCCGGTGGCGGTGGCGCTGGGTGCGGGGGCGCGGGAGACCGCCGGGGTGCTGGGTGAGCACGGTGCGGTGCGGGTTCTGGTGGCGGAGGCCGCGGAGTTCGGGGAGTATCTGGTGGTGCCGAAGGTGGACGCGCTGCAGGCTGCTTTCGGGGTGGTGGCTCCGGTGGCGGTGCTGGTGGCGTCGTCGGCCGAGGGCAAGGAGGTCGCGGCGCGTCTGGCGTTGCGGGTGGGGTCGGGTGTGATCACCGATGCCACGGATCTGGAGGCCGGTGAGCAGGGTCCGGTCGCCACGCAGTCGGCGTTCGCGGCTTCGTTCACGACGAGGTCCCGTGTCTCGCGGGGGGTGCCGGTGATCACGGTCAAGCCGAACTCGGCGCCGGTGGAGCCGGCCGCGGCGGCCGGTGCGGTGGAGGAGCTGGCGGTGTCGTTCGGTGACGCGGCCAGGGGCACGAAGGTCACCTCGCGTACGCCGCGGGAGTCCACGGGGCGCCCGGAGCTGACCGAGGCCGCGATCGTGGTGTCCGGCGGGCGGGGGGTCAACGGTGCGGAGAACTTCCCGCTGATCGAGGCGCTCGCCGACAGTCTGGGCGCGGCGGTGGGCGCTTCGCGCGCGGCGGTGGACGCGGGCTGGTACCCGCACACCAGCCAGGTCGGGCAGACCGGCAAGTCCGTCTCCCCGCAGCTGTACATCGCCTCGGGGATCTCCGGCGCGATCCAGCACCGGGCCGGGATGCAGACCTCCAAGACCATCGTCGCGATCAACAAGGACGCCGAGGCCCCGATCTTCGACCTCGTCGACTACGGCGTCGTCGGCGACCTGTTCACCGTCGTCCCCCAGCTCACCGAGGAGATCAACACCCGCAAGGGCTGACCCCGCACCCCCTCGCACCACCCTCGCCCTGGGCCGCACGGTGAACCCCACCGCGCGGCCCAGCGCCGTACCAGGCCACCATTGACGCACACCCCCCAGACTTATAACTTCACTATACGGATTGTTGATTCCGGGAAGCGGAAACAATAAGAGCGTGGAGGATGCGGTCATGGGTCAGCAGGAGAAGGTGGCAACGAGCCTCGCCGGTGCGGTCAGCGAGGAGATCAGCGCCTCCCTCGCCGAGGTCGACGCGGAGCTGGCCCGCCGCTACCCGGGCGATCCCGGCACCCGCCAGCCCGTGCACACCGTCTACGTCCCCGGCGACGCCCTGGAGCCCGGCACCCTCCGCTCCTGGGGCGACCAGGCGCTGGCCGCCCTCGACGAGCACGCCCCCGACGCCTCGTCGTTCGCCGCCGTCCTCGGCCTCCCCGAGGAGCTGGCCGGGCCGGTTCACGACCGCGTACGCGCCAAGCTGGAGCGCGAGCCCGTCGAGGACCTGCGCATCGACTTCGAGGACGGTTTCGGCCCCCGCCCGGACCAGGAGGAGGACGAGGTCGCGGCCCGCGCAGCCCGCCTGGTCTCCGAGGCGTACGCCAACGGCACAGCGGCCCCGTACACGGGCATCCGGATGAAGTGCATGGAAGCCGGCGTGCGCGACCGGGGCATCCGCACAACGGACGTCTTCCTCACCGGGCTCATGGAGGCCGGCGGCCTGCCCGAAGGGCTCGTGCTGACCCTCCCGAAGGTCACGTACCCGGAACAGGTCACCGCCTTCGTCCGGCTGCTCGAAGCCTTCGAGAAGGCCCACGGACTCGACGCCGGACGGATCGGCTTCGAGATCCAGATCGAGACCAGCCAGTCCATCCTCGCCTCCGACGGGACGGCCGCGGTCGCGCGCATGATCGACGCCGCGCGGGGGCGGGCCACCGGGCTGCACTACGGCACCTTCGACTACAGCGCCTGCGTCGGGGTCAGCGCCGCCTACCAGGCCGGCGACCACCCCGCCGCCGACCACGCCAAGGCGGTCATGCAGGTCGCCGCGGCGGGCACCGGCGTCCGGGTCTCCGACGGCTCCACCAACGTCCTCCCCGTCGGTCCCACCGCCCAGGTGCACGAGGCCTGGCGGCTCCACTACGGCCTCACCCGCCGCGCGCTGGCTCGCGCCTACTACCAGGGCTGGGACATGCACCCCGGCCACCTGCCGACCCGTTACGCGGCCGTCTACGCCTTCTACCGCGAGGGGTTGGAGCCGGCGGCCGCCCGGCTCGCCGCCTATGTCTCCAAGGCGAGCGGTGACGTCATGGACGAACCCGCCACCGCCAAGGCCCTCAGCGGATATCTGCTGCGCGGCATCGACTGCGGGGCGCTGGACACCGCAGAGGTGGCCCGGCTGACCGGGCTCACCCGCGCGGACCTGGACGCGTTCTCGTCGCCGCGCCGGGGCGATCTGACCGTCACGGCTCCGTAGGCGCCCCTGCGCGGCCGCGGCGCGGCCCCTGCCGTGGCGTGCCGCGGGCGGCGGGGTCAGGCGGGCGGGAGTTCGCCCGAGCCGCGCGGGATCAGCCGCGTGGGCAGCTCCACCCGCGACGGAGGGTGGGCCGCGCCGTCGAGGCGGCGGAAGAGGTGCTCGGCGGCGGTCCTTCCGACCGCCGCCGCGTCCTGTGAGATCACGGTGATGCCGAGCAGGTCGGCCAGTTCGATGTCGTCGAACCCCACCAGCGCCACCGGCCGTTCCCGCTCGGCGATCACCCGGACCGCCGTCACCGTCACCCGGTTGTTCCCCGCGAAGAGCGCGGTGACCGGCTCGGGCCCGGCGAGCATCGCCTCGACGGCGGGCCGGACCCGGGCGGGGTCGGTGGAGCCCAGGGAGACCCAGGCCTCCTCCTCGACGGTGATGCCCGCGTCCGCCATGGCGGCGCGATAGCCGCGCAGCCGCTCGGTGACGGTGTGAATCCGCGGCTGGTCGCCGATGAAGCCGATCCTGCGGTGGCCGTGCGCGATGAGGTGGGCCACGCCCTCCCGGGCGCCGCCGAAGCTGTCGGAGAGCACCATGTCGGCCTCGACGTGGCCCGCCGGACGGTCCACGAAGACCGTGGCGACGCCCGCCTTGATCTCCGGCTCCAGGTAGCGGTGGTCGTCGCCGGCGGGGATCACGATCAGTCCGTCCACCCGGCGGGCGCACAGCGCGAGCACCAACTCCTGTTCCCGCTCCGGGTCCTCGGCGCTCGAACCGTTGATCAGCAGCGCGCCGTGGGCGCGGGCGACCTCCTCCACCGCGCGGCTCAGCGGACCGTAGAACGGGTCCGCCAGATCCTCCAGGACCAGCCCGATGGACGCCGTACGCCCCTTGCGCAGCACCCGGGCGCTGTCGTTGCGCCGGAAGCCGAGCGCGTCGATCGCCTCCTGCACGCGGCGCTCGGTGTCGGGCGTGACGCCGGGTTCGCTGTTCACCACCCGGGAGACCGTCTTGAGGCCCACTCCGGCGCGGGCCGCCACGTCCTTCATGGTCGGCCGGTTGCCGTAACGGTTCTCGGAGTGACGGGCGGTCCGGTCCACGTGTGCTGTCCTGTCGTCGGCTGCGGCGGGGCTTCGGGAGCCCCGGCCGTCGCCCCGCGGGGCGACGCGAGGGTGATGGGAGGCTGTGGCGTCGAGCATAGGCCCTGGACAACGTTGTCAACAGGGGAAAGAGCGTGCAGACTGTGGACGGAACCCGCAGGTCCCGTCCGTTCGCCGATCCGGAGAGCCCACACCGATGCATACCGACCTCGTCGCCGCCCTCGACATCGGCGGCACCAAGATCGCCGGCGCTCTGGTGGACGGCGCCGGGTCCCTCCTCGTGCGGGCGCAGCGGCCGACGCCCGCCCGGGAGGGGGCCGAGGCGGTGATGGGCGCCGTGGACGAGGTCCTGGGCGCGTTGACGGCCTCTCCGCTGTGGGACGGCGTGGGCCGCGTGGGCATCGGCAGCGCGGGCCCGGTCGACGCGGCCGCCGGCACGGTCAGCCCCGTCAACGTCCCCGGCTGGCGGGGCTTCCCGCTGGTGGAGCGCGTGCGCAAGACGACGGGCGGACTGCCGGTGGCGCTGGTCGGCGACGGGGTCGCGATGACGGCGGCAGAGCACTGGCTCGGCGCGGCCCGCGGCTATGACAACGCGCTGTGCCTGGTCGTGTCCACAGGGGTCGGCGGCGGACTGGTCATCGGCGGCGCCCTGCGCCCGGGCCCCTCCGGCAACGCCGGGCACATCGGCCACATCAGCGTCGACCTGGACGGCGGTCCGTGCCCCTGCGGGTCGCGCGGCTGCGTCGAGGGCCTCGCCAGCGGGCCCAACATCGCGCGCCGTGCTCTGCGGGCCGGCTGGCGGCCGGGACCGGACGGCGACACCACGGCCGCCGCGGTGGCCGCCGCGGCCCGCGCCGGGGACCCGGTCGCCGCAGCCGCCTATGAGCGCGCGGCGCAGGCGCTGGCGGCCGGGATCGCCGCCACCGCCACTCTCGTGGACCTCGACATCGCGGTGATCGGCGGGGGAGTGGCCGGGGCCGGCGACGTGCTCCTGGCCCCGCTGCGCCGCCATGTCCGGGACTACGCGACCCTCTCCTACCTCCGCCGGCTGACCGTCGAGCCCGCAGTGATGGGCGCCGACGCGGGACTGGTCGGTGCGGCGGCCGCGGCGATCGCCCTGCGCTGAGAGCCCGCCGCCGGGTCGGCGGTCCGCTGCCGAGCCCCCTGACTCCCGACTGGGCCGTCGCTCTCCCAGGCGGCCGGCAGGCGCCCCCCACGGCACCGGTGGAGCCGCGCGGCCGCCCTCGGCGTACCGTGCGAAAGCCGCCAACCGTCGCGGATCGCCGCGTCCGGGCAACGCCGTCGCCCCAGCGGGGTTTTCACGGCAGGGTGTTGCGGGCAAGCCACAGGAGGCTACGGAAGAGGGGGAACCGTGATCGTCTGGATCAACGGTGCGTTCAGTGCGGGCAAGTCCAGTACCGCGGGCGAACTGATCGATCTGATCCCGCACAGCACGCTGTACGACCCGGAGACGACCGGCGCAACGCTGCGCGGTCTGCTGCCGCAGAAGCGACTCGCCGAGGTCACCGACTTCCAGGACCTGCCGATCTGGCGGCGGCTCGTGGTGGACACGGCGGCGGCGCTGCTCGCCGAGGTGCCGGGCGTCCTGGTCGTGCCGATGACGCTGCTGCGCCAGGAGTACCGCGACGAGATCTTCGGAGGGCTCGCCTCCCGGCGCATCCCCGTCCGCCACGTGCTGCTCTCACCTGAGGAAACGATCCTGCGCGACAGGATCGCGAAGCGGAGGGAGTTCCCCGGGGACGAGGATCAGAGCGAGCGCGTGCGGCAGTGGGCCTACGAGCACATCGGGCCGTACCGCGACGCGCTCGACTGGATCGCCCGGGACGCCCACGTCGTCGACAACAGCGCCCTCACCCCCCGCGAGACCGCCCAGCGGATCGCCGAGGCCGTGCGCACCGACAGCGCCGCACCGTGCCCCATCGTCCAGAGCCCCGAGCCCACCGCGGAGACGGTCGCCGCCGGGGTCCTCCTCTTCGACGAGGCCGACCGGGTGCTGCTCGTGGACCCCACGTACAAGCCGGGGTGGGAGTTCCCCGGCGGGGTGGTCGAGGCGGGCGAAGCCCCCGCCCAGGCCGGTGTCCGTGAGGTCGCGGAGGAGATAGGCCTGCGCCTCGACCGGGTGCCCGCCCTGCTGCTGGTCGACTGGGAGAGGCCCTGCCCGCCCGGCTACGGCGGGCTGCGCTTCCTCTTCGACGGAGGGCTGTTGCGGGCCGAGGACGCCGGCCGGCTGCTGCTGCCCGGCTCGGAGCTGCGCGGCTGGCGCTTCGTCACAGAGGAGGAGGCCGCGGCGATGCTGCCGCCCACCCGGTACGAGCGGCTGCGCTGGGCCCTGCGGGCGCGCGAGCGGTCGACAGTGCTCAACCTGGAGGCCGGGGTCCCGGTGGGCTGAGGGGCGAGCAAGGGGGCGCGGCGGCGCTCCCGCGAGCTCAGCAGGCCGCGGCCGCCGCCTTCATCGCCGCTGCGGCGTCCTCGGTGAGCGGATCGCCGTGACCGAAGCAGACGGTACGGGGTGCGAGCGCGGCCAGCCTCCGGAAGGCGTCCCGCGCCAGGCCCCGGTCCACGTTGAACACACCGAGCATCACCCGCTCCACCGCCGCGACGCAGTCCCCGGTGAACAGCACCCCGTGGCGCGGCAGGTGCAGGGCGATGGAGCCGGGCGTGTGGCCGGGCGCGTGGACCACCCGGGCCCCGCCCCCGAACGGCAGCACCTCACCGTGGGCCACCTCGCGGTCCACCGGGGTGGGCGGGGCCTTCGGCACCGTCAGCCCGTGCTCGTACAGAGGCCGCTCCCAGTCGAGCAGGTCCGGCTCCGGCACGGGGCGCTCGCCCCGGATCACAGGGGCGTCCAAAGCGTGGGCGACGATCTCGGCGCCATGGCGGTCCGCCAGCTCCCGCGCCGCGCCGTAGTGGTCGCGGTGGCCGTGGGTGAGGACGATGCGGCGGATGAGGGACGGTTCGAGGCCGAGCGCGCGCAGGGCGTCCTCGATCGCGCGGGCGGCCTCGACGTCGCCCGCGTCGATCAGGGTGAGGTCCCTCCCGTCGCGCCAGACATAGGACTGACCGATCCGGAAGCGGAACATGTGCAACTGGGGGAGCACCTCGACGACATCCACGCGGCGAACCTACGCAGCAGAGGAAGCCCGCCGCACGGAACTACGCCGGGGGCGACTTCGCCCGCGGCGTAGCGGCCCGGGGAGCCTCCGAGGAGGACCCCGTCCGCCCGAAGGGCCGTCGAGAGCCCCGCCCCGGCCGCCGACGGGCCGCCCCATCTCGTCGCGCCGCAAGACCCGCGGCCCTGCGGCGGCCGGGGCGGGCCCGTGCGGGGAGGTCCGAGGCGCATGGCCGGACGGGGCGGGGCCGCGGGGCGGACGGGCGCCGCCCGCGCGGGCGGATGTGCGCGGGCGGCGCCCGACCAGCGCTGTCGGGCGGTGGCGGGGTCAGACCTTCTTCGACTCCGCGTAGTTGCGCAGGAACAGCGCCTCGGCCACCGACATCCGCTCCAGCTCCTCGGGCGACACGCTCTCGTTCACGGCGTGGATCTGCGCCTCGGGCTCGCTCAGGCCGATCAGCAGGATCTCCGCCTCGGGGTACAGACCGGCCAGGGTGTTGCAGAGCGGGATCGAACCGCCCATCCCGGAGGCCTGCATCTCCTGGCCCGGGTAGGCCTCGCGCATCGCGTCCGCCATCGCCGCGTACGCCGGGCTGGTCATGTCGGCGCGGAACGGCTGCCCCTGGCCGACCTGCTCCACCCGGACCCGCGCGCCCCNCGGAGCGCGCGACTCCAGGTGTGCGGTGAGCAGCCTCGTCGCCTCGGCGGCGTCATGGCCGGGCGGCACCCGCAGGCTGATCTGTGCCCGCGCGCTCGCCTGCACCGACGGTGTCGAGCCCACCACCGGCGGGCAGTCGATCCCGATGACGGTGACGGCGGGCCGCGCCCAGATCCGGTCCGCGACCGTGCCCGTGCCGATCAGCTCGACTCCGTCCAGCACCTTGGCGTCCCGGCGGAACTCCTCCTGCGGATACTGGAGGCCGTCCCAGTCGGCGTCGCCGTCCAGCCCGTCGACCGTCGTGCTCCCGTCCTCGGCGCGCAGCGAGGCCAGCAGCTGGATCATCGCGGCCAGCGCGTCGGGCGCCGCGCCGCCGAACTGCCCCGAGTGCAGGTTCCCTTCCAGGGTGTCCAACCGCACCCGCAGCATCGTCATCCCGCGCAGCGTCGCCGTGACCGTCGGCAGCCCGACGCGGAAGTTGCCGGTGTCACCGATGACGATCGTGTCGGCGGCCAGCAGGTCGGGGTGCGCCTCGGCGTACCGTTCCAAACCGCCGGTGCCCTGCTCCTCGGAGCCCTCGGCGATCACCTTGACCGAGACGGGCACGCCACCGTTCGCCTTGAGGGCGCGCAGCGCGAGCAGGTGCATGATGAACCCGCCCTTGCAGTCGGCGGCGCCCCGGCCGAACCACCGGCCGTCGCGCTCGGTGAGCTCGAACGGAGGGGAGAGCCACGCCGACTCGTCCAGCGGCGGCTGCACGTCGTAGTGCGCGTAGAGGAGCACGGTCGGGGCGCCGACCGGGCCGGGCAGGAAACCGTAGACGGACTGGGTACCGTCCGGGGTGTCGAGCAGGGCGACATCCGTGAAGCCCTCGGTGCGCAGCGCGTCGGCGACCCAGTGCGCCGCCGCCTCGCACTCGCTCTTGGGGAACACAGCCGGGTCCGCCACCGACTGGAACGCGACCAGCTCGGCCAGCTCCGCCCGCGCACGGGGCATCAGCGCGGCGATGGTCTCGGAAATCGGACGGGCGGTCATGGGCACGCTCCTCGTGGGTGCGACGTCATGGGTGGCGCGCGGTGTGGACGCGACCGGGTACGGCGCCGCTGGTGTGGCGACATGAGTACGACGAAAACATGGTCGATCCTCCCACAGGAGGGCTTGGCCGGAACGCGCCGTAGGATGCCGTGAGCAGCTTGGGGCCACTGGTCGGATCGGGAGCAGAAGCACATCGTGAGCAGCGAGAACGCAGACGCCGGACGTGAGCCGGAAGAGTCGTCCGTCTGGGACGTCGTCGTGGTCGGCGCCGGGCCGGCCGGCGCATCGGCGGCGTACGCGGCAGCCGTGGCGGGCCGGAGGGTCCTGCTGCTGGAGAAGGCGGAACTGCCGCGCTACAAGACCTGCGGCGGGGGGATCATCGGTTTCTCCCGCGACGCGCTGCCGCCGGGGTTCGACCTGCCGCTGAAGGACCGCGTCCACGCGGTCACGTTCTCGCTCAACGGGAAGCTGTCCCGTACCCGCCGCTCCCGGCGCATGCTCTTCGGGCTCATCGACCGCGCGGAGTTCGACGCCGGGCTGGTGGAGGAGGCGCAGAAGGCCGGCGCGGAACTGCGCACCGGAGCCTCGGTGGTGCGGGTGGAGCAGCACGGCCCCGCCGTGCCCGACCGGCGTACGGTCGCCGTGGTGCTTGCCGGTGGGGAGACGGTGCTGGCGCGGGCGGTCGTCGGCGCGGACGGCAGTGCCGGCCGCATAGGGGCGCACGTCGGAGTCAAGCTCGACCAGGTCGACCTCGGCCTGGAGGCGGAGATCCCCGTCCCGGCGACCGTGGCAGAGGACTGGGCGGGCCGGGTGCTCCTCGACTGGGGCCCGATGCCGGGGAGTTACGGCTGGGTCTTCCCCAAGGGCGACACGCTGACCGTGGGCGTCATCTCGGCGCGCGGCGACGGCGCGGGCACCAAGCGGTATCTGGAGGACTTCATCGCCCGGCTGGGTCTCGCCGGGTTCGAGCCCGCCGTCTCCTCCGGGCACCTCACCCGCTGCCGCAGCGATGATTCGCCGCTCTCGCGCGGCCGGGTCGTGGTCTGCGGGGACGCGGCCGGACTGCTGGAGCCGTGGACCCGGGAGGGCATCTCCTTCGCGCTGCGCTCCGGCCGGCTCGCGGGGGAGTGGGCGGTCAGGATCGCCGAGTCCAACGACGCGGTGGACGCCCGCCGGCAGGCCCTGAACTACGCCTTCGCCATCAAGGCCGGCCTGGGCGTGGAGATGGGCGTCGGCCGCCGGATGCTCAAACTGTTCGAACGACGGCCGGGGCTGATGCACGCGGCGGTCACCGGCTTCCGTCCGGCCTGGAAGGCGTTCGCCGGGGTCACCCGCGGGACGACGTCGTTGGCCGAGCTGGTCCGTACGCACCCGCTGGCGCAGCGGGCGATGTCGGCGATGGACCGTTAGGGGGCGTCCGGTGGATCGCGTACGGCGTGACGGTCGCGCCGTCCGGGCCGGCACGGCTCCCGGCCGGGCTTGGAGGCCGCGCCGCCCCTCGGGCAAGCCCCCGGAGACGTGCCGATACGCCCCGGGCCGGCTCCTTCGAACGGTGCGCCCCCCCCGGTCACGGGCCGGGCGCGCGTCTCCCGGGCCGGTCAGTCGACGACCGTGATCGGTGAAGACGGGGAACTCCGAGAGGAGGACACCGTCCGGCTCTCTCCGCTCAAGCACCGCAACCTGAACCTGCTCGGCCGCTACAGCTTCACCGCCTCGACCCCCGCCGCCGGCGTCCTGCGCCCTCTTCGGGACCCTGGTGCGCCGGAGCTGGACGAGGACGAGACCGGCTGGGAGTGAGTCGGGTCCGTCGCTGCCTGCTTCTCTGTAGGCCGCCGCCCGGCGCTCAGAGGAGAGCGCCGCCGGAGACCTCGATTCGCTGGGCGGTGACCCAGCGCAGGCCCTCTGAGGCCAGCGTGGCGATGGCGTCGCCGATCTCCTCAGCCTCGCCGACGCGGCCGAGCGCGGTCTGTCCGGCCAGAACCTGGCGCATCTCGGGGTCGTCCCGCATCGCTCCACCGTTGAAATCGGTGGCGGTCGGCCCCGGGGCGATGGAGTTGACCCGGATTCCGCGTGGGCCGAGTTCTGCGGCGAGGGTGCGGCTCAAGGCTTCGACGGCGGCCTTCGAGGCGGAGTAGACCGAGGTGGCGGGGCTGGTGTGGCGGGTCAGTGACGTCGAGACGTTGATGACGCGGCCGCCCTGGGTCAGCAGCGGCACGAGTGACTGGATGAGAAAGAACGTGCCCCGGACGTTGGTGCCCATCACCGTGTCGAAGTCGTCGATCGTGACGTCCTCCAGCGGTCCGAAGATCCCCACTCCCGCGTTGTTGACCAAGATGTCGAGCCGCGAAGTACCCCAGCGCTCCAGCTGCTCGCTCAGTTCGGAGGTGAAGGACGCGAAAGAGGAGACGTCGCTGATGTCGAGCCGGAGAACAGCGGCAGTCCCACCCACCGCCTGCACCTGTTCCACCGTCTTCTCAGCCCCGGCCGCATCGCCGCGGTGGGTGACCAGGACCCGCACCCCGCGTCTGGCCAGAGCGATGGCCGCGCCGCGTCCGAGGCCGCGATTCGCACCGGTCACCAAAGCGATCTTGTCGATCGTCATGAACTGTTCCTCCACCGCGCGGCTGCCGGAACTCACCCGGGTGCCGCAAATAGGAGGCGAGTCAATCGACTCGCCTTTCTCTCGTACCGTAAGCAGGACTGTCGAGGCGAGTCAAGTGACTCGCCTCGGGGCTGCGGCATACTGTCCGCATGGCAGCAGAGCTCTCCGCACACCACCGCAGACTCGCTCAGCAGAAACGCGAGGCGATCACCACCGCAGCCACAGAACTGTTCCTGGACCGTGGCTACGACGGCACCTCACTAGCCCGGATCGCCGAAGCGGCCGGGGTCTCGAAGTCCACCCTGTTCAAGCGGTTCCCAACCAAAGCGGCCCTCTTCGAGGCCATCGTCACCGAGTCCTGGCAGCGTGACGCGGGCGACGGTGCCGCGCGGCCGCAGACCGGAGATCTGCGCTCCGGACTGACGACCGTCGGCCACCGCTATGCCGACCTGGTAGGCCGGCCCGGCATGACAGCCCTGTTCCGGATCGTCATCGCCGAACTGCCTCGTTTCCCCGAACTGGGACGGATGCAGTTCCAGCTCGGCAAACTGCCCTACTTCACCTCCGTTCAGCACTACTTGGAATCCGAGCACGAGGCGGGCAACGCTGATGTCCCGGACGCCGCGAGCGCCGCGAACCAGTTCCTCGGCATGATCGCCAACTACGTCCTGTGGCCCCGCATGCTGCTGACCGACTGGAACCCAGCAGCCTCCGACATCCACGACGCCGTCGAACAGGCCGTCCAGACCATGCTCGCCAGATACGCCCCGGCCCGCCGGCCTGACCCGAAGCCGGAACGTTGACGCTGGCGCGCAGTGCTCGACATCCGCGACGCGTCCACTCAGCGACGTGCGTCGGTAAACGGCGTTTGCCGACAGGTGGTCGGCGTGTCCAGTGAACCCGTGAAATCGGGGGGCGCGGCGGCTCGAATCCCAACAGATCCGATGGTGATCGCTGACAGGGTTTGACGACAGGCAAGGTCCGATCCTCCGCGCGGAAGGCGCCCGCAGTGGCGAACCTGGTCCACAAGCGGGTCTCGACCGACCAGCTCGGCCGACCTGGAGCCTGCCGAGCGGGCCGCGCTCGACGAGGGGGCGCCCGTACGGCGAGGCCAGGGCTGCCCCAGCGCGTGACCGCCGTCCCCGCCGTGCACCGTCAGCTCCTCGACCGCTGTCGGCCGCTCGACGGCGGCCAGGGTTTCCCGGCTGTTCGGGCCCGGCGCAAAACCCGTCGTGAGTACGAGAACCGCGTCAGCACGCTCGCGCCGATCGGACCGTGATCGTTCTCAGCGCCAACGGCTGTACCGATGTTCCCCGAGGCCGGA
This sequence comes from Streptomyces pratensis, assembly GCF_037137275.1. Lineage (GTDB taxonomy): Bacteria > Actinomycetota > Actinomycetes > Streptomycetales > Streptomycetaceae > Streptomyces > Streptomyces pratensis_B. Next base: position 263,592 of record NZ_JBBBEN010000089.1, on the reverse strand, counting down.
CCCCGCGCCGGGCGAGGCGGTCGACCGTCTGGTCGGGACGGTGGGTGGACGGGACCGCCCCCAGGGGCACTACGGGCCCGGTCCCCCGAGTGAGGCTCATCTTCACCGGCGCCGTCCGTGTCGCGTTCCACGCCGCCGCGCTCGCCGCGCCTCCCCTCGGCCCCGGACTCCGGCCCGACGCCGAGCGGACGGCCGCCGCCCTGGCCCCGATCCCTCGGGGCGAGGGCGGTCCTGGCCGTCGCCGGGGCCAGCTGCCCGGGCTGGTCTCCTTCGGTCTCTTCGGCCGGTTCCACCGGGTGGCCGAGGCCTGCGAGCCGGCGTTTCGGCAGGTCGCCGGGGGGCCGGCCCGCCCGGTCGCCTGCCCGGCGGACGTACAGGCCGACCCGTACGGCAGGGTCCGGACCGCGCGCGACTCCGTGCTTCCCGCGGAGTGCGGGCGAGAGCGTTCGCGCACCGCCGCCGAGATGCCCCGGGCGGGGACGGCGGTTATGCGTCAGGGCGGCCCGGCGGCGATGGGGTCGGCAGCGGGGCGGCCTCCCGCTGCGGGAAGCGCCACAGGACATGGGCCACCCGAGCGGCGAAGGCCAGCACCGCGGTCGTGGTGGCGACCCCCAGGACCACCCGCCGCGCGGTGGGGCCCAGGTCGAAGAAGAACAGCCAGGGCGCGAGAACGCCCGCGAAGGTGAGCGCCGCCAGGAAGGCCGCACTGACCAGCGCATAGCCGATCTCGATCGTCATGGCGTCCTGCTCTGCCCGCGTGCGCCGCCCTGCGGGGCGTGGGACGGGTCCGGGCGGCCCCGCTGCTCCGCCCCGCCTCACCAGGTCACCGCGGAGTGGTCCGACCAGAGGCGGGCCACCGATCGGTCGCCCCGCAGGGTGACGGCGGTGAGCGGCAGCCGGTTCCATAGGACGAGGCAGAGGCCCTCAGCCGTGCCGCTCAGCTCGCAGTCGACGCGCTCCGGGCCGGTCGGGGAGCCCGGGCCCGCCGAACGCACCGTCCGAGGAGGCTCGTCGGAGAGGTGTACGGTCCAGGCCGCCTGCGTGTCCGTGGCCCGCACCCGCAGGGTGCGAGGGCTCCGGGAGCGCACCTTGCTCTTGGGGCGGGCGTGGAAGCCGGTGAGCAGTTCGTCGATGCTGTCGACGGCTTGGTCCGCCGGGAGCGGGGTCAGCGGCCCGCCCAGCGCCGACTCCGCGTCCACGCGGTGCACGGTCGTCTCGTGCAGCTGGCGGCGGGACCAGAACGCCAGCGGCGAGGGGGCGGGCAGGAACGCCCAGCAGCTCAGGTCCCAGGGGGCGTTCTCCAGCGACCGGACCAGATGACGGTGGCCCTCACGGAACCAGTCGAGGAGCTGGGCTCCGTCCAGCGAGGGCTCGCCGTCTCCGGGGCGGTACGCGGTGTGCCCCTCGGTGATGAACGCGGCCGCCCACCGGTGCACCATGCCGGTGTGCCGCAGGAGATGGCGTATCTGCCAGCCTGGACAGGTCGGGACGGACGCCCCCGGGCCTGCCCGGTCGGCCGCGGCGGCGAGCAGTCGCCCTTCCTCGGACAGCGACAGGATGTGATCGGTGGTCTTCATGACCGTGATGGTGTCAGGCGCCCTGCGGGTGTGCGGGCCGGGTGGGGCGGGCTTTGCGGATCAGCCGGACGAACCAGCCCAGGATCAGGGACTGGACGAGGACGGAGACCACCAGCGCGACGACGAGGAACCACGTCGGGCCGCCCGCCTCGGCTCCCGCCAGCGAGCTGCCGAAGAAGAACAGGAAGACGGTCGGGGCCGCCAGCAGGAACAACCAGACGCCGGAGAACGAGGCGTCCTCGTGGGTCACGAACAGGAGGTCCACCGTGACGAAGACCGTCGCAGCGGCCACCAGGCCGAGGTAGATCAGGGAGGCGGGGTTCCGGAAGGTCAGTTGAACCAAGGTGCTCAGGTGCGGGTGGTCGGTGAGTCGGTGGCTCATGGAATGCTCCCTCGTTCGGTCGAGGCTTCCATCCTGCGCCGGGGGAGGGGGGCTTCGCCTGAGTACGCCTACTCAATCGATCTTGTGTGCGTACCGGGGCGGGTGTGTGCGAGGTTGCGGGCCCCGTAGCCCAGGACGGCGGCCGCCGCGGCCAGGACGGCCACCGTCGTCAGCGCCGTCGGCAGGGAGAACCAGTCGGCGAGGAAGCCGATCGCGGGCGGGCCCAGCAGCATCCCGCCGTACCCGAGCGTCGACGCCGCGGCGACTCCGCCCGGCCCCGCCAGTTCGCCCGCGCGTCCCACCGCGACGGGGAAGATGTTGGCCAGTCCCAGGCCGGTGATCGCGAAACCGGTCAGGGCGAGCCAGACGGTGGGGGCGAGCGAGCCGAGCAGCATCCCGGCCGCGGCCGTCGCCCCGCCGAGGACGAGGGTGAGGGTCTGGCCTAGCCGTTCCAGAAGCAGGGTCCCGGTCAGCCGGCCCGCCGTCATGGTCAGGGCGAACAGGGCGTACCCGGCGGCGGCGAGCCCGGGAGGCGCGCCCAGATCCTGCTCCAGGTGCAGCGCGCCCCAGTCGGCCAGGGCCCCTTCGCCGTACGCCGTGCACAGGGCGATCACGCCGAAGAGCACGACGACGCGGCGCGCCCGCGGTGACAGCCGCTGCCGGGGACGCGCAGGGCCGTCGGCGTCCGGGGCGGCGTGGGGCGGCCGGTGACGCAGCAGCGAGGGGCCGGCGAAGGCCGTGACGAGCAGGCCGGTTCCGGCGAGCAGGAGGAGATGGGCAGCTGCCGAGAGGCTGCCCGCCACCAGCCCGCCGAGCCCGGCGCCGACCATGCCGCCCAGGCTGAACGCGGCGTGAAAGCTCGGCATCACGGGCCGGCGCAACACGGCGACCAGGTCCACCGCGGCGCTGTTCATCGCCACGTTCATTCCGCCGTACGCCGCGCCGAAGACCAGCAGGACGAGCCCGAGCGAGAGCGCCGAGTGGGTCTGCGCCGGAAGGGCGATGCTGAGGGGGAGCAGGACGCCGCAGGCCGCGGTGACGGCGTGGCTGCCGTAGCGGCGGCAGAGTCGGCCGGTGAGCATCATGGTGATCACCGCGCCCGCGGAGACGCCGAGCAGGGCGAGGCCGAGGGTGGAGGCAGAGGCGCCGGTCTGCTGCTTGATGGCCGGGATACGCACCACCCAGCCGGCGAAGAGGAACCCGTCGAGGGCGAAGAACACGGTCAGCGCGGTACGGAGGCGGGCCGACGCGGGCGGGGCGGTGTCTTCGCCGTCTCCCCCGGGAAGGGCCGTCCCTAGTTTGTTTAGTAGCGGCACAAACTCAGCATACGGGCGCTGCCGCGGCGCACGCAACCGAGCTGCCCGCCGCCGGGCCACGGCACCGCCACAGTGGTCGGCGCGGGGTCCTCGGCGTCCGGGCCATCCTCCGGATCATGGGAGACTCGCCCCCATGAACGGCAAGGCGACCACCACCCGGACGAAGCTGGAGAGGGGCCGCAGCGCGCTCGGGCCCGCGCTGGAACTGGTCCACACCGGACGGGCCCCCACCCGGGCCGTCCTCACCTCCGAACTCGGCGTCACCCGGGCGACCGCCGGGGCCGTCGCCGCGGAACTCGAAGCGCTCGGGCTGATCCGGGTCGACTCCAACCCCGGGTCCGCGGCCGGCTCCCAGGGCCGACCCTCGCACCGGCTGGCCGTCCTGGAGACCGGACCCGTCGTCCTCGCCGCCCAGGTCCACGCCGACGGTTTCAGGGCCGCGCTCGTCGGACTCGGCGGCCGGATCGTCGCCACCTCACCGGGCTGCGTCGCGGTGATGGCCGACCCGGCCCAGGTGCTCGGCGAGGTCGTGGACGCGGGGGCGCGACTGCTGCGCGAGAGCGGCCTGCGCTGCGTCGGCGCCGGTCTCGCCGTGCCGTCGGCCGTGGCCGAACCCGAGGGGACCGCCCTCAACCCTCTGCACATCGCCTGGCCCGCGGGCTCCCCCGTCCGGGACATCTTCGCCGCCTGCGTACGGGAAGCGGGCATCGCCCGACCCGCCTTCACCGGTAACGACGTCAACCTCGCCGCACTGGCCGAACACCGCCACGGGGCCGGGCGCGGCGCCCAGCACCTGCTCTGCGCCGCCACCGGCCACCGAGGCGTCGGCGGAGCCCTCGTGCTCGACGGTCGTCTGCACAGCGGAAGTTCCGGCCTCGCCCTGGAAGTGGGGCACCTCACCGTCAACCCCGAGGGCCGGCCCTGTCACTGCGGCGGACGCGGCTGTCTCGACGTGGAGACCGACCCGCTGGCCTTCCTCACCACGGCCCGGCGTGAACCGGGCCCAGAGGAGTCGCTCCTCAAACAGGCCGGCGATCTGCTGCGCACGGAGTACGAGGACACTGCGGTGCGCCACGCCGCCGAAGCGCTGATCGACCGTCTGGGACTGGGCCTCGCCGGACTGGTCAACATCCTGAACCCCGACCGCATCATCCTCGGCGGACTCCACCGTGACCTGCTGGAGGCGGACCCGGAACGGCTCCGGGCCGTCGTCGCCGACCGCAGTCTGTGGGGGCGCAGCGGCAGTGTGCCGATCCTGCCGTGCACCCTCGCCCACAACAGCCTGGTGGGCGCCGCCGAGCTGGCCTGGCAGCCGGTACTCGACGATCCGCTCACCGCCCTGACGTGAGGACCTGGTGTGAGGACGCGGGGGCGGGGGCCAGCCCTCCTCGCCCCCCCCGTGCCCCGGGCCGTCAGTCGTCGGTGACGGAAACGGCCCCCACCGGGCAGGCCCGCACCGCCTCCCGCACCAGGGGATGCTCCCCGGCCGTCTGCGCACGGCCGGGGAGCACCTGGCTCAAGCCGTCGTCGTCCTGGGTGAACACGTCCGGCGCGGTCAGCGCGCACATCCCGGCCCCCACGCAGCGGTCCGTGTCGACATCGACGCCCACGCCGCTCACCAGGCCACGGGCAGCTCGACCATGCCCTGGATCGTGTCCCCGGGTTTGTGCGGGATCTCCTGCGCCGGCGCGGCGAGCCTGAGGCCGGGCAGCCGTTCCAGGAGCGTGCGCAAAGCGATCTCCAGCTCGGCGCGGGCCAGATTCTGGCCCAGGCACTGGTGGACGCCGAAACCGAAGGCGAGATGGTGACGGGCGGACCGGTCCCAGTCGAGCGTCTCGGGCCGCGCGAACACGTCGGCGTCCCGATTGATGAGCGAGGTCGGGAAGACGACCCCCTCGCCCCTGCGGATCGTCGTCCCGGCCACCTCGATGTCCTCGACCGCCAGCCGTTGCAGCCCGTCGGCGATCGACAGGAACCGCAGCAGCTCCTCGACCACCACGGCCGTCGTCGTCCCCCCGGTCCGCAGGGCCGCGAGCTGCCTGGGGTGGCGCAGCAGAGTGAACGTGCCGAGCGAGATCATGTTCGCCGTGGTCTCGTGCCCCGCGACGAGCAGGATCGCGGCGAACGCCACCAACTGCTCGCGGTCGACCGGGCCGTCCGGACCGTCCCGGTGGATCAGGTCGTCGAGGAGCCCGTCCCCCGGTTTCGTCCGCTTGCGATCGATCAACGATCCCAGGTACTCCTCGAGTTCGTCCATGGCGGCGTCCACGTCGGCCGCACCGGGGCCGCGCAGGAGCCGCCGCGAGCATTCCTCGAAGAAGTCGTGGTCGGCGTAGGGCACGCCGAGGAGCGCGCAGATCACCATCGACGGTACCGGCAGCGCGAACGCGCTCACCAGTTCCGCCGGCGGCCCCTGCCGCTCCATCGCGTCCAGCAGCCGGTCCACCGTCTCCTGGATGCGGGGGCGCAGGGCGTTGATCCGCTGCACGGAGAAGCTCGGGATCAGCATCCTGCGCTGGGCGTTGTGCTCGGGGTCGTCGACGCCCACGAGGGCCACGCGCCGCTGCCGCGCGTTCGCGAACCGCTCGGCGGGAGAGGGGAAGCCGGGGTGGCGGCGGTCCGTGGAGAGCCGCGGATCGGCCAGCAGCCGGCGGGCCTCGGCGTGCCCGGTGACCGCCCAGACCGGCCGCCCGTCGAAGAGGACGACCCGGCTCAGCGGCCCTTCCCCGCGGAGTGGCTCGTACCCGGCGGGCGGGTGGTAGGGGCATTCCCGGTCCTGCGGGAAGGGCGTCGAGGGCAGCGATGAGGTGGCGGAGCCGGGGCTCCGGCGAGCCGCTTCCGTCGTGGGTTCGGTGAGGGGTTCGGTCATGGTTCGGATCGCCTCGCAGGGGTCGACCGTACGCGCGGAGCCGATCGTTCCGCGTCTTTCGACCATGGGATGCCCCAGGCGTCCATGCGGTCCATGAGGAGACCGGCCAGTTCCCCGAGCCGCGATTCTGGCCGGTGTCTTTCGCACAGGTGCGCGCCCCCGCGTATCTGCTCAGCTCCCGCGGGCGCCGAAGGGCGGACGGCAGGGCCTCCACCGGCCGGAACCCGCGGAGAAGGAGACCGGAATCCGGCCGTCCGTGATCACCCGTGAAGCGTCCCCCGGCACCCGGCCCGCGCCCACGGCGCCCGGATCGGTCACGTCCCCAAGGCGTCCGCCCCGGCTTTGGCCAGGTGCCGCGGACCTCCAGCGACCCGCGGACGGCCGCCTCCGGCCCAAGCGGGCTCGGACCGGGCGCGGCGCCCCGCGAGGGCGCGGCTGCCCCTCGGACGTGCGGACGCCAGGGAACGGCTCGGCGCGCTGGGCAGGCGGGAGGGCGCACGCCTGCCCAGCTACGCGGACGGGGGAGGAGGGGCGCACCCCCACGGGGTGCGGCCGGCGCTCGGGCCGAGCAGGGCGACGTGCTGCCCGTTGACGCCCCGCGCCCCCGGAGCGCGCGCGGGCGGCGTCCACCGTCCCGGGCCAGGGCGGCACGGGCCACGCGAGGCGGGCGCATCCGGTGCCGGGCGCGGCGGCCGGCACGGAGACCGCGTACGGGCGCACAGGTACAGCGCTCCGCTCACGCCGCTGCCCCTCCCGGACAGGCCGTGCCCCGGGCCGCCCCCTGGTCGGCGGCGGCCGGACGGGGGCCTCAGCCGACGACGGCCGACCGGGCGGGCGGGGCCGTGACGTCCTCGGCGGTGATGCTCAGGGAGCCGGACGGCCCGTCGGTCATCGATCCGTACACCGCCAGTGGCGGCAGCGTCGTGGCGCGGGCAGCCGCCGGAAGGGTGAACCAGACCGCCTTCCCGGCCGAGCCGATCGGCCGCACCCCCCAGCTCTCGCTGACGGCGGCGATCAGGGCGAGGCCCCGGCCGGACGTGGCGAACGAGTCCGCCACGTTCACCGTGGGCAGTCGCGGGTCGTGGTCGTGGACGGAGACCGTCAGCCGGTCGAGCAGCAGCTCGATGTCGACGGTGCATGACTTGTCCGGCTGTGCGTGCCGGTGAACATTGGTGAGAAGCTCGGTGACGCCCAGGGCCGCCTGGTCGATCAGGGGATCGAGATGCCAGTAGCGCAGTTGCGCCGAGATGATTCTGCGGACCTGACCGATCCGCGACGGCAGGGCCTGGAGCTCCACCGTGCAGTGCCTGCTTGGCTCGCTGATCACGGCTGCGACTCCCCGAAATAGGTCCGGAAGAAGGCGAACGAACGGAGGCGGCGGACGACTGATGACCGAATCCGCTCTGCACTTGTCGTGTCTGCTCGTGTCGCGCGACCCACCCGCGGAGCGGATCGCTCTGTCACCGGTGATGCACCTTCAGTGACATGGGACCAGCGTGGCCCAAGGCCCACGGCTCCGCAACTCGCGGCGGAGCGGCGCGCTCGGGGGCCGGCCCGCCGGAGTGCGGAGCCGGGACCTCGGCGTGCGCGGAGGCAGGTCAGCCCATCCGGCCGCGCGCACTGCGCAGCGCCTCCAGGAAGCGCCGCACCGGGGCCGCCCCGGCCCCGTCGGGCCTGCGCTCGCGCTGCCCCATCGTCAACCGGTAGCGCACCCCGTTCACCCGGGCGATGGCCGAGTCCGCCGCGGCGAACCACCGCTTGCCCGCGCTGACCGTGCCCACCGGGGCGCTGTCGATCTCCCGCCCGCTGCTCGTGAGCAGTGACAGCCGGCCGTCCTTGACGACCACCTGACCGGCCCTGGTCAGCGACCGGGTGAACCGCTCGATCCGGACCCCCGACGCACTGAACTCGACGTCCGCCATAGCGCCCCCGCCCCCTTCTCCACCACTCCCTGCTGTGCAGTGTGCCCTGGCGCCGAACGGATCGCCAGGGCGCACAGGCGCACCGCGCGCGACCGCGCGCAACGACGGTGACGGCCCGTGCTCCGGGCGCGGGCCAAAGGCACTGCTATGGGCCACCAAAGGAAACGTTTGTGCAGGTGGGACGCCTATCGTGGAGGAGGAAACACCGGGAGCACGATGACAGGAGCGCGCTGATGGACACCAGCAGGCACGGACGTGAGCGTGGGGCCGCGGCGACCGCGGACGTCGACCGCAGCGACCCGGAGTACCGGGCCTGGCTGAAGGAGGCCGTCCGCAAGGTACAGGCCGACGCGAACCGTTCGGCCGACACCCATCTGCTGCTCTTCCCGCTGCCCGGGGCATGGGGGATCGACCTCTACCTCAAGGACGAGTCGACGCACCCGACCGGCAGCCTCAAGCACCGTCTCGCCCGCTCCCTCTTCCTGTACGGGCTCTGCAACGGCTGGATTCGGCCGGGCAAGCCGGTCATCGAGGCGTCCAGCGGTTCGACCGCCGTGTCGGAGGCGTATTTCGCCAAGCTGATCGGCGTCCCCTTCATCGCGGTGATGCCGCGGACCACCAGCCCGGAGAAGTGCCGGCTCATCGAGTTCCACGGGGGGCAGTGCCACTTCGTCGACGACTCGCGGACGATGTACGAGGAGTCCGCCGCCCTCGCCGCCGAGACCGGCGGCCACTACATGGACCAGTTCACCTACGCGGAGCGCGCCACGGACTGGCGAGGCAACAACAACATCGCGGAGTCGATCTACCAGCAGCTCCGGCTGGAGCGCTACCCGGAACCCGCCTGGATCGTCGCCACCGCCGGGACCGGCGGCACGTCGGCGACCATCGCCCGCTACGTCCACTACCTCCAGCACGACACCCGGATCTGCGTGCCCGACCCGGAGAACTCCTGCTTCTTCGACGGCTGGACCCGGCACGACCCGCTCGCCGCCAGCGACTGCGGTTCCCGGATCGAGGGCATCGGCCGCCCCCGCATGGAGCCGAGCTTCGTGCCCGGCGCCATCGACCGCATGATGAAGGTCCCCGACGCGGCCAGTGTCGCCGCCGTCCGCGCCCTGGAGCGCGCCATCGGCCGCAAGGCGGGCGGCTCGACCGGCACCGGGCTGTGGAGCGCGTTCAAACTGGTCGCCGAGATGGTGGAGCGCGGCGAGAAGGGCAGCGTCGTCACGCTGCTGTGCGACCCGGGCGACCGCTATCTGGACAAGTACTACTCCGACACCTGGCTCGAGGAACAGGACCTGGACATCGCCCCGTACACCGCCGCCCTCGACGACTTCCTCGCCACCGGGGCATGGCCCAGCTGACCGCTCACCACCGGCGGGGCGGCCGGCGGGCGCACGGAGCTCCGGAAGGCCCGGCCGGCCCCCTTCTGCCTGCCGGGTCCGGCACGAAGCGGGAACAGCCGCCCTCCTTCGGCGGCGGGGGCAACCGCGGCGTGAGCGGCCGGACGCCCCTCAGCGGCCGGACCGTGGGCCGTCCGTACCACGGCCGGCCGCCCGGCCGCGCCGCCGCCGCTCATCCGCCGCGGCCGCCTCGGTGATGTTGCGCGCCATCCCGCCGAACACGACCGAGTGGAACGGCCACACGCTCCACCAGTAGGCATGGCCGAGCAGCCCGTGCGGGTGGAACAGGGCGCGCTGCCCGTAGACCGTCCGGCCGCGTGCGTCGCCGCGCACCGACAGCTCCAGCCAGGCCAGGCCCGGCAGCCGCATCTCCGCCCGCAGCCGCAGCAGCTCGCCCGGCACGATCTCCTCCACCCGCCAGAAGTCCAGCGAGTCACCCACCCGCAGCCGCTGCGCGTCCCGCCGCCCACGCCGCAGACCCACCCCGCCCACGAGCCGGTCGAGCCAGCCGCGCACCGCCCAGGCCAGCGGGAAGGAGTACCAGCCGTTCTCCCCGCCGATGCCCTCGATCACCCGCCACAAGGCGTCCGGGGCTACCGGCACGGCCGCCTGCCGCTCGTCGCGGTACAGGCTGCCGCCCGCCCAGTCGGGGTCCGTGGGCAGCGGGTCGCTCGGCGCCCCGCGCACCGACGCGGTGGACCAGCGGGTGGCCACCTGCGCGTCCCTGATCCGCTGGAGCGCCAGACGCAGCGCCCGGTCGAAGCCGATGGTCCCGTCCGGCGGGTCGGGGACGTACCGCTCGATGTCGTGCTCGTGGCAGACGACCTCGTGGCGCAGCGACTCCGTGAGCGGCCGGGCGATGGAGCCGGGCACCGGGGTGACCAGCCCCACCCAGTGGCTGGAGAGCGCCGGGGTGAGCACCGGCACGGGCAGGATCAGCCGCCGCGGCAGCCCCGCCACCCGGGCGTAGTGCTGCATCATGTCCCGGTACGTCATGACGTCCGGGCCGCCGATGTCGAAGGTCCGGTTCACCTCCGCGGGCAGCGTCGCGCTCCCCACCAGATAGCGGATCACATCCCGTACGGCCACTGGCTGGATGCGCGTCCGCACCCAGCTCGGTGTGATCATCAGCGGCAGCCGCTCCGTCAGATAGCGCAGCATCTCGAACGAGGCGGACCCGGACCCGATGACGATCGCCGCGCGCAGCACCGCCGTCGGCACCCCCGAGTCGAGCAGGAGACGTCCCACCTCCGTCCGGGAGCGCAGGTGCGGCGACAGCTCCTTCTCCGGCACTCCGGCCGGGGTCAGTCCGCCCAGGTACACGATGCGGCGCACCCCGGCGGCCCGGGCCTGCTCGCCGAAGGTCCGCGCGGCCCGGCGGTCCGTCTCCTCGAAGTCGGAACCCGAACCGAGCGCGTGCACCAGGTAGTACGCCACGTCGACGTCCCGCATCGCCTCCGCCAGGGACGCCGCGTCGGTGACGTCGCCCCGGACCACCTCGACCCGGTCCGCCCAGGGGTAGTCGCGCAGCTTCCGCGGCGTTCTGGCCAGCGTGCGCACCCGGTGCCCGGCGTCCAGCAGAGCGGGCACCAGCCGGCCGCCGATGTAACCGGTGGCGCCGGTCACCAGAGACCGCGGCGGTGAGCCGTCGAAGGGGCCGGTGTCGTCAGGACGGTCCGCGAAGTCTGTCACTCGTCCGAGTCTGGCACCGGAAGGCCGCGAGGACCGGCCGGGGACTCCGTACGGCGGCATGTCGTCCACCGGTACGGGGAGGGCCGGGGCCCGAGGTGGGGCGGCGGCCCGGGGGCGGCCGTCCTACGGGGCGCCGGAGCCGGCGAGCAGGGCGTCCAGGGCGCCGCCGAACAGCCGCCGCCCGGCGGCGGCGAGCAGCGGATCGCCCCACCGGGGGACCATCCGCACCCGCAGCTCCTCCACCCACACCACATGGGAACCGGAATCCGTCGGCAGCACGTCGATCGAGGCCCGGCCCAGCACCACCGTCCCCCGCTTCTCCAGTCGGCACACCCCAGCCCGGCCACCGGCGGGCGGGGCCCACCGCACCACTTCCATCGGATCGTCGAACGCCAGCGGCCCCAGCCCCGTACGGGCCACGAAGACCGTGCCCACCCGCGTGGGACGGCCGGTTGGCACCGAGACCGACGTCAGCGGCACATGCGCGGCATGCCGTTCCCAGTCGGTCACCCGACGCCACGCCTCGGCGACGGGGAGGGGGGAGAAACGCTCGATCCGGAAGACGGCCACCCTCTGATCCTAGGGCGTTCGTCCGCCACCGCTCGCCGAGCGGACATCGCGCGGCCCGGTGGTCTCAGCCCTCGGGGGCCGGCACAGCGCGGGAGGGGGCGCCGCCCGCCACCAGCAGACCCGGCAGGCGCTCTTCGATCTCCTCGCGGGCCCCGGGAGCCAGCCCCGCGTCCGTGACGAACGTGTCGACCTCCGCCAACTCCGCGAAGGAACTCAACCCAACCGTCCCCCACTTGGTGTGGTCGGCCACCACCACGACCCTGCGCGCCGCCCGCACCAGACGGCGGTTGGTCTCGGCCTCCGCGAGATTGGGCGTCGACAGGCCGGCCTCGGCCGAGATCCCGTGCACGCCGAGGAACAGCACGTCGAAGTGGAGGGAGTCGATGGCCCGGTCCGCGACCGGCCCGACCAACGAGTCCGACGGGGTGCGGACTCCGCCCGTGAGCACCACCGTCGCCGCGCCGGGACGCGTGGCGCCTCCGGCGGCCGGACGCTGCGCGTCGTGGAACACATCCGCCACCCGCACCGAGTTGGTCACCACGGTCAGATCCGGGACGTCCAGCAGATGCCGGGCCAGCGCGAAGGTCGTCGTACCGCCCGAGAGCGCGATCGCGCTGCCGGGGACCGCCAACGCCGCCGCCGACCGGGCGATCTCCTCCTTGGCGGTCAGCTCCAGCGCCGACTTCGCCTCGAATCCGGGCTCGTGGGCACTGGCCTCGACGACCGGCACCGCACCGCCGTGGACCTTCTCGATGACGCCCTGCCGGGCCAGCGCGTCCAGATCCCGGCGGATCGTCATGTCGGAGACGTTCAGCCGGCGGGTCAGCTCATTGACCCGGACCCCGCCGCGCCTGCGCACTTCGTCGAGGATCAGCGCGCGCCGCTGCTCCGCGAGCAGGTTCTGATTCTCGCTCAACGCCGGGCCCGTCCCTTCCCTCTGGCCGTGCGGTACGGTCCGCAGCGGTCTGCGCATCACGCTCATCCTGTCACGCAGGCATGCCCGGCGTACCAGGGGGGAGATTCCGAGGAACCGCTCACGCACACGCGCCCGGCCCGTGGTCCCTGGTCCGGGCCGCCGGTGGGAACCCCGCTCCTCAGGCCATGGCCGCCCGGTCCCGCTCTGCCCGCTCCTGCCACGACTTCACCGGCCGTGAGGCCGACGCCCCCGAAGGAGAGTCCCCCTTGGCTCCTGCCGCCCCGCCTGCGCGCCCGTGCCCGCCCCCGCCCCCGCAGAGCACCGGAACGGCCCTGGAACTGCTCGTCCACGGAGTCGGCGGCGCCACCCCGCAGGAGGTGCTGGGCGACCCCCGTACCGTCCGGATCACCGGGGACGCGACCGCCGCCGTGTACCGCCGCACCGAGGACGTCCAGGGCGAGAAGGACCCCGAGCGCCACCGGCGCGGGCCCGTCGCCGAGGCCTACTGCTGGTCCGGCCTCACCTCCGGCGACGGCTCCCGCGCCCTGTGGCTGCTCCTCCTGCCGTTCATGGTGGTCAACCTCGCCCACTGGATGCGCCCCACCGCCCCCGACGGCGCCCGCGCCGTCCGGCTGTACGGCGTGCTGGTGCGGCTCGTCGCGCTCAGCCTGACCGTGCTGCTCACCGCCGCGGCCTGCGAAGTCGCCCTGGACCTGGTGGCCTGGCAGTGCGCCGGCACGGAGAGCTGCTCGAAGAGCCGCTCCTGGCTCGGCTTCCTGTCGGCCCACCAGGACGGCTGGTGGGCCCAGCCGGGACGCCGGCTGGCGCTCGCGGCCGTCGTGCCCGCGGCGCTGGTGGGGCTCCTGTGGTACCTCTCCCACCGCACCTGGAGCGCGTACGAGTCCCAACGCCCCCTGACCGGCGCGGACGTCGAGGGGCACGAGCCCGGCGGAGCGGAGGGAGCAGGCGGTGAGAGCGACGCCGGGGGCGGTGAGCGTTCCGGCCGCGGCCCGGACCCGGGCGGGCTGCCGGTGCCTTCCCCGGACCGCCCCGCGCTCAGCAGCGCCGGTTTCTGGTACGGGCGCAGGCTTGTGGCCCGCCTGCGCGCCGCTCACACGGCAGCCGGGTTCCTGACCGTCGCGGCGGCCGTCACCGGCGCCGCGGCCCGCCACGACCGGACCGTCGGCAGTCCGGTGCCGCAGACCTTCGGCATGGCCGTCGAGGGCGCCATCGTCCTGTGCGCCCTGGTGGCGGTCTGGACCGTCTGCCGCCGGGGCCGGAGCGAACGGGTCCGCGACACCGTGCTCGACCGCGCCCTGATCACCTACCTGCCCGGCTCCGCGCTCCTCCTGCTCGCCCTCGCCGCGGTGCACGCTTCATGGTCCCGCCCGGCCTGGCAGTCCTCGGGCAGCCTGCCCGGGGAGACCGCCTTCCGGCTCCTCGCCCTCGGCCAGGGAGTCCTCGTCGTCGCCCTCGCCCTGGTCGCCCGCGCCCTCTACCGCCGCACCCCCGAGCCCCGCACCATCCTGTACGGACTCGGCGGCCCCGCCGTCGCGATGCTCGCCTGCGCCCTCGGCGGCGTGATGACCGGCGGGGTGGCCCAGCGCGTCGCCGACTGGCTGGACGGGCCCGGCACGCCGGGAGCGTACCGCGCGGACCTGGAGGGCCCGCCCGTGCTGCTCAGCTGGCAGGCCTCCGCCATCCCGGTGCTCCTGCTGCTCCTGCTCATACCCGTCCTGGTGCTTCTGGCCCGTACCGCGCGCACCGCCCGCCGGCTGGCCCCGCTCATCGAAGCGGAGTACGCCCCCGAGACGTCCGACGAAGGGCGGACCCGCCGCATCGCCCGGATTCGCGCCACCGCCGCCCTCACCGACTCCGCACCCGAGATCGTCGGCGTCGTCTCCGCGGCCACCCTGCTGCTGGGGGCGGCCGCCGTCGCCGGGTCCTGGCAGAGCGGCACGGTGCCCGGCCGGGCCACGGACGGGAGCGGACCGCTCCTCGAATCCATCGCAGAGGCCGCGCAGTCGACCGGCTCGTGGCTGGTCGGCTTCGGCTTCGTCCTCTTCGTCGCCGGCGGCCGGCGCGCCTACAAGGACGCCTCGGCCCGCCGCACCATCGGCATCCTCTGGGATGTCGGCACCTTCTGGCCGCGCGCCGCCCATCCCTTCGCACCTCCCTGCTACGCCGAGCGTGCCGTGCCCGACCTCGCCTCCCGGATGGTCGCCTGGACGACGACCACGCCGCAGGGCCGGCTCGTGATCTCGGGCCACTCGCAGGGCAGCGTCCTCGCCGCCTCCGCCGTCTGGCAGCTGCCCGACGTGACGCGTCGCCGGGTCGCGCTGCTCACCTACGGATCACCGCTGGAGCGGCTCTACGGGCGCTGGTTCCCGGCCTACTTCGGGCCCGTGCCCCTGCTCGGGCTGCACCGTTCGGTGCACTGCTGGCGCAACCTGTGGCGGGCCAGCGATCCGATCGGCGGCCCCGTCCGTATCTGCGAGGACCCCGACCCGGGCGTCGACCGGGGCCCGCTGAAGGACCCCCTGGTCTACGGACGCACCGCGGAGCTTCCGCTGCCCGAACCGATCCTGGGCCACTCCGACTACCAGGCCGACCCGGTCTTCGCCCAGGAGAGGGCGGCCCTCCTGGACGAACTGGGCCCGCTTCTGCCCCGGCAGACGGGGGGCCGACCGGCCGGGCAGCCGTAGAGGAGCCGGCCGGGCAGCCGGGGCGGCAGCAACCGAGGCGGGCTCAGAGGGGCAGCTCGGGGAGATCCTCCGGGTAGAGCAGGGTCAGGTCGTCCGTGCTCGTCTCGGCGAGCTGGGCGACCCGGCCGGCATGCCGCTCGACCATCGACTCGAAGGTCTGACGAGCGGTGCGGCCGTTGCCGAACGCGGGCCCCTTGGGGAGCTCCGTGAAGTACTTCAGCAGTGCCTCCCCCGTCCCGGCGGCCAGGCTGTACTCATGCTCATCGGCCTGCTGCTCCACGATCCTCAGCAGCTCCTCCGGACGGTAGTCGCTGAAGGTGATGGTCCGGGAGAAGCGCGAGGCCACCCCCGGGTTGACGGTGAGGAACCGCTCCATCTCGTGGGTGTAGCCGGCGACGATCACGACCACCGCGTCCCGGTGGTCCTCCATCAGCTTCACCAGCGTGTCGATGGCCTCCCGCCCGAAGTCCCGGCCGGAGTCCTCGGGAGACAGGGCGTAGGCCTCGTCGACGAACAGCACCCCGCCGCGAGCCCGGTCGAACGCCTCCTGGGTCCGGATCGCGGTCGAGCCGATGTGCTCGCCGACCAGGTCGACCCGGGACACCTCGACGAGATGGCCACGCTCCAGCACCCCGAGCGAGGCCAGGATCTCCCCGTACAGCCGGGCCACCGTGGTCTTGCCCGTGCCGGGGGAGCCGGTGAAGACGAGGTGGCGGCGGACCGACGCGGCCTTCAGCCCGGCCTCCTGACGGCGGCGGCCCACCTCGATCATGTCGGTCAGCGCCCGCACCTCCCGCTTGACGCTGTCCAGGCCCACGAGCGCGTCCAGCTCGCCGAGGACCGCAGAGGAGTCCCTGGCCGGCTCGGGCGGGGCGGCCGGCTCCGCGACGGGCGCCTCCGCACGCTGCCCCGGCAACGTCCCGAGCAGACCCGGCGTCGACTGGGTGGCCGTCAGCACGGCGGGCGGCGGGGCCGTCGCCGTGCGCAGGGCGCTCTCGTCGCTCGCGCAGTCCTCGACCACCGGGCCGGAAGCGCCGCCGTCCCCGGAGGCGGCGGTCTCGGGGAACTCGTAACCCCCCCGGGCACACCGCTCGGTGCGGCAGCGGGTGAGCGTGGTGCGGCAGCCCTCCATGATGTGGAAGCCGTAGCCCTCGCTGCCCGTCACCCGGCAGCTGTCGAAGGTGCCCCGGCCCTCCGCCGAGACGTAGAACCCCGCCTCGGCGGGTGAGGTGACCGTGCAGCGCTCGATGGTCGGATCGGCCCCCTTGGTGACG
Organism: Streptomyces pratensis; assembly: GCF_037137275.1. GTDB lineage: Bacteria > Actinomycetota > Actinomycetes > Streptomycetales > Streptomycetaceae > Streptomyces > Streptomyces pratensis_B. The sequence goes on along the minus strand of NZ_JBBBEN010000089.1, from coordinate 246,963 downwards.
ATCACCCCGGTCTGCGCCGCGTCGATGGTGCAGTTGTTCAACGTGCCGCCACTGCCGTGGTCGCGGAACCACGCGCCGGTGGACGCCTCCCGGATGCGGCAGTCGTCCAGTTGGGCGGTGGCCCCGTCGCTCACCGACACGGCGGTGTTGCGGATCTGCGAGAGGTCGCTGTCCACGACGTCGGCGCGCGAACCCCGGTCGAGGACGAACAGGGCGTCGGGCACGTCGTGCACCCGGCAGGAGTCCAGTATCACCGTCGCGCCGTCGCTGATCCAGACCGCCGGGTAGTCGCCCGTACTGTCGTGGATCTCGCACTGGTTGGCGTCGACCCGGGTCCCCGGGTCCCAGACCGAGAGCCCGTTGCGGCCGAAGCGGCGCACCGTGGAGCGGGTCAGCGTGAGCACCGAACGCGACCGCAGGTCCACGGCGTTCTCCGGGACGTCGTGGATGTCGCAGTCGGCGAGCGTCAGCACCGCGTCGGTGTCCAGCGTGACGCCGTCCGCGGACGTGCGGTGCACGCTGCAGTCGGTGAGATGCGCGGTGGCGCGGGCCGTGATCTGGATGCCGCTGCCCTTGATCTCGTACACCTCGCACCCGAACGCCTCGAGTCCGCTGCCCTCGCCGGTGACGCCGATGCCCGCGCCCGCGGCGTGGTGGACCCGGCAGCGGTCCAGACGCGGATGCCCGCCGTCGCGGACCGAGAACCCGGACTGGCCCGCCGAGAGGATCTCGCACTCCTCGAAGGACCCGCCCGCCCCGTCCAACACGGCGATGCCGACCCCGGCCGGATTGTCGACGGTGCAGCGCCGCACGGTCGGGCGGGCAGGCCCCCGCACCTCGATCCCGGCGGCGGACCTCGTCACGATCCGCAGGTCCGACAGCTCCGCCGTGCCGTCCTCGACCAGCAGGGCGGGGGCCGCGGAGTCCTGGCCCTCGATGTGGAGGTCCTGGACGACCGCGGAGGCGCGCACGGTCAGCGGTACGCCGTCGACCGGCGCGATCCGCACCGAGCCGACCGCCCCCTCGGGGCCGCGCAGCGTCACCGCGCGGTGGACGACGAGGTTCTCCCGGTAGGTCCCGGGCGCGACGGTGAGGACGTCGCCGTCGGCTGCCGCCTCCAGGGCCGCGGAGAGGGTGGCGTACTCGCCCGTGCGGCGGCGCCATCGCGATGTGCCGGTGTGCATCACCTGGACCGTGCCCTGTGCCATGCGTTGCTGTGCCCCCACCTCGTGCTGTGCGATGCCTCGGGTCCTTCCGCCTGCGGAGTGGGCGGGCGGGTCGGACCACCGTAGCGCGCGGGAGGGACGGCAGTTGACGCGTCGGCCCCGGAGCGGACCGGAGCGGTACTGCCGACGCCCGACGTGGTGACGCCCGCCCGTGGTGGCGGGCGGCCCGCGGTCACCCGCCCGTGCCGGTCCTGCCCCAGGCCGGGCCCGCCGCCGCCCACTCCCGGTCCAGCCGGGCGTACCGCCCGCGCACCATCCGCCCGACGACCAGGCGCCTGCCCGTCTCGACGCCTGCGGCGGCGAGCAGGAACGCACCGATGCCGCCCAGCACCGCGTGCGTCCGGGCCGTGCGCTCGTCCATCGGCGGCGGCACCGAAGAGCCCGCTCCGTCCGTCCAGATCCGCACAGAGGAACCGGGCCCGGCGGCCCTCGACGCGGTGGACACCCTCTCCGTGCGCCGACTGCCGTCCGGGGCGCGCCAGGAGGCCACGACCCAGGTGTGCCCGGCCCGTTCCGAGGCGACTTCGGAATCACCGGAGAGCAGGGCCCGGCCCGGCGCCCGGCCCACCACGGTCGCGTCGACCGCGTGACGCTCCTCGTGCTGGGCGCGCGCCGTCCGCCGGAGCGAGGCGTCGGCGAGCGATCCGCCCGCCCAGCCGGCCGCGGGCGCGCCCAGCACGAGGAGCAGCAGCGCGCAGAGCGTCACCCGTGCCTCGCGGCGGTCGGTGGCCCGGCGCAGCGGGTTGCGCCTCCCGCGCAGCAGCCCCCGCAGTCCCCACACGTCCGTGCTCCCCGTCCCCGGCGTCGGTCCCGGTGTCTCAGTCGAGAATCCGGACGGGGTCGCCGACCCGGATCACTCCCGTCCCCTCGGGGATCAGGTTCTGGCCGAAGACCAGCTGCTTGCCGAAGCGGCGGTGGCGGGCGAGCGTCAGCAGCGGCTCCTTGCCACGCTCTGCGGTCCGCTGGTCCGTCGTCGTGATCACACAGCGGCTGCAGGGCTTGGCGACCCGGAAGGCGACCTGGCCGACGGAGATCCGCCGCCATCCGTCCTCGGCCCACGCCTCGGTCCCCTCGACCACGACATTGGGCCGGAAGCGATCCATCGGCAGCGGGCCCTCCTGCGGCCGGTCGCCCGCGGCGACGAGGGTGTTGAGGGCGTGCAGTGAGGCCACGCTGGTCAGCAGCAGCGGGTAGCCGTCGGCGAGGGAGACGGTGTCCCCGGCCCGCGAGAACGCCGGGTCGACGGGCCTGCGGTACGACGGCTCGTCGAGATGGACGAGCCGGACCTCCGCGTCGAGGACCTCGCTGAACCAGTCGTGCGCCGCTTCTGCCGCCTCCGCCACGACCAGGGTGTCCCGGTGCAGCTCGACCGTGAGCAGGCGCTCCGGCTCCGGCGCCTCGACCCGCAGGGGCTGATGGCCCGGCGCGGACAGGGCCAGCGCGCCGCCCGGCAGCGGCTCGGCCGTGATCCGCGCCAGCAGGGGCTGTTGACGTTGTGTGAGGGCCCTCGCCGCTTTGTCGACCAGCATCCAGCGGCGGTCGCCGTGGAGTCCCCAGGGCTCGACGGCGACCGCGTCGGCGGCGCGGGCGGCCAGTGACTTGACGGGGTAGACATGGACGGACCGGAGCACGGAATAGCTCATGCGCCCATCCTGCCAGCCGTCTCCGCCACCGTGCGCGCGGTCCCGGAAGGTCCGCCGCGCATCCATGAGGCCGGCGCCCGGCGCGTCCCCCGCGACACGCCCGCCGCATGACGTCGAAGGCTCAGTACCCCCGGCTCTGGTACGGCCGGTTGTACGGGTCCTCGTACGGCGACGGGGCCGGGGCGGGGCGCGGCGAGGCCGGGCGCATCGACTCGTACCCGGTGCCGGGGGCCGGACGATGCGGCTGGGGCTGCTGCGGATAGCCGCGCGCCGCGGACTGCTGCTGCGGGATGTACGGAGCCGGGGCTTGCTGCAGGTGGGCCGGCTGCATCGGCGCGTGCTGCGCCGGGGCCTGCTGGTAGTGCGGCGCCGGCTGCTGCTGCGGATAGCCGTAGGAGCCCGTGGGCTGCGAGGGGGCCGCGGGCAGGGCGGGCAGCGCGGACGACAGGGCCGGAAGGTAGCTGCTGCCCGCGTCGTAGGCGGCCGGCACACGGATGGGGGCGATCTGGGGGGTTCCCCGCTCCGCGACCAGGGAGTCGTAGATCGGAGTTTCGGGGAACGACGCGGCGTAGTAGCCGCCGCCGAAGGTGGAGCGGGGGGACGTCATGCCACCTAAGTTAAGCCCACGATGTGCCGGTTGGGGAGCCCCGATCCCTGACGTATCCGATTTGCGCCGGTTCTCTGCGTCCGCCCCGCCAAAGCATCGATAAAGGTTCTGTTAACGGCAGGGGATTTTTCCCTCAGGATCATGGCTGACGGGAAGTGGTGGAGAGGCCGCAAAGGGCGACGTGCGCGTCACATCGCGTGCCGGGGCGGCGGCAAAGGCCAGATTCTCCCCGCAGGCCGGCCTCCGCCGTGCCGCGGACGACGCCGAGTGCGTGCCCGATGGCGCTGCCCAGGAAGCGGCGGTCGCGGGGCTCCTCCGGCCCCGGGGCCGTTACGGCGGGCGGGGTGCGGCCGTCCGGCCGTGACGGGCCGGGCCGAGTGGGGGAGTGGCGTCGGAGCGCACCCGCCATCCCCGCCTGCCCGCGATGCCGTGGTCGGCGGGGGATGGCGGCGGCGCCCGTGGTGAGCGTGGCGCTTTCGCGGGAAACACCGTCGTCGCGTGAGACACGAGCTGCGGACAGCCGGAGCGAGTGGTGATCAGAACGCCTTATGGTGGTGAATGACTTAAGGGTGCGAGGAGTTGTCGTCACGTCAGATCAAAGTGGCGCTATCCGGAGGCGAGTGAAATCCGGTCCATCCGGTTCCCTCACCGCCTCTCGGCCGATCTCGGGTGAGGGCGGCCCGGCTCGCAGTCCGAGGGGCGTCGGCCGGTGAGAGCCCCTTCTGCTGCCGACGGCTTCCAGGGGCCGCCCGGCCCTTCCGGTCCGCATGCCCCTGCCGGGGCGGGGCCGTCGGCGGACGCCGGCCCGGCGGCCGGGGTGGGCGGCCCGCCGCTGGGCCGCCACTCGTGAAGAGGACGGCGGCGTGCTGCCGGTGGCCCGGGGAGCGCCTCGGCCTCGGCGTGCGACTCCCCGGGCGCCGGGACGGGACGAGTGGGAGCGGGCCGCACGGAGCCGACGACCGCGCGTCCCCGCGGGGCGAGGAGTGCCGCCCCGGCCGTCTCCGCGTCGGCGGCGCACGGGGGCGTCCGAGCCGGCGGCCACGGGGGGCCACTCCACCCGGCCGGGGATTAGGTTGTCGGGAGATGCCTGCGGGCAGCCGGACTCGTGATGGGGGCGAGCATGACCATGCAAAAGGGAGCCAACGTTCCGGTGCCGTCGGACACCGTACGCGTGGAACTGGGATGGCGCGCCGCGCCGGGCGCCCCCGACGTCGACGCCTCCGCCCTGCTGCTGGCGGCGGGGAGGGTCCGCAGCGACGCGGACTTCGTCTTCTACAACCAGCCGGCCCACGGTTCCGGCGCGGTCCGGCACGAGGGCAAGCGGACGGCTGCCGACCGGACCACCGACACCCTCCTCGTCGACTTCCCCGAGGTCGAGCCCGCGATCGACCGCATCGTCGTGGCCGCCTCCGCGGACGGCGGCAGTTTCGGCCGGGTCGACGGACTGTACGTCCGGGTCGTGGACGCGGCGGGCGGGGCCGAGCTGGCGCGTTTCGACAGCACGGACGCCACGGTCGAGACCGCCTTCATCCTCGGTGAGCTGTATCTGCGCCAGGGCGCCTGGAAGTTCCGGGCGGTGGGGCAGGGTTACAGCACCGGGCTCGAAGGGCTGGCGAGGGACTTCGGCATCACCGTCGACGAACCCCGGCAGACCGCGCAGCCCCCCGCCGCGGCCCCCGGGCCCGCGGCGACCGCCCCCGCGGCCCCCACGCCCCAGTCCGCTCCTGCGGCTCCCCCCGCCCCCGCCCCGGCCTCCCCGCCCGCGCCTGTCCCCCCGCCGGTCACGCAACCCGTACGGCTGACCAAGGTCACGCTGACGAAGGAAGCGCCGTCGGTCTCCCTCGCCAAGCAGGGCGGTACCTCCGGCGCCCTGCGCGTCAACCTGAACTGGGAGACCCGCAAGCGGTCCAGGGGCTGGGGAGCGAAGCTGGGCCGGGCCGTCGCCCTGCACGCCGATCTCGACCTCGACCTCTGTGCGCTGTACGAACTCGCCGACGGACGCAAGGGAGTCGTCCAGGCTCTCGGGGACGCGTTCGGTTCGTTGAGCCGGCCGCCCTTCATCCATCTGGACGGTGACGACCGGACCGGAGCCGTCTCCAGCGGGGAGAACATGACGGTCAACCTCGACCGCAAGGAGTTCCTGCGCCGTGTCCTGATCTTCGTCACCATCTACGAAGGCGCCCGGAGTTTCGCCGATCTCCATGCCACCGTGACCCTCCAGCCGCAGAACGGCGCGGCGATCGACTTCTCCCTCGACGAGTGCACCGTTCCCTCCACCGTCTGCGCCCTGGCGCTGATCACCGACGACGGCGGGGACCTCACCGTGCGGCGCGAGGCCCGCTACCTCGTCCCGGAACGCGGGGTGAGCCCGCAGCGCACCATCGACGCCGCCTACGGCTGGGGCATGAACTGGACGCCCGGCAGGAAGTGAGCCGCCCCGGCAGGACCCGGCGCTCCCGCCAAGGGCCAGGCGCTCCCGGCCGAGCGGCGTCAGCGGTCGGGAGCGGCGTCCGGGCGGGGATAGGTACGCCCCTTCCAGGCAGCGCCCCGACCGCGGTAGTGCTGCACCGCCGAGTCCACCGTCATCAGCAGGTAGAGCATCGCCGTCAGCGGCAGCAGCGGCCCCAGCCACAGCGACTGGCGGTAGTACGCCAGCATCGGCAGGTACGTCGCCGTCATCAGCGCCCAGGCCGCGCCGCCCGCCCAGGCAGCCGTCCCCTCGCCCGTCAGCACCCCCGCCGCCAGGGTCGCGGGCGGCGCCGCGTAGACGAGCAGCAGCCCAGGGACCGTGCCGGCGAGCAGCAGCGGACTGTGCCGCAGCTGCGCGTACGCACTGCGCGCGACCATCCGCCACAGATCCCTCAGCCGCGGAGAGGGCCGAACGCTGTCCACCCGCTCCGCGAGCCCCAGCCAGATCCGGCCCCCGCTGCGCCGCACCTCCCGCGCCAGCGACACGTCGTCGATCACCGCCTGCCGAATCGACTCCGGAACCCGCGCCCGCTCGGCGGCCTCGGTACGCAGCAGGACGCAGCCGCCCGCCGCGGCCGCCGTCCGGGACCGGGCCCGGTTCACCCTGCGGAAGGGGTAGAGCTGGCCGAAGAAGTAGACGAACGCGGGCACCACCAGCCGCTCCCACACGCTCGCCACCCGCAGCCGGGCCATCTGCGAGACGAGATCGAACCCCTCCGGCCCCCCGGGGCCGGCCGCCGCCACCAGTTCGCGCAGGCTGTCCGGCTCGTGCGCGATGTCCGCGTCGGTCAGCAGCAGGAAGTCCGGTCCGTCCTGCCGTGCCACCGCGATCCCGTGCCGTACGGCCCAGAGCTTTCCCGTCCATCCGGCCTCCGGCTCGCCCGGCGTCACGACGGTCAGCGGGAGCCCGCCCCGGCGCGCGGCCAGCTCGCGGGCCAGCTGCCCGGTGCCGTCGCTGCTGCAGTCGTCGACGAGGACGATCCAGGCATCGCCCGGGTAGTCCTGGACCAGCAGCGACGGCAGGCTCACCGGCAGCATCTCCGCCTCGTCGCGCGCCGGCACGATCACCGCCACCGACGGCCAGCGCGCCGGGTCATGGCACCGGGGGAGCCGCTGGTCGGTCCGCCAGTAGAACCCGTGCCCCAGCAGCAACCACACCCACACGATCAGGGAACCCACGGCGATCCAGGCAACGGCGCTCATCCGCCGCAGTCTGCACCACCGAGGCCACAGCGCAAGGGCTGTCGACTATGGTGACCGGGTGAAGATCGCGCTCATGGACTCCGGAATCGGCCTGCTGGCGGCAGCGGCCGCAGTGCGCCGCCTGCGGCCCGACGCCGAACTGGTGATCTCGTCCGACCCCGGTTCGATGCCCTGGGGCCCGCGCGACCCCCAGGACGTCACCGCCCGCGCGCTGGCGGTGGCCCGCGCGGCTGCCGCTCAGCGGCCCGACGCGTTGATCGTCGCGTGCAACACCGCCTCCGTGCACGCACTGCCGGCGCTCCGCGCGGAGCTGGAGCCCGCACTGCCGGTCATCGGCACCGTCCCCGCCATCAAGCCCGCGGCGGCGGGCGGCGGCTCCGTGGCCATCTGGGCCACCCCGGCCACCACCGGCAGCCCCTACCAGCGCGGACTGATCGCCCGGTTCGCCGGCACGGCCGATGTCACCGAGGTCCCGTGCCCCGGCCTCGCCGACGCCGTGGAGCACGCCGACGAGGCCGGGATCGACCGGGCCGTCGCGGCGGCCGCGGCCCTCACCCCGCCCGGAGTCGGGGCCGTCGTGCTCGGCTGCACCCACTACGAGCTGGTCGCCGGTCGCATCCGCGACGCCGTGCGGCGGTCCGGCCGGCCGCCGCTCGCCCTGCACGGCTCCGCCGGTGCGGTCGCAGCCCAGGCGCTGCGCCGGATCGGCGCGGAACCCGCCCCTTCGGCCGAACCGGTCGGGGCCCTCACCGTCCTGCTCAACGGTCGGCCCGCTCTCCTGCCAGAAGCGGCCCTGGCCTACGCGGAGGGCCGGAACCTGACGGCCGCCGCCCCCGCCCGCTGACCCCGCCGCCCGTGGCGACGGGCTCGTCGCAGCCCGAGCCGGAAGCACACGGTCCGGTTACGCTGCTGCCTATGAGGGACCACCCCGAGCCCACGACGCACGGGTCGAGCCAGGCGCCGCCCGTGGTGTGGACCGGTCGCGCCACCAACCGGGCCCAGTGGCTGCCGGCCCTCGCCGGCGCGGGCTGTGTGGCGCTCGGCATCCAGCTCGCCGTCGGCTCCCCCTGGACCGCCGGCTTCGCTCCGCTGCTGATGTCCGTGGTCGGCTGCCTCGCCGCCGGGCTGCTGATCCTCTTCGGGACGATCGCCTTCGTCCATGTGGCCGTCAGGGTCGACGGGGACAGCCTGGAGGTGCGGTGCGGGCACGCCGGGCTGCCGCGTCGCCGGATTCTGCTCCGGCACGTGACCGGCGCGGACTTCGTGCCCCGGATCAACCCGCGCCAGTGGGGCGGCTGGGGCTACCGGTGGCGTCCGGAGCAGGGCACCGCGGTCGTGGTGCGCAAGGGCGAGGGCATGATCCTGCGCCTGGGCGACGGCCGGACCTTCACGGTCACGGTCGACGACGCGGAGACGGCCGTACGTCTCATCCGGGAACGCCTCCACCTGGCGTCGACCGGCGGGCCCTCCGGCGCCTGAGCGCCCGGGGCCGCGCCCGCCCGGCGCCCCGGTGGCCAGCCGGGCGCTCCTTTTCGGCCAGGGCCCGGCCCCTGCGACTCCGTCCTGACGAGGGCCCGCGCCTTCGCCCACCGTAGACTCCGCCGGGTGAGCGCCACCATCATCTCCGCCGACAATCCGCCGTCCGCCGGGCCGCGCCCCGAGCCGCTGCGGCGGCTCCTGCGCCCGGCCGCTGCCGTCCTGTCGGGCGTCCTGCTCTACGCGAGCTTCCCGCCCCGGCCGCTGTGGTGGCTCGTGCTGCCCGGATTCGCCCTGCTCGGATGGGTGCTGCACGGGCGCCGGGCGCGATCGGCCTTCGGCCTCGGCCTGCTGTCCGGCCTCGGCTTCATGCTGCCGCTGCTGCACTGGACGGGCGAGGACGTCGGCCCGGTGCCATGGCTCGCCCTCGCCGTCGCGGAGGCCCTGTTCATCGCGGTGGGCTGCCTCGGGATCGCCGCGGTGACCCGGCTCGCGTACTGGCCCGTGTGGGCGGCGGCCGTCTGGACCCTGGACGAGGCGGTCCGGGCCCGGATTCCGTTCGGCGGGTTCCCCTGGGGCAAGATCGCGTTCGGCCAGGCGGAGAGCGCCTTCCTGCCGCTGGCCGCGCTCGGCGGCACCCCGTTGCTGTCGTTCGCCGTCGTCCTGTGCTGCTTCGGGCTCTACGAGGCCGTACGGCGGTTCTCCGCGTACCGGGCCACCGGAAAGGTCCCGAGGGCGGCCGTCGCGGGAGCTGCCGCGAGCTTCCTGGTGCCGGTCGCCGCGGCGCTGGCGGCGCTGCCTCTGGTCGACGACTCGGCGGAGAACGGGACGGCCACCGTCGCCGCGATCCAGGGCAATGTGCCGCGCCTGGGTCTGGACTTCAACTCCCAGCGCCGCGCCGTCCTCGACAACCACGCCAGGCGCACCTCGCAACTGGCCGAAGAGGTGAGAGCGGGCACGGTCCGGCAGCCCGACTTCGTCCTGTGGCCGGAGAACTCCTCCGACCTCGACCCGTATCTCAACGCTGACGCTCACCGGGTCATCGACGACGCGGTCAGGGCGATCGGTGTGCCCACGGTCATCGGCTCGGTGGTCGAGAAGGGCCCGGACAGCCTGCGCAACACCTTGATCGAGTGGGACCCCGACCAAGGGCCCGTCGACACCTACGACAAGCGGCACATCCAGCCGTTCGGCGAGTACATGCCGATGCGGACCGTCGCCCGGTTCTTCAGCGAGGACGTCGACCGGGTGCAGCGGGAGTTCGTCCCCGGCGCCGAGGTCGGCGTCTTCGACCTCGCGGGGACGAAGGTGGGGCTCGTGACCTGTTACGAGGCCGCCTTCGACGACGCCGTCCGCGACACCGTCACCCACGGCGGCCAGATGATCGCCGTGCCCAGCAACAACGCCACCTTCGGCCGCAGTGAGATGACCTATCAGCAGCTGGCCATGTCGCAGGTGCGCGCCGTCGAGCACGGGCGGGCCGTCGTCGTGCCCGTCACCAGCGGGGTCAGCGCGGTGATCCGGCCGGACGGCACGATCGTCGAGCGGAGCGGCATGTTCACGCCCGACGCCCTGGTCGCGGAAGTCCCGCTGCGCTCCTCCCTCACCCCCGCCACCCGGATGGGCGCCCTGCCCGAGGGCGTCATCGTTCTGCTGGCCCTGGGAGGCCTCGGCTGGGCCGCGGCCTTGGCGATCCGGGCGCGCCGGGCCGCCGCGTAGCGCCTGGACCGGCCACGTAGGCTCGAAGCCATGGGCACCCCCGACTTCATCCGTGAGATCCGCGCCACCGCCGGGCACCAGCTGCTTCTGCTGCCCGGCGTGAGCGCGGTCGTCCTCGACGACGAGGGCCGCGTCCTGCTGGGACGGCGCGCGGACACGGGTGACTGGTCGATCATCGGCGGCATCTCCGAGCCGGGCGAAGAGCCCGCCGCGACCGCGGAGCGCGAGGTGCTGGAGGAGACGGGGGTGCACTGCGTGGCCGAGCGGGTGGTCCTCACCCAGGCCCTGAAACCGGTGCGGTACCCCAACGGCGACCGCTGCCAGTACCTCGACGTCACCTTCCGCTGCCGGGCCACCGGCGGCGACGCCCGCGTCAACGACGACGAGTCGCTGGAGGTGGGCTGGTTCCCGCTGGACGGGCTTCCGCCGCTCGGCGAGTTCGCCCTCTTCCGGATCAAGGAAGCGCTCACCGACGGCCCCGCCTGGTTCCAGCCCACCTCGCGCGAGCCCTGACCCCCTACTCCACGGTGAACGGCGCGGAGGCCCCGGTGAACGGCGTGATCTTCCCGAGCAGGCTCTTCGCGTCGCCGTGGTGCACGATCCGGTAGGAACCCGGCACGGTGTCGGCGCCGGTGTCCCAGGTGATCGTGGCCTTCGACGCGCCGGTCAGTCCGTTGGTGCGCGTCCACCGGTAGGCGGTTTGCCAGTCGCCGTCGTCCAGCACCCGCGTCCACACGCCGTTCTCCAGGCGCTGCACCTCCAGGAACGTGCCGCCCCGGCGGACGTCGTTCTTCGGATGCCCGGTGACGAACTCGGCGGTCACCGTCGCGCCGCGTGCATAGGAGGCGGCCGGCGCGGTGAGGACCGAACCGAACGTCTTGCCCGCCGGCGGGCTGTCGTACACGACCCCCGTCTGCAGAGTGAACTGCCGGGCCGACTCGTCCGGCGGCGCGGTCCCCCGGTCGAGCGCGGTGCCCTCGCGCAGCGACGCCGCCAGGCGCGCGTACTCCTGCTGGTATGCGGGGAGCGTGTAGCGGCCGTACAGGGTGGAGCCGCCCTCGTAGTTCTGGACGTCGTACTCCTCCGGCGTCGTCACGTACTGGCTGTAGGCGTTGGCGTACCCCTGGAGCAGGACGCGGTCGAGCGGGACGCCGAGCTGTTCGGCCACCGTGCGCCGGACCCGGAGGCCGGAGACGATGGTGAACTCACCCGGCGCGGCCACCAGGTACAGCTCGCCGATCTTCATGAGCTGAAGGGGCAGGATCTTCGGCGTGACCGGGTGGACGTCGCTCAGCAGACCCGTCGGGAGCAGGCTCGCCTTCGGGTACTGGCAGGTCGCGAGCCAGGACGGGGTGTCGAGGCGCAGGGCGTCGAGGATGCCGGCGACCGGGGTGCGCATCCCCTCCTCGAAACCGGGGATCGCCGGGCCGTCCTCGACACTGCCGGCCAGGGTGGAAGCGCCGACGACGGCGGGGCAGGTGCGCTGCTCCTTCCCGTCCGGGGTGTACTCCCCGCGCACGCGGACGTTCTCCATGTCGACGTAGGCGAGTCGGGAGTCGACGTCGCCGGTGACGGGCCGTGCGCCGCGGTGGATCTCGCGGGCCTTGTCGAGCTGGCGCTCCCCGATGATGCGGGCGTTCTCGAACTCGTCCTCTGTGGGGCCTGACCCCGGCTCCAGATGGAGGTTGGGGGACATGTCGCCGGCGTTGGTGTTGGGGAACGCCGAGACGAACCCCGGGGCGTCGTCGAGATAGCGCACGCCTTCGTGGTCGTGCTCCCAGGCGTAGGCGGCGTAGCCCTTGTTGTCAGGGCTGATCAGCGTGTTCTTGTTGGTGATCGAGGTGTTGTGGGTGGCGAACCAGCTGATCGCCCCCACGTCCTTGCCGCCCTGCCGGAAGCGCAGCACGGTCATCGCCGGGTCGATCGCGTCGGGGAAGGCGGCCCGGTCGGCCGCCGGGTTGCGGTCGAACGCCTCCCGGGAGCGGTTGACGCTGGCGTTGGTGAGGGCCCCCGTGCCCAGGCTCATCGTGCCGGGCCTCAGGTCCTCGTGGGCCTGTGCCACGGAGTCCGCTATGCCGTCGACGACGGACCGGTAGGTCTCCTTCTGGAAGCCGAGGACGGAGAGGTTGTAGGCGACGTGGTGGGAGTATCCGCCGGGCCCCGAGTGGGTGTGGGTCGCCGACAGCAGGACGTTCTCCTCGTCGTACAGGTCCCCGTAGCGCTCCTTCAGTTGCGCGATGACCCCCTGCTGGACGGACTGGAAGATCATCGCGAGGTCGGCGTTGACGTACACCACGCGCTTGCCACTCGCCCGGTCGACGACGACGAACGCGCGTGACCTCTGCCGCTGGTGGATGCCGGACGTCTTCTGGTCGAAGCTCGAGTAGCCCATCATCCCGGTCTCGGCGGCCTCTCCGGTGACATCGGCGATGCCGCGCCCGACGAGGTAGCTCCCCTCCGTTCCGGCGTCGCCGTCCGGGCGGGCCGCGGAGGCGGGAGAGGGCGAACCCAGGACGACCGCGCCCAGGAACGCGGAGAGGACCGCGAGGGAGAGCCTGCGCCGGGGGCGGCCGGCGGTGGGGGGTGGCATGGGACCTCCTGGAAAGGGGGCCGTCCGCACCGCAGGGCCTTGGAGCGAGGACGGGCGACCGTGTTCGCTGATTGGCATGCGCATGGCTTTCATGACTCTACCGGGCAGCGGTTCATTACTCGATATCGAGGGAGGGCCTTCATTCGTGCTCCAGAGCGCGCCTCGTGGTGCTGCGGCGCCTGAGGCGGCTCCGTGCACACGCGACGCGTTGCCGGAGGAACACGGACGGTGATGGGAGAGTGCGGGTGGAGCCGGCAGCCGCTTTGCGGCGCACCGGGGGCCTGTCCGGGTGTCGTAGGAGGTGAGGCCGCCGCTGCGTGCGACGGGAAGCCGGGGTACGGTCGCCGTCAGGGCTCGGACCACCCGGGAAGACGGTCAACCACCTTGTACGGACAGTGAGTAGAGGAGAGACATGAACGTCGACGACGAAGAGTTCCGCCGCAGGATCAGGTCGGACGTTCCCCACTCGGCGCGTGTGTGGAACGCGTGGCTGGGCGGCAAGGACAACTACCCGGTGGACCGGGAGCTGGCCGACGTGGTCAGTGCGGCCTACCCGCAGATGATCGACATCGCGCGCGCTTCGCGGGCGTTCCAGATCCGCGCGATCCGCCATCTCGCCTCGGTGGGCGTGCGCCAGTTCCTGGACGTCGGGACCGGGCTGCCGGTGGCGAACAGCACCCATGAGGTGGCCCAGAGCATCGCGCCCGAGTCGCGGATCGTCTACGTCGACAACGACCCCATCGTCCTCGCCCACGCAGAGGCGCTGCTGACCAGCGCGCCGGAGGGCCGTACGGCCTACGTGGACGCCGATCTGTCCGAGACCGACGCGGTGGTGGAAGAGGCGGCGAAGACGCTGGACCTCTCCCGGCCCGTCGCCGTACTCCTGCTGTCGACCCTGGGGCACCTGGCCCCGGCCGAGGGCGTCGAGGTCGTCCAGCGGTACCTGGCCCGGATGCCGTCGGGAAGCTACCTGGTGCTCTGCGACACGGTGAAGACGCCGCAGACGCTGGCCGCTCAGGAGGCGTACGCGTCGGGGGACAACCCGCCGTACTTCGTGCGGGAGCCGGAGGAGATCACCGGATGCGCCGAGGGGCTGGAGCTCCTGGAGCCGGGGTTCGTGTCGATCGACCGGTGGCGGCCGGAGGGCGATGACGCCGTGCCGGTCGACCAGTGGGGGCTCGTCGCCCGCAAGCCGTAGAAGACGAGGGAGCGGGGCCCCGGGGCCCGGTCGGTGGCGGCCGGGCCCCGCGTCGCGCCGGCGGTCACCCGTCGGCGGTCGTCGTCCGTGTCATTCGCCCCGTCGCCGGACAGCCGTGTCCTCGCGCAGCCGCCTCGTGTGGCGGGTGAGCGAGTCGACGCGATCGGCCAGCGCCCGGTGTTCCGGGGCGAGATGCGGGCGCAGCGCGATGAGCGGAAGGACGAGAGCGGCCGCGTCCTCGGCGCCGAGCGCCTGGCGGAGCCGGTCCAACGGGGGGCCCGCGGAGGCGGGGAGGTCGGGCAGCGCGGCGATCTGCCCGGCGAGCGACCGCAGGTCCGCCGCGTTCTCCCTGGCCCATGCGGTGATCGAGCGGTCCGCCGCCCGGCGGTCCCGGGTGGCCCGGACCCGCTGCTCCCCGGTGCTCCCGACGGAGCCGGGGCGCAGGCGCAGATAGCGGCGCTCGGCGGCCTGGCGGCTGGCCACGCCCAGTGGGTCGGCGAGCTCCGCCCAGCTGGCCCCCGCGGAGCGGGCCGTCTCGATCAGACCGGTCTCCCAGCCCGCGAGCCGCTCCCGCACGTCGCGCAGCAGGTGGAGCGAGGCGATGGCCCGGGCCCGTTCAGTGTCGGCGCGGGTCTCGGGAGGGGCGCCCTGCCCGTCGGCGTACGCGTCGTGGACCGTCTCGTGGATGGCTTCCAGGGCCGCGGAGGCGGCCGGAAAGGAGACGGCGTCCGGAGCGGAACGGGGGGCCGGGTCTGGCTGGACCGGTGTGGGCACGGGGACTCCCTGGCGTACGCGATGGCTGGTGTCATCCTTCCGGCGACAAAGTTGTTTGTCATCGAATGGATGACATGTTACAACGGTGTCAGGTGAAAAGCGTGGGCTCACCGCCCGAGCGACTGGAGGTGTTTCCGTCATGCTGATGCGTACCGACCCCTTCCGTGAACTCGACCGGATCACCGAGCAGCTTCTGCGTCCCGGCACCTGGTCGCGGCCCTCGGCGATGCCGATGGACGCGTACCGCGAGGGCGACGTGTACGTGGTGGCCTTCGATCTCCCCGGTGTCTCGCCGGACGCGATCGACGTCGACGTCGAGCGGAACATGCTGACCGTCAAGGCCGAGCGCCGGCCGGCGGTGAGCGCCGACGACGTGCAGATGGAGCTCAGTGAGCGCCCGCTGGGCGCCTTCTCCCGGCAGATCGTCCTCGCGGACGCTCTGGACACCGACCGCATCGACGCCGACTACGACGCGGGCGTGCTGACCCTGCGCATCCCGATCGCCGAGCGCGCCAAGCCCCGCAAGATCGCCGTCGGCGGGGAGTCCCGGCGCAAGGAGATCAAGGGCTGACCGAGCCCGCCCACACCAGTGGCAGGGGCCGGGACGGATCTCCCCCCCTTCCCCCCGGCCCCCGCCCTCGACCACCCGAGGGGGCAGCTGCGGTGACCCTGCGATGGGAGGCGTTCCTGGACCAGGTCCGGGAACGCGGAGAGTACGGCACCCGTACGGAGGCCGAGCGCGCCGCGCGCGTCGTCCTGGCCCTCCTCGGCGCCCACGTGGTGGGCGGGGAGCGAGCCGAACTGGCCGCCCGCCTGCCGGAGACCATGGCCCTGATCCTGCTCAATCCGCTACAGGCCGCCGAGCCCCTGTCCCCGGAACGGTTCGTGCGCGCCACAGCGGCCTGGATCGAGGGCGCCACGGAACAGACCGCCCTGTGGGACGTCGGAGCCGTCCTCAGCGTCGTGGCCGACGCGGCGGGCGAGGCGCTCACCCGCCGCCTCCTGCTGCAACTGCCGACGGGATACGACGCCCTCTTCGGGGCATGAGAACCACCTGTACATCTGTCCGCAGCCGCCCGCTTCCCACGACGCCGCATGGACGGCCCACGGGAGCGGGCGGCGCACCGATCACGAGCAGTACGACGAGAAGGGCTGCCGCAACGATGACCCACGAGCCTCGGAGCGCCGGCACGCCGGCGGACATGACGGTCCACCGCCTGCTGGAGAAGATCCGGTACGAGGGCGCCTACCCCACCCGCGAGCGGGCCGAGGACAGTCTCCGCGCCGTGCTGAGCGCTCTCGGCCGGCAGGTCACCGGCGAGGAGCGCGTCGCCCTCGCCGCCGCCCTGCCCAGGGAGGCCGCCCTCCTGCTCACCGCTGAAGCGCCCGACGTCCACCAGCTCAACGGGTCCGCCTTCGTGCGGGATCTCGCCGAGCGCACCGGGGGCACCCCGGCGACCGCCCGATGGGACGCCGGGGTCGTGTTGAGCGAGATCGCCGAGCTGGTGGGCAAGGACCTCGTCACCCGCGTCGTCAGCCACCTTCCGCCCGGCTACGCACTGCTCTTCGGTCGCGCGGAACTCCTGGCCCAGGCCGCCTGACGTCCACGGCTCCGGGGCGTCCCCACGGACGGGGGCGCCCCGGAGCCGTGCGCGGCGCCGGGCCCTTCGCACCGGCCCGCGCCGGACACGTGTGCCGCGTCCTCCGGCGCCCCGGACCGCTGACCCTGACCGAGAACCGGCCGCCGCGTCGTCGTCAGCGGCGGATCGTCACCGGGTCGATCTCCGCGTCGTTGTGCCGACGTGCCCAGTTCTCCAGAGCCACTCGGCAGGCGTGGTCGAGATGGCGCAGTCCGGTCAGGTCCAGCTCCATGGGCTGGTCCTGCGGAAGGCGCTCCAACTGTTCCAGGATGCGCGGCAGCCGGAGGAAGGTCGCGTTCCCCGAGAGTGCCACGACCACCCGCCCCCCGGTGAGTTCACGGGTGGTGAGCTGGACGTGTGAGGTCTCCCAGGCCGACTTGATCACCGCCAGCAGCAGCCCGAGCACGACCCCCTCGAAGAGGTTGGTCACCACGATGGCCAGGGCCGTGACCGCCAGCAGTACCGCTTCCCCCCGGTGTTCGCGCCACAGCGGACCGAACTCCTTCGCGGGTACCAGCTTGCACCCGGCGTGTACGAGGATGCCGGCGAGCGCGGCCAGCGGGATGACTCCGATGGCCGCCGGCAGCAGCGCGGCGAACAGCAGCAGCCACACGCCGTGGGCGACCCGGGACAGCGAGGTCGTCGCCCCGGCCTGGACGTTGGCGGCGCTGCGGACGATGACCGCGGTCATCGGCAGCGCTCCGAGCGCCCCGCACAGGGTGTTGCCGACGCCCTGCGCCACCAGTTCCTTGTCGTAGTCGGTGCGCGGCCCGTCGTGCATCCGGTCGACGGCCGCCGCGCTGAACAGGCTCTCGGCCGAGGCGATCAGGGCGAACGCCAGGACGGTGCCGATGACCGCCACGTCGGCCAGCCGGCCGAACTCCGCCCCGCCGGGCGGGTCGATGGCGTGCAGCAGCCCGTTCACGTCGACCACCGCGGGGCGCAGGCCGGCCAGGGCGGCGACGGCGGTGGCCAGGCCGACCGCGGCGAGGGGCGCGGGGACGAGCCGTACGGCGGCCGGGAGCTTCGGCCACAGCAGCAGCACGGCGATCGTCCCGGCGCCGAGGCCGAAGGCGGTCATCGCCTCCCCGTCCGAAACGATCCGAGCGGCGAGTCGCGGCAGCCCCGCCAGATTGGACAGGCCGCTGCCCGGCTGCTCGGTGTCGGCCAGGGCGTACACCTGGCCGAGCACGATGACCAGGCCGATCCCGGCCAGCATCCCCTGCACCACGGAGACGGAGATGGCCCGGAACCAGCGGCCGAAGCGCGCCGCGCCCAGCACCACCTGAAGCAGCCCGGCGGCCAGCACGATCGGGCCGAGCGTACCGAGGCCGAACTGTTTGACCGCCTCGTAGACGAGGACGGTCAGTCCGGCGGCGGGCCCGCTGACCTGGAGTCTGCTGCCGGGCAGCAGACCGACGACGATGCCGCCGACGATGCCGGTGACCAGGCCCAGTTCGGCCGGCACGCCGGAGGCGACGGCGATGCCGATGCACAGCGGCAGGGCGACGAGGAAGACGACGAGTGAGGCCAGGAGGTCACGTCGCACGACGTGGGAGTTCTTGAGTTCCTTCGCGGAGATCACGGGGTTTCCCTTGTGGGTGCGGTCGCG
>NZ_JBBBEN010000089.1:210562-228795 GCF_037137275.1 Streptomyces pratensis | reverse complement strand
CGGGAGGGTGGGGGAGGGAAGCCGTCAGAGGCGGATGGACGGGGGGCCGCTCTCCGGTCGGTGAGCGTCGTCGGAGCCCGTGGGCCTGTCCCGCGCCGGGCCGGTGAACAGCGGGGGGACGGGAGGGGAATCCGAACAGAGGAGGAAAAGGATTTCGGAGATCCGGCCGTGCGCGCGTTCCTCGAATTCCTTTGCGCTCACGGACATGTGACCGGCGGAAGTCCGGGTGGGTTCGACAAGGGATTGCATAGGGGCCTGCCTCCTGCACCCGGTGGGCCCGGGGAGCGGTGTGGTCGGGGCGTATTGACGAATGCGTTACGTGCAGCCGCATGAATGTTCGGAACGGAGGAGTTCCTCACCTCGTGCATTGCGGGAGGGCAGCGCTGTTGAAGCCCACTCCGGTTACGCCGCGGGGGTGTGACTACAGCTCAGCATATAGACCAGAACTTTGCCCTCGCATTACCTTCTCGTGAAGAAGCGTAAATGCGCCATCGCTGTCATTCATTCGGCTTGTTCTCGGCTCTTTCCAAAGGGTGGCCGGGACATGCGGGGCGAGGGTTCCGAAGTATGGGATCGCTCCCCGCCGGTGGGCCGGCCGGGGAGCGGGAGGCGGGGCCGGGGCGCGCGGCGTCAGGCGCGGCGGGTGTGCAGGAAGAGGTGGGGCTCGGGCTCGCCCGCCGGATGCCGCGGGGTGAACGAGGCGCTCCACTCCGCTTCCACGACGAGCCCCGCCCGCCTGAGCAGCGCCGCGAACTCCCCGGCGCCGAAGCTGGAGACCCGCACCGGCTGCCCCATGAACACCGTGTCGACCTCCTCCGCGGCCACCGGCACCGTGGCGGCGACCAGCAGGCCGCCGGGCCGCAGCGACCGGGTGAGCCGCTCCAGCAGCTCGCCCTGGTCCTCGCGCGGCATCTGCAGCAGCGAGAAGTAGACGCAGACGGCGTCGAACGCCTCCTTCGGCACCGGCATGTCGCGGATGTCGGCGCACCGGAACTCGGCGGCCGGCACCTGGCGGGCCGCGAGAGCGGTCATCACGGGTGACACGTCGACGCCCAGCACCCGGTGCCCCGCGTCCGCCAGGGCCTGTGCGGTGGGGCGGCCCGTCCCGCTGCCCACGTCCAGTGCCCGGCTTCCGGGCGGCAGGTCCGCCAGCAGCCGGTCCAGCGAGTCCCGGTGGGCCGCCGAACCGGCGAAGGCGTGCTCGTACTCCGCGCCAAGCGCGTCGAACACCGCCGCGGCCTCGCCGCGTCGGCCGTGCCTGCCCGAAAGCCCCTGGCCCTCATCCATCGGCGCGATCCCTCCGTGGTCCGGCGGCGGGCGGGGCCCGCCCGGGTTCCCGGCCGCTGTGAGCGTCCCCCCGCACGCGCCTGAGTATGCCGGGCCGTCATCGCTGAGTAGGTCCCCCGATGTCCCGGCCCCGGGCCGCTGCTCGAATGGCCGCATGAACCGTGAAGCGCCGCGAAGCCCCCGCCTCCAGCACGTCACCACCGCCGGTGCCGCCTTGGCCGTGACACTGCTCCCGCTGGTGGTCGGGGCGCTCCTGGCGAAGTCCATGGCAGCGGACCCGATGACCTCGGTGAACGCTCTGGTCACCAACGGCGGGGGCCGCCCGCGGGTGTCCCCGGGGGTGTGGCGCAGGTGCGGCGGGCACGCGCTGCGGCGGCTGCGGCCGGCCGAGCGCGTCTCCCAGGGCCGGACCGCCACGCGGTGATGCCGCCCGGCCGGTGGGGTCCGGCCGGACGGCGTCGTCGGTGTGCGAGGGGCGGGAGCGGCGGGCCGGTCAGCCGACCGACGGCTGGACCGGCCGCATCCCGTCCTCGGCCGGCCGCTCGAACTGGGTGCGGTGCAGCTCCTCGTATCGTCCGCCCGCCGCCAGCAGCTCGGTGTGCGTGCCGTTCTCGACGATCCGGCCCGCCTCGACGACCAGGATGCGGTCGGCGGCCCGCACGGTGGAGAGCCGGTGGGCGATGACCACGGCCGTCCGGCCCACCAGTGCTTCGGCCAGCGCCTCCTGCACGGCGGCCTCCGAGGTGGAGTCGAGATGTGCGGTCGCCTCGTCCAGGATGACGACGCGCTGACGGGCCAGCAGCAGCCGGGCGATGGTGAGCCGCTGGCGCTCGCCGCCGGAGAGCCGGTAACCGCGCTCGCCCACCACGGTGTCCAGCCCGTTGGGGAGCGAGGCGATCAGACCGTCGAGCCGGGAGCGGCGCAGAGCGTCCCAGATGTCGTCCTCGGACGCGTCGGGCCGGGCCAGCAGCAGATTGGCGCGCACGGAGTCGTGGAACAAGTGCCCGTCCTGGGTGACCATGCCGAGCGTGTCCCGGATCGAGTCGGCGCTCAGGTCGCGCACGTCGACGCCGTTCAGTCGCACGGAGCCCGCGTCGGCGTCGTACAGCCGGGGCAGGAGCTGCGCGATCGTCGACTTGCCCGCGCCCGAAGAGCCCACCAGAGCGATCATCTGACCAGGTTCTGCCCGGAAGGACACCTCGTGCAGGACGGTCGCCCCGCCCCGGTTGTCGAGTGTCGCGACCTCCTCCAGCGAAGCGAGGGAGACCTTCTTTGCCGAGGGGTAGCCGAAGGAGACCCGGTCGAACTCCACCGAGACCGGCCCCTCTGGCACCTCGCGGGCGTCCGGCTTCTCGGTGATCAGCGGCTTCAGATCCAGGATCTCGAAGACCCGCTCGAAGCTGACGAGCGCGCTCATCACCTCGACGCGGGCCCCGGCGAGAGCGGTGAGCGGAGCGTACAGCCGGGTCAGGAGCAGGGCCAGCGCCACGACGGCTCCCGGTTCCAGGCTGCCGCGCAGGGCGTAGAAGCCGCCGAGTCCGTAGACCAGGGCCAGTGCCAGGGCCGAGACCAGGGTGAGCGCGGTGATGAACGTCGACTGGGCCATCGCCGTGCGGACGCCGATGTCCCGGACCCGGCGGGCGCGGTCGGCGAACGCGTCCGACTCGTCCGACGGTCGGCCGAACAGCTTCACGAGGGTCGCGCCGGGAGCGGAGAACCGCTCGGTCATCTGGGTGCCCATCGCGGCGTTGTGGTCGGCCGCCTCACGCTGGAGTCCGGCCATCCGGGCCCCCATCCGGCGGGCCGGCACGACGAACACCGGGAGCAGCACCAGCGAGAGCAGGGTGATCTGCCAGGAGATCGTGAGCATCACCGTGAGGGTCAGCAGCAGGGTGACCAGGTTGGAGACGACCCCGGAGAGCGTGTTGCTGAACGCGCGCTGCGCGCCGATCACGTCGTTGTTGAGCCGGCTGACCAGGGCCCCGGTCCTGGTCCGGGTGAAGAAGGCCACCGGCATCCGCTGCACGTGGTCGAACACGGCGGTGCGCAGGTCCAGGATCAGCCCCTCGCCCAGCGTCGCCGACAGCCAGCGGGTGAGCACCCCCAACCCGGCCTCGGCGACCGCGATGAGGGCGATGAGCAGGGCGATCCGGGTGACGGTCCCGGTGTCCTCGCCCTTCACGATGGCGTTGACGACGTGCCCGGCGAGCACCGGTGTGGCGACCGCGAGCAGCGCGGTGACGACGCTGAGCAGCAGGAACCGGTAGATCCGGCTCCGGTGGGGCCGGGCGAAGCGCATGATGCGGCGCAACGCCGTTCTGGAGAAGGGCCTGCGGTCCTGCTGGGCGTTCATGGCGCTGTGCAACGAGTGCCATGCCGTGACTTCCATGTCCATGGGGCGCTCCGAAATGTGTGGCCTGCCGACCCCGTCGGCCGTGCGGCCCCGGGTACGAACGAAACGCTAAAACCTCATGTTTGGTTGAGGTCAAGCCGCGAACCCTGGTCGTGCGAACGGCGGGGGCGTCGCCGCCCTCGGGTGAGCCGCGGGCGGCGCTCGGCATCGACATACGGCCGGTCGGGCCGGTCACGCGCAGCTGGCATGATCGAGTGATGAACGAGTGCATCATCGCCGCGTGTGACGGGGCGTCCAAGGGCAATCCCGGACCGGCCGCCTGGGCGTGGGTGGCCGCCGACGCCCAGGGCAGCCCCGTGCGCTGGGAGGCGGGCCCGCTGGGCACCGCGACGAACAACGTCGCCGAGCTCACCGCGCTGGCGGAGCTGCTGGAGTCCACCGACCCGGCGGTGCGCGTCGAGGTGCGGATGGACTCGCAGTACGCCATGAACGCCGTGACCAAATGGCTGCCGGGCTGGAAGCGCAACGGCTGGAAGACCTCGGCCGGCAAGCCCGTCGCCAACCGGGAGCTGGTCACCCGGATCGACGCGCTGCTCGGCGAGCGCGAGGTCGTCTTCCGCCACGTCCCCGCTCACCAGGTCGGGGGCGACCCGCTCAACGCGCTCGCCGACCAGGCCGCGAGCGAGGCGGCCGTGGCGCAGCGGGCGGCCGGTACGGCGCACGGCACCGCGGACTGGCCCGTGCCCGCTCCCGCGCGGTCGACGAAGGGACCTGCCGAGGGCTCAGAGGCGCCGGGCGGGGCGAAGGGGCGGGGGGCGACGGGCGTGAACCGGCCCGGGCGGTCGACCGGGACGATCAAGGCGCGCTTCGCGGGCCGGTGCCGCTGTGGGAAGCCGTACGCGGCCAAGGAGCCGATCGCGAAGAACCCGATCGGCTGGGGTCACCCGGAGTGCCGTGCGTCCTCCGCCTGACCGCGCGCGGGAGCTGGGAGGCCGCCGGGGCCGGATCTGGGGCCGGGGCGGGCCGCAGCGGTCGGCGGCCGGTCGTCGGCGGGCCTGAGGAGTCGACGGGCGGGAGCGCCCGGGCGGGGCGGACCGGGCCCTGGGCGGACGGCGGGCGGCCGGCCCGTGCCGGTGGGCCGGGCCGGAGGGAGGCGCGAGGCGGAGGGGTCAGACGAGGTCGGCCCAGACGAGGCGCCCCGCCACCGCGGCGCGGCTGCCCCAGCGGGCGGCCAGCGCGTCGACGAGCAACAGGCCCCGTCCGTCCTCCGCCAGGCAGTCCAGCGACTCCCCGCAGTCGCGGGCGTCGCTCTGCGTCGCGGGGGTCCGGGCCAGGCCCGCTGACGCCTCGGGAGAGGCGGGGGCCGGGATGCGGCCTCGGCCGCGGTTCCAGACGCATACGCGCACGCCGTCACCCGAACGCAGGACCCGGCAGCGGATGCGCCGGGTGCTGGTGTGCTGCACCGCGTTGGTGACCAGTTCTGTCACGATCAGAGCGGCCGCGTCGACGCGGTCCGCGGGCTCTCCCCACGCCCGCATCACCTCCTGCACCCGATGCCGCGCTTCCGGCGCCCCTTCGGGCGACCGGGGCACCCACCAGCTGTGTGCACCTCGGACAGCCCTGACATCGGGGGCACGCTCCGCGCAAATGGCTATTTCCGACATGTATGTACTCTCGACGCAAAGTGCATACTTTGCAAGTGGCAGAATGTGTGGCGCTCCGTAACCGGGGTCCGACGAGGAAGGCATGTGTATGCGAGCCCGCTCCGGCCCCACCGTGGAGCACCGTGTCCTGGCGGTACGCCTCCGACTGCTGCGGGAGCGCGCCGGCGTGAGCCTCCGAGCCGCCGCCGAGGCTCTGGACGCCCACCCGGCCACCGTCCGGCGGATCGAACGGGCCGAGACGGCCCTGGACGCCCGGCAGGTCGCCGAACTCCTGCGCTGCTACGGAGTGGGCCCCGCCGTCGCCGAGCCCATCATGGCCGGCATCGGCGCCGCGAACCTGCCCGGCTGGTGGCACGGCTGGCGGGACGCGATGGAGAGCTGGCAGCAGGACGTCATCGGAGTCGAGTCGTCGGCGAGCCTCGTGCGGACCTGGCACCCCGCGCTCGTGCCCGAGCTGCTGCGCACCCCCGCCTACGCCGACGCGCTCTACCGCAGCCAGTACCCCCAGGACACCCCCGCCCGGCGGGAACGCCGCGTCGAACTGCTGTGGGAGCGTCGCCGCAGGATGAGGGAGCGCGGAGCCGACCTGTGGGCCCTGTTCCCGGCGGCGGCCCTGCACACCCGGGTCGGCGGCCCGCAGACCATGGCCGGACAGCGGACAGCACTGGCCGAGGCGATGCAGGAGCAGCACATCACCGTCCAGGTGGTGCCCCTGGACCACCCACCGCACCCTCTGACCGGCCTGCCGCCCCTGCACCTGCTCCGGGTGCCCGCGCCGGAGATCGGGGACCAGGCGGTCCTGGAGACCCCCGGCGTCCGGGTCGACGTCATCGACGAGCCCGAGACCGTGATGGCCCACCGCATCCGGCTGGACGCCGCGTCCGCCGCCGCACCCCGCCCCGGGACGCCCCTGCCGCCCTGACCGCGCCCCGGGCGGAGCACACCCGGCCCCCGCCGGGGTGCGGCGGGCCCCGACTCCGTACAGCGTGGGGGAGTGGTGCAGACGCGCAGGGCCCAGTGGATTCCCGTGGGGGTCGTCGTGCTGGCCGTCGTGCTGGACCTGGTCACCCCGACGGACGTGACCTCGGCCCCGCTCCTCATGGCCGCCCCGGTCGCCGCGGCGCCGCTGCTGCGCCTGCGCGGCATCATCGCGACCGGCGCCCTCGCCATGGCCGTCCACGCCGGCCTGGCCTGGATCGACGGTACCTTCGGCTGGCAGCGGGGCGTCGCCAACCAGCTCACCCTGCTGGCCGTCACCGTGCTGGCCGTCCTCATCAACCGCACCCTGGAGGGCCAGGACGCCCGGACCCGGCGCGCCCGCCACGTCGCCGCGGTGGCCCAGAGCGCCGTGCTGCCGAGGCCCCCGTCGCGGCTCGGCGAGCTCCGGATCGCGGCCCGCTACGTCCCCGCGGAGGACGAAGCGATGATCGGCGGCGATCTCTACGTCGTCCAGGACACCCCCCACGGGGTGCGCGTGATGGTCGGCGACGTGCGCGGCAAGGGCCTGGGCGCGGTGAGCGCCGTCTGCGCGGACCTGGGGGCCTTCCGGTACGCCGCGGACGAGGCGCGGGACCTGCCGGGGCTGGTGGCCTCCCTGGAACGGGCGCTCCTGCGCGAGGGGGGCCGGCGCGGAGGCCAGGAGCAGGAGGAGGGGTTCACGACGGCCCTGATCGCGGAGTTCTCCGACGACCTCGACACCGTGCGCGTCGTCAACCGGGGCCATCCGCCGCCGGTGCTGCTCGACGCCGAGGGCGGGGCCACCACGCTCGAACCGTCCGAGGAGGCGCCGCCGCTCGGCATGAGCGCCCTGGGGTCCTGGAGCTCGCCGGTCGACACGTTCCCCTTTCCGCCCGGCGCCACCCTCCTCTGCTACACCGACGGGGTCACCGAGGCCCGCGACGAGTCCGGAGTCTTCTACGACGCGGCCCTGCGCCTGCCCGTCCTGCTCCACCGCCGCGCCCCCACCGGCCCCCCGGCCACCCCGGCCCAGATCCTCCACCTGCTGATCGAGGACATCGGGCGGCACACCGGTGGCCGGGTCCAGGACGATCAGGCGATCCTGGCCCTCCACCGCCCCCGGCCCGCGTCGCCCACCAGGTGACCCCTGCCGGCGGGGAACCGAAAGGCACCGCACCCGTACGGGTTTGAGGCGTCGATCGCCGGTCACCCGCAGAGGACACGTACGGCACTCGCCTACGACCCCCATCGACCTCGGGAGTGAGCAGCAGTGAGCAGCATGGAGAACTGGCGCCTGCACGCGGCCTGCCGCGAGGCGGACCCGGATCTGTTCTTCCCCATCGGGAGCACCGGGCCCGCGGTCGTCCAGACCGAAGAGGCCAAGGCCGTCTGCCGGACCTGCCCCGTGCAGGCCGCCTGCCTGGAGTGGGCCCTGGAGAACGGACAGGACTCCGGCATCTGGGGAGGCCTCGGTGAGAACGAGCGGCGCGCGCTCAAGCGTCGCAGCCGCCGACGGGCCGAAGCCCGCGGTCGCGGGGCCGCCTGACCCGTGCGTCCCGCACCGTCCAATCCGAGCCGACCGCTCCGGGGAGGTCGGGCCCGTACCGCGGGCCGGCTGCCCCGGCCCCTGGCCACGACCGTCGGACGGCTCGCGTTCGCTGGGCCCGAAGCGGTGACTCCGCTCACCTTCCTTCGCGGTCCGGGAACCCCCGGGGTACACAGGAGTCATGGACACCACCGCGTGGCTCGTCGCCGGCGCCATGGCCGCCCTGGCCACTCTGGTCCTGACCGGCGTGCTGCTGGCACGCGTCTTCAGAGCCAGGAAGCTGCTGGCCGACGCCGGCCTTCCGCTCCGTGACAAGGCGCTCGTCTGGGCAGCCGTCATCTACACCGTGTCGCCGGTGGACCTGCTCCCGGACCCCGTCTACCTCGACGACATCGGATTCCTGCTCATCGCCCTGCGCTCCCTGCATACGGTCGCGGGGGCGCACCAGGTCGGGCCGGCGGGCGCCTTGTCGAAGAAGCGTCCCGACGTCGTACGCTGACGGGCCGTTCGCCCGGCGCCGTGAGCCGGGCGCCCCACCAGCAGGCCGTGGCCAGGCCCCCGCCCGTCAGCGGGCCACGGTCGCGAGGATGACCTTCCCGCCGCCCGGAGCCTCGTGGACCCGGACCTCCCTGGACAGCCGCTGGACCATCGGCCAGCCGAACCCGCCGCTTCGGCCGGTCAGGTCGGGGGCACGGTCCTGCGGGAGCACCGGGCTAGGATCGGTGACCTCGACATGGACATCCGTGCGGTCCGCGGTCAGCCGCAGCGCGGTGACCGCCCCCGCGTGCCGGACGGCGTTCGTCACCAGCTCCGTCACGAGGAGCAGCAGGTTCTGCACGACATGCGTCGCGGGCGCGGGGTGCAGCTGCTCGACGAAGCTGCTGACCGCCTCCCGTGCGTCGGCGGCCTTCTCCGGCCGGCATACGTAGCCGGTGCGGGCCTCTTCGTTCGGCGCGAAGGCCGTCATCACGCGGTCGTTCATCGTGTTCACCCCGTCCAGTGAGCCTCATGGCTGACGTACGGATACCCCGGGAACGGCATTTCATGGAAACGGATGCGGAGGAGCGCGCGAGACCTGGGGCGGAGGGGAGCCACCGGGCACGAGAGGTTGGTCCGGCTCCGTCGTGCCCTCCGCGTGCGTCCGGAGCCGCACGGATGGTGCGACCGGGGACGGGAGTGGGGTGTTCTGTGTGTGGGGCTCGGGCGGCGACGGGGGCAGACACCGCGCCGGCTTTCGGGGCCCGCAGGGCCGCCCCCGCGGGGTCAGGAGCCCAGCAGTGCGGAGCCGTACCAGTCCGCGTCGTCGGCCACCCCCGGGAGGACGAGGAAGTAGCCGCCGCCCGTCGTGGTGCTGAAGTCGGCGAAGCGCTCGCCCTCCAGCCGCCCCTGCACGGTCGCGAACTGCCGGGCGATGTCCTGTTGGTAGCAGCAGAAGACGAGCCCCACGTCGAGCGTCCCGTCGGGGGCGAGCCCCTGGTCGACGTTGTAGCTCCGGCGCAGCAGGACCGAGTCCTCGCTGCCGGGCGTACGGGGGTTGGCCCGGCGGATATGGGATTCCAGCGGCGTCACCCGGCCCTCCGGGTCACGTCCGTAGTCGGGCAGGTCGCTCTCCACGCGGCCGTCGAGCGGCGCGCCGGTCGACTTGCGCCGGCCGAAGATCTTCTCCTGCTCAGCCGTGGGCACCTGGTCCCAGGCCTCCGCGTGGAGCCGGATCGTGCGCAGGACCTGGTAGCTCCCGCCGCGCGCCCAGCGGGGCCCCTCCGACCCGATCCAGACCAGCCGGTCCATCTCCCGCTCCGACGTCGTGTCCGGGTGCGCGGTGCCGTCCTTGAAGCCGACGAACGACCGGGGGGCGCCCTCGGGACGCGGGGGGTTCAGGAAGCCGTCCACCCGCCACCGCGTCCGCAGCAGCCCCGCCGTCTCCCGGGCCAGGTCCCGCACCACGTGCAGCACCGCGTCCGGATGCTGGGCGCACACCTGCACCGAGAGATCGCCGTGACAGCTCTTGCCGTCGAGCCGGTCCCCGGGGAACGCCGGCATCGGGACCAGACCGGGCGGCCGGGCCCCCGCCAGCCCGAACCGGTCGTCGAACAGGGAGGCCCCCACACCGACGGTGACCGTCAGCCGGTCCTCAGGGCCCCGCACCGCCGCCACGTCCGGGTCCTCCGGGACGACGCCCGCCGTCAGGGTGCGGCACCGCTCGGTCAGCTTCCGGAGGAGCCCGGTCAGCTCCGCCCGGTCGCGGGCCAGTACGTCGAACGCCGCGAAGCCCCCGAAGGGCTGCTGCGGGGTGAGGATGCCGGCTTGGTGCGCCCCGTGGAACTCCACACGGCCGTCGTCGGCGCCGGCGGCCCTCCCGCCCCCGCCCGGCGCTCCGTAGGCGGAACCGGCTGACACCGCTCCGGCCAGGCCCGTGGCCCCCACGAGCCCGGCCACCCCCCGCACGAAGGTGCGCCGGCCGGGACGTGCATACCGGCGCTGATCACTTTCCGTCATGCCTTTCCCCTCCCGGGATCGAAGTGAGGTGAGCTGTTCCCCGGAGGCCTACCGCACGGGACCGCAGATCAGTGCGATTTCCTCCGTGTGAGCGGATCGACTGGGCCCAACGGCCCTGCGAGTCGGCCGACTCCCCCTCTAATCGGCTGACTGAGGAGTGCGAGTGACATGTTTCGTGGCGCGGCGGGGGACACAGGGGAGGTCTGTTCCCCGGCCCGGAGCCGGCACGCCTTCATTTCCCCGAACCGGTCATTGGGAGAACCTCGGTGGAGAACACCCCGGTCCAGAGCAAGGAAACCGTACGGAGCTGTCCCTTCGACTTCGCGGAGCAACTGGAATTCGACCCCCAGCTCAAGCAGTTGCTGACCCAGGAGCCGGTGTCCCGCATCCGTATGCCGTACGGAGAGGGCGAGGCCTGGCTCGTCACCCGCTACGAGGACGTCCGGACGGTCACCACCGACCGGCGCTTCAGCCGCAGCGCGGTCCTCGGCCGGGACTTCCCGCGGATGACCCCAGAGCCGATCGTCCAGGCGGAGTCCATCAACCTCATGGACCCGCCCGCCAGCAGCCGGCTGCGCGGCCTGGTGGCCAAGAGCTTCACCCCGCGCCGCGTCGAGCAGATGCGGGAGGGGACTCAGCGCGTCGTGGACCGGCTGCTGGACGAGATGGAGGACGCGGGCTCCCCGGCCGACTTCGTGGCCCGGGTCTCCGCCCCGCTGCCGCTGATCACCATCTGCGAGGCGCTGGGCATCCCGGAGGCCGACCGCCGCTGGCTCCGCGCCCACGCCATGACGATGATGAACGTCGGGGCCGCGGGCAAGGCGGACGCGGTGCGCGCCAAGGCGGAACTGCGCGCCTACTTCGGCGAGCTGACTGCCGAGAGGCGCCGCTCACCGGGCGAGGACCTCATCAGCACCCTGGCCACCGCCCGGGACGGCGCGGAACTGCTCGACGACGACGAGCTGACCGTCATGGCGATGGTCCTGCTCATCACCGGTCAGGACACCACGACCTACCAGCTCGGCAACATCGCCTACACCCTGCTGACCCGTCCCGAACTGCTCGGCGCCCTGAGGGCCGAACCGCAGCGGCTGCCCCGTGCCCTGGAGGAGCTGCTGCGCCACATCCCCTTCCGCAAGGGCGTCGGCATTCCGCGCATCGCCCTGGAGGACGTGGAGCTCGGCGGCGTCGCCATCAAGGCCGGCGACGTGGTCCACGTCTCCTACCTGACGGCCAACCGGGACGCCGCCAAGTTCGAACGCCCCGACGAGCTGGACCCCGACCGGCCGTCCATCCCGCACATGACGTTCGGGTGGGGCGCCCACCACTGCCTGGGCGCGCCGCTCGCCACCATGGAACTGGAAGTGGCCTTCGCCACGCTGTTGGCCCGCTTCCCCGCCCTGCGACTCGACGTGCCGCCCGAGGACGTCTCGTGGAACACGACGTCGATCTGGCGTTACCCGCTCGCCCTGCCCGTCACATGGTGACGAGAGCCTCCGCTTCAGAGAACGAGGAGAACCCATGGCGACTCTGTGCCGACCGGCCATCGCTGTGCCCGAGCACGTCATCACGATGCAGCAGACCCTGGACCTGGCCCGGGAGACCCACGCCCGCCACCCACAGCGCGACCTCGTCCTGAGACTCATCCAGAACACCGGTGTGCAGACCCGTCATCTCGTCCAGCCCGTGGAGGAGACCCTCAAGCACCCCGGTTTCGAAGTACGCAACCAGGTGTACGAGGCCGAGGCGAAGACGCGGGTCCCCGAAGTGGTCCGGCGGGCTCTTGAGAACGCCGGGACGGAACCGGCCGACATCGATCTGATCGTCTACGTGTCCTGCACGGGCTTCATGATGCCCTCGCTGACCGCCTGGCTCATCAACACCATGGGCTTTCGGTCCGAGACCCGACAACTGCCCATCGCGCAGCTCGGGTGTGCCGCGGGCGGTGCGGCGATCAACCGCGCGCACGATTTCTGCCTGGCCTACCCGGAGGCCAACGTCCTCATCGTCTCCTGCGAGTTCTGCTCGCTCTGCTACCAGCCCACCGACATCGGGGTCGGCTCGCTGCTCTCCAACGGACTGTTCGGAGACGCCATCTCCGCTGCCGTCGTCCGGGGGCAGGGAGGCACCGGGATGCGCTTGGAGCGCAACGGCTCGCATCTGGTGCCCGACACGGAGGACTGGATCTCCTACGCGGTCCGCGACACCGGATTCCACTTCCTGCTGGACAAGCGGGTCCCCGGCACGATGGAGATGCTGGCCCCGGTCCTCCAGGACCTGGTCGACCTGCACGGCTGGTCCGTCCCCGCGATGGACTTCTTCATCGTGCACGCGGGCGGGCCGCGGATTCTGGACGACTTGTGCCACTTCCTGAAAGTGCCGCCGGAGATGTTCCGCTACAGCCGGGCCACGCTCACAGAGCGGGGCAACATCGCCAGCTCCGTCGTCTTCGACGCGCTGGCGCGGCTTTTCGACGACGGAGGCGCGGCCGAGTCCGCACAGGGCCTGATCGCCGGGTTCGGCCCCGGCATCACCGCCGAGGTGGCGGTCGGCAGGTGGACGGGCCGCGACCGCGACCCCGCCGCGGAGGACGGGCTCGGCGGGCTGGCGCTGACGCCGAGCGTTGCGCTGTCCGGCTGAACCCGCTAAGGCGCCCGGGGGGCGGGGTCGAAGGAACGGGGTGTTCGTGCTTCACGGACGCACCCGCTCCGTGAACGGAGCCCCCACCCCGAGGAGAACGCATGCGCCTGCCCGCCCGATGGGCCTCCACCGCCCTGCTGCTGATCACCCCTCTGATCGGCGCCCCCGCCCCGGCCTCCGCCGACACAGGACCGGAGGGCGTCCCGGTGGAGCGGTCAGCCCGGGCCGTGCCCGGGCAGTACATCGTCACCCTGGAGACCGGAATCTCGCCGGACACCGTCCTGCGCGAGTTCGGGCTCCGCCCTCTGTTCACGTACGGCAAGGTGCTGCACGGCTTCGCCGCCACGCTCACCACCGCCGAGCTCGAAGCGGTGCGGGCCGTGCCCGGGGTGCTCGCCGTGGAGGAGAACGCGGAGGTGACCGTCCCCGCGCCGGCCCCCGCCCCGCTGCGCGCCCCCGCCGCCGGCTGGGGCACCGACCGCATCGACCAGCGGACCCTTCCGCTGGACGACACCTTCACCACCACGGCCACCGGCCAGGGCGTCAAGGTCTACGTCGTCGACACCGGCATCGACTCCACCCACGCGGAGTTCGCAGGCCGTGTGGTGAACGGGTACGACTCCGTCGGAGACGGCCGTGACGGCATGGACTGCAACGGCCACGGCACGCACGTCGCGGGCACCGTCGGCGGCGCCACCCTCGGCGTGGCCCAGGAGGCCTCGCTGGTCAACGTACGCGTGCTGGACTGCCAGGGCAGCGGCACCTGGGCCGGCGTCCTGGCCGGCTTCGACTGGGTCGCCCAGGACGCGACGCGCAGCGGAGCCCCGGCCGTGCTGAACGCCTCGCTGGGCGGGTCCCGGTCCCGCTCCATCGACGCGGCGGTCGAGGCCGTCGCCGACGCGGGCGTGCTGCCGGTCGTGGCGGCAGGGAACGACGACCGCGACGCCTGCGACGTCTCTCCGGCCGCCGCCGACGGCGTGGTCGCGGTCGGAGCCAGCGACCGGGAGGACCGGGAGACCGCCTTCAGCAACTGGGGGGTGTGCCTGGCGCTGTACGCACCCGGCGCCGACATCCTCTCCGCACGCCTCGGCGGCGGAACGGTCGCGCTCGACGGCACGTCCATGGCGAGCCCGCACGTCGCCGGGGTCGCCGCCCTCCACAAGGAGACGGACCCGGCGGCCTCTCCTGCCACCGTGGCGCGCCGACTGACGGACACGGCCACCCCGGACGTCCTGTCGGGCCTCGGCCAGGGCTCCCCCGACCGGCTGCTGTACACGGACGGTCTCTGACGGTCCGGCCGGGAGGACGGCGGCCCCGTCCGCGGGTGAGTGAGGTCACCCGCCCGGCGGACGGGCCGCACACCGTTCCCGTCCGGGCGGGGGCGCGGGCCGCCTCATTCCCGCCGTCCGCAGAATCGCGGGCCGGGCGTCGCTGCGGCACAGTGGGCCCATGGACGATCTCAACGCACTGGCAGAGGAACACCTGGCCGCGGCCCGCGCCTCCGCGCACGGCCGCAGCGCCCGCCTCCTGGTCCAGCAGCCCCCCTTGCGGCAGACGGTGATCGCCCTCACCGCGGGGACCGCGCTGGACGAGCACAACGCCCCGCCCGCCGCCTCCCTCCTCGTCCTGCACGGCACGGTCCGCCTCACGGCCTCTTCCGGCGACGCGGAACTGCCGGCCGGCGCCCTGCACCCCGTCCCGCAGGAGCGGCACGGGCTGCTGGCACTCCAGGACGCGGTGGTGCTGCTCACGGCCGTCAACGACTGACCGGCCGACCACCGAGCCGGCGGCGCTCCGGGGGCGCCCGGCGGCGAGAGGGGCGCTCCCCGGGGTGTGCTTTCGTCTGGACGAGGCAGGAGAGGAACGGAAGCGGTCGGAGCGTCCGTCGGACGGACCGCCGTCCGCCCCCGCGTCCGCCCCCACCCCCGGAGTGCCAGCGTGCCCACCCAGACCGCCGCAGCAGCGGAAAGCGCCGCCCCCGCCGCCGAGCGCCCCGGCACACCGCGCCGCTGGCTCACCGCCCTGCGCCGCACCCCCCTCTCGCTGTGGAACGACGACGTGTCGGACTGGGCCGCGGCCCTGACGTACTACGCCATCCTGGCGCTCCTGCCGACGCTCCTCGTCACCGTGGCGGTGATCGGACTGACCAACCCCGCGGCGACCGAGGCTCTGATCGCCGACATCACGGCCTTCGCCCCCGCCGAGTCCGGGGAGGCGCTGCGCCGCCCGTTGGAGGCGGCCACAGAGGAGCACACCGCCGTATGGGTGTTCGTGGCGACCGGAAGCGTGAGCGCCCTGTGGTCGGCCAGCAGCTATCTGGCCGTTTTCCGGCGGGCGCTCCACGCCATGCACCACGTCCGTGACGTCCGGCCCGCACTGCGCAAGGCACACATCATCGTCGTCTCGGCGATCGGGCTGCTCGTCCTGCTGATGACCGGCGCCTTCGCCCTGGTCCTCACGGGCCCGCTGGCCCGCTGGCTCGGCCGCCGCGTCGGCCTGGCCGCCGCGGACGAGATGCTGTGGTCGGTCCTCAAATGGCCGGTGCTGCTCTGCGTCGTCGCCTGCCTGATCCTGGTGCTCTTCCGCACCGGGCCGCGCCCGGCGCGCGGCGTGCGCCGAGGGCTGCCCGGCGGGGTCCTGGCCGCGTTCCTGTGGCTGACCGCATCGGCGGGCTTCGCGCTGTACGCGACGAGCATCGGCAGCTACAGCAGGCTCTACGGTTCGCTCGCCGGGATCGTCGTCTTTCTGATCTGGGTCTGGTTCGCCAATCTCTCGCTCTTGGCCGGGGCCCAGTTCAACGTCGAACTGGGCCGGCAAGCGCGGGAGGAGAGGAAGGAGGAGTCCGCCGAGGGCGCGGAATGAGCGGGATCGCGCCGCCTTCGACGGCGCCCGCTCCCGCGAGCGGTGACGTGCGCGCCGCGACCGCGTTGAGCGGCGCGGCGCCCAGGGGGCAGACGTTCCGGCCGTAGGCGTGTGGCGACGGGGGTGTGGGCAGGTACACCTGTGCGAAGTCGGACGAACGGAACGTCAGTCGGCGGCAGAGGGGCGTGTGTGACGTGACGGAACAGAGCGGATGGCGGTTCTCCGACGACCGGGGCCGGCGGTCGTCGGCCCCCCGGACGCCGCGGCGGGTGCTCGCCTATGTCCAGGCCGGCGCCACGCTGTGGGACCTCGGGGTCCGGCCGGTCGGGATATACGGCTCCGACCACGACGGCCCGGCCCCCGACCGGGCCAAGACCGGCACACTGCCGCTGGAGGAGGTCGACTACCTCGGGGCGGGCGGCAGTCTGGACGTGGAACGGCTGCTGAGCGCGGAGCCGGACCTCGTGGTGGCCGTCAGCTACGGCGACGGGCACGTCTACGGGCTGGCCCCCGAGACCGCCAAGCACCTGGAGGAGCGGGTCCCGGTGGTCGTCGTCGACGTCGGCCAGACCCGTTCGTTCGACGAGATAGGCGAGCGGTTCACCGAACTGGCGCGCTCCCTCGGAGCCGCACAACGCACGGACGCGAGCCGGGACCTGACGGCCGTCCGTGAGCGGCTGCGCTCCCTGGCCGCCGGGTCCGCCGACGCGCCCAGGGTGCTCGCCCTGTCCCCGGCCGGCCCGGACCGGGCCCATGTCGCGCGCCCGAGGATGTGGCCCGAGCTGCGCGTCCTCACCGCACTCGGCGTCCGGACGGTGGAGCCGGCCGAAGGCCCCGGGGCGAACTGGTCCACGCTCGACCGGTCGGACACGTTCGCGCTGCGCCCCGACGTGATCCTCACCGACGTCCGCGCGCACGCCGGGTCGCTCGACGCGTTGCGTGGAAGCGACGACCGGGCGACGCCGGTCGTCCCGTGGAACCCCGAGCCCCTCTACGGCCCCCGCGACCACGCCCGGTTCCTGGGGCTGGTCGCCGACGCGCTGGAGGCCGCGCGGGCGAGCTGAGGTCGCGGCGGTGCCGGGGACCGTACGCGGGCGCCCCGGCCTTCCGGCGGCCGGCGGGCCCGCGGGGACGCCGCTCGGGCCGGCGGAGCCGGCCGCCCGCGCCGCGCGGGGCACATGCCGCGCCACGGGCCCCGCCCGCCCCTTCGTGTCTCCGGCCGGACGCCACGAAGGGGCGGACGGGGCGGAAGCTGCCAGGCTGGAGAGGACACCCGCCCCACGGCGCCCCAGGAGACCTGCCCCCATGCACGACCGACTGGATCTGCTGGTCATCGGAGAATGCGTCGCCGACATCGTCCGGACGCCGGGCGAGGCCGACCGGGTCCACCCGGGCGGCAGCCCGGCGAACGTCGCGTACGGCCTGGCCCGGCTCGGCCGCGACGTCACCCTGCTCACCCAGCTCGGCGCCGACGGGCACGGGCGGCTCATCCGGGACCGGCTGACCGCGGCCGGGGCCGAGGTCCGCACCGACGCCTCGACCGCACCCACGCCCACCGCCGCCGTCACCCTGGACGACGCCGGGCACGCTGCGTACGCCTTCGAGATCGGCTGGAGCCTGGGCCCGGTGGCGCTCGCCCGGCCCCCGTCGCACGTGCACACCGGCTCCCTGGCGGCGGTCCTGGAGCCCGGGGCCGCGACCGTCCTGGCCGACGTGGAGTCGCTGCGGGCGCACGCCACGGTGAGCTACGACCCCAACGTGCGGCCCGGTCTGATGGGTGAGCACACCCCGGCGGTGGCCCGCGTCGAGCGCTGCGTCGCTCTGAGCGACGTGGTGAAGGCCAGCGACGAGGACCTGTCCTGGCTCTACCCGGGCGAGGCTCCGGAGCACGTCGCCGAGCGGTGGCTCGCCGCCGGTCCCGCACTCGTCCTCGTCACCCGGGGCGGCGCCGGCGCGTTCGCGGTGTTCGACGGCGGCCGTGCCACCGCCCGCGCGCTGCCCGTCGCCGTCGCCGACACCGTCGGAGCGGGCGACGCCTTCATGTCCGGCACGCTGCACGCGCTGGCCCGGCACAGCCTGCTCGGCGGGCAGGGCCGGGCGCGGCTGCGTGCCCCCGGCCGCGCGACGGTCGCCGACGTCCTGCGGCACGCCGTCGCCTCGGCCGCCGTCACCGTGAGCCGGGCGGGGGCCGACCCGCCCGACGCGGCCGAACTCCAGGAGGCCCTCGCTCATGCCGACGCGCTGTGAGGGCTCTCCGGCGCACGGAGAGGCGCTCGCGCCCACCTGACGCCCCGTCATGACTCGTCTGGCTCAGTCGAACGCACCCCCGCCAGGCGTTGGGCCGTTCGTCAACCGGCCGCAGTACGACAACGGGATCGGGGCAGCGGGTGGCGAGAGTGGACAGCGGCACGGAGCGGGGCGCGCGCCC